>NZ_CP041643.1:5137328-6421661 GCF_008245145.1 Olivibacter sp. LS-1 | reverse complement strand
CCGAAGGGCTCATTGATACCTTAAAAAACTAACAAAGCATCAATAACCCCGAAGGGCTCATTGATACCTTAAAAAACTAACAAAGCATCAATAACCCCGAAGGGCTCATTGATACCTTAAAAAACTAACAAAGCATCAATAACCCCGAAGGGCTCATTGATACCTTAAAAAACTAACAAAGCATCAATAATTCAAAAGCAAAAAGCGCGACGCTTTAAAAGGAAAAACAAATACTTGCTAAAATAGGAAATTCAAATGTTTAAAAACAAATTTATGAAGGCTGCGGGACTGCTGCTACTGGGTGGAGCAATGGTTGCCTGTAATAACCAGTCGAGTAAAGAAAAACAAGAGAGCGATGCGAATGCCATCCGCTTAATTACACTGGATCCCGGACATTTCCATGCCGCCCTGGTGCAAAAGTCTATGTATCCGAATGTTGACAGTGTGGTGCATGTATACGCACCGGAAGATGGTAAAGATCTAAAAGCGCACTTAGCTCTAATTGAGAGTTATAATACGCGAATGGAAGATCCAACTCATTGGAAAGAGGAAGTTTATACCGGTACGGACTATCTTCAAAAAATGATAGCAGATAAAAAAGGTAATGTAGTAGTGCTCGCCGGAAATAACCAAAAGAAAATAGATTACATTACCCAATCTATTGACGCCGGATTGAACGTGCTGGCCGATAAACCGATGGCCATCGATGTAGCAGGTTTTGAGAAACTGGAAAAAGCTTTTGCCTCAGCTAAAGAGAAGAAGGTCTTGCTTTATGATATTATGACCGAACGCTTTGAGATTACAGCTACCCTGCAAAAAGAGTTCTCTCAAATTTCAGCGCTATTTGGCGAATTGCAAAGGGGTACGCTTGACGAACCGGCCATAACCAAAGAAAGTGTGCATCATTTTTTCAAGAATGTATCGGGTAAGCCCCTCATCCGCCCTACATGGTTCTTTGATGTGAATCAACAGGGAGAGGGTATTGTGGACGTGACTACGCATTTGGTCGATTTAGTTCAATGGGAAGGATTTCCGGAACAGGTAATTGATTATAAAAAAGATATTAAGCTGTTAAATGCTAAACGTTGGCCAACCTGGTTAGGTGCCGCACAATTCAAGAAAGCAACGCAAGAAGAGTTTCCCGATATGCTGAAAGGTAACATGAATGAGAAAGGCGAGTTGGGGGTTTTTGCTAACGGCGAAATTAACTATACGATTAAGAATGTGCATGCAAAAGTGGTGGTGAAATGGAATTTTGAAGCTCCTGAAGGTACCGGCGATACCCACTATTCTATTATGCGTGGATCAAAAGCGAACTTGATCATTAAGCAAGGTAAGGAAGAAAATTATAAGCCCGTTCTCTATCTGGAAGCAGTAGGGGAAGAGCAAGCGGACTTCGAGAAAATTGTACAGGAAGCGGTTGCGCAAATTGCTAAGCAATACACCGGTGTAGCTGCTGAAAAATTGAAAGCAGGTTATTATAAGATTAATATACCGGAAGTGTTAAAGACTAATCACGAGGAGCATTTTGGGCAAGTGACCAGTAACTACCTAAGTTATTTGAAAGAAGGTAAACTGCCCGACTGGGAAGTGCCTAATATGATCGCCAAATATTATGTAACTACAAAGGCCTTGGAATTGGCCAAGAAGAAATAAATCTAGATAATGAACCCGAGAAGAAATTTTTTAAAGAAAAGTATAATAGGAGCAGTAAGTGCAACACTTGTAGACGGCGTATATAATAGTGTCGAAGCTAAACCACTTGGAGGAGCGCATGCGAAAGACGAACCTTTCAAACTTGGAATTGCAGGTTATAGTTTCGTTAATTTTAACTTAGATCAATCGCTGGAGATGATGAAGAAAGTAGATGTACACTATTTGTGCATCAAGGATTTTCATTTACCATATAATAGTACAGCCGAGCAAATAGCGACTTTTCATGCGAAACTGAAAAGCTTTGATGTTACCGGTTACGCGGTAGGACCTATTTATATGAAAACCAGAGAAGAGATTGATAAAGGTTTTGATTATGCTAAACGGGTTGGTGTAAACTTAATTATCGGTATCCCTAATCATGAAGATCTGGCGTATGTCGCCGAAAAAACAAAGGAATATGACATTCGCTATGCCATTCACAATCATGGACCGGAAGATAAGCTTTACCCAAATGCATCGGTAATTTATGATTTGATAAAGAATTTGGATCCACGATTGGGCATCTGCTTTGATATGGGACACAACAAACGGGACGGTCGCGATTCGGTAGCGGACCTGCAAAAATACAGCAAGCGCATTTTTGATATGCATTTAAAAAATGTCACCGCAGCAACAAAGGACGGTAAAACCTGCGAGCTGGGGCGTGGGGTGATTGATATCCCCGCTTATGTGAAAATGTTACGAAAAGTAAACTACACAGGCTCTTGTAGCTTGGAGTATGAAAAAGATATGAAAGATCCATTAGCTGGTATAGCCGAATCCGTTGGTTATTTCCGGGGTGCCTGTGATGGAACACGTTAAGGTGAGCTCGTAGTTAAGTAGGAGAGTCGTTAAGTAGTTAAGTAGTTGAGTCGTTAAGTAGGGTTTTATTAGTGTTGAATTATGAATGATGAGCGATGAATGGCTTTAATTAGTTTGTAGTTAAGTAGGAGAGTAGTTAAGTAGTAGCAGCAGCACAAGCCTATAGCCGACCGCTTACAGCTTACTGCCTACAGCAAAACTAAGCTTTCTCCAAAAAAGCCTTTTGATAAGCCAAAGGGCTTTTTTCTGTTATCTGTTTAAAGTATTTGTGAAAACTTGCGAAGTTGTTGAATCCACTTTCGTAACATAATTGTTTGACACTCATTTTATTCTCAATCAGTAATTTACAGGCATGGCCAACGCGGATTTCCAAGAGAAAGCGAGAATAGGTTTTACCTGTTTTTGCTTTAAAATACCTACAAAAAGAGTTAGAACTAATGCCGGCGATAGCTGATATATCTTCTAAGCTAATCTTTTGACGAAAGTTAGCTAAGGTGTAGTCAAATATGCTGTTGATTCTTTTTTTCTCTTCATCTTGCAAGTTTGGATGAAAGCCAATGGATGAAATCAACCGATAAGAGGAATCGGAAGCAATTGCATGTAGGGCCTCCATTAATAAAATAATCCGTCGGGTTCCTTCCGAATGAAGCATTTGTTCTAACAAGGTACTTACTTTCTGTTTAGCTTGCCCTGTTACCTGAATGCCCCTTCGTGCCTTTTCGAGCAACTGCTTAATGGCTATGTTTTCGGGAAGTTCCAAAAAGTCGCGACCCCAGAAGTGTTCATTGAAATGAGCGACTCGAACATCGGCCCGATCCTCATTTTGCTCATCAAAATAGTGATCGTCAAATCGCCAATAGTGGGGTAGCTGAGATCCAACCAAAACGATATCCCCTGAATGAAAGTGATTGATTTGATCTCCAATAAACTGTGTTCCTTTTCCTCGGTAAAAATGAATGAGTTCTACCTCCGCATGATAATGCCATCTATTATTAATATAGGGAACAAAGTCCTGGCGGACGCTGAAAGATTGCGTAGGTGCCGTACTTAGCTTGAGTAATTGAGGTTTCATTATTTTACATATTAGGTGATTAACGTCAACTGCTTAATGCGAAACAATATCCAATCTATTCAGTTGTATGGTCAGCTAATCAGGCAAATATAAAACAAATATGCTAAAATAGCTTAATGATTGGCTAAAATGAGCAAGGGATTTAAAAAGTGAAATTCCTTAATTTGTAGTTGGCTTTACCAATAAGGATAAATTATTTTGATTAAAACTGAACCTAATATTATTTTATGTCGAAAAAAGGTGTGCTGATACCCATCATTTTAGTTACTTCATTGTTCTTTCTATGGGCCCTGCTTCATAACTTAAATCCCATATTAATTCCACACTTGAGAAAGGCCTTTGCCTTAGACGATCTACAGTCTTCATTGATCGACACATCTGCTTACATAAGCTATTTCGTAGTAGCTATTCCGGCGGGTTTATATATGCAACGGTTCGGTTATAAAAAGGGAGTTTTACTTGGATTGATTCTTTACGCGATAGGAGCACTCCTGGTTATTCCTGCGGCCTCTGAAAGGAACTATATCTTTTTTCTGTCGGCTATTTTCGTCATTGCAGCAGGGGCAACCTTTCTGGAAACGGTGGCTAACCCGTATATAGCCGTACTAGGTGATAAGGAAACCGCCACACAACGGCTAAATTTTGCTCAATCGTTTAATGGTTTGGGCGCCGTGGTAGCACCTATTTTAGGTGGTAGATTCATTCTTTCAGGGATCGAACATAGTCCCGAAAAATTAGCCGCTATGAGCCCCGAGTCGTTGAATTCGTATTTACAGTCGGAAGCCGATACGGTGAAAGTACCCTATCTTGTTATCGCCGGTATTGTAGTCGCCCTTTTACTCTTATTCGTTGTCACCAAGCTTCCGGAAAGTCAAGAGGAGGAATCGGATGGTACGCACACTGTTGGGACGAATTTTTCATTGAAGATATTTAAGCATAAGCATTTTTTATGGGCAGTTGTCAGCCAATTTTTCTACGTGGGTGCACAAGTGGGCGTCGGTAGTTTTTTTATACGCTATGCTAATCATGTGACCGATATGGGAGAAAAAAATGCGGCCTATTTGTTTGGATCAGTAGCGATGGTTGGTTTCATGTTAGGTCGCTTCAGCGGCACTTTCTTAATGCGTTATATTAAACCGGCTAGTTTATTGGCGGCTTATGGTTTGTTATGCACTTTGCTATTGTTGGTGGCCGTGTTTAGTTCAGGCACCGTGGCTTTGTATGCACTTGTTGCCGTTCCTTTTTTTATGTCCATTATGTATCCAACCATCTTTTCACTCGGTATACAAAATCTTACAAGTGAAGAAACAAAGATTGCTTCTTCCTTTTTGGTGATGTCAATCATTGGTGGGGCTGTTGTTCCTTTGTTGATGGGGCTCGTCTCCGTTGCGGCAAACAGTATACAAATTGCTTATCTGGTTCCGTTAATATGTTTTTTGGTTGTCTTTTACTATGGATGGAAAGGGTATAGGATCTAGGTAGTTCAATAGCAGTTAAATGGTTGAGTAGGGAAGTAGTTAAATAGTGATGAGTGATGAGTGAGGAATGATGAGCGTTGAATGAGTGAATGGGCCTTTTTACCATCCCTCCGGGAGGCAGGCTTTTGAATTTTTACTTTTGAATTTTGACTTTGCAAAATGAAAACATACGCATTGGCACTTGATCTCAAAGAAGATGATCATCTAATAAAAGAATATGAGCAGCATCATCGGGCTATTTGGCCTGAGATCAGGGAGTCGATTTTAACAGCGGGAGTCATCGATATGCGCATATACCGATTGGCTAACCGTTTGTTTATGATCATGGAGGTTACGGATGATTTTAGCTTTGATAAAAAAGCGGAGATGGACGCAAACAATCCGAAAGTACAGGAATGGGAAGCTTTAATGTGGAAATACCAACAACCGTTGCCACAAGCAAAAGAAGGTGAAAAGTGGTTGTTGATGGAGGAAATTTTTAAATTATAAGGCTTTATGCTATAGGCATATTGGCAAAAATAAATCGAAACAAAAAGCTGATCGCCCAAGGCTGACAGCTGATCACTGGAAATGACAACAATACGAAAATATTTGCAAATACATCCATCGGATAATGTACTGGTGGCGTTGCAGGACCTGCCTGCCGGTGAATCAATTCACTTTAATGGTGATAGTTTCGTGCTACCTGGCGCGGTAGCTGCAAAGCATAAATTCACGATAGAGGAGATGGCACCGGAGCAGGAAATACATATGTACGGCGTTCTGGTAGGAAAAACGAATAGAGCAATCGGCAAAGGAGAGGCAATTACCACCGAAAACATTTATCACGCAGCAAACGATTTTAAACTAGGGAAACGAAAACTAGACTGGCATAAACCGGATGTTTCCCGCTTTTCAAACCGTAGCTTTCTTGGCTATCATCGTAGCAACGGAACAGTTGGAACAGGAAATTATTGGTTGGTTATCCCCTTAGTTTTCTGTGAAAATCGGAACGTATTGGTAATGAAGGAAGCTTTTGAGGAAAAGCTTGGCTTTAAAAAAGCCAAAAGTTATGAACCGGAAGTAGAGCAATTGATCTCGCTCTATAAGACCGGTGCCTCCATCGAGCAGTTATTGTCGGTGGATCTGCGGGATGTAAAGGAATCGCACCGGCATCACAAGCTTTTTCCGAATGTAGATGGCATTAAATTTTTAAATCATGATATGGGTTGTGGTGGAACGCGCATGGATTCAGATGCTTTGTGCGGTCTGCTAGCAGGTTATATAACGCATCCTAATGTAGCAGGTGCCACCGTCCTAAGCTTAGGCTGCCAACATGCGCAGGCGAGTATTTTGAGAGCCGAGATTGCAAAACGTGATCCACATTTTGATAGACCCTTATATGTTTTTGAGCAACAGAAAATCGGATCTGAAAGTGTGCTGCTTCAGGAGGCCTTGAAGCATACTTTCACGGGTCTGATTCAAGCTAATCAACAAGAAAGAAGGCCGGCAGGTTTAGATAAGCTGTGTATCGGTTTAGAGTGCGGTGGATCCGACGGGTTTTCCGGTATTTCAGCGAATCCTGCGCTTGGTTATCTATCCGATATGCTGGTAACCTTAGGCGGATCTGTTATACTTTCCGAATTTCCGGAGCTTTGCGGAGTAGAGCAGGAGCTTAGCGATCGCTGTAAAGACGAGGAAACAGCCCTTCGGTTCATGGAATTGATGAAAACTTACAATGCGAAGGCAGAGCAAGATGGCAGTGGTTTTTATGCCAATCCTTCACCTGGAAATATTCGTGATGGTCTGATAACCGATGCGATTAAATCCGCAGGCGCAGCAAAAAAAGGAGGAACTTCGCCGGTGCAAGCGGTGATCGATTATCCGGAATTAGCCAACACACCTGGATTGAACCTTTTGTGTACGCCGGGAAACGACGTAGAGAGTACCACGGCCGAGGTGGCAGCAGGGGCGAATGTTGTACTGTTCACGACGGGTTTAGGTACACCTACGGGCAATCCAATTGCGCCCGTCGTTAAGTTGTCGACCAATACAAAGACCTTCGAAAAGATGCCAGACATTATCGATATTAACTGCGGCACGATCATCGAAGGTACAGAAACCATCGAGCAGGCTGCCGAACGAATTTTGGATTTTGTAATAGAGGTGGCCAGTGGGAAACAAGTGCCTAAAGCGGTGAAATTAGGGCAAGACGATTTTATCCCTTGGAGACGGGGGGTGTCTTTATAAGGTGTAAGGTGAGAGGTATAAAGGGGCTGAAAGCTGAATGCTGAAGGCCGATAGCTAAAAATAAAATATGATGTTTGATTTAACTGGAAAAAAAGCGATTATTACAGGAGGGGGAAGTGGTATCGGAAGAGCAATCAGCTTGTTGTTTGGAAAGCAGGGGGCTGAAGTGCATATATTAGAACTTAATGAGTCAGCGGCTTCGGCTGTTAGAGACGAGATTAAGGAAGCCGGTGGGAAGGCTTTCTCTCACGCTGTGAATGTGAGCGATCAAAGCGAAATGCTAGCGGTTGTGCAGGGAATCGGAGCGGTGGATATTTTGGTGAATAATGCCGGTATTGCTCATGTCGGCAATTTAGAAAACTGTAAAGTGGAAGATTTCGAACGTGTTTACAGTGTGAATGTCAAAGGAGCTTATAATGCTTTGTTTAGTGTTATCCCCTTGATGAAAGAGCGAAAAAAGGGTGCCATTCTGAATTTGGCATCAATTGCCTCACAGGTTGGTATTACTGATCGATTTGCCTATTCCATGAGCAAAGGTGCTATTGCTGCGATGACATTGTCGGTTGCTCGTGATTATATTGATTATGGGATACGCTGTAATAGTATTTCGCCGGCAAGAGTACATACACCTTTTGTGGACGGCTTTATTGCTAAAAATTATCCGGGCAAAGAAGAAGAAATGTTTGCTAAATTAGCCGCTAGCCAGCCCATTGGACGGATGGCTAAACCGGAGGAAATAGCCTCGTTAGCACTTTATCTATGTTCTGACGAAGCTGATTTCATTACGGGCAATGACTATCCAATTGATGGAGGCTTTATTAAGTTGAATAATTAACAGCTTTCTGCTTTCAGAAGTCAGCTTTCGGCCAATTGAAAACGAATTAAAGCTGAAGGCCGATGCCTGATAGCTAAAAGCTAAAAGCTAATAATAATATGAAACTAATCCGTTACGGTGAGCCTAGCCGTGAAAAAATAGGTGTACAGATAGAAGAAAAAAATTACGATGTATCCGCTTTCGGCGGTGATTTTAACGAGCAGTTCTTCCAAGAAAATGGATTGGCTCGCTTAGAAGAGTTTATAAAGGCAAATAAGGAAACCTTAGTGGAGGTCCCCGAAGGAACGCGACTGGGCAGCCCGATTGCCAGGCCATCAAAAATTGTCTGTATTGGTTTGAACTATCGCGATCATGCAGAAGAAACCAATGCGAAGATTCCTGCCGAACCCATCATATTTATGAAATCGACCACTTCAATGGTTGGACCAAATGATGCGATCGTTATACCGAAAGGTTCTACTAAAACGGACTGGGAGGTCGAATTTGGTATTGTCATTGGAAAGAAAGCGAGTTACGTAGAAGAGACAGCAGCCATGGATTATGTTGCTGGTTATGTATTACATAATGATGTCTCTGAAAGAGAATATCAATTAGAGCGCGGCGGAACATGGGATAAGGGAAAAGGATGCGATACCTTTGCTCCTATAGGTCCTTTTTTGGCGACCCAAGATGAGATAAGCGATATAAATAATGTCCGTTTATGGCTCAGTGTTAATGGTAAAGTTGTTCAAGATGGCAATACTAAGAATCTAATTTTTAAAGTACCATTCATTGTTTCGTATATTAGCCAGTTTATGACCTTATTGCCTGGAGATGTTATCTCTACAGGAACACCGGCAGGAGTGGGTCTCGGATTTAATCCACCCGTATACTTAAAGCCTGGGGATATAGTGGAGTTGGGAGCTGAAGGTCTAGGCACCTCTAAACAAGTAGTAAAAGCTTATGAAGCGCATTGATTCGCATCAACATTTTTGGAATTATAATGCTGTGAAAGATGCTTGGATAACAGACGACATGGCCGCTATCCAGCATGACTTTTTACCTACGGATTTGGAGGGCCTTTTGCAAGCCAATGAAGTCGATGCTTGCGTAGCTGTACAAGCTGATCAGTCTGAACAGGAGACTAACTTTTTGCTGAATCTGGCAAAACAATTCTCGTTCATTAAAGGCGTAGTGGGCTGGGTCGATTTGAAAACTGCACATATCGAAGAGCGTTTGGCTCATTATAGTCTGTTTCCCAAATTGAAAGGATTCAGGCATATTTTGCAAGGAGAGCCCGACCCTCACTTTATGTTGAGTCCATCCTTTATCCGAGGTGTGGCAGCATTGCACAAATTTGGATTTAGTTATGATATATTGGTTAAACCTAAGCAATTACCTGCTGTCATTAAGTTCCTTACGCATTTCGATAGTGAACAACGCTTTGTAATCGATCACTTAGCTAAGCCTTACATCGCTGCTAAAAAGACAGAACCTTGGGCAACCGAGATGGCCCTATTAGCGCGTCATAACAACTTATATTGCAAGCTGTCGGGCATGGTGACCGAAGCGAATTGGAAGCACTGGAAGATGGATGATTTTTCATTTTATATCAATCATCTCTTGGATACGTTTGGCCCTTCCAGACTTATGTTCGGTTCCGATTGGCCGGTTTGCCTGGTGGCGGCCCAATATGAACAGGTTGTAAGTTTGTTAGATAAGCATCTCGGATCGCTAACATTAGCGGAGCAAGAAGCGATATGGTATAAAAACGCAGAGGAATTTTACAGACTTTAATTAGCTGTCGGCTATCGGATATCAGCCATCAGCTAATTTCGCTGAGCAGAAAGCTGAAAACCGAAAGCTGATAGCTCAAAGCTACAACAAATGGATTTAAAACTTAAAGATAAAATCATCATTGTAACAGGGGGAGCGAAAGGTATTGGCCGAAGTATAGCGGTGACCTTAGCAAAGGAAGGGGCTGTACCGGTTATTATTGGTAGAAAAAAGCCCGACAATGATACCGTTGTGGATGAAATTATTGCGCAGGGTGGACGGGCTTTCGGTGTGGAAGCCGAATTAACCCAAGCAGAGGCCTGTAAGAATGCTGTGGAGCAGACCTTAAGGAAGTTCGGTAGAATTGATGGGCTGGTAAACAATGCCGGACTGAACGATGGAGTCAGTTTAGAGAGTGGAAATTACGAGTTGTTTTTGAAAGGACTTCATAATAGTTTAGTACATTATTATCTTATGGCGCATTATGCGCTACCTTCACTCAAAGAGCATAAAGGGGTGATTCTGAACATTAGCTCAAAAACGGCCGAAACCGGACAGGGAGGAACATCCGCCTATGCAGCTTCCAATGGAGCAAGGAATGCACTGACGCGGGAATGGGCTGTCGAACTATTGCCTTATCATATTCGAGTCAACGCCATCGTCGTAGCAGAATGTGCCACACCTCAATATGATAGCTGGATACAAACCTTAGACAATCCAGAGGAAACGCTTAGACAAATAACAAGCAGAATCCCACTGGAAAATCGAATGACTACGTCTGAAGAAATTGCAGCCATGGCCGTGTTTTTATTATCGCCCCAGTCTTCCCATACAACGGGGCAATTAATCCATGTAGACGGCGGTTATGTGCATCTCGATCGCGCCGTAGGCGCCGGAATTTAAAGATCGCTTTTACTGAAATAGGAAATGAGGAAATTGGTAATTGGGGAGTGGTTAACCGCTCCCTTTACTATTTTATTACTTCTCTGCTATTTATTCTATTTGAGACAAATAGACGAATCATTGATACAATTTGTAGAACAATAAATTTGCTTGCTTAACCGATTAAGCTTAATATTGTATCATTATAAGCCAAATATTTTTCTTCTTACTAATCTCCTTGATACGGTCACAGAAGCAGTTTGCTTAAACGTTTAAAGAGAGACTTGCTAATAAAATTACGATAAACAGAATTAGAAACGGGGATATTTAAAACACATTTGTTTAATCGATTAAGCTAATGAAAAACTTATGAAACAATCATTCAATTCAGGTTAAGCTCCTATCGAAAGTTTGAGCTTGCGCCCGATAGGAGCGAATAACGAACCAATTAGAAAACTTAACTCATTATGCTAATGAATTTTTTACAACGACTCGCAGCATGGCGCTGTAGAGGAGAGACTCTTTTGCCTATACCTTTTATACGAGCGTTATGTGTAGGCACATTGCTCATTTACCTGATCGGTGCACAAACTTTCGAAGCGCATGCCCGTCAGCAAACCCGAAAAATCATTGGTCGTGTACTAGATGAAGCGGGGGAACGGTTGGCCGGTGTTAGTGTGTCCGTAAAGGGCATCGCCGCCAGCACGCAAACCGATTCCTTGGGACGTTTTGAAATGGATGTGCCCATTAACACAACGCATTTGCTATTTACATATGTCGGAAAAGAGGTTTTAGAATTAACGTTGACGAGTGTTCGTGAGTATACGGTTACCTTAAGCGATGATGCGCAAGCACTCGAAGAGGTGGTTGTTTCAACTGGTTACATGACCCAAAAGAAAGCGGATTTAACAGGAGCTGTCAGCTTGATAAAAAGAGCAGATTTTACGAAAACACCCAGCGCCAATGTGATGCGATCCCTCCAAGGTAAAATTCCGGGCGTCCGGATCACAACCGATGGTAACCCGGCCGAAAACGTAGGTATCCAGGTTCGCGGAGTTACTTCCTTCAATTCTGCGCCGGCGTTGATCGTACTTGATGGACAACCGGTAAATATCAATCTTCGGGATATCAATCCTAATGATATTGAATCGATTCAGATCTTGAAAGACGCGTCATCCGCTTCTATTTATGGTGCGCGTGCAGCTGGGGGTGTTATTCTGGTAAACACAAGGAAAGGACAAAAAGGAGGTACACAGATCACCTATGAAGGTTATGTCGGAACATCTAAGATTACCGGTGTACCAAAAATGCTCGATGCCGTTGGTTATGGGCGTGGCCTATGGCAAGCTACTGTTAATGATGGGGATGATCCGTCTACTGCGATACGGATTTATGATTACGATTGGAACTATGATAACAATGGTGTCCCGGTACTAAACAGTGTAACACCAATTCCGTGGTTAAATGCGGCTCAAACAATGCCTTCATCAAACACAAATTGGTTTAAGGAAGGGACGAGGGAGGGGATTCAAACCAATCACCAGTTGACAATAACGGGGGGAGGTGAAAAATCGACTAGCCTCTTTTCTTTGAATTATTATAACAACGAAGGTACACAGCTTACTTCATATTTTAAACGTTTGGCAGGACGCTTTAATAACGAATACCAATTACTCAACGGACGAGTGACGATCGGCGAAAATTTAACGCTTACCCATCTGCGTTTTCGGGATGTCAGCCGAACTTACGAATTTTTAGTTATGCCTCCGAACATTCCGGTGTACGATAACAACGGAGCTTGGGGTGGTGTAGCTATGCCGTTAGGCATGGATGACTTTAATAACCCAATCCGTGACCTAATGCTTAATAAAGATAACATTGGAAATTTTATGAAGGTTTTGGGAACTGCCTATGCTAATGTGAAAATATTAGATAACCTGAACTTTAAAACACAATATGGTGTCGATTACAGTATGTGGTATGATCGAAATATCCAGCGGAAGTGGGAAGAGGCAGGGGGCAAAAGCAGCAGTTTAAATGGGGTTAGACAAAACAACTGGCACGATATCGGTCAAACCTGGACCAATACCTTAGTCTATAACTTGGAGTTGAATAACAATCGCTTCGATATCTTAGGAGGTATTGAAACCTATAAATTTACCAATGAAAGTGTAAATGTATATCGCGAAGGGATTCTGCTGGAAGACCGAGCTTATGCCTATCTATCTACTGCTACGGGAGAAAGAAGGGACCTCGCGGGAGGGGGAAACGAACGGCGTATTTTGTCCTTCTTTGGAAAAATCAACTATGCTTATAAATCCAAATATCTGCTGTCGGCCACTTTTAGACGTGATGGCGCCTCCGTTTTTGGAGAGAATAATCGATATGGTAACTTCCCGGCTTTTTCAGCGGGATGGAGATTAAAAGATGAAGCATTTTTGAAACAAGCTGATTTTTTATCAGATTTGAAACTCCGCGCCAGCTGGGGTAAAAATGGTAACTCACAACCTGTTTTAACGGGGAGATTCACCGATATTTATGTTCCGGATGTGAATGGCACCTCCTATGCAATAGGCGGGAATCCCTCAGGTAATATTCCATCTGGTTACAGAAGGAGTAGTTTGGGGAATCCTGACCTCAAATGGGAAACAACAACGCAGACCAATATAGGGGTCGACTATGCGTTTCTTGATAATCGCTTATCGGGGTCCTTTGATTGGTTTACCAAAAAGACCACGGATATGCTTTTTGAACCGCCTTACATTGCAGCCTTGGGAGAAGGAGGTTACCGGTGGGTGAATGGAGCCAATATGACCAACAAAGGTTTCGAATTTTTGCTCAGCTGGGGGGAATCAAGAAATGACTTTTCATACACGATCACAGGGAATTTTTCGGCCTATAAAAATGAAGTGCACGATGTACCAGCAAATGTTCGCTTTGCTTATGGTGGAAATGGCTTAACGGATGATATTATTGGTCGGCCGTTAAACTCGTTATACGGATTGGTAGCCGATGGTATTTTCAAAACCCAGGAAGAAGTTGATAATGCGCCACAACAGCAAGGAAAAGGGGTCGGTAGGATTCGCTATAAGGATCTCGATGGTGACGGCGTGATTAACGAAATTTATGATCGTACATGGATTGCGATTACCGATCCTGATTTAATGGCAGGCTTAAATTTCGAGGCGCGTTACAAAAATTTCGATATAACCTTTTTCCTTCAAGGCGTATTTGGGAATGATGTTCGTAATACGTGGAAAGAACTAAGCGATTTCTGGAATATCGGAGTTCAGAATGACCGGAATCATCCCAGTCGCATACTAGACGCGTGGACACCTCATAACCCGGACTCAGACATCCCTGCTTTATCTAGGCGTGATGCAAATGGAGAAAAAAGGTTATCAACCTACTTTATTGAAAACGGATCTTATATCAAGTTGCGAACATTAGATATCGGCTATACATTCCCTCAAAAGTGGATGGATTCTTGGCACTTAAGCAGACTTCGACTTTACGTATCAGGTCAAAACTTGTTTACGCTGAAGAAAACTTGGGGAGATGACCGGTTTACAGGGGGAGATCCCGAAAATCCGGGTTTTGGTTACCCAATGCCAAGAACATTATTTGTAGGAGTTAATGTGACATTCTAATCTTATTATGATGAAAACAGTTCAATTGTATATAACCCTGACTTTACTGATCTTATCAGCGGGGTGTCAGAAATTTTTAGAGGTCGACACCAAGGGTGTTTTATCGCAAAGTCAAGCAGAAGACCCTGCTCAAATAGAAAGTTTTGTAGTGGCCGCCTATTCACACATGTCTTCGTTGGGATTTGCAGACACACACAATCCCTGGATTCAATCTGTTCGTTCAGATGACGCTTATAAGGGAGGTGGTGGTTTGAGTGATCAAACACCGTGGTACGAAATGGAAACCTTTACCGGTGTAACACCAAACGTCGGCAATAACGACGGTCCTTGGTACCGCGGTTATGTTGGGATTAGCCGAGCAAACATTGCTTTGCGTTTACTGAATGCGGTAGATGCGTCCACGTTTCCAAATAAGGATCAGCGAATCGCAGAAATGAAATTTCTACGCGGATGGATCTACCTTGGTATGAAACTAAGATGGAAATATGTGCCCATAATTGACGAGAACACACCTTCTGACGCAGTAGTGGTAGAAGGTATTTCGAATCGACCGGATGGCATGGCGAATGATTTGCCTTTATGGGATTGGATTATTCAAAATTTCGAAGATGCGGCAGCTATTTTGCCTGAGACCCAAGCTGAAAAAGGTCGACCAACAAAATATGCGGCACACGCGCTAGCTGCAAAGGCCTTGCTTTTTAGAGCATACGAACAAAACGATCGGCATCAAGTGATTAACATTAACAAGGAAACGCTGCAGAGAGCATTGGACCACTTAGATGCAATTATGGCCGTAGACGGGGCTGTTTATGATTTACAAGCGGACTTTGGAGATAATTTTATGATTGAATTCGATAACGCTACCAAGGAGGCGCTTTGGGAGATACAATATTCCATTGATGACGGCACAACGGATGGTCATATCAATCGAGGTAATGAGCTCAATGCTCCCTGGTGGGCGCCATACTTTACCTGCTGCGACTTCAATAAAGTTTCACATACAATGATCAATGCTTTTAAAACAGACGAAACGGGTTTGCCTGATTTCCAGAACTACAACAATACGGAAATGAAAGGCAATACCTATGTTGAATTTTTTAAAAGTCATGAATTTGATCCACGATTAAGTCATACAGCTGCTATACCAGGCTATCCCTGGAAATACGATAATAATTTATTGTATCAAGAATCAGGGTCACGCGCTCCTTTCCAATATGGCTACTTCAACTCCATGAAAGAACAGGTTCATCCCGATTGCGACTGTATTTTTCGGCCATTTTATGTAATGAATTCGATGAATGAAAAAGTTATCCGCTACTCCGAAGTTTTACTGTGGAAGGCCGAGGTACTTATCCAGCTCGATCGCTTTAATGAAGCATTGCCATTGATTAATCGTATACGCCAACGAGCCGCGAACAGTACACAGCGCTTGCATAAACCGGATGGTTCTTTGTGGATGGATTATAAAGTGGAAACGTATAAACCTGGGGTAAACGTGACCTGGACAAAAGAGTTCGCTTGGCAGGCTTTGATGTGGGAAAACAGATTGGAATTTTCCATGGAGGGGCGACGCTTTTTTGATTTGATGCGATGGGGACAGTTAGAACCTGTTATGAATGCTTTTATTAATAAAGAGAAAACGCGATTTGATTGGTATAATCAAGGGCGCTTTACCGCAGGTAGAGATGAATTTTTGCCGATCCCCCAAGCGCAGATGAATTGGTCTAAAGGTAGTTATAAACAAAATCCCGGCTATTAAACTATCATATTATGAAAATAGTACTTATATATATATTCTCGCTGTCCGCGCTCTTTTTTACCGGTTGTAACGATCGCGATATGCTGGAAAGAAAAGATGGAGTAAGTTTACCTGCCGTTGAGGGATTAACTATGCAGCGAGTAGATGATAAGCATGTTCGCTTAACATGGAATATTCCAGACAATATTCCAAACGAGATAGAACTACCGGTCAACGTTTTTGTTGAAGTTAAGGAAATCGTTAACGTGACTAAAACGCTTCCTGTTTTCAATACGACATTGTCAAACGCACCTTCAGAATTCATTTATGAAATTCCCGATATTGCTAAAACTTACCATATAACCATTAAGCTAAACGGTTCGACAAAAGTAAAAGATGTAAACTATTCAAGTAATATCTATTCTTTAGGCCAAACGGCGGTTATTGCCGAAGGTCAGTGAGACGGATTGTTGAAGAAATGATAAAAAATAAATGGCTTTTATTTGTTTGTTTAAACGATTAAGCTTACTATTGTAAAACCAAAATGAAGATAACCGGCAATCGGTTTCCAATTATTAAACTAATGCTTTTATGAACCTTAAGAAAAATATGATGAAAAAATTTCTGGCAGCGCTAATCGGTCTTTTCATTTATTCATTTACGTACGCACAGCAACAGGGCGCATTCAATGGTCTCGACATGAACATGGGCACGCTGTCCAAGTTATCGGATGCCAAAACCCGTTCAATTAGTCCCGAAAATTTTTCCGGTGCTAAAGGAAAGGGCGGTATGGCAGATCCGGTTAAGCAGGCAGGTCAGCGAAATGTAGCGAATTCCGCCTCTCAGGCACGTGACTTAGGTCTTGGTTGGAAAGTGAATCCTTATATTACTATCAATGGAGGCGAGACCTTCACGATTGCTGAAATGGAAGGCCCAGGGGCGGTGCAGCATATCTGGATGACACCTACAGGCAATTGGAGTTACTCTATTATCCGTTTCTATTGGGATGATGAAACGGAGCCTTCTATTGAAGCTCCGGTTGGTGCTTTTTTCGGAATGGCTTGGAACGAATTCGCTCCGTTGAGCTCTATGGCAGTCACGGTGAATCCGGGTAGTGCCTTTAATTGTTATTGGAAGATGCCGTTCCGAAAAAAATGTAGAATTACGGTTGAAAATATTAACAGCGAACCCATGAACCTGTATTATCAGGTAGATTATACGTTAACAGATGTAGGGGAAGAGGAGGCTTATTTACATGCACAATACCGCCGTTCAAATCCAAATTCAACTTCGCTTCACACCATTTTAGATGGCGTCAAAGGAAAAGGTCATTATGTAGGTACCTACATGGGCGTAGGCGTAAACAATAACGGCTGGTGGGGTGAAGGCGAGATTAAGTTCTTTATGGATGGCGATAAAGACTTCGCTACTATTGTAGGTACGGGTACCGAGGATTACTTCTGCGGTTCTTACAATTTTGAAAATAAGAAAACACATCAATATCAGGAATACTGCACGCCCTTCGCCGGTTTGCATCAGGTGATCCGTCCAGACGGTGTCTATCAAGCGCAACAACGCTTTGGCATGTATCGCTGGCACATTATGGACCCAATCCGCTTCGATAGTGATCTGAAGGTGACGATTCAAGACTTAGGATGGCGTTCCGAGGGACGATATTTACCGCAAAAATCGGATATTATTACCGTTGCTTTCTGGTATCAACGCGAGCCCCATGCTCGTTTTCCGAAATTACCGGCGAAAAACGATTTGGAAGTTAACTAAGATGAAAAGAATGAAGCAGCGTATTATTGTCTCAAGCATACTGGCTCTTTTTAGTGTTGCTTGCAGTCAATCGTCAAAAAAATCAGATAAACAAGCAACGATAGCCTCTAAAGAAATGACCACCTATAAACCCGGCTCGTTCGGTTATGATATTGCCTTTTTATCTAAACGGGATAGTGTTATTGTGCTTAAAGATGTGCACGGAGATGCGCAGGTGGTAGTCTCGCCCAAATATCAAGCAAAGGTATTTACCAGTACGGCAGATGGAGAAAGGGGTAGAAGTTTTGGCTGGATCAACTACGCTGCTTTTGATAAGAAAGATGAGCACATGAATGCTTACGGAGGCGAAGATAGGTTATGGTTAGGGCCGGAAGGCGGGAAGTTCTCTTTGTTCTTTGAACCGAAAAGCACAATGGAGTTTGCTAATTGGCATACTCCGTCGGCAGTAGATACAGAGCCTTGGGAAGTCAGCGCTTCCAATGATAGAGAGGTAACGCTTCATAAGCAGACTGCGATTACGAATTATGCCGGTACTGAGCTACAAATCCAACTTTCGAGAAACATCGAAATTCTTGAAAAAAAGGATATCGAGCAAGTACTGGGACTTTCTTGGAGTGAAAGCATAAAAACAGTAGGTTTTCGAACAACTAATAAAATCCTTAATCAAGGTGACAAAGCTTGGGATAAGCAAAGTGGCGCACCTTGTCTATGGAGCTTAGATATGTTCACTCCGACGCCTAAAACCGTCATTATAATTCCGTTTGAGAAGGAAGTTAAGGGTAAAATTGCTACTACGGATTATTTCGGAGAGATATCAAAGGACAGACTGATCGCAAAGGATAGCGTGCTGTTGTTTAAGGCTGATGGAAAATCGCGAGGGAAGCTCGGCATACCTCCTCAACGCGTTAAGCCAATTGCAGGCAGCTATGCTGCGGACACGAAAGTGTTAACCATCACTTATTTCGATATTCACCCGAAAGCAACTTATCTCAACCAAGAGTGGACACCGGATAAGGACCCCTTTACCGGCGATGCAATGAATGCTTATAATGATGGTCCGTTAGCAGACGGCAGTCAGATGGGGCCTTTTTATGAAATTGAAAGCGTATCACCGGCTGCTTTTTTAAAGCCTAAAGAAGAATTGACACATCACCATTATGTCTTTCATTTTACCGGCGAGGAAGAGGACTTAGACACCATTGCGCAAAAGGTGCTCGGAATATCGTTGAAGGAAGCGAAAATTGAGTAGGAAATCGTAAAATGGTTGAGTAGGAAAATAGTTAAGTAGTGGATGCCTGTCTGCCGGTAGATTGGAATGAGGAGTCATGAGTGAGTTGTGGCAGTGGCAACTGGATTATAAGAGTGGCAGTAGCACGTACTGACAGGGTTTTGAATTTTGACTTTTGACTTTTGAATTTAACACGATTAATAAATGAACAACTATCCCAAAATAGGAATTAGGCCCATTATCGACGGCCGCTTAGGAGGTATCCGCGAATCATTGGAAGAAACGACTATGAATATGGCGCAGGATGTGGCTGCTTTATTTCAGTCAGAGTTGCGTTACCCTGACGGAAGTCCGGTGCAATGTGTGATTGCCGATACTTGTATCGGCGGCGTAAGGGAGGCCGCCGATTGTGCACAAAAGTTCGAAGCCGAAAATGTCGGTGTTTCTTTGTCTGTAACACCTTGCTGGTGTTATGGTTCAGAAACAATGGATATGAATCCCTTGTTGCCGAAAGCAATTTGGGGTTTCAATGGGACAGAACGCCCTGGTGCGGTGTATTTGGCAGCTACCCTTGCGGCCCACAACCAAAAGGGACTTCCAGCTTTTGGTATCTATGGCGAGGATGTACAAGATATGGGAGATCGCTTTATTCCGGATGATGTAAAAGAAAAACTGTTGAGCTTTGCACGCGCGGGTTTAGCAGTAGCCATCATGCGCGGAAAATCGTATTTAGCCATTGGTTCGGTTTCTATGGGCATAGTGGGATCAATCGTTGATGCTGACTTTTTTCAGAATTATTTAGGCATGCGTAATGAATACGTTGATTCGTCAGAAGTGCTACGCAGAATTCAACTGAATTTGTTTGATCAGGATGAATATGAACGGGCGCTAGCTTGGACAAAAAAATACTGTAAAGAAGGTGAGGATTTTAATCAATCTCATAAAGTAAAATCGCGCGCCGAAAAAGATAACGATTGGGAATTTGTAGTGAAAATGACCCTTATTATCCGCGACCTCATGATCGGGAACAAAAAGTTAAAGGATATGGGCTATGCTGAAGAAGCACACGGGCATCATGCCTTGGTATCGGGCTTCCAAGGGCAACGCCAATGGACCGATTTCCTGCCGAACGGCGATTTTTCAGAAGCATTGCTGAATTCTTCCTTCGATTGGAATGGCAAACGTGCCCCCTTTATAGTAGCTACCGAAAACGATTCGTTGAACGGGGTGTCCATGCTGTTTAATTACTTATTGACGAATAAAGCGCAGATTTTTGCCGATGTCCGAACCTTTTGGAGCCCGGATGCGGTTGAGCGTGTTTCGGGTTGGCGGCCTACAGGTGTTGCTCAACATGGCTTTATCCATTTAATTAACTCCGGAGCCGCTACGCTGGATGGCACCGGTAAACAGAAATACGAAGGAGAGCCTGTGATGAAACCACATTGGGAAATTAGCGATGAAGAAGTGGAAGCTTGCTTAGCAGCGACCACTTGGCATCCGGCAAATCTCGATTATTTTAGAGGAGGCGGCTATTCGTCCAAATTTTTGACAGAGGGCGGTATGCCGGTTACGATGTGTCGTTTAAATCTGGTGAAAGGTGTAGGACCGGTATTGCAACTGGCCGAAGGGTGGACTGTCGAGCTTCCGGAAAATGTGAATAGGTTACTGGATGAACGAACGGATCGCACATGGCCAACTACTTGGTTTGTACCGAAAACCACAGGAGAAGGCGCGTTTCGTGACGTTTATAGTGTAATGGCTGCTTGGGGCTCCAACCACGGCGCTATTAGTCATGGACATATCGGTGCCGATCTATTGACGCTGGCATCCATGCTTCGGATCCCTGTTTGTATGCATAACGTTGAATCCCCTCGCATTTTTAGACCCAGCGCCTGGAATGCCTTTGGTATGGACCATGAAGGTGCTGATTACCGCGCCTGTGCCAGTTATGGACCACTATATAAATAAGCCATGTTTATGAATAAAAAAACAACAGGGTCGCTTTTCCGAACCAAGGATGGTATAAACTACCTCGTTCCTTTTATGTTTATCTGCAGTCTTTTTTTGCTATGGGGCTTTGCTCATGGTTTATTGGACGTGTTGGATAAGCACTTTCAGGATACGCTACAGGTTTCTAAGGCGCAATCCGGATTTGTCCAATTTTCCCTTTATATCGGTTACTTGGCAATGGCCATCCCTGCGGGCATTTTTATGAAACGTTACGGATATCAAAAGGGAATTATTCTGGGACTAACCCTTTTTGGGATAGGAGCGTTTTTGTTTTATCCGGCAGCAAAATTTGAAGCTTTTATTCCCTTTTTGCTAGCCTTATTTGTAATTGCTTGCGGACTGGCCTGTTTGGAAACAGCCGCGAATCCCTATTCTACCGTGTTAGGCTCGCAAGAGGAGGAGTTTGCAGCACGGCGTATCAATATTTCCCAGTCGTTCAACGGACTGGGGTGGATTTTAGGACCTTTGATGGGTGGTTTGTTTATTTTCGGTGCCGAACAACAGGACGGCGCCGAAAAATTTGATTCGCTGGTAAAACCGTATATGGGCATCGGCTGTGTGGTTGTAGTGGTCGCTGTTATTTTTATGTTGATTAAATTACCCGATATTGAGGAAAAAAGCGAGGAAGAGTCTGAAGAGAACCCGAAAATGGGCCGACTGTTAAAACATCCTGCCTTTATTGCTGCAGTAATTGCTCAGTTTCTTTATGTGGCCGCCCAAACTGGTGTTAATTCTTTCTTCATTAACTACGTAACGGAAGAAATTCCAAACGTAACAGGCCCGGTCGCTAACATGATGCAACACTTAGGTTATTTTGGAGAGGTCTTTATGCCGAAGAATGCAGAGCAGGCAGCCTCCGTAATTCTTGCAATCGGAGGCATGGGCTTATTCTGGATAGGGAGAATATCCGGGGCGTATCTCATGAAATTTCTAAAACCTAAAAAATTGCTGGCTATTTATGCGCTTATTAATACAGCCTTAATGGTTTTCGTACAGTTAGCATTAGGTTGGGGCTCTGTTATCGCCTTATTTAGCTGCTACTTCTTTATGTCTGTCATGTTCCCAACTATTTTTGCTTTAGGAATCCACGGCTTGGGGTCGCTTACAAAAAAAGCATCCTCTTTTCTTGTTATGGCAGTAGCAGGAGGAGCCTTTTGTCCACCTATTATGGGCGTAGTTGCCGATCATTCAAGTATGTCTGTAGCGTTTTTCATTCCGATGCTATGTTTTGCGTTCATTGCTTGGTACGCGATCTGGGGGGTCGGCAAAATAGAACATGATAATGAGATTATCTTGCATCATCATTAATACGTTAAGTAGTTAAATAGTTGAGTGGTTAAATAGTCGACCAACTGTTCAACAACTCCTGTCTGAAAGGCACAACGAATAACCGGTAACTAATCACCAATAACGAACAACAAATAACCAATGGCCTATAGCTTACTGCTTATGGCATAAAGCTGAAGAAATGAATTCCAATTACTGTATAGGTGTAGATTTTGGCACGGATTCCGTGCGCGCGCTCATTGTTGATGCGCATTCCGGGGAAGAGATAGCTGCCGCCGTACACCCCTATCCGCGTTGGCGAGACGGTTTGTATTGCAATCCTATTCGTAATCAATTTCGTCAACATCCCAAAGATTATATAGAAGGCTTAGAACAAACTATTAAGGCTTGTCTGAAACAGGCGGGCAGCGTGGTGCGTGCTAATATTCGGGCCATTTCGGTAGACACGACAGGGTCGACACCTGTTGCAGTGGACGCTGCCGGTACGCCGCTAGCCCTTTTGCCGGGCTTTGCCGATAATCCCAATGCCATGTTTGTTCTTTGGAAGGATCATACCGCGGTAGAGGAGGCTGCTGCTATAAATGCTTTAGCAAAAAAATTTAATATCGATTATTTGAAGTATGTGGGTGGAATATATTCCTCTGAATGGTTTTGGGCTAAACTACTCCATGTAGTGAAGTCCGATGAAGCGGTGTATAAGGCATGTTATACTTGGGTTGAACATTGCGATTGGATGCCTTTTTTACTAACAGGTGGAAAGCACGCTGATCAAATCAAAAGAGGGATCTGCACAGCGGGACATAAAGGGCTCTGGTCAAGTGAGTATGATGGATTACCTTCTGATGATTTTTTTGCGACACTTGATCCTCGTTTGATGAAGGTGGTAAAAACTTATCCCAAAAGGGTTTATACTGCTGACCAACTGGCCGGAAGCCTAAGTGAGGAATGGGCTGATCGTCTGGGTTTATCCACACAGGTTTTAATCGGTATTGGGGCCATGGATGCGCATATGGGGGCTGTAGGAGGGCAGATAGAACCTTATTTTCTAAGTAAGGTGATGGGAACTTCTACTTGTGATATGTTAATCGTGCCGCCCCATGAATTGGGACATCGGGTTGTAAGAGGAATCTGCGGACAGGTAAACGGCTCGATCATCCCGGGGATGATTGGCTTGGAGGCCGGACAATCTGCTTTTGGGGATGTATATGCTTGGTTTAAACAACTGCTTTTATGGCCTGTACAACATTTGTCCAACTCCAATTCTGCAGACCCAATCTTAACGCGCCAGCTGTATGCTCGTTTACAGGACCAATTATTGGACGGACTTGCAAATGAAGCTGCTAAACTAACTTTCGACGAATCGAGCGAATTGGCGGTTGACTGGTTAAATGGGCGAAGGACACCGGACGCAAATCAGCAATTGAAAGGTCTTGTTAGTGGCTTAACTTTAGGAAGCAGCGCCCCTAGTATATATCGTTCATTGGTTGAAGCAACCTGTTTTGGTGCACGTAAGATAGTAGAACGATTTCAAGAAGAAGGCATTCCGGTAAAGGGGCTAATTGGTGTAGGGGGGATCGCTCAAAAATCGCCCTTCATTATGCAAATGTTAGCTGATATTCTAGGAATGCCACTTAAAGTGCATCGATCGGAGCAAACCTGTGCACTTGGCGCTGCTATGTTCGCGGCGACCGTAGCGGATATTTATCCTTCTGTGGAAAAAGCGATGGAAGCGATGGGGCCAGGATTTGATCGTGTCTACCATCCGAATATAACATATACCGAATTGTACGAAAAGCGTTATCAGCGATATAATCAGTTAGGCGTTTGTATAGAAAAGGCTTAACAGCCAGTTTTAAACCTAAAAATATGAATTATGCAACAGAAAAAAGATCGGCGGAACTTTCTTCGTAATCTCGCATTGGGAGGAGTTGCCGTAGGTGCGGCACCTTCAACGCTCTTTGCCTCTACCAATGAAAGCCCTATAGAAAAGGAACAGCAAAGCTGTAGACAATTCACGAAGGAGGAGCATGACCGAGTATTCAACGGACCATATGTTGGTCATCACCTCGATAAGATTGCTTTTCCCATTGGTGGAATCGGTGCCGGTATGTTCTGTTTGGAAGGCTCCGGCGCAATTTCGCACGTCTCCATCCGTCATAAACCGGAGCTGTTTCATGAACCTACCATTTTTGGCGCTGTAGCCATTAAAGGTCGAGCAAACAGTGCGAAAGTGTTGGAAGGACCGGTGCCGGACTGGAAGCTTTTCGGTTATAAGGATTATGGTGGCGGTAGTGGTGGTACAACTTATGGCCTACCTCACTTCGAGCAAGCTGAATTTTTAGCACGGTTTCCTTTTGCGGAGATCCAGCTACGTGATGATAAGTTTCCGTTACAAGTACGACTGGAGGCGTGGAGTCCTTTCGTTCCTTCTGATGCCGATAATTCCAGCCTGCCGGTTGGTGCTTTAACGTACCGATTCATTAATACTTCACAAGAAAACCTCGAGGCTGTTTTTTCTTTCAACAGCCGAAACTTTGTAGTTCAACCGGAAGGAGAGGGATCGATAAAGAAAATACAAAAAGGCTTCCTCCTATCGCAGGCTAAAACAGAGGGTAAAAATAATTTAGCGACCGACTTTGCCATTTTTGCAGATACCAGGGACGAGGTAATTGTTGATTATTGCTGGTTCAGAGGAGGCTGGTTTGATCCCCTAACCATGGTGTGGAATACCATTAAGGATGCCAATGTAAAAGCGGTAGATCCTATTGACAAGGATGCACCTGGAGCTTCCCTCTTTATTCCTTTTCAATTAGGGGCGAATGAAGAGAAGGAAATCCGAATCCTTATGGCATGGTATGTGCCCGAATCAAATGAGAAAGCAGGGCAAGCCATGCCAGACGACAAAACAGGCAAAGAAGCTTGTTGCACTACACCGGCCGCCTTAGGTATGGGGGAAGATAAGCCGATTCCTACAAATTATAAACCTTGGTATAGCCAAAGATTTAAGCATATGGAGGAGCTGGTTGACTATTGGAAAACCAATTACACAACACTTTATAAAAACACGGCCTTATTTCGGGATACCTTTTATGCTTCCACTTTACCGCCTGAAGTATTGGAGGCAGTAGCTGCTAATTTAAGCATTTTGAAAACGCCGACCGTAAGAAGACAGCACGACGGTCGTCTTTGGGCCTACGAGGGAATCTTTCCGCATAACGGTTGCTGTGACGGGTCTTGTACGCATGTATGGAACTATGCGCAAGCATTGCCTCATCTGTTCCCCTCCTTGGAAAGAAGCTTACGACTCACGGAATTTTGTGAAAATCAAAATGCAGAAGGGCATCAGGGCTTTCGAGCTAATTTGCCGATCAGTCCGTTGAAACACGATTTTCACGCTGCGGCTGATGGCCAATTGGGCGGGATTATGAAAGTTTATCGAGATTGGCGAATATCGGGTGATGATGAGTGGATGAAAAAGCTTTACCCGATGGTACAAAAGAGTTTGGATTATTGCATTCAAACTTGGGATCCCAACGGCAAAGGGATCTTGGAAGAACCGCATCATAATACCTATGATATCGAATTTTGGGGCCCAAATGGTATGTGCACAAGCTTTTATTTAGGAGCACTGAAGGCACTGATCGAAATGGGGCGCTATCAAAGGAAAAATATGAAACGTTACGAGACTTTGTATGATCGCGGAAGGGCCTATATGGAAGATCAGCTGTATAATGGCGAATATTTTATTCAAAAGATACAGTGGACAGGTTTGAAGGCCCCGGATCCAACCAAAGCGCAATCCTTTCATACACAGTATACACCCGAGGCCATCGAAATATTGAAAAAAGAGGGGCCAAAGTATCAATATGGTACAGGCTGTCTTTCGGATGGTGTAATCGGTGCTTGGATGGCGGCGATGTGCGGATTGGAAAATCCGTTAGACCAAGAAAAGGTAAACAGCCATTTACGTGCGGTGCATCAATACAATCTCAAAAACGATTTAACAGATCATATCAACCCACAGCGACCGACTTATGCGATGGGACATGAAGGTGGTTTGTTGCTCTGTACTTGGCCTAAAGGAGGCATGCTTTCGCTGCCTTTCGTGTATAGTAATGAGGTGTGGACAGGTATCGAGTATCAAGTAGCTTCGCACTTGATGCAGATCGGTGAAACTGATAAAGGACTTGAGATTATCAGCGCTTGCAGAAAGCGGTATGATGGACGTATAAGAAACCCATTTAATGAATACGAATGTGGAAGTTGGTATGCCAGAGCAATGGCTAGTTATGCTTGTTTACAGGCAATGACGGGAGTGCGCTACGATGCAGTGGACAAAGTGCTTTATATTGATTCCAAAATCGGTGATTTCTCTTCTTTCTTGTCTACAGACAAAGGCTTTGGATTGGTGAGTTTAAAAAATGGTCAGGCAAAGTTGGACGTTGTTTATGGTGAAATACCAGCGAAAGAAATTTCACTATCAGGTAAAAAAGTGAGACTTGGTTAAAATAAAGGCATATGCATTTAAATCTTTTAAGCGGTTTTTTGGGCAGTGGGAAAACTACGGCTATTAACCATGCATGCAAATTATTGCAGATGCAAGGATTTAGAGTAGGTGTTATTACAAACGATCAGGGAACGGAATTAGTAGACACCCAATTTATGGCTCGAGAAGGCATCCTCACTGAGGAAGTGACGGGAAGCTGCTTCTGTTGCAACTTCGAGTCGTTTACTCGTAATATGAATCAGCTGCTTGAGCAGCATCAGGTTGATTTGATTTTTGCGGAGTCGGTTGGTTCTTGCACGGATTTGATTTCGACGATTCTTAATCCTTTACGTCGATATTATGGTGAAATCAAAATAACCTTATCTGTTTTCGCCGATGCGAAGCTTTTGCCTATAGCTTTGGGACATTCCCGAATTTTTAAAGATAGTGTAAATTACATTTATAAGCGTCAACTGGAGGAGGCCGACTTGCTGATCATCAACAAAGTAGACCTTTTAGAGCCAACCGAATTAGCTGTTTTGGATTCGTTGATCAAAAAAGAATTTCCCGATAAGCAGGTGGTCTTTCAAAGCTCCTTACAGCGTGAATCTATTCTGAATTGGTTGCAGAAAACGGAAACATATGAGCATTTTAAGGAAAGAACATCACTTTTTATTGATTATGATATATATGGGAAAGGTGAGGCAGCCCTAACTTGGCTTGATTACAACTTGGAGCTGGTTTCTTCGGAAGGGCGTGCGGGCCACGCTGCTGAGCTATTGATTAGCATGTTAAACAGGATGATTCGCGAGCGCAATTTGCCTATAGGACACCTGAAATTTTTAATCGAAGGCGGAGAAGAGAGTCAGAAATTAAGTTTTACTACCATGGAAACAGCGGATTTTCGTATACAACTATCAGGCAAGCTTGACAAGCTTCGGATGCTTATAAATGCACGCGTCCAATGTCGGCCTAAATCGTTACAAGGTATTGTCGATAAAGCTTTACAGCGGGTTGCAAAACAGAACGGTGTAAAAATAGCCTTGCTGAAGACAAGTATATTTGTTCCTGGATATCCCAGACCTACACATCGAATCATTACCTAGATCATTATTGATTAGTAAGAAATCCTTATGAAGATAAAAAGAAATACGGTGGTGAGCTTGCGCTATAGAATGTCAAATAGCAAGGGTGAAATTCTTGAAGATTTGATGAATGGCCCGGCCATTGAATATCTCTATGGAGATGGAAAGATTGATCCACAATTAGAGCAGGAGCTGGCGGGTTTACAAAAAGGAGATCAAAAGAAAATTACGCTCGAAAAGAATGTAGGGAAAGGTCTTGATGATAGTTTTGAGCTGGAAGTGATTATCGATACGGTCCGCTTAGCTAATAAGGCGGAAATTGCAAGCGGCCTGCATGAGAAACTAGTCAACTGCGACGAAGACTGTGTTTGCTATAAATCATAAAATAATGAAGTCTTTTATTTTTTTCCTTACGTTTTTCTGTTTGCTGCATATTTCATTAAATGCGCAAGATCGTTGGATTAGACCGAATGATGTACACGATGTGGCGAAATGGGGAATCCGGCAAGGCATTGTTTTCAGTTTATGGCCCTACGGTCTCGAAGATGCGCATGCGATTTACGGTGGTGGTCCTAGGGGATTGATACGTGTTGGCGTTGAGCGAAGTGGAAAAATTTATCTACTTAATTTTTTAGCTATTGAACCACTTGTAGATGGAAAGATCGAATTTAGCGAAATATCGCCTTCATCAGTTGATAACCGCTGGGGGAAGATAATGTGGGCAAGCGATCACCCCAATCCCACTGCATTTTATCCAACGGCTAATTGCCGTGGTGTTATTAGTCACCCTGATGACGCTCGTCCCGAGTTGGAGGAATTGTCTATTTATGTATTCCTGGAAAAATATCACTCGGGGGCGCATCCCTACTTAAAACTCTCGATTCGAAGTGATCGACCGGATGAATTGGCTATTCAGTTATTCAATCGGGAGGATAGTAAGCAAATGGATTATTGCAATATCACAGCGACGATGGGAAACTATGCACGACTACGATCGCTACATTTAAAAGAAGGCGCGATTGATTCCCGAGTGCTCTATAAAGGCTATAATGGAATAGATTTTATCGAAAAGGAAAGCTATCCAGCGAGCAGCATGCTCCGTAGTCTTGACGGAAGTTATTTCGCATTTGCAACCGGTAATGAAGATATACAAGCCTTAAAAGCTTGGCCGGTTGATTCCTTGGCGAAAAGCAAATTGGGCTGGAGGTATCGCCCACCCCTGAAGTTTACGCAATACTGGCGTAGCGAACAAAACAATGGAAGTGATAATCGTTTAATGGTAAGAGTGAACGGCAGGTATCGTTATTGGAGCGGTGGAAGTCGGGATTCTACCCATTACATGAAAATCCCAGGAGGGGCAGCCTTTGAAAATTTTGAACTGCGCCAACCTTATCAATCCGGTCAAAAGATATTTTTTGGAATATCAGAACGCACACCTCAGGAAATTTTGGACAGGTTTTAGTCCCGTTATTGAAGACAATAATTAATTGGAATTTGAGATTTAATCGTTTAAACAGTAACTTGCGAACTAAATCTTCTGATAAGATTCTTTAAGCTAAATCATTATTCACGCCATTATATGAATAAAAAAGTTTCGTTAAAGGACATTGCCAAGGCTGTAGGAGTTTCTACCGCTTTAGTTTCTTATGTACTTAATAATAAGGAAAAAGAAGCGAGAGTAGGCAAAGAAATAGCCGAAGTGATTCGTAAAAAGGCAATGGAAATGAATTATCAACCAAATCAGTTGGCGAAAAGCTTGAAGAGTGGAAAGTCATTTACGATCGGATTGATATTGGCGGATATTTCCAACCCCTTTTTTGCAAATATCGCCCGCACTATAGAAGATGAGGCAAAAAAATATAATTATACCGTTATCTTCGGTAGCTCAGATGAAAATGCTGAAAAATCCCGAGATTTAATTGAAGTATTGATTGAAAGGCAAGTTGATGGGTTTATTATAGCACCCACAGAACGAACGGAGTCACAGATAGAGAGCTTAAAAAAAGCCAATATCCCTTTTGTCTTGATTGACCGGTATTTTCCCAAAATTCAAACCAATTATGTGATTACCGATAATTTTGGAGCTGCCTACAGGGCAACAAAGCATTTAATTGATGCCGGTTTCGAACGGATCGGTATGATAGCTTATAAAAATGGGCTTATTCATATGAAAGAACGGGTAAGGGGATATAAACAGGCAGTTAAAGATGCTGCATATGGAAAAGCCTTATTAAAAGAAGTTACTTATGAAATGGGTGAAGGCGAAATACAGGATAAAATTGACGAATTAATTAACGGAAAGCAAAAAATTGATGCGTTGTTTTTTGCTACCAACACACTTTCCATTCATGGCCTGAAATATTTAAACCGCAAAAAGCTAAGAGTACCGGACGATGTGGCCGTGGTCTGCTTTGACGAGTGTGACGCATTTGATTTTTTTTATTGTCCGCTAACTTATGTGAAACAGCCTTTAGTAGAGGTAGGACAACAGGCTGTCAATATTTTACTCAAGAAGATTAATAATCCGGAAAAAGAGGAAGAACAGGTTTCTTTAGCCTCTGATTTTGTTATTAAAAAGTCAAGTGCCAAGTGATAGGTCTCAAAAGTTTAGGGATTGGTCTCCAAATTCTTCGGCTACATCTACTTCTTCGCTAAATGCTTACGAAGCTTACTAATTTAGCTTGTGATCAGGAAATTGACGACTCAATAAGCGGCCTCGTCATAAACAAAAGGAGGAGTAACATGAAGGCTCACATAGAAAGAAAAATCATACGTTGGATACACATTATATTAAGTATTCCAATACTCGGCTACATTTACGGGCCGGTGGCAGCACTAACATATCCGGCTTTAGCCGTAAAGTTTGTATTCTTACCCATCATTATTCTTTCGGGATTCTGGCTTTGGAAAGGGAGTCTTGTCAAAAAGTGGATACGCAAAAGTGCCGATCGTAAGCGGGTGCTAAAATAACTCAATACTATGCTAATATAGTTTGATTGAATCTGCTTTGGGATGTGTATTTATGCATAAACCAAAAATTATATTATGAGAACCCTTCTATTAAATCTACTATTCATTGGATATCTTGGAGTTTCGATTGCGAGCGGACAAGGCAGCACTGAAACGCCCCCATGGGCGAAGGAAAGCCAAGAGCATAAAGATCAGCGTCTGGCTTGGTGGAGGCACGATCGCTTTGGGATGTTCATCCATTGGGGATTATATGCTGTATCGGCAAGACATGAGTGGGTACAGCAGATAGAACAACGGAGTACTGAAGAATATAAGGACAAGTACTTCAATATATTCGATCCGGATTTATACAACCCAAAAGAGTGGGCAGCGTATGCAAAAGAGGCTGGGATGAAATATATTGTACTCACCGCAAGGCATCATGAGGGTTTTAGTTTATGGGATACCAAGGTAAGTGATTACAAAGCACCGAACACGCCTGCAAAAAGAGATCTTTTGAAACCTTTCGTCGAGGCTTGTCGCGAGGCCGGCTTAAAGGTTGGCTTTTACTATTCGCTAATCGATTGGCACCATCCGGATTTTAAGGTAGACGGTACGCATGCTTTGCGCAATAAAAAGGAAGCCCGCGAGAGCAACAGTAAGCGCGATATGAGTAAGTATCGGCAATTTATGAAAGACCAGATTACCGAGCTGCTTACTAACTATGGAAAGATCGATCTTTTGTTCTATGATTTCTCCTATCCAGGTCCGGATGGTAAGGGACATGATGACTGGGACAGCGAAGGGATTTTAAAGCTGACCCGCAAGCTACAACCCGAAATTATCGTGAACGACCGATTAGATCTAAACGATACGGATTGGGGCTGGGATTACAAAACACCGGAGCAGTTTATGCCAAGCAAATGGCCGGAGGTGAATGGTAAAAGAGTGCCGTGGGAAACCTGCCAAACGTTTTCCGGTTCGTGGGGCTATCACCGCGACGAAAATACGTGGAAAAGCACCAACCAGCTGATTGCTATGCTGATTGAAGTCGTAAGCAAAGGCGGAAATCTATTGTTAAATGTAGGGCCAACTGCCAGAGGGTATTTCGATGATCGGGCTACTGATCGGTTGGCTGGTATGGGCAAATGGATGAAATACAATAGCCGGTCCATCTATGGATGTACGGCCGCCCCTGAAGCATTTAAAAAACCTGATAACTGTTTTCTGACCTACAATCCGGATACCAAGCGTTTGTACGTCCACCTATTACAATGGCCGTTTAAAACACTGTATTTACCCGACTATAAGGGCAAGGTAAAATATGCGCAGTTTCTGCACGACGGCTCCGAAATTAAGTACACCTCGCGTTCGTCTGCCGCGTCCGGTGCACACACAACAGCAACAGCCGGTGAAAACGATCTCATTGTGGACTTACCGGTGGTGAAACCGAATGTGGAGATCCCGGTTATCGAATTGATCCTCGAATAAAAAAATGCGACCAAAAGGTCGCTTTTTTTTTTTGCCCCTTATATCGTCTTTTACCATTCCCCCTTCTTCAATCTTCTATAAGACAAATTGGCGAATTATTGATACAAATAGAGTATTTAAAGAATTGCTAAATCGTTTTCTTTGAATCCTGAGTCATGTTTATGCAAATAAGCGTGATTCAGACACTAGCCGTGCTAAACCGTTTTAAATTATTAATGCTAACTGAACAAAATTAATGTGCCAATAAACTTAAACAATTTCTTATGAGGAGGAATACGCGCTTTTATTCTGAGTGGCTGCTCATCAAATTGCCTTTGATGAAAACACTGCATCCACCATTTCTATTAAAAAAACCGAGCAGCTATTTTTTGTGCTCAATCATTTGTATTCTTTGCTTTCCTTGGAAGAATACTTATGCAAAATCAACGTTCTTTGCACCGCCAAATTCACACTTAGAAGCACAGCAGCGGGAGATTATTGGCAGTGTAGTAGACGAATCTGATTTACCATTGCCCGGTGTAAGTGTGAAGGAGCAAGGAACAAGTAATGGTACATCTACTGATGAAAAAGGGGCTTTCCGTTTGATACTACAGAAAAGTAACGTCATTGAGATTTCATTCGTTGGCTATATGTCCCAAACTATAAATATCGGTGATGATAAAGAAATACGAATTATGTTAAAACCCGATGCCCAATCTTTAGAAGAGGTGGTGGTTACGGGCTTTGGATTATCACAAAAGAAAGCCTCGGTAACGGGAGCGATTTCGACGATCGGTTCAAAAGATATTGCACGTTCTTCAGCGCCCAACGTTTCTGGTGCGCTCGTCGGAAAAGTTGCTGGGTTGAATACGAGGCAAACTGATGGTAGACCTGGTTCGGGTACACAAATACGAATTCGGAATATGGGAAATCCCCTTTATGTGATCGATGGTATGCAGTCAGATCAAGGGCAATTCAATAATTTAGATTTTAACGATATTGAATCTATATCGGTATTAAAAGACGCTTCTGCTTCTATTTACGGCGTACGAGCGGCTAATGGCGTAATAGTTGTGACTACTAAAAAAGGTGCTAATAACTCAAAAAACACGGTATCTATAAATAGCTACTTTGGTATGCAGGATAATTTTAAATTTGTTGATCCTGCTGACTCCAAAACCTATGTGCACAATTATGTACAAGGTGAAACGTTACGCGGCACCGATAGACAATATTCCCGCGAAGAATACGATAAGTGGATGGCAGGAACGGAGGTAGGTTACCAAGGTTTCAATTGGCTCGATTTTATTTGGGAAAGTGCTCCCCAGTATTACTTGAATGCTAATTTTAGTGGTGGAACGGACAAATCAAATTATTATGTTTCTATTGGACGCTTGCAGCAAGATGCCACTATCAAAAATTACGGTGGTTTTGAACGGACCAACCTGCAAATGAACTTGGACAGCAGAATTAATGATCGCTTTAAGGTTGGTTTTCGTATGAATGGCCGTCTGGAAGAACGGGTGAACCCTGGTGTTCCGGGGGGAGACGACTACTGGTTGCCTCGATTTGCTGTTCTTCGTAATTTACCTACGCGCCGTCCTTATGCAAACGATAATCCACTATATCCACAACGTCCCGGCGACGATCCGCAGACAAATTTTGCTGTTCTGAACTACGAGCGGTCTGGTCGAATGACAGAGAACTGGAGGCATATTCAATTGCAGGCTAACGCCGAATACGAAATCATGGATGGTCTTACGGCAAGAATGCTGGGTGGCTATTATTATGGGAATCGTAAATTTGACAACCAAGAGTATACCTATCAGCTTTACCGCTATGATCCTGCGACAGACAGCTATCCCGTGGATTATTCCATGGACGACCCTTATCGTGAACGAATTTATGAAGAGATCGAAGAGATTACATCGAATGTCCAATTGGATTATAAGAAAACTTTTGGAGACCATAACATCAATACAATCGTGGGATTCGAAACCATTCAGCGCAGTGACCCACAAGGCCAGATTGTCAGCAGACCAACAGCTAACAGTTTGAACCTGATTAGTTTTGATGAATTGCGGACATTCAACGACAGAGGGAGGAATACGCAAGCACGTATGGGAATTATGGGACGTTTCAATTATGATTTTAGAGGTAAGTATTTGCTGGAATTATCGGGTCGCTATGATGGTTCCTGGAAATACCCTCCAGGACACCGCTGGGGTTTTTTCCCATCGGCCTCAGCTGGATGGCGGATTTCAGAGGAGGAATTTTGGAAAGGTCACGGCATTCATGATGTGATCAATAATTTGAAAATCAGAGGTTCCTATGGTACGGTTGGAAACGATGACGTCAACGGCTACAGTGCCTTTGATTTCCTTGCAGGATATAATTTCAGAAATGGTGCCGGTGCTTCAGTAATAGACGGCCAATATGTGATCGGTTCGCGTCCAAGAGGCTTACCGGTGACTACTTTATCGTGGACACGATCCCACATCTTAGACGTAGGTTTCGAAATGGAAACCTTAAAAAATCGGATGACGGCTACGTTTTCTTATTTTAATCGCTTAACGACGGGCATTCCCGCAGCGCGCTATGATGTGCAACTGCCTTCCGAGCTCGGCTTTGGGTTACCTAATGAAAACTTAAATTCAGATGTTATTAGAGGAGTAGATGGGATGTTGCGCTGGGCGGACAACATCAACGACTTTAATTATAGTATTGGCGGTAACTTTACCTATGCGCGCTTCTACGATTGGGAGCAATACGACAATAGGAGAAGCAACTCGTGGGATATGTACCGAAACAGCATATACAAGCGTTACGGATACCTTAACTGGGGATTGGAAGCCATTGGACAGTTCCAGAGTTGGGAAGAGATTGCCAATTATCCGATCGACAATGATCGGCGCGGAAACACGACCCTCATGCCAGGAGATATTAAATACGCGGATCTCAATGGTGACGGGGTAATTAACAATATGGATGAACGTCCAATTGGTTACCGCGAAGATGCTACACCGATTTTGAATTTTGGTTTGAATTTCGCTTTTAACTACAAAGGATTCGACCTGGCCTTCGACTTCTCGGGTACGGCATTCTCTTCTTGGTATCAACGTTGGGAACAAGCTGTGCCATTCCAAAACAATGGTAATAATCCGACTTTTATTTTTGACGACGCCTGGCATTTGGCTGATGTTTGGGATCCCAACAGTGAATTAATTCCCGGTAAATACCCTTTGGTACGTTTGAATCAAGGCGACCATAGCAATTATTGGGGTAGTACATTTTGGAAAAGTAATGTAGTCTACGTGAAGTTACGAAATATTGAGCTCGGCTATAACCTGCCCAAAACGTGGTTAAGCAAAGCAAAAATTTCAGGCATCCGTGTATATATGATGGGGCAGAATCTCTTTGCCCTGACAAATGTGCAAGGGGTCGATCCCGAGCAGCAAGATCAGAATGGCTTGGGCTATCCGACCATGCGTATGTATAATTTCGGTTTAAACCTTCAATTCTAACACATGAAAAAAAGATGTTTTTATATAGCAATCCTCGCGGGCGCTTTACTAAATAGCAGCTGCCAGGATTTTCTTGATCAAAAACCCGATACCATATTAACAAACGACCAGGTTTTTGGTGATCCCAACTTAATTCGTTCAGCACTCGCAGATTTTTACGATCGCATCAGCTGGGGGCAACGGCCTGGAGGAGGACAATATGATTATACCGTATTAGATGAAGCGATTAAGTATGATTTCGACCAGTTTAATAGTTTTGACCGTAACCGTTGGCGCGTTTACGACTATGGGCTCATCCGAAGTTTTAATCAGTTTTTACAAGGATTGAACGAAACAGATGCCCTGACCGATACCGAGAAAGCGCCCTTGATTGGAGAAGTACGATTATTACGTGCCTGGTGCTATTTCAATACGTGTCGAACATTGGGTGGCATGCCCATAGTAGGCGATGAAGTTTTTGATTATGTGCCTGGTGTAGACGTTACCGCTTTACAATTTCCAAGAGCGACGGAAGCGGAAATGTACGATTATATTATCAGTGAGTGCCAGGAGAGCGCTGAACTGATGAGCGGAGACAAAACAACTAATAATGCACGCGCCAATAAATGGACGGCAAAAATGTTGGCAGCTCGGGCAGCTCTATATGCTGGTTCCTTAGCGAAATACAACAACATGATGCCGGCGCCTATACAAACAGCTGGTAGAGAGGTGGGAATTGAATCGGCAAGGGCTAATGGTTATTATGAAACGGCTCTTGCAGAAGCTACAGAGGTGATCGAACAAAGCCCATACGAACTTCAAGACCGGAGGCCGGAAGACAAGGCGCTCAATTTTTATGAAGCAGTATGCGTTAAAGAGGCCAATACCGAAGTTATTTGGGCGCGTGACTATATTTTTCCTGGGCAAACACATGGTTTTACAGGAGCGAATCTCCCCACATCGATGGCACAGGATGCCAATACCAGCTATTTGTCCATCCTTTTAAATTTGGTCGAGGAGTTCGAACCTATTAATACAACAACGCCTGGCCAAGGTAGTAAATTTGAGGTCGGTAGTTTCGGCGGAACGCCGCAGTTTTTCGAAACGGCAAGTGAATTATTCGAGAGTCGGGATCCACGGTTAGCGGGGACGGTATTATATCCGGGGTCTACATTCGCAGGCGCCGAGGTAGTTTATCAGGCCGGGCAATTGAATAGAGAGGGCAACGCGTGGATGAAACGAGAAGGTGCTGCCAATAGTACGGCGAATGGTCAGTTGCTGACTTCCGAAAATGGGCCGATTTTCAATTCTGCCCTTCGGCTAGTTAATAAGACTGGTTTTGGTATCCGCAAATTTTTAGATGAAACGCCTGCTGCCGGAACCATTGGTAGAGGGTCAGAAATGTGGGAACCCCGTTTCCGCATGGCAGAAGCTTACCTGATTGCAGCTGAAGCGGCCTTTGAATTAAATGGTGGTAGTAATGCCGTCGCCTTGTCGAATATCAATGCCGTGCGTGCACGTGCGGGTGTACAGCCATTGACAGTACTTACTTTTGAAAATATCGTACATGAACGGCGCGTCGAGTTCGCATTCGAAGATCATCGCTATTGGGATCTGTTACGCTGGCGGCGTGCGCATATTGTTTGGAACGGGAATCCACGTAATGAACAAGCCGGCAGAAGAGGCTTGTGGCCTTATCGGGTTGTCGCATCAGGGGATCCTAACAATGGCAAGTGGGCATTCGAGGTACGGAATATGGATTTTATTTATCCAAATCCTTTGTATTTTGAACTGCGTCATTATTACAGTGAATTGGATAACGGTTGGTTAAATAACAACCCGAAACTGGTAAGAAACCCCTATCAGTAACATAGTTTAACTAAAGAATATGAAAAAGTATTGTATATATAGCTTATTAATTTTCGTGACGCTCCTTGCGGGTTGTGGAAAAGACAATTATGATGAACCCACCTCTACATTAACGGGTCGAATCGTTTATCAGGGAGAACCTTTGCAATTGAAAGGGACTAATGAGAGCGTACGCGTTCAGTTATTTCAGGATGGTTACGACTTTCGGACGCCATTGGACGTTTTCGTCTCCCAAGATGGCAGCTTTTCCGCTAAATTATTTGACGGACACTATAAATTGGTTACCAGAGACGGTAATGGTCCCTGGCTTAATACCCGCGATACCACGGAAGTGGAATTAAGAGGGACGGCTTCCGTGGATTTGGAAGTAACGCCTTACTTCACCATCTCTAATTCATCGATCTCCTTGAGCGGTAATGTGATGAATACCTCTTTTACGATTAATCAAATTGTGGATGCCGCGCAGATCGATCGGGTAATGCTGCTCCTCAATACGACCACCTTCGTTGACGAAGTGGCTAACGTTGTACGAGCCGAATATACGGGTGATGATGTTCAGGTCGGACAGATGGCTTTAAATGTGGATTTTTCAGACGAGCCTGACGCGGTCAATGGACGTGCGCTCTTCGGGCGGATATGCGTTTGGCCAAGTGGTTCTGATCAAGGAATTTACTCACCAGTTGTTCGCCTTAGATAAAAATTGCAATGATGTTCTATAAATCCTTAATTGTCGCATCCTGTTTAAGTCTATCGATCCTAAATCCGACGAAGGCTATTGAGGAGGTTACCAATGTAAGCCGCCCCGATACAAGTGCATCTAATAAGCATTACGTATCCAATCGGAAACCGCTGCGATCTGCTTATTTCGTTAAATTGCCTGTGGGTTCTATCCAACCAAAAGGTTGGCTTCGGAAATACCTGGAATTACAGCGTGACGGATTGACGGGACATCTCGGGGAAATCAGTGCTTGGCTAGCAAAGAAAAATAATGCCTGGTTAAGTAAAGATGGAAGTGGGGATCATGGCTGGGAAGAAGTTCCTTATTGGTTGAAAGGTTATGCTAATCTTGGCTATATTTTAAAGGACGAACGGATTATTCAGGAAGCGAGGATCTGGCTTAACGCCGCGTTGGAAAGCCAGCGAGAAGACGGTTACTTCGGTCCATTGATTTTAAAAGATGGCAAACCCGACCTCTGGGGCAATATGATTATGCTGTGGTGTTTACAATCGTACTACGAGTATAGTCGTGACGAGCGGGTGCTATCTTTTATGGAAAAGTATTTTGCCTGGCAAAATCAACTTCCGGAGGAGAAGCTACTCAAGGATTACTGGGAGAACAGTCGGGGAGGGGATAATCTCTATAGCATTTATTGGCTTTATAACCGAACACAGGGAAAGGAATGGTTGTTGGACTTGGCAAAGAAAATCCACCGAAATACGGCCGATTGGAAGCAGCAACATAACCTTCCGAATTGGCATAATGTGAATATTGCGCAATGCTTCCGTGAACCCGCTACTTATTATTTGCAAACTGGCGATCCGAGTGATCTCGAAGCTAGTTATCGTAATTTTGATATTATCCGCGAACGTTTCGGCAATGTACCAGGGGGCATGTTCGGCGCAGATGAAAATGCGCGGGAAGGCTATGCGGATCCACGACAAGGAGTTGAGACCTGCGGCATGGTCGAACAAATGGCCTCCGATGAAATATTAATGGGAATAACCGGTGATCCTTTTTGGGCAGATCATGCCGAAGAGGTTGCTTTTAATACCTATCCTGCGGCCGTAATGCCTGATTTCAAGGCTTTACGTTATATTACGAGTCCGAATATGTCCATCAGTGATAGCAAGAACCATCATCCGGGCATTGATAATAAAGGCCCCTTTTTAATGATGAACCCTTTCAGTTCGCGATGCTGTCAACACAACCATGCACAAGGATGGCCTTATTTTGCCGAGCATATTTTTATGGCCACACCGGATAACGGTTTGGCGGCCCTGCTTTTTGCGGAAGCTGTTGTGACAGCAAAAGTGGCAAATGGACAGGAGATTAGCATTGAATCGGCCGGGCATTATCCTTTTGATGATCAGATTTCCTTTACCGTACATACAGCAAATGGGGTAAGTTTCCCCTACTATATACGGATTCCAAATTGGTGTAATCAAGCCAGTGTACTGGTTAATGGTAAAAAGGTGCAACAAGCCTTTAAAGCGGGTTCTTATGTTAAGATCGAGCGAACATGGAATGATGGCGATAAAATTACCTTAACATTGCCCATGGAACTTTCTATTACAAAATGGAAAGAGAATAAGGGAAGTATCAGTATTAACAGAGGACCGCTCACTTATTCTTTAAAAATCCAAGAGCAATATATCAAAAAAGACAGCAAGGCCTCTGCCATTGGGGATTCTAAATGGCAAGATAATGCAGATCCTGAAAAATGGCCATCTTTTGAGATACTGCCTAACTCGCCTTGGAACTACGGAATCGTGTATGCTGGCCAGAAACCAGGAGAAATAATAGAAGTAATAAAAAGCGAGTGGCCGGAGGATAACTTTCCTTTTACGCCTGACCATGTCCCGGTAAGATTAAAAGTTAAAGGTAAACAAATTCCGGAGTGGAAAATCGATCAATATGGGTTAACGGATGTATTACCAGCCAGTCCGGTACAGGTGAATACGGAGGCAGAAGAGCTAGAACTTATACCCATGGGGGCAGCAAGGTTGCGGATTAGTGCTTTTCCGGTGATTAAGTATTAGTTTTAAGGGATTAGCTAATAGCTAACAATGGATATACTAAAACAAACAATACAATAGAAGATGAAAAAAAACATCATTTTTAGTGCGTTAATGATCAGCTTAGGCCTCCTGTCAAGTTGTGGAAGTGGTGCAGATAAACAGGCCTCAGCGGAAAAGAAACAAGGTTTAAGGGCACCTGCTTATCCCTTGATTACGCATGATCCTTACTTTAGTATCTGGTCTTTCGGAGATACGCTGAATGCACAGTCAACTAAACACTGGACGGGCGAGGATCAACCACTTGTAGTACTGGCTCAGGTGGATGGCAAAGTATATCAATTAGTGGGCAAAGCAATTTCGCTTTTGGAAGATGTAGTGCCTACCGCACAGAAAAAACCTTATGAAGTTCACTACACCTATGCAAATCCGGGAACGGGTTGGGAAGCAACTGATTTTGTCAATCAGTCTTGGGAGGCCGGAACAGCACCTTTTGGCGATAATTCCGTGGATAATCCGATGAAAGCCGCATCACGTTATGATAAGGAAATTTGGTATAAAAGGGAATTTACTTTGGACAAGCTTCCAAATGATCCGAAGTTACTGATTAGCCATGACGACGCGGTGCAAGTTTTTATCAATGGCGTATTGGCTTATGAAGACCCGAATTTTATTCTAGATTATGGACAAAGAGCTCTTTCGCCCGCGAGTATAAAAGCACTGAAGCAAGGTAAAAACACTTTAGCTGTACATTGTCGTAATGATCGGGGTGGCGCCTTTATCGATGTCGGTTTGGTACAGGAACGGAAACTGTTGGATACCGAATTGGCAAAACAGACGTCTGTGCATCTAACGGCGACACAGACTGAATACTCCTTTGATGCCGGCGGCGTAGCCATTGATTTAACTTTTACTTCGCCTTTATTGATGGATCAATTGGAAGTATTGGCTAGACCCGCATCCTATCTAACTTTTAAATCAGTGTCGAAAGACGGGAAAGCCCACGATGTAAAAATCTGGTTTGCATTATCGGGAAAAGTGAGCGCTGATAAAGCTAAACAGGAAGTGAAAGCAGCTATAGAAGATCATGATCAACTACTGGTACAATCGGTGGGGACAACGAGTCAGCAAATATTAGGTAAAAAAGGAGATAATGTTCGGATTGATTGGGGAAAAGCATATATCGCGACCACGAAAAAGGCTTCTATTAAATCAACTCCAAACAGCTTGCAGGGTTTTGTCGCAGATATTGCAAAAAAGGGTGCTTCTTCTGAAGCAAAAATTGGCGCTGCATCCGATATGCTGATCGGTGTGGAGATGACCTTAGGGCAAATAACGGATGCAATCTCAGAACATTTGGTGATTGCTTATGACGATGAATACTCGGTACAATATTTCGGAAAGAATTTGCGCCCGTGGTGGCGTCGGGATAATAAGACAAATGCCCTAGATATGATTCAAGCTGCGGAGAAAGACTATGATCGTTTAATGCAGGCCTGTCAATCTTTCGATGAAAAATTATCGGCCGATGCTCAAAAGGTAGGCGGTGAGCAATATGCCGACTTATGTAACCTTGCCTATCGACAAGCAATCGCTGCGCATAAAGTAGTAGCAAATACCAATGGGGAATTGTTGTTTTTCTCGAAAGAAAACTTTTCAAACGGTTCCATCGGAACGGTGGATGTTACCTATCCTTCTGCGCCGCTTTTTATTTTGTATAATACGGAGCTTGCGAAAGGTTTGTTACGTTTTATTTTTGAATATTCGGAAAGTGGTAGATGGAAGAAGCCGTTCCCTGCCCATGATGTCGGAACGTATCCTTTAGCCAATGGTCAAACCTATGGAGAAGATATGCCGGTGGAAGAGGCAGGTAATATGATTACCCTTACCGCCGCTATAGCTTTGCGGGATGGCAATACGAATTTTGCGGAGAAACATTGGGAAACCCTGACCACTTGGACTGAATTTTTAAAGAAAGAAGGACTCGACCCGGCAAATCAGCTCTGTACCGATGACTTTGCAGGACATCTCGCGCGCAATGCTAACTTATCTGTGAAAGCGATTATGGGAATCGCTTCTTATGCGAAACTAGCAGAGATGCTAAAAAAAGAGGACGTAGCAAAAAAGCATTTCGAATTAGCGAAACAAATGGCCGCCCAGTGGATGAAATTGGCCGACAACGGTAATCATTATACCCTTGCTTTTGGCCAAAAGGATACTTGGAGTCAAAAGTACAACCTCATTTGGGATAAGCTGTTGAAATTGGATATATTCCCTAAGGAAGTGGTAGAAAAGGAAATTGCTTATTACAAGACAAAACAGCAAACATATGGTTTGCCCTTAGATAGTCGAAAAACCTATACAAAATCTGACTGGATTTTATGGACCGCTACCTTAGCGGATGATACGGATTTTGAGACGTTCGTAAGCCCGGTGTGGAAATTTGTGAATGAAACACCGGACCGTATCCCCTTGAGCGATTGGCATGAAACAACCGATGGTAAGTCAGTTGGTTTTCGTGCACGATCGGTGGTAGGCGGCTATTTTGTGAAGATGCTAGAGAAGGAAATGTTGAAAAAGTAAACAGCAGTCGACAGTCCGTTTGAAACGAAGTTTTAACTCTTAAAATAAATTAAATCTGAAAGCTGATTGCTGAAGTCTGACAGCTAAATTGAGACAATATAAAGAAAAATTGACACAGTGCTAATTGGTTTATCGTACGATAATCATTTCCTTTGGTTGGAAGATTTTTTATCAAACGACAAACCAATTAGCAAATCGATATGAAGCTATCAACATTATTACTAGGTATTTCATTTATTCTCGCCGGAGGATGGCTGACGGGCTGCTCGTCAACCAATAATAAAAAAGAAAATGAACATACCGAGGAAGCTGCGGAAACGCGCTGGTCGACAGAAGACGCCAACGAATGGTATGAAAAGCAAGCTTGGCTTGTGGGCTGCAATTTTAGTCCAAGTACGGCGATTAATCAGCTGGAAATGTGGCAAGCGGATAGTTTTGATACCTTGACTATCAATAAGGAATTAGGCTGGGCGGCGGATCTAGGCTTTAACACAGTTCGCGTATATCTTCATGATTTACTTTATGAGCAAGACAGTGCGGGCTTCTTGAATAGAATGGAAACTTTTCTGGCAATTGCCGATAAGCATCATATCAAACCACTTTTTGTATTTTTCGACTCTTGCTGGGACCCTTTTCCAAAATTAGGAAAGCAACGCGCCCCAAAACCACATGTCCACAACTCGGGATGGGTGCAAAGTCCTGGTTCGGAAGTGTTAAAAGATAGTACCCAATACCCTAAATTGGAACGCTATATTAAAGGGGTTGTGACGCATTTCGCCCAAGACAATCGCATTTTAGGTTGGGATGTTTGGAATGAGCCCAATAATCCCAATAAAAGTTCTTACGGAAAAGTAGAATTAGAGAATAAGGACAAGTATGTTTACGAGTTGCTCAAAAAAACCTTCGATTGGGCGCGTGCTAGTCAGCCAAGCCAGCCCCTAACGTCTGGTTTATGGGATGGCGGCGACTGGTCTGATTCAACGGCACTGACCGAAATACAGCGTTTGCAATTGGAAGCGTCAGACATTATTAGCTTCCACAATTATGAAGATCCCGCATCTTTTGAGGCGCGCATTAAGCAGTTGGAAAAGTACGGGCGGCCTATATTATGTACAGAATACATGGCCCGGCCAAACAAGAGTACTTTTGAAGGTAGTTTGCCCATTGCAAAGAAATATAATGTAGGGGCTTACAATTGGGGTTTTGTCGATGGGAAAACACAAACCATTTATGCATGGGATAGCTGGTCTAAGTCTTACGACGCGCCGCCTAAGGTTTGGTTTCACGACATTTTAAGAAAAGATGGCACACCTTATAGTAAAGAGGAGGTTGCCTTCATCAAATCGCTTACTAAAGCAACAAATTAATATTTTATTCACATATAAAAGAACGCATGACACGTAACTTGATTTTTGGATCCTTACTTTTAATTAGTTCGCAGTTCGCTGTGGCGCAAGACGCAAATTGGAAGCCTGTTGGCGATAAAATCATGTCGCCTTGGGCAGAGAAAGTAAATCCGAAAGAAACGCTACAAGAATATCCAAGGCCGCAGCTTGTACGGAAGGGCTGGCAAAACTTGAACGGCCTTTGGCAATACGCCATAACTTCGAAAACAGAACAAAATATACCAAGTAATTTCCAAGGACAGATTCTTGTCCCTTTTGCCGTTGAATCTGCTTTATCAGGCGTTGGAAAAACGGTTGGTAAAGATCAAGCTTTATGGTACAAAAACACCATTAAATTAGAAGCCGTAAATAGCAAGGAAGATGTACTGTTGCATTTCGGAGCAGTAGATTGGCAATGTGAAGTATACGTAAATGGCCAACAAGTGGGTAGTCATCAAGGTGGTTTCGATCCATTTTATTTTAATATCAGCAAATACCTTAAAAAAGGAAAGACACAAGAGATAGCGATCCGAGTGTGGGATCCAACGGATGAAGGGCCTCAACCACGTGGTAAGCAGGTGAAAAATCCGGAAGGTATTTGGTATACGCCCGTTACCGGTATATGGCAAACTGTTTGGCTGGAAAACGTTCCAAAAACCTATATAGCTCATACAAAGCAAACTCCGGATGTCGACAAAAAATCGCTAACATTCTACGCGCAAGTAGAGGGCAGCCAAAGCGGTGATCAGGTTAAAGTGCTTGCACTGGATGGTGATAAAGTTCTGGCTGAACAGACTGTAACGGCAGGGGCAGAAGCAAATTTATCGGTCCCCGGCGTAGAGTTATGGTCGCCATCGAACCCTAAACTTTACGATCTACGCGTATCGGTTCTTCGGAAAGGAAGGGTAATAGATGAGACGACAAGCTATTTCGCCATGCGTAAAATATCCATGGCCAAGGATGGTAAAGGTATTCAGCGGTTAATGTTAAATAACGAGTTCGTATTCCAGTATGGCCCATTGGATCAAGGGTGGTGGCCCGACGGTTTGTACACGGCCCCAACCGACGAAGCGCTATTGTTTGATATTGTAAAGACAAAAGAAATGGGCTTTAATATGATCCGTAAACACATTAAGGTAGAACCTGCTCGTTGGTACCGTTACTGCGACAGTCTTGGTTTGCTGGTATGGCAGGATATGCCAAGTGGCGATTTAGGCGGTAACCGTTGGGACAATCATCCAGGGCAGCTCTCAGGGTATAACTTGGATAAAGAACGTTCCGCTGAATCAGAAGCCTATCACAAGAAAGAGTGGAAAGCTATCATGGACGCTTTGCATAACTTCCCCAGTATCGTTGTGTGGGTTCCATTTAATGAAGCTTGGGGACAATTTAAGACCAAGGAGATTACCGAATGGACTATCCAATACGATCCGTCACGTTTGGTTAATAGTGCCAGCGGAGGCAATTTCTTGAAGACAGGACATATTTTGGATATTCACAACTATCCTGATCCTTCGATGCCCGACCCAGCATTATTTGGCGAAAAACAAGTATTGGTACTGGGCGAATTTGGTGGTTTAGGTTTGCCAATAGAAGGTCATACCTGGCAGGAAAAAAATAACTGGGGATACCAAAGCTTTAAAAATAAAGAGGAGCTTTTAAAGCGTTATACTAAACTGATCGAAGACTTAAAACGATTGATCCCATTAGGATTATCGGCTGGTGTATATACTCAAACAACGGATGTGGAGGTTGAAACGAACGGAATGATGACTTATGATCGTGAAGTGATCAAGATTCCTGAAACACAGTTGAATCAACTGCATCAGACGCTCTATCAACAGTCTATACAATAAGGGTTATATTGAAAAAATGGGACTAAATCGAGATGAAGAATCAAATTTAGTCCCACCTCATGAAGACAGATATGAAGATAAAATACTATGTTTATTACATTTTGGGCTGTATAGCCCTTTCGTGTAATAACCCCGCAAGAGAAAACAACGCAAATGAGCACAGCGTAAAAGAAACAACAGCGTTTGATAGCCAAATCGATGGTAAAGAAGCGAAGCTTTATACAATCAGCAATGGAAAGGGATTAACCGCAACACTCACGAATTATGGTGGCAGAGTTGTCAGTTTAACCGTACCGGATAAAGATGGTAAGCCTGTCGACGTCGTTTTAGGTTTTGCGACAGCGGCGGAATACAAGGCCTCTTCAGAGCCATATTATGGTGCTACGATCGGCCGTGTAGGGAATCGGATAGCGAAAGGGAAATTTGAATTGGATGGAAAGGCATATAGTATCTTTACCAATAATGGGCAAAACACCTTGCATGGCGGAAAAAAAGGGTTTCAGGATGTAGTGTGGGATGCAGAACAAGCAAGCGACTCTTCACTTGTTTTGCGATACCGTTCACCCGATGGTGAGGAAAATTTTCCAGGAAACTTAGAAGTTAAAATAACCTATACCGCCACCGCCAATAATGGATTGCGGTTTGATTACGAGGCAACTACTGATAAACGCACGCCCGTTAATCTTACGAACCATGCTTTCTTTAATCTGAACGGGGAAGGCTCGGGCACCATTAATAATCATCTTTTACAAATAAACGCAAATAGATATACACCAGTTGACAGCACCCTGATTCCGCTGGGTAATTTAGCTTCTGTCAAGAATACGCCCTTTGACTTCACAACAGCGCAAGCCATTGGTAGCCGCGTAGATCAGGACAATGAGCAATTAAAATTCGGAGGTGGGTACGATCATAATTTTGTACTCAACAAAGGGAATAAGTATGGTTTAGCAGCTACTGTTACGGGTGATAAGAGTGGCATTGTTATGCAGATCTTTACCGACGAACCGGGATTGCAGTTTTATGGAGGCAATTTTATGAAGGGACAAAATACCCTGAAAAGCGGCGTGAAGGATGACTATCGAACATCTTTTGCTCTAGAGACTCAGCATTTTCCGGATGCCGTAAATCAACCGGACTTTCCGTCGATCATTCTGGACCCGGGCAAGGTCTACAAAACGACTTCGGAGTACGTCTTTTCCGTTACTAAATAGGGTGTAGAATGCGTAAGTTCCTCCTTTTTTCGCTGCTCTGTTTTGCGCTCGAATGTGCTGCTCAAGAGCCTGATCGATATAGCAATCCGGTATTCGAACCTGTACTGGCAGATCCATCCGTCATAAGGGATCCAAAGACGGGTTTGTTCTATGCATTCGGCACCGCTGACGACTGGGGAGATGGAAAAGGGCCGCGATGGGTACCCATGTTGCAATCAAAGAATTTAACCCAATGGCGTTACGTGAAAAATGCCTTGCGGCAAAAACCGCAATGGAAAGAAAAAGGAGGTGTTTGGGCACCGGATGTAAATCGAGTAAATGGGAAATATTACATGTACTACGCATTTTCTACTTGGGGAGATCCTAACCCCGGTATCGGTTTGGCAATTGCTGACTCCTTAAATGGAGATTTTATAGATCAAGGAAAAATATTTCTCAGCGCAGAGGTGGATGTGCCAAATTCTATCGATCCATGCTTCTTTGAAGATCGAGGTAAAAAATACCTTTTTTGGGGAAGTTTCAGTGATTTACCAACACAAGGAACTTATGCCATTGAACTTAGCGAAGATGGTAGATCGGTTGCTGATATCCACAAAAAAACAAAAATAGCAGCTGGCGATTGGGAAGCGGTTATGATTCATAAGGAGGGTGATTACTACTACTTCTTCGGTTCAAAGGGCTCTTGCTGTGAAGGCTTAAACAGCAAATACCATGTGCTTGTTGGAAGATCAAAGCATTTACTAGGACCTTATCTAGATAAAGAGGGGTACCCAATTACTGAAAGAGGACGAGGTACTTTACTGATTCAAGGGAATGACCGGTTTGTAGGAACAGGGCATAATGCCCGTCTTATTCGCGATGACAATGGGCAGGACTGGTTCTTGTATCATGGTTTCAATGCCCGGAAAGGAAAGTTAAGCAATGGTACGGATCGTCGAGTTCTACTTATGGAACCTTTGTTTTGGAAAGATGGTTGGCCTGAAATAAAAGGGCAAGGAACTTCTTCTGTCAAACAAAGGGCTCCTGTATTTAAATAACTCTTTCTCGTGCTGTTTTAACAGCTATTTACCTTATTTTATTCCTACTGTTAAAAACCTAAAGGAATTCGAATCGACTTGAAGGATGGGCGGATTTCCGCTATGCTCGAATTTAAGATCAATAAATGCTGTTTTTCGAGGTGCAACCTGCTCATTTTTGAAATGGGTATGAAATACATAATGCAAGTTACCCTGCTTGTCTTGAATAAGGTCTCCATGGCCGGTGCCATCTTCCCCAATTAATCTTCTACTTATAATGGGATTGCCTCGATGCTTTTTCCACGGTCCCATGGGATGCGATGAAGTGGCATAACCAACGGCATAATCGGGGTTTCGAAAATCATTGGCTGAATAAAGAAGATAATAAAGTCCGGCATGTTTAATAACGGTAGGTCCCTCCGTAACAGGCCAGCGCGCGTCGGATGTGTTTTCCCAAGGTTCATCAGCACGAAGGCATTCGCTGGCAGTTTCCTCTTTAATTTGACTTAAATCATTTGACAATTCCGCACAGTAGATTCGATTGCCGTCATGTAAGCGCACAAAATAGAGATAGGCTTTGTTTTTATCAAAAAATATAAACGGATCGATTTGTTTGGTAGGTCCATTGAGGGCGCGTTTTGTGTCTTGCGTAAAAGGACCAAGTGGGCTATCGCTGCTAGCGATCGCAATTTGTTCGTTAGCAGTATAAGCCATGTAAAACCTGTTTTTATATTTAAAGACCTGCGGCGCCCAGAAGCCCATCGTGCCGAATGTATGGTCTTTATGCAAAGCGTAACCGTTACGATCGCGACCAACAGGACCTGTCCAGTTTTCGAGGTCTACGGAGCTATATACTTGAAAACCATCAGGTGCTCCAGTACCGTACAAGTAGTAGGTGCCATTGTCATAGAAAATGTGAGGATCAGCTAAAGTAAGCGGTGCGGAATGGGTGCTCGCATCTTCGATCTTAGGCCAGCCCTCCCGATAATGGATTCGCTTGATAAGGGCTACACGTCCGTAGCCATCTGGTTTGCCCGTGTTGGGATTGATGGGAATGGCATGATAAGCGATAAAGATATTGCCCTTCGGATCGCGGAAAATGGAATTATGCCCCGGAGCCAGCCATAAACTATCCTTTTCAAGCAAAACGCTTCTATTCGAATGATTGTTGGAACCCAATCGTTCGAAGGGCCCGAAGGGGTTTCTTGCACGAGCGATCATCACCGCATAACTGGCTTGAGGCCCACAGCAATTATCACCTGAATAATAAAGATAATAATAGCCTTGGTGGTAATCTACCCATGCTCCTTCAATTAATTTATCGTATTGTGCTTCTTGTTCCGGATGCATAACGTCAATCGATTTTGAGCCCTCACGAAATGCTGACCAATCATCCGTCATTTCTTGCACCTTAATCGGCGCATGACCTGACCCCCAATAAAGTAGTTTCTTTTTGGTTTTAGGGTCTATAAAGGCCATAGGATCGATATTCACAAACCCTTCTCCACATAACAAAGGTTTGCCCGAATCCTTAAACGGTCCAGCGGGGTGTTTAGCGTAAGCGACACCTAGGCATTTTCCGTTCCCCGATTCGCCGGAATAAAAAAGCACAAACTGATTTATGGCACTATCAAATAGCACGTGAGGAGCCCAAAAATCGCGATCCGCCCAGCTTGGTTTTTCGGGGAGAGCGTCGCCTAAAATAGTCCAATTTTGAAGATCTTTGGAACGGGCCACCTGGATATGGGCTAGTTTATCATCGATATTGCTATTGGTTGCATAAGCGTAATAAAATCCTTCAGTGTAAATAATGGTTGGATCAGGAAAATCTTTATTGATGATCGGGTTCTTGATGGCCTGCCCGAACGAATAATGGATGAACAAAATCGATAGAATCGAAAAAATAAAGCGCCTCATGTAATAATTGGTTATTAGACCTCAAATAACGTAAAATGAAAGGAAAAGTGGCTCATCCGATTGTATCAAACTTTCGACAAATTATCTTTCGCTACATGTCTCGCCCAGGCCAGGTAGCATAGAAGCGTTAAGAACGGGTACTATCAACGAGCATATCACCACTTAACCAATTATTAATTTATTTGAATATAAATAAGACCTTATTTGTCTGTATCCGAATGAGATCCGAACAAGGTCCGAATAAAAGCTGACTAAAGTCCTGTTTTATTGATAGTCATTCATACTAAAAGTCAGATGCGACCTTGTTCGAAATGAAAAGAAATATTAAGTTTGAATTAGCCATGATAAAAAAACTAATCAGCGTATTCCTGTTTTGCCTGTTCGTAAAACTACTGTATTGTCAACCTTATTACTTCAAGCATTATCAGGTTGAAAACGGCCTTTCTAATAATGCGGTTATTTGCAGCATGCAGGATAGTAAAGGTTTTATGTGGTTTGGTACACGCGATGGTCTCAATCGATTCGATGGTTACACCTTTAAGGTCTTTAACCACAATCCACAGGATTCACTTAGCTTAGGAAATAACTTTATACACAGCCTGTTTGAAGATCGCCTCGGGAATATTTGGGTTGGGACCGACTTAGGAATCTATATCTATGATCCACTTACGGAGAAATTCAGCCACTTTGTTCATCATCAAGACGCGGCGATCGCTCATATTCAAGCAGACGAGGAAGGTAATATCTGGTATACGGCCTTTTCATCCTTAGTCCGATACCAGACCCAAACAGGGCAAATTAAGAACTTCGGAAAGCTAGGAATGAGTTCAGTAGATGCAGTGTCAGTAAGTAAAACGGGTGTATGGGTCGGCTCTAGCAATGGTGAAATTAAGCTGCTTGAACCTAAATGGGAAAAGACAAAACGCTTTGAAGTTTTCGGAAAACAATCGTCCATCGGTTCGAGACCGGTTACATGTCTTTTATGGGACGAGAACAAAGAAAGGCTCTGGATCGGCACGGCTAAGGAAGGACTAAAGTTATTATACCCGCTAGACGGATCCTATCAGGATCTATTAAAAAAAAGTGAAAATCAACTGCCCATTTATGTGCATGATATCAAAAGGACGGATGAGGGGCAATATATGGCAGCTACTGAGCTGGGCGTTTTCATCTACGAAGATCGACACAAACGCTTTGTACATTTAAAAAAGGAAGATAATAATCAATGGTCCATCAGTGATAACGCTGTTTATACTATTTGTCGTGATACCGAAGGCGGTATTTGGGTTGGCTCTTGGTTTGGAGGTGTCAGTTATTATCATAAGCAGCATACTTTCTTTGAGAAATTTTTCCCGCAAAAAGGAGAGAATAGTCTTATAGGAAGTGCTGTTCGTGAAATAACGGCAGACAGCTATGGAAATTTATGGATCGGAACGGAAAATGGTGGATTAAACAAATTGTCGCTGACAAGCGGAAGATTTGAACATTTTTCGGTTCAAGGTAAACCTCAAGAACTATCTTCTTCCAATATTCATGGCTTATTAGCGACTGGGGATACTTTATGGGTGGGAACCTTTCACCAAGGCTTAAACCTTATGCGTATATCCACCGGCGAAGTTTTTAAACAGTATACTGCTTCCAATGCGCCATTCCATTTGGGAAGTAATTTCATTTATACCATGTTACGCCTCCGTTCCGGCGAAGTACTATTGGCGACAGACAGAGGAATCTATGAATATTTATATGAAAGAGAGGGGTTTCAACTTGTACGTAATTTTCCGTCGAATATTTTTTATACATCGCTTTTTGAAGACCGGGAAGGTACGATTTGGGCGGGCTCTTGGCGAGATGGCTTATACTTTTACAATCCTAAAACAGGTAATAGAGGAAGGTATAGTCATCAACCGGGCAATATCGCTACGTTGACAAGTAATCGTGTGACTTACATTACGGAAACAAAAGACCGACAGCTCTGGGTCGCTACCGAGGAAGGGCTCTGTCGCCTGGACAAGTCGTTGGGAAAGTTTAAGCAGTATCAATTTCCTCAATCTATGCAAAGCCTATTGGTATGTACAGTACAAGAAGATAATCATGGGGACCTTTGGATCAGTACATCAAAAGGCTTGATCCGTTTTAATCCGCGCGCAAATACCAGTCGTTTTTTTGGAGTTGCAAACGGGCTTTTAAGCGATCAATTTAACTATAATTCCGTTTATAAAGCACAAAATGGTATGTTATACTTTGGTACCGTAAAGGGTTTAATTCGTTTCAATCCGCGGCGATTGCAAGACAAATCCTTTGTACCACCCGTTTATTTTACCGGATTTCAGGTTTATAATAAAGACCTGACGATTGGTGAAAACGGCTCGCCCTTGAAAAAGTCGATTACGTTTACCGATACCATCATTTTAAGACATAACCAATCTACCTTTAGTATCGACTTCGCTGCGCTTAGCTATACATCTCCTGAAATGACAGAATATGTTTACAAGATGGATGGCTTGGATCCCGACTGGACCCACCTTCAGGCAAACCGAAAGGCTTACTTTACTGAATTACCACCCGGCGAATACATTTTTCGGGTTAGTACAATCAATAGTTTAGGGGCCCGTATCGGGAAGGAGGCAATCTTATCCATTCATATTTTACCGCCATTTTGGGCTAGTAAAGCGGCTTATCTTTTATATACCGTATTGATTATAGTATTAATCTATTATATCGTAGGCTCCTATCACCGCCGTCTGCGGGAAAAGAATAGGTTAAAATTGGAACAGCTTGCACATAAAAAAGAAGAGGAAATGTATCGCGCAAAAATAGAATTCTTCACGCAAGTTGCACATGAAATAAGAACACCCTTGACCCTTATAAAGGGACCTATGGAGAAAATTATTAAACAAGTGGACGAAGTGCCGACTATTCGAAAGAATTTGTTGATAATGGAAAAGAATACCAATCGTTTGTTGGAGCTATCGGGGCAACTGTTAGATTTTAGGAAAACCGAGGAACAAGCCTTTGTGCTCACTTATCAACATCTTGAGGTAACACAATTTCTAAAAGATCAAGTAGAAAGGCTCGGTCCAACAGCGATGGAGTTGCGTATAAAGATTAAGTTAGAAGTGTTAAAGGAGGAATTATGGGTATATGTTGATGTAGAAGCCTTAGACAAAATGTTAAGCAACTTATTAAATAATGCCCTTAAATATGCGGCTAGTAAAATTGTTATTCGTTTACAAAAGGAAGAACTCTTTTTTCGAGTCATTATCGCTAGCGATGGAGAACGAATACCTCCCCATCTACAAGAGAAAATTTTTGAGCCCTTCTACCGGATCAAAGGGAATACGAAATCTGTTGGTAGTGGTCTGGGCCTAGCTTTAGCGCGTTCGCTTGCCGAAATGCATCGAGGCAGCTTGATTTTAGATATTAAGAATAACGAAAACTTTAATACATTTGTATTATCGCTACCACTTAACCATAAAGAATCTGATCTATGATAAATACCCTACAAACCACTACAAACAAACCTGCTTTGCTGCTGGTAGATGATCACCGTGAGATCTTGGATTTTTTAGCAGATGATCTGCAGGAACATTATCAAGTATTTACCGCTAATGATGGACGAGAGGCTTTGAACTTTTTAGCGGATGAAAGTGTACAGCTCATCATCAGTGATATTATGATGCCCGTAATGGATGGCTATGCTTTATGTGAGACCGTCAAATCTACCGTTGAATACTGTCATATTCCCGTTATTCTACTAACAGCAAAAAATACGTTGCAATCCAAGATACAAGGGCTGGAACTGGGTGCGGATGCTTATGTCGAAAAACCGTTTTCTCCAGAGTACCTGCAAGTTCAAATTGCCAATTTGCTGGCCAATCGGAATAAGTTGCGCGAGTACTTTGCATCCTCTCCATTGGTACACATAAAAACGATGGCCCATTCGAAGTCAGATGAATTGTTTCTCGAGAAATTAAACGATTTGATTCATCAGCGATTGGAAAATCCAAATCTAGACGTGGAGCATTTAGCCGACTTAATGTGTATGAGCAGGCCTACCTTATATCGGAAAATTAAAGCAATATCTAACTTAACCCCGAATGAACTGATTAATGTTGCTCGACTTAAGCGGGCTGCGGAATTGTTGGCTGAAGGCGGATTGAAAATATATGAGATAGCTGAAATGGTAGGATATAGTTCGCAGACCCATTTCGGTAGGAATTTTCACAAGCAATTCGGCGTTTCTCCTTCAGAATATGTAGAGAATCTTAAACAGCGAAACTAACCGTTTTTTTTTCTTGTAGGAACTTGTCAGTATGTTGATTGCTTAAGATTCGTCTGAGTGCAATTGAATGGGTATTTGGAAGCTTCTTGATACAGCTAAATTGACACAATATGCTGAAATATTGATACGCTTCGTTTAGCATTAACAAGCATGCAGCACCTACCTTTGGTTATCGACGAGGGAGTTCTTCGCTCCTTTTTTACTAACCAATGAGAACGTATGCATACTAGTCAATTGTTAAATGGAAAGGGCAGTGTAATGAAGGTATTCTTTTTACTGATTTTCTTCATCTGCCTTTCGGTTTGCCTGTGGGCGCAAACCACCATCACCGGCTTAGTCCGGGACGAATCAGGCGCACCTTTAGCCGCCGTAAGTGTAAAGGTTAAGAATACAAATACGGGTGTTTCAACCAATCAAGAGGGGCGATACCGTATTGAAGTTCCCAATCAACAAGCCGTTTTGGTTTTTTCCTATGTTAGCTATACCACACAAGAGGTTGCCTTACAGGGAAAGGAGGAAATAAATGTAACCCTCTTGCCTGAAGAAAATTCGCTTGATGAGGTAGTAGTAGTAGGATATGGTACACAACAGAAACGGGATTTAACGGGCGCCGTTTCGGTGGTAAAAACGTCTGAATTGACAAAAAGGCAAGTAACAACCATGGGAGAAGCGCTTCAGGGACTGGCGTCGGGTGTTAAAGTGCGCGGAGCGGGACGGCCTGGAGCGGAAGCCAGAGTGGAAATTCGTGGTTTGAAAAATTTAAGCGGTACCAATCCACTCTACGTGATTGATGGAATGATTACAACCGCCAATCGGGATTTTAATCCCAACGACATCGAGTCCGTACAAATTTTGAAAGATGCTTCTGCTGCGGCAATTTACGGTTCGCGCGCTGCTAACGGTGTAATCATCATCACAACAAAAAAGGGAGCCAAAGGGCCGATGAAGGTACAGTTCTCGGGAACAACGAGTGCGCAAACTACACCTCGCTACAAGTTGGCGCAAACAGAAGAGTTTGCCAGACTTAATTATATGGCCTATGACAATGCAGGAGCTACTAGACAAGATTTAGATTTAAGTCAAAATACCGACTGGCAGGATGCGGCTTTCCGCACAGGGAACATGCAAGATTTGAATCTCACTTTTTCGGGCGGTGGAGAGAGTGGTAATTACCTGGTATCGGGGAATTATTTCAAAAATGATGGAACCGTAATCAGCACCGGGTTTGATCGCATAAGCTTTCGCGTAAATACACAAGGTACAAAGGGTATTTTTAGTATCGGTGAGAACCTAGCAATCAGCAATGCAAAAGCTGATGAAATGTCGGGCAACCCTATTGCAGATGTCGTACGGCTTTTGCCCACCATTCCGGTATATAACCCGAATAACCCGGGAGGATATGGATATGGTGATGAACGGAGGGCGCGGACCTTTGGTAGCAATCCCGTGGCGATTGCTGATTTGGATGATCGGTATAACGAAAATCTACGCATTCGCGGAAATGTCTGGTCTGAGTTGAAGCCGGTTGAATTTCTAAAGTATCGGTTTAACTTAGGTTACGAAACTAGCAGCGATCATTATGCCCATTTACGAAAGCAGGGTAACTGGTCCTTAAATCAAGAATTTCAACCTTCCATCGCCGATGAATATCGTGCTCGCTTTCAATCGATATTAGTAGAAAATACGCTAGCATTTAATAAAGACTTTGGTAAACATTCGGTCAACGCGGTAGTTGGTCAAACCTATCAACGGGATTTATATGCACGTATCTCCGGGATGAAAAGGAATTTAGTCCCTGATGGAAAGGGCGGCTATTACAGTGAGCTCGATCAGGGAAATGAGCCGCAAGCAGGGGGGTATCGGCAAGAAGCTATTATTTTATCTTACTTAGGGCGTATTGAATATAACTACGATAATCGTTATTTATTAAATGGTGTTATCCGTCGCGACGGAAGTTCTCGTTTGGGTCGATCCAATCAATGGGGAAATTTTCCCTCCATATCAGGAGCTTGGCGAATCAGTAATGAAAAATTCTTTCAGAAAGAATGGGTTAACGATTTAAAGTTAAGGGCTAGTTATGGACGGCTTGGAAATAGCACGACGAGTACAGACCTAGCTGGAAATAGTAGTGCCAATTATTGGGATTACTTAGCGGTTATCAACACATTTTCGACTATCGCCATGGGTCGTGATCAGTTGATTTATCCCGGTGCTACCCAGGTCGCGCTGGTTAACCCTGACCTTCGCTGGGAAACCTTGACGCAAAAGAATTTCGGTGTCGACGCTACGTTATTCAATAATAAAATTACGTTAACAGCCGAATATTTTATTGCCGATACGAAGGATGTCTTAACGGCCATGCCTATTGCATTGACAACAGGCCATGATGGAAGACCACCAATAGCCAATGCTGCAAGTCTAAAAAATACCGGTTTTGAACTTTCTTTGGGTTATAATGAAAGCAGCCGAGAGTTTAAGTATTATGTAAACACCAATATTACGACGCTCAAAAACAAAGTGACAAGCTTAGGGTATGGTCGGAACAACATTTTTGTGGGGAATACCGTCACGCAAGTCGGGCAATCTGCCGGTATGTGGTATGTGCTGGAAACGGATGGGCTTTTCCAATCCCAAGAGGAGGTAGACAATTATAAGAATGCAGAGGGAAGAGTTATACAACCTTCGGCCAAACCAGGTGATATACGGTTCAAAGACCACAATGGTGATGGACAGATTACAAATGATGATAAATTGGTGCTAGGATCTCCTTGGGCAGATGTTGAACTGGGAATTAATCTAGGTGCTTCTTATAAGAACCTTTCTCTTACCATGAACTGGTTCGGTGCTTTCGGCGCTACGGTTTACAACGGTTATCACAGCTTAGTAGATCGTTTTGATGATAACTCCAATTATCGCGCCGGCATACAACCCTGGACGCCTGAAAATCCTAATACAGATGTGCCAAGAATGTACTACGGTTCTACGTTGAACTCGCGCGGAGACACCGACCGCTGGCTTGAAAGCGGTAATTTTATGCGTCTTAAATACATCAGTTTATCATATACACTTCCTGAAAGCTGGTTGAAACGCATTGGCTTCCAAAGCGGACAGGTAACACTTTCGGGACAAAACCTGCTGACCTTTACCGGCTATAAGGGGCTCGACCCCGAGTTTAACAATACGAATATATACGAACGCGGGTTTGACAATTTTAGTTATCCAAATCTCAAGACCTATTCGCTGGGTTTGCAATTTGGATTTTAAATTTAATTAGGATACATCATGAAAGGCTTATATATATTGCTCTTTATCTCCCTTTTAACGCTTTGTGGAAGTTGTAAAAAGGATCTATTGAATATAGAAAACCCGAACACACCGACGACGGACGTGTTCTGGAAAACGGAGGAGGATGCCCAGAGAGGTGTCAACTCTATTTATGCTATGTTTTATAAACCGGCTTTGTGGTCGAGATGGATATACTTTCGATTGGATCTTACTTCTGACGAAGGATTTAGCAAAAGTCCTTGGATAGAGTTAGGCGATTGGACGCGATTTCAATATGTGAATTACAATTTCGGCGAAGGAAATGTCTTCACTTGGAAGGATACGTACAAGGCTATCTTTCGATGCAATCAAGTATTAGATAATGTGCCAAATATCACTTTTGCCGACCAGGTAAAAAAAGACAGAATATTAGGGCAGGCTAAGTTTTTAAGAGCATTACATTATTATTACGCGGCTTTATTATGGGAGAATGCTCCGCTGGTTCTCAAAACTTCTAAGCCTGATGATTTGCCTCTTCAAAGCACCTTGGCAGAAGTTTGGGCGCAGGTTGAAAAGGATTTAAAAGAGGCCCTGGAAGTGCTCCCGGTTGAATGGGATGACAATAATGTCGGACGGCCGACAAAGGGTGCTGTCAACGCTTATTTGGCAAGGGCATATATGCAACAGCATAAATGGGCAGAAGCTAAACAAGCCTTGGATTATTTCTTTACCGGTGAAGGTAATGGTAAATATAGCTTGGTAAGCGATTTTCAGGACAATTTTACCCACACTAATGAAAATAATAGCGAGTCTGTATTTGAAATTCAATTTTCGGACGTAAACAAAACACCGGAGGATGCCGATGGCCCCGGCCAAATGATGAGCAGTCAGCGTGCACAATTCTTCGCGCCAAGGAGTATCGGTTGGTCAGATGGTCAGGCGCGTTACTGGATTGTAGATGAGTTTAAGAAGGAAAAAACAGTCGACGGAAACATTGATCCTCGACTGCGTTATACCCTATTCTATCCCGCTTTGGAAGCGGATTTTGGCGATAAAGTATATGGCAGAAGTTGGCAATGGGACGCGAATGAAGCTTGGTTTCGTAAATATGCCCGAGATTACTTTCGCGATAACGAGGATTACTATGCGCAAAATAATTTCCGTATGGTACGTTATGCTGATATCTTGTTGCTCTATGCAGAGGTCTTGAATGAGTTGGGAAGTACAAGCGAGGCGATTACCTATGTTGATCAGGTGCGGAGCCGTGTAGGATTACCAAACTTGGCGGTTAATCATGCCGCTGCAACACAAGATGCCAATGCTTTTAGAGAACGACTGAAGATGGAGCGGGAATTGGAACTATGTGGAGAAAGTGTGCGCTGGGCAGATTTGAAGCGTTGGGGTGATTTGGAAACGCAAGAGAAGGTGGCAGCTGTTGCCGAGCGGGATCCGGATTTTAAGAATTTCGTGGTTGGTAAACATATTCGTCTGCCAATTCCGCAAATCGAGGTGTTAAATAATCCTAACTTAAAGCAGAATTCGGGATATTAATCAGCGATCAAATCAATGAGAGGTGCCTTTCTTCTAGTGTTTCTATTTTGCTTTTGTGCAACGCAGATATATGGACAGCCTATTGTTTGGGATCGGGGCTCGATGCGAAAAGTATCGGCCCCGGCCAAGCATTACACGAGTTATCCTAGAATGATTGAGCTGCAGGATCAATCTTGGCTATGCATTTACGAATCGGATGGGAATATCGTATGCGCTGAAAGCGTGGACAAAGGCAATTCGTGGAAAAGAATCAGTATTGTAGCAGAACGTAAACCGAGCGTGAATATGTGCGTTCCGAGCATGATTCAGCTGAAAGATGGTTCACTTTTAGCTATGTACAACCCAAGACCAACAAAGAATAATACGGAACATCACTTTGAGATCAGAACAAAAAAAAGCAACGATCTGGGATTAACCTGGCATGATGAACGTTTAGTTTATCAAGCGGGAAATGAATTTAAAAACGGCTGTTGGGAACCAGCTGCTATACAATTGCCAGACGGAGCAATCCAACTGTTTTTTGCTAACGAAGGTTTGTACTTAAGCAGCGATGAACAGAATATCTCGCGATTTACATCCTTTGATAATGGCTTAACTTGGTCTAAAGTGCCAACGATTGTAAGTTTTAGAGCTGGTTTTCGTGATGGTATGCCGGTACCCTTACTAATTGACGATCATAGGTTGGCAATTGCAATCGAAGATAATGGAATGCAGCAATTCAAGCCCTATATAATTTATGGGAATGCAAAGAATGATCGAGCTTATCCGGTGCTGGCTAAGGATTCGAATCGTGCTTATGCCTTAAAGCATAAGCTGGCAGATACGATTTATGCAGGTGCCCCATATTTGTGCCGAACACAAAACGGGCTAACGCTGCTTTCCTACCAAGGGACCGAAGGGCGAAAAAATAAAATGAAATATGCTGACATGAAAGTAGTGGTCGGAGATCGGTTTGCTGCTAATTTTGAGCATTGCACGACGCCTTTTCTTATTCCTCCAGATAAATCGGCTTTATGGAATAGCCTAGCAGTTACCTCCGATGGTACTGTTGTTGCCCTGACGGCCACCAATGCCTTTGGTAAAGGTCAAACGGAAATATGGCTAATTAAAGGGCAACTAAAACATCGGGAGCCTGAAAGGTAAAGTAAAGATTGGTAAAATTGATGTTGCAAATGGAGGGAAATTTTTGTTTCGCTTAAATATTTATTTTAGCTTTAACACTTCTAGTAGGCTGATAAGTATCTCGTTCAATACAAAATCAGCTAAATAACAAGGACGAAGAATATCCTGATCTATTTTAGTCGATATTTTAAGCAAGCTAAACAATGAATAAAACCGACAATAACAATTCCCGAAGAAAGTTTCTGAAAAAATTGGGTGGTTCTGCTGTGCTGGCAGCAGCAAGTCCGAGTTTATTAAGTGCAGCAACGAATTTTGCCGATAAGCACGTTCAAATCTTAAAGAAGCGGGGGAGAGTACCTGCTAATGACCGGATTAATATTGCAGCAATAGGTTTGGGTATTATGGGGTTTGGCAACCTAAAAGCGGCACTAAGCAGAGAGGGGATTGAGCTAGTTAGCGGGGCCGACTGCTATGACGGACATTTACAAAAGTTAAATGAGTTGTATGGTAGCCATGTTAAAACAACGCGTCACTACGAGGAGATTTTAGATGACCCGGGAATTGATGCGGTGATCATTTCTACACCGGATCATTGGCACGCCCGGCAAGCGATCGCTGCGATGAAAAAAGGGAAGGCTGTATACTGTGAAAAGCCGTTGGTGCATAAAATTGAAGAAGGCGAAGCTTTGATTCGGGAACATCGGAATACAAAAGTAGCCTTTCAGGTAGGAAGTCAATGGGCAAGTTCTATTGTTATTCATAAGGCAAAAGAGTTATACCAACAAGGAGCCATCGGAAAGCTGAATTTTGTGGAAGTTTATACCGATAGATTCGATGCAAAGGGCGCTTGGCAATATTCCATTCCACCGAATGCTTCAGAAACTACATGCGACTGGAGAACGTTTCAAGGCGGAGCAACGGCGCTTCCTTTTGATCCGGTACGTTTTTTCCGATGGAGAAATTATCAAGCCTATGGTACAGGCATGGCAGGTGATTTATTTGTGCACTTGTTTACTCGCTTGCATACCATTACAGGCTCGTTGGGGCCGGAGAGAATTTATGCAACCGGAGGGCTGAATTATTGGAAAGACGGACGTGACGTGGCGGACTTGATGTTGGGGTTATTTGATTATCCTGAAACGCAGCAGCATCCCGCTTTCAACCTTTCTTTACGCGTTAACTTTGTGGATGGTTCCGGAGGGGGTGATAGCATGCGCCTTGTAGGTAATGAAGGAGAAATGGTTTTGGATGGAAATAGTGTCAGTATTCGAAATAAAAAGCTTCCACAAGCACCTGGTTACGGAGGTTGGGACACTTTTGAAACTTTTCCCGAGAAAGTGCAACAGGAATTTGTGTCTCAATACAATGAGAAATATCAGGGCATCAGACCACAGGTATTATCAGTAGGCGAAAATATTTTTCAGGCGCCCAAGGGTTACGATATGCGCGTGGACCACTTTGATGACTGGTTTAATGCTATACGGACTAAAGGTGTTGCCATAGAAGGTCCTGAGTTTGCCATGCGAACCGCAGGACCAGCTTTAGCGGCGAATATCAGTTATAACGAAAAGCGGATCGTCCATTGGGATCCAAGTCAAATTAGACAGAAGCAAAGTTCATAACTTCTCTGCATTTGTCAGTTAGCCATTGAAAGCCGGCTGCCTCAGCTGGCTTTTCAAATAATTTGGAGCCCATACCTACCGCACTAACACCTGCTGCAAACCATTTGGAAATACTATTTTCATCAGGATTAACTCCACCTGTAGGCATAAAAAGCATGTCAGGAAAAAGCGGTTTAATAGCTTTTAGAAAGTCTGGGCCTAAACTGCTTCCCGGAAACAATTTTACCAGGGGTGCTCCTAGAACTTCTGCGGTATTGATTTCTGTAGGAGTCATGCATCCGGGTATCCATAGAACGTCTACGTCCAATGTAATTGCAGCAATTTCCGGCTTCACAATTGGACTTACGATAAAATCAGCTCCCAAGGAAAGGTAGTCTTCAGCCTGTTTCGCCGACTTAATGGTGCCTATGCCTAGGTGTAATTCCGGTAATTGCGCGTCGCGAAAAGCTTTCAATTCTTTAAAATTTACCAAGGCTTGACCACCTCTGTTAACAAATTCAAAGACGCGAATACCGCCATCATAACATGCTTTCACGGTATCTAAACATGTTTGCAGGTCATCATGGTAATAAACCGGAATGACTGGATATTTTTTTATTTGTACAATACTTTCTTCAATTGTTTTCATTTGGATAAAGTAAAAAGTAAAAAGTAAAAAGTAAAAAGTAAAAAGTAAAAAGTAAATTTCACTAACAACTAACAACTAACAACTAACAACTAACAACTAACAACTAACAACTAACAACTAACAACCAATAACCAATAACCAATAACTAATAACTGCCGTCTCCTAAATCACCTTTAACGAATAACTTTTTAAAGCCGGCAGAAGTTGCTATGTCAATTACCTCCTGGTTTTCTTTTCCTGTAGTAAGCGCGCGAATGAGTCCGCCCATAAAGGCGTCCCCGCTTCCAATCCGATCGATCACTTCATTCGTCTCTAGTGTTTGTGATACATAATGCCCCTTTTGAGTATGATAGGTGCCATAGAAAAGATTGTGGGACGGGTTATCCATGAATCGGAAAGTATAGGCTATGTGCTTACAGTTTTCGAATCGCTTGAACACTTCTTGGGCCGATTGATTGGCATGTTCCACATAAGTTTCTTTCGTAGTGTTACGATCAAGGTCGGGATCTATGGAAGTGCCCAACATGGTGTTGGCTGCCCAGATGTTACCCATAATGACATCGCAATAATCGACTAAGGAAGGCATTACGTCGATAGGGGACTTGCCATAGTTCCACAGTCTATTTCTGTAATTCAGATCAACCGATATAATAAGCCCCTTTTTCTTGGCGGCTTGTAGAGCCTCTTCGCAAACGGCGATCATGTTTTCATTTAAGGCTGGAGTAAGGGCCGTCCAATGGAACCAGTTGTGGCCTTCCAATACATTGTCCCAATCAATGTCTCCAGTTTTAAGCGCGCTGAATGAAGAATATTTCCGATCGTAGACCACTTCTCCTTTGCTAAGCCCATTGGCCGACAAAAGGAAATAAAGGCCTAGCCGATCACCTGCAAATCGGCATTGGCTAATGTTTACGCCTCGCTCCTTTAGACTGTTAAGAGCTTGGTTTGCCAACTGATTGTCGGGCACACAACTTATGTACGAGACTTGCGCATGCATACAGGCTAAAGAAGAAGCTACATTTGCTTCCGACCCGCCAGCGTAAATAGAAATGCCTTCGCTTGCATTGATAAAATGACCGGTCTGTGTGCTGACCCTTAGAAGAAATTCGCCAAAGACGGCTATCCGATTACCTTCGTTTAAACTCATGAATTAAATTTTTTAAGGCAAGCCTAATGATAATAGATCATGACAAGTATCTTGCTGGAAAGCATAGCTGTTGTGTCTTGTCAAGAGTGGCTAGTTTTTTTGTCGAAAATAGTTATTATTCCCGTGTATAAAAATATCCATTCCTTTTAAAACTACGCAATCGATATCGTAAAATCTTTTCGCAAAATAATTGAAATCGATTTTAATTTGCTAAAATTGAATCTTAATAGTTCATTATTGATTCTTGCCAAAGACAACTGAGCCCTTTATAAGCTGTTAAATTCTTTGCAAGGCATCTTTTTGATGAGTTGATATAAAAAGCTAAGCAATGAATAAAACTTCACCTTTTTCTTTAGAAAATAAAGTTATTGTTATTACCGGTGCAACCGGTGTGTTGGGTAAACACTTTTCTTTAGCCGTAGCCGAAGCTGGAGCAAAGGTGGTTGTCATGGGTAGAAATAAAGAACGCGCCGATGCGGTAGTTGAGCAAATTAAGGGTGTTGGTGGTGAAGCAATTGCTGTTTTAGCAGATGCGATGGATGAGGATCAAGTGCTTCTTGCCAAAGAGCAGATTTTGCAGCATTTCGGAACCATCGATGGTTTAGTGAATGCTGCAGGTGGTAATATTCCAGGGGCGACTATATCGCCTGATCAGAATCTTTTTGATGCCAAGATAGCTGATACAAAAAAAGCAGTTGATTTAAATCTTTTTGGTACAGTGATACCTACGTTTATATTCGGGAGAGTAATTGCAGAGAAGGGAAGGGGTTCTATTGTGAATATCTCCTCTCTTTCGGCACATCGACCTATAACCCGTGTATTGGGATATACAATGGCCAAAACTGCCATTGAAGGTTTTACGAAATGGATGTCTGTAGAGTTAGCACAACGTTATGGTGATGGTGTGCGTGTGAATGCGATATCGCCGGGTGTTTTCCTCACGGAGCAAAATAGAACTTTACTAACCAATGCCGACGGATCGTATACAGATAGAGCAAATCGATTCGTAAATGGAACTCCTTTTGGCCGATTGGGTAATCCCGAAGAGTTGAAAGGAACCCTGGTATATTTATTAAGCGATGCTTCTGCTTTTGTGAGCGGAACAAGTATTTTAGTTGATGGTGGTTTCAACACCTATTGTGGCGTTTAAATTCCGGGTATTTAGTCTTTAGGCGCGGGCTCTGGAAATCACTGTTGGCTATCAGTCGTTGGATAGCTGTAACAGCGGTTTATAGTTTAAGTTTCCGCCTAATAGTCATATCATTTAATTTAATCTAAAAAGAACTATGAAGTTATTACAAAGTTGGCGTTGGTATGGACCAAATGATCTGGTGTCCTTACAAGATGTAAAGCAGGCAGGTGCTACAGCGATTGTAACGGCTCTTCATCATATTCCACATGGAGAGGTATGGCCGCTAGAGGATATTAAGGAACGCAAGCGGATTATTGAAGCAGCGGGACTTACCTGGGCCGTAGTAGAAAGCGTTCCGGTACATGAAGCCATCAAAACTGATCGGGAGGACGCAGAAAAATACCTGAAAAACTACATACAAAGCTTAGAAAATCTTGCAGTCTGCGGTATTAAAACCATATGTTATAATTTTATGCCCGTGCTCGACTGGACCCGTACCCAGTTGGATTTAGTAATGAAGGATGGGTCAAAGGCTTTATATTTTGATTGGACAGATTTAGCGGTGTTTGACTTGTTTATTTTGAGACGGAAAGGGGCGGAGCATAATTACCCAACATCGATATTGGAGAAGGCGAAGGAGCGGTATAGTACAACCAATCAGGATGTATTAGCGAAGTTGAGTGAAGTTGTTTTGATGGGCATTCCTTCCGAAGACCCAATCGGCTTAGGTGATCTACAAAAGAGTATCGAAATTTATAAAGAGATTGGTACGGATGGCCTACGTAAAAATCTGCTTAAATTTTTAGCGGCTATTTCGCAAGTATGCGAGAAGCATGGAATTCATATGACCATCCATCCGGACGATCCTCCTTATCCCATCTTGGGCTTGCCGCGTGTAGTTAGTAATAAGGATGATTTATTGTTTTTGATGAAGGAAGAGCCTCGGGAATTTAATGGCCTTTGTTTCTGTACCGGTTCTTTGGGAGCCGGTATAAGCAATAACATCCCTGACATTTTAGAATCGGTCAAAAACCGAGTTCATTTCGCGCATTTGCGGAATGTGAAAAAAGACGAGGAAGGTAATTTTTATGAAGCAGACCATTTAGATGGAGATGTGGATATGTACGCGGTTATGAAGATTCTTACAGAGGAAAATCAAAAGCGTGAGCTGCCCATTCCCTTTAGGCCCGATCATGGACATCAAATGCTTGATGATTTACATAAGACCTCGAACCCTGGTTATTCTGCCATCGGAAGGTTACGTGGCTTGGCTGAATTACGTGGTTTAGAATTAGGGATACTCGGAAGTTAATTGGCTATTGTGATAGATTAGCTAATCATTTTATTATTGATATTAAGTAGGGAATATGAAAGAATTTCTTGACGAAGACTTTTTGTTACAGTCGGATCTGGCGGTGCGTTTATATAATGAGTACGCGAAAGACTTACCCATTATTGATTATCATTCCCATTTACCCCCGGATGTTATTGCTGCTAATCAACACTTTTCGAATATCACGCAAATATGGTTGGCGGGTGATCATTACAAGTGGCGAGCACAGCGGGTTTTGGGAATCGATGAAAAATATATTACAGGAAATGCGTCCGATCAGGAGAAATTTAAAAAATGGGCTGCATGTGTGCCCTACACGGTGAGAAATCCACTTTATCACTGGACGCATATGGAACTAAAAAACCCTTTCGGTGTTCAAGAAATACTAACAACAGAGAATGCTGATCGGATATACGAAGTAACTGGCAATAAATTACAAGATCCGGCGTTTACACCACGCGGCTTACTTACACATTTTAATGTGGAGATGGTAGGAACAACGGACGATCCGCTCGCTAATTTGACTGAACATGAGCAAATTGCTGCATCTGATTTCGCTACCCGAATATTACCCTCTTTTCGTCCTGATAAGGTATTCAATTTAAGTGGTGGTGATACGTTCAGACAGTACATTTCCTCGTTAGCAGAAGTTTCGGATGTGGTGATTAAAGATATCGACTCGTTGTTAGAAGCCTTGCAGAAGCGGGTGTTTTATTTTCATGACAAGGGTTGCCGCATAGCTGATCATGGCTTGGCTCATATGCCAACGATTCACTTTAACAAAGCTGAGTTGGAAAAGGTCTTCAAAGAAGTTTTACAAGGAAACGATTCGAAAGCGTTGGCTAGTCAGGACGCCTTTACAGGATGTGTGCTTCAAGCTTTGTGTAAAATGTACCATCAACAAGAATGGGTACAGCAGTTTCATCTGGGTGCTTTACGGAACAACAATACACGATTACTTAAAGAGCTGGGACCCGACACCGGATATGATTCAATAGGTGATTTTCAGCAAGCATCTAATCTTTCTGCCTTTTTGAATTTACTTGAGAGCGAAAACCAGTTAACAAAGACTATTTTATATAATTTAAACCCTTCTGATAATGAGGTATTTGCATCTATGACGGGCAATTTTCAATCAGGAGGCATTATTGGTAAGATACAGTTTGGTTCAGGCTGGTGGTTTTTAGATCAATTAGAAGGAATGACGAATCAAATGAATAGTTTATCAAATATCGGTTTGATTGCTTGTTTTATCGGTATGTTGACAGATTCAAGAAGCTTTCTATCATATTCACGACATGAGTATTTTCGCCGCTTACTTTGTAATCTGTTTGCCTCCGATATAAACAATGGCTTACTGCCAAAAGATATCAATTGGATCGGTAAAATTATTAAGGACATCTGTTATTATAATGCCAAAAATTATTTCCCTCTATAGGACACAAGATAAAGAGGTTTTCCGCCGACCTCTTCATCTTTGTTATACCAATCGCCTGCTGGAAGCCCGCTCATGAAGTTGGGCAGCCAGGTAAACGGTTTGCTTTTCCTCCTCGTCTGTACCTTCGATAATATCAATTAATCGGTTAGCGGCGGCTTCACCTATTGCAATTGCGGGTTGATAAATAGTGCTGAGGGGTGGGTGTAATGAATTTGCAAGGCTTGTATTGGTGAACCCAATGAGTGCCATATCTTGTGGGATTTGATAACCCATTTCCTGAAGTATAGAAATGCTGGAAGTGCTGATTTGGTCGCTTAAGGTAAGAAGCGCTGTCGGCGGGACAGTTAAAGCGCTGAGTTTTTGCATCGCTTGGTGAATACTCTCTTCTAATAGGGCTGTAGTCTGTAAATTACAGGGTTGTATATATTCATCCATCAATTCAATCCTATGGTCACGTAATGCTTTTTTATAACCTTCCAAGCGTTGAATATTAATATTTAGACTTGTGTTACTATGTAATACGGCAATTCGCGTATAGCCATTTTTTATAAGATGTTCGGTTGCTTGGTAAGCGGCGTCCAGGTTATTGATACTGACTCTTGGAACGTCCAGTTCATCGCTATATCGATCAAATAAGACAATAGGTAATCCTAATTGCTGAAATTTTTTTAAGTGGTCGACATTAGGCGTTTCGCAAGCTGGCGAAATGAGTAAACCGTCAATCGAGCGACCATAGAGTACCTCAGTACATTTTATTTCTTGTACGTGCGATTCCTTACTTTGCATGATCATGATACTGTAGCCCCGTTCATTGCAGGCACGGTCAATACCATTGAGCATTTGGGATACAAAACTGTTGTCAATGGCACATATTACTACTCCTATGGTGCGACTTTTTCCCTCTTTAAGGCTTTTGGCGAGCGTATTAGGTTGATAGCCAACCTGCTCGGCGTAGGCTATCACCCTCTTTTTTGTGTCTTCCCCGATTTCGTAACTGTCTCGGAGCGCCTTAGAGACGGTTGAAGTAGATAAGTTCAACGCTTTGGCTATATCTCGTAAAGTCATAATAGTGATTATCCTAGCTGATTATAGGTTAATAATTCGCCATTCTTTTGGGTAATAGTTGTTTACCCGATTCGGTAGTATTTTCATCCATCCCAAGGGATGTCCGTCATAGCAGGCTAAAACCCAGCCCTTCACTTCTGTTGTTAACTGAATATCTGCTTTTCTTAAATATTGCAAGGCGGTTTCTAAAGAAAGCTCAATGCGAGGTATTTGATTACTAATAGCTGTACTTAAGGCAAGCTCGTGATGTGGAAGTAATTCTTTTTTTGTAAGCCTTCCTACGTTTGTTCCAGCCTTTTTCAGATACAAAACATGTTGAAGTGCTTTTACATTTAGTTCGTGTTGTGTCGGAATAATAAGTATATCGTCCTTAAAAAGGAGTCCGGTAAATTCGGTTTCGGTTTTTATCCAATTCTTTAAATATGCTTTATCTAATTGAGTCTTTTCGATTTTAATTTTTTTCGTATTAAAAGTGGGCTGATTTTTTTTCTTACGGAAACAGGCGACGTAAAAACCTTCGCCTCTCACTTTGTGTGGATAAAAGCGATAACCATGACATTGAAACTTTGGAGATCGTGTTTCCTCTATTTGCCAAGCAAGATCATGGGGGATTGGAATGGATTGCATATCATGATTGGCAACCAACCAATCTGCGATCTCTTCGTTTTCTTCTATAGAATAGGAACAAGTGGAATAAATCAATATGCCATCTTCCTTAAGAGTGGAAAGACTATCTGATAGAATTCGCTGTTGCCTTTGACTGCACAAATTTACTGTTTCCTCAGACCACTCACTGATGGTTTGTTCGTCTTTCCGGAACATGCCGGAACCTGAACATGGAGCGTCAACCAGCATGAGGTCGAAGAAACCAGGTAACCTGTTAAAAGACTGTGGATCATTATTAGTAACCACAACATTGAAATTTCCCCATTTTGTCAAATTATCTGCCAGAACGTTAACCCTGGTTTTTATAATTTCGTTTGAGACTAATAAACTATCAGGGTGTAATACGCTATTTAATAAAGTACTTTTTCCACCAGGTGCAGCACATAGATCGAGTGCTAAAGAGGCTTTCTTATCTATATTGAGCGAGCGAATAATATGGTCGATAAACATAGATGAAGCTTCTTGAACATAATATGTGCCTGCGTGAAATAGCGGATCTAATGTAAATATAGGGCGTTCATTCAAATAATAACCTGTAGGACACCAAGGGATGTGATCTTTGTTTTCAAAAGCTTTCGTCCATTTTGTCGGATTGAGGCGTATCGAGGTGATCTGTTCCTGCTGCCGATGTATACGACGGAATTCCTCCTCGTCAATTTGGAAGTCTTTCTTTAATGCTGTGATAAGCTTAGAAGGCAAAAAATTGCTCATAGTATTTACAAACCTAACATGAAATTATGAGATTTAGAACATAAGCGATTAAAAAAGAACATTGAATGGCTCAATGATTAGGGTATCGTGTAATCATTTTTTTCCCGATTTAATGAATGTTTGTCTGATGAAAGATTATTATTATAAAAAAAACGGTTTGATTTCCAGTTTGTTGTAAAAAAAGCTATTGTCCGGGGCGCGAAACATTTGGGGGAACGGGGGAAATTCGTACCTTTGCCATCCCGTTCGGAAGGCGGGCGTTCCGCAAACGAAGGGATGCGGTTGTTTTTTGAGGTACGGAGGTGAACGGCAGGAAGGAGGAAAAAATATTTTAAAAAAATATTTTGGAGAAAAGAAAAAAGCTGTTACCTTTGCACTCCCAATCGGGAGAGAGGGGACGACGGAACGGGCGCGATGCCCGGGAAGGTGAAAGAAAAAAGCAGGAAGTACCGGAGGGGAGACCCGATGGATACGGCGGAGGCCGAAGCGTGAGCGGAGGCGTTTAAAGTTCTTTAAGAAATCAGATTCATGTAGCGTAACGGACGGCCTGTTTTTTGGCGGAAGTCAAAGGGACAGGCCTGAACGGTCCGTCGGCCGGAAGATACAAAAAAGATCGGAAGGCTGCACTGAAAGAAGTGCGAAAGCCGAGATCGGAAACTTAACATTATACAATGGAGAGTTTGATCCTGGCTCAGGATGAACGCTAGCGGCAGGCCTAATACATGCAAGTCGAACGGGATCGGGGGCTTCGGTCCCCGTGAGAGTGGCGCACGGGTGCGTAACGCGTGAGCAACCTGCCCGTCCCAGGGGGATAGCCCGGAGAAATCCGGATTAATACCGCATGAGAATGCAGGTCCGCATGGGCCTTCATTTAAATATTCATAGGGGACGGATGGGCTCGCGTGACATTAGCTGGTTGGCGGGGTAACGGCCCACCAAGGCGACGATGTCTAGGGGCTCTGAGAGGAGAAACCCCCACACTGGTACTGAGACACGGACCAGACTCCTACGGGAGGCAGCAGTAAGGAATATTGGTCAATGGGGGGAACCCTGAACCAGCCATGCCGCGTGCAGGAAGACGGCCCTACGGGTTGTAAACTGCTTTTGCACGGGAATAACCCCCGGTATGTATACCGGGCTGAATGTACCGTGAGAATAAGGATCGGCTAACTCCGTGCCAGCAGCCGCGGTAATACGGAGGATCCGAGCGTTATCCGGAATTATTGGGTTTAAAGGGTGCGTAGGCGGCGCGCTAAGTCAGGGGTGAAAGACGGTGGCTCAACCATCGCAGTGCCTTTGATACTGGCGCGCTTGAATGTACCTGAGGTAGGCGGAATGTGGCAAGTAGCGGTGAAATGCATAGATATGCCACAGAACACCGATTGCGAAGGCAGCTTACCAAAGTACGATTGACGCTGAGGCACGAAAGCGTGGGGATCGAACAGGATTAGATACCCTGGTAGTCCACGCCCTAAACGATGAACACTCGATGTCGGCGATAGACGGTCGGCGTCCAAGCGAAAGCGTTAAGTGTTCCACCTGGGGAGTACGCCCGCAAGGGTGAAACTCAAAGGAATTGACGGGGGCCCGCACAAGCGGAGGAGCATGTGGTTTAATTCGATGATACGCGAGGAACCTTACCCGGGCTTGAAAGTTACTGAATTGTCCAGAGATGGACAGGTCCTTCGGGACAGGAAACTAGGTGCTGCATGGCTGTCGTCAGCTCGTGCCGTGAGGTGTTGGGTTAAGTCCCGCAACGAGCGCAACCCCTATGTTTAGTTGCCAGCACGTCAAGGTGGGGACTCTAAACAGACTGCCTGTGCAAACAGAGAGGAAGGCGGGGACGACGTCAAGTCATCATGGCCCTTACGTCCGGGGCTACACACGTGCTACAATGGGGGGTACAGAGGGCAGCGACACCGCGAGGTGAAGCCAATCTCAGAAAGCCCCTCACAGTTCGGATCGGGGTCTGCAACTCGACCCCGTGAAGTTGGATTCGCTAGTAATCGCGTATCAGCAATGACGCGGTGAATACGTTCCCGGGCCTTGTACACACCGCCCGTCAAGCCATGAAAGCCGGGGGTACCTAAAGCATGTAACCGCAAGGAGCGTGTCAGGGTAAAACCGGTAATTGGGGCTAAGTCGTAACAAGGTAGCCGTACCGGAAGGTGCGGCTGGAATACCTCCTTTCTAGAGGGCCCTCGGGCCGTTCTGTTACGCCATGAAGATTTCTTGAAAAAAGAGAGAGAGAAAAAAGAGGAAAGTGCCACAGTGCCCCTTCGGGGTCACCGGTGCGGAAGCGAAGCAGTCCCGTAGCTCAGTTGGTCAGAGCACTACACTGATAATGTAGGGGTCAGCAGTTCAAATCTGCTCGGGACTACCTGAAAAGGGAGGATGGTCACGGGGACAGGCCGCAGTGATATAATGCAGGGTGCTGTCAACGGTTCGAATCCGTTATTCTCCACGCTTTTCAAATTCAAAAGTAAAAATTCAAAATTCAAAAACGCGGTACGCCGGTCGTTTTTACTTTTTGATTTTGACCTTTTAATCTGAAAAAAAAGTTCTTTGACATATCGGAAGAAAAAACACAAGAGAAGACAACAGCAGAGACGTTTCTTTCCTACGGGGAAGGGACGTGACACAAAAGCATCCCCGTACGGCAAAAGGGTACGGGGAGAAGAAAGTAAGAAAGGGCACACGGGGGATGCCTAGGCTCTCGGAGGCGATGAAGGACGTGATAAGCTGCGATAAGCGCCGGGGATCTGCAAATGAGATGAGATCCGGCGATTTCCGAATGGGGAAACCCGGCATGTTGAAGACATGCCGTTTAACAACGCGAACGCGCCGAACTGAAACATCTAAGTAGGCGCAGGAAAAGAAAATAATAATGATTTCCTGAGTAGTGGCGAGCGAAAGGGAAAGAGCCCAAACCGGATATGTTACGGCATATGCGGGGTTGTAGGACCACAATGTGGCACGGTCGGAAGAAGTGGAAGGGTCTGGGAAGGCCCGCCGTAGAGCATGAGAGCTGCGTACACGCAATGAGGACCGGCCTAGTGAGTTCCTGAGTACCGCGGGGTCGGAGACGCCCTGTGGGAATCCGGCGGCACCATCCGCCAAGGCTAAATACTACCGAGAGACCGATAGTGGACCAGTACCGTGAGGGAAAGGTGAAAAGAACCCCGAACAGGGGAGTGAAAGAGAACCTGAAACCGTGTGCTTACAAACTGTCGGAGCCCCAATGGGGGTGACGGCGTGCCTTTTGCATAATGAGCCTACGAGTTACACTTCACTGGCGAGGTTAAGCGGTTAAGCCGCGCAGCCGAAGCGAAAGCGAGTCTGAACAGGGCGTACAGTCAGTGGAGGTAGACGCGAAACCTTGTGATCTACCCATGGGCAGGTTGAAGGTGCGGTAACACGTACTGGAGGACCGAACCGATAAACGTTGAAAAGTTTCCGGATGACCTGTGGGTAGGGGTGAAAGGCCAATCAAACTGGGAAATAGCTCGTACTCCCCGAAATGTTTTTAGGAACAGCGTGGACATTGAGTCTTCCGGAGGTAGAGCTACCGATTGGGTGCGGGGGAGTCACATCCTACCAAATCCAGACGAACTCCGAATACCGGGAGATATGGTCCGCAGTGAGGCGCAGGGTGCTAAGGTCCTGCGCCGAGAGGGAAAGAACCCAGACCACCGGCTAAGGTCCCCGAGTGTACGCTAAGTTGAACTAACGAGGTCCGGTTGCCCAGACAGCTAGGATGTTGGCTTGGAAGCAGCCATTCATTTAAAGAGTGCGTAACAGCTCACTAGTCGAGCGGCCGGGCGTGGATAATAAACGGGCATTAAGTGTACCACCGAAGCCGTGGGATAGAAATATCGGTAGGGGAGCATTCCGGCGCGGGAGAAGCGGTTACGTGAGTATCCGTGGACGTTCCGGAAAAGCAAATGTAGGCATAAGTAACGATAAGGCGGGCGAGAAACCCGCCCACCGAAAGACCAAGGTTTCCTGATCAACGCTAATCGGATCAGGGTAAGTCGGGACCTAACGCGAACCCGAAAGGGGCAGCGGATGGCCAACGGGTAAAGATTCCCGTACTCTTGTATGCTGCGAAGCGGGGACGGAGGAGTGACACCGCCGCGCACTGACGGAATAGTGCGTTGAAGGCCGTAGGTAAACGTGACCCAGGCAAATCCGGGTCGAGTGCCGAAGGCCGAAAGTACGGCAAACCTCCGGGGGCGCCGATAGCGCGGGTAACCATACTCCCGAGAAAAGCCGCTAAGCTTCAGGCATATAAGACCCGTACCGCAAACCGACACAGGTGGTCGGGGAGAGAATCCCAAGGTGCTCGAGTGAATCATGGCTAAGGAACTCGGCAAAATGGCCCTGTAACTTCGGGAGAAGGGGCGCTTCCTCCGGCGACGGAGAAGCCGCAGTGAAAAGGCCCAGGCGACTGTTTAACAAAAACATATGGCTTTGCCAAATCGAAAGATGACGTATAAGGCCTGACACCTGCCCGGTGCCGGAAGGTTAAGAGGGGATGTCAACCTTCGGGTGAAGCATTGAATCGAAGCCCCGGTAAACGGCGGCCGTAACTATAACGGTCCTAAGGTAGCGAAATTCCTTGTCGGGTAAGTTCCGACCTGCACGAATGGTGTAACGATCTGGGCGCTGTCTCGGCCATGAGCTCGGTGAAATTGTGGTACCGGTGAAGACGCCGGTTACCCGCAACGGGACGGAAAGACCCCATGAACCTTCACTATAGCTTAACATTGGGACTGGGTGCAGGATGTGTAGGATAGGCGGGAGATATTGAAGCGGGTTCGCCAGGATCCGCGGAATCGTCCTTGAAATACCGCCCTTTCTGTATCCGGTTCCTAACCCCCCTCCGGGGGGGACATTGTTTGGTGGGTAGTTTGACTGGGGTGGTCGCCTCCAAAAAGGTAACGGAGGCTTTCAAAGGTAAGCTCAGTACGCTTGGTAACCGTACGCGGAGTGCAATGGCAAAAGCTTGCTTGACTGTGAGACATACAAGTCGGACAGGGTCGAAAGACGGACATAGTGATCCGGTGGTTCTGCATGGAAGGGCCATCGCTCAAAGGATAAAAGGTACTCTGGGGATAACAGGCTGATCTCCCCCAAGAGCTCATATCGACGGGGAGGTTTGGCACCTCGATGTCGGCTCGTCACATCCTGGGGCTGGAGAAGGTCCCAAGGGTTCGGCTGTTCGCCGATTAAAGTGGCACGCGAGCTGGGTTCAGAACGTCGCGAGACAGTTCGGTCCCTATCTGTTGTGGGCGCAGGAAGTCTGAGTGGGGCTGACCTTAGTACGAGAGGACCGGGTTGGACCGGCCGCTGGTGAATCTGTTATGCCGCCAGGTGTACGGCAGAGTAGCTATGCCGGGAATAGATAAGCGCTGAAAGCATCTAAGTGCGAAACTAGCCACGAGATGAGACTTCCTTACAGGGCCGTGGGAGACTACCACGTCGATAGGCGGCAGGTGTAAAGGTAGAGATACCACAGCCGAGCCGTACTAATAGCCCGAAGCTTTCTCAAGCGCAGCAGGCTGTTGTCTTCCTGTTTTTTTTCTTCCGTTATATATGTCGACCGGGTTATAAGTTGTAGGTTATAGGTTATAAGTTGCAGGTTATGGGAACTTAAAACGAATAACTTAAAACGTAAAACTCAGATAAGATATTCAGGTGCCTATATCGGCGGTGTCCACCTCTTCCCATCCCGAACAGAGAAGTTAAGCCCGCCAGAGCCGATGGTACTGCAGTAACATGTGGGAGAGTAGGTCGGTGCCGATCTTTACAGAAGGCCGCCGTGCATTGCACGGCGGCCTTTCCTGTTTTGATGTCCATCGGTCCGCAAACCCGAAATATAGGCCGCTTTCCATTCCTTCAGAAACCAATTCCTTCCTTCTTTTTTCCTTTGTAATAAGATTTTTATTTCAATAACTATGGGTCTAAATAAATTATACTATTTTTATTGAATACATAAGTTTTCATTCATGAGTATCGCTAGAACGCCATTTTTCTTATTAGTTTTCATTACCCTCTTTTCATTCAATACATATGCGCAAACAAAAAAGGCGAAAGATAATTGGCATAATCTCGATTTGCAAATGGACGGTGTGCCTGGGATAAGTACAGAGAGAGCTTATAACGAACTTTTAAAAGGAAAGGAAGCGAGACCTGTAAAAGTGGCGGTAATTGATGGTGGAGTGGATATCGAACATGAAGACTTAAAAGAGAAAATCTGGCTGAATAAAGGAGAGGTAGAAGGCGATAGCATAGATAATGATTCTAATGGCTATATAGACGATCTTCATGGCTGGAATTTTATAGGTAATAGCGAGGGAGAAAACGTTCACTATGATAACCTTGAAGTTGTAAGACTAGTTAGGGACCTACATCCAAAATATGTTTCTGTACTACCAACAACCCCCTTGAGCGAGGAAGAGCGCCGCAAGTTTTTAGCATATCAAAAGATGACGACCGACTATATGAGTAAATTGCAGATTGCTCAGATAACCGAGCGAGTTATAAAGGCGTTTAAACAACAGGTTGATTCTATTGTGAGCGATATAGGAAAAGATAATCCAACAATTGCCGACTTTAAACGCTATGAGCCTAAAAATAAAATGGCACGGAAGACGTTATCTATGATCGAAAAGGGCATCCATGAAGAGGGCAGCTATGAGAAATTTTATGATGATCTGGTCGAAGGAGTGAAGCATTATGAGGCTGAGGTTAATTATCATCTGAACATGGATTATAATTCTCGGCATATTGTGGGAGATAATTATAATGATAGTAAGGAACGCTATTACGGAAATAACGATGTCAAGGGCCCTGATGCTTTACATGGAACCCATGTTGCCGGCATTATTGCCGCTGATCGAAGCAACCAAAAGGGAATTAAAGGAGTGGCTGATCAAGCTGTTATTATGGTATTACGTGTGGTGCCTAATGGCGATGAACGGGATAAGGATGTGGCCAATGCTATTTTCTACGCTGTCGACAATGGAGCAAAAATAATTAACATGAGTTTTGGTAAGGCATATGTGAAAGATAAACAGATAGTTGATAGTGCTGTAGGATATGCCATGAAACATGACGTCCTTATTATCCATGCTGCAGGGAATGAAGGGCAGGACAATGATTCAGAACCAAACTATCCCAATAAAAATTATGTGGATAGTTTAGGAATAAATAAAGGAGTTGCGGAGAATTGGATTGAGGTGGGTGCTACAGGCTGGAAATATGATGAAACGCTGGTGGCAGACTTTTCAAATTATGGTAAGCGTACCGTCGATGTTTTCGCTCCCGGTGTAGATATTTATTCAACGGTGCCAGGGTCAAAATACAAGGAGGAACAGGGAACGAGTATGGCAGCTCCTGTTGTAAGTGGCTTAGCTGCTCTTATACGATCTTATTACCCTGATTTGACAGCTTCTGAGGTTAAGAAAATTATATTTGATTCTGTTGTAAAGCCTACATATCGTGTGAAAATTACACAGGATAAAACTAAGAAAAAGGTATGGCTTTCCGATATTAGTGTAACAGGTGGTATCGTAAACGCATACAATGCGTTGAAGCTTGCCAACGACTTTGCAGAAAAACACTAACTGTATGAAAAGCTACACAATATGTGTACAAAATCGACGTTATTAAATTATATCTTCAGACTTTAAAATATAATCTATGGTAGAAACTTTTACATCCAAAATTCTAGAAAACCTCGCTAGCGATACCTCTTCATACGATGAAGTATCAAATGCAGAGGATAGGCTTTTCTACGCTATGCTTCAGCAGCCGTTGGATAACCTCTTAATAGAGCCGTCCCAACGGAGCATTGACACTATTTTGACCTTTTCAAAGCAGCACAAGACTTCCCGTAGTTAATAATTATAGGGAGTATCTCTTGCTATAGTTAAATTTGATTCGAGTGACAAAATTCGAATCAATGGATAGCTCTATATTCGGATTTGATCAAAAACCATTTTGGGAATTGGTTAAATGAGGATTTTGTTATAGGTTTGCTTATGCTTAAAAAAGATCGTTTTCGAGAATTCGTTGCCTATTTTTCGTCACACAATCCTGACGCGCAAACTGAACTTCACTATAGCAATGCCTTTGAATTGTTGGTCGCGGTTATTCTATCCGCTCAATGTACGGATAAACGGATTAATCAGATTACACCCAAATTATTTGAACGCTTTCCTGATGCCGAAACATTGGCTGCTGCTTCTGTAGAAGAAGTATTCACTTATATTCGAAGTGTAAGTTACCCAAACAACAAGGCAAAGCACCTCGTTGGAATGGCAAAGATGCTTCTCGAGAAATTTGAAGGCACTATTCCATCGGATATTAACGATTTACAAAAATTACCGGGCGTGGGAAGAAAAACAGCTAACGTCATTGCTTCGGTAGTATATGATGCTCCTGCAATTGCCGTGGATACACATGTTTTCAGGGTATCCAATCGCATTGGCCTAACGAATAACGCTAAAACTCCCTTGGCTGTGGAAAAGCAGTTGGTTCATTATTTGCCCAAAAACACACTTGCTGTTGCACATCATTGGTTGATATTACATGGGCGTTATATTTGCGTAGCAAGAAGACCTAAATGCGACGAATGTCCCATTACCTACCTCTGCAAATATTACGAAAAAGTATATCTGAAGGGCTTGAAGGCAATAAGTGAATAAAAGTTGCAAGATATGCTAACATATTTAGTATTTTAGAAATAATATATCTATATTTGATTAAAATTTTGGAGATGAGTAATCAAGATAAACTAAAAGCTTTACAGCTAACGCTGGATAAATTAGAAAAATCATACGGTAAAGGAACGATCATGAAATTGGGTGATTCCGCAGTGGAACCGATTGACTCAATTTCAACAGGTTCCTTAGGTTTGGATATAGCTTTAGGAATTGGTGGTGTACCTAAAGGCAGGGTCATTGAAATTTATGGGCCGGAATCTTCGGGTAAAACAACTTTAGCGACGCATATCATAGCTGAGGCGCAAAAAAAAGGAGGAATTGCCGCTATTATTGACGCTGAGCACGCATTTGATAAATATTATGCACGGAAGCTGGGTGTGGATATTGAAAATTTGTTGATATCGCAGCCGGACAATGGCGAGCAGGCATTGGAAATCGCTGATAACCTTATTCGTTCAGGAGCAATTGATGTAATTGTTATCGACTCGGTAGCTGCTTTAGTTCCAAAGGGTGAGATTGAAGGCGAAATGGGCGATTCCAAGATGGGATTACAAGCTCGACTTATGTCTCAAGCGCTTCGAAAATTAACAGGAACTATTTCTAAAACGAATTGTTGCTGTATATTTATTAACCAATTGCGTGAGAAAATCGGTGTTATGTTCGGAAATCCGGAAACGACAACCGGAGGTAATGCATTAAAATTTTATGCATCCGTGCGCCTAGATATTCGTAGAACCTCTCAGATTAAAGATGCTGATGAAGTGTCGGGAAATAGAGTGAAAGTTAAAATTGTTAAAAATAAAGTGGCACCTCCTTTCAGGGTGGCAGAGTTTGATATTATGTTTGGAGAAGGTATCTCCAAGGTTGGTGAAATTATCGACTTAGGTGTAGACTTTAATGTGATCAAGAAATCAGGATCTTGGTTTAGTTATGGTGATACCAAACTAGGACAAGGGCGCGACGCTGTAAAGAACCTGCTATTAGATAACCCCGACTTGATGGAGGAACTTGAAGCTAAAATTAAAGACATGGTGTCTCCGGAAAAACTGGAAGAGCACAATGCTAATTAATGTTTAATCTATAGAATATTAAAGGTGATGTGGAGACTTTCCTCATCACCTTTTTTGTGCTCTTATAAAATGGCGGCTTGAACTTTTAGCGATCTATTTCTTCATATTTTTGCCTATCCAACTCACTCTTACTCGCTTTTAACGAGGCTGCAATAGCGAAAACAACGAGTATGATCAAAACAATAATACCAAAAATGCCTTTCCTTTTATCCTTTCGCATCAGCCATATTAGAAAAACGATAAGAGGAATGGCGAAAATGCCGAAAAAAAATAAACTTGGTGCTCCCATTGTGAACAGTAAAATGAGAAATGGCCTAATTACTTACACTCCAGCGAGCAAGTGGGGCAATTTCTTGTGAAACAAAATCGTTATTAAGGTATTTATAATATCCGGCGATTGCAATCATAGCTGCATTATCTGTGCAATATTCAAATTTCGGAATATATACATTCCAATGTTCTTGCTCAGCAAGCGATACTAATGCGCTTCTGAGTCCCGAGTTAGCTGATACACCGCCGGCGATAGCTACATCAACGATCTCAAGCTGATTAGCGGCTAATTTTAGTTTCTTTAATAAGATGCTGATGATGCGATCTTGCACAGAAGCGCAAATATCATTTATGTTTTCTTGTAAAAAATTTGGGTTCTCTTTTGTGTTTTGCTGAACGAAATATAAGATGGCTGTTTTTAAACCACTGAAGCTAAAGTCAAAGTCCTTAATTTGAGGTTCAGGAAATTTGAAACGCGGATTGCCTTCCTTTGCAAGCTTATCTATTAGCGGTCCCCCCGGATAGGGAAGATTTAAAATCTTGGCAGTTTTGTCAAAAGCTTCTCCTGCTGCATCGTCAATTGTTTGACCAACCAATTCCATATCAAAATAATTTTTGACAAGAACAATTTGCGTATGACCTCCTGACACCGTTAAACACAAAAACGGAAACTTCGGTTTGGGATCTTCAATAAAGTGCGCCAGTATATGCCCTTGCATATGGTTAACTTCGATAAGCGGAATATTCCGAGCAAGCGCAAAGGCCTTTGCGAAGGACGTCCCCACAAGTAATGATCCAAGCAGGCCAGGACCTCTTGTAAAAGCTATGGCATCTATCTCATTTTTATGTATTTTTGCCACACGTATAGCTTCGCTAACGGTTGGTATGATATTTTGTTGATGAGCCCTCGAGGCTAATTCCGGAATAACACCACCGAATTTTTCATGTACGGTTTGATTCGAAATAATATTTGATCGTATTTCTCCGTCTATACAAATAGAGGCCGAAGTTTCATCACAGGAGGATTCGATGCCGAGAATGGTTGCCAAAGCACAGATTGTTTAATGTTTTAAATGCAAATTTATTAAAAAAGTAGCAAAAATAGTACTTTATATTTGCACCGGTATATTTGCATTGCTGGTAGGTATATTGTTTGCCTTGCAATTTAGGTCAGTTCAAACTTATGTTGCACGGCAAGTCGCTTCTTATTTGTCCAATGAACTTCATACAAAGATCGAGATTGAAGAAGTATACCTAAAACCCTTTTCTTCTCTATCCCTTCGAAACCTTTATATAGAAGATTTGTCACACGACACTTTGCTGTTTGCACAAGAGCTTAGGGCCGGTATAGATTTGGAGAGTATACGATCAAAGGAGATTACAATAAAAGATTTAACACTGTCGAATAGCCGCTTTTATTTGAAAAAAAAGGCCGATTCGGTTAATAACCTCACTTTTATTTTAGACTACTTCAGTGCACCTAAGCAGCCAAAAAGAAAAAGCTCTTTTATAGTAAACCTGAACAGTCTAAAACTTAATAACATTCATTTCAGGTACAAGAATGAATTAGTGAAGCGTCATACGGCGGGTGTTAACTTTAATGATATAGACATTTTAGGGTTACATGGAGATTTTTCAACGATCGATTTCAAAAACTTTTTGTTAAAAGCCGATATAAAAGGATTGAAGTTTAAAGAAAAAAGTGGTTTTGAACTTAAACGACTTGATGCTTCTTTTAAAATGGATAGCACGTCTATGAATTTCGAAAACCTTTCCGTGCAAACAAATAGAAGCAAATTGGGAAAACAACTCCGGTTTAAATATGCTACTTTGGCAGATTTTGCCAACTTTATCGAGAAGGTAGAAATTTATGCCGAAACAGAGGATACTCGAGTAGATTCTAGAGATATTGCGTTCTTTGCACCCGGTATGAATCAAGTTGCCTTTAATGTTGGTTTAAGTGGAAAACTAAAAGGTACGGTGAGACACTTCAAAGGTGAGCGCTTATTGCTGAAAACGGGAAAAGCAACCTACTTGCGAGGCAATATAAGCGTTGCGGGGCTCCCTGATATTGAGAAAACAATATTTGATCTGGATCTGGAGCAGTTTGCCACAATTAAAACGGATTTGGAACCCTCTATTGCCGGCTTTAGCGGTCAAAAGGATTTTAAATTACCTGCAATATTAACATCCCTGGGTCATGTTAACTATACGGGTAAAGCGAGGGGATTTTATAATGATTTTCAGCTCGACGGGAGTTTAAAGACAGTACTGGGACAGGTCGATGCCAGAGTAGCCATTAACTTGAAGGATGAAAATTCATATGAAGGAAGCCTAAAGGCCGAGCGTTTTAATATTAGCGGCCTGCTTGACAACCGACAAGTCGGGTCGGTTTCTTTGCAGGCGGACATACAGGGTACCGGCTTTTCTTTGAATGAATTGAATGCTAACATAAAGAGCCAGATCGCTTCGGTTATTTACAAGGGTAAAAACTACAGAAACATTCGGTTAGATGGAACTGTCGATGCTCGGGTCTTACATGCTCAAGTCGATGTGAACGATCGGAATTTAAAACTGCAGGGAGAAGCTGCTGTCGACTTTCGTAGCTCGGAAACTTCCTATGATTTTTCGACTATCGTAGAAAAAGCTAATCTCCTGGAGATGGGGCTAATTAAGGACTCCCTCCAGCTGGAAGGCCAGGTGACAGGCAAATTCCAGGGGAATACTATTAATAACATAGTAGGTAATGCGCGTTTGCATCATATTGTTTTGCGGAAGCCATCTTCCTCGATCTCCATTGATTCTATTGTGTTTTTAGCGGAAGGAGAACGGTCGAATCGAAAGATCGCCGTGCAATCCGATATGCTTGATGCGACGATGAATGGAGAGATTGATCTAGCTTCTTTTCCATCCTACTTTAAATCGGTTGCCAAACGATATTTGCCATCGTGGGAAATTGAGCAAAAATCCAGTAAACAAGTGTTTGACTTTGCTCTTAAGTTAAAACGATCTGAACCGCTGTTGTTGCTTTTCGCACCTTTTATTACGATTCCAGACACCATGTTTGTGAATGGAAAATTCTCTACAGTGGATAGCACGGCCAATTTAAACGCCTATATTCCGATGGTAGAGGTTGGAAAAATCAAAGTCACAGATATTATTGTTGATGGAGTAGCCATGGACGAATCACTTAACTTGACAGTCACAGCCGATCAATTAAACATAACCGATAGCCTTTATGTAAAAAATATCAACATAGCTAATATCCTGAGTGATGATAGTTTGCGTTTTAATATGAAATTATCGGATGTGGATGCGAAAAATCAATTGGATTTGAACGGGTTAGTTGAATTTAATGAAAAGGAGGCAGCAATTCTAAGCTTGTTGCCTTCAAATGTGATCATAAACCGTGAAGATTGGAAACTTGAAGAAAAGGTGAATTTTGACTTTCACGGCGGTAATATACATGTTAATGACTTTGAACTCGCAAATGGCGAACAGCATGTTAAAATTGACGGGTTGATTTCTAAAGATGAAGAAGATGTGTTAAACGTGTCCTTTGATAAATTTAATTTGGTGACGCTTGCAGGAATAATGAATCCACTTGGAATCGAATTGGAGGGTAAATTAAATGGGAATTTCCAACTCTTCTCCTTATTGAAGAATCCCTATATTTCAGCCGACATCAATTCTTCGGATATTTATTATAATGGAAGGGAAATTGGTGATATGACCCTTACCGCAAAAATGGACCCGGCGAGTGATTTAGTCGGAATGAATATGGAGGTGAATCGGCAAGGAACTAAAACCTTACGGATAACGGGATCATACGATGCAAAGGCATCTGAAAACAGCTTGGATTTAATAGCCAATTTGGAGGATAGTGAAATCGTGCTTTTTGAACCATTTCTGAAGAAGCTAGTCTCTGATTTAACAGGGACAGTGTCTGCAGCCATTAGCATCAAGGGAACCCCTTGGAGCCCAATTATAAGTGGAGATTGTGAATTTAGAAATGCTAGCTTCACCGTAAACTATCTTAAAACGCGCTATACCATCAATGATCGAGTTGGTGTAAACAATAGTTCCATTGAGCTGAAAGATTTGGATATCCTCGATAAAAATAACAATAAGGCCGTAGCAAATGGCTCAGTGGATATGAGTAACCCATTAGATCCGGTTATTGATGTTCAGATTAATGCCAAAAAATTCATGGTGTTGAATACAACGGCAAAAGACAATCCGCTTTATTATGGCATCGGCATAGGTACCGGCGATTTTGTGTTTAAGGGACCGACCAGCAATATGGATATTGACATTAAAGCAGCGACAGAAGAGGGGACCAGCTTTAATATACCCCTAAACGCGTCCGGAACGGTGAGCGAGAATGATTTTATCACTTTTGTGTCCAAAGATTCTACCTTCAGCGAAACCAGGGGCTCATATTTTGATGGTTTAACGCTACACATTGATCTGGATATCAGTAGGAATGCACAAGCAACCATCATTACAGACCTTGGCAAATTGTCGGGTGTAGGAAACGGTAATATAACCATGAATATAACCAGTTTGGGCGATTTCGAGATGTTTGGCGAGTATGTGATTCTGCAAGGGAAGTTTACTTTCACTGCACAGGATTTTATTAATAAGATCTTTGAGATCAATCGCGGTGGAACTATTCGTTGGACCGGGAATCCCGCAGAAGCGCTTATCAATTTAACCGCCATGTATGAAGTAAGGACAAGTGTCAGACCGCTCTATACGGCAGCGGGAAGGCAAGGGACAGATCAACGGGTTGTAGCGCAGGCCGAAATGATTTTAGCAGGGAACCTTCTTCGTCCTGACATAAGCTTTGCTATTGATTTTCCGGTTGATTCGTATGTAAAAGATGAACTGCAGAGCTACCTTAGCGATGCGAACAACGTAAATCAACAAGCCTTGAGCTTGATTGTTAGAAGAAGCTTTGCTCCCGGAACAGGAACGGATTTGACTACAGAGTTGAATAGTACATTCCTGAGTGCGGGTACTGAACTGGCATTCAATCAGTTGAATAACATTATTTCACAATCGTTGAATTTAAATTTCGTCGATTTTAACATTCGTTCGCTGAATGAAGCCAGTGCTTCCATTCGATTATTGAACAATAGACTTATATTGACTGGAGGGATAACCGATCGCCGTAGCCAGCTAAACGACCTAAACGTATTTGGAAATCAAGTTGCTAGTGATGTTGAAGCATTATACCTGATCCGAAAAAATGGTAATTTATTGTTCAGAGCTTCAAATCGACTGAACAATCGAAATTTTTTGAATCCAACAGATGAATATGTAAGTGCTTTTGGATTGGTATATAGGCAGGATTTCGATACCTTCGGTGAGTTCTTTAAACGGATGTTCATGCTAACCCGTAAGAAGAAAGAAGAGGAAGAAGAAAATCCGAAACCAATTCAGGAAAAAGAGGAAAGTACTTCGGTCAAAGGTTCAAAAGTAAACTAGAACAAAAGATTCAGCTCATTTATTCCAGTTTACTTTGGCGATAATTCGCTCTATTAGGTGTTTTTCATAATCGTATGGCCCATTTTATCTCTTTTAGTACGGAGATAAAGCTCGTTATGCTTATTAGATTGTATTTCTAATGCAACATTTTCAACAACCTCGAGGCCGTAACCAACCAAACCAGCCCGTTTTGTGGGATTGTTTGACATAAGGCGCATTTTAGTGACCCCTAAGTTGCGAAGGATTTGTGCTCCGATGCCATAATCCCTTAAGTCTGGGCTGAAACCAAGTTTAATATTTGCATCGACTGTGTCTAGTCCATTTTCTTGGAGATTGTAAGCATGCAGCTTATTGATCAAGCCGATGCCGCGTCCCTCTTGGTTCATATATACAATAACCCCTTTGCCTTCTTGCTCAATCATTTCCATGGCTTTATGTAACTGGGGCCCGCAATCACAACGACACGATCCGAAAATATCACCTGTTAGACAAGAGCTATGTACTCTAACAAGAATGGGTTCGTCAGGTTCCCAAGAACCTTTAACAAGGGCTAAATGTTGTTCACCTGTATTTTTTTGTTTGTAGGCTACTAAGTTAAAATCCCCCCACTCAGTGGGAAGCTTAACAGATACCTCTTTGTTAATTAAAGAGTCTTTTGTTAAGCGATACTCGATCAAATCTTCTATGGAAATGATCTTTAAATCAAATTTTTTGGCAACTTCTATCAGATCCGGAAGTCTAGCCATCTCGCCATCTTCTTTTAGGATTTCAACCAAGACACCGGCAGGCTCAAGGCCAGCCAATCGGGCCAGATCAACAGCTGCTTCCGTGTGGCCTGTTCTTCGCAAAACGCCACCGTCTTTTGCTATCAATGGAAAGATGTGTCCAGGACGCCCTAATTCTTCCGGTTTAATGTCAGGATTGATTAAAGCTTGAATTGTTTTCGAACGATCAGACGCTGAAATTCCTGTTGTACATCCATATCCCTGAAGGTCGACTGATACGGTAAAATTAGTTTCGTATACCGCCGTGTTTTGCCCTACCATTGGTTTTAATTCAAGCTCTTGACACCGCTGCTCAGTTAAGGGGACGCAGACCAAGCCTCTTCCGTGTGTAATCATAAAGTTGATAACTTCGGGTGTTGCTTTACTTGCCGCGGCTATAAAATCGCCTTCATTCTCGCGGTCTTCGTCGTCTACAACAATGATGACCTTACCGGCTTTAATATCTTCAATCGCTTCTTCGATTGTGTTTAGATGAAAATCCATTCGTGTATTGTAATGTTACGTAATGCAAAGATAAGTGTGTTCATGTACACCTCTATAATTATAGCGTCATGTCTTTTAAGAATGCTGTTTTCGGCCAAATCTTTTTTTGAATAGCTCGCCCATTTTTCCGAAAAATCTGTTGATCGCTAATTTATAGCTTTCTATGTCAAAAATAGATGAGTCGGTTGCCGCTTTGTAGGTTAAAAATATGCCAAGCGGTGTTAAAGCAATAATTGCGGTCCAAGTTCCTAAAACCGGATCGATATTTCCTTCTTTGGCTGATTTTTCTGCAACGGTTGAAATAATGTGATAGATAAGAAAAAATATTATAGCCATTACTACAGGGAGGCCTAATCCGCCTTTTCTGATAATTGCTCCAAGTGGGGCGCCGATCGAAAACAAAAGTAGACAAGAAACCGCTAAGGTAAATTTTTTATGATATTCCAGGATGTATCGAACGATGGAAAGGTCAAAATCCTTGTCAGACTTTGCCTTCATATCCAGTACCTCTTTGATATACCGAATATCATTGAGGGAATTATTAACCGCTACAACACGTTTATCAACAGGAATTATCTCTTCAAACGATTTGTTATAATTTTTTAAAGCTCCAGCGGCCTCAACCGGTTTGTTTTGAGCTGCTTGATAACTATTGAATATTTTATAATTCGACTTGATCTCATTGAAAATCTTGCCTCGTATGCTGTCGAGGATCTTCGTCGTTGAATCGGTATAATAACGAAGCTGCTTTAGATTAAGCATCATCGAGTGGCTTTTGAAGAGATCTTCATCGGTCCTTTTCATCTGAAAGGTGGACATATCAAACTTTTGTTCTGTTTGATCAAAATAGTAGCGGGTAAACTGTTGTCTTGGATTATAAGAGCGATCACCTGCAGTTGTTTCTTCATACCGAACGCCATCTTTTAATTTCAGAATCATATAGTTATTATCGCGGGAATTGTACATGACACCTTCCTTCGCTAACAATACGTTCGTTCCTCGGGAAATATTACCGTGCTGGTATATAATTAAATTATATAATACGGTACCGTCCTTGCTTTTATTTTTTGCACGTATGGAATAGCCCGGTATGCTGTTGTTAAAAATTCCATCCTTAATTAGAAAGTCAGCTTTTTTATTTCTTACGTCATACAAAAGCGAACCCATTTTCAGGTTCGTTACAGGGAGGATATAATCACTAAAGAAGAAGGATCCGATGCTGATAAGACTGACCAGAATAATGAGGGGCATCATTGCTTTACGTAAGGAGATACCTGCCGCCTTTATGGCCACTAATTCGTAGCTTTCACCGAGATTTCCAAAGGTCATAATGGAGGATAAAAGCATAGCCAAGGGCATGGCCATTGAAATTTGAGCGGCTGAAGCATACCATAAAAGCTCTAATATTACATACCACTCAAAGCCTTTACCAATCAGGTCGTCAATGTACTTAAATAGAAATAACATTAACAACACAAACATTACAATGAAAAATGTAACTATAAAAGGTTTAAAAAAAGCCTTTAATACCAGTACATGAACTTTTTTCATTGAACAAAATAGTTTTTCCGGCTTTACCATCTCCAAACAACATTCCTTTCAATTAAAGCGTTTGTTGAATGAGTTAAAAGCCAATAATCTTTCTCCATCTATTCTCGCTCTCGTTAGATTGAAGCGAAACCTTTCACAAAGGTACGAAATTTATGCGCCAAGCACACTTAAAAGATATTTAATCTGATTGTTCCAGATTAGTTTTCTTTCAGCTTCATTCTCCTCGGCAGCGAAGTCGGTAATGGCGAGCGCCACATCGTTTGTTAATTCATCCTGTAAAATCTCTAATTCAAGGTAATAGGGGGAGTCATCCAACCAAGCGAATTTTACGCTTTTGTTTTCGCGAGCTGCCAACAGCTTGGCCGGGTGCGTTTCGTCATCCCATACAAAATGATATTTGTTATCTCGATATATAACGTCGTCGGCAAACCATTGCGCTAATCCATTTGGCTCACTTATAAATGAGTATAATATTTTAGGAGAAGACTTTATTTCATACTCTAACTGCATTTTCCTTTTTTCTGCCATAATGGTTTAGGATAATAATTGTGTTCCAAAATACTTTTTTAACTTTTTTTCTAAAGAAAAGGAAAATAAACTATATTTGCAAACCCAAACGAGAAAGGGTAAAAATGGCGGGGTAGCTCAGATGGTTAGAGCGCAGGATTCATAACCCTGAGGTCGGCAGTTCGATCCTGCTCCCCGCTACTGAAGGAAACACCGTAATGTGGTCGTTTCCTTTTTTTATGTCATTTACGCCTGCATACCGATAGATGGTTGCCCTTTATTTGGTAAATACAATTTGCAGGATCGTTTAAATGTAAGGGTGTTGCCAGGGGCTTCGGTACGGTCTTCTCAGCAATTTTGTCGCTTCCGGATCGTTAACACATATCCTCTTTTGTGGATCGTATGTCAATGGCCGATTCAAATGCATGGAAAGATTAGCTAATATGCAACTGGCGGTTGATATGTGCCCTTCTTCAATATCTGCAACCGGCAGATGGTCGTTTTCAATAGCCGATAGGAGATTCAGCATGTGCCGCCTGGTAGCTGGCGCTGTGTGCAATTCAATGCGAGGCTCATTTAAGTCTGCCGGAAACTCTTCCTTTTCGTAAACCACGTCTTTTACAATGCGATCGCCCGTACCGGTTGGAATAAACTCATACTTCATAACGCTTCCCTTGAGGGTGCCTTTGTCACCATAAATAACAAATGCCCAAGGATATTCGGGATCAGCTGGATTTCCCCAGGTGCGATGTTGCCATATACAGTTCAATTCATCGTATTCAAAAATAGCCGTTTGCGTATCTGCGATGTTTGACTTTCCCTCTTTTTGAACGTAAATTCCCCCTGTTGCACTGATGCGTTTCGGCCACCTAAGTTGTAATAGCCAACGAACCGTATCAAACATATGAACGCACATATCTCCTGTAATTCCATTTCCATACTCCATAAAGGTTCTCCACCAGCTTCCATGCGGCAAACCGTCATATGGACGTAAAGGAGCCGGGCCCGTCCACATTTCGTAATCGAGGAAATCGGGAACGGGCTCTAACGGTGGATTCCCGTTCTTTCGCATATGATAATAGCAACACATCTCTACGTGAGATATCTTGCCAAGCAAGCCCTTATTGATTACATTCTCTTTCGCATCAATCAAATGAGGAGTGCTTCTTCGCTGTGTGCCTATTTGTACTTTTCTGTTATATTTTCTTGCGGCACTCAGTATTGCCTCCCCTTCAAGTACATCAACGCTAACAGGCTTTTGTAAATAGAGATGCGCGCCTGACATCATCGCATCAATAGCTTGTCGGGCATGCCAGTGATCAGGTGAACCAATAAGAACTAAATCCAATTTATGATCTGCTAACATCTTCCTATAATCGCGGTACAATGCGGGAACCTTCTTAGAAGTCTGCCTTAAACTGATCAATTTACCGGCTTCTTTTAAATGATTGCTGTCCACATCGCATATTGCAACAACGTTAATGTCGCTTACTTGAATGAGTCTGAAGAGATCACTTTTTCCATACCAACCTGCTCCAATTAAACCAACCTGCATCTTATTGGCAGTACCCGCAAAAGTTAGCCCTTTAGCTTGTAATGCAGACAATGTTAAAACAGCGCCAGCGCCTTGAATGAATTCTCTACGATTCAGATTCGAATTAGCCATAATCTTCGGTTTATTGTTTCTAATGAGGAAAGGAGTGAAGTTAATGTTTTTTAACTAGTTCTCATCAAAGAATTGGTAAAATGTGTGTATCGTAATAGGACGTTTATCATCAGGAGCTTCAGACAACTGTTCCGGAAAGAAACATCAATGCGCCCGATATTTGTTTGTTTAGGCGTATTCTGATTTGAATTTTTCGTTATTGCAGACGAGAAGTACAGCATCAGTTATAAGTTGAACCTCTACCTGTTTAACCTTCCCAATATATTCGCCGTCTACCTGTAGAGACGTATTTTCTCTTATAGTTAAATTCGCATAGTTGGTAGGTATAATTTCGGTTTTAAAAGGATTAAATTGAGTCTTGAAGCTAAAGCACATTTTTAGTAGTTCCAAAACGGAAAACCACTTGACAATAACAATCTCGAATTGGTCGTCAAATAGGGAACCGGTTTTGTTTATTTTTACACCTGTTCCATAGCTCGTGCCGTTTGCTATTACCACCATTTCGGCTTTTCGCGATTTACTTTTCCCTTGAGCGTTAACGGTAACATGCATTTTTTTGTGTCTTTTGATAGCCTGCCATGCAGCCTTGGCATAGCCTATCATGCCTCGTTCATCCAAGGATTGGAATTTTTTGACAATGCGTGCATTAATGCCTATATCCGCCAAGTGAATGCTAAATTCCCCATTGACCCTTAAAGCATGAATAAGTTTTGGAGTACCGTTTACGGCTAATTCGAGTGCTGCTTTGAGGTTGTTTTTGAGGTTGATCTCTTTAGCCATGCCATTCGCGGAGCCGGTTGGTATAATGGCGAGCGGAATATCTGTTTCGAGCAGACATTCGGCTGCCAACTTAACCGTTCCATCACCACCTACTGCAAGAACCCGATGAGGGCCAAACGCAATTATATCTTGACGAATCTCTTCCACGGAAGATGTTTTTGAAAGCGTGAAGAAATGTAGTACATGCGTACCGCGGTAGAAATCCCGAATAACTTCCTCGAAGTCGTTTTGCTGATTACCGGATCCTCTATTGATAAGGACATATAGTTTTAAGGAAGCAGTTATGTTCATTCATATTTGTGTTGACAACTATAAAACCAATAACTGTTTTATATGTTTGATGGATGATGGGTACATCAGTTGAAATAAAAATATACAATGGATATGGCCATAGTAAAAACTTAGTGGTTTATGGACATGTCCTTAAGCGTAAACCAAAAAAGGCGAGTGATTTTTCAAAGGATGGTTGGAAGCATACCCTTAGTTTATTGAAGCTGTTTTTCGTACGCCCGGTAGGTAGTGTTCGTTTAAGATTGCATTTTTATGATCAGGTAATCGAAACGATAGCGGAACCGGATGGCTTTTTTAAGTTTAAATGGGCCTCAGACATCCATTTAGATCCCGGACTACATGACCTGAAAATTGGATTAGTCGGTAAGGAGGAATTGCATGGCTTTACACAGGGCAAGGTTTATGTGCCGCATTCGACACAGTACGTATTTGTTTCGGATATCGATGATACCGTACTCATATCGCATTCGGCGACTGTGTTAAGGCGTCTTCGTGAACTACTGATTAAGAATGCCCATCGAAGAAAACTCTTTTCAGATCATGTCCTTTGGTACAATTTATTGTCTCGATCAGGAACTGAAATGCGTCACTTAAATCCTTTTTTTTATGTATCAAGCAGTGAATGGAATTTATATGATTATCTCCAAAGTATTTTTGCTCACAATAAACTGCCACATGGCTCCTTTTTGCTAAGCCATTTTAAGCGTTGGTTCGATTTTTTTAAAACAGGAAAAACAGGGCATGATGATAAATACAGAAGAATCAGTAGGCTGCTTCGCGTTTTTCCTAAGCAGAAATTTGTATTAATCGGCGACAATTCACAAAGAGATCCAATCATATATGCCGCACTCGCTAAAGATCATCCTGATCGAATAGCCGCTATTTATATAAGGAACATAAAACCTAAAAAAGCCGCAATAACATTGCAGCTTTTTAAAAATCTTCAAGAAACAGAAATTCAAACCTGTCTATTTAATACCAATCGAGAGGCTATAAAACATGCTGTTTCCATCGGTTTAATATGCCAAACCGATATGGAAGAATTAACCGGTTTTTAACGCGACCTCAGATGTTGATATCATCTTGCGGAGGTTGTTTAACGCATAACGCATGCGCCCTAATGCCGTGTTTATACTAACATCCGTTACTTCTGCAATCTCTTTAAAACTCATATCTCCGTAATGGCGCATAATCAGCACCTCTTTTTGATCATCAGGCAATAATTGGATCATCTTCCTAAGATCCTTATGTGTTTGCTGTCTGATAATACGCTCTTCAGTACTTTCATCGTAGAACGGCAATACGTCGAATATATCAAATCCATCACTATTGGCGATAAGGGGCGTACGCTTCTCTTTACGATAATAGTCAATCACCAAGTTATGCGCGATTCGCATGGCCCAGGGGAGAAATTTGCCTTCATCATTATATCTCCCAGCTTGCAGCGTACTGATAACTTTGATGAAAGTATCCTGAAAAAGGTCCTCCGCTAAATAAGGATCTTTTACCAATAAGTAAATGGAAGTGTAAATTTTTGATTTATATCGATGTACTAACTCTTCAATTGCAGCCTCATTTCCGGCTAAATACAAATGAATTAGTTGTCGGTCAGTTTTCTTTTGCAGTGTCATGCTATGCTACTTCGTCTTTTTTTTGTTATAAAAAAGTATGTTAAGTAGTTTTTTCCTCTATAGCAGTCCTCCTAAATTTAAGTAAGCCATCGGTTTAACCCAATCGATACATTAATAAATTTTTTCAAAGCAAAACATTTTTTTTAGAAAAACAAAGAAAAAATATGAAAATCGTTTGTTGTTTCTTTATTCTGTATTTTTGTACGCTCGATTTACGTAGGTAACGAAGAGGCGGAAATCGTTTAAAAAAAGCAAATTACGAGGTATACATGGCACAAAAGGTTGATTCAAACGCAAAATCTCATATACTTATCAAAGGCGCACGCGTCCATAATTTAAAAAACATTGATGTAACCATACCGAAAAACAGGTTGGTAGTTATCACAGGTATGTCGGGCTCAGGAAAATCATCCCTGGCTTTTGATACACTTTATGCAGAGGGACAACGCCGGTATGTAGAAAGCTTATCTTCCTACGCTAGACAGTTTATGGGGCGTATGAATAAACCGGAGGTAGATTACATCAAAGGAATTGCCCCGGCAATTGCCATTGAGCAAAAAGTAATTACAAGTAATCCGAGGTCTACAGTGGGAACATCAACAGAAATTTATGACTATTTGAAGTTATTGTTTGCCCGTATAGGAAAGACCATCTCGCCCATATCAGGAAAAGAAGTGCGAAAAGACAGCGTTACAGATGTAGTAAATTTTGTGTCCTCACTGCCTAGTGATACACAAATAACGATTTTAAGCCCCCTTCATCCTCATAATCAGCGGAAACTAAAAGAAGAATTAGCCGTCTTGCTCCAAAAGGGTTTTGTTCGAGTGGAGTACTTAGGCCGAATTGAGAAAATCGAGTCCCTAATCGAAGATAAAAAGGTTGCTAATAGCAGTGTCAACTTAGGTGATTTACGAATCGTTATTGACCGTATTCGTGTGAATCAAGAAGACGAAACTTTAAGTAGAATTGCTGATTCAGTCCAGACGGCCTTCTTTGAGGGAAAGGGGGACTGTTATATTGATGATGGAGAAAAGGAACATTTTTTCTGTGATCGATTTGAGTTAGACGGTATGGCATTTGAAGAACCGACTCCTAACTTTTTCAGCTTTAATAATCCCTATGGAGCTTGTAGCAGGTGTGAAGGGTATGGGAAAGTGATCGGGATAGATCCCGACTTAGTAGTGCCCGATAAGAGCAAATCGGTATACGATGGAGCAATCGCTCCCTGGAGAGGAGAGAAAATGGGAGAATGGTTGAACCGATTTGTTAAAGTGGCCATAAAATTTGACTTTCCGGTGCATAGAGCCTATAAAGATTTATCGCCCGAACAAAGGCAAGTCTTGTGGAGCGGGAATCAATATTTTAGAGGTTTGGATGATTTCTTTAAAGAATTGGAAGAGCAGACCTATAAAATTCAATACCGAGTTATGTTATCACGTTATCGGGGGAAGACGGATTGTCCGGATTGTAAGGGAACCCGACTACGTAAAGATGCAGCCTATGTTAAAGTAGGAGGGAAATCAATTACCGATATGGTGCTTATGCCTCTTGATGATTTGTTAGATTTCTTCAACAATCTATCATTAGATAAGCACGAGGAGACAATTGCAAAAAGGTTATTGATAGAAGTAAAGAACCGCGTGCGTTTTTTAACGGAAGTGGGGTTAGGATATTTAACATTGAATCGCCTTTCAAACACACTTTCGGGCGGCGAATCACAGCGGATTAACTTAGCAACCTCTTTAGGAAGTTCTTTGGTGGGTTCCATATATGTCTTAGACGAACCGAGTATCGGTTTACATCCACGCGATACCCAACGTCTAATCGGGGTGCTTAAATCTTTACGTGATGTTGGCAATACTGTTTTGGTGGTAGAACATGAAGAAGAAATGATGCAGGCTGCGGATTACCTTATTGATATTGGTCCGGAAGCGGGTGTACATGGTGGGCAGCTAGTTTTTTCGGGAACATATCAAGAGATTCTTAAGGACGAGCAGAGTTTGACCGGAAAATACCTAAACGGAATCGAGGCCATTGGTATACCGAGTAGTAGAAGGAAGTGGCAGCACTTTGTAGAGATAAAAGGTGCTCGGGAGAACAATCTGAAAGGGATTGACGTGAAATTTCCGTTGTATACCTTTACGGTAGTATCCGGTGTGTCTGGTTCGGGGAAAACTTCCTTGGTGAAGCGTATATTGTATCCTGCTTTGCAGAAAGCGACCGGTAATTATTCCGGCGAGCAAACCGGTGTTTTTGATGGTTTGGATGGAGACCTTCAGCTTGTTGAACGTGTCGAGATGGTAGATCAGAATCCGATAGGGAGGTCTTCGAGATCGAATCCGGTAACCTACGTAAAGGCGTGGGACGATATACGAGCGCTGTATAGTAGTCAGCCAGCTGCAAAAGCTGCGGGGTTAAAGCCAGCGGCTTTCTCTTTTAACGTAGAAGGAGGACGATGTGATGTTTGCCAAGGAGAAGGGGAAGTGAAAATTGAAATGCAGTTTATGGCCGATATTTATCTTACCTGTGAGGCTTGTGGAGGTAAACGGTTTAAACAACAGGTGCTGGATATAACTTGGCAAGATAAGAATGTTTATGATGTACTGGAATTAACGGTAGAAGAAGCTTTGACTTTTTTCGGCAAACAAGCGAAGATACTCAATAAAATCCAACCGCTGGCGGATGTAGGGTTAGGTTATGTGAAGCTCGGCCAATCGTCGAATACCTTGTCGGGAGGGGAAGCACAACGTATTAAGTTAGCTTCGTTTCTGGTGAAGGGAAACAACAGTAAGAATACACTTTTTATTTTTGATGAACCTACTACCGGGCTTCATTTTCACGATATTCGAAAGTTATTGAAGTCATTTGATGCATTGATTGCTCAGGGTAATACCATCTTAGTCATTGAGCATAACATGGATGTCATCAAATGTGCCGACTGGGTGATAGATATCGGGCCGGAGGGTGGAGAGAAGGGTGGAGAGCTTGTATTTGAAGGAACACCGGAGGAACTTGTCAAACATTCGCAGTCTTATACCGGTCAGTTTCTCAAAGCACATATGTGATTGCATAGAGGATTGTTGACCTTTATTACTAAAGGAAAATTCGTAATTTTACAAAAAGCAAAGGAATAATATGCTGTCGAAAAAATCAAAATATGCCATTAAAGCTCTTATTGTACTGGGAAAGAACTACGGGAAAGAGCCGATGCAGATTTTAAAAATTGCTGAAGAGGAAAACATTCCGAAGAAATTTCTTGAGCAAATATTACTGGAAATGCGAAATGCGGGTATATTGTATAGCAAAAAGGGAGCGGGCGGAGGATATAGTTTAAACAAAGATCCGGAAGACATTCGCTTATCGCAAGTTATCAGACTCACCGACGGCCCTATAGCCTTGCTACCCTGCGTAAGCTTGAATTTTTATAGGCGATGTGACGAATGCAAAACCGAAGAAACTTGTGGTATCAGAGATACTTTCGTAGATGTTAGAAATGCGATGTTACAGATTTTGAATGATACCAGCATTGCCGATATTATTAAGCGTGAAGAGAATCTAGCTTTAGGTTTGTAATTAATGGACTGATAACCAATAGTTTAACGTCAAAATAAATATTTTAATAAAAAAAGACTACTAAATTGGTATATTTTATATATATTTGTCTCGTTGATTTTTAATTTTGAAAATATGAAACGCTCCATCTGTAAAAATATGAAGAATATGTGTTATTTATTAACAAGTTAGGAGAGGGCGTGTAGATTTCCAAGAGGCCTCTTCAGTAACCTGCAGAGGCTTTTTTTTTAATTTGATATAAATAGGAGGCAATATATGGAAAGGCAGCAACATCCCGAATTTGAGAAGGTATATGTCGAACCAAAAATCACCTTGGTAGGCGCAGGCCCGGGAGATCCCGATTTGATTAGCATAAAAGGTGTTAAAGCACTTAAAACAGCGGATGTCGTAATATACGATGCGTTAGTGGACGAAGCATTATTAAGCTACGCTCCCAAAGAGGCAACCCGCGTTTATGTTGGTAATCCATCAGGAGACGAAAACTTTTCGCAAACAACAGTCAATCGCTTAATGGTTGATTATGCGCTAAATTTTGGACATGTGGTCCGATTGAAAGGAGGCGACCTTTTCGTTTTCGGAAGGGGGTATGAAGAGTTGGAATATGCGGCATCGTACAGCGTGGAAACGGAAATTATACCCGGAATAAGCAGTGCCATTTCTGTGCCCGGTTTGCAGGGGATCCCCGTTACCCATAAGGGAAACAGTGATAGTTTGTGGATTTTAAGCGCCACCGATAGTAATGGTTCGTTTAATTGGGAGATTGAGGAAGCTGCGCGAAGCAGAGCGACTGTTGTCGTGTTATTGGGCTTTGCGCAATTGCCTGAAATCGTATCGATTTATAAAAAACTTGGTAAGGGGCGGTTGCCGGCGGCCGTTATACAGAACGGCTCAATGAAAAATGAAAGACTGGCCATTGGTGTCGTCAATACAATAGAGGAAGTTGCAGAAGAAGTATCCATTGATAACACAGGGCCGGTCCTATTAGTATTTGGTCAGGCAGTTGCTTTGCATAAAGATTTCTCACGGATATTAAATTTCCTGGAACAGGATTTAAATTTGTATTAAGTTTTTTATATTTCCCTATAGATTTGGTTGTTTTTTATGAGGCGTTGGTTCATATACGGATCAACGCTTTTTTGATGCGTTCCGACTTTGTTTATTACAAAACAATTAAAATAAAAGTTTCTAACTAAGTGAATTTTATGGTAGGTTTGAGTCGACAATAGAAATAGAATGGAAGAACAAAGTAAATTAATTCGTAGTCAAACTCAACGTTCACAGAATCGCGAGCATTCTGTACCTTTATATTTAACCTCAAGTTTTATTTTTGATGATGCCGAGCAAGGGCGCGCTGTATTTGCCGGCGAGGAAGAAGGTATTGTATATTCTAGGTATTCTAATCCAAATACGAACGAATTTATACAAAAAGTTTGTGAGCTGGAAGGAGCAGAGGCCGGTTTAGCCTTTTCTTCCGGAATGGCGGCGGTTTTTGCCTCTTTCGCTGCACTGCTGAAAAACGGAGACCATATTGTGGCCTGTAGATCGGTTTTCGGTTCTACTCATCAACTGTTTACGACTTTATTTCCACGATGGGGCATTACCACCTCTTATGTAGATGCGAAGAATCCAGCTGATTGGGAGAAAGCCATTCAGCCTAATACGAAGATGATTTTTTTGGAAACGCCATCAAATCCAGGCTTGGAATTGGTAGACCTAGAGTGGTTAGGAACCTTCAAAAAAAAATATCCAAATATTATATTAAATGTAGATAACTGTTTTGCGACGCCCTATCTGCAAAAGCCGATACAATATGGTTTTGATTTAGTAAGCCATTCTGCCACGAAATACATGGACGGACAAGGACGTGTTTTAGGCGGGATTGTTGTAGGTAAACAGGAGTTGATCGACGAGATGATGTTTTTTATTCGGCACACCGGGCCGTCTATGTCACCCTTCAATGCTTGGATTATATCAAAAAGTCTTGAAACCCTGGCGCTTCGTATGGACCGCCATTGTGATAATGCGTTGGCAGTAGCGGGCATGTTAGAGTCGCATAATGAGGTCGACCTTGTTCGCTATCCTTTCTTGCCCTCACATCCGCAATATGAGTTGGCCAAAAAACAAATGAAGGCTGGAGGTGGCATTGTTACCTTTGTCATTAAAGGTGGCTTTGAACGTGCTAAACGTTTTCTCGATAATTTGAAGATGATCTTGATCACTTCTAACTTGGGCGATTCACGTACGATTGCAACGCATCCGGCGTCTACGACACATTCAAAATTAACAGATGCGGAGCGTGAACAAATCGGTATCTATCCGGGAACCGTTCGTATTTCGGTCGGATTGGAAGATGTCAACGATATTTTGGTCGATTTGAAGCAGGCTTTGGACGGCAGCAAATAATTATCGGCTTTCGAAAAGGTCGGAGCTCGACCTTAAACGAGGAATGGAATACCGTTTAAAGCTTAGAGCAAAATTTTGTATGCATTGCTTGATACTGAAAGTATCATTAATTAACAGGAATAATAACGAAATAAAGCTGGCAGCTGATGGCTGAAAGCTAAGAGCTAAGAAAATGAAAGTAACACTAAACAGGCTAAACCAGGCGGTGCATTTTGAAGGTGAAAGTGCATCCACCGATGTAAAAGTCCATATTGACGGCTCTCCGGAAATTGGTGGTGAGGCATTAGGTGCACGCCCTATGGAGCTGGTGTTAATGGCTTTGGGTTCTTGTAGTGCACTCGACCTTATAAATATCCTGAAAAAACAAAAGCAGGAAATAGAGGATGTAAAAATTGAGGTTGATGGAAAACGAAAAGATGCGATCCCGGCCGTTTTTACCGATATTCATCTACTATTCAAGTTAAAAGGGCGTATTGACATCGAGAAGGCCAAGAAAGCAGCAGAGCTAGCAGTAAAGAAATATTGTTCGGTACACGATATGTTGGTAGCAGGTGGCGTACAAATTACATATGAGATTGTAACTGAGGCTGTATAGTGTTAGTTGAACCTAAACATTTTACGGTGTTTATTGTTTTCTGTGATAAAAACACATATTATGACTTCTATATGGAAAGTTGATCCGGCGCATTCAGAAGTGCAATTTAAGGTAAAGCATCTGGTTATTTCCACGGTTGCGGGTAACTTTAATAAGTTTGATGGACAAATTGAGGCAACGAGCGAGGATTTTTCTGATGCAACGATTAGATTTATAATTGATGCTGATAGCATTGATACGAATATGAAGGATCGTGATGAACATCTCAGATCAGCCGATTTTTTTGATACGGCGAATTACCCTGAGTTGACCTTTCAGTCAAGCTCGTTTGAAAAAAAAGGAGGCCACGAATACTTGTTAAGAGGCGATTTAACGATCAAAGGACATACCCAGGCTGTGCAGTTTGAAGTAGAGTTTGGCGGTACTGCTAAAGATTCGTACGGTAATCAAAAAGCGGGCTTTGAAGCAACCGCTAAGATCAGCCGACAGGTTTTTGGGCTGAAATGGAATGATTTGACGGAGGCTGGATCCGTAGTGGTTGGAGATGAAGTGAAAATCGTATTGAATCTGCAATTTATTAAACAATCATAATTTGGGTGGGACGTCCTTCTTTTTTAGGAAGCTTCCACTCCAAATTTTTTCGGCTTTTCGTCCGATAAGCCAAAAGGATAAGGCGAGCAAAGAGAAGAAAATCGCTCGATTTATATTGTCCCATAGATATTCGAAGAATCGCGTATAAAGATTAATTAGAAGGAAGATGATGCCGAATTCACGGGCGATAATATCGTTCTTTTTGAGACCATACCAAGCAAATGCTAAACAAACGACCGTTGAGAGTACTCCCCAATAAAATATATGATATTGCTTGGTAGCTGCCCATTTGTCTAAATCGCTATAGTTTCCGAAAATTGATAGCAACCATAAGGAAATAAGGAGATATAATACTCCCATGATGTAACTTAATTGTTTAAAGCCTCTAATAGCTGCCCATTTATTATGCAGAACCAAGGTGAAAACTGTTAGTAGTATTCCAAATATGGTAAAGCGCAATGGATAATTCATTCCCCAAAATTTAAATCCCCAATTGCTGTGGTAAGCAGTTTCGGTGGCAAACCATATACCTAGTGCGATCAACATAAAAGCCCAAATAGTTTTTGAAGAAAGCTGTATAGCAAGAACGGTATAAATGACTATAGACAATAAAAATAAGAATGAATACATCCCGTCACCTTTGTCGATAACCTTGCCCAGATAGCCAATGAAAGTAGCCGTAGAAAATACACCCAACACAATTAAGCTTTCATTGGTAAATAATTTCTCTGGATGTCGTTTTTTGTTGAAATAACCCAGGTAATAAAATAAAAATGAAAGCAAAGCGCAAAACACGCAAATAATGATATTGGGTGTTTCGTATAGCGTTGACAAAAGTTGAAGAATCTCCTGATCGACAAATAAGGACAGGAAGGCCAGTACAATACAAGAGAGTGCAATCCAAAATGAATATTGTGCTAGACGTCTCCAGTCGAAGCCCTTCACCTCGTACGAGTGCCTAAGTCTGTCCGCCGTTTCTTTGTCAATCAGGCTGTTCTCTTCCCAATGTGCAATGGCGTTTTCAATAGCTTCTTGTTCGTTCTTATCGATATGAAGTTTCATCCGGAAATTTAATATTGGAGAAATTAAGCAAGCAGCTCTTTTATTTTCTTCTCGTCTTCTGCCAATTGCGCCGTCATTGCCTCAATACTATCAAATTTATGATCGTGACGCACAAAGTGTAAAAATTGTATTTGAAGCGTTTTGCCATATAAATCTTCGTTAAGATCAAAAAAATTGATCTCTATACTTCGGTTGACACCTCTTACAGTGGGTCGTGTTCCGATATATCCCATACCTTTTAACGTAGGGCCTTTTTTTGCCGGTATATATTCTCCCGTAGTCATCTCCGCATGTTCAATAAGGGTTGCCTGTACTGCGTAAATACCATAAGCAGGAATTAATTTGTAGCTTTCCGGAACTTCGATATTAGCGGTGGGGTATCCAATGGTTCTGCCTAGCTGCTGTCCTTTAACCACTTTTCCTGTAATGTGGAAAGGATAACCTAAGTACTTGTTGGCAGTGGCAATTTCGCCAATAATGAGTGCTTCGCGTATTTTCGTCGATGAGACAGCCACATCATTGATGTCTTGCTCCGGTATCTCTTGTACCGAATAATGGTACTGTTCTGCATATTTTAGCAAATCGACCAGTGATCCTTTGCGGTCCTTCCCAAAATGATGATCATAACCGATAATGATCCGTTTAGTGCCGATTTTACTGACCAGAATTTCGCGAATATATTCTTCTGCCGATTGATTGGAAAAATCCCGTGTAAACGGCGTGATAATCAGGTGATCGATTCCACTTTCGGCTAGTCGATCGGCTTTTTCCTCAATGGTGTTTATAAGACGCAAGCTATCATCATCCGGATGCAAGATCATCCTTGGATGAGGAAAAAAGGTAAGAAGTACCGTTTCTCCGTTTATCTTTTGCGCATATTCTCTTAAACTGCTTATAATTTTCTGATGTCCTATATGAACGCCATCAAAGGTTCCAATCGTCACCACTGCATTGTCCAATGGTATAAAATCTTCAATGTTTCTATATATTTTCATCCGCAATAAATTGTTTTTTTATCATGAATCTGCTGTTTACCTCATAAGCATTCTACTTTAGCAGCAAATAATCATACTAATCTTTGTTCCAAAGCCATTCCTAAACCCTTATTTGCAATATATCACGCTTTGTGCTCTCCACTGTTTCTGCCTATAGAAAATCTTATGAGATAATTTTATGTACCTTTCTTCCAAGATACGTATTTATTCTAAAAGTGATAATGTATTGAGGTTAAGGTTTTTTATGAATGTTCTCCTTCGTCATTTATTAATAGACCTTGTTCTTTCAAAGACCGAATATGATCGGACAGCTCCAAAACATTCCAGGCATCTCTGACATGAAAATTACCGCTGCGAGTTCTTCTCAATTCACTCAGATAGGCACCGGCGCCCACTGCTTTTCCAAAGTCATGTGCCAACGATCGAATGTAAGTTCCTTTGCTGCAAACGACTCTGAAGTTAACTTCCGGAAGAGCAATGCGGGTTAATTCGAACTCATAGATCGTTACACGACGAGGTTTTAGTTCAACGGACTCGCCTCGTCTGGCTTTTTCGTATAATCTTTCGCCTTGCATTTTTACAGCCGAATGTACCGGCGGATATTGTTCAATAGCACCGACGAATGTTAGTGAGGCGCGAAGTAGATCTTGTTCCGTAAGATTTGTGATATCAAAAAAGCTATCCGGAATTGTTTCTAAGTCATAAGACGGTGTTGTTGCCCCGAGTGTGAAGGTTCCTATGTATTCTTTTTCCTGCGCTTGAAGCTCATCAATAGTTTTAGTGCGTTTGCCGGTACAAACAATAAGTAAACCTGTAGCCAGCGGATCGAGTGTGCCTGCATGGCCTACTTTCAATTTCAAAGGCTTTAAAGCATTACGGATCTTTCCCACTACGTCAAAACTGGTCCATTTGTAAGGCTTATCGATCAGTAAAACCTCACCGGCGGTGAAATCGAAACGAGGGAAAATCGGCTTTTCTTTTTCGTCTTCCATTAAAGCACCGATAAGCTGTGACCGCTTAAAAGCATCACGATAATAATCCCACCTACTATAATTCTATACCATCCAAAAGCTTTGAATCCGTATTTCGTAACGTAACCAATGAAGCTTTTAATGGCTATGATGGCTACGATGAAACCCACCAAGTTACCTATAAAAAGGATATTATATTGGTCTGCGGTAAACTGGTTGCCATCTTTGTAGAAGTCGAGCAGTTTTTTTGCCGTCGCGCCAAACATAGTCGGCACGGCTAAAAAGAAAGAAAATTCAGCTGCGGCTTTCCTTGAAAGTTTCTGCGCCATACCGCCAACAATGGTTGCTCCCGAGCGAGAAGTGCCTGGTATCATTGCTAGACACTGAAAAAAGCCAATTTTCAGGGCGGTAGCGTAAGAAATGTTGTCTGAGTTATCAATGCGAGGTGCATTAAACCATTTATCGACGAATAGGAGCACAATGCCGCCTAAAACTAAGGTGATTGCCACCGTCATTGGGCTCTCTAGCATATTGTCTATTTCGTCGCTAAATAATAAGCCAAAAATGGCTGCCGGAATAAAAGCAACAAATAGTTTTAAATAAAAAGACCACGAACGAAAAAATCGCTTAAAATAAAGAATCACAACCGAGAGGATGGTGCCTAGTTGAATAGCTACTGTAAACAGTTTAACGAAGGCAGATGGTTCGATGCCCATTAAGGCGGTTGCGATGATTAGGTGGCCGGTGGATGAAACAGGTAAGAATTCGGTTAGCCCTTCTACGATGGCTAAAATAATCGCTTCTATTAAAGTCATCTATTGGTGTTATTTAGTAGGGTTCTTTAATATTGCTACAATGCCAAGAGCAAAGCCTGCGACAACCACAATCGGCGCTAAAGTTATTTTAGTGAAACTGTAAATATCTGTTTTACCGGCCATCAAAATAAAGCCAATGATAACAATGGCAATACTTAATAACATTAATTGGTAGTTCAATTTACCGAAAACAAAGTTTGACTTTTGTTCGCCTTGAGCTACTTTCTTTTTTTCTTGCGGCATAATGCTAAATTTAATTAAGTGAATGTATATTACCGATAGAGATCATTTATTCGGAGACGTAAATACTTGCTTACTGCAAAATAAGTGCTGGCCCCCGAGATCAGAATGCCTAAACAGATTACACCTATGAAAATGAGGGCAAATTCAAAATAGTTACGTAAAATAACAATTTCAGGAATTTGCTCTTGCGCAAAATACAATGTCAGCAATAGTAGAATGATTGCAATCAGAGCACCCAAAAGGCCATGAAGAATACCATAGCCTAAAAATGGACGGCGAATGAAGCCCTTTGTTGCTCCCACCATTTGCATACTTTTTATCAAAAAGCGTTGTGAATAGATTGCCAGCCTTATGGTGTTATTGATTAATGCGACGGCAATAATCAATAAGATAGCTGCGAAGGCAAGTATGATAAGACCAATGACACGAATGTTTTTGTTGACCATATCGATCAGCGAGTCTTGATAAACAACCTCTTTGACCATGCTGTTGCTAGATACCTGCTTTGTAAAGGTCTCTACACCTGCTTTATTTGCATAATCCGCTTTGAGATAGACGTCAATGGACGATAACAGTGGGTTATAACCCAGAAACTTAACAAAATCTTCGCCCAAGTCATTTTGAAGATTTCTAGCTGCTAATTCTTTGCTAACATATTGTGTGCGAAGCACCGCAGGATTTCCATCCAGCTCTTTTTGTAGACTAAGAATATCGGCTTCTGTTACCCCGTCATTAACAATGATGTTAAGTACGATATTTTCCTTAACATAATTGGAAAGATTTTTAGCATGAACGAGGATCAACCCTAATAGTCCGGTCATGAGTAATACCAGAGCAATACTAATAACCGTGGATATGTAGACGGATTTTGTTTTTCTGGATGACGCACTTACTTCAAATTCTTCCATATGCTACTATTTGAAATGCGAAATTAATAATTAGATATGAGATATAGGACATGAGATGTGAGATTTTTCGTACTTTCGCAAGTCATACTGTAATGTGTTATAATGGACTATCAATTTAAGACTATAGAGAAAAAGTGGCAGCAGTTTTGGGCTTCCAATCAAACATTTAAAGTTAATAATACGTCAGATAAGCCAAAATATTATGTGTTAGACATGTTTCCTTATCCTTCAGGAGCCGGGCTTCATGTTGGTCATCCACTCGGATACATAGCCTCCGATGTTTTTTCGCGATATAAGAGATTACGTGGATATAACGTGTTACATCCCATGGGATATGATTCATTTGGGTTGCCGGCTGAACAATACGCTATTCAAACCGGTCAGCATCCCGCAATAACCACTGAAACCAACATAAAGCGTTATAGGGAGCAGTTAGATAACATTGGTTTTTCATTTGATTGGAGCAGGGAGATACGAACCAGCGATCCATCTTATTATAAATGGACACAATGGATTTTTATGCAGCTCTTCAACTCATTCTATAACACGGATAGCGATAAGGCTGAATCTGTTGACCAATTGATCTGGATTTTTGAAACCAAAGGGAGCAAGGGGATAGAAGCAGTATGTGATGAAGATGTCCTCGAATTTACAGCCGAGGAATGGCACCATTTTTCTGAAGAGCAAAAGGAGACCGAGTTGTTAAAATATCGTCTAGCTTATTTGCGCGAGAGCACCGTCAATTGGTGCCCGGCCTTAGGTACTGTCTTGGCAAACGATGAAGTGAAAGATGGGGTATCAGAGCGTGGTGGTTATCCGGTGATTCAGAAGAAGATGATGCAGTGGAGTATGCGAATTACTGCTTATGCAGAACGATTACTGCAGGGGCTGGACACCGTTGATTGGCCCGAGCCGTTAGTAGAGATGCAGCGCAATTGGATAGGAAAAAGTATAGGAGCAAGTGTAAAATTTGCCTTAGCGGATGGGAGCGATTCCATTGAAGTGTTTACCACACGAGTTGATACGATATATGGCGTAAGTTTTCTGGTATTAGCGCCCGAGCATGATTTAGTTCCGATCATTACAACGAACGTACAGCGGGCACAGGTCGAAAATTATATAGAACAGACCAAAAAGAAATCCGAGCGTGACAGAATGGCCGATACCAAAACCGTTACCGGTGCATTCACAGGTAGTTATGCGATGCATCCTTTGACAGGCAAGCAGGTGCCGATTTGGATTGCCGATTATGTGTTAGCTGGTTATGGTACCGGTGCCGTCATGGCTGTGCCTTCGGGGGATCAACGTGATTACCTGTTCGCAAAGCAATTTCATTTACCTATTATCAAAATTCTTGATATACAAGAAATAGATGAGGAGGCCGATAGTCGGAAGGAGGGTGTTTATATTAACTCCGAATTAATTAATGGTTTATCTTATCAAGAAGCGGTTTCGAAGCTAGTATCTGTACTCGAAGAACGTGGTATCGGAAAAGCCAAAGTCAATTATAGGATGCGCGATGCGATTTTTGGTAGACAACGTTACTGGGGTGAACCGGTGCCTGTTTATTTTAAAGATGGATTGCCTAAACTAATCAAAGAAAACGAGCTCCCGTTGTTATTGCCGGAAGTGGATAAATATCTGCCTACAGAAAGCGGCGAACCGCCTTTGGGACGTGCAACGAATTGGAAATATCAGGGGGGATATGAGTACGAACTTAGTACAATGCCCGGATGGGCAGGATCTAGCTGGTACTGGTATCGTTATATGGATTCGCACAATTCGGAAGCGTTTGCCTCAAAAGAGGCTATTGATTATTGGCAGGCCGTTGATCTATATATTGGCGGTTCAGAGCATGCTACCGGACATTTGCTATACAGCCGCTTCTGGAATAAGTTTTTGAAAGACATTGGAAAGGTAAAGGAAGAAGAACCCTTCAAAAAACTGATCAATCAGGGGATGATACAAGGACGCTCCAATTTTGTGTACCGTGTATTGGATGAGCATGGAGCGGGCACTAATACGTTCGTTTCTTTAGGCCTGAAAGATCAATACAAAACGACTGCACTTCACGTTGACGTTAATATCGTGAACAACGATATTCTACATCTAGAAAAGTTCAGGCTATCCAGACCCGAATATGCAGAAGCTAAGTTTATTTTAGAGGACGGCAAATATGTCTGTGGACATGAGGTAGAAAAGATGTCCAAGTCCAAGTTTAACGTCGTTAATCCGGATGATATAATAGAGCAATATGGCGCTGATACCTTACGCATGTATGAGATGTTTTTGGGCCCTTTAGAGCAAAGTAAACCTTGGAACACAAACGGTATTGAAGGCGTTCACAAATTTCTTCGTAAATTTTGGCGCTTGTTCCATGACGCATCTTCAAATTTTTCCGTATCGGATGAAATACCGACAAAGGCAGAGCTTAAGTCCTTACATAAGATTATCCGTAAGGTGGAAGATGATATCGAACGATTCTCTTTTAATACTTCGGTTTCGAGTTTCATGATTTGCGTAAATGAGTTGACTGATTTGAGGTGTAATAAGCGAGCTATTCTGCAGGATTTGGTAATTGTGTTATCACCCTACGCACCCCATATCTGCGAAGAACTATGGGTGCTTCTTGGAAATGAACCGGGCTCCTTGTCTTACACTTCTTACCCTGTTTTCAACCCGGATTATTTAATAGAGGATGAGTTTGAATACCCTATATCGTTTAACGGTAAAATGCGACTAAAACTCAATCTATCGCTGAGCCTTGAGGGGATCGAGATCGAACAAGCTGTATTAGCGAACGAAGATGTGCAGCGTTACCTTGATGGTAAAACACCTAAGAAGGTGATCGTTGTCAAGGGGAAGATCGTAAATATCGTTGTTTAAGTCGCTTTTGGTTGTCGGAAATCGGCTTTCTGCTTTATTCATTATCGCTGAAAGCCGATTTTCAAAAGCTGATCTTAATCGCCTTTTGTTTGGGAACTATAGGTGCTTTCAAATATTTTATCTGCGTTATTGGCTTCAAAACCGTCTCGACGATGCTGCCTTTTTATTTGTTCTTTTGCTAGGTGAACGTAAGCAGGCAATACCTTTCTTTCCGCAAATTCGACATAAGAACCCGATATATGTTGTTTTTCTCCATCGGCAAAAGTGGCCTCAATCATTTCGGCCACGGTAGCACTTTGAAGTAAGCCTCCATCAGGACTTACCTTAATTTTACCACCGGAGGTATTTAACTTGAAACCATGTTTTTCGAGAAAGTTATTGAAAAGCGCGATATCATTAAATCCTTCTTTCAGATTGTGAATACTGATTGTAAAGTGATTTAAATAATAGCGGTTGTAAATAACCCATGAAGCATATTCACTTTCTTCGGCCAAAATATTGTAATCTTCCAGCGATGGTATTCTCCATAAGGGGCTGTGAAGAAAACGGTCGACTTCCATCGCATTATCAAGATCCAGTTTGTCCACCGGATCGGATGTTACTTCATCGGTATAGCTTTTGATAATATCTTGGGCTTTTTGAGAAAGATCGCTCACGCGAAGCTCACTCACAAAAATTCGGGGATATCGGTCGGCAGGAGGTGCATACCAATAAGCATCTAACTTCTTTCCGGGGAAATTATAATAATCGCGCTTTTCATAACCATAATGCAGAAAGATTTTCTCAAAAGATTTTATACCTAATTGGGATACTCCCATGGTCCTAAAAGCGATATGGTCATTTTCGATCTCATCTGGATGTTGAATAATGCCATCTTGCAGCATCGCTTGGATAATGGCACCGACATCCGGAACACGTTGTTTATAACGGGTCATTAAACCGTCCAAAACGTTGTTTAATGTTTCTATGCGGCTCATAATAGTAGCTTTATCTACAGTAAAGATACAAAAAACACCGGAATTTGTTAGTTGGCGGCAAGCACCAGCTCTTTTACCATCCATACATTACAGGCATAATGCCCGGAATTGCCAAGTGCGTGAGGCAATGAAGAGAAACCCATTTTTTTGTACATGCTTATTGCTGTTTCAAATTGAGGGAAAGACTCCAAGTAGAGATGGGTATAACCTAAGTCGACAGCTTTCTCCAAGCACCGATTAATGAGTGTTTTACCCAAACCTTTACCTCTACTTTTATTAGACAGATACAGTTTGACAAGCTCTGCGTAGCCTGTTGGTAAATTGGCTGTCGGATAAATACCACAACCACCTAAAACCTCCCCATCCTCTTCTACTACATAATAAATACTTCTTGGTTGCTGGAAAAGTGTATACAGATTGTCGGTTGTCGGATCTGTATATACGGTTCCTTCTTTTGGGATATGGTGTTCTTCTAAGGAAGTTCTCAGAATCTGCGCTAAAATCTGATTATCGTTCTGACGGATTGTTCTAATTACAATACTCATAAATTATTTGCTCTTGTTTTCTTTGATTAATTCGGCTCTTTGATAGAAACCTTGTAGTTTTAGTTGGTACTCAACTTCGTCAATAGCTTTCATTAGGTTGTTAGACGTATTAGTAAGTTGTTCTAGGGCTTTAACCATTACATCCCAAATGGGCTGCATCTTTTCGACTAACGTTTCTCCTTCTCTGGTTAGGTATAAAAGCCTCTTCCTTTCATCATCTTTATCTTTCTTTGATTTTATCAGGTTTTTTTTCTCTAATTCTTTGAGAAGGCTGATAGTAGAGGGATGAGTATACCCAATTTCGTTGGCTATTTCCACTACGCTCAATATGGGCTTTTTATGGAGTGTGTAAATCACCGGAAACCATTTCGGTTCGAATTGGATACCATAGGATTCGTAAATTTTTAGTCCGTCTTTTCGCAGCTGATCACTTAAGCGTTGTAGGCGTGTTGATATCGCTAAGAGGCCCGACTCGTCAATCACATTTGTCATCGTTATTCAGAATTAGGTGAAAAAATACATCGTCTACTTCCATAATTGGAAAATGGGAAGGGAGTTGCACTTTTTCAATTTGCATGAAACCGTTCCGTTCATAAAAACGTAAGGCGGCTTTTAATGTATGAAAGGTACCTAAGTATAAATGGCTCATACCGGCCTTTTTGGCATAGCATATCAAATGTTCCAGTAATTTCTGCGCTAACCCTAATTCTCTTCCTCTATACTCCTTGCGGACAAACATTTTTCGTATCACTCCGCCCTGTTCTGCTTCCATCTTTATTAAAGCGATAGTTCCCAAGAGCGTTCCTTGGTGTTTAATTCCCCAAAAAGCGCCACCCTTTTGTTGGTAATGTTTTTCTACATTCAATAAGTCTGGCTGATCTTCAATGGTTACAGGAACTTGATGTTCTTGCTGTTGTATCGGCAAGATAAGCCCGATGATTTCCGGGACATCGGCATTGTTTAAAAGTTCAATTTCAAAAGCCATTTCTTTTTTTAGCAAAACTACGTAGTTAGCTACATATTTGCAAATGCTAAAATTTATCAGATAGAATATTTAGAAGTAATATCGGCCTAAATGTTTTAAAATCATCTTTTTCATTTCAAGAGGATCTATTTCCCCTTGTTTACTATAAAGAATTTTTCCGCCCGGAGCTACTAATAGGGTATAAGGAAGCGCGCCTTGCCACGCTTTGTCAATAGCCTCAATCAGGTCGTATTTATTTTTACTTTCGAACAAAAAATTCTGGTTCGCGGCTCCTTTGCTTTTAAGGAAATCTAAAACCGGCTGTGGTTTCTCCGGGTTGTCGGCACTAATACTGATAAATTCAAAAGGCCTATTTCGATACATTCGGTTGATTATAACGAAATCAGGAAATTCTGCAACGCACGGTCCGCACCAGGTAGCCCAGACATTGATTAAGCGAAGTTTATCAGAATTATTTTGTAGTAGGGAGTCGATTTGTGTGATTTGAATGGGGTTAATAGTAACAGGTTCTTTTGCCCATTGTTCGTCAGACTTTTTTACCGCATCTTCTTTGGTTGACCATTTTACACTACATCCAAAAGTTTTTGTCTCTTTTACAGGGATGTCTTTTTTTGCTAGAAGTGCTTCAATTGCTTGAATAGCATTGTGCTCTTTCGTTTCTTTAGGATTTTCGTTGTCATCGAATCGTCCTTTATAACGAAGCTTTCTATTGTTATCGAAAATAAAAATATGAGGTGTCGCAACTGCGCCATATCGTTTTGATGTCAACTGCGTCTCACCATCATATAAGTAAGGGAAATTAAAATTTTTATCGGAAGCCCGTAATTTCATTTCTTCAGGAGAGTCGTTATATTCTGTATAGCCAAGTTCGTCCAAACGTACAGCGTAGGGATTGTTTGGTGATATGGCAATTAGAGCTACTCCTCGCTCACCATATGTTGCCTTTAAATTAATGAGGCGATCTTCGTAGGCCTGTGCAGTTGGGCAATGATTACAAGTAAATGCCACCACTAAAATTGGAAACCTCTCAAAATCCCGGAGTGAATATTGTTTGCCATCTGTCGCGGGCAATGTAAAATCCGGGGCCTGGTCATTGATCTTAAGGCCATTTTGCTTATCTTGGGATAAGGGAGAAATAAAGCTGCTGAGTAGTATTATTATCAAAATACTAAATAGCGAGTAGGAATACTTCGACTGTTGCATTTTGCCATAATTTAGATAATCGGGACTGTTCAGCAATTAATTTGAGTTGATTGTTAATCAATTCATTTTTGCTTTCATAGTGTTTATCAAACTTAGGCAAAATGCATGAAACAGAAAAGATATTTTATTAAGATTAGGATTCTATTTCTCGTTGCGTTGTTATTCCTACACGGTTCCATGCATTCATAGCAATAATGCCCATCATAACCTCCGTTGTATATTGCTGTCCCAAAAGCTCAACGGCTTGGTTATAAACCGCATCAGATACGCCATGTGCAGCAATATTGGTCATTTCCTCTGCTAAAGCCAGTATAGCCCGTTCCTCAGGTGAATAGAAGGGAACTTCGCGCCAGGCGCTTAGCAAATAGATGCGTTGTTCGCTTTCACCTGCTTCACGCGCCTCTTTTGTGTGTTTATTAATACAATAGCTACAGCCGTTTATTTGTGATACGCGAATTTTTATAAGCTCTGCATGTGTTTTACTTAGGGAACTTTCGGATAGGTATTTTTCGAAAGCAAGCATCGTTTGGAACGCTTTAGGATCAGCTTCTTGAAGTGTTTTTCTTTTTGCCATTGTCTTATAAATAAATTTTCTTCTCAAAGATATTGTATATTTGGACTCTGTAAGTCGTCCAGTTTGCATAAAATAGGTAGTCCACATGCTTCCGTTTCCCAGCCTTCTAATCATAGATAGAACCTCTTCAACCGCGTTATATTTGCAGGTGTCTAAGCAAATTATTGCATTGATTCGCAAGGGAATATTGAAGCCGGGAATGCGACTACCTAGTACGCGCGAACTTGCCCAATCGTTGATGCTTCATCGTAAGACAGTTGTGGCTGCGTATAATGATATGCTTTTGCAAGGATGGGCAACCACAGTGCCTAAAAAAGGTGTTTTTGTATCCCCGGTTTTACCGGAATTAAATCCGAAAATTTGGGAGCAAAATTTAAAGAAAGTGCCGGACTCCAATACTACTCCTTTTTTTTATCGTAACTCGTTTAGTGTGATCACTGATCTCGGATCTGACGTTGCCGGATATGATATTGTTATTGATGACGGTTTGCCTGATTCCCGTATAGCCCCTTTAGATTTATTGGCTCGCGAATATAGAGCGCGATTAAGAAGGAATTTGCAATTGAAAGGAAGAACGGATTCATTGTCTGTCGGCTCCATCTTACTGAGGGAAGCATTAACCGATTATTTATTTGAAACACGTGGTATACGGGCGAGTGTACACAATCTTCTTACCACCCAGGGTGCGCAAATGGGAGTTTACATAGCCGCACAGTTATTACTGAGAGCGGGCGACGCAGTTATTGTTGGCGAGCCGAATTACTTTATGGCTAACAATGCCTTTTCTTATCAAAACGCACGAATTTTTCGTGTGCCTGTAGACGAGCACGGCTTGGATATGAATAAAGTAGAGGAGATTTGTCTAAGAGAGCGTATTAACATGTTATATGTTATTCCGCACCACCATCACCCAACTACCGTAACCTTAAGCCCCCAGAGGAGAATGCAGCTTATTGCGCTTGCCCAACGTTTCAATTTTATGATCGTAGAGGACGACTACGATTATGATTTTCACTATCAATCCTCGCCCTTTTTGCCTCTGGTAAGTTACTGTCCGGAGCGCGTCATTTACATTGGCTCTTTTACGAAATGCTTAGCCTCGTCTGTCCGCATAGGCTTCATGGTAGCTCCCCAAGAGATGATCAATGAGGCTGCTTATGTCCGAAGGATGATAAATTTGAGAGGCGATTTTATAATGGAAGATGCTTTAGCCTCTTTGATACGGGAAGGTGATGTTGCAAGACACATAAAAAAATCCGTGAATATCTACCGGGAACGACGCGATTACGTATGTGCATTAATGAAAGAGCGGCTATTTGCGTTTTCCTCGTTTGAAATTCCAACAGGAGGCATGGCAGTTTGGCTACGTTTTAGTGAAGCTTATCCATTGATCCATGTGGCTGCGGAGCTTGCCAAGCACCGCATACTGATAAGTGATGGCAGGAAATATAACACCGGTCCGTTTAACTATAACGCGATTCGTTTCGGATTCGCCTCTTTGAATACCCGTGAACTTTCGCGGGTAATAGAACTCCTTACCGCAGTGTTGTCGAAAGAAGTAAATGGTCGATCGAACGCTTAGTTTGCTTCCATCGTGCTTTCTTCTTTACGCTCTCCGATCTGCTGTCGCCACATTGCATAATAAAGACCTTTAAGCGATAGTAAATCAAAATGGCTTCCTGTTTCCACGATTTTACCCTTTTCCAATACATAAATTTTGTCGGCATGCATGATGGTTGACAAGCGATGGGCAATCATAATGGTCAAATGCGTTCTTTGCGCTGTAATTTCCCGGACAGTATTAGATATCGCTTCCTCTGTAATGGAGTCGAGCGCTGACGTGGCTTCGTCAAAAATAAGAAGGCGTGGTTGCCGTAATAGCGCGCGAGCGATTGATAAACGCTGCCTTTCACCACCGGATAGCTTTAGGCCTCCTTCACCGATCACGGTTTCGAGACCCTTTTCCGCTCTTGCTAAAATATTCTGTCCCGACGCTTTCTTTATTACATCCAAAATCATGTCGTCAGTTGCCGATGGATTGACGAAGAGTAAGTTTTCACGGATAGTACCTGAAAAGAGCTGCGTATCTTGTGTTACAAAACCTATTTGATGTCGTAATTCTTCAAAATCGATCTCATTATCGTTAAAGTCGTTGTAATATACGTGGCCTGAAGTCGGATGGTATAAACCTACGAGTAATTTTACCAGTGTTGTTTTCCCCGAACCGGATGGTCCTACAAAAGCAATGGTTTCACCTTGTGAAACATCGAAGGAAATTCCGTCAAGGGCAGGGCGTGTAGCCGACTGATGTTGAAAACGCACTTCGTTAAAGCGCAACTGCTGAATAGCATCGATCTTCTTTGGTGCAAGGGGCTGGTATTCTACCTTTCGATTCAATAAGCGTTGCAGGTTGTTCAAGGATGCCTCCGCCTCCCGATAGGACATGATTATATTTCCTAACTCCTGTAAAGGGCCAAAAATGAAGAATGAATAAAATTGCATCATCATCATCTGCCCGACCGTAATCTTATCGCGAAAAACGAAGAATAGCAATGCAAACATAATGCATTGTTGAAGGAAATTAACGAAGGTCCCCTGTACAAAGCTTACAGACCGAATACTCTTTACTTTTTTTAGTTCAAGTTTTAGTATTTTCATCGTTGTATCGTTCAGCCTACTTATCTCCTGTTGGGTGAGGCCTAGACTCTTGACCAGTTCTATATTTCGGAGGGATTCCGTAGTAGAGCCGGCAAGTGCAGTCGTTTCGCTTACGATATTTTTTTGAATGAACTTAACTTTTCGACTTAGAACGCTGGTTAGAATAGCAAGAACAATTGCTCCTACCAGGTAAATCAAAGGAAGAAGAGGACTTAATTTAAAAGCAACGATAACAACGAAAACAATACCCACAAGCGTCGCAAATAGCACGTTGACAAAGCTGGTAATAAATTTTTCACAATCGGCTCGCACCTTCTGCAGCACGGAAAGCGTTTCACCACTTCGTTGATCCTCAAAATCCTGAAAGGGAAGCCTGAGTGCATGTCGAAGTCCGTCGGTATAAAGCCGTGCACCAAACTTCTGTATTATAACATTAACAACATAATCTTGGAACGCCTTCGCAATACGTGAAACCATCGCTACACCAATAATCATCAATAAGCCAATGGTAATACCCTTAAAAAAAGCACTATCTGCTCCATCGGATCGGAACTGCTGTGCTTTATTTGCATAAGGGTCAATGATCAGATTCCCAAGAATATAAGGATTCAATAAGGAAAAAACCTGATTGATCGCCGCTAATATCAACGCTAAAAGTATGAGCCATTTATGTCTACTTAAGTACTTAAGGAGTAATCTCATGGTAGGAAAATATATTAGGACGTAAATATAGGCTATCTTTTATTATAAAATTGTTATGAAACAGTAAAAAGCGATCGGCGACGGTTGTATTAGCGGAATATCCTAGAAGCGAAAACTAATGGGTAAGGTTAAATGCAAAGCACACTTCATTTTGAAGAGACGACTATATTTCTGTTTTTTGCTGAAATTCCATATTTTGCAGAAGAATATCCTTTTACAACATATGAATTACCTAAGCAAGGCAGTATTTATACTGATCTTTAGTACCATGGGATTTGCTGCTTATGCGATGAATGATAGCATCTCCGTAGATAGTATAAACAAACAAAAAATTACGTCTGATGCAATCCGTTTTGTGGACGGTGTAGCATATACCGTTTCGAGCCCTATTCGATGGAAAGGATCTGATTGGTTAAAGGTAGGGGCGGTTCTTGGCGGAACCGCGTTATTAACAACCTTAGACAAACCAAACAGGAACTTTTGGCAGGATCGGAATTCTAAAGTGTGGGATGGCATTGAGCGCGCCGGTTTTCATTATGGTAAACCTTATGCGGCCTTTATCATGACCGGCGGCTTTTATTTAACGGGGTTAGTTATTAAAAATGAATGGGCTAGGGAAACGGGGCTCATGTTGGGTGCTGCATACCTGACAAGTGGCGCCTTACAGACCTTGATGAAAACCGCCGTAGGGCGAGCGAGACCGGCAACGGACGTGGGCCCCTGGGCCTTCGATCCTTTCTCTCCGGAAGCAGGTTATCATTCCTTTCCATCCGGACATATGCAGATCGCAACCGTGAGCGCGCTGGTACTGGGGCATCGAGTAAAAAGCCCGCTGTTAAAAGCGCTATTTTACAGTACTGCGGGCGTTACACTGGTAAGTCGTATGTACAGCGATTCCCATTGGCTATCCGATATGGCTTTTGGCGGTGCTATATCTTGGTTCTGTACGAAGGCAATAGTCCGCCGTATGGAGGAGAGTAAGTATAGAAACCCTTTTAAAAAGCAGAACCAGATTACTTGGACCGTTACGCCTGCACGGCGTGGAATTGGCTTAGTAGGCGTTTTTTAGCAATTAAAGTTTTACACCGATTCGTATCGCTTTTAAGCCACTTACGCCTTGTAATTCCTCTAGTTCAAGCTCTTCCATATCGTCTAATAAAATGTCTTTATTTTGGAGATAATTAATATAGCTCATATACTCTTTAATCTCTCTCGCATCGTAATATACCAAAGCAATCTTTCCAGGCTGGGTGAGCCGTTCAAAAGAATCTTTTAAGTGAACTTTATCGATTCTCTTTTTTATGATGTGGTATCGAATGTTATAGGCTCCTTCTACATCAAAACGCCTTTCGTCCACGCGGAAGCTAATATCTATATCGTTTCCATTGATAAAAATAAGCTGGGTCGTTTCAAGCGGAGTTTCCATCTGTTGAAGTAAGGTGTGCGTTATTTTTGCAATGGAAGCCATTGACGTAAGCTGCCAAAGCCTTACGTTTTTGAGATAGAGCATGTCAAATGGCCTTTCAGGAGCAATAGATTGTCCTATATAAATATCATATTCAACGCCGTCGGTTCTGAACTTCTCAAAATAGCAAGGATAAGAGCGCTGTATTTCATCATTTAATAATTCTAAATAACCGTTAATAGCGGTATTAATGGTGGCGATGGATGATTCGAGCGCGCGTCGATGCTGATGGGCTTTCCCTGTTTCCGCTAGTACTTCTTGTTCATATTTTTCGATGATCGCTGCTAAAGTTGAATTACTGTTTTTGAAGTGCATCAATAACATGTACACTTCTTTCTCCATGAAGTCTTTAACCTTCATTTGTACAACGTCGATTGGACTCGTGTCTAATTGGGTCAACCACTTATCACAATTAAATTCCATTTCATCGAGTAGTGCAATACTATAAACGTTTTTGATGTCTTGTAATACCTGTTTTAATAAACCTAATTGTATTTTATAGTCGGCAACTAAGGCTTTATTGCGCTCAATTGTAGAATTTCTAATATCAATAGCCCCATATAAGGGATAAACATTCTTGAATTGAACGTTTTCAATAATGGGTTTCGGTTTTTCCGGCGCTATCTTTTTCAAGTATTCATATGCAGCTTGATTAAATTTCCATTGGACGGCTGGTTGTAAGGATGTAAACTTTTCTTTTATTACCGCGTCGATGCGAGCGTTGAATCTATGTGCTTGATCATTCAGTAACTGCGCAAGTAAAGGGGCGGCTCGGCGCAACTTTGCCAGGACAATCTTGTCAAAGGTATGACCTTCGTTGGTATAAACTTCTAAAAGTCCCGTTACCTTATTGTTATAATATAAGGGGATACATACATAAGAAGTAACACCGAGATCGGAAAGGTCGTTCAGGAATTTGAAGTTGTTATCTCCGAAATCTATCCCGACATTATATACTATGATTTGAGGGTTGAGCAAGTAAGATTCCGTAATGTTAGCTTCCTGGCAGTTTCTTGTTTTCTTCTTCAACAGAGCAGGTAATATACTGGCATGCATATATACCTGATCCAATATTGGTTTGTTGTTCAGTTTCAAGATGGGAGATAAACCAAACTTAATATGTTGATTACCGGTAAGCGTTTGCAAGGATTCTTGCAATACGTCATAAGCGTGCTCAAGTTCTTCGTCTGAGTTTCGACTTACGATATCCCGAATATTCTGGATAACGCGATCGGGTGTGATTTCCTTCACCGTAATAATCGAAAAGCCTGTAAAAGAGAACTGGTTGAGCGGAAGTAATTCACGTAAAAACCTCCATTCAAACTGCTGAACGTTATTCTGTCTAATTTTTTTATAATCCAGTTCCGGTAGCTTCATTTTGGGAGTGATGTCCACAAAGCGTTTATCAATTTGGATGGCATAGTAGCGAGGTAAGCCCGTTACTTCATCTTTCGAAGAAAATTCGATCACTTCGTCTTCCACGGCGGGAATTTCGTAAAAACGTTCTAGAAGTAGGCTATATATGGACTGCTCGAGCAGGTCCTTTTTCTTAGTCTTTTCTTCGATGTCTTTAAAAGTTTCTTCACAAAATTCCTGACGCAACAGATTGTAGAAGCCTTGTGTGCCGTAAAACACATTTTTTCCTAATGGTGTTGCCAGCGCCCAGAGCGTATCGTGTTCGTCTTCGAGTGGAGGTACCAGCAAATTATAGGTATAGAATAAGATTTGCTTGTAACTTGCTAAATTTTCTTCCGTCAACGGTCCATAAGTCTCTCTCGTTTCTAAGAATTTGTGAAGTATAAATTCTAGCATTTCATGCTTCACGTTATCCTGAGTACTTGCGAGCTTTCTTAAATGTGTTATAAAGCTATCGAGGGACAGCTGTATATCGAGCTCGCCTAATAAATCTTTTTTATTTTCCGATAAATCGATTACCTGCGCAAACATTGTTGATCTGAGGAATTAGTAGTTAAAAACGGAATCCCATGGTAAAATAAGGGTACCAACCTTCTTTTGAATGACCTGCTACCAATTGCAAAAGTGCAATTCTTGCGGGGGCATAATATACACCGGCTCCCGTACCCTGATGTATGGAACTGTTATCCAATCCGTCAACCCAAACTTTACCGATATCATAAAAGCCTAGTAGCCCAAGTTGTCCCGGTAAAATATAGCTGCCGATCTGTGCCAGCTTAATCCTGGCTTCAAAATTATTAAAAAATAAATGATCTCCGGCAAATCGATATTGGCGATATCCCCAGAGATTATTTTGTCCACCTAAAAATAGTGCCTGATAAAAGGTCGTTTTTCCCAAGGTTGTCCCGCCACCCAATCGATTAGCCAAGGTTACAGCATTTTGCCAAATGCTTTTATAGACTGCAACTTCAGCTTTTGCCTGAAAGAAAGATTTCGAGTAATCATTCAAACCCGTTAAGCCTTGTATATCTAATTTTAGGTATCCCCCTTCAGTTGTCATTATTTTGCTATTTCTATTATCCTTGAGAAAGGAAGCATTAAATCCCGCAAAAAGCTTGTCTTTGGCGATCGTTAAACTGTCATAGGTATGAAGCTGATCGGTGTTGTTTATAAATCGACCCTCATTATCATCTGAATCATAATAATACAATTGGAAGGAGGGCCCTATTGAAATCGAAGCAGTTTCAGTCGGCGTCCATCGCAATGCTCCATGCATCTCATATAGATTAAATCGAGTTCGGTAATACCTTACTGAATGACTATCTTTATCATAGATGGAATTGTTCCCTAAGCCAAAAAAGTTTTGTGTATTGTTTGGTGCATGTATATTGACGTCTGTTAAAAGATGCGCCTTACCCACTACTTCCTTCCAGGTTCCTTTATATTTTACTTTAACGGCTCCTGTAGCGAAGGCGCCCGACACAAGTAATTGTTGTTGATGGGCAAAGGGACTTTTTCTAAAGCCGCGCTGGTGGGTGTACCTAAATCCGCCTCCAATCAGGATTCCATCATCCGCATTGTAACCTGCGGTTATCAGTGGCATCCAAACATTATATAAATTTACCGGAACAAATGCCGTGTTGGCACTGTCTTTGGAAAGGTGCTTTCTCAATTTCGATACCTGTCCGGAAAAAAGGGACTGCTGACCCGGATCATAAATCTTAACCGGTCGGACAGCGGTGTTTATATGATAGACCTTTTTTCCTTGTCCACCGATAACACGAAGTTTAATGGGAGCATGCTTGTTTTCTATATAAACACTATCATCCCCATCTGCTAAATAAATTCGGATTTCTTTGGTCAAAGTCGGTAAATATTCCTTCTCCATTAGCTTGTCTTTCCGTTCCCCCTCCTTATTTATCTTTCTAACCGTCACCTTTAGGCCTTTATCGTTGTCGTCTTCCACCTCCACCCATTCGTGTTTATCACTTAGTTTTATATCTACAATATTGTTGATAAAGCGGTAATAAGTTTCCATGGCTGCAGGGATAGCATCCCTTCTATTCTTGAGCTCGGCAAAAAGGGAATCGTGACGAATGGCATAAGAAGACGCTGGTAGTCTCTTCAAACCTTCTTCCAGTACGCTATCGGTGATGTTTGCGACAAATTCATGAGCCAATTTCATCCATTCCTCAAAAGTGAACTGATTTTTTGAATGTGCATTTAAGAAGCGTGATTTAAATAAAGAATAGTTAGGTCGATTGATAGTCGCACGAAAGCCCTGTAATGTAGGTAGTGCCCAACTACGAGACATAATATTTGGGAAAAGACCCTCCACTTTTCTAAAAGCCTGATCTCTGTCCCTCGGTATCGGTAGGTAATCTTTGTCTTTACCTTTGCTATCGTCATACCATCGCCATTGATCTTCATGGCGATCCCAATCGCCTACCAAAAGATCTAACATGCGGGCTCGCAGGAAAGTCTTTGCTTTGTAGATGTCATCATTATCGTGATTGATTTTACTGAGCATTTTGAGCGTATTGTCGGAGTCACCCAAAGGTTCGCGCTCTTCTATTAAACATAGCGTGTTGGCAAAAATGTTGTTATAAGCGCCCAAGGCTGTGTCGGGTGCAATAATACCAATGATGGGATTACTATGAGCAACGCCAACGGCATCAGCTAATGGTGGTATCATCAGTGCTGAATAAGGATGCTGTGCACTGTTGGCGTCATCGAGAAAATCACGCGCAAACGTCTGTTGCAGTTCCGGAGGGAGCAAGGCATCGGTGTTCTTATTAACGCTTCGAATAACCCATTCCTTCCCCGACTTGTCCGCCAGTCGTAGTGATACTGTCTGCATACCCCCTCCTCGTTTCAAGGGCGTTAAACCGCCCTGAAAGGAGGAAATTCGGATAACGGGCACTTTTGAGTCGACGGCCCATTCTTGCCTGTAATTTTCACCAAAAAGTTTTCGGTGAAATTTTCCCACTCGATTGTACAAAGGGTTCGCCTGCGTCACGGTACTGTCTATATCGGAGTGACTTAGAAAAAGAGAATCTCCCAAGGGAATGGGATCAACAAAAGACTTTTTGTAGTTGTATGTTTCTTTAAACATGCCGCTATTCGAAGTAAAAAACCGAATCTGCTTGCTTTTATCCATCCATTCGTCGACAATAACAAATCCAGTTTCTTTATTTGTGAATAAAGCCTTTTTGCCATTTTTAATGAAACTTCCCTTTGATCCGCCGCCGCTAACAAGTTGTAACGTGTTGCCATCCGACAAAAGTTGGAGGCCATGTTCATGGCCTGCTACATACAATAGATTAGGAAATTCATCTACTGTATGTTTGATATCTTGTATCATTTGTTGATAGAGTGGGTGGGGGATATCTTCGGGATGTAAGAATACGGTTGATCTTAAAATGGGATACAACGACCCTACCAAAGGCAGGGGAAGATAGAGTTTTTTGCTCAAATTAGTCAGTGGGAAAAGATGATCTTTCCAAGAAAAATATCCCCCATGTACTCCGTAAGAAGAAAACGGATGATGCGACGCAAGTAATACCGTTTTATTTCTATTTTTATAAAGCAAACTTTCTAGACGCTCCAATACTTCTTCTTTACTGCTACAGTTGCAAGTTGTATCGCGATTTATTTTGTCGAAAGGAAACAACCACCATTCGCTATCGTATGCAATGACCGTCAGGTTCTCTGAAATACTAATTTCTACCGGGTCAGGGCAACCGTTCTCGGGGACCATCCGTAATAAAGAATCCCCAACAGTTTTAAGATAATTTGATTGGGCTTTAAGCTTTCTGAGACCTTGCTTACCTGAACGATCCCAATCGTGATTTCCAGGTAAAAAGTACACAGGTATTTGCTTCGCTCGAAAAGGACTAAATTGTGATTTTAAAATTTCTTCGCCTATTTGTTTTTCAGACGGATTCACCGGCATTCCTTTAGGATAAATATTGTCGCCAAGAAAAAAGACCGTGGTTTTACCAGTAAGCACTTGCCGGGTGGCAGCTTCAATAACGGCATGCTGAGCAGTATTCGATTCTCCGGCATCGCCTATGAATATTGTCCGACTTTTGATAAAAGGTTCCTGTGCATTGGCTGCTATAAAGACAATACAAAGAAGCGTAAAAGAAACAAGTAAAAATTTATTGTTCATATGCCTCCGTCTGTTTTTGAAAGGAAAATATGGATATCTTCTGTCTTATTTAGGCCAAAAGGTAGTCCCTGTTTTTTCTAATGCTTATAATTAAATTTAAGCAAGGTGGCTCTTCCCGAATCACCTGCTTCGTTGCTTATATAAAGATTGTTATCCTTGTCGAAAGCAATACCTTCCGGTTGATTGAATAGCTTTGGATTCAACAGATGCGCTTCTTTTACTTTCCAATCATGATCTGCAATCAATAAAAGCTTATTAATGGACGAAACAATATACCATTCATTTGTTTTTTCGTTTCGCGTCAATGCCGATGGTCTAAAAGCTTTACCTTTTAGTTTTACATATTTACTGATCTCTTCATTATCAATAGAAAAGCTTCCCTCTTTTATAATCTGACTCCCTGACTCAAGTTTAAGAATGTAACCGGTGGTCTGTGATGTTTTTTTGTCGACACTACATTGTTTACATAAAACATATAGACGATTGTTCGTGATAGAAGCAGCTAAGCTTTCATATTCGCCTTTAGGTAAAATTTTTTCGGAAACCATCGCATCGATCTCTGCTTCATATAGTTCTTGAAGCGGAAAGGAAAAAAAAGAACCGTCGCTCCGAAGGAGAACAATACGATCGTTACTGACAGCAATATCTTCATAATCTCCTTTACCGGCAAACTTAACATATTTAGTAGACTTGTCACCTGCTTTTAAATAATATACATGCCCCTGTTCATCTTGCTGCGCAAGCAGTCGGTTCGAATCCCCATTAACAAAGGTTATGCCTGATACTTCTTCTAGTTCAGGTGGAAACTCCATTTGCTGAGGCTCATTTAAGTTATAATGACTTGGTGAGGTAAATGAGGGATCTTTTTTTTGTGCACAAGCCGCACATGCAATTAGTGCTATGTATAACGTAAATAACGATTTCATTGATGTATTATTAATGGTTACATATTAATTATTGATACATAAGGTCACGAAATGATGCATGAATTAATTTATGTATCTCCTCCTGCGAGCGAGTGGTCCCTTCGGCCAACTCCACGTTTTGGGCGTTTTTATCTAACTGGACAGCCGCTATATCATCCTGTAGTTGCAGAGTCAGCATTTGCTTAATCTGCTGTTTTAGTTCTTCGTTATAAATCGGGAAACACACTTCGATACGACGGTAAATATTTCGATCCATCCAATCCGATGAGCCGAGAAATACGCGTTCATTTCCACCATTGTGGAAAACAAATATCCGTCCGTGTTCAAGATAGCGATCAACGATACGGACAATACGTATGTTTTCGCTTAATCCGGGTATTCCGGGCCGAATTCTACAAATACTTCGTACGATTAGATGAATTTTAACGCCTGCCTGACTAGCTTCGTACAACTTATGAATTAACTTTTCTTCTTCCAAGTTGTTTAGTTTAATAATAATCGCGGCTTCTTCACCGTTCAAAGCCCGATTGATTTCATTATTTATGTGATGTAAAAAGGTCGGAAGTAAGTTAAATTTGGCTACAAGTAAGTGTTGAAAAGGCAAAGCCGGATATTCCTTTCCAAAGCTTGTGCTGCTCAAATAAGTAAAGAGTAGATCTAATTCGCCGGTTATAAAAGATGAGGAAGTGAACAACGAATGATCCGTATAGGTCTTCGCGGTATTTTCGTTAAAATTACCGGTTGAGAGTAGCGCTATTGCGTTTAGAGGTGCATTAGCGCGAAGTTTGACTAACGAAATTTTGGCATGGACTTTTAGCTTCTGATCGCTATATATAATTCGGATTCCTGCATTTTCCATCCTTTTTGCCCATTTGATATTATTAGCTTCATCAAAACGAGCTTTCAATTCCACAAATACGGTTACCCTTTTGCCGTTTTTTGCTGCGCTTATCAAGGCATGTACAATTTGAGAATTGGTGGCTACCCGATAAAGTGTAATGAAAATTTCTTCTACTTCCGGGTTGAGAACTGCCTCGTTAAAAAAGCGCAAAATGGGGTCATAAGAGTGGTATGGTGTGTGAAGCAACAGGTCACGGTGTTTTATTTCCTCAAATAAGCTTGCATGTTGGTAGGTGATTTCCGCAACAGGCAATTTCGCGTATTGAAGCTGTTGGTCTCTTACCGGGAAAGCAAAAAAATCCTTTAAGTTATGGTAAACTCCCCCTTCAATATGATTGGCATGCTCGAGTTGCAAACACCTAATCAAATGATTTAGCGTTGGCTGTGGAACGCCTGGTGCATATAGGAATCGAGTGGCCATTCCATAATCTCTTAAAACCAACAATTTTTCGATTTCATTAGCTAGGTCACCATTAAATTCGTCCTGTAGGTCAAGCTCGGCATCACGTGTTACTTTGAAAGAAAAAACACACTGAGGGATTTGCGTAAAAATATATTTTAGATTGGCTCTTATAATGTCGTCAATTAATACAACGTAGTGCGTATTCTCAATCTGTGTGTGAAAAAATCTAGGTATCTCATCAGAGGGAATGCTTACAAGCGCCAGTCCTTTGTTCGCATCGCCGAAATCAGCTGCCAAATAAAGCTGGTTGTTCTTTGGAGAAAACGCTTTTTGTTCAGGGTGAATGATTTCGAGGAAAGCAGCAATGGTATCAAAAAAGAAGCGATCCGTTTTTTTCTTAATACAATCGGGGATGTCCTCATTATATACTAAGTGGATATTTTTATTTTTTAGATCGGGAATAATATGCTGCTTTAAAATACTTCCGAAATAAGCCTGTTGTGTCTCAATAATTTTTTTGGTTTTCTTTAGTATACCCTTCTTTATGAGCTTTTGCGAGGCGATGGCTCGTTTCTTTAATTCTTTCAATGCCATTAAGACGGGAATTCTTACACGATAAAATTCGTCTAGATTAGAAGAATAGATCGCTAAGAATTTTAAACGCTCCAGCAGAGGAACTTCATCTTTTGCCGCTTCCTCAAGCACTCGACCATTGAAAGAAAGCCAACTTATGTCTCGACTATTTAAAAGCTTCTCTCGTTTTTTGAGCATGGTAGTATTATTGAATGGTGACAATGACCGCAATAAATGATAGAACAGACGCAATTAAGCCATACATAAATATGTTGTACGCGATTCGCAGTAATCGATATTTCCTGCCCAGCACCACACCCTGTGAGTAAACGTCTTTAATTAAGGTCCCGTATAGAAAATCACGGTCTTCCATTACCGTACGCATACCTTCGTTGTATTCTTGCAACCCCATTCTGTAAAAATTACCGAAAAAGAGAAGGTTTACTTTCTTCTCTTTCATATCTTCGGCAGAAAAAATGCCGTTGGGTATATAAGGGCGAGTAGCTAAGATCGCAACTACCATGGTTGATAAACTAACGGCAAGCAAGACAAAAGTAGGTAAAACAAGATGCTCATTACTGTCGAGTTTTCTCAAAAGTAAGGCTATAATAACCGAAAGAATAATGGAGTTGACGGTTATAAGGATGTTACTTTTGTTATCTGCCATGTCACTTAAACGTTGATTATTGGTAGATGTGACCCTAAACATGGTCTCGATCCCTCTGTCGGGACGTTTATCTTTGTCTTTATCTTTATCTTTCTTTTGTTTTTTTTCTTCTTCCATGGACGTATGGTTGGCTTTTGATTTAAGTGACGCTAAATTTTCAAGTTTCTTATCTTTTAGAAAAAGATTCGCATATTCGGTATGGTAGTGGTGCCTTTCCATCAAGGCGATCGTTCCGTTACGCCAAGTTTCTTTGTCAATTGATTTGCCTTGGCAACCTTCTGCTTCTTTACGCATGAGTTTGTTCCTTTCATTGAAGCCATCGCTTCCCAAATGGAATAGGTCCGCGTCACAAACAATTTTTTCTAGCAAGTTTTGTGGATTTTGCGGCATGCGGGTAGCAACAATGCATTTTTTTATGGATTCAATAACAGATGCTTCTACCTGCCTTTCCTGCAAAAAATTTTCAGCAATTTCGGCGCTGCGTAATTCGTGATTTTGGGGAGGTCCTGTATAATATCCCACGTCGTGAAAATAAGCAGCTACCTGAACAATGAAATTGTCTTCCGCTGATAGCTGATAATATTCGCCGATTTTCCTACTGGCATCAACTACCTGATGTATATGTTCTATGTCGTGAAAACATAAATTGGTGTTATTTCTCGCTTTGATATAATCCTTTATCCAGCTGGCAGATTCTTGAATAATAGCCTGATAATCCATTTAATCTTCTTTGGCATTTCTAAACAAACTTAATTAAATTGATAGTATAATACAATGCATAAAACAGCCATTTTAATGTACTATTTGCGCCGGTAATTCAAACGATAGGATAAGACTGGTTAGCTAAGTCTCAGCGATTGCTCACATAGCCCCTTAAAGCACTACTAACGTCTGTTTTTTATCATGCTGTAAAGCCTGATTGCCGTTATAAGATTTTTAAGTTGCCAAGTTATAAAAGATTGTTTGCGGGCTCGCAAAAATAAAAGAGGATGACATACTGTTGTCACTGGCGCATTCTTTCTTTGTTCTATAAAACTAGGCGATTATGGTAAAAGAAAACTTGATCTTCGAACTCGAAACAGTAGGACTCACTAGTCTGATAAGAAATTATGTAGACTACGATTTGTGGACTAACATTACATTAGTTAACTGGTTAAAAACAAAGCCGAAGAAACTTCTTGAAAAAGAGGTTATTTCCAGTTTCCCAAGTGTTCTATTAACACTGAAACATATGTATAAAACACAGGGTTATTGGTTTGCTATCATTAATGAGAAATATGACTTCGATCCGGAAAAAGATCTTTTTACGATTGACGAAGTAATGAGCTGCTTGGTGGAGCAGTCGGCTCAAATCGCAGATTATGTAAGTGCCTTGACGGTTAAAGAATTACAAGAGCCGGTTTTAGTCGAAAGTCCGTGGTTTAACTGCGAATTTTCGGCTTTAGAGTACATCATGCAGTTTGTAAATCACAACACGTATCATCGGGGACAAGTGGTAAGCATTGGTCGGCAGCTCGGATTCACGGATGCTCCAATGACGGATTATAATTTTTACAACATAATGGCTAAGTGAAAATCTTCCTATTGATCGGGGCACAGGGGCTTCATTTGCTTGCCCTTCTTTGCCTTGACGAAATTTATCATGGCAACGCCGCACAAAATAATAGCAAGGCCTATAATTTGAATCAAAGTTACCTGTTCGTTGGCGAAGGTGCTGCCCAGAAAGACAGCCACCAATGGATTGACATAGGCATGGGTACTAACCTCTGTTGCCGGACGTACTTTCAATAACCAAATATAACTTGTGAAGGCCAGAATGGAACCAAAGATAATCAGGTATCCGATGGCTAGCCAAGAAGAGACAGGTGTGGCCTGCATATGAAATTGCTGTACATCGCCATGTGCAAAGGCGGCACCCCAAAATAATATGCCTGCTATTAGCATCTGCCAAGCGGCATTAGCAAAGGTAACACCGCTAGGTAATACGCTGTATTTCGAATATACCGAGCCTGATGCCCACGAAAGTGTTCCTAGTATGAGTAAGCACATACCGATTGCTTTATTGGATAAGCCGGTTTCAGTAAAGGAGGCAGCTAATTGTTCACTAAAGAGTAGAATGACGCCTACAAATCCTACTATGACACCCACAACGGTATTCCAGTTCCGGAAATTAACTTTCCACATTTTTTTATCGAGCAGCAAAATCCAGATGGCGGTAGAAGCTGCTACAATAGCAATTAGGCTGCTTGGTAAATATTGTTGAGCCTTCATGACTAAACCCATATCGATGAACAAAAGGAGTATACCCGTAACAGCTGCCGTCTTTAGCAGTTGTTTATTCCAAATGGGCTCTTTCATTTTGTTGCACCAGATCAACAACAACGTACCTGCGATCGTAAATCGTATGGCTCCCAAAAGAAAGGGAGTAAAGCCCTGAAGAGCAATGTGAATGAAAAAATAGGTGGAACCCCAGACAATGTAAATTAACAAATAAGCGATAATAATGGCCGCTGTAGATGTATTCTTAGCTTTCGTCATTTTCTGTGTCTCTTTTGATAACGATGTGCTGATTTTCTTTAACTGTTTCCAGCACGATGGTAGTTCTTGTTGATACAATATTTGGAATATTCCTCAGCGAAGTTTTCATGAATTGCATCAATTCCCCCGAGCTGGAGACTCTGATTTTTACCAAATAGCAATCTTCGCCCGTGATATGATGAACCTCTTGGATCGCTTCGATTTCGCTAAGCAGTTTGTCAGCTTCATCGCAGCCTAAACCATCTGCCACTTTAATAAAGATAAAGGCTAACAGGTTCTGATTAACGGCCTCGGGATTGACCCGTGCGGTATATTGTACTAATGCTCCCTTTTGTTCAAGTTTGCGAACACGTTCTAAGATACCAGATGGCGCCATGCCTAATTCCCGAGCTAAATCGGCATTTGTCATCCTTGAGTTTTTCTGTAAATAATCTAATATTTCCAGATCGATGCGATCTAGTTGTATATCATGCATAGTTACATTTGTTGAAAAAGCTGACAAAAATACAGAATATTATAGTTTTTATCGAATAATGTTCATTAATAAAATGTAAAATTTGAATAATATTCGATGATTCGCTTCTGTTGGAAACGATGTATGTCCGTGAGCTGGTTATAGGTCCGATGATTCTAATGAAAATCTGTACTTTTACATAAATAAATCCAACAAAAAGATGGCATTACCTTTAAGACTCATTCTAATATTCTCCTTACTACCGGTCCTTGTACATGCACAACAGCAGATAAAAAAGTATGTACTTGTCATACATGGTGGTGCGGGAACCATCGAGCCTAGCCGTATGACGCCTGAATTGGAACAAGCGTATAAGGCAAAATTGAAGGAAGCATTAACAGTCGGCTATGAAATTATTCAGAAAGATGGAAGCGCTTTAGATGCGGTCGAGAAAACCATACAAGTGTTGGAAGATTCTCCCTTATTCAATGCCGGAAAGGGCGCCGTCTTTACCCACGAAGGCAAAAATGAATTGGACGCAGCTATTATGGATGGAGAGAGCTTACGTGCAGGAGCAGTTGCAGGCGTAAAGATTGTTCGGAATCCAATAAGTGCCGCACGTGCAGTTATGGAAAAATCAGAACATGTGTTGTTGGCGAGAGATGGTGCAGAGGACTTCGCTCGACAAGTAGGCCTAACAATGGTAGATCCGTCGTATTTCTATACGAAGGAGCGATGGGATGGGCTTCAAAAGGCTCTTCAGCAAGAAGCTGTCCAAAAAAAGGCGAATGAGACCGCTGTAAAGCTGGGTGGTGGTCATCATGATGATAAGTTCGGGACAGTGGGTTGTGTTGCCCTTGATAATCAAGGCAACTTAGCGGCAGGAACCTCAACGGGTGGAATGACTAATAAAAAGTTTGGACGAATAGGTGATTCCCCCATTATAGGTGCAGGTACCTACGCTAATAACGCGTCGGTTGCCGTATCCTGCACAGGTTGGGGCGAATTTTATATTCGGAATGTAGTAGCTTATGATGTGGCAGCCCTGATGGATTATAGGGGTTTGACAGTAGAGGAAGCTGCGGAAACCGCGCTCGCAAAAGTAGCAAAAAGCGGGGGGAACGGCGGTCTGATCGCCCTGGATAAAGAGGGCAATCTTGCTATGCCCTTCAATACTTCAGGGATGTACCGTGGCGCTATTTCGGCGGAGGGAGAGCTGGAAGTAGCAATCTTTAAAGATGGAGGGCATGTACCTTTAAACTAATACGATTGTTTTAAAATGCATCGCTCTTTTTTTAGTACTTCAATAAAATCTTGATTCCTAAAATCAGCTTTGATACGCTCGCCTTCTTGCTTATAATAGCGGTTTAATTCCTTTCTGTGCATCGCCGTAATAAAGCGCTGTATCTCCGTTTCGTTTTCCAGAATCAAGCCCGGAACTTGGACCGGTTTGTGGGTTTCCTCATCTAAAGCAACCATTGAAAAATAGCTCGAGTTTGTATGCTTAACGGCATGCGTCTTCACATTTTCGGCCAACACTTTTATACCCACTACAAGTGAAGAGTTACCAACATAATTTACAGAAGCAAGTAATGAAATAATCTCACCCACTTCCACCGAAGCTCTAAAGTCAACTGTGTCGATCGACGCGGTGACGCAATAAGTTTCGGCGTGTTTTGCGGCACATACATATGCAACTTTATCCATTAACGATAAGATGACCCCGCCGTGTATTTTGCCCCCAAAGTTAGAATAGGAGGGAATCATGAGCTCGGTCATTACCGTTTGAGAATCGGCCACCGTTTTAAAGTTATTCATACATCAAGATATTTTAATTAGTTCAATGTTGGCGGCCAGTTCGATTTCTTCTGACACAACCATTCCTCCTGCTTCCATTAATGGGTTATAAGTTAGACCAAAGTGTTTCCTGTTGATAATTCCTGATACCTGAAAGCCTGCTTTTAATCGACCGTTCTCTTCTGCCGTCCCGCCAAATGAAACATGGAATTGTACTTCTTTAACCATGTCTTTTATGTCGAGCATGCCTCTTAACACAAATGTGCTTGCGTTGTCGTCATCCTTGCTTAGCTCCGTGGATCGAAAAGTAATGTACGGATGCTTATCAACGTCAAAAAACGCGGATGATTTAAGGTGTTCATCGCGGTAAGATTCATTCGTGTACACACTATCGACGTCGATAGACAAATGGATCGATGCTTGAACGAAATCATTAGGTTCCAGGGTGTCTACGGTTCCTTCAAATTTGGTGAATAAGCCAGTTACGGTAGATATAAGCATGTGTTTTGCCCGAAAGTGGATTTCTGAATGCTTTGGGTCAATTTCCCATTTAGTCATATATCAATTGAAAAGAAATTAGAATACTCGGATTGTTTCTCCTGTCAACGCACCCATTACGCTTTTATAGTAAGCATTTGCTACTCGTTCCATTTTTACGGGGATGTGGCCCGGAAAAACTTCAAAAAAAGAAGGCGAATCTTCCACAACGCCGGGACTCACAGCATTTATGCGCACATCATTTTTTAGCTCGATTGCTGCTCCTTTTACAAAAGCATTGATAGCACCATTCACTGTACTAAGTGCAGATCCTCCTGGAACGGGGTCTTCAGATAGAATACCTGATGTCAGTGTAAACGAGCCGGCCGGGTTAATGTAGTGTTGTCCAATGAGTACCAAACTGATTTGGCCTAAGAGCTTATTGTCCAAACCAAGTCGGAAATCGGCGTTGCTTAAGTCTTTCAATGACTTAAAAGCAGCTTTGCCGGTCGTGCTAATGAGCGCATCAAAGGGGCCAATAGTTTCAAAAAAAATCTTTATTGATTGCTCGGAACAAATATCTATTTGGTAATCTCCTTTCGTAGTCCCCACTTTAATGAGTTCATGTTTGCCTTCAAAAAGTGTTGCCACATGTCTGCCAATCGTCCCTGTCGCACCGATAATAATAATTTTCATCTGTATGTAATTATTTGTTACTATAGATTCCTAAAAGCACTAATGAGTTTGCAAGCGATTTATTCATCGCCTTAACCCCTCTCTATATTTTCCAATAAAAAGCGCTCCTGAACATTTCTTGATATTATTCATTCTTTATTGCAAATCTTAATTTGCTTATGAATAGCTTTGTTGAAGATAGACAATATTTGCGGGAAGTATATTCATAAGAATGTTATAAAATGACCTTTACAGATAAAATAATTGATTCAGAAGAGGCTTCTTATACAATTGAAGGTTTTGCGGATGAGCAATTGTCAGAAATCTTGATGTACAAACACTCGTCTGATCAACTCGTTCCGAATGCATCAGTTCATGTTAAACAACTATCCATCGACAGAGGCGTCTTTGATTATTCGCACCCTAACTTACATACTGCACAGATAAGGGTATGGACAGATCGGATTGAAAAGCGTCTCCATTTTCACTGCACTTGCTTAGAAACACCGCTTCGAATGTGCCAACATAGCAATCGGGTTCTTTATGAAATAATAAAAAACACAGATATCCGATTTTTTTTTGACGGAATTTCACGACATGTGAGAGTACGGCAAGTTGCGCGAGATTATGGTCTGGAAGACGAAGCAGACATCACTTCGCATTTCCATATGCATTATGTGGAGAATAAATTAATACTTACGCCAAAAATACAAGGCTTATTGAAAATAACGGATGAAAATGTACGGTATCTTAAAGGTAAGCTTTTACCGGATGTTAAACCGGCGTTCCGTGAACAAAATTTGGAGGGGAAAGTGATTCTTATTTATCCCCACAGACATTATGGCCACCTTACAATTCAGCTTGGGGAATTAGCGTTTGCCGTTAACGGGAAGGTTAAGGCCTTGGTTAATACCATTGATGCAACAACGTTATTGTGGCATGAAAAGCGGCCGGAATATATTCGCTTTTTGGCAGCGCTCAGTCGATTTCCCCAACCAACCAAGGAACCGTATAACGAAGATGATATTCGGGCCTTACACGAAATAGTGAAAAATCCCTTTGATATGCCCGTTTACTATCAAGGGAATTCAAAACAATTTCAGGCAAAGAATTTTAGTAGAGTGAACCTGCAAGTAATAGGGGCTGACCAATTTACGCTTGGAATTCGGAAAAAAGATAGCCTCTACCAAATAAGCCCGCTATTGCAGATAGCAGATCAGTGGTACAGCATGCAAGAGCTCGTCTTTGCCTTTGATTGTTTTCTGCACATAGGGAAAACTTTTTATGCATTTAAGAACCATAATGTGTGGAGAGTATGCCGATTTTTTAAGAATCTAGGGACTGATCTGATCGTGCATGCATCGAAATATCATCTCTTGCAAAGTGAATTGTTGGATAAGGTAAGCGATACCTTAAAGGTGAACTACGCATTTCTTACAGAGGGGTACGATCAGTCATCTATGGAAACGCCGGTACAGGCTACCGAGCGAATCATTTATTTGTCAGAGTCTGAAAATTACATCGTGATAGAACCTGTTATGCGCTACGGGACAGTCGAAATTCCCATTCGTTCGAAACGACCCGTTTATGGGAAAGACGATTATGGAAATTCATTTTTGATTCGTCGTAACGATGAGCAGGAGTTGCAGTTCTTATCTTTTATCCTCAAACAACACCCTTATTTTCCGGAACAGTTAGATGACGATTTACTGTATTTTTATTTACATCAAGATCGGTTTTTCGACGGAAATTGGTTTTTAGAGGCTTTTGAGCAATGGCAAATCGAAAAAATAGCGGTCATGGGTTATGATAAGCTATCGATAAGCAAGCGAAGTCCGTATAAGGCTGCAATAAATATAGAAGTTACCAGCGGTATTAATTGGTTTAATACAAGGGTGAAGATTTCTTACGGCTCAAAGGTAGCTCGACTGCGCGACCTTGAAAAAGCGGTTAGAAATAAATCAAACTACGTACTCTTAGACGATGGAACCTATGGTATATTGCCTGCCGAGTGGCTTCACAAGTTTGAACAGTTCTTTAGCTTGGGAAGACGGGAGGGAGATTTACTTAAAACGGCCAAGATAAATTTTCAGGCTTTGCAAAGTGCCTACGAAACCGACATGTTCGACTCCGGTGTAAAGCAAGAGTTGCTTCTTTTTAAACAGTGGAGCAATCAGGAAGAGGATCCGTCGCTAAAGATTCCAGAGGGATTTATCGGCAAGTTAAGGCCTTATCAATTGGATGGTGTAAAATGGCTTCATAGTTTAAGTCGGCTAGGCTTCGGCGGTTGTTTGGCGGATGATATGGGGTTAGGAAAATCCATTCAGATTATCGCTTTTTTGCTACTAAAGAAAGAGGAAGGAAAATCAGGTACGAATTTGATTGTTGTTCCGGCAACTTTATTGACTAATTGGTTGCAGGAATTCGAAAAATTTGCACCTTCATTGCGGATTTTTCTTTGGCATGGAGGACAACGGGATCAAAACCATACAATAGATTCTTGGGATGTCGTGTTAACTACTTACGGCACCATGGTAAGTGACCTGGATCGTTTTCAGGAAATAGAATTCGATCACCTATTTCTAGATGAGTCCCAACATATAAAAAATCCGCTATCTCAGCGATACCGAGCGGCCAATCGATTGAAGGCAAAGATTAAGATAGCGGTAACGGGAACACCTTTGGAAAACAATACTTTTGATTTATTTGGGCAGTTGTCGTTCGCTTGTCCAGGCCTACTAGGTAACAAAAGATATTTCCGTGATGTTTATTCTACGCCTATTGATAAATTCGGTGAAAATAGGCGTCTGGAAGAGCTTTTACATAAAATTAAACCTTTTGTTTTACGAAGGACAAAAGCAGAAGTAATGGATGATTTGCCCGAGAAAACAGAAATGGTTATGTACTGTGAAATGGGCGAAGAACAAAGAAGGATATACGACGTATATGAAAAGGAATTTCGATCTTATATATCGGCACAAACGGAGGAAGAGCTAAGTAATAAAAGTGCAGTCGTATTAAAGGGCTTGATGCGACTACGCCAGATTTGCAATTCGCCGCTTTTGTTGAAAGATAAGTATAGCAATGTACCGAACGCCGCCAAAATTGAGTGGCTGATAGAAGAGATCGGGCAGAGGAGTGTTCAGCATAAGATTTTATTGTTTTCCCAATACGTGCATATGTTGGATTTGGTAGAAGATCAGTTGCATAAACAAGGATTGCAAACCCTTAAGATGACCGGAAGTACAAAGGTAAAGGACAGAGAGGGGCTGATTGAGCAATTTAAACTGGATGGGCGTGTAAAGGTATTTTTGATGAGTTTAAAAGTCGGCGGAGTCGGATTGAATCTTACAGAGGCGGATTATGTGTATTTAATTGATCCTTGGTGGAACCCGGCGGTAGAAGACCAAGCGATCGATCGTATTTACAGAATGGGACAGAAAAAAAATGTAATAGCAGTGCGATTGATCTGTAAGGAAACAATAGAGGAAAAAGTGTTGCAATTACAGCAAAGTAAGAGTGAACTGTTCACTAAACTGGTCGATTCGATAACCCTGACTAAAACATCTTTCTCTAAAGAAGCGTTGTTGCAATTATTATCCCGTTAAAAAGTCCTAAATCTTATACAAGACTAGGACTTTTCCAGGTATAAATACCTCCTAAAAAGGAGGTAAGGAAAGGTTGATATGTATGTTTGTGCTGCGTGGATAAGCGCGCGCATATTCGTCATAATAATATTCAGGATGTCTTTCTAAGGGTATATTTGCCATTAGCTGTATGCGGGCTCTTCCAAGATCGACATTCGCTAAGAAGGCCGGAACATTTGGTGTGAAAATCCAACGATTGCTTGACCAATATACATAGCCTCCACGATAGGGGTCGTAGAACGTACAATAATCCCTGAAATAAACATGATGTCTCGCTCGATAACGATGCGCACGGGCCCACCTGGGATATCCATAGTGATCATAACGGCGGTGCTTTTCGTAATATCTTGCCTGTTTCTTATAGTGTTTATGGCGTTTTTTATAATAATCTCTGTCGTATCGGTAGTGGTGCCGATGCCGATCATCGTCGTCATCATCATCCCAACGCTCATGCCCATGTCCTCGGCCATGCCCTCTCCCATGTTGCGCTAATGCCTCTGAGTAGCTAAAAATCGATAAGAGGACCACACATAAAGTAATAAATCTTGCTGTTTTCATGTTGTTCATTTTACATCCTATTGGAATAGATGTTGGAAAAAAGGTTTAATTTTTTTTACAAAGTATTTTTTAAGAATCTTCTATAAAACCTGTCGCTTTATTTTTTGAAAGTCGTTTTTGATGATTGAATTTTATAATATATTTGATGATCAGCATCAATTCTTGCCGCTCCTTATTAGGGGTTAGTTCTACAATATGACTTGCTAAAATAGTTAGTAATAGAATCGCGATCGTTTCTTTCGCCAAACACTACGGTTTTTTTGTTTAAGACGGAGCTTTCAGGCTCAAGAAAGCATTGCGAAATTCATAATCATAAATTGATTCGTTTTTTAATTTGCTCATAATGAGTTATGTATAGCTATTTGTGCAGGCTCTACTTTAGTGTGAAAGGAAACAAGGATTCTGATATCTCTTTTTAGCTCATTTTCGATTCGTTAATTATTATGAAATTCGCAAAAAGATGACTGATTTATTTTTAATATACTTATTGTCAAACGTTTAGTATGTCTATTTGAACTCGTGATCTAGCGTTATTTTGATGTAAATCGGATTTTGATGAGTTGTTTTTTTTTGATACTATAAGCATTATAACGGCGCGAAAATGACACTTTGTCAGCGGTGTTTAGGGCGTTCTGAGGCAATGAAACCTAATTCACTGCAGGATATTATTAGCTGTTTTTGATAGGGTGTAATATTTTACCAATGTTTGAATATGATAATATGTGTAGTTGCTTATATCGTGGGGTAAAATAAATCGAGATGCAGAATCAAGGTAGTTAAATGAGAAATATAAAGAGAACGAAGAACAACCGGAATTCTTTTAAAATAAAAAACCCCACTTGGGGAGTGGGGCCGAAACCTAAGTTTCAAATCAACCTAAACCTGTCCTCTTTTTAGCATATATCGTGCCAATATTGAAGAAAGATGAGGCTTTACAGCCTATTTTTAATTCAAAAACGGCTTTGCATGTGTTTGTTTTAAGATATGTGAGTAGCCCTTAATTGGTTACGGGTAAGTCGTGCTGATTAACGCATGTAAATAAAACTATAAGTAACTAATAAGTTACCTTTTTATGGGTGATTTGTATACTTGTTGTTGTAACATTTGTCAATCGCGAACGACTAATGTTCAAAAAATAGATCAGATGAGTATAAGCAAACAGTTATTTGTATGTATTTTGATGCAGTTGAGTGCTTGCGTTGTGTTTGCGCAACAAGTGGGTGGACCGGGAAAGATAAAGGGGCAAGTAATAGATTCCTTAACGAACAAACCTATTGATTTTGCGACGATAACCCTTTTAAAAAGTACATCATCACAGTCCGTCACCGGGGCCCTTGCAAACGAAGGAGGGTCATTCAGTCTAGACAAAATACCCCTAGGGAAATATAAGTTGATTATCAGTGCGATGGGATACAGTCCAAAAACAATCAGTCCGATAGAAATTACAGAGCAGCTTACTTCCTTAAACGTGGCCAATGTGTTATTAAAACCTTCCGCAACCGAATTGCAAGCGGTTGAGATTACGGGGCAGGTGCCTGTGGTCGAAAATAAAGTGGATAGACTTGTCTATAATGCAGAACAAGATGTTACAGTAGCTGGTGGAAATGCCGCCGATGTGTTGCGGAAAGTTCCTTTGTTATCAGTAGATATGGATGGTAACGTGTCCTTACGGGGAGATCAAAACGTTCGTATCTTTATTAATGGAAAACCGTCCGGGGCCATGACGAACAATGTAGCGGACGCGCTACGTATGATTCCGGCTGATCAGATTAAGAACGTTGAAGTTATTACGAGTCCTTCAGCGAAATACGACGCCGAGGGCACTTCGGGAATCATCAATATAATTACTAAAAAGAAAGACGTTGTGGGTGTGAACGGTTCCATTTCGGGAGGTATTGGCACGCGCCAAAACAATTTCAACGGAAACGTAAATGTGCGAAAAGGCAAGCTGGGCGTTACCGCTAATTTGGGCGCTATGTGGGGTTGGCCCGTTACAACGGATGTAACCTTTGATCAACGATCTTTGACAGATCAGCCATTGATTTCGCAAAACAGCGCCAGTACCACGAAAAGAGGTGGAGGAAGAGGTAGCTTAAGTGTTGATTACGACATAGATGATAAGAATATTATTACATCCTCTTTCAATTACAATCAGTTTCGAATGGAAACAGATGGAGATATGACGTCCATTTACGGTGGGATTAACCAAATTTTAAGTAATTCGAGAAACCAGATTAAATTTCATGGCTTTGATTGGAGTGCCGATTACACCCATAAATTTGAGAAAAAGGGGCAGGAATTGACATTTGCCGGCCAATATTCTAAAAACAACAATAATACTGATTACAATACCTTATATAGACAGCAGGGTTTTAGGCCCAATGAAATGGGCTATAATAATGGTGTAAATGATGAACTCACCTTTCAGGTAGACTATACCCATCCTTTTAAGAAGGTCGTACTGGAAGTAGGTGCAAAAGCGATCCTTCGAGATATCTCTTCCGACGTCACGGTCGACACCATGCTGCAGAATGGTTCATATATCAATCATGCACAACGATCTTATGATTTCGGTTACAAACAAAATGTGGGTGCCGGTTATTTTACGGTGAGTGTTCCCTTTGCTAAAGATTATGAATTGAAAGCGGGTGCGCGTTATGAATATACACTGCTTGACGGTGATGCAGTAGCAAACTTTCCGGCCTTTGAAAACAATTATCACAACCTGCTTCCCAGCGTGGTGTTATCGAAAAAGCTGGGGCAGATGTCTAATGTTAAACTAAGCTACAACCAGCGTATCCAAAGGCCAAGCTTGTTCTACTTGAATCCCTTCCGTAATGAAGCAGATCCGGTGAATCAACGGCAGGGAAATCCTGAATTGGATCCCGAGCTATCGCACAACGTTGAATTGGGTTATTCAACCATGATCAAAAGTACGATTCTGAATGCATCGCTTTATTATAGGCGTACAAATGACGTTATAGAGTCAATATACACCAATATTGGAACGGAGGAGCAACCAATCGTACTGCAGAGTTTTGAAAATATCGGACGGAATAATTCATTTGGTACCAACCTGTTTGCTTCTGTCAATCCGATTAAGATTTTGACGTTAAGAGGTAACCTGAATTTGTATACTTATGATATTAACCTTCAAAATATCGATGACAACTTAACTTCGCAAGCAGGTAATGTTTACTGGATGTACCAGGCTTTCCTAAGTGGTACGGTGAATTTAAAAGGAGGGCTTATTGCGGAAACGTTCCTTATATTGAATGCGCCGAGACGTACTTTTCAAGGTTACAACCCTGCATTTAATATGTGGAGTATTGGTATGAAAAAAGAAATATTCAAAAAACAGGCAAGTATCGGGTTGAATATTATCGATCCATTTAATGAGAAAAAGAATTTCAGATCAAAAATTCAAACCGCTAGCTATAAGCAAGAATCGAATTTCGCCGTACCATTCCGTTCCTTCGGTATAACATTCAGCTGGAAATTTGGTAAAATGAATTACAATGCTAAACCGCGAAAAGAACGAGGTATACAGAACGACGATCAAAAAGCGGGTGAAAGTGGACAAGGGCAACAAATACAATAAAGCATAATATCATACCGACTTAAGGAGCTGGGCTATTTATTTAGCCCGGCTTTTTTGTTCAAAATAAACTGATTGCCTCTTCTGTTGAAGTGAGGTCGTGAATAAAGGCATTTGTTAAGCTGGTAGGTCAGAGATAGAATGATTATGGCGCAATTTTTTTTGTATGAGAAAGTAAAAATAGGTTAATTCGTGTAACAATATAGGCTTAAACAGATCAAATGCAAAAATACCAAACCAAATGCTTCCAACGCATTACAACAATCAACACATATGAATAAAAAAAAGCTAGTAATAGGCAGTATGCTGATTGGTCTACTTGGCTCGAGCAGTTTACTGAATGCCCAAGAAAAAATCCAATTCAAAGAATTTAAGCTCGACAACGGATTAGATGTTATTATGCACCAGGATAAAACCACCCCTATTGCAGCCGTTTCTGTGCTTTATCACGTGGGTTCAAAAAATGAAAAACCCGATCGTACGGGATTTGCACATTTCTTTGAGCATTTGCTATTTGAAGGAAGCGAAAATATTGGCAGAGGCGAATTTATGAAAAAGATACAGGGCATAGGAGGGACGCTAAATGCCTATACCTCAAATGACCAAACCTATTACCATGAAGTCGTTCCGTCTAATTATTTGGAAACTGCCTTGTATATGGAAAGTGAACGAATGTTACACGCAAAGATCGACTCAGTTGGAGTGGAAACGCAGAGAGAAGTTGTTAAAGAAGAAAAACGCCAACGAATGGATAATCAGCCTTATGGTTCCATACTGATTGAAGTCTTAAAACGAGCCTATCACAAACATCCGTATCAATGGGCACCCATCGGCTCCATGGATCACTTGAACGCTGCTTCCTTGCAGGAGTTTATGGACTTTTATAAAACCTACTATGTACCTAACAACGCCGTTTTGTCCATCGCCGGAGATATCGATTACGAACAAACGGAAAAGTGGGTTCGTAAATATTTTGCAGAAATACCCAAGGGAGAAAAAGAAATTGTGCGGCCATCAATCGTAGAGCCCAAGCGAAATCAGGAAATCCGTGATGTCGTCTACGATAATATCCAATTGCCGGCAGTGGTGGAAGCATACAACCTTCCGCGTAAGGATAGCCCTGATAGTTACGCACTCAACATGTTGTCTACCTATTTAGCGGGTGGAAAAAGTTCGCTGCTTACAAAAGAAGTAGTGGATAAGCAGCAGAAAGCGGTACAAATAATGGCTATGCCTTTAGATTTGGAAGATGGCGGCCTATTCCTATTTTTAGGGATTGCTAATATGGGTGTCAGCGCTGATTCATTAGAAGTTGCGATTGATGCACAGATTGAAAAACTCAGAACTACCGGAATAACCGATAAAGATTTTGCGAAATTAAGGGCGCAAACAGAAAACGCTGTGGTAAGCCGTCACGCTTCCGTTGCCGGTATCGCCGAAAGCCTGGCCGAAGCGAAGGTGTATTATGGTGATGCAGAAGAAATCAATAAAGAGCTGGCCAATTATAATAAAGTCACCAAGGAGGATATACAACGCGTAGCCAGAGAATACCTGAACAAAGACGGTAGAGTCGTGTTACATTACCTACCTAAAAAAGGAGAAAGCAAATAGATGGGTTGTTTCTAATAAAAATTAAGACTCGATAGCCACGAGCTTCCAAAAAAATAGTTATGAATCGTCCATGTTTAAAATTTCATTTTCATCTCACAGGAATATCAAATTTAAAGCATGGTAAGCTCCATCTGACCGATGGAATAAAAACCGGTTCGCGGTTCATGAGTGCGAAATAGTAAAATAGAATTGACGAATAATTATTTACAGATGAAAAGAATTTATATATATACACTGCTATGTTTTCTATCAACCGGCCTTTCTCAAGCGCAAGTTGATCGTACGAAATATCCTGAGCCTGGTCCCGCTCCTCAAATTAATATTGGCGATGCTGAAACTTTTACACTGCCTAACGGATTAAAAGTATTTGTTGTTGAAAACCATAAACTGCCCCGTGTTACCTATTCGCTAGTGTTGGATCGTTCACCTTTGCTTGAAGGCGAGAAGGCTGGTTTAACCAGCTTGGTAGGAGATATGCTGATGGGAGGTACAAAAAATCGGACGAAAGACCAGATCGACGAGGAGATCGATATGATTGGCGGAAAAATTTCTTTCGGATCTACCTCCGCTAATGCAAGCTCATTAACCAAGTACCAAGATAAACTGTTAACGTTATTTGCAGACATTCTATTGAACCCGTCATTTCCGCAGCCGGAACTTGATAAGCTGAAGAAACAGGCAATTTCCGGCATTGCCAGCTCAAAAGATAGCCCGGATGAAATTTCGGAAAAGGTCTCCAACGTTGTATTATATGGTAAAGACCACCCCTACGGAGAGTTTGCAACCGAAAAGACAGTTTCCAATGTGCAGCTATCTGATATCAGAGAGTACTACAATGCATACTTTAAGCCGAATATTGGATACTTGGCAATTGTTGGTGATATTACAATAAAAGAAGCAGAGCGTTTAACTAAGCAATATTTTGGCGCCTGGCAAAAAGGAGAGGTCAAGAAGCGGGAATGGCCCGTACCTGCTGCGCCGCAAAAAAATGAAGTGATTTTAGTCAACCGCCCTTCGAGTGTACAATCCGTTGTTGACGTAACTTATCCGCTTGCGCTCAAACCTAACGACGCTGATGCAATTCCTGCTCAATTGTTGAACAATATCTTAGGCGGAGGTTCTGCGGGGCGTTTGTTTCTAAACCTTAGAGAACGTAAAGGCTATACGTATGGTGCCTACTCTTCTTTATCGCCTGACAAAATCGTCGGAAATTTCAGCGCCGGGGCGAGTGTTCGGACGGAAGTGACAGACAGCGCTGTATACCAGTTTTTGGAAGAACTGAAACGGATCGATAAAAAGACCATTACTGAACAAGAATTAACCGATTCCAAAGCTATATTAAGTGGTAGTTTTGGCCGTTCGTTGGAACAGCCCGCTACCATTGCCCGCTTTGCCATCAATACGGAGCTGCAAAATCTTCCTAAAGATTATTATAAGAATTATCTTAAAAACCTAAATGCCGTTACCGTTGAACAGCTCAATACCTTAGCCCCTAAATACATAAAGCCTGAACACGCATATATTGTCATTGTTGGAAATACGGATGCTTTTAAAGATCGAATAAAGCAATTTGGTGAAGTAAAATATTATACAAATGCGGGTGAACCGGAGGTGAAAGCCGCTATTCAAGACGCTAGCTTAACGGCAGAGAAAGTGATTGATAAGTATCTTGAAGCGATTGGAGGGAAAGATAGACTTATGAAAGTTAAAACATTGAAAAGCGTGCAAGAAGCAGAGATACAAGGTATGAAAATAACGGCGGAGTTATTGGTTGACCAAACGAAACCCATTGCGATACAGTCAATGAAAATGGGTCCTCAGGTCATGTCGAAGTTTATTATTCGGCAAGATAAGGCTACGATGATTAATCAGGGGCAACAACAGGCTGTGCCTGATGATATGTTCAAATCCTTAAAGAACGCGTTGGAGATTTTTCCGGAACTAAATTATATGAAAAATGGAACGAAGCTTGCTTTGGATGGTATGGTAAAGGTAAATGACGAAGAGACCTATAAAGTGTTAGTTACAACGGCCGATGGATCAAAGTCTGTAAACTATTATAGCGTTGTTAGTGGTTTGAAGTTAAAGTCAGAGAGTGCCAGCGAAGGGGAGGCGGAAATAAATGAATACAAAGACTACAGCGGTATTAAATTGCCGGCCGTTAGTACGATTAAAAGCCCCAACATACCGGTACCACTAAAAATGGTAGCAATTGAACAAGTTATAAACCCGGCACTTACACCGGCTGATTTTCAATAGTAATATACAAGGAGGTAATACATTATAGTATAGCCTCCTTGTTATTGTCGATAACCTTTCCTGCTAGTTAAGAATGACTATTCTCGGTAATAAATTCGTAGTTGATATAATCCGTCTTTCTAAATCCGAATTTTTCAAATAAGGTCTGAGAGTTTACATTATCGACCTTAGTTGCTAGGTATACTTTGCTTTTATTGGTTTTCTTGCTAAAGAAAACAGCTTCGCTGAGCAGCGACTGAGCAACGCCCTGATGCCTATATTCATCAGCAATATAAATATCGTTTAACAACCATATCTCCTTAATTCCTGCTGGTGTAAAGAATGGAAACAGCAGTGTAAATCCCGTAATGCTGTCGTCTATAATGGCGATGAAAATAATGCAATCTTTCTTCGTTAAACGATCTCTTAAAAACTCCTTCCCACCCGCTAGATTGTAGTCTTGGCCCGCAGTTGTTCGGTATTCGGCAAAAACAGCGGCAAGTGGTTCCAAATCTTGCAAATTGGCTTGTCTGATTTTCATTTTGTTCTTTTTAGTAATGAAGCCCCGCTTGTAGCAACTGTATTGTTCAAAAGGGCGTCACAATATAAATGAATTATTCACCATCGTTCTTTTTTCTAATGGAGCCATTAAAAATTTGTATGGTAATGCAATCTCATAATTTCTACTACAAACCTACTATAAAAATTTGCCATTTCCGTCATATAATCGACAATTAATGGAATTTTAATGTGTTTTTGGCATAACAGGGCATGACAGTTCCCTGCTATAGATGCTTTATCTTGCACCACATGATAACCAACAAGAACCTTAGTATATATGCAGGCATTATTAGGTGTATTTTTTCATTTTATCGGTGGTTTTGCTTCAAGCAGTTTTTATATACCTTATAAAAAGGTACATGGCTGGGCTTGGGAAAGTTTTTGGATTGTCGGAGGCTTGTTTTCCTGGCTAATAGTACCACCTTTGGCCGCCTGGCTTACTATTCCAAATTTTGGTCATATTATTAGTCAGACAAGTACAGCAACTTTAGGTTACACGTATCTTTTTGGTCTTCTGTGGGGAATTGGGGGGCTAACCTATGGTTTAGGCGTACGGTACCTGGGCGTTTCTTTGGGTAGTAGCATTATGTTAGGGCTCAGTATGGTTATTGGATCCATGTTGCCATCCATTTACTATGAATTCGTTCCTCAAGAAGGGAAAGACACGATCAGTATGTTCTTTGCAAACGCTTGGGGTTTATATACATTGGGCGGCCTGCTGATTTGTATTATCGGTATTTACCTATGCGGTTTAGCAGGAGTAAGAAAGGAACGGGATCTAGGAGGGCATAGTGATGCCAGTGGAAATAAGGAATTCAATTTAAGCTTGGGTTTGATTGTTGCAATTATCTCAGGAGTATTAAGCGCTTGCTTTAATTTCGGTTTAGAAGCTGGAAAACCCATGGCGATCGTAGCCAACGATCTATGGAAGGCAGCCCATCCAGGCGAAGGGGAATTCCTGTTTCAAAATAACGTTACCTATGTTGTCGTGCTTTGGGGAGGGCTTACCACCAACTTTATCTGGTGTCTTATCTTGAATGTGCGCAACAAAAGTTTCGGGAATTATGTAGACGCAAAAACACCGCTGTTAAGAAATTATGTACTATGTGCATTGGCCGGTACCACCTGGTATCTTCAATTTTTCTTCTATGGGATGGGAGAAAGTAAACTGGGTAACGGCGCCAGCTCATGGATTTTGCATATGGCCTTTATTATCTTATTGGCAAATGTTTGGGGCGTAGTATTAAAAGAGTGGAAAGGTGTAAGTAAGAAAACCTACGCAACAATTTTGGCAGGAATACTTGTTATCATCCTGTCGGTATTGATTGTGGGGTTCGCTAAAGAGATGGGTTAATAAATGGGGTTTAAAATTGGCAAATTAATATTGGTAATAAAGTGACAATGGCCGCTAGGCCTTAAAATGCAGTAAAAACATAAGAACATGGCTGAAATAGAAAAAAGAAAATCATTTAAGCACGTTAGCTATTTATGGGATGATCAAGAAGCCGCCAAACTAGCGGGAGATGAGGTAGGCTTGTTAATTTATCGCTCTAATCTTTTAGGCGCCGATTTGCGCCTTACAAATTACGGTGGAGGGAACACCTCATGTAAAGCCATGGCAAACGATCCGTTAACAGGAGAGGAAGTGGAGGTGATGTGGGTAAAAGGCTCAGGAGGTGATTTGGGAACACTTAAAAGAAGTGGATTGGCGGCGCTTTATGTGGAGCGGTTACGCAATTTGAAAAAGGTTTACAGAGGGATTGACCATGAGGATGAAATGGTGGAACTCTTCAACCATAGTATTTACGATTTAGCGTCTAAAGCGCCCTCTATCGATACACCATTACATGGCTTTCTACCATTCAAACATATCGACCATTTACACCCCGATGCAGCCATTGCCATTGCGGCAGCAAAAGACGGTAAACGCATTACTCAGGAGTTATTTAAAGGTACGATTGGCTGGGTTGAATGGCAGCGGCCCGGTTTTGATCTTGGCTTGAAATTAAAACAATGCCTGGATGAGAACCCTGGAATCAGGGGGATTATGTTAGGTTCGCACGGTCTATTTACTTGGGGAGATACTGCGTACGAAAGCTATATCAATACGTTGGAGGTTATTGAAAGCTGCGCCGAATATCTAGAGCAGCATTATGGTAAAAAAGGGCCTATCTTTGGAGGCCAAAAAATAAGCAGTCTTCCTGCAGAACTTCGTAAAAAACAAGCCGCTGCTATTGCGCCCATACTAAGGGGGTTCTGTTCTTCTGAAAGACCTATGGTGGGCCATTTTACCGACGACGATCGTGTACTTGAATTTATAAACTCCAATGATTTAGACCGACTAGCACCCCTGGGTACAAGTTGTCCTGATCACTTTCTTCGCACCAAGATAAGTCCATTGGTTTTAGAACTGCCGGCTGACGCAGACTTAACGGATGTGGAGCAATTAAAAGTGAAGCTTAAACCTGCATTTGAAGCTTATCGCGCGATGTATGCCGATTATTATGAGACTTGTAAGCATCCCAATAGCCCGGCCATACGTGATAAGAACCCTGTTATTATACTGTTCCCCGGAGTCGGTTTATTCTCTTTTTCAAAAGATAAACAAACAGCCAGAGTGGCAGCGGAATTTTATATCAATGCCATTAATGTCATGAAGGGTGCAGAGGCCATATCGGAGTATACCTCGTTACCTCGACAAGAGGCTTTTAATATCGAGTACTGGCTCTTAGAGGAAGCGAAGTTGCAGCGCATGCCAAAACCGAAAGCTCTCTCTGGTAAAATTGCCCTTATAACGGGAAGTGCAGGCGGTATCGGAAAGGCGATTGCCGTTAAATTTGTGGAAGAGGGAGCGGTGGTCGTTATCAATGATAATGATGGAGAGCGGCTAAAAAAAGCTGACGACGATTTTAAAGGTCGTTATGGAAAAGATGCTTATATCACGGCGAAGCTAGACGTAACCAACGATGCCGACATCGCAGCGGCTTACGATGCAGCAAATTTAGCCTTTGGAGGGGTAGATATTGTGGTTAACTGTGCCGGACTATCTATATCTAAACCGCTACAAGATCATACAGACAAAGATTGGGACTTACTTTATGACGTGCTTGTAAAAGGACAGTTTAAAGTAACGCAGCAAGGTGTAGCGATTTTAAGAAAACAGGAAATCGGAGGAGACGTTATTAACATCGTTAGTAAAAATGCATTGGTGTCCGGACCGAATAATGCGGGATATGGTTCTGCAAAAGCTGCACAACTACATTTGAGTAGACTAAACGCTGCTGAACTTGGTGGCGATAAAATTAGAGTGAATGTGGTAAATCCGGATGCCGTAATTTCAGATAGTAAAATATGGGAAGGTGCGTGGGCAGAGGGGCGTGCTAAAGCATATGGAATAAAAGTGGAAGAACTTCCTGCGTATTATGCAAAACGGACCTTGCTTAATGAGATTATCCTGCCAGAGGATATTGCCAACGCTTGTTTTGTGTTTGTAGGAGGATTACTTAATAAATCAACGGGCAATGTTTTAAATGTGGATGGCGGTGTGGCTATGGCATTTGTGCGATAAATTTGGAATATTAGCTAATTAGCCAATCGGTTAATTAGCTAATGGAAAAACTTGAATGGATTTAGTAAATTCACCTGCTAGTAGTGGCTAACTGATTAGGATTATGAATATAGAAAAGTATAAAATCGAGGAATATAACCAACAAGCAAAAGCGAAACACGTTCGCAAATTGGAAAGTTTGGTTGAAGATATAAATAACTACCATGAGGTTTTAGAGAAACTGATTGATTTTCAGATTGCCATTCCAAGTTGGGCGCTTGGATCAGGGGGAACACGCTTTGGGCGTTTTCCCGGTGGTGGTGAACCCAGAAGTTTAGAGGAGAAAATCGAGGATGTCGGATTACTACATGCCTTGAATCAATCGAGCGGTGCCATTTCTTTGCATATCCCTTGGGATGTGCCAAAAGATTATCAGTCTATAAAGGCCTTAGCGGCACAGTATGGGCTTGGCTTCGACGCGATGAACTCAAATACCTTTCAAGATCAGCCTGATCAAACCTTTAGCTATAAGTTTGGATCTATGCAGCATGTAGACGCTGCCGTTCGTAAGCAGGCAGTCCAGCACAATATCGAGGTCATACAGCATGGGATCGAACTTGGGTCAAAGTCGCTCACAGTTTGGTTGTCTGATGGATCCTGCTTTCCTGGTCAACTGAATTTTAGAAAGGCTTTTCAACGAACCCTGGAGAGCCTTCAGGAAGTGTATGCGGCGTTACCGGCAGATTGGAAAATTTTTGTTGAATATAAAGCTTTTGAACCCAATTTTTATTCAACAACGGTGGGTGATTGGGGCCAGTCGTTATTATATGCCAGTAAATTAGGGCCTAAAGCATATACCTTAGTTGATCTTGGACATCATCTGCCGAATGCCAACATTGAACAGATTGTTTCTTTGTTACTCATGGAGGGTAAACTTGGGGGCTTCCATTTCAACGATTCTAAATATGGTGATGACGATTTAACGGCCGGCAGTATCAAACCCTATCAATTGTTTTTAATATTTAATGAGCTGATTGAAGGTATGGATGCTCGAAAAATGAATCATGCAACTGACTTAGGCTGGATGATCGATGCCTCGCATAATGTAAAGGATCCACTGGAAGATTTACTACAATCTGTTGAGGCAATCATGTTGGCTTATGCACAGGCGCTTTTGGTGGACAGAAAAGCTTTATCCGCTGCACAAGAAGATAATGATGTTGCCAAAGCCCAGGAGATACTACAAGCGGCTTTTCGCACCGATGTTAGACCATTGGTAGCAGAAGCGAGGTTACGTGCAGGAGGTGCTTTAAATCCCATAGAATTGTATCGATCATTAAATGTTCGTGGAGAGCTGATCAGAGAAAGGGGCTCTAAGACAGTGGCCACTGGGTTATAAGTTATAGGTTCTAAGTAATAAGTTTTAAGTGATAGGTTTCGAGGCGTTCCGAGCTTATGACTTAAAGCGTAAAACTTAGAACCTATAACGTACAACTTAAAACGTATAACTTAAAACGTATAGCCAACAACGATGAAGATACCGGTTATTGCCATATTTGATGTAGGAAAGACTAATAAGAAATTATTTTTGTTTGATGAACATTACAGGATTGTATTCGAACGTTCCGCTCGTTTTACTGAAACGGTAGACGAAGATGGCGATCCCTGTGAAAATCTTGCCAGTCTTCGCTTATCCGTTTTTGACTCCTTACATGAAGTATTCAGAAAGGATGAATTCGAGATTAAGGCTATCAATTTCTCAACCTATGGGGCAAGCTTCGTATATATTGATGAGAGTGGTAAACCCTTAACGCCGCTATATAACTATTTAAAGGATTATCCCCAAACCTTAAAAGATCAGTTTTACAAGCAATATGGTGGCGAGGAGAATTTCGCCTTACGGACCGCTTCGCCGGTATTGGGAAGCTTAAACTCCGGTATGCAATTGTATCGATTAAAGCATGAAAAACCGAGCATCTTTAAGCAAGTATATAAAGCCCTGCATTTGCCCCAATATATGAGTTTCCTAATATCGGGTAAGGTTTACAGCGATATGACAAGTATTGGTTGTCACACCAATTTATGGGATTTTCAGAAGAGCGGATACCACGAATGGGTAGAACAGGAAGGAATTTTAGACAAATTGGCGCCCATTGTACCTGCTGATTCAGTCTTTCAGGCCTCCTTTCCGGGTAATAACTATGCTGTTGGTGCGGGCTTTCACGACAGCTCAGCCGCGCTAATTCCTTATTTAGTAAGTTTCACTAAACCTTTTGTGCTCCTTTCTACGGGTACTTGGTGTATCAGTTTAAACCCTTTTAACGAAGAGCCGCTAACAAGTGAGGATTTAAAAGCTGATTGCTTATCCTATATCCACTACCAGGGAAAACCGGTTAAAGCTTCCCGTTTATTTGCCGGATATGAACATGAACAGCAAACCAAGCGAATTGCTGCCCATTTCAACGTGTCTACCGCCAAATTTAAAAACATTGCTTTTGATACGCATTTAGCCAATAAATTGCAAGAACAGACGGATCAATCGGCAGGGATGAGTCCTCAAGAAAGCTTGGCTATTTTCGGTAAACGAGATTTAGGAAAGTTTAGAACCGAAACAGAGGCTTACCATCAGCTGATGATCGATTTGGTGAACGCTCAAAAGATATCAACTACATTGGCTATAGGTGCATCTACCGTGAAAAGACTCTTTGTTGATGGCGGTTTTGGAAAGAATGTTATTTACATGAATCTGCTTGCTGAAGCATTCCCGCAAGTGGAGGTATTCGCAGCTTCTATGGCACAGGCAACAGCGGTCGGTACAGCTTTAGCTATCCATCAATCATGGAATAGCCTCCCTTTTCCGAACGACATCATTGAGTTGAAATATTATGCCCCGGTGAAAAAAGTAGCCTCTTAGCACAAAGATTAACATGTTGTCTTGGGTGTTAAATAGGAAACAGCAGTTTAAAGACAGTTCCTTGATCAGTATCGGATTCAACACTAAGGGCTATATGGTGATAATTGCAAATACTTTTTACAATGGTAAGCCCCAGCCCGTAGCCGCTGTTTTCGCCATCGGTCGACTTTTTGAATCGATCGAAAATAAACGGAATTTGTGCTTCCGGAATGCCAACACCTGTATCTCGAATGCTGATTTCATAACCGGGGATTAAAATACGATCGCTGATATATATACGGCCGTGCGCTCGGTTAAATTTGATGGCATTATTGATTAGATTATAAAACAGATGGAAGAGTAGATCTCTGTTCACGTTTGCTAAATTTTGATTGATGGTTAGGTTTACTTTGGTTTCAATTTGCTTTTCTTCCAGTTTTATTGCCAATTCCTCTAAGATTTCTCGAACCAATTCCAAAGGATAGACTAAGTCTTTTCTCGCAAATTGCGCATTGTCGATTCTTGAGATTAACAATAAAGAACTCGATATTTTTTTTAATCGAGTTAAGGTTTTCATCATTTCAACGATGTGTTGTGCGAACGGTTCTTCAAGCCCTTCTTCTGTTAGTAAATTTTCCATTTTGCTCTGGAGAACGCTGATGGGAGTCATCAGTTCGTGAGAAGCATTTGCTGTAAATTCTTTTTCTTTTTCAAAGGCTTCGTTTACTTGTTTCATTAAGAGTAACAACGATTCATCTAAGTATCTGAAGTCATAAGTACTTGTTTTTATTGAGATTTGTTGGCCTTTAAATGGAAATTTACGATTGAGTAACCGGGTCTTTATAATTTTATTTAGTGGCTGAATCAATAAACGCAAGAAGCTTAAATCAATTACTAAAGTAAAAGCAATTAATACAATCAAGGTATACAACGTGAAGCGCTGAAGTGGTTTGTTGTATTGTGTTATGCTGTTTACTGTCTTCCCTATTTCTAACAAGTAGGTTTGTCCTTTATCTTGGAAAGTATAGCTCAAGATACGGTAATTTAACGTGTCATGTTCTACAATGCGTTGAGACTCTTTTATATTGTCGATGTGCAGGTCGGCAGGCGCAGGTTCGATGGCAATGTACTCTTCTTTTAACATCGTATAGCTTCCGTATTCCTTATCGCCTTGTAAATAGTACTGCAATCCATTCTGCTCCAGATCGGCTAAGACTTTTGTCTTTTGCTGACCTAGGATGTAGTTTGTATATTCAGACGCAATTTGCTCCACAAGCATAGGCAACAGCAGAATAAAAATGATGACGATAATCAACTTTGAACTACTGATAAACAATAAAAGCTTGGTGGATAGTTTCATGATAGAAATCGTGATAAAACTTATTATCCCCTGATTCGATAACCGACACCGCGTACCGTTTCAAGCCATTCGGTACTTGCCCATAGACCGAGTTTTTTTCTAATATTCTTGATATGAGCATCAATGTAGTTTGAGTCATTATCATCTATAGCATAAGAACCCCAAATGTGCTCACTTAATTGCATTCTCGTTAAAACCCTATTCTTATTCAACAGCAAATAGCTTAGCAAATCAAACTCTTTCCGGGAAAGGTCAATCGGGTTACTATCAAATAGAACCAAGCGTTTCGGTAAATCAATACTGAAATCACCTAAGCGTATGAGTTCGTCCTGCAATTTGAATTTCCTTCGTGCAATAGCCTGCATACGCGATTGTAATTCCAAAAGATAAAAAGGTTTTGAAAGGTAGTCATCCGCACCTAGATCCAATCCTATGATCCGATCGTCCAAATTACCTCTTGCTGTCAATATTATATAAGCGGCCTCCTCATTATGTTTTTTTGCTTTCCGTAAAATATCCAGTCCATCCCCGTCCGGTAAACCTAAATCAATCAATATGAAATCATATTGATTCAAGGCGATCTTTTCAGCCCCTTCCTGATAGGTATGAGCTAAATCGCAAATATAAAAGGCCTTCTTTAAGAAATCAGCCATCTCATAGGCTAAGGTTTTTTCATCTTCTACAATGAGTACTTTCATAGTGCGGCTTTAAAATTGATAATAAAAGGCCAATCCAAAAAAAGATTGTGCACGTTTTATTGCTTCATCTGAAGGGACCAAAAGCGATAATTGATAGCTTAATTCTATTAAATAACTACTACGACTATAACTTAAAGGCAGTTTAGCGTTGTATGTAAGCATGGAAAAGGATTTAGATGGAATATATTCGGTCACCCCTCCTGAATTTCCCGGGTTTGTTGGCGGCTTCCCATTTCCTTTATCCTGCCCACGTTGGTTCTTAGCTCGTACATAGGTCTCATAGTAATTTCTCGTTCCTGCTACCAATTCTATAGAAGGTTCTATGCTAATCAGATCTTTATCATCAAATAGGTTGCCCAGACTCGCGTCCTTGGAGTTGGAAAGCGTTAAAAAAATGTCTTGTTCATCTCCAAAAGCATAATCGACATCCAAGGCACTCTTAAACCAAGGCCAGTGATAACTTAACGAGCCATTGAGGTTATTCGTGAGCGATGCTTGAAGCAAAGGGGAATTGGTGGGATAAAACGATCGTGTATAAGCTAAACCGCTCGATATCTTTTCGTTGAAATTGTAATCGTAACCTATGCCTAGATCGGTTCCGGAAATTCCGGATCCGTAATTTAAAAATTTGTATGAACTGGCAGAAAAATATAATCCAAAGGGTAAACGAACTGTTGCATTTAGTAAGACATAAGGCAGCTTCTCATCCGTAACTTGCCCATAATAATTAATATTGCTGTTATAAAGTGCTGCAAAAGTATAGCTTGCGCTTGCTAAACTATCGTTGATTTGCCTAGCTTGCAAGTGCGAAAAAATTAAACAAGTGAATACAATCGAAATAGCTAATTTCATCTGATGCTAATCATTTAATGCTTCTTAATTTTTGGTCGAATCACTTTTGGTTTAACTTTTATATTCGGTTTTACTTTAACAGGTGCGTTTTGTTTCTTCGCTTTTGGTACTTGCTTTACCTCCACTTGCTGTTTAGTTTTTTCCGGTTTCTTATTCTTTCCTTTATCGTCCTGTTGTCTATTAGATGCAATGGAGTACTCATCATTTACCGAATTTGTAACTTCAGGTAATGTGGGTACTGTAAATGCATGGCAAATAGAGGCGTTTAAAAAGAACAAAAATACGGTATGCAAGTGATAGTGCCTCAACATGAGCTTATGATTTTGATAATTCAGAACCCATTTCTGAGTCCTATTAACAAAGATCTGTTCTTTGTATGAAAAATAAATGAAATGTCGAAATAAAAAAGATTTAAAATTTCATGTTGTTTTCATCTTGTCTCCTCAATTTTGAATCAACATCTATTTATGGGAAACATGTTTAAGCAATAGGGTGTGCATGTTAAACGGATGAAACAAGCGCACACACCGAAGGAAACATAAAAAACAGATCGTATGAAAACGAAAAACGTTTATTTAGCATTAGGAATAGCAATTATAGGACTTTTAGCCTTTGCCGGCTGCGATAAAAACGATGATAGTGCCGGGGGCGGAACAACTAGGGTAGAGGTACGTATGACAGATGCTCCAGGTAACTTTGATGCAATCAATTTACATGTCAAAGAAATTGTATTAAAGTCGGACGAACGATCCTATACTTTTGCCGCTGAAACGGGTTTGTTTAATATTCTCGATTACAGAATCGGAACCGCCAATCCTGATATTTTGGTGGCTTCAGGTGAAATGCCCAGTGGCGACATTACTGAAATCAGGTTGGTGCTTGATGACGGAAATACGATAGTTGTAGATGGAACGGAATATGCATTAACAACACCAAGCGGCCAATCTTCCGGTTGGAAAGTAAAATTGACAGAAAACCCTGTCTTGGTGCCGGGAGTGACTTATACACTTTTATTAGACTTCGACGCGGCTAAGTCCATTGTGCAAACCGGAAATGGAAAATATCTACTAAAGCCTGTTGTTAGGGGAGTGACGGCGGCTACCTCTGGACTTATATCCGGTTCCGTATCACCGATAGAAAGTTACCCCGAAGTACTTGCTATTCAAGGTACCGATACCGTGGGAACCGTTGCCGATCCATCAACAGGCGCATTTACAATCGGAGGTTTAGCTGCGGGAACTTATTCGCTGAAAATTGTTCCGCAGGATACTCTTGCCTTTCCTGATAGCACGATTGCTAATGTATCTGTTTCACTTGGTCAAAATACCAACATGGGTGTTATCAACTTAGAAAATTGATAAACGCGGAGCAGGCAGCCGACAACTAAAAAAAATAAAAATGAAAAAGCTATTATTACTTGTCATTTTAGTGACAATAGGGTTTATACCAATAAAGTCCGCAGCACAGGTGCAAGTAAGCATCAATATAGGATCACAGCCTCTCTGGGGCCCCGTAGGATATGATTATGTCGATTATTATTACTTGCCGGAAATTGAGAGCTATTATTACGTGCCATCCAGACAGTTTATTTATCTAAGCAATGGATCCTGGGTTTTCAGTTTAAATCTACCTCCACGATATAGAGGATATGATCTATACACGGGATATAAGGTAGTGATGAACCAGCCCCGACCTTATATGTATTTTAATAACCATAAGGTTAAATATGTTAAATATAAATCGAATCATTCGCAAGGAGTGATTGCACGGAGTAATAATCCTAAATACTATGTTGTAAAAGGACACCCAAAATACATGAAAGCCGGAAATGGGGGCAAGGGGAAAGGGAACAATCTTATTAAAAAAGGTGGCGGCCAGCACAAGGGACATGGCGGTCACGGACATAGTAAATAAAAGTCCCTATTCTAGCTTTGTGCCATTGCACCTGGCCTAATTTTGGCCGGGTGCATATGGTTTTGCTGACTTGGACCCCGTTGCTTTTTTGACCTGGCCCGGAGGCACTTTTCCACTTCTGCCTGCGGTTCTTGTGGTATAACAGGAACTAAATAAAAGTATGCTAGACAATGTGAGTAAGAAGTAAATCTTTTTCATGGCGTTATTTTTAGCACTTCTATCGAATATAGTGCCAAAAATAAGTTAACTCAAAATCCCCGCGCTTATATATTCCTGCTCTCTAACATCCGGGATGTTATTGCTGATCAACCAACTCTTGAATAGGTTTTCATCCGGGGCAATGTAATGTACAATGCTGCCATCCGTTAAAAGCAAAGTGAAAAGTTCTAAATTACTTATATATCTTTTTATTTTATAGGCTGGATATTCAAATCCGTCCAAATTGGTAAAGGAAGTTTCCATAAGCCAGCGATCATTTAATTTTAATTATAGCCTCTAAATTATTGGTTTTGTTTTGTAAATAGCTGATAAATAAAAAGTTGGTCAATTAACGCGAAAGTGTGTGTATAGCTGTTAAGAGCTTTCCTAGCTTTCAAGAAAATCTGAGTTATTGGGTGACCTTTTTTTACCACAGTTTGCGCAGAATTGTATTTTTTGGCTAAAAAATGTCCATTGATCGTAGCCCTTCACCAAATGATAGGCATACCTCGCCTAATCAAAAAAGCCAATCATTTTGTTTAGTGATTTACTTGATAAATGGTATCTTGCCTTATCAGCTAGCAGCTAGTTTCTTTAACATTCATATGAAAGAATTTTTAATTGTATATAGCACTTTCGTCGCTTTGTTTTTCCATAGTCCTGTTTTTGCCCAACAGTCCCAATTGATTCATTTTGTACAACCTTTGGCAGGAACCGCGGTTAGCGGCACTGACGCAGCAAAAAAGCATAGTGAGGCTAGCTCCGAACAATATGCCAATACAATCCCGGCAGTAAGTACACCGTTTGCTATGACTCAATGGACGGCTCAAACAAGAAAGACGGAACAGAAATGTGTAGCTCCTTACTATTATAGCGATTCGTTAATCAATGGTTTCCGAGCGAGTCATTGGCTAAGCGGTTCTTGTACGCAAGACTATGGTAGTTTCAGTGTAATGCCTGTTAGCGGCTCTTTACAGAAGGCGTTGCGACAGGCATCGAGCTCCTTTTCACACAACAATGAACAAAGCACCCCGGCTTATTATCAGGTAACACTCGATCGTTATCAATTGCTTGTAGAATTAACCGCTACTGCAAGATGTGGTATAATACGGGTCACTGCCCAGAAAAGTGATAGTGTTTATTTGCTAATAAATGCAAATAGCGATCAACATCAAGGGCAGTTGAATTTTGGAGGAAAGGGAAAAGTTCTTGGAAAGAACCCGGTTCATCGTATTTATCAGGGATGGGGTGAATATGCGGGATTCGATGGTCATATGTGTCTAATAACAGAGAGCGTACCATCAATTAGCGGGAGTTTTCATCAGGGTAAGATACAAAAAAGTGTTCTGGGTAGAAGTGACGAGACGAGTGGTATTTACCTGGGGTTTTTTCTAAAAAAAGGAGAGAGTATTTGCTTTAAAATAGGTACTTCCTTTACTGATATAGCCGGCGCCGAACAAAATCTAAAAGAGGAAATTCCCTTTTGGGCATTCGATGAGGTTAGGCAAAAAACAACAGATTTGTGGGAACAAGCTTTGGGAAAAATTGTGGTAGAGGATAATGACCTACAAGGCAAGCGAATCTTTTATACAGCCATGTATCACGCGATGCAACATCCACGCTTGTTTAATGATGTTGATGGCAAGTATCCCCGGTTTGCAGGAAGCAGCGGGTATGCACTGGCCGGACCAGCTGATTATTATGACGACTTTTCAATGTGGGATATCTATCGTGCACAGATACCCTTACTGGAAATTATAGAGCCGGAATTGGTGAATAATTTTGTGAGCTCCCTCATCAACAAGGGCGCACAGGGCGGATGGATGCCGATTTTTCCTTGCTGGAATAGTTATACTGCCGCCATGATCGGCGATCATGCCACGTCGGTCATTAGTTCAGCTTTTCTTAAAGGAATCGGACGGACCGACCCTTATGAAGCTTATGCGCTCCTTCGTAAAAATGCATTTATTGTGCCTGATACGGTCAGTTATCATGAGGGTAAAGGTAGACGCGCTTTGGCAACTTACCTGCAATATAATTATATTCCAATGGAGGATAGTGTGCCAATTGCCTTCCATAAAAAAGAGCAGGTGAGCCGAACACTGGAATATGCTTATGATGATTATGCATTGGCTATGTTCGCAAAATCTATCGGACAAACTGCAGATTATAAGCGGCTGCTCGCACGGGCAAAGAATTATGAAAACGTGTTCGATAAAGAGACGGGGATGGTCCGCGGACGCTATATTAATGGAACATGGTACAAACCATTCAATGCAAATAAGAGGGAACCCTATATTACGGAAGGAACACCGCACCAATATACATTTTATGTGCCTCAGGATATCCCGGGTCTCGCTAAATTGATGGGAGGACGAGACGTATTGAAAAATAGTTTAGATAGTTTATTCTCAAGCGGAGGCTATTGGCACGGCAATGAACCGGGGCACCAGATTCCCTTTCTCTATAATTTTACAAGTTCGCCGTGGAAGACACAGGAACGTGTAAGGCAGCTTTTAAAGGAAGAATATACGGACGGGCCGGGCGGACTCAGTGGGAACGATGATGCCGGGCAGATGTCGGCCTGGTATGTTTTTGCCTCGCTTGGCTTTTACCCGGTGGATCCGATCTCAGGTAGTTATCTGTTGACAAGCCCTTTTTATAAGAAGTATGAAATGTTGCTGCCTGACGGTAAAAAATGGATAGTAACTTGTGATAAAGATCCCGAAGACCATCCCTATATCCGTTCGGTTAGTTTAAATGGACGAGATCTCCGAAGGAACTATATTAAATACGAAGAGATCATGCAAGGCGGCAATTTGAAATTTCAATTGGCAAAAAAGCCCACGCAATGGGGAAGTACTGAAAAAGAACAAGTGCAGGGACTCAGCATTAGATGAAAAAAAGGCCCTTTCTCTTGTAGAGAAAGGGCCGAATATTTGTAACTTCTCAAAGAAGTTAGTAATTACTTAACACCTGTTCGGGTATCCCACCACATTTGTTGGCCCCAAGCGTAATCAGAGACATTGCTTAATACTACGTCTAGATTTTCTCGATTAAAGAGATACTCATTGTTTGGATACGGAATGCGGAAGGGCTGGTCATTGTGCGCGTCGCCGTATATTGAGTTTAGCGATGGATAGTTCGTCGAAGGTATTCCTGTTCTACGATATAGCGCCCAAGCCTCGAAATTATCTTTGAAAAGTGCAACCCATTCATCCCACCAGATGCGCTCTTTAGTATTATCCCATTTGCCCTTCCCCGCAAGGTAGGCTTCGGTAGCTGCTTGGCTAATGCCGTTATCTTCCATTGATAACCGTACGGCGTTTTCGTATGCCTCTTGTGCGCTAATGCCTACATTATAATCCAGCATAGCGGCCTCTGCCATAATATAATAACTTTCACAAGATTTGAAAAAAGGTGTAAAGCCCGCGGCATTCTTCATATAACGGTCGCCTATGTATGAAATCCGGGTTAATACAGGAGGAGGAGTCTTTGCACCATTCTGATAGCCACGATATTCCCCATCCGAAGCAACATTGGCCACGCTGGCAATCCGTGGATCTTCCATTTCTTTTAGGTGATCAATAAAAATATCGGCCATGCCAAAGTTATTTACACGCGAATCCCCGGTATACCCAGTTTCATACCATGGTTCATAATATGGTGCTGCACCAGGCCAGTATAAATAGCAATTAGCCGCATTAGAATTGATTACAGGATATTTCTCGGGTTGCGTGCAAATTTCTTCAATAGTGCTCTTCGCTAAATCTGGGGCAACACCCGAAATATGGATAGCCATACGAAGTCTTAAAGAATTGCAAAAGCGTTGCCATTTTTCCATGTCACCTTGGTAGATAAAATCACCTTCTCCAACTTCATCAGTACCGAAACCTGTGGCCATTTCATCTGCAATGGCTTTTAAACTAGCCATCACTGCGGGATAAATATCCTCCTGTTTGTCATATTTCGCTTTTAATATACTACCTTCTTCTTCAGCCCCCTGAAGCGCTTCCGAATAAGGAACGTCCCGCCAACCATCTGTTAAATATTGCCACATATAACATTGCCACAAACGGGCAACTAAGCGAATATTTTTGTACGCATCGGCAGCTTCTTCCGTTTTAGCCAACAGATCCTTTAATTGTGTATTGTTATAATAGCAAGCATACCATCGGTTGCCATAACCATTATTGGTAGGGACAAGCCCTCCGAAATAGTCCAAATACTGTATTTTGACAATATAGCCAGCAAAAGTGCCATAGCCATCAATATCCCCGCCAAACTGTTCCCCGGAATTTCGTAAAACGTTTGCGAGCATATTCGTTGGTGGTACATCCGGTAGTGCATCCGGATCGGTGTTGACTTCGTCAAAAGTTCTGGAACATCCACTTATCGCCGTCATTATTGCAACGATAGCTACTGTCATCAATCTATTTCTAATTTTCATGATTTTTCTTTGTTAAAATGTAACGCCTAACTTCAATCCAAAACTACGGGATGTAGGTACGGACGCTTGTTCAAAGCCTACACCGCGGCTATCGCTCGACACACCTCCGGTTTCAGGGTCAAGACGCATGGTATTCGATTTATGTACCCAGAGTAAGGCAAGATTAGAGCCGATAAGCGAAATATTCGCCCGTTTAATGCCTTTAAAACGCTGAAGGTATTTTTGCGGAACGGTATAAGTGATGGAAGCTTCACGAAGTTTCAAGAAAGACCCGTCGAACACATACATTTGATCGATACCCCCTGATTCATACCATGTTTGAGCATCCGTAGCGATGGTGTTCTGTACCCAAGATCCGTCCGCTGCTTGCATAGCAAAACGTTCGTTAGGCATGACATCTACACCAGCTACAATGGCTCTTTCACGCACACCATTTTCAGCGGTAATTTCTGCAGTTCCCGCTACATAGCTATGCGCCATGGTTTGCGACCAAATATCCCCTCCCTTACGCATATCTAACATGAACCCGAAAGAAAAGTCTTTAATGGTAAAATCATTACGCCAGCTTAACAGGAAATCAGGATTGATATTTCCCAAATTCTGACTAGCTTTACTTCTGACCAAACCATCAGAGGTTACTTTTATCGCACCTGCCATGGGGCCATCCTCCACACGATCATATCCGGGACCCACCAACATACCCCAAGGCTCTCCGGCTCTAGCCATTGTGGCAATCCCCCAAGTCCAGCCAATCTGATAATCGTTAACGCCTAGTTGTGGATATAGCTCAATTACCTTACTTTGGTTTTTAGCAAAATTAACCGTGCTTCGCCAATTTAAACCGGTCTCTTTTTTAATAATATCGCCATACACCATAATTTCAACACCTTTGTTTTGTATCTCACCGGCATTTAAAACCATGCGGTTAAAGCCTACTACATTGGACGTATTCACATTTAGAATCTGATCCACGGTTTTTTTGTAGTAGTAAGTGAAATCGGCGTGTAAGCGGTTATTTAAAAAGCCTAATTCCGTTCCTACCTCCCAGGTAATAGTGTTTTCAGGTCTTAAGTTCTTATTTGGATAAGTCATACTCTTATACATTTGCGCTACACCGTCAAAAGAATTGTTTTGCGCATAGTAATACAGCTGATTCTGATAAGCTGAGGTCCCTGCACCAATTTCGGCCCAACTGCCACGTAATTTCCAGAATGACAGGACTGTTCCGCTTAGACTAGGAAAGCTTGTAGTAGGCAGCCAAGTTAAACTAAGTGAAGGATAAAAGAAGTCGTCTTTTACGGTTGAGCTCCAATCATTACGCAAACTAGCATCGAGGTACAATTGCTCTCTCCAGCCTAGTGATGCAGACCCATACACGGAATTCGATCGGATATGTGTATGATCCATTTCGGTAATCGCGTCTCCTTTTTTATTGGCAATAGTATAGACTCCCAATACGGTTAACGCATCGGCGCCTTGCATTGTTCTTGACCATTTCGCATCTCGATAGTTGACTCCCGCCATGGCAAATAGGCTGAAATCGTTTAGTTGTTTATTGAAAGATGCAATAAAATCCAGGTTTAACTCCGTGTTATCCTGTTTGATGTCTCTGAACATGCCCTCCCGATAAGAGGTGTTGTAGTAATTCTTTTCCAACGCTTTTGACCCATAGTAGTCAAATCCCATTCTACCTTCAAATTTTAAAAATTCAAAAGGTTGATAATACATGGAGGTTTTTCCGAAGAACCGATCCCGTTGAAAGCTATTGGTGTTTTCATATACATTAAAAAAGGGATTGATATGGTAGCTTTGGTTCCAGTTATAATAGGTATAATCGCCTTTCTCATCCCGCTGATCCCAGTTAGCTTTTAAGCTCGCCATATTAACCTGGCGGCCAGACCAAATGAACCCGTTGATTGGGTTATTTCCTTCGTAACCTTGGTTTAGCAAATTATCACTTTCGGTTCTTGAATAATTACCCATCACGTCGTAGGAAACCTTGTCACTAATATTCATGTTATTATTCAATTGTAAACTGTACCTCCGTTGGTCTGTATTTGGAACAGTACCTTGTTGATTTCTGTACGACATTGATACGCGCGTACTTGATTTATCCGTACGAGAAAGTAATGATACGTTATGATTCATTGAATAGCCGGTGCGTAAAAATTCCCTCACATTATTTGGGTGTGAAATCCAATCGGTTGCTTGGCGCACCCCATCAATTACCGGGCTGTCAAATTGGGGTAACTTTAAGCCTATATCCAAACGAGGGCCCCAAGATTCGTCGAAGCCATCATTGACACTGTTTTCATCATTTCCGGTGCCATCTACATATCTAAAGCTTTTTTGAGCGGCATAATCTTGATAGCTCAAACCGTCTTCGTCTAGACCGTAATGGTACTCGTCACCGTCATGCCCTTGTCCATATAAATTCTGGAGCTTAGGGTAGGTGTACGCGCGATCAAGGGTAAAATTACCATCATAGGATATGCTCACGCCATGGTTGGCATTTTTGCCTGATTTGGTGGTGATTAAAATAACACCATTTCCTGCGCGCATACCATAAAGGGCCGCTGATCCACCTTTTAAAACATTAATCGATTCAATATCCTCTGGATTGATATCATTCAACCCCGAACCGTAGTCAACCCCTTTATAGGTGTTATCGCCCGAGCGCTGGCTATCACCATTAATTGGTACCCCATCCACTACTATAAGTGGCTGCTGATCACTGTTTAATGACGAATTTCCACGGACTGAAATGCGTGAAGAAGCACCAACCGTTCCGCCGAATTGATTCACTTGCACACCTGCTACTTTGCCCGAAAGTGCACCTGTAACGCTTAGCTGTCCGGATTTCGTCAAATCTTCTGACTTTACTTCCTGAACTGCGTATCCTAGAGACTTCCGCTCTCTGGTAATACCAAGTGCAGTGACCACCACCTCATTTAATGTTTGCTCGTCAGCATTTAATACGATTTCTAATGTGGTTTGTTTTTCAATGGTTATTTTCTTTTTTTCGTACCCGATGGCGGTTACGTTTAAAACAGTTGGACCGTCATAAGTAACGGAAAATTCCCCATTAGGTCCTGTTGATGTTCCTGTTCCATTTGCTAATGTAATGGAAACTCCCGGGATTGGCTTTTGTTCGCTGTCTACCACCCTTCCTCGCAGAAGCGTCTGCGCATAAAGAGTAGTAGACAAGAAAAAGCAAAAAACCAAAAAGGTAAAGATCTTTTTTCTCATGGTGTTTAGTTTTTGTTGAATTGGGTTGATCTTTTTATTTTTTTTAAAAAGTACAGCTCAAATTTATCGTTCTGAGTTAGCTGTTTTTAATCGGATTTTAACCTAAATTTATCTAATTTTAACCTTATTTTAATGTGGGGTTATTGAGAGAAGGTGCGATTGTGGTTTGGATTGGTGCTTCTATAGTGTCTGTGGTACTTAATTTGGGTGTTTTTCTGTTTTTTGTGATAGGTTTTTGTTTGTTTTTGAGATATTTTGTGCTATACGTGTGCATTTTCTTTATGCTAACCCTTATATAGTGAATTGTTAATACGTTTTAGCAGAAAAAAATTTAAAAGAATATAGAAAAGCATGCCTGTTCCGGTCGTACTGAGTACTGATAACAAATGTCAATTACCGGAAAGAGTTAATGGAGTTAAAGTAATCTCGCCTATAAGGCCGGATGGTTTTGGTGTCCAATTTTTCGCTGTAAATTTTCCATCTTCGCCCATATTTTTTTTCTTCCGTGCGTTAAAATTTGTATTGTAGAAAATTCGCCACTGAACGTTCCTTTTATCGAGATCAGCAATTCGGTTAGCCATAAGATTCGATACCTTTATCTCCAATTCATCATTGCCTTTCAGTTGATCACTTGGAATTTCTAAACTGTAGGGTGTGCTGAACAACGTTGTTAGATATCTACCATTTAAGTATACGGCAGCACTTTCGTGTACCTCGCCAAGATCCAAGCGCCAGGCATCAGCTTTAGTAGGAAGTGCCGGGATTTTTGTTTTATAGGTTGCGGTTCCTGAAAAGCTTGTATAAGCTTCTCCATAATCTGTCCACGATTGCAATTCTTTTGTGTATAGGCTATTTGGAAGCGTGGGACCACCTTTTATAAAGTTTATTTGCCACTCTTTTGCGAGTGTAATCGCATCGCCACTCACTTCATAGTAAGGGTAATGGTTGCCTTTGTAGCTGCATTTAAAAGTTTCTAATACGATCGATTCAGCTGGTTTCAATTGAAGGTAGATTTCTACCTGATTCCCATGCCGACGTGTCTTGGCGTAACCATCGATACCTGTCATCAAATTATATAAGGCAGCCGACTGATAGTCCGCATTTAAGGTAATCCAACCTTCAAAAAGCGACTGCAATGGATTGTGAATAAAATAATAATAGTTACCATCTTCTTTCACCCTCCGGATGCTTTGAAGTCCAACGGCATATATCCTTTCCGGGACAACGTCGGTATGCCCGCTTAAGTCAACCAACCCTTCGCTCAGGACGATTTGGCCTTTTCCATATTTCGCTATTTGGCTGCCTTGATATCCTGTGAAAGCGAGCTTTTCTTTTAGTAACTGCATTCGTTGCCTAGCTTCAGTCAAATTGGCGAAACCTGGTATGTCAGTTGGCAAGTTTTTGTGAAACACAATGCTTGCTCCCTTTTGCGCAAGCATCATTAGCTTTTTAAAAGTCGCGACAGGCATATGGTGTGTTTCAGGCACTACAATGGTTTTATAACTATTGCCACCAATAAGCAAAGCGGTATTTTGGTACTCAACATCCAATAACTGCTTATCACTAATGGCGTCCCAACTATAACCGTGCTCACTTAAATAAGTTCCGCAAGCTTTTAGTGATAGTTCATCAAAGAAGCGGTTGGAATGAAAATGATGGAGCATACTTTTGCCCGTTTCAGACCAAAGATCGGATACACCAAAATAAAGTAAGATATCGTTCGAGGGTTTGCCGGCTTGTAGGAAGGCCTGTCCTCTTGCTACATATTGATTAAAAGCACCGAAATGATCCCAAAGGCTATTATTAGGTGTAAAATGTACGGCCGCGTAAAAAAGCCATCCGGGCCATGTAGCGTCTTGAGGAGAATAGGCAGTGCCATGATAAAATACATGATTAACACCGGCAAGCCACAATTTATCAATGGCTGTTTTGACATCTCCTAAGTTCGATTCAAAATGCTCGTTTAACCAGGTAGCCGATTCGGAAGAAATTAAGTTCTTTCCTGTCACATGCCCTGCGGACGGAGCACTTTTGAGATTGACGATATCTGTACCTTCAATTTCCGGAATGTCACTGGCTGCATATAAGTCAAGTACATTAGCCGGTGAGCCATGCGCTTGATTGCGGATCCCCTTTCCTTGTTTAGCGGCCCAACGTTGCCAATTTTTGGTGTATACTTCCAATAATAGATCACTAACAGTAAGTCGGTAGTCGTACAATATTCTTTTATTTTTCTCTTCGGTGTCAATTCCCAGCAAAGCCGGGATATGTTGGCGGAGGTCATACCCTCGCATTTTTTTAAATGCTGTAAAAAAGTCGGGTGTCCAATTTGCCTGTCCTTGTGCATCGTCTACTTCATATGAATCATTAAAGAAATTACGGAGGTAACTCAAATCATATCCTTTAAAGGCTTTGTCAAATTGGAGCAGATATTTTTCAAGTGCTTCTGCCGAAAAGTGATCGATCACGTTGCCTTCGCCGCCTGGTCCTGCACGTTCCACCATTTTTCCATGGTCGCCTTGAAAAAGAGCACATACTAGCCATTTGCCATTCGGAGCAGTCCACTCCAACCTGCCATTTATCACGTTGTCGGTTAAATCAATAACCTCATCAAAGCCTTGGCTAGTTATTTTATTGGCAGTTACCGAAATGAGTGGGAGTTCTTTTTCAAAACGTACCTGATCAAAAGCATAGGCTTGTAGATTGTTGTTGGCGGTGATGGGGTCTTTTAGCTCCCTTATGTCAACCTTCTTATCACCGGCAGTACGTACAAGTGGTTTCTGTACATATTTTATAGATTCCGTTACCTTTTGCCCGCCTTCAATAGTAAATGTTTTTGAAACCATATTTTTACAGGCGATTGTTTCATCGACCCACGGACCGCCGAAAGGCCAGCCGGAAGCGTTGGCTAAATCGACTCCTAAGCCCAGCCTTTTTGCTTCCTGTAAAGTGTAGCTTAATTTGTCCATCCAAGCGGGTGAGAGAAAATTGATAAATTGGTCTTCCGCTCCATGCACACCATAAATCGGTGTTATTTCCACGCCACCCAATCCTGCTTGTTTATAGGCTTCAAGGGCAGCCGTTAAGTCCTTTTCCGTAACGGCATTGCCGAACCACCACCATCGCGTCCATGGCTTTACTTCTTGTTTAAGTTCGGGCCAGTGAATTCTTCCATTTTCTTTTTCCTTTATCGGTTTTTCTATACGAAAACTGAAAAAAGCAGCCGCCATTACGAGCAACAGAATTACTTTTCGGGATATACTTAAAAATGGTTTGAACATCACGAGCTTTCCTGGTTTATACTAAAAATGACACAATAATTTTTGTCTTATTCCCATCCAAGTGTGCACTTGCCCACAGCGTAGAACTTTTTACCATTCTTGGACGTCAGCGCTGTATAAATAACCGTAAAAGTACCGTCTTCTTCTTCAATGGCGCAAAGTGGTGTACGCATGGCATGATCCCCCGGGTCTCCCCAAAGATTCTTTTGAGATTGTACTTTGATGCGTGTCTCATGATTCCAATGTATCCCATCCTTTGAAAGGCTGTAGCCGATTTCTTGATCACCAAATGAGTCAAAAACGGTTAAATAACGTCCGTCTTTCAACTCAGTAACCTGAGCATTTTCGTTAAAAATCTCCGTTAAAGGGATCGGATTATGTCCTTCCGGCATTCTTGTCCAAGGCCCACTCAGCTTGGTTGCCGTTGCCATACCGGTAGGCCACGGTCCTTGGGGTACATGATTGTGCCCGTCGTAAAAAGCATACCATCGATCACCCACTTTATAGGGATTAAAGGTCGCTACGGCCTGCTGACCTTCCCACGGTTGCGAGTTTTCATCCGGTTGTAGCACGATACCCATATCGGCATAAGGGCCGGCAATACCTTTGCGGCCGGGTATAACTGATTTGGCTCGCCAAATCCGGCCCGCATAGTCATTTCCCTCGATCTCGTCTTTGGTTTTATCGCCTGCGCGATAAGCTACATAAAAAATGTTCCAGGCATTTTCATCTTCGTTAAATTCAACCGCGGTGACCCATACTTCTGATCGCGGATTGGATGGGCTCCGTCCGGGAATACTTTCGACGAGTGTAGATTGGCGTTTCCAATGAATAGCGTCCCCACTTGTCCAATAAGCAATTCGCATATCCCGATGTGGCCGTTCAAACATCTCATTAATAAACATATGATAAGTACCATCGATTTTTACCACTTGTCCTGTTTCAAAGCCTGCCCGATTTTTACTGGATAAAACATCAGGGTGGTTTGGACCAATGACCGGTTGCTCAAACTCTCCGATACGTTTTAAGCGAATCTTAGATAACTCGTCCTTTCTAGTAGCTTTCACCGTTTGCGATAATGCGATGTCGGTACTGCTGAATACTAAAATGGTCAATAAAATTAAGTGACGTATTAATAACAAGGTGTTTTTATTCATGATCAGGTCAACGCTACGATCTTAGGATTATAAAGCCATTGGTTATCTTTCAAAAGAAAGATTTTCCAAGCTTAAATCCATCCTGTACTGTTATGCATTCTTATATCGTGAACTCCGGAATCGTTTGCGTAGATTTTTTATGTGTTTAAGCGCTCCTCTGCTAAAACGTTTCCTTTTTTTTCTTGATCCATTTACACGTATAATCGTTAAAAAAACACAGGATGGGGCAGGTTGCGCCAACTCAACAAATATTGTTCTTTCGTTAGTAAATGTCTCGCTAACATTTATTGAGACACACCAAAACCAATTATTTTATGAAGAAAAACCTATTGCAACCGAATGCTTTGTTAACCCTGTTGCTTGGCATTTTCTTAATGCTTATTACTGCTCGAAGTTTTGCCCGGCAAAGCACCCCGATATCCGGGCAGGTAAAGGATGCTTCAAGTGGAGAGCCCCTGCTGGGAGTAAGTGTCTTTTTAAAGGGAGGTACCACCCAATCAAAGACAGATGACAAAGGAAATTTTGTTATTTCAGCCGAACGTGGTCAAACCCTTATATTTAGGTATGTAGGCTACGACGAAGTTCAACAAGCTATTGTTAATTCGACCATGCAAGTCGTGATGGCGAGCAACTTACAACAACTGGAGGAAGTTGCCGTGGTAGGCTACAACGTCGTCAAGCGTGAAAATTTGACCGGTGCTGTTGCTAGTATAGGCAGTAAACAGATTGAGCAGCTACCTGTCCAAAATCCCTTGCAGGCCATGCAAGGACGAATTGCGGGCGTCGATGTAACTGCCAATGCGCGCCCTGGTGAAATGGGAAGTATCCGGGTACGTGGTAATCGGTCTTTGCTGGCTACTAACAATCCTTTATATGTGGTAGATGGCATCCCGTTATCAGCCGGTGGGATTGATGCCATTAACCCGCATGATATTGAAACGATCGATGTGCTAAAGGACGCTTCCGCAACAGCCGTTTACGGTTCCCGGGCGGCAAATGGTGTCATTATGATCACAACAAAAAGAGGAAAGCAAGGGACCGCACAAATTAATTATAACGTTATCAATACATTTGAACGCATTAACGATCTGAACACCGTGTTCAATGCGGGTGAGTATGCAGAATATCGACGTAATGCTTTTCGTTCGGTTTCTACCACAAATGCTACAACGGGTTATACTACCCCGTATCCAAATCCTGTACAGGACAAAAGAATATTGGGCGTTGACCCCTATGCCTGGGAAAGCATTGCAAAGGGGTATACGTGGGTAGATAAGGATAATCTGATTGCTCAAATGCGGCCTACTACCGCTGAGGAGAAGGCGAAGTGGGGCGTTGATGAAGTACCCATGTATGATGCAAGCCAGGTTCCTACCACAGATTGGACCGATTATGTCACGCAGACAGGATTTACAACTGATCACACCCTGGGAGTGTCCATGGGATCTGATAAGATGACTGCTAATTTTACGGGTGGATATCTTAATCAGAAAGGGACTAATAAGGGGCAAGATTATAAACGCTATAGCGGAAGAGTGGGTTTGGAGCTCCGTCCAACAAATTGGTTTACACTGGGAGCGTCGATTAATGGCACATGGTCTGTTCAAAACTACGGCTATACCGGATCCGGGAGTCGGGCTGCTAATGCCATCTATGGTGCGGCACAAGGTATGCTACCCTATGCGGTGCCTTATGATAACCAGGGCAACTACATTTACCTGCCGGGCGGCGACATCAATATTGTAAATCCTATTTTGGAACATGAATATGTAATTAATGAACGAACGGCTTTGCGTGCCCTGGGAAGTTTTTATGCAGAACTCAAATTATTCGATGGTTTGAAATATCGTATGAACTATGGGCCTGATTTTAGAAATTTCCGTAATGGCCAGTTCCAAGATGCCCGCTCTATACTTAGAGGAGGTGGTGCTTCTACGTCGACTAATTATGCGCGTCTTAATAAGACGCAAAATATCGCCTGGACATGGGATAATCTCTTGTATTACAACAAAACCTTTGCTGAAAAGCATAATCTGGACATTACGTTGTTGCATAGTATGACATCGAATCGATCCGAAAGTTCAGACATGACTGCTATCGATTTGCCTTATAACAGCCAATTGTGGTATAATTTATCTTCAACCGCTCGAGGTGAATTGCAAGGTTGGGGCTCGGGTTATTCCAAAAACACCTTAATGTCCTATATGGCTCGGGTTAATTATACCTTTGCCGATAAGTATATTTTAACAGCCTCTAACCGATGGGACGGAGCTTCTGTTTTAGCACCTGGTAATAAGTGGCAATCTTTCCCCGCAGCGGCATTGGCCTGGAGAATGGAACAGGAAAGCTTTATTGAAAACAGCTCATGGCTCAATCAATTGAAGCTTCGCGTAGGAGTAGGTACTACCGGAAACTCCGCGATTGATCCCTATACCACGATGGGCGGGTTAATTGAAATGCCCATTGTATTTGGCAATCAGGTAGAGATGGGATACATTCCATCGGACCCAAAAGCTGCTAACCCCGGAACCATGGCCAATCGCGATTTAAAATGGGAGCGCACCACGCAATGGAATGCGGCGGTCGACTTTGGTTTATTCAAAAATCGGCTGAATGGTTCATTGGATTTCTATATGTCTAAAACGAGTGATCTATTAATGAATCGTCCTATTCCAACTGTAAATGGATTTACCACCATGTATTACAACGTGGGTAAAACTAAAAATCGTGGTGTTGAGTTAACGCTGTCTTCCATGAATATTGATCGACCTAATTTCAAATGGTTAACTGATTTTAATATAGCTACTAACAAGGATGAAATTGTCGAATTGCTCGATGGCGAATCCGATCTTCCGGCATCTAGTTTCTTTATCGGACAACCTTTATTTGTTTACTATGATTATGAGAAAATAGGCATTTGGCAAACTGCCGACGCCGCGGAAATGGCAAAATTTAATGAAAACGGTGCAACTTATAAGGCCGGCGATATCCGCGTGGCGGATTTAAATGGCGATTATATTATTGATAACAATAATGACCGGAAGGTGTTGGGTAGCAGATTTCCGCGCTGGACTGCCGGTATAACCAATACCTTAAATTATAAAAATTGGGAATTGTCCTTTTTCTTTTATGCGAGATGGGGCTTCTTGATCGAAGGAGGAGCGGTGGATATGCAAGGGCGCTACGCGTCACGAAAAGTAGATTACTGGACACCGGAAAATCCTACAAACGCTTATCCGCGAGCAGATTATGGTAATGGTGGGCAGCCGATTCATTATTCGTCTATGAACTACCAGAATGGATCTTTCATTAAACTAAGGAATGTTTCTTTAGGTTATAATTTTGCGCCCAACGTGTTAAAAACGCTTCATATGAGCAACTTAAAGTTATACGCGCAAATGATTAATCCGTATATCTATGTAAGGAACGGTTTTATAGATCCTGATATCAATTCATCAATTTCATCAAGAAGTTTTGTTCTTGGACTTAATGTTACCTTCTAAGTAGACCTAATTATGAAGACTCTTAATAACAAAATATATATAGGCTTGCTGTTGGCAAGCACGATCTTACCCAGTTCTTGCTCCAAATTTTTAGAAGAAGAGGTCGTAGCCACACTGACTAATCAACATTATCAAACCGTGGAGGGTTTAGAAAGCTTGGTGGTTGGTATGTATGATGGATTGCGCTTTCATTTTAATTATGAATGGGCTTATACGACCACTAACTATGGTGTTGACGAATTTACGAATGGCGGCGGCTTGGACAAAGTACATTTCAATACTTATTCAAGTGTATTGGATCCGACTGTCGGGGAATTCGCTAACGTGTGGGATAATATGTACGCTAATATTAATACCGCCAACACCGGCATTAAAAACATACCCGGTGTTTATCCGGACGGAGAGCAGAAGAATACGCGCTTGGGCGAATGTTATTTTATGCGGGCATTCGACTATTTTAAGCTGGTAAAACAGTTTGGCGGTGTTCCGTTAAAACTGGAACCATCCGAAAGTTTGCAAACCGATTTTGTCCGGGCACCCGCAGAGCAAGTTTATGCGCAGATAATAAGTGATTTTAGACGAGCTGTGGATTTATTGCCTAGCACGGCCGCACAAGTTGGTCGTATTACAAAGGCTGCCGCACAACACTGCGTGGCTAAGGCATACCTCTATCGAGCCAGCGAATTGAACGCATCTTTTAGTAAACAGACCGACTTAGATAGTGCCATCTATTACGGAGAGCAGGTTATAAATAACTCTCCCTATCAATTAGCCTCCGATTATGCTGATTTATTTCGCTATACCAAAGTGAATGACGTAAATGAAACGAATTCGGAAATTATTTTGGCAGCGCAGTTTGATAACCAAGATGCCTTGGCCGGACGCTACGGTAATCAAACGCACCTTTACTTTCTTTCGATTTATCAAACACTACCAGGTATGGTAAGGGATATTGCGAATGGTCGGGAATTTCAACGATTAAGACCCACTGATTACGCGCTTGACGTTTTTAATAGAAAGATTGATTCTCGATTTTATAAGAGTTTTAAATTCGCGTACCTTGCCAATAATGCAAATACGCTACCTAAATGGACTGAAGCTAATGCGCCGAGTTCTAACCTGATAGGACAGGCTAAATTTAATCTTGGTGATACCGCGGTAGTTTACATCGCTAATAGCAGCAATGATAACCGTTTTACTGCCGAAACCATCAATAAATCTGCACCTACTCTTTTTGTTCGTTACTACCTTGATAACGGAGAAGTTAAATCTAACTGGACGATTAGCCAGTATCTTTCTTTATCTAAATATATTGATCCTTTCAGAACAACTGTCGCCAGTCAGTTTGGAACACGGGATGGTATGATCGCCCGTATTGGCGAAACCTATTTAATAGTAGCAGAAGCATATGGCAGGAAGGGTGATTACGGTTCCGCTTTACGCTATATCAATATATTGAGACAGCGAGCAGGATTTAATGAAGGTGAAAATCGTACGCCGGTTTACTATCGCGCTGAAAATGTACCCGCCGGTACGGTAAGTTCAACAAAAAACGAAATGATCGTAACGGAGGCTGCTTTTACACCAGGGACAACACAAGCCGCTGCTGAAATGTATCCTCCTTCAGCTAATTCCATGGCGCAATGTTTCATCCATTTTATATTGAATGAACGCTCAAGGGAGTTGCTTGGCGAATTCCATCGGTGGGAAGATCTATCACGTACCAAAACGTTAGTGGAACGTGATCAACAATTCAATCCGGAGGCGGCTCCAAATGTGCGTGAGAAACATTTGCTGCGCCCTATCCCGCAGAGCTTTCTGGATGCGGTGCAACGTAACGGCGCCTCTTTGACTTCAGAAGAAAAACAAGCGATGCAGAACCCTGGCTGGTAAGAAACCCTTTTTTACATACATATTGTTCTAGTTCATGTTGGTTCGGCGAGGCTGCTTAAGGGCAGCTTCGTCGTTTTAAAGTAGGACGTTTTCGTCGTCAGGACAGTCCCTGACAGTTAGCTTTGTCGGAATGATTATCTTGTGCCTTTATTTAAATGAAACTTAAATTTGATATAACCAATTAGTAATGAACTTCAAATTGAAACCTTTTCGAACAGGCATATTATCGGGTGCACTAAGCCTGTTTTACTGTATGTCTTCCTTATCCTTAAGTGCACAATATATCAGTAAGGGCGGAAATGATGCCTCGGCGCCTTTGCATCTTCTTAAGCCCGGCTATGATATACCTTATGGTGAAACAAAACCGGAAGGGGTGAAAAACACTTTGGATCGGATATACCGATATTTAAATACCACAACCCCCGCAGCTTTAGTTGATAAGTCTACCAATAAGGTAATCGACCTAGGGCAGGCAAATGACAACAGTATCTTTCAACCTGGCGATTTCAGACTAATCAGTTATGAGTGGGGGGTGACTTATACCGGTATGTTGGAAGTGGCTTTGGCAACGGGCGATCAAAAGTATAAAGATTATACGATAAAGCGGCTTGATTTCATTGGTGCTGTTGCCGAGCAATATAAAAAATATCTTCGTCAGCATAAAAATGCTACGACCCCTGTTCGGAGTGTACTGGAGCCGCATGCCTTAGATGATGTGGGGTCCATGGCTGCCGCTATGATAAAAGCTTTGGACGCAGGAGCTAAGCCAGCTCTTCTACGTCCCTTGGTAGACCATTACCTGAATTATATCTTACACAAGGAATTTCGATTGAAAGATGGGACTTTGGCACGTAATCGACCGTTACCGAACACACTGTGGTTGGATGATTTGTATATGAGTCTACCTGCGCTGGCACAAATGGGTAAATTAACAGGAAACAAAAGTTATTTCGACGAGGCACTGAAACAGTATAAGCAATTTGCCGAGCGTATGTTTAATGCGGAAAAAGGGCTATATATGCACGGCTGGGTGCAGGATATGGATCCGCATCCGCAGTTTCATTGGGCCCGAGCAAATGGTTGGGCTTTGATGACAAAGGTAGAACTGTTGGACGTATTGCCAGCTGATTATTCCAGTAGAGCAGAAGTGCTCGAAAAGCTTCGCCGCCATGCTGTAGGGCTTGCCGAAAGGCAGGATAAAACCGGCTTTTGGCATCAGTTGCTGGATCGTAATGACTCGTACCTTGAAACATCCGCAACAGCCATCTATGCTTACTGTATTGCGAGAGCAATTAATAAAGGTTGGTTGGATGCGAAAGCTTATGGCCCCATGGTTTTGCTTGCTTGGAATGCAGTGAATACAAAAGTAACGGAACAAGGACAGATAGAGGGTACATGTGTCGGAACGGGGATGGGCTTCGATCCGGCCTTTTACTATTATCGTCCGATCAGCAATTTTGCTGCCCATGGCTATGGTCCCGTACTCTTGGCGGGTGCAGAGATCTATCGCTTGTTACAACAGCACCCCTTTGAAATTAACGACAGTGCGGTGCAGATGGTTAAATAAAATCGTAAACATAAAAGGCATCCATTAACGTTCAGTTCACCTCAATGGATGCCTGATAAAGGTTTACTATTGCTGTTGAAAGTTTAACACATTTTCATGAATATGTTTTTTTTCTTCTACTGTTTTCCCCTCGACGTTTTTTAAAACAATGTTTTCTATGGGAAGTTCCTTTTGACCCAATATCCTGGAAACAAATTGCACATTTTTAGCTGTTACGTTGTTTAAATAAACGTCTTTTATTGGTGTTAGTCGACGTTCAACAGTGGGTACTAAATTTCTCCATTGATACAAAACATCCGTCTCAATTCCTAATATGCCGAGCTCTATTCGTCCCGCCTGAAGATTGGAGGCATAGATGTTACGGACATAGCCACCCATGCGTTCATTGGTTTTTATAAAGAGCAGATGGTTTAATTTTGCCCCGTCCATCACTACGCAACTGTCCACGAATACATTTTCAATACCTCCGGAAAGCTCACTGCCAATGGCGATCAGTTGATGCCCGTTTTTTACCGTGCAATTGCGGATTATAATATTCTTTGACGGGGTCTTCAGTCGCCAACCTTCGGGATTCCTGCCGGATTTTATAGCAATCGCATCGTCGCCCTGGTCAAATACGCAATTTTCTATCAATACATTTTGACTCATCTCTGGATCTACACCGTCATTATTATGACCATGTGCATATACATTTAGGTTACGAATTATTATATTTTTCGATAGATAGGTGTGGATGGTCCAAAAAGGACTATTGGTGATGGAAATCCCTTCCAATAGAACGTTTTCACTTCGATTAAACTGGATGAACTGTGGGCGTAGGTGTGCGGTGTCATTCACCATTTGTCTTTGCTCCACAGGAGTATAAGCGGAGGCTAAATTATATAGTCGTTTAATGCTCTCCATATGTGGTTTGGGTCGTGTAAACCACGTCTCCCATACATCCATTTTAGCTTTGATCTCACCTTGGCCGGTAATGGCTATATTTTTACATTCATAGGCATAAATGAGTGGTGAATAATTATAACATTCCATACCTTCCCAAGAGCTATGAACAGCGGGTAAATAATCAGCAGGATTTTCCGAGAATAAAAGAAGAGCACCTTTATCCAAGTGAAGATTTACATTGCTTTTCAGGTGAATTTTCCCGGTTAGCCATTCGCCGGCAGGTATAACTACAATACCGCCTCCAAGCTTATGGGCTTTTTCAATAGCAGTTGTAATGGCTTTTGAAGTAGCTGTCTGATTGTCCTGTAGCGCGCCGTAATCGGTGATTGGCAGTCGCTCACAGCTATTAAAATTCGGACTTTCAACAGAAACAACGCCAAAAGGAGTCTTTATTTTTCGCTTATCTAAGGTAACTTCGGTTTCCGTGTCATTGCCGGCGCAAACGAAAATAGGCAGTAAACATAGAAGATAGACAAAGAATTTTTCCATACTATTTAAGATAACTCATTTATTTCATTCCAAACAAATCGTTGCGTTATGTGCCTTCACGACAGCAAATCCATATATGTTATATTACTGCATCTGCCAGGGCTGCTATTAATAACTCAACTAGTTAACAATTCAACAAGAAACAATAGGTCTCACTTCAAAGAAAAGCGATTTAAAGCTTATCACTGTCATGTTCTGTTAGGCAGGAAGCTCATAACTTTTTGATGTATGTTTCGGGAAGAGTACGGTAAGCCTTCTTTAAGCCACCTAAATCTATACGGATTTCATCTACAATAACGCCTGGGTCCACACAGAAAATTTTCAGCTGATGTTTGCCGGTTTTCAAAAAAGGCATCTCAATTTTTCGCTCGGCCCGGTTTCGCAAGACATTTTGTTTCCACTCCTCGCTTCTTCCGACCGTTCGGATATTGACCATTTTTAAAGGGCCGTCGTCAATGGATACGGCATAACGGACCTGATAGTTATTGTTGATGGGATGTGTAGGTAAAGCAAAAATGGTAACGGAAGGATTGGTCTCCGTAAAATTGTAAAAGTCATACGCGACAAACGTACCATTTTTCTTCATCGCATCGAGATCGGTTGTGACATTTCCTTCCACCGTTAAGGGAAAGGCCTGGATGGCATTTTCCGTATACCCTAAGCCTGGGATCACTTTCCACTGTTTTGCTTGTTGACTATTTTGTCGATTAAAATGATTGGCGTGTATACTAACAAAACCATTGTTTTCAACAAAGCCCTTATAGTTAGCTAGCTGTAGTATGGCAGGATTACTGGCTGATAATGAAAGCACTATTTGCTTGCCGCCCCCCGTGATCGTAATGCTACCGGGTACGCTTTCTTTTTTATTTATGTTTTTCCAATCAATATCTACCCACAGACGCACTTGGCTTTTTCCCGAATCAGGAAAAAGCTGTCCGTTCATTTTTGATAACCGAATCCACGGGTGCGAAACGGAGGCTTTCCATTGCATAGGCTGGCTCTTTTTTAAGAAAACATCAACAAAATACCGCTGCTTATTGAACACATCAAAGGGAGGTAAAGATAACCGAGGCTGATTCGTTAATAAAGAAGAATCTTTTGTCACCAAACCTTCAGGAGCTATATCCCAAACGTCGACGCTATCGATATGAATAGGGGCTATAACCGGTTCTTGATATACGGCCAAATCTCGTGGTTTCATAGACATGATATGTTTCCATTTCCCCTTGGCTAGTTTTGTGTTGTAATTTGTTGTTTCCGCTATGATTCGTTCGTAAGCCTTCTTTGCCAATCGGGCATATTCATGAGCGCTAATTCTATTTTGCTTGGAGTAGAAATAACTTTTGTCGCGGTACAAGAACTTTTTATTAATCTGTGAGGCGCCAATCACCGGATAATATACCAGTTGAAAAAAAGCATCGGCGTCGTGGGGGGATATCTGTTTACGCAAATCACTAACTGCTAACTCCAATGCTTGGTACTGATCGATCCGCTTTTGCGCTTCATCTCCATAGTAAAAATGATTAAAATCGGTATATGTAGTCTCGGTATTGGGTTCCGTCTGGCTCCATCCCATAAACTCAGGACGACGCTCAAATGCTAGCTGATAGTACTTCCAAAGAATCGATTGAATTAACGGTGCTTTTTCCGCTCCGAAAATACCTTGCGTCCAGTGCAATAAGTGTTGTTGCGTATACTTGCCATCTTGAAAGGGAGCGGGGTTTAATGCCATGTCCAAAAATTGCTGTATGTTATATTCTTGCGGTTTAATATCTCCTACATTAAGTACCCATAAGGTACGGGCACCCGTTTCATATGCCTTGATCATTTCTTCAGCCATTAAGGCTGGATGCATTGATGGCAGCCATAGATAGTCGTGGGGACGGCCCCAGTAGGAGGCGTGATAATAAACGCCGGCACCTCCTGTACGATTCCGTTCCTGTTCGTTGTTCAGTCGATGAATATAGCCATAATTGTCGTCGGGCCATACTAAAGTTACATCATTGGGCACCTTTAAGCCATGGTCATATATCTCCAGTACTTCTTTATAGGGAGTAAGAACTTGCGGTACGGCTGTTACATCCTTGTTAATATACTTGGAAAGCAAGGTTCTTTCCTCATGGATGATACTTTGTACCAAGGGGACAGCCTCTTTCAAATCATTCACACCCTCCATTTGGCCGTCGTGAATACCACGCATACCTAGTGTATAAATAGCATCAATCCCTTTACTTTCTTGTATTCGTCCTTCCCAATATTGAAGGATTCTCTTCTTGTTAGTAAGGTAGTTAAAGTGTCCCATCGCCTTTGTGTCCCACTCATCTACATTATTGCGGAGCATCGGTTCAGCATGAGAGGAACCGATAACGATTTGATAGTCTTCGGCCGTTTTTCGATTACCTGGGTAATGAAAGAAGGCTTTCGTACTCGGGTGCATAGCAGGCCATATAAGGTTTGCTTTTAACCGTAATAATAATTCGAATACCTTAGCATAGGTTTTAGGGCCAATATCACCGGTTTCAGGCTCAAAAGTTTTTGCCGCCCAAGGTTGTAATCCCCAGTCCTCGTCATTAATAAAGATTCCTCGGTATTTAACAGCTGGTGATTTCGAAATGTAACTTTCCTGTTTTAATATCAATTCTTTGCTCTTTTTTACAGGCGCATCTGCCCACCAGTACCAAGGGGAGACGCCAATTTTCTCGGAGATCGTAAATACACCAAATGCCGTACCGCGCGGATCGCTTCCCGCAATTACCAGTGCTTTCGATATGTTTTTGGTCGGTTTATTTATGATATTTAATCCAAAGCTTTCCCATTTGCCCTTGAGTTTTTCTGTAAAGTCATTGTCTTTATGCAGTACTGTTCTTATCATCGCAGATTGTATACTGCCTATAGCAATAACGTTTCCACTTACTTGGGAAAGTTCGGTAAACACCTGCGGTTTGCAAGATGTGACTCTTTCGATATCTTCGGCAAGCAGATTCGCGATAATTGAATCTAGTTTAGGAGCCTGTTTATCGTATAGAATCGATACTTTGTCTGTTTTGGTAACGAACGGAAACAGATCGTCTTGCGCTATGGCACAGGTGGAAATCGTTAATACGAGAATGAGTAAACAAAAACTTTTTTTCAAATTCATTATTTAGTAATGTTACATTAAACATTGATTAATTTTCAATAAAATTGCTCCAACTGACAGAAATCTCGCTTTTAAAATCTAAAAAAGGAACCTTTTTAATCATTTGTTAACTTTTAAAGGCATTCAAGCTTCCCTACGGAAGGTTTCTTGGCAAAAAGTTGAACAAACCGAAGAACGTAGTGATGAGTTCATGAGCACCTTTTAAAATAAACAAGGGCGAATAAACCCAAGGCCGTTTTTCCGACACTCGATACCTTTTTGGTTATTCGCAGGAACCCCCCGTTCTACTTGAAATGCCACATCGGATATCCTGCGGTTTTGCAGGTTGATGCACTACCATTGCAGCAGGAGATCCAAGTGGCGAGTTTATTCGCGTTCCGTTCATTTTTGGCGCTCATGAGCTCCCTACGGTCGGTTTTAGTTTCTTTTTTGCGGAAAAAAGAAAAACAAAAAGGTTCTTTTAATATAAACACCTTCATCTGTATGTTAAAAAGCGAAGCCTTTGCTACAATTAGTGGTCATTTTGATCAATTACAATTTTATTCAGTGAAACCATGTATCCTGTACTTCCGTAAAGACGTTTTCGCTTGTCTGACCAGTTGCCGCGTTCGCCCATTACGGTAACTGTCAAGGTATAATCATCCTTTGAAAGACGAGGACTCAGAAATTTGAGCGTTGAAATGGGGTACTTGCAGTACATATCAACGATAGAAGAAAACACGGTTTGTCCATTGCTGTTTTGAAGTTCTACAAGCGCATAGCCTCCATTGGAGCGTGCCATCCCATAAAAACCAACCTGCGTACCTTGGAACTGTATGGAGAAAGAAGCTCCTTTTACATCAGAACTTCGTGAAGACAGGGTGTCTTGTTGCCAATTGCCCGAATACTTTATTCTGTGCATATTAGCACTTTCGATAGTTGTACCTTCCAACAACGTTGGCGATGCCATTCCGGTTGAAACATCGACATTCCAAGCTTCCAAGTATACCGGAATAGATAGGGAGGTGCCATTAACAATCAGCGGCTGCCAGACATAGGTAGCAGCAGAATTTTGTTTGGGGAAAGACCAACGATCACCCATATACATATAAGTAGTGTCTTTTGTTCCTTCAATTGGTAATACAAAGGTGCATTGCGAGTTCCATGTGAGGGAACCTACCGGTGCTAATAGACCTCTTTTTATCCAAGGTCCTTGTAGCGATTTAGCGGTGAAGTAATAGTTGTCATTTCTTTCCCAGCTCGTTAAGTTAGAACCTAAAAAATAGTACAGACTATCTTTGCGGAAGATAACTGGTGATTCGAATCCGGACGTCATGGTTTCGTTTACCTTTTCTTTTACACTTTTATAATCGTTTGCTAGCTTATAAATTTCGCCACCGTGTATCAGCACGTAGCCGGATCCATCCCGATCCTGAAACGCACCCATATCCCATTGCCTAATAGGATTACCTTCGAAAAGCAAAGCTCCTTGAAAAGTGTAAGGGCCGGTAATTTTTGGAGAAGTGGCGTAACCCACAAATTGATCCTTATACCCCAATGTATCCACATGCATATACATAATGTATTCGCCTGTTGGGCATTTCATGACTTTAGGTCGTTCACCCACCCTGTTTGGTCCTAACTTGCCTGCTGGCTGCACGGGAAGAGCCATGCTTTCAAATTTCCAGTTACATAAGTCGGTAGACGAATAACAAGAAAAGCCATTAAATACATTAGCAGAATCAGTTTTGTATTCTCCAAAAAGATAATATTTACCGTTTTCCCTTACGATGTTTGCCCCATGGGCACTCAGGGTTTTGCCTTGATTGTCCATCCAAGGAATACCGGAGTGAATGGCATTATAGGCTTTTCTGCTTTGTGCCGAGGTGATGGATGTGCTCAGTACAAATGTTATTATTAATATGGATTGAGCCAAGCGTCTAATTATGATTAACATCTTGTTTTTAGGTGTTATATAATGAATCCAAGCAAGCATGCCATATCTCCCTTGGATTCATTTCGTTAGTAACCGGGGTTCTGCGGGTAACCTTCCGTATCGCGATCTATAACGGATTGCGGAATAGGACGTAGATAGTATTTATCTACTAGGCCTCCCGGGTTTGCCATTTTTGTTAAAATATTATATTCGAATGCACGAGCTAAGCGTTGTGTTCGTTTAAGATCCAACCACCTTTTGTACTCCCCGGCCTGTTCACGTGCTTTTTCATCCAAAATAAAATCGATGCTTACATCTGCAGCATTGATGTTCATGTTCTGCCCAGGCTTTGCTGCACGTTGACGGATCGCATTCAGCTTCTCTGCTGCTTTGTCGAGCTGGCCGAGCTTAAAATAGGCTTCGGCAGCTAGTAAATAGGTTTCAGCCAATCGAAATAAGAATACGTCTTTTGTACTTGCGTAGGCAAATTCATTGTTATAAGGAAGACCGGCATTTGGATCATAAAACTTATTGATCATAGGAAACTTCTCTAATCCTCCTACATTGTTAAAAGCTTGCTTCCATTTATCAAGGCGAATGATTTCAACATTCGGATTGGACGCCTTGAGCGCAATGGAATCGGCTATTGTAAAAGGTTGGTCGGGGTAGGGGAAATAATAACGAAGGTCACCGGCCTGTATCGCCCCGTCTGTTTTGGTTGCATAAAACCGACTTAAAAAGGTGGCATCGTAGCGAGAATCCTTGGTGGTATTGTATAAGGTGTACAAAAATTGGGTAGGCATAAAATTCGAAATCCGCCTGTTGTAATCTCTTAATCCGGTTACCTCGTCAAAACCTTTCTCGCGCCAATATCGCCAGCCGAATAGGATGTTTTGGCCGTTACCATTGTATCCCGGCTGTGCTCCATACTGAACAGCGAAAATGATTTCTCTATTCAGTTCATTACCAGGTTGAAATACTTCGGCAAAAGTTGGAATTAGTGCGTAATAAGAACTGCCAATCAATTCTTCTGCCAGTTGGGCGGCACGCTCAAAATCGGCCGCCTCACCGAAGGATTTATATCCACGTGTTAAATATAACAATGCAAGCAAATGCCGGGCGGCCCCTTGCGTTGCCCTTCCCGGTTCTGTGCTTGCGGGGTTTGCCTCTAAATTAGGTAAGGCGACATTTAATTCGGCAATCATAAAATCATATACCTCTTGTTCAGAATTGGGAGCGAAATGCGTAACCGGTGAACTGATCTCTTCCTGCACAATAGGTACATTTCCAAAATTTTCGACCAGTAAATAATAAAAATAAGCGCGTAAAAAACGTACTTCCGCAAGTCTTCTATTTTTGATGTTTTCTGCTAAATCAGGAATACCCTCCGCTCGATTAACCGCTGTATTGCAACGTTGTATTCCTCTGTAGGCTACTGTGAAAAAAGTGTCGATGGGAACATTGTCAGCGGTTAATGAGCGGTATTCGTTAAGCTGAATGGCGGGGACCTCATTCGCCTGCCCACTTACCAGTTCTATTTCGCCTCTTGTGGTGATGTCGGTTCCCCATTCAAATAAATTAGGGTTAGGGCTATAGATACCCCTAAGCGAAGCATAGCAGGAGTTAATTAATGATTCGTAGCCGGCCGCATTAGTATAGTAATTTTCTGCAGTAATGCCGCTTAAATTTTCTTCGGTCAGAAATTTTTTACAGGAAGTGAATCCCGCAAAGATTATGACAACTATAATGATAAGTTTCTTCTTCATTTGATTCAATTTTAAAAGGAAAGATTTACCCCAAAAAGATAGGTAGCAGTACTTACAGCGGTCCCATAAGTGTTTTGAATGGCCCACTCGGGATCATATCCTTTGTAATTAGTAAACAAAAATGGATTCGTAGCCGTTGCGTAAACCCGTAAGCGGTTTAGTTTAAGCTTTTCGATAAGGCCGCTTGGAAAAGTATAACCTAAAGTAATGTTGCTGATTCGGACGAAATTTGTCTTTTGATAATAGGCTGCATTTACAAAAGGACCTGGGTTACCAGGTTGAAAATGGGCCTGAGAGGGACTGCTTGGTGTCCAATAATCTACTTTTACCTGGTTATAAATCTGATTGTAATTCATAAAAGAACCATCAAACGAGCTACTAAACTGCTCGCCTTGTCGGGTATAAGCCAGCACATAAAGGTCCACGTTACCGTAGCGGAATGTATTGGCAATCGAACCTGTCCAGTTGGGGACTCGCTTACCAATAATCTGCCGATCGCTGGCATTGATGACACCATTATTGTCTATGTCTTTTACGCGGACCTGGCCGGGGAGTTGATTATATTGTGCGGCAAGGCTTCGTTCACTTTCTTGCCAAATACCGTCAAAAACGTAGTCAAAATTTACCTGAACGGGTTGCCCAATAAACAAACGGTTTCCAATGTCATCGTTTTTACCATTGGCTGTTTCCAGTATTTCATTTTTGTTAGCATCGAAAACGAAATCGGTTTTCCACGAAAATTTGTCTGTTTGAATATTAACGGTACTCAATCCGATTTCAATTCCTTTGTTTCTCAGTTTGCCCAAGTTGTCTGTAACAAAGTTCCATCCCGAAGGTGCCGGCAGATTGCGGTTTAATAGAATATTGTCGATTTTTCGGTTATATAGGTCGATCGTTCCATAAATGCGGTTTTGTAGCAAAGCAAAATCTAATCCTAAATTGATTTCTTTCGTCGTTTCCCAAGTTAATGCTTTGTTCGCTAAACGATTAGGAGAATAGCCCTGTATAAGGGAATTTCCGAAAAAATAAGTGGATGCTCCAAGTGTTGCTTGTGTAGTGTAGGAGTCTATTCGGTCGTTTCCGGAAGCACCGTAACTTAATCGTAATTTCAAGTCATTAATGGCATTTATTTTTTTGACAAAGCTCTCTTCCGACAATCGCCAGGCAAAAGATGTGGAAGGAAAAAAGCCCCATTGATTGCCTTCTGCAAATCTTGAAGAACCATCCCATGTACCCGATGCGGTTAAGAGATATTTATCTTTATAACTATAATTAATACGGGCCCGTGCAGAAGCTAAAGTATATTTTGTATAGCCGGAACTTACGGTAGGTCCACGGAAGGTTCCGTTGAAGTCGGTATTTGTTGCCGAACCTACATTGTACCACAAAGAATTATAAGGTAAATTGTAGACATCGATTCCACTGGTTTCCAGGCGGTCCTTCTGCATACTCTGTATGGCTGTAACGGTCAATTTATGCCCTCCATTAAGCTCTCGCTCATAAGTTGCTTGGTTATCCCAAAGCCAGTTTATTTGTTCATTCGTGTCGTAGTCCCTTGCCTGCGCGTAACCTCCATTGCCTGCGCCCTCCTTGGATAGCGCACCAAAATACCAACCTCCTCGGCCTATGTCCAAGCTTGGTGAAAAAGTCGTTTTTAAGGTGAGGTGGGCAACAGGCTTTACTTGAATATAAAGTTGACCAAATGCCCGAATGGATCGGTTTTGACGAATATCGTTTTCTTGATCAAATAAAGGGTTGATAACCCCATCTCCTCCTAGTACACGGAATACCCTATTGCCATTGTTGTCGTAAGGAGATACAGTAGGTGGCATTCGATACGCTGAACGAAGTGATTCATAACTGCCTAGGTTTTGTAGGTTCTGTGCAGCATAGAAGCTCATGCCTGCTTTCCACTTCTCATTGATCTGTCTGTCAACACTTCCGCGGAAGGAATAGCGTTTAAAATCTTCGGGGCTCACATTGCCTTCTTCGCTTAGTATACCGGCGCCAAAAGCAAACTGGGTTTTCTCATCTCCTCCGCTTGCAGATATATTATGATTCATTTGCAAACCATTTTTTAGCAAGAGAGAAGGCCAATCTGTAAACCTTCCTGCGTCTATATTTTCCCATTGTTCAGGTGTGAAAAACGCTGCATTCGTGCGTGAGGTATCTCTCCCCGTCGCTAGAAACTGTTGGGTACGGAGCTCTACATATTCCGGACCGTTGAACATGCGGGGCAAATTAACCGGCTTTCTTATTCCCATATAACCATCATAAGAGATAGTGGTTTTTCCTTCCTTCCCTCGTTTGGTGGTTACAATAACGACCCCTTTAGCACCGCGGGAGCCATAAATAGCGGTAGCCGATGCGTCTTTTAAAATGTCTATTTTTTCAATATCTGCCGGGTTCAAATCATTTAATCCCGAAGTAGTAGGAATTCCGTCGATCACAAACAAAGGTGAACTTGGGCCACTAAAAGAACTGATCCCCCGGATAGTGATGTTGTAACCCGAACCTGGTTTCCCTACATTTTTTACCACTACCGCACCGGGCGCCTGGCCCTGTAAGGCACCGGCAGCGTCGGGGGTAGCAGCTCGTGCAATGGCGGTTGAGCTTACGGAGGCTATTGATCCGGTAACGTCGGCTTTTCGCTGCGTGCCATAACCTACAACCACCACCTCATTCAGATCCTGTCCGGCTGACGAAAGCTGTATAGTGAGTGATGTTTTTCCCCAAACAGGCATCTCTATCGTATTATAGCCTAAGTAGGAAATTACCAAAACAGCATCGCTGGCCGCTTCAATTACAAAGGCACCATTGTTATCCGTTGACACCTCTCTGTTGATACCCTTTACCTTTACCGTCGCACCAGCTAGTACTTGTCCGGTTTCATCCACAACCTTACCTGTAATCTTAATATCGGCTCGTATCGGATTTTTCGGAACAATGGCTAGCAGTTGATCGGGTAAAATTTGTAGTGTAAACGGGGTGTTGTTAAGGAGATCATTAACAACCGTTAATACATCTTTATCTTGCACGGAATAATTCTCATATTGTTTAAGAGGAATATTCCTTTCGCTGAATACAAATCGATAGCTGCTTTTCTTCTCAATCTCCGAGATGATTTCCTTAAAACCGGCCTTTCCGATATTTAAGGTAACCTTGGTTTGGGAATATCCCGCTGCTAACATTTGAAAGTTGAAATACACAATCAATGCAAATGTTAATTTCATAATAAGAATTGGCTTTTTGAGGCAATAAATCCCCGAAACACCTCGATGGTGTCTGAAAAATTTCATAACTTTAAAAATCTTAAGGATGGTCAAAAGCAGACTCCCGGTCAAAGCAGTCTGCATTAATTACAATCGTCTTTAATGTAGCGGGGATGGCGAGTCCCCGTTGCTTTTTAATCGGGTCCTAATTCAGTTTTCATAATGTTTTGTTAATGGTTAGCTGTTCGTAGTTTTAATAAATAAGTATTTTTTTGTCTTGCATGGTGTAAGAAAATGGTTCAACTAAACGTAGGGCATTTAAAATGTCCGTTACCGACTCCCGCTCAAAATGGCCAGTGAACTTTAGTTGCTTCAGGTGTTGGTTTTTGAAGTCAATTTTTACGTCATAAGCTCTTTCGAGCATTTTGGATACATCCACAAAAGATTGTTCTGCGAAAATAAGCTTATTGAATATCCATGAGGTTTCTATTACTGTATTGTCCATCTTTTGTAAATGCGTAATTTGGGTTATGGCACTCGACTTGCTTTCCGGAAGTTCATCTTTGGCAGTCGGATTCCTGACAATCAGTTTTTCAGAAGGCATTAATGTAAGTCGGTCAGCGGGTCGATCCTTTAACGTTACCTCTATAGCCCCTGTCAATAAGGTTGTTTCGCTAAACGGGTCATCAGGATAAGATTTAAGGTTAAACGATGTTCCCAGCACCTTAATATCCATTTGTTCGGTATGGATAATAAAGGGATGTTTGGGGTCTTTAGCAATGTCAAAAAATCCCTCTCCCACCAAGGTAACCTGTCGTTGCTTATCCTTAAATGTTTTGGGGTAGATGAGCTTGCTTTCCGCATTTAAGACTACTTTACTTCCGTCGGGTAAAGTAAAACTTTTCTTAGCTGCTCGTTCAGTGTAGGCAATTTGCCGCGTAGAAATTCCGACGAGATAGGTCATAATTGCAATAGAAGCTATAATAAGCACAAAAACGGCGGCAGCAACTTTCCATAGATACCGTTTGTTCTTACTTTTTTGCGAAGAAATAGGGAACGCTTCCTGCTGTGCGATTTTTGTCCGGATCTTGTTAAAGACACGCTCGTCCGATGAGTGGTCGGATTGATTATTAGATAGATAAGCTTTGAACAAATCGTACCGCGCCTTAAGCAAAGGATCTTGGAGCAAGCCTGCTAATTCGCTCACCTCTGATGCTGTTAATTCATTGGTGAATTCTTTTGTTATCAATGTTATGAATCGATCCTGTGACATATGCGGTTTATACCTGTATATGGAGAGGACAAATTTTTTGAAGAAATTACCTACAAGAAAATAAAAAAATGTTATTTCTTTAAAATATATCAGGACAGCACAGGTTGCAGTTAACAAAAGAACACCCTTTTTTTGGAATAAATGCAAATGGCAGCTAGGCACTAACCTTATTATAATCATTAGAAAAAATGCAAGATAAAAACCTGATCATTTTAGCTTTCATGTTATTCTTCTATTTCCTTGGTTTCAAAAATACCGGGAATTTATTCGCGCAAAATTTTCCGGATGGAACGCCTATTCCGGCTTGGTTTTCAGATACAAATAGGATCGAAGCGAATGCGCTCGGGGAAAAATATATCATTACTGACCATGGTGTAAAAAACGATAGCACCCTCGTACAAACAGAAAGTATCCAAAAAATTATTGACAAGGCGTCTGAAAATGGTGGTGGTGTTATTGTTATTCCAAAAGGCGTTTTCCTTACGGGATCACTCTTCTTCAAACCTAAAACACATCTATACCTAGACGAAGATGCGACGCTCAAATGCAGTGACAATATTGCTGATTTTAAAGTGCTTACTACCCGTATTGAAGGACAGTCGCTGAAATATTTTGCGGCCTTGATCAATGCCGATGGTTTGGATGGATTTACGATTTCAGGAAAAGGGATAATCAACGGCAATGGATTACGTTATTGGCAGGCGTTCTGGCTTCGCCGCGAGTGGAATCCGAAATGTACTAATATGGACGAACAGCGCCCGCGGCTATTATACATATCGAATAGTAAAAATGTACAGGTATCAGGCGTTCAGTTGCTTAACTCGCCCTTCTGGACCTCGCATTATTACAAATGCGAAAACCTAAAGATTTTGGGTGTGCGCATTCTTGCAGGTTCAAATAATGGAAGTGAGGTTCGCGCACCAAGCTCGGATGGCATTGACTTGGATGTATGCCAAAATGTGTTAATAAAAAACTGCTATATATCAGTAAATGATGATGGTATTTGCTTAAAGGGTGGTAAAGGGCCGACAGCCGATAAGGACCCAAATAATGGGGCTAATCGCAATATCATCATAGAAGACAATACGATTGAAAACTGTCCGTCTCTTACATTGGGTAGCGAATCGGTTTTTAGTGATAACGTCATTATGAGGCGTTGTACTGTGAAAAATACCTCTTATGTGCTTCGATTGAAGATGCGGCCCGACACACCGCAAAAACATAAAAATATATGGGTAGAAGATATTACCGGGACTGCACGTAACTTTCTTTCCATAGATGCATGGACGCAGTTTTTTGATTTGAAAGGGCAACCGGAGCCCAAATCTTCCGTGAGCCATTTGACTATGCGTAACTGTAAGGTAGCTTGTGATCGCTTCCTCCATATCAAATCTTCGAAACAGTACACGCTTTCCAATTTTACGTTTGAAAATTTAACTGTTTCAACGCCGAATGAAAGTGGTGTCGTGTTTGACTTCATCAGAGGTTTACAATTGAAGAATATCATTGTAAATGATAAGAAAGCGGTGAAATAAAAGGAACCTTTTCTTTAGTCACTTTTATTCGTTATTGTTTGTTTTAAAAGGCACTCATGCTACTTCGTGGTTTCCGCAAAAAGTGACGCAAAACCGAGCAAGGCGAGCTCATGAACCCCTAATGAAATAAACAATATGTGAATAAACTCATCGCTTGGAACTTTGCTACGATGGTAGTGCTTCAACCTGCAAACCGCAAATTTCCTAGGCGATATTTTAGCAGAACGGAGGGCTTTTGCAGGCAGCCAACAAGGCCCCGTGTATGGAAAAAACGGCCTTGGAGGATACCAACGCAACGAGCAGCAAAGCATTTGCACGTCTGTTTATATCGCAGTATCCAAGCGGATTGAGGAAGTGAAACGGCTCCAATACGCGGAATGGATGCTTTGCAATCAGGTGCAAGGTAGCCTACACCGCCTTGATTTTGGTTCTTTTCATCTAAGGAAAAGAACATACGTTAAATAAAGGTTGACTAAATAAATCCTTTTTTTCAAAAACAGCTGCTCTGTAGAAAAAGAAACAGCGCGATGGCTGAAGCAATGTTCTTAATAATTATTGCAGCATCAGACGCTTGGTGTTTGGTCATGACGGTGTTTAATTTGGTCATGGCTCGGTAGATTTGTGCATGTACCGTGCGTACCGAAATATTCAAAATTTCGGCCACTTCAGCGCATTTCATTCCATCTTCCTTAACGAGCTTAAAGATGACGCGGCATTGATGGGGTAAAGAGCCTATCGCCCGATCTAACTGCATAAAAAGTTCTTTCCTTTCCAGTTCTTCGTCGGGGCGATAGGCATCAATTATTTCGTTTGTTTCTTCGTCTAGTGACACTAACTGCATGGAAGATTTTTTTTTCCAATGATTGAGTGCTTTATTCTTTACACAAATTAGGAGATAGACCTCGGGCTTTTTAACATGCTCCAATTTACTACGATTAAGCCATAAATCTACAAAAACGTCTGAAACAATCTCCTCTGATGTCTCCCGATCGCTAATATACTGTTGGCAGAATTTAATAAAATTGGCATTGGTCAAGCGGAATAATGCTTCAAAGGCATTGACATTGCTTTCAAAAAGCACTTGCTTCCAACACTTCAATATCTGTGTATCTCTTTCCAATTTTTGCGTTTTTGACTTGTAAGGCAAGGATTATCGGTTTATAAAAATAAAACTCCGGTTACACAAAAAAAAATATATTTCAATTGATTTTCATCCTGTACCGTTATGTTGGCTTCATTTACTAAATTTCCGCTATTTAATAAGCCTTTCTTCCAGCCATTCACCTACTGCCTCATTCTGTTCTTTATAAGTCCAATGTCCGGTTTCTAAAGCAAGATAGAGTTCTTTTGGAGACTGGATTACGTTATACACGGCATATAAAGAAGTTGGCGGACAGGTTTCATCGTTAAACCCCCATGAATAAATACCAGGCACTTTAAGTTGTCTTGCAAAATTGACAACATCATAATAACCCATTGTTTGTAGCTTTTCTTTCGTATTATTAACTTCCCGGCTCGCTGAATCGAGATAATGTGGCCAGCCACCGGCTCGGCCTTTTAGGTATCCTGTTAAATCACTTAGTGCGGGGTAATAGGAAGCTAAAAATTTGACACGAGCATCTAACGAAGCGGTTACAATCGCAAGTGCTCCGCCCTGACTGCCGCCAATCACTGCCAGTTGCTCACCATCAAACTGAGGTAATGAAGTAATGAAATCATTCGCTCGCACGCAACCTAAGTATACGCGTTTATAGTAAAAGCGGTCCCGATTATCTAAGTTATAATTAAAGTAGTTCCCCAACCCACCCAAACGGAGACTGGCATAAAGTTCAGGGTCCATGTTTACCGGTATGCCATGAATGCCTATTTCTAGGGTTATAAATCCCTTCTCGGCGGTTGCAATGTCGCCATTGTAAGGTCTAACGCCGGCGCCCGGAACTCTTAAAATAGCGGGGTATTTGCCCGTTGCTTTAGGGATGCACAGAATACCGTAAAGCCTGGAATTACCATAGTTCTGCATGTTGACATGATAGACGTTCACTTTTTCCGTACATCGTTCGGGCAATAGCGTCATCTTTGCATCTAGCGGAATTCCGGCCAGTTCTTTCTTGGCTTGATTCCAGAATGCGACAAAATCATTCGGCAGTTGGGCTGTTGGTTCAATTTGTTCCGGTGTAAATCCAGCGGTGGCAAGGCCTTTATATGCTTTGCCATTTACATAGGCATAGGCAGTTAAGCGAAGAAAGCCTGGCTGCTTCATGCCTTCACTTTTAACGGTATAGGACGCGGACGTCAACAACAGCGAATCTTTCTTAAGTGCTGGCATTTTTTCCGGGCCGAGCTCATAACGTAAAGGAATATTCTTTAATGGATTGCCATTTTGAAGAATGGTAACCGTGAATTTCACCGGTTCATTTAGCTTGTATTCCCAGTTCTCATGATCGGGTGCTACTATCACCTTAATAAATTGCTCGCTGGGCTGGGCAGTTACTCGAAAAACAATTACAAATAGTAGAAACGCCCATAAATAAATAAATCGCATAGTCATAATTTAAGTTTAATAATGCCATTATAGCAAGGTTGTCGTTTACTTTTGCTAAAGTAATGAGAATTCGATATTGTTCAATTGTTATCTTCGATTTTTTTCAAGCCGATAAGTATCAAGATATAAGTATCGAGACATAAGTATCAAGACATAGAGTACACACGCTTTAATAAATTCGCTTTTAACATACAGCAGAAGGTGTTTATATTAAAAGAACGTTTTTTTTAATCACTTTTATTCGTTATTGTTTGCTACAATGGTAGTGCATCAACTTACAAACCGCAAATTTCCTAGGCGATATTTCAGTAGAATGAAGAGATTCTGCCAAGCAGTGTAATACTTTGTAAACGATTTAAGATCTGTAAACTATGGCAGGTTTGGTTAGAAGCAAATACTTTTCGCTTTCGACAATGCCGCCTCCAAAATTTACGTCATGCAGTGGGAGGCACTAACATTCCTGTAAATTTTGCAGCGGCGAGTTTATTCACTACTTAATTATTTTCAAAGGTGTTCATGGACTCGCTACGGTCGGCTCTTTGACTACTTTCTTTGCGGAAAAGAAAGTAGTTGGCGGTGTCGCTGCCATTAAGCGACAAATTAATTTTTCCTTTTTTAAAAAGGAACCCCCTAAGTCAGGACGGCGCAGGTTGCGATTGCATAGCGTTTATGTGTATGTTTGCTTTAAGTCATTATATACACAGTAAAAACCGATTAAAGCCAACATAATAAGTATGAAATCATTCCTTCTCACAATCCAGCTATGTCTATGGACTTGTGCCTCTTCCATATTATATGCACAGTTACCCCCGGTATTTGAATCAATATATGATGGAAAAATACAAAAAGATGAATTGACACGGATTTTTATATCACCCCAACGGATTGTTTGGAAATATGCTGGAGATGGCAGTTTGGTAACAAATGAAAATGAACTCTTAAAGATAGGGAATAGCCAGACCGAACTCGGTAAAAAAAATATGTGCGAAATGGTGAGTAACCAAAATGAGACCGCCTCCATCTTATTGGATTATGGAAAGGAAATACACGGGGGGATACAGCTTGTATTGGGAGGCTCTACACGTCGCGAACCATCTTTGGTCCGTATTCGTTTTGGCGAATCGGTAGGGGAGTGCAATAGCCAAACCCGAAATTATGAATGGGGAGTTGGGTATTCGACTGACGACCATGCCAAGCGAGATATTATCATGGAAATACCTCGGGATGGGTTAATAGAACTCGGCAATACGGGGTTCCGCTTTGTTCGTATTGACCTATTGCAGAAGAATACCACCATCCATATTAAAGAAGCGAGGGCAATTTTGCGATACCGTGATATACCTTATTTGGGATCATTTAAAAGTAACGATGAACGGCTCAATAAAATTTGGCTAACGGGAGCCTATACTGTGCATCTGAATATGCAAGAGTATTTGTGGGATGGTATTAAACGGGATCGTTTGATATGGCTAGGTGATATGCATCCGGAAGTATCTACCATTGCACGAGTGTTCGGTGACAATGACGTGGTGCCAAAAACCCTGGATTTGGCTTGCCAACAATATCCCTTGCCGCAATGGATGAACGGCATGAGTGCATACTCTTTATGGTACCTGATTATTCAGCACGATTGGTATAAATACAATGGGAATATTGATTTTCTAAGGAAACATCAAAACTATATTTTGGGCTTGATCGATTTAATTGACAGTAAAGTTGATGCTGAAGGCAGAGAGAATCTAGCTGCGGAACGCTTTTTAGATTGGCCGTCTACTCCCAATAAGGAAGGAGTAGAGGCGGGGTATAGAGCGCTCATCGTCTGGGCGATGCAAGATGCTGTCAAATTATGTGAAATTTTAAAACAACCGATTGCTGCAAAGAAAGCAGAAGCCTGTGTTGCACGTATGAATAAATATGTAAAAGATCATCATCAATTAAAGCAGGCTGCTTCCTTAATGGCTATAGCCGGGCTTATTGATCCGGAGAAAGCTTGTAATGAAGTAGTTTCGGTTGGCGGCGCTAAAGATTTCTCTACCTTTTATGGCTATTATATGTTACAGGCACAAGCAAAAGCCGGACAATATCAGCAAGCCATGGATATCATTCGCCAATATTGGGGGGGCATGTTGGACATGGGCGCTACTACCTTTTGGGAAGACTTTAATTTGGATTGGACAAAAAATGCTACGCGCATTGACGAGGTACCGGTACCAGGTAAAAAGGATATACACGGAGATTTCGGTGCCTATTGCTATCCCGGGTTTCGACATAGCCTTTGCCATGGTTGGGCATCCGGGCCTACCGCTTGGATGAGTGAACATATACTTGGTGTGAAGATTTTGGAAGCTGGCTGTAAGGTCATCAAAGTCGAACCTCATCTGGGTGACTTGCAATGGGTAGAAGGTACTTTTCCTACTCCGTACGGGCTGATTGAAATTCGGCATAGTAAGCGAGCTAACGGGACGATTGAGTCTACCGTAAAGGCGCCGAAAGGTATTAAGGTAATTAAATAGATGGTGGCAGGACGCGTCAGGATAGTCTTTTAACCTCATTCTTTTATTTTTAACGTATATAAACAATGCTTATAAATAAATGCCGGAGCATGCTTATCGCACATAAAACCTTCTTACTCTTTATTTTCATGACCTTTGGTCTGTACACCGCTTTTTCCCAAGAAGTCGAAAAGCGGGTTCAGTATCTATCCGGTACAGATAATGAACATACGGTGAAGTGGGACTTTTGGTGCTCGGGCGGACGGAAGAGTGGTAAATGGGGAAAAATTGCTGTTCCGGCTCATTGGGAACAACAGGGGTATGGGCATTATAATTATGGAAGGGATTATGTTACCTATGGCAAAAACTTTCGCTTTCATGACGAGAAAGGAGTATATCGACATACTTTTCCGGTTAATGAACAATGGAAGGGGGAAAAAATATTTATTGTCTTTGAAGGGGTAATGACCGATGCTGAGGTAAAAATAAATGGCCAATCCGCCGGCCCGATCCATCAGGGCGCTTTTTATCGCTTTCGTTATGATATAAGTGACAAGCTCCGCTACGGAAAGGAAAACCAATTGGAAGTTACAGTTAGTAAGATGTCCGGGGATCCGTCCGTTAATAATGCCGAACGACTAGCCGATTACTGGATTCTCGGCGGAATTTTTCGCCCGGTGTATCTGGAAATAGTACCGCCATCATTTATTGACTATGTAGCCATTGACGCAAAGGCTGATGGTTCTTTTCGTATGCAAGCTCACCTTGAAGGAATATCCGCACAAATGAAAGTGAAGGCGAGTATTATTGATCAACGAGGCAAAACGGTGGATATGCTGGAAGCTTTGGCCAGGGAAGGGGATTCCGTCGTGTCTTTTAATACCAAAGTGAGTAATCCTGCTTTGTGGACCGCCGAAAGCCCTAACCGTTACCGTGCGAGAACTGAGCTCTATAAAAATGGGAAGTTGGTATACTTAACGCAGCAGCAATTTGGCTTTCGTACCATTGAAATACGCAAGCAGAACGGCATTTACCTGAATGGGACGAAGATCAAAATGAAAGGAGTAAACCGACATGTATGGTGGCCCGAAACGGGACGATCAGTAAATGCTCGTATTGACTTGGAGGATGTGAAGCTGATGAAATATATGAACATGAACGCCGTTCGTTGCTCACATTATCCGCCCGATCAGTCTTTCTTGGATATCTGCGATTCTTTAGGACTCTATGTTATCGATGAATTAGCGGGCTGGCAAAAGGCTTATGCAACACCGGTGGGAACAAAATTGGTAAAGGAAATGGTTCTGCGCGACCTAAATCATCCATCCATTATCTTTTGGAGCAATGGGAATGAAGGCGGACATAATTTTGATCTAGACACCATATATGGGCATTACGACCTGTCGAAAAGACCGGTAATTCACGCGCATCATCGTCCTGGCAATGATTTTAATGGGATCGATTGTAATCATTATGAAGATTATTACAGTACGCAGAAGATTTTAGCGGATACGAATATCTATATGCCCACTGAATTTCTACATGCACAAGATGACGGTGGTGGAGCCGCCGGGCTCGCCGACATATGGGAGCTGCATTGGAAGGCTAAAAGAGGCGCGGGCGGTTTCCTTTGGGCTTTGGTGGATGAGGGATTAGTTCGTACAGATGAGCAAAATATGATTGACGTCAATGGCGTCAACGCGCCCGATGGTTTAGTAGGTCCCCATCGTGAGCACGAGGGAAGTGTGAATGCGATCCGGGAAATTTATGCACCTATTAAAATCGACGGGAAGGAACTTCCTCCTGATTTTGATGGGCGTATTTCAGTAGAAAATCGCTATCATTTTACGAACCTGAATCAGTGTACTTTTAAATGGGAACTCTTAAATTTTGACAAACTCTTACAAAATGGTGAAGGCTCTACCACTGTATCAAGCGGAAAGGGCAGGTTTCCCGCTATTGCACCTTTAGCAACCGGTCATTTGTCTATTGATTTACCAGCAAATTGGTCTAACGAAGATGCCCTGGCTTTAACGGCATTCGACTCCCAAGGGAATGAGATCTGTCGTTGGGTATGGAAAATCAAACCTAATGAGCAACTCGCGGTTCATCAATTTGATGAGCCCATCGACGGAACAGTTAACATGCAGGAAAAGGATAGCCTGATACAGTTAACGGCCAATGGTATAACGGTCTCAATTCATAAAAATACAGGTCTATTGGCGCATTTAGCGAATGCTTATAGTAAAGCACTTTCTTTTAAAGACGGGCCTGTTTTAGTGAGCGGACAAGCAAAGGCCGTATCAGTAAAGCATTACCGGGAAGGTCATATTGCTGTTGTGGAAGCGTCATGCAACGGTGATTTAAAGTATATCAAATGGAAGATGGATAAATCGGGATGGCTCGAAATGGACTACGCTTACGCGTTAAGTGGTGATCAACCTTTCGCCGGCATCAGCTTTTCTTACCCCGAAAATTTTGTTTTGGGTGTAAAGTGGCTTGGTAAAGGTCCCTACCGTGTATGGAAAAACAGGCTGCAAGGCACTACGTATGGTGTTTGGAAGAATCGGAATAATAATACGCAAACGGGTAGTTATCCTTGGCGCTATCCCGAATTTAAGGGTTATTACGCGGATGTTACTTGGATGGAAATGAACACCGTAGAAGGTAAGTTCTATATGTCTTTTCCAACGGAAGACCAATATGTACGCCTGTTTGATTTTTACGGACTAACCGGCGCAAAGCCACATCCGGATCTACCTGTCGGGGATATCTCTTTTTTGGATGCGATACCGCCTATTGGTACTAAACTTGCGTTGAATATGACCACTGATACCAAAGGACTGGGACCGCAAAGCGAACTGAATCACCTCTCCGGAAAGCTCATCGAAAGAAAGGTTTATTTTTACTTCGGAACTCCAAAAGTGAATGGGGAAAACAAACAATTTGAGATGCCGAAGGTAAATGTACTAACGGATTAGTTATTGGTTATTAGTTGCCGGTTTTTAGTTGTGGGTTGCGAATTGCCAGTTGTGAGCAGAGGCACCCCTAAAGGCAATACTACTTAACTACTCAACTATTTAACAACTTAACTATTCAACAATTCCGGAAACGATTGCGTAGTTTAACCTACAGTTAAAAAGTGGCTTTATTGTTATGTCAGCAGCTTTTTTGATGCTCTTGGTTTCCTTAAGCAGGACACTACAGGACGCGGAGGCTTTCTTCACTCTTTAATATTGCGCTCAGCTAACAAATACCTAATCGACATAAACTAACCAATATCATTCGATTTTAGCATTACTTGTTAGGCGAATTAATTATTGAACGGATATATCCCGATTCAACTAATGTAATCTAATAAACTAAACTTATGAACCGAAAAATTACTAAAATGTATGTAGGGCAATTAAAGTTACCTTGGCGCATCAATGCCTTGCGGACTTACTGTTTACTTACTGTTCTTTTGTTTTATGCACTGTTGCCCTCCGCTTTTTCGCAACAACCTGTTCGTGGAAAAGTAATTAGTAGTCAGGATGGCGCATCGCTGCCCGGTGTATCTGTCTTTGTCAAAGGCACAAAGCAAGGAACTACTACCGATGCGGACGGAAATTTTGTCTTACAAGCCGGTGAAGATGCCGTGCTGGTTTTTTCCTTTATGGGATACCTCAGTAAGGAAGTCCCTGCAAAAGGAGTATCAACCGTGTCATTGGAAGAAGATAGTCAAGGTTTGGATGAAGTGGTCGTCATTGGTTACGGAACGGCGAGAAGACGGGATTTAACGGGCGCCGTTGGTACGGTCAAAGGGAGCGAAATCAGGAATATACCGGTAACCAACGCAGCACAAGCGATTACCGGTAGGGTTGCTGGGGTTAATGTAGTGACGCAAAGTGGGGCACCTGGTGCTGATATTAATATCACTGTCCGCGGCGGGACTTCCATAACGCAAGGAACCAACCCCTTGTATATTGTGGATGGCTTTCAAATGGAAAACGCATTACGTAATGTTGATATCAACGACATCGAATCGATCGAAGTCTTGAAGGACGCGTCAGCCACCGCCATCTATGGTGCACGCGGTGCTAATGGTGTAATTCTAATCACTACCAAGTCAGGTAAATCCGGTAAAACCGAGGTAAATTATAACACATATTTCAGTTTTGAAAAGCTGAGCAGTAAGCTTGATCTACTGAGCACAGAACAGTATGTGAAATATCAGTATGAATTTCAGACACTTGCGGGAAAGGAAAGCCAGTGGGCGAACATGTTTGGTGGTGATGTGTCGAGCAGCGACTTCTATACCGGAGCTTACGATCGGATTGCACGCGACTATGGGTCACGGGCTGGCATCGATTGGCAGGATTTAGTGTTTGGGGATCAAGCTATTTTGCAGAACCATAACGTTAATATTAACGGTGGTTCTGAGAAAACGAAGTTTATGGTCAGTTATAACTTCACCGGGCAGGATGGAATTCTTGCAAAAACGGGTTATGAAAGAAATAGTGTCCGTGCTAAATTCAACCAGCGATTGGCCGAAGGGATTAGTCTTGATTTCAACACAAACTTGCAAGCCACCAAAACAGAGGGAGGTGGTTCTTTAGGCGGCATGCTCAAAATGTCTGTTTTGCAGCCTCCAACGGGTGGTATCCGATTTACGGACGAACAATTGATCCAAAGTGATATAGCAGAAGAGCTGCAGGCAGAGGATTCCCAATACGATATCTATAATCCGATTATTACAAATGATGCGGTTACCCAAACGAAATATGCCCGTTTAGCGGGAGTCAATATGGGCTTGAATGTGGATTTTCTTAAGGATTTCACGTTTCGTACCGCTGGAAGCTACCAATGGACACAAACACGCAGTGATTACTGGGATGATGGTCGTACGCGAACGGCACAAAATAATAAAGGGCCCTACGGTAGTCGTAACAACAGTGAGAAATTTATATGGCAGATCGTCAATACCCTTTCTTGGAAAAAAACGTATGATAAACATAATTTCAATGCGGTATTAGGACAGGAGACAACTTATGAGGAGTCGATGTCGTTAAACAATACGTATTATGAATTTCCTGAAAATAATTTCGGCTTGAATGACGTCGGTATGGCAGGAAGGATCGACCGTCCTTCTTCTGATAAATCACGCTATGGCTTGGTTTCCGGCTTTGCCCGTTTGATGTATAACTACGATGATCGTTATCTATTAACGGCCACGATTCGACGCGACGGTGTATCGAAGTTTATGCCCGGTCGGCAGTGGGGCACTTTACCTTCTGCGTCCGCTGCTTGGAACATTGATCGAGAGCAGTTCATGGAGAACATCGATTTCTTCGACCAGCTGAAGTTCAGGGTAGGTTATGGGACAACCGGAAATTGTGATATCGGGAATAATACTTATACCACTTTGTATCAATCCACCACTTATGCCATTGACAATGTAGAGGTTAATGGATTAAAACCGACAGATAAATTGGGTAATCCACTCTTGCAGTGGGAGAAGACACAGACCACCAATATTGGCTTAGACTTTTCTATTCTTAAGAATCGGGTGTCACTAACGGCCGACTATTATAATAACATCTCCAAGAACTTGCTTATTAGTGTGGCTATACCCACTTCTACGGGTTATACCAGCCAAAATCAAAATGTGGCTTCCATCAGAAATAGAGGCTTTGAGTTCCTGCTAAATACAGTGAATGTTCGTTCAAACGACTTTCAGTGGACAACAAGTTTAAATATCTCCTTTAACCGATCGAAAGTATTATCACTCTTCGGTGGCGACCGTGATTATATGCGCACCAATTTGAGCTCTCGTGTCGATTTCTGGACGGAGCTCAATAATACGGTCGGACTGTTTTATGGCTATCAATACGATGGTATTTATACAACCGATGATTTTATCCAAAATGGCGATGGCAGTTATACCTTAAAAGACGGTGTGGCCTCTTTGAAAGGGAAGGCGCGTTCATCCATAAAGCCAGGGGATGTTAAGTATGTAGCGCTCAGTGGTGAGACCGATGCCGACGGTAACCCGGTTTGGTCCACTAATGATCGCACCGTCATTGGAACCCCTGAACCCAAGTATTTCGGCGGTATCAATAATACTTTTGCCTATAAGGGTTTTGATTTAAGTGTATTCCTCAATTTCAGTTACGGTAACCAAGTTTTTAATATGAACTCCCAGCGTTACATAGGACCTTATCTGCCCAATCAAAACTCGCTGTCTGTCATGAATAACCGCTTCACTTTAATTGATCCGGCAACTGGTATGCAAACAAGCGATTTGGGTCGGTTGGCGGAGCTAAATCCTAATCAGCATGATAAAAAAGCGATGTGGAGTCTGCATTCACCGAATAATATTGCTATTACTGATGCCTTGGATTACTACCTCGAAGATGGTTCTTTCTTACGCATCAATAACATCACACTGGGATATACTTTACCTAAATCATGGTTACAGAAAGCCTTCATAAATAATGCAAGAATTTATTGCACCTTGAATAATATCCATACATTCACCGGTTATTCGGGCTATGATCCGGAAGTTTCAGCTACCGGGTCTATTCTCACCAGAGGCGTAGACAATTCGGCTTATCCAAGAACAAAAAGTATTGTCGTAGGCGCTAACTTAACCTTTTAACCGTAAAGCTTGTCAATCATGAAAATGAATATAAAACTTATTTTTTTGTTGGGAATTGTTCTTTGCAGCTCCTGTAAGAAATGGCTGGAGATGCCGTCCGAAAAAGAATTCGATAGTGAAACTATTTTTGATAACGTCTCCCGGGCCGAAATGGCGGTATTGGGTGCCTATAGCAGCACCTTCAATCGTGAATTATATTATCAATTCGGTATGGGAACCGACGAATGTTTCTCTACCGAAGGAGAAACCAATTCAAAAAATCAGGTAGCGAATTATGTATATAATACTTCCAACATTCCTACTTCTACTTATACAGCGATGTATGCCGGTGTCGAGTACGCAAATGTATGTATTAAAAATCTGCCACAAATGGAGGCCGCCAATGAGCAGGAAAAGCGCAAACTGGATATGCTCTTAGGTGAATCGTATGCCATCCGGGCGATGAATCTACTTAATGTGGTCCGTTTCTTCGGAGATGTTCCGTATCCCAAAATTCCGGTTGTGGATGCAGGAACCTTCAATTCGTCAAGAGTAAGTCGCGACACCATCTTGGATGGGTGTATTGAGGATCTTCAAAAAGCGATCGAACTGTTACCTTGGAAAGGGGAGGGGATGGTGGCCACGCCGGAGCGTTTTACTAAAAATGCTGCTTATGGAGTGCTTGCCCGGGTAGCGTTGTATGCTGCCGGTTATTCATTGCGCTGGGACCTGAATTCGTATTCTCCAGGTTCTGTTAAGATAGCACAACGCGACGATGTCAATCGCATTACACAGCTGTACGAGATTGCTCGAGACGCCTGCAAGGCCATTGTAGATCGTGGCGAAAATAATTTAATTGCTTATGAGACGGTATTCCGCGATTTGGTAAATGGACAATATAATGTTGAGACAATGCTTGAATATGGTCAGTATGGCGCGAATAGTAATGATGGTTCTATTAGTTATACAAACGGAATGTTTGCCCATACGAACTGCATGTTCGGTAAGGCTCAACCGGCCATGGGAGCTTTGCCAACTTACTATTTCGATTTTAGTGAGGGTGATGTCAGAAGGGACGTAGCGATTTGTAATTATAGCATCGCGAGCGATAATACCCGGCAGATGAACAACTATGCCGGTATGACCATCGGTAAATTTCGGGTGACATGGAAAGCGGAAATTGGAACAGCTATTAATAAACGGGATATCAATTGGCCGGTACTGCGTTACTCGGATGTCTTGTTGATGTATGCCGAAGCTGAAAACGAACTGAACCATGGTCCAACAGCCCTTGCCGTTGAAATGTACGAAAAGGTACGGTCAAGAGCTTTTAACAATGATCGAGCTAAAATGGGGGCAACACCGAGTGGTTATGAGGACTTCAAAAAAGCCGTTATTTCGGAGCGGAAATTAGAACTCGGCTTTGAAGGCTGGCGCAGGACCGACTTGGCTAGGTGGGGTATTTTATACGAAACACTTAGTGAAACGAAGCAGAAACTCATCCAATTGGCAAAAGGTGAAGGGCCATATGCCGATGTTGACAAATATCGAGCTTATAAAAAAGAGCAAGCTAAATCTTTCCTCGATCCAGTCGTCGCAGTTCCTTTTATCGGTTATTCGCAAGCTCCAACAGCGTCTGAGCAGCAGGAATTAAACACTCAAGGCTATACCTTGCTTGAAATGCATGGTAATGTTTCGCTCTTTAACGCGAATAGAACCGATGCCACCTCGGCTTGGATAACAGGATTGTTCCGAGGCCTCGAGAAAAATAAAGTGGAAATTTTACCATTAAATGCCACAACGATTGATGACAACCCGGGATTACAAGGACAGCAACATCCGCTTTATTAGAGAGTAGTTAATAGGGAGTAGGGAACTAGTTAAATGGAATTTCCTACTCTCTATCCCCTGGTCCAAATTTATCACTTCATAATTCCTGCCTACCGGCAGTCATCACTACTAAACTACTTCCCTACTCAATTATTCAACAATTCACTGATTTCTTTACTCCCCCGCAGGCCCCATCATCACATTAGCTAATTCATCAATTGGCTAATTAACTACTCAACCACTCAACAATTTCTCTGCTCCACGCCCATGCTTCATTGGCTAATTTACCAATCGGCTAATTAACTACTTCCCTACTCAACTACTCAACGTCTCAACTACTTAACGTCTCAACTACTTAACTATTTATCAACCCATCAATTCCGGAAACGATTGCGTAGTTTAACTCATAGTTAAAAAATGCGTTTATAGGCTTCTAACGCTGTTTTTGATCTTCGGCCTATCGGCAAACAGGACACTACAGGATGCATCCATTTATTGAGCTCTTTAATATTGTATTAGCTAGAATCGCCGGTATAGGTCTCTATGCTAACCAATGAGTAAATAATTCACTCGAAAACAAACGCAGATACACAACCAACAGGCTTACTGAAGGAGTTTTTTATCGTCTCCGAAGTAAAACCAACAATTTAACCATGTTTAAAATGAACCAAGAATCAGAACGGAACCAGACACGGAGACAGCAAGTACACTCACTTGTAATACAGCGAGGGATCAGCTGGTTTTTCATGTGTCTGCTATTGTTTAGTTTTCCCGTGCACTTATGGGCACAGGAAACTGTAAAGGGAAAAGTAATAAGTGCGCAGGACGGTCAAGCCTTACCGGGCGTATCGGTGCTTGTAAAGGGGAAGAAGGCAGGAACTAGCACAGATGCAAATGGAAATTTTGCTATTCAAGCCGCAAAAAATGAAATCTTGATTTTCTCCTTTGTGGGACACAAACCAAAAGAGGTAACCGTTGCGGGGCCTGTTGTAAATGTTACCTTGGATCAAGATAGCCAAGGTTTGGATGAAGTTGTCGTGGTAGGATATGGCCAACAAAAACGGGGTAATATCACTGGGTCAGTAGCAACCATGAATACTGAAAAATTAACGGAAAGACCACTTCCACGAGTTGATCAGGCCTTGGTTGGACAAATGGCCGGTGTCCGTGTCAAACAAACTACCGGGAATCCCGGGCAAGGTTTGAGTGTCCAGGTACGTGGTGTTGGTTCAATCTCCGCCGGAAATGAACCGCTGTACGTTCTGGACGGCTTCCCGCTATCGGGAGCAACGCCTAATCAAAATGGTGGCTATTCTACCGGCAATCCATTGGATAATATCAACCCGAATGATATCGAATCCATCCAAGTGCTAAAGGATGCGTCATCGGCAGCTATATACGGTTCCCGCGCAGCCAATGGAGTGGTTATTATCACGACTAAAAAAGGAAAGTCTGGAAAGCCGTCCATTAATTTAAATACCTACGTAGGCTATAATGAGCGCAGTAAAAAGCTTGATATGTTAAGTGGTCCGGAGTGGATAGATCGTGCTATTGAAATGATCAATTACCAATGGGTCACCTCCGGCTCGGGTAGAACGGCCGATCAAACAACGGAAGAAAGACGTGCTATTCTGGGCATAGCAGCTGATCAGGTCGATACACGGTACATGATTGATGATCGTTGGGTACAGCCGGGTTATCCAGGACTAAATATTATTGATTGGCAAGATGAAACTTTCCGTAAAGGTTTAGTGCAAAATTACCAACTTTCTGCTAGTGGCGGTACCGACGCGGTTAAATATTATGTTTCGGGTAATTACAACGGACAACAAGGGATGGTGAAAGAGCAGGACTTTACCTCCTATGCGGCGCGTGCCAATGTAGAGGTGAAAGCTAATGAAAAACTGACTTTTGGTATTAATTTAACCCCCACCTATTCGATTAATAACGATCCGGGTGTGGAAGGAAAAGATAATATCCTGCATCAATTAGTTTCATTTACACCGGTACAGGAAGCAAGTGCCGGCCTATATCCTAATGTTGGTGACAACCCTCAATACCGCTGGAGTACTTCGGCCAACAGTCCGGTAGGTAAATTAGAGCAAACCTTGGCCGTGACCAAACGCTTCCGTACAGTCGGGTCTTTATTTGGTCAATACGAGATTGTTGATGGACTGAACTTCAAAACAACCCTCAATTTAGACCATGTGGATAATACCTTTAAGCGTTATATTCCTTTTACGATTACCGGTAGTTTACCGAATAGGCAATCGGATTTAACCAAACGTACTTCCGGAACGTATAGTACTTTCAGAAGACAAACACTGGTTAATGAAAATACGTTGAATTATAATAAGACGATTGCCAATGACCACAGCATCTCTGCGCTTTTGGGTTTTTCTTATAACTCCGATAAACTGGATAATGCAACCATGTCATCCCAAAACGGCTATGGAAGTAGTACCATTACGACCTTGAATTATGCATTGGGCGTGACGGGTAATACAACGGAAACCAAGAATGTCTTACTCTCCTATTTCGGACGTTTGCAATACGCGTATCAAGATAAGTACTTACTGAGCGTGTCGGCTAGACGAGATGGTTCATCTCGCTTTGGTGCAAATACCAAATGGGGCTGGTTCCCTTCTGCGTCTATAGGCTGGCGTGTGTCGCAGGAAGATTTTATGCAAAGTATTAAGGGAACATTGAGTGATCTTAAATTGCGTGCCAGCTGGGGTAAGTCGGGGAACTACAACATTGGCGACTATAGTAGCCTGTCGGTCCTCGGAAACTATGCCTACTCTTTAGGTGGGCAGCTGGTTACAGGATTAGCTCCTAATGGTATCGTGAACCCCGATTTAACTTGGGAAAAGTCGAATACATTTGATGTCGGACTTGATTTAGGGTTCATTAATAACCGTATTACCGCTACAATCGATTACTATGATCGTAAGAGTACCGGACTGCTCTTGAACGTGCCGGTGTCGCAAATCACGGGCTTTGCGTCTTCCCTGGATAATGCAGGAAGCGTACGTAACAGAGGATGGGAATTGGAAATCAACAGCCAAAATATTACAGGGACGGCGGATGCATTTCAATGGAGTACTTCTTTTAACTTGAGTCATAACAGCAATAAGCTGACTTCATTACCTAACGGGCAGTCGCAAATCCTGATCCCATCTTCTTTTGATATCTCACATAGTATTTTACGCGTGGGCGACCCGATGTACAGCATTTATGTGGTTCGGCAAGAGGGTATTCTATCGCAGGCCGACATTGACAACGGAGCGGCTTTGTATGGAAATCAAACAGCGGGTGATCCGAAATATTTTGATGCCAACGGTGATGGCATCATTAATGAGAACGACCGTGTTATTGTAGGTCAGCCTAATCCAAAATATACATGGGGTATTACCAATACCTTCCGATATAAGGGCTTCGATTTGAGTGTACTCGTACAAGGCCAGTGGGGCGGTGGTATCTACTCTTTATTTGGTCGGGCTGTTAACCGGACCGGAACCGGTATTGTGGATAATGTGCTGGGCAGCTGGCGCGATCGCTGGCGCTCACCGGAGGACCCGGGGGCCGGTGAAGTAGGAAAGACAACCGGAACTTTCGGCCGAATCAAAAATACGGATTGGTACTATCCTTCCGACTACATTCGGGTACGGAATATCACATTGGGTTACGATTTGGGACGGATCATTCCGAAGACAACTTTCCAAGGTGCGCGCATATTTGTTACGGCTGAGAATTTCTTTGGTCATGATAAATACAAAGGTGGTTTTAACCCAGAAGCAACGAACACGAACTTAAGTGGTAGCACGCAGTTTCCGGAAGCGGGTGATTATGGCGGTCTACCGATTCCGAAATCGTTGATCTTCGGATTGAACGTAACGTTTTAACGATAAGTCCTCGTCAGACAACATACATAGTGATGATCATTATTAAAGATATAAAGTGATGAACAAGATTTTTTTAGTGCTATTGGTCCTTGCGGTTCTTACAGGTTGTGAGAAGGAGCTCGATCAACAACCTATTTCTGATCCTACGACAGAAACTTTCTATGCAATTCCCAATGATTTTATTCAGGGAGCAAATGCCATATATGCTGCTTTGCGCGGCTATCCGGACCGACAATTAAATTTATCGGAAACACGTTCTGATAATTTATATGCTGTATCAGATGGAGGTGTGCGTGATTGGGAAGGCATCAACGGATTTCACCGCAATCTGGCAGCGAATCCGTATATCGCGGAAGCTTGGTTAACCAACTACAATGGTGTTAACCGTGCGAACGTCTTACTTGAACAACTAGATAAAAATGGGCACATAGTAACCGACGAAAATTTGAGAGGTCGCTTACAAGGTGAAGCCCGCTTCTTGCGCGCCTTCTTCTATTTTGATCTCTTGCGTTGGTTTGGGCGGGTCCCGATCGTCGATCGCGTTATTACAGCAAGTGAAGCAGCTACCATTCCACAAAGTGATATTGCTGCAATTTACGACTTTATTATTGCGGATCTGCAAACGGCAATTCCTCTTTTGCCCTCGAAAAGTGAGTATGCAGGAGTTGATCGCGGTCGCGTCACCAATGCGGCGGCGCAAACGCTCTTAGCTTTGGTATATATGACCCGCTCGGGCCCTAATTTAGGTGTAAATGGGTCTGGCTTAGCTACTAACAATTGGCAAGAGGCAGCTGCTTTATTGGATGAGGTGATCGGTTCGGGTGAATACCAATTTTTGGAGGGTAACAATGCCTATGCTTCCATTTTTTCTTACGATAATGAAAACAATGCCGAAGTGGTATTTGATGTTCAGTATATCACAGGGCAAAATCCGGTAGCAGGAGCCACTTTTGCGTGGCTGTTAGCTCCTGACACATGGTTTAATGCCAATGGACATCCCAATCAGGGCGGTTTGACCATTCGTCCGGTATCGAATGATTTGTTGAATTCGTATGAGTCAGGCGATGTTCGAAAGGCCTTTTCTATTCAAACAGGATACGTTTATAATGGGGTGGCGGAAACCAGATCATTCTTTAAAAAATATATTGATTTATCCCGTGTGCCGAATAATCGCGAAGACTGGCCCATTAATTTCATTGTTTGGCGTTTTACCGACATCTTAATGTTAAGGGCTGAATGTACACTGCATGGTGCTTCCGGATCACAAGCGGAGGTAGATCAGGTGGTCAATCGGGTTCGTGCAAGAGCGGGTTTAGCGCCTAGGAGTCAGGTAGACCTTGCCGGTTTGATGGAGGAAAGACGAAAAGAATTTGCTGCCGAAGGATCAAGGTGGCACGACTTGATTCGAAGTGGTCTAGCGGAATCGGTCATGAGTAGCTGGATTGAAAAAGAGGACGTTCAGTCACGTATTGATCCCTTTCAATTAAATTATACACTTTATCCCATTCCGCAAGCCGAATTGGATGCGAAGCCAGGGGTGTATACGCAGAATGGAGGGTATTAATGGGAGTTGTAAGTCATAAGTGGTAGGTTTTAAGCTCAGCTTATCCAACGACCGGTGTAGGCGAATTATAGGTGACAAATCGTCACTCGACAAGGTATATTAATTAGCTAATGTGAGCCACTTGTGACTTACATACATGTGTTAACATAAGGGATACTTATAGCGTATAACTTTAAGTTTGGTTTAACCAACGGCCTGTGTGTGTGGATTATAGGTGACAAATCGTCCTTCGACAGGGTATATTAATTAGCTAATGTGAGCCACTTGTGACTTACATACATGTGTTAACATAAGGGATACTTATAGCGTATAACTTTAAGTTTGGTTTAACCAACGGCCTGTGTGTGTGTATTATAGGTGACAAATCGTCCTTCGACAGGGTATATTAATTAGCTAATGTGAGCCACTTGTGACTTACATACATGTGTTAACATAAGGGATACTTATAACGTATAACTTATTACTTAGAACTCAAAAGGTATGAAAAAGCATTTATTGTTTTTCTTTGCTCTGCTGCAGGTAGCGATCCTACCTGCGCAACCATTATTGGAAACCGGCGGAAAGGAAATGCCGGATGAATGGGTCGACAACGTAACACATCATCGGGTGATGCGTTTGGTGCGGAGGCAGGGAATCAATTTGAGCTTCTATTTTCATAACAATCCTTTTGTAGGAAATGAGATGGTTTTTTACGGAAGTAATGAGCGACAGAAAGAAAGTTATACCGGAGAGCTAAAGAATAAGGCACAAGAAATTTATAACCTTAATGTGAAAGACAAGCAGCTTTATGTAGTTAATTTAGAAAACTTGAAAGTTCGCCGGTTAACGCAAGAATCCGGAAAAATCCAAGGGGAAATCGTGCATGCAAAAAGCGGGAAAGTATATTATCAATGTCAGGATAGCGTATTCAGCGTAGCGGTAAAAACAGGTAAAAAGGAACTGATCTTTGTATTTCCGGCAGATTTCAAGGCCTCGATTACAACGATCAATGCTGATGCTTCCCTACTAGGCGGAGCCTATGCCACGGAGGAAGAGAAAGAAATTTCAAAACGCTATCCGGAAAAGAGCCAGTATTTCAATCGCATTTATGAAGCAAGATTACCGAGAACATTATTTACCATCGATATCAAAACAAGACAACTGCAAAAGATATTTACGGATAGCGCCTGGTTAAATCATGTACAATTTTCTCCTACAGATCCCAACTTATTAATGTTCTGTCACGAAGGCCCTTGGCATAAGGTCGATCGGATCTGGACCATTAACGTAAAAACAAAAGCTACGCCCAAACTCATTCATAAACGTAGCATGGATATGGAAATTGCGGGCCATGAATGGTTCAGTAAGAACGGCAACTACATATGGTACGATCTGCAATTGCCTCGCGGTCAAACATTTTTTGTAAGTGGTACGGATCTTAAAACCGGAAAGGAGATAAAATACCAATTGCAACGAAACGAATGGTCTGTTCACTACACCTCCGCAGTTGATGATAAAACCTTTGCTGGCGATGGCGGCGATCCAGGGTCGGTAGCTAAAGCACCGGACGGACAATATATTTATCTTTTTAAACCTCAAGGTGATCATTTTGAGGCGGAGCGCTTGGTCAATATGAAACATCATAATTATAAGTTGGAACCGAATGTGCATTATTCACCAGATGGGAAATGGATTATATTTCGGGCAAATTTTGAGGGCTTTGAAGGTATATATGCAGTTGAGATAGAAAAGCGAAGAACTAATGACAGTCAATAGAAAGAAATTCATCCACACCTTATCCTTTTCTTTGGCGGCACTGTGGGTGCAAGGGGGAAGAATGCTCCATGCGCGAACCAAAGATGATGCCCCAATATCAGATTTTTGCAAAAAGTTGAAGCCAGTTGGTAGGGCTTTGGAATTGCCCGGTTACTATGTATGGTGCAATAGCCCAATTGAAGCTCCGGATGGTAAAACGCATGTGTTTTTCTCACGATGGAAGGCAGATCTGGGAATGAGCGGATGGATCAAAGGCTCTGAAGTCGCTCATGCGGTAGCAGACGCTCCTGACAAGCCATTTGAGGTACTCGAAACGGTATTAGCCCCGCGTGGCACCGGGTTTTGGGACGCCACGACTTGTCATAACCCACTGATAAAGAAAATAGGTAACACTTATTATCTTTTTTATATGGGAAACTCTAATGGTAAAACCAATACAAAGCGCATTGGTTTAGCCACATCCTCTTCCCTCGACGGTCCATGGACACGCACCGATGCGCCTATTCTCTTGCCGGGTGCAGCGGGCGCATGGGATGATCATTGCACCACAAACCCAGCTTGGGTAAGAGGAAAAGATGGCAGAAATTGGCTCTACTACAAGTCATGGAATACCCACGACTATGAAACAACAAAGGGACCGATCCGGGGAAACAGAAAATATGGCGTAGCCTTCGCCGATAAGCCGGAAGGTCCGTATGAGAAGTATGTCCATAATCCGGTTATTGATTTTTCAGCAAAGGGAGCTAATCGCCAGTTTGAGGATGCCTTTGTTTGGCGTGAAGGGGACAAGTTCAAAATGATTGCGCGCGACATGGGTGTCTTTAACCATGAAGTAGGACTGATTATGGAGTCTGATGATGGATTGCATTGGTCAGAACCACAAATAGCTTTTCAGCCATTGAGTCATTATGTACAAGAACCACCAGCCCCCGCACACTTGAAGCGATACGGCCGCTTAGAGCGACCCATGCTTTTATTGGAGGATGATCAACCGGCGTGGCTTTTTGGCGCCTCGCAAGGCGGAAAGTATCAAACATCCAGTGCTTTTATTTTTAAATGTGAGGTATAACCAATAAAATCCTGAATTATGATGAAAACTATTCTTTTACAAAAAAATCGCTGGCTTGCCGGCTTTTTAGGAATGGCCGCATTGCTAGGGGCCTGTTCTAAATTACCACAATCAGACAACAACCATCCTTATATGGAAAATGGGCGAGTTATTGCTTTCCCGGGAGCAGAGGGCTTTGGCCGCTTTGCACAGGGTGCTCGTGGAGCCGCTAATCCTTCGGTCTATATAGTCACTAATCTGAATGATAATGGCCCCGGGTCATTTCGTGATGCAGTGAGTCAGCCGGGTCGATTTGTCGTTTTTGCGGTAAGTGGCATCATTCGTTTGCAATCTAATTTAAGTGTCGCAGCGAATACAACTATTGCCGGACAAACGGCTCCCGGTAAGGGCGTTGTACTCTATGGTCGTAAAGTCACCTTTACCGGAGCAAACAATTCCATTACCCGCTATATGAGAATTAGGCTGGGAGTGAATGGAGGTGCATCGCGCAATGATGATGCTTCAGGCGTAGCTAATGGTAAAAATATGATTTTTGATCATGTATCGTTTTCTTGGGGGCAGGATGAGGTCTTCTCCATTAACTGGGATAATAAAGGAAATGAACCCGATAGCATAACTATACAGAATTCCATCATCGGACAAGGCCTGCATCGGCATAATCACTCGGCAGGCGGTCTGATTCAAACGGTGAATGGAAAAATTAGTATGCTAAAGACCCTTTATCACAGCAATAAAACCCGCAACCCTAAAGTAAAAGGGTATAATGAATTCGTTAATAATGTAGTATACAATTATGGAAATTTAGATAATCCAATGGGACATACCGTTTCAGGGGATGCTTATATTATGGGTGGATCGGCCGGTATTTCTGAGGTTAATATTCTCAATAATTACTTTATTTCCGGTCCACTTACGCCACCAAAAAACACACCTTTCTCACGTGGTACAGGAACTTTTTATCTGCATGCCGCGGGAAATTACTTCGATCCTAATAAGAACGGCGTTTTAGATGGTAGCTTGGTACCCTTCGACACCATCGGATATCCAGGATTAGCGGATTCAAATTTTGTACAACAGCCTTTCGCCTATCCGGCAAAAACGCCGAGCATGAACGCGGAACAAGCTTATCATTATGTATTGAATAATGCCGGTGCTACCTTGCCAAGCAGAGATGAAGTCGATTTATCGATGATCAATGAGTTGCGCTCAAAAGGAAAGCAGGGCAACTATATTTATACGGAATCTGATGTAGCCTTACCTAATGATGGGCTGGGATCTTTTCCCGAAGCCACTGCATTGAAAGATACCGATCAGGACGGGATTCCTGACGTGTGGGAGCAGCGTTTAGGGCTCAATGCAAATGACGCTACCGATGCGCTACAAACTAATACGTCTTTCCCTCAATACCTAAATATAGAAGTTTATATTAACGCTTTAACACCAACATCGAGATAGTGCCAAAAAACGATTCATTCATGTATAACAAGTTAAACAAAACGTATTCTTTTTTATCAAAACGATCTTTCCAATTCAGGTTTTTATCTTTCATTTTTATGTTAGCTTGGTCAATTAATAGTTACGCGCAAGAGAAGGCATGGACTTCCGCTAAGCAACCGGAGCAGGAAATAGAAATGCTTAAGCGACAGATTAAAGCGCCTGTTTTCCTAGAACGGGATTTTTTGATAACGGACTTTGGTGCGGTTGGTGACGGACAAACCAAAAATACCGAAGCCTTCAAAAAAGCGATTGAAGCCTGTCATAAAAGCGGTGGAGGAAGGGTCGTTGTTCCTTATGGAAAGTTTCTCACCGGTGGAATATACCTAAAAAGTAATGTAAATCTACACTTAGCGGACAGTGCCACGATTATATTCAGTCGGGATAGCTCGGATTATCCGATTGTTTTCACGCGTTGGGAGGGGATGGAATGTATGAACTATGCCTCGTTTATCTATGCTTATGGGGAGGAGAATATTGCCATTACCGGAAATGGTATACTGGATGGGAATGCCAATAACGATTATTGGTGGTGGTGGTGTGGTGCTAAAAAATACGGTTGGCGAGAAGAGCTCGGTAAGCAAACTCCTGCGCGGAATGCTTTGCATGAGATGATGCATGAGGAAGTAGATCCCAAAAAGCGGATTTTTGGTGATGGGCATTATTTACGACCTAATTTTATACAGCCCTATCAGTGTAAAAATGTATGGATTGCGGATGTGAAGTTGATTAACTCACCCATGTGGAACCTTAATCCCGTATTGTGCGAAAATGTACTGATTGAAAAGGTAAAAGTGATTAGTCATGGGCCCAATAACGATGGCTGCGATCCGGAAGCTTGTAAAAATGTATGGATACGCGATTGTTATTTCGATACAGGCGACGATTGTATTGCCATTAAATCGGGAAGAGATGAAGACGGCCGCAATATCGGTCGCCCGGCAGAAAATCATATTATCGAGAATTGTGTGATGAAAGATGGGCATGGTGGCGTCGTCATCGGTAGTGAGATTGCTGGAGGCGCTAAGAACATTTATGCTATCAATTGTGAAATGGATAGTCCTAACTTGGATCGTGTCTTGCGGATAAAGACGAGCTCGAGCCGTGGAGGGATCATTGAAAATGTATTTATGAAAAATGTACAGGTCGGCACGTTCAAAGAAGCCGCTGTCAAGTGCAATATGTTTTATGAAAAACCGGGGAATCACATTCCTACGATCCGTAATATTTGGGTAGAAAATCTGAACGTCGAAAAAGGTGGGCAATACGCGCTGATGGTTGCAGCCTATCAGCAGTCGCCGGTAACGAATCTGCGAATGATTAATTGCAATTTAAAAGGAATTAAAGAACCCTTTAAGGTCGACCATGTTAAGAACCTTGTCTTTGAGGATGTGAAGATCAATGGAAGGGTGATGGAGGCGCCAAAAGGAGTTAATTAGTTATTGGTTATTCGTTATTCGTTATTGGTTATTCGTTTAGCGTAAAGCGATCTTCATTCAGCCGCTCAAAGGTTTAGCGTGTAGGCCCGAATGGCCATATGGAATGAGTGTTTGAATTTTATTTGATACTTTGTTGTTGGTTAAAATATAGGGAATCGTCGAAGGAATTAACTTTCATATAAATAAAGATCGGCCTCAAAAGGTTCGGGTAGCACAAGCTATGTAACGGCATAGAGGCTCAAAGAACATTTTCAGCCGAGAGCTTTCTTTGTTACTTTCTTTCGCGGAGAAAGAAAGTAAATAATTGGTTATGATAAAAAAAAGAACATTTTTTCTGAGCATGATCATATCGATAAGTATGATATTATCGAGCGATCCATCCTACGCGCAGGAAAATGACCATAAGCCTTTATGGCACGGTATAGAACGAGTGGTACATTACAAACCCGAGGGCGAAGACTTTGTGTTGGTGCAAGGGAGGCGGCGATTTAATCGCGCCTTGTATGGCACGAATACGGCTTTTCGCGTGGAAGCGGGCGATTTGCCTGAATTTGCTTTATACTTGCCGGGCATGGGCGGTAACTTACAATTTGTGCTGACCGATGGTAAGAACTATAAAAGACTGATTGATGCGGATCATATTGAAACTCGGTATCGTCCGGGGACAATGATTTACTGGATTAAAGATACACTGTTAGGTGATGGACGATTGACGGTGCAAGTTTTGGCACAAGCGGAGAATGAAGGTTTGATTCTTCGCGTAGAGGGAAGAAATATCGCACATTCAATTAAACTTTGGGCCATCTATGGAGGAGCTAGTGGGCAAAATTTCAGTCGTGCCGGCGACATAGGTGCCGACCCGGAATCGAGCTTTTATTTATTGCCCCAGAATTGCGAAGCGAATACGTTTACCCTAAACAATCGCGGATTCCATTTGAACTTTTTAAATAAGAAAAAGCAAACGCAGGAATTGTTCGGTGCTTTTTCCGGACAACCGTCCCTGAAGCTGCTAAATGCAGATAAGCTGACGGAGTTGCCTGAATTATGGGAAAGTTCATCCATTGATCGTCCGGTGTTGGGTGCTCAATATCTGCTAAAAGACGAACACCCGGTTTATATAGCAATCCAACGGGAAAAAAGTCAGGCGCCATTGGAAGTAGTTTTTCAACAGGCTGAAGAAAAACGGAAGGGCTTAACGGAGCGCGTAAAGCTTAAAACCCCCGATCCTTATATCAACACGCTGGGTGGTGCATTGGCGATTGCGGCGGACGCCATATGGGAGTTTCCAACCTACTTACACGGCGCCGTGGCTTGGCGCATGCGCTTAAATGCCTGGCGAGGGGCTTATGTGGCTGATCCGCTGGGCTGGCATGATCGCGCTAAATTGCATTTTTCAGCTTACCTTCGTTCTCAGGTACTGGAGCCTGAGAAGGGGCCAGTGGTACCGGATACCTCGCGGCATTTGGCAAGACAGCTTGAAGAGATGGGCACAACCGTGTTCTCCAGTGGATATATCTCTAGAAATCCCAATGATAATACCAAACCGCATCACTATGATATGAACTTGGTGTTTTTTGACCAATTATATAACCATTTTCAATATACAGGTGATACCGCCTTTATAAAAGCTAGCTGGCCTGTCATCAAAAGGCACCTGGCATGGGAGAAACGGAATTTTGATCAGGACGGTGATGGGCTATACGACGCGTATTGCGCCATTTGGGCAAGCGATGCCCTGCAGTATAGTGGTGGTGGCGTAACGCACACCTCGGCCTATAATTATCGGGGTTTTGAGATGGCGGCGCGACTCGCCGCAATCGTTGGTGAAGATCCAAGCCCTTATAAACAGGAGGCTGCTAAAATTAAGGACGCAGTAAACAAGTATTTGTGGTTAAAAGATAAAGGCTGGTATGCCGAATATAAGGATCTCTTAGGTGAGGGCTTAAGGCACGAGCAACCAGGATTGTGGACAATCTATCATGCGCTGGATACCCGCATGGCTACACCCTTTCAGCGCTATCAGTCGTTAACTTATGTTGACGAGCATATTCCCCATATCCCCATACGGGCGGCCGGCCTATCGGAGCAGCAACTTTACACGTTGTCTACAACAAATTGGCAACCGTACACTTGGTCGATCAACAATGTGGCACTTGCTGAAAACCTACAAACGGCTCTTGCGTACTGGCAGGGAGGCAAAGCGGAAGATGCCTTTCGATTGTGGAAAAGCAACCTTATAGAAAGCATGTACTTAGGTGCCAGTCCGGGTAATTTTCAGCAATTGTCTTTCTATGATGCGCAAAGAGGCGAGTTATACCGTGATTTTGCCGATCCGATCGGCGTCGCAGCGCGCACATTAACGGAGGGGCTATTCGGCATTTTACCGGATGCATTAGTTGATACGCTTACTATACGTCCCGGTTTACCACAATCGTGGAATGAAGCGGATTTAGATGTTCCCAATATAAGTTTTTCTTTTAAGCGCTCGGGATTGCTTGATCACTATGAAATCACGCCAAGATACCAAAGGAGTATGAACTTGAAATTGCTGTTGCGCACTAAAAAAGCGGCAGTAAAGCAGGTAAGGGTGAATGGAAAAGACGTTAACTGCACATGGATAGAGGAAGCACTGGGGCAGCCGACACTTCAGGTGTCGATACCCAAGACTGCAAGCTACAACATTGAGATCGAGTGGGCTGATAAAGAAATAGCCGAACTGGGCTATCAAAATAGTGTCGTTTTGGGGCAGGATCTGAACTTGGATATCCGTGAAGCACGGCTTGAAGAGGTGTACGATCCACAACGAGTATTGGTGGATTCCTCAAATGAGAAACGGAAGTTTTCCTTCAAGCGAGTGGGGAAATCATTGTTCTTTGTAAAGCTTAGACAAGGGAATGCGCAATGGTGGATGCCTGTGGATGTACGCGTTGAAGATGCTTATCGTCGCAGCGCGTCTCTGGAGAAAGCAGCTATACGGACAGGAAAATATGAAATGCTGGACTTAAGTAAGGAGTTCAACGGAAAAATAACAGAATTGTTTAAGCAACGTTACTTAAGTCCACGACCGGGTGCGCCGACCTTACAACTACCTTGGCAAGGTATCGGTAATTGGTGCTATCCCTTGATTGAACCTGTTTTAGATGATCAAGGGACCAAACGGTTAGCGAAGGCACAGGGTCATATACGCTTGCCAAATGGTGTACCAATAAAATTATCGGTTGATGGAAACGATATCCTGTTTACCTCGCAGTGGGACAACTACCCAACAAAGAAGACCCTTGCCCTAACAGGCAAAGCCTCGCATGTTTATTTGCTAATGGCCGGCACCACCAACCCCATGCAGAGCCAGTTCATCAATGGCCTAGTGACTATTGTTTACGCGGACGGGACCAAAGAAAAGCTGGAACTCCGAAATCCCGATAATTGGTGGCCGATCGAGCAGGATTATGAGGATGATGGTTATGCTTTTTCCCTACTGAAGGAAAAACCCTATCGGTTGCATTTGAAAACCGGCCGGTTCGTACGCGGAGGGGAAGGAAGTTATGATGAAATCAAGGGATTTACGAAGCGGGCAATCGACGGTGGCGCCGCCACGCTATTGGACTTCTCGCTCGATCCGACGAAGGAACTGAAGACACTTGAATTGCGAGCGATAGCCAATGATGTAGTAATAGGCTTGATGGGAATGACACTAGAAGTTGTTGAGTAGGGAATTATTCATTCGTGTTCACTTTAAAGGTATTTATGAGCTCGCTACGCTCGGTTAGTCAATTAGCCAATGTAGTAACGTAGGCAGGTGCGCTTAAAGCTTACTGCCTTGTAAGTAGTTAAATAGCCTAATGGTTAAGTAGTCAGTACGAATAACTAGTAACAAATAACCAATAACAAATATGATATACAAGAAAAGACATTATTTATCGATATTAACTTGCTGTTTGATTGGAATACTCTCCTGTAATCAAAAGCAAACGAAGAAGAACGATTCTATTGATCGAAAAGCCGTAGTAACCCGGCATAATGTTGTTAATGAGTCTATTGATTCATTGAGCTCTTTAACCGTGGGTAATGGAGAATTTGCATTTACAGTTGATGTGACAGGCTTGCAGACTTTTCCTTTATTGTACGAAAAGGGAGTGGCCTTGGGAACGCAATCGGAATGGGCGTGGGATAGCTTTAAAAACGAAAAAAACTTCCGCTTTGAAGAAACATTGAAGAGCTACGACTTTAACAACGAAGGAAGAGATGCCAAATATAGTGTACAATGGAAGGAACCTCAACGAAATAAAGAAGCCACTGATTGGTTTCGTGAGAATGCGCATCGACTTCAATTGGGAAATATTGGTTTTGAATTGTACAAAAAAAATGGTCAACGCGCAGAAGCAAAAGATTTAACGCATATTCACCAGGAACTGAATTTATGGACAGGTGAAATTCATAGTTCATTCCAAGTGGAAGGCGAGCCGGTTGAGGTGTATACCGCCGGCCATCAAGAGCAGGATCAGCTGGCAGTTAAAGTGCAATCGCCTTTAATTAAGGAAGGGCGCTTGGCAATCTATATACGCTATCCTTACCCAACAGCGGAGTTTTTGGATGAGGGAACCTTTTGGGAGCACCCCGAGCTGCACCAAACTAAAATCGAAGTAAGCGATACACATTTTGCCAATATTAGTCATCAGCTCCAGGGAACGCGTTATGAAACTAGCCTTACTTTTACCGAAGGTAAGCTCAACAAAGGTAAAGAAGATCATTATTTTGTTTTTCAACCGGGAAGAAACACGGATCTGTTGGAGTTCAGTGCTGCCTTTTCGCAAAAAAAGATGGAGGGAAAGCTGTCTTTATACGATGAGACTTTGGCTAGCAGCACAAAAGCTTGGGCCGACTTCTGGAACCGGGGGGCAGCTATTGATTTTGCCGGGAGTAAAGATCCACGGGCGAAAGAACTTGAGCGACGCGTGGTGTTGTCGCAGTACTTAACGAAGGTACAGTGTGCGGGACATTATCCACCGCAAGAGACGGGTCTGACATTCAACAGTTGGTTCGGTAAACCACATACGGAGATGCACTGGTGGCATGCTGTGCATTTTGCACTTTGGGGTCGTGTAGACCTGATGGAAAAAAGCCTCGGCTATTATGCTAATACGGTGGAGAAGGCAAGAGCAATTGCCAAACGTCAGGGATATGAGGGTGCCAGATGGCAAAAAATGTCAGACAACGAAGGCAATGAAAGTCCTTCTTCCGTGGCCGCGTTTCTTATTTGGCAACAGCCGCATTTTATTTATTTGGCGGAACTGGCCTATCGGGATAAGGAAGACCCCAAAGTCATTGATAAATATAAAGACCTGGTTTTTGAAACGGCCGACTTTATGGCGTCATTTCCGACTTACGATAAAGTAAAAGCCCGTTATAATTTAGGTAAAGGCGTAATTCCGGCACAAGAGGTTTTTAAAGCGGCTGAAACTTTCAATCCAACCTATGAGGTTGCCTATTGGGATTGGGCCTTGCGCATTGCACAACAATGGCGCAAACGGGCAGGCATGGAACCCAATGAAAAATGGAATGAGGTGATTCAGAAGTTGGCAGCACTGCCGGTTCAAGGAGGTGTTTACTTAGCAACTGAGAGCGCAACGGATTCTTATACCAACCCAAAATGGCGGACGGATCATCCTGCCGTGCTGGGCGCTTTAGGCATGGTTCCTGAATCACCCAAACTAGATAAGAACGTGATGAAAAGTACCTTGGATACGGTTTGGAAGACCTGGTCGTGGGCCGATACTTGGGGCTGGGATTTCCCGATGACTGCCATGAATGCAGCACGCCTGGGCCTGCCCGAAAAAGCACTTGATGCACTCTTTATGGATATACAAACAAATACATATCTTAGGAATGGTCATAACTACCAAGATGGGAGATTACGTATTTATCTGCCTGGAAATGGAGGCGTATTAGCAGCGATAGCCATGATGGCCGGTGGATGGGATGGAAGCGAGGGCGAGCTTCCGGGATTTCCAAAAGACGGTTCGTGGCAGGCGAAAGCGGAAGGATTTAAAAAAATGCCTTAGCTCGCTCTTCGGTTTTGGTTACTTTTTTCCATCATTAGTTCGTTTTTAACGGCATTATTTATAAGTATTTATTTTCAATGGTATTACTCACCATTTAAATTATCTAATAGGCGTTCGTGAGAACGCTGCGCTAAGTTCATGAGCTCGTTTCACTCGGTTCAAGCTATGTCGTGGTCTTCGGAAGAAAGTAACATAACAGGACGCTACAGGTTGCCGGCCTGCTTGATTTGATGTATTATAGTAGCATAAAAAGTGATATAGCCATACGATTCATATATTAAACAATAGATTAATATTTAATAAATTTGGTTAAAAGTAAAGGCCCTCCATTCTACTAAAGTATCGCCTAGGAAATTTGCGGTTAGCACGTGGAGGCACTACCGATGAAGCAAAGTTCCAAGCGATGAGTCTTTGGTTACTTTCTGCGGAAGAAAGTAACAATAGCATAATCAATAAATTTTTTCTGCCATTGGGCAGGCGAGAGCAAACCTTTGCACCATATTTAAAAGATATTATATTAAGCCAAATAAATCGATGCATTCATCAAAAATTAAACCATTCGTCAGTATACTGTTGCTCCTACTGTTGGCAATGAAGCCGGTTGACAGAAAGCCAACCTTATATATTATTGGCGATTCTACCGTCAAAAATGGTAAAGGTGATGGCAGCAATGGTCAGTGGGGCTGGGGGAGCCTACTGTCTTCTTATTTTGACACCACGCGTCTTTCCATCGAAAATCATGCTTTGGGAGGAACGAGTACACGTACTTATATAACCAAAGGCTTATGGGATAACGTGTTAAACCGAATCCAAACCGGCGACTATCTTATGATGCAGTTTGGGCATAATGACGGTAGCCCCTTGGACGATACGGCCAGAGCACGTGGAACATTGAAAGGCATAGGTGAGGAACAAAAGGAGATATATAATCCCATTACAAAGCAGCAAGAAGTTGTTTATACATACGGTTGGTATTTGTCTAAATTTATTCGCGAAGCGAAAGCAAAGGGGGCTCGGGTGATCGTATGTTCGCCTATTCCTCGTGATAGATGGGAAGAAAATAAGATAGCGCGTGACACGGATGGATATCCGAAATGGGCAAAAGAAGTAGCCGCTCGCGAAGGGGCGACATTTATTCCACTGCACGATTTGGTTGCTGATTATTATGATCAAATAGGACGGGAACAGGTGAGAGCCTATTTCCCCGACGACCATACGCACACTGATTTGGAAGGTGCAAAGAAGAATGCAGCGCTGCTTGTAGAAGCGATAAAGAAAGTACCTAAAATGGGCTTGAAAAAATTTATTAAACGAAAATAGGCTGATTTGGGATAGCTGATCGCTGAAAGCTGTCAGCTAATACCTAATTGCTAATAACTAATAACGATGAATAAAATACGCAATAGAAACTTACGGAAAACGCTAACAACACTATGCTTCTTGTTAGTGGTTGGCTTACCTGGTTATGGGCAAAAATTGCCAAAGAAAGACGAAATATTACAGCAGCTTCGGCTGGCTAATAACTATTTTATGGAGAAATGGCCCGACGCGGGAAAAACAATCATTACGAATAAAGAGCGCCCGGCGAATATCTGGACCAGGGCGGTGTATTACGAAGGCTTGATGGCATTGTATACAATTGATGCTGATAAGCGTTACCACAACTACGCTACGCAATGGGGAGAAAAACACCAATGGGCACCTGCACGTGATTTGTTTACGCGCAATGCGGATAACCAATGCTGCGGTCAAACGTATATCGACTTGTATCGCTTAGATAAGCAAGCTATTCAGATCAAAGCGATTAAAGATAACATCGATGCGATGGTCAATAGCGATCAGGTAGATGATTGGGATTGGATTGATGCCATACAAATGGCTATGCCTATATTCGTAAAGTTGGGTGTAACCTATAATGATCCGAAATATTTTGATAAAATGTACGCACTGTACGCGCATACCAAATATAAGGAGGGAGGAAATGGTTTATACAATCCCGAAGATAAACTGTGGTGGCGCGACAAGGATTTTGTTCCGCCTTACAAAGAACCAAATGGTGAGGATTGCTACTGGGCACGTGGTAATGGCTGGGTAGTAGCGGCTTTGGTGCGGGTCTTAGACGAATTGCCAAAAAGCGACGCGCATTATCAGGAATATTTAACGGATTTGACCAATATGCTAGCGGCATTGGCTCCTTTGCAACGGAAAGACGGTTTTTGGAATGTAAGTTTACACGATCCTACGCACTTTGGAGGGAAGGAAGCGACGGGAACAGCGCTATTTACCTACGGGATGGCTTGGGCGATCAACAAAGGCTTGGTGGATAAAAAGGTATACTTGCCGATCGTAACCAAGGCTTGGAAAGCGTTGTCAAAGGAATCCTTACATAAGAACGGTTTCTTGGGTTATGTACAAGGCACTGGAAAAGAGCCGAAGGACGGCCAACCGGTTACCTATACCAGCAAACCTGACTTCGAGGATTACGGCTTGGGTTGTTTTCTGCTGGCCGGAACGGAAGTGTATAAATTAGCTAATAGCCTTTAGACATAAGGCATTAGCGATGTGTTAACTGCTAATAGCTATAAGCTAATACCTCAAAATGAAAATCGCTTTTAAAATGAAATTAATGCCGGGATTCCAAGAGGAATACAAAAAAAGGCATGATGAAATATGGCCGGAAATAAGCGCACTGCTAAAAGAAACAGGCGTAGCCGACTATTCTATTTTTTTGGACGAAGAAACGAATACCTTGTTTGCGGTACAAAGGCAAAATGGCAGTTCTTCGCAGGATCTGGGAGATCATCCATTGGTGAAAAAATGGTGGGCCTATATGGCGGATATTATGGAAACAAATGCAGATAATTCGCCCGTGAGTAAACCTTTGAAAATGATGTTTCATTTGGAGTAGACAGTAGTTAATAGGGAGTAGTTAATAGGGAGCATGGAGTATGACCGGTTCCCAACTAACAGGTTCCCTTGTTCACTAATAAAGATGTTAAAAAAACTTCAATACCTATTCATTATAAGTCTCGCGCTAACAGCAGGATGCCAGCGCGAACCCGATACCCTTTGGCCGGAAGTTACTAAAGAGATGAAACCTTGGACGCGCTGGTGGTGGATGGGAAATGCGGTAGATAGTGCAAACCTACGTAGCCTCCTTCAGGAATATCAACAACGCGGTTTTGGCGGGGTAGAAATTGCACCCATATATGGAGCAAAAGGTTATGAAGATCAATACATAGAACACCTTTCGGACGAGTGGATGAAGCGCTTACGGTTTACCTTGCAAACGGCCGATAGCCTGGGGATGGGAGTCGATTTAACTAATGGTACCGGTTGGCCTTTTGGCGGACCGCAAGTTGATACAGCCGATGCGGCTACCAAGCTAATAGTAGGCACGTATAAATTACAAGGGGAACAACCGTTGCAAGAAAAGATTAGGTCTTCAGATCCGAAACAACCCAACGCTCCCTTAATCTCTTTAACCGCATATGGTCCCGATAATAAAACGCTTTTATTGACGGATAAAGTGGATAGCTCCGGTACACTCCATTGGATGGCCGATAAGGGTACGTGGGAATTATATGCTTTGTTTCTGGGAAAAACCAAGCAGCAGGTAAAACGTGCAGCGCCAGGTGGTGAAGGTTTAACGCTCGATCACTTTTCGAAAGGGGCACTGGATCGCTATCTTCAACCGTACACACAGGCATTAGGTAAAGAGCGTATTGGAATAAGGGCTTTCTATAACGATAGCTATGAGGTGTATGGAGCAGACTGGACGGAAGCACTGTTTAAAACCTTCCGAGCTAACCGAGGTTACGATCTACGGTATTATGTACGCGATTTGCTAAGTCGGGATTCAACTGAGCAGGTCGCGCGTATCAAATCTGATTACCGCGAAACGGTGGCAGAGATGCTTTTAGATAATTTTACCAAGCATTGGACTCATTGGGCGCATGAACAGCATGGTATTACAAAAAACCAAGCGCACGGTTCGCCGGGTAATCTCTTGGATTTATATGCGGCGGTGGATATACCGGAGGCAGAAACCTTTGGTTCGAGTTATTTTCCGATACCGGGGCTGCGTCGTGATAGCGCCGATATACGTAATGTGGATCCCGATCCAATGATGTTAAAATTCGCTTCTTCCGCTGCGCATGTAACCGGTAAGAATCTGGTATCGAGTGAAACCTTCACCTGGCTGACGGAACACTTTAAAACGTCCTGGGCGCAATGTAAACCGGAAGTGGACCAAGTGTTTTTGGCCGGGATTAATCATGTGTTTTACCACGGTACGACTTATTCTCCGCGAGAGGTGCCTTGGCCGGGATGGCTCTTTTATGCGTCCGTGAATTTTGTGCCGGCTAATAGCTTATGGAGCCATTTAGACGGGATGAACCGGTATATCACCCGAGTACAATCGATCTTGCAATCAGGAAAAGCGGATAATGAATTACTGATTTATTGGCCGATCTATGATATATGGCATCAGCCAAAGGGAGCTTTAAGGGCCTTGAAGGTTCACGATATCGATGAATGGTTACATCCTACTGAATTCTATAAGCAGGCTTTGCAATTACAGGAAGAAGGCTATTCTTTCGATTTTGTATCCGATCATTTGCTTGAAAAGCTGCAGGTTCAAGATGGAAATTGGGTGACAGGTAAGGAGTCCTTACCTTATCGTGCTTTATTGATACCGAAAACCGACAAAATGCCCGTAGAAACCTTAGAAAGACTTATTCACTTGGCGGAAAATGGCGCTACGCTTATTTTTCAATCCTTGCCGAAGGATGTTCCCGGTGCTCACGATCTGGAAAGGCGTAGAATGAAACTTGCTCAGGTCTTGGAAAATATAAAGAAGATGTCGAGGCAACCGAAGGTTGGTAAAGGTAAAATTTTAGTGAAAGAAATCTTGCGTGACGGTCTCCGGGAAGTAAGTTTGCCCGGGGAAGCCTTGGTGAAGACAGGACTGCGATTTGTTCGGCGGAAAGTTGGAACAGATCACTATTATTACCTGGTCAATTTAACCGGAAAACGGGTGGACGAATATGTAACATTTAATGGAGCAGGTGCTTCTTGGTATATTTTGGATCCCCTTTCGGAAAAAACCGGAAGAGCAGCAATCATGTCTAAAAATAACCGACTGAAAGTGAGGGTACAGTTGGAGCCCGGTGAGTCCTGGATTTTGGCAGGTTTACATAAAGAGCACCAAGAACTGGTAGATTGGCAATACCTGGAAAAGCCCACTGCGTCTATCGCTATAGAAGGAAAATGGCGATTAACCTTTAAGGATGGGGGGCCAACGATTCCAAAAGCACGAAATCTGGATCGCCTGATGCGGTGGACAGATCTACAAGATAGCGCAGCAAATAATTTTGCCGGAAAAGCCGTTTACATGTCTACTTTTGAATTACCCGCAGGCTTTGCAAAGGAATATGTTTTAAAGTTGGACAGCTTATTTGAAAGTGCCCGTATAAAAATTAATGGAAAAGATGCTGGATTGATTTGGAGCCTTCCTTATAAATTAAGACTTGGAAATCTTGTTCGTCCAGGGAAAAACACCATTGAAATCGAAGTAGCGAATTTAATGGCCAATCGAATCCGCTATATGGATCGACGGAAAATGAAATGGCGGGAGTATAATGGAAGTCAATTCGTCAACATCGACTATGAACCTTTCGACGCGTCAAACTGGAAAACAATCCCTGCCGGCTTAGCGGGTCCGGTGTATATCGAATGTTACTAAACTGTTTCATGTGAAACTTGAACATATCATTTTGTAAGATTAATCATCTTATTAAGCGTTAATTTATTATTTTCAGATATATTAAGGGTTTCTTTCGTGGAGACCCTTAGTCTTTTTACAGGACGGTACAGGTTGCTGCGCTTCTTGTTTTAACCTTTATTTGCTAAAACGTATACGCTTCCATGGAATCGTTGTGTTCAACAATACTGATTTTTTTACGCGGTTATTTTTTATACTTTAGTGAACTAAACAAACCGTATTATGATGAAGTATAACCAGTTTAAACCGCAAAAAACGGATAGAAGAACATTTTTGAGAAAATCAAGCTTGCTGGTGGCAGCGGGTACTTTGGCTTACCGTCAACCTTCATTCGCTGCTTGGCAGGTGAAGGAATCTGTGTTGAAGGTAGGATTGATCGGTTGTGGCGGTAGGGGGACAGGCGCTGCAGCTCAAGCTTTACAGGCCGATCCGAATGTGTATATTACTGCCATGGGCGATATCTTCGAAGATCGTTTGGAACAGGCGCTCAACGCGTTGTCGCAAATAGATGAGAAACGAGTGAAGGTGGACAAGAAGCACCGTTTCATCGGGTTCGACGCTTATCAAAGGGTATTGGAGGCCGATGTGGACGTCGTGTTGTTGGCTACACCTCCCGGATTTAGGCCTGATCATTTAGCCGCAGCAGTAAAAGCAGGAAAGCATATTTTCTGCGAAAAGCCCGTGGCTGTTGATGCGCCTGGTGTGCGTAAAGTGCTTGATGCCGTGAGGCAGGCAAAAGAGCAGCGTTTATGCCTCGTCTCTGGCTTTTGCTTTCGTTACGATTGGGCGAATAGAGCGGTATTCGGTAAAGTGCTTGATGGCGAGATCGGTTCGATAAACACGGTGTCAACTTTTAGGAATGGAGGCGAGTTATGGTCGATTCCCCGACAACCGGATTGGTCCGAAATGACTTATCAATTGCGAAACTGGTATTATTATAACTGGCTTTCCGGTGATTTTATTGTAGAACAGGCCGTTCATAGTTTGGATATGATGTCGTGGGCAATGGGTGACAAGATGCCTGTAAAAGCAACCGGTACGGGTGGTCGACAGGTACGGACCGACGAGATCTACGGAAATATTTATGACCATTTTGCCATTGAATTTGAGTATGAAAATGGTGCACGTGGTTTTCACTTTACCAGACAACAGGCCGGTACGTCCAACAGAAATAGCGTTGAGGTCTTGGGAAGCGACGGCCGGGCTGTCGTTAATATAGGCGGTCCGGTTGAAATTATAGGGAAAAACAATTGGAAGTACCGCGATAAAAAGAATAACATGTACCAAACCCAGCACGATGAATTGTTCGCGGCCATACGCAAAGGCATAGTCATCAACGATGGAGAGTGGATGGCTAATAGTACCATGCTGGCTATTTGGGGCCGGATGGTGGCTTATAGCGGACAAACGATCACCTGGGAGCAAGCCATTCAATCGGAGCACCGTTTAGGGCCCGCCATCGAGGAATACGCGTGGGATCTAAAATGGGAAGGACCGGGAATAGCCGTACCGGGAAAAACGAAGTTTGTCTAATCGGGGGCTCGCTGAAATGATTTTAACGATGAAGATATATAAATTTGTGCTTCCGCTGCTTTTGGTGCTCAGCTCGAATCATTTGCGAGTTTATGCGCAATCGGAAAGTATAAGCTTTGGCCACGCTGTTGCTTTGGAAAATATAATAAATAAGGAAGCAGGAGGGGAACATACCCTAAGATGGCTTAATGTCAACACGGGCCCCGGTACTTGGCGGGTGGATGGTGAGCTTTTGAAATGTACAGGAAAGCCGATCGGCGTCATGCGTTCTGAAAAAATATACGAAAATTTTATACTGCACGTCGAGTGGCGCCATATGGAGGCGGGAGGAAACTCGGGTGTCTTTATATGGAGTGATGCCAAGCCGGATGCAAAAACTCGTCTTCCAGCCGGGGTTGAAGTCCAAATGCTGGAGCTTGATTGGGTCAATCAACACCTGCAGGACGGACGAAAACCACCGATAGCCTATGTGCATGGTGAGCTTTTCGGTGCTGGTGGAACGACAACAATACCGGATAACCCGCGAGGTGAGCGAAGTAAATCCATAGAAAACCGATGTAAAGGAAAGGGAGAATGGAACACCTATGATGTGATATGTGTAGACGGAACGGTAAAACTTTCTGTTAACGGTCGTTTTGTAAATGGCGTGCGCAATGCATCGTCTAAAAAAGGCTATCTCTGTCTCGAATCGGAAGGTGCTGAAACTCACTTTCGCAATTTCAAAATTATAGAACTCCCGCCAAATGCGGACGTCCCAAAACCTAATCTTTAAAAATCAAAAACAACAAATTTATAATAAAATCATGCATTCCCGTAAATCCTTTACCGTTATAGGTGTTCGTTTTTTTGCCATTCTACTCGTTTTATTCGCTTATGGAAATTTAGCTGCACAAGAGGTTAGACTCGTTCACTTGCAGGTTGAACATCTTCCGTCGCCTCTTGGTATCGATCAGGAGCATCCCCGATTTACGTGGAGATTTGAAACTGCAAAGCAAGGTTTCAAACAATCGGCTTATGAAATATATGTAAATAGCGATTCCCTTGCAACGCAGCGAGGTGAGGGGAACCTATATCATAAGGGGAAGATTGTCAGCGATCAAACACTCGCACATTATGATGGGGCGGCACTGAAAGCCTTTACGAAATATTTTTGGAAAGTGAGAGCCTGGGATCGCCAAGGTAATGTATTAGAAAGTCCTGTTAGCTCATTCGAAACAGGCATCATGCAGACGGCTAATTGGAAAGGGAGCTGGATTTCCGATGGTCAGGACATACATGTAAAACCCGCACCTTACTTTCGAAAAACGTTTACTCCATCAAAGCCGATAAAATCTGCGCGTGCTTATGTTGCAGCTGCCGGGTTGTATGAATTGTATTTAAATGGCAAACGAATTGGGAACCATCGATTGGATCCGGCGTACACACGCTTCGATCGACGGAATTTGTACGTTAGCTACGATGTAACGGAGCAAATCCAGCAGGATAGGAATGCGATAGGCGTCTTGCTGGGAAATGGCTGGTATAACCATCAATCAACGGCTGTTTGGTTTTTTGATAAAGCGCCATGGAGGGCACGACCGACCTTTTGCTTGGACTTGCGAATTACTTATGAGGATGGTTCAGTTGAAACAATTGTCAGTGATAAAACTTGGAAAACCAGTACCGGTCCTTTGGTGTTCAACAGTATTTATACAGCAGAGCATTATGATGCACGCCTAAAGCAAGAGGGGTGGAGCAAGGCTGATTTCAATGATAGTACTTGGAAAGAAGTTTTTTACCGTGCTGCACCCTCACAGCAAGTGGTATCGCAGACGATGCATCCTATTCGAAATGTGAAGCAGTTGAAGGTTAAGGATTTTAAAAAATTGAATGATACGACGTATGTCTTTGATTTTGGTAAAAATATTTCAGGCGTTACGGAACTACATATTCAAGGGGAGAAAGGGACCGTCGTTCGCCTAAAGCATGGGGAGCGACTTTATGAAAACGGACATGTGGATATTTCCAATATTGATCAACATTACCGACCTACGGATCATAGAGACCCTTTTCAGACCGACATAGTCATCCTTAGTGGAAAGCATGATCATTTCATGCCTGCCTTTAATTATAAAGGGTTTCAATACGTGGAAGTAACGGCCAGCCGTCCGATAATCCTGAAAGAAGAAAGTTTAACGGCTTATTTTATGCATAGTGATGTGCCTCAGGTTGGTACTATTCATGCCTCTAATCCCGTTATCAATAAAATCTGGGAGGCTACCAATCGTTCGTACCTATCAAATTTATTTGGCTATCCAACCGACTGTCCACAACGAGAAAAAAATGGATGGACGGGTGATGCGCACATCGCAATTGAGACGGGCTTGTATAGCTTTGATGCCATTACAATTTATGAAAAATGGTTGGCCGATCACCGGGATGAACAGCAAGCTAACGGCGTTTTGCCTTCCATTATTCCAACAGGCGGCTGGGGCTATGAATGGGGCAATGGTCCGGATTGGACGAGCACGATTGCCTTAATTCCCTGGAATGTTTACTTGTTTTATGGTGATAATAAACTGTTGAAAGATTCCTATTTTGCCATTAAACGTTATGTCGATCATATCGATGCTCTATATCCTAGTGGACTCACCACTTGGGGTCTGGGCGACTGGGTGCCGGTAAAATCAAAATCCCCTGTGGAACTATCATCTTCAATCTACTACTATGTGGATGCAATGATTTTAGCCAAAGCGGCCAAGTTGTTCGGAAAAGAACAAGATGCGATACATTATGAGCAATTGGCGGGAAAGATAAAGGACGCTATTAACGCAAAATATTTAAATAAGGAAACGGGAATTTACGGACAGGGCGTTCAAACTGAACTAAGTATGCCGCTCTTTTGGGGTATAGTGCCTGATGATTTACGTGCAAAGGTGGCAAAGAATCTTGCAGAGCGTGTTACAGCAGATAACTATCATTTGGATGTCGGGCTTTTAGGAACCAAAGCCATCCTAAATGCTTTAAGCGAAAATGGTTATGCTGATATAGCTTACAAAATTGCGGCTCAGGAAGATTATCCCTCGTGGGGATGGTGGATTAAAAATGGTGCGACTACGCTTTATGAAAACTGGAATATCCAATCGGCGCACGATATCTCGCTTAACCATATTATGTTCGGTGAAATTGGGGCATGGTTATATAAAGGATTAGGTGGCATTAAACCAGACCCTGAAAAGCCGGGCTTTAAACATGTTCTTATCGAACCCCATTTTGTCGAGGGACTGGAAAGTTTTGAAGCTTCGCATATAGGACCTCATGGTAAAATCACAACGCGCTGGGAAAGGAAAGGAAAACATATAAAGCTTTGGCTGACGATTCCCCCTAATAGCGATGGAACATTGACGCTACCGTCTGGAGAGAAAAGAACGTTGGCTGCCGGTAGTCATGAATTTGATATATAAGGAAAAGGAAGGTTTTTTTATTCAACTTTTCTTGATAAAAGTTGAGCAAAATCAAGGCGGTGTAGGCTACCTTGCACCTGATTGCAAAGCATTACCGGCGCGTATTGGAGCCGTTTCACTTCCTCAATCCGCTTGGGTATTGCAATATGAACAGACGTGCAAATGCTTTGCTGCTCGTTGCCTCGGTATCCTCCAAGGCCATTCTTCCCACGCACAGGGCTTACCAGCTGCCCGCAAAAGCCCTCCGTTCTACTGAAATATCGCCTAGGAAATTTGCGGTTTGCACGTTGATGCACTACCGCTTGTGGCAAAGTTCCAAGCGAGGAGTTTTTGGTTACTTTTTGCGGAAAAAAGTGACTAAAGAAAACCTTCCTTTATATACAACACTCGAGCTTTTCTTCTCTATGCAATAGCAAAAATTTCCGTATCTTTGTAAAGAATCTCCAACACCGAATCAACCAATCAAAAACCGTCTTTTCCCTTTAAAATTACAATCTAGAAATCCACCTCAGGTCCACCTCAAGTCCACGTTATATCCACGTTACATCCACCTGTCCTCCGTTATCCCTTTTATTTCCATCCCTGTTCCATTGCTTTTCTTTAGTACGTATCTAGTACGGCTATCACTGGAATGACTTAAGTAGGGAACTAGTTAGGTAGTGATGAGTTATAAGTGATGAACGATGAATAAACCGATAGATCATAAACTCACCGACTTGTCAGTAGGCAGATGCTGTCTAAAGCTTACCGCTTATAGCCTAAAGCCTATAGCTTATAGCCGCTAAGGCCTTGAGCTAGGGAAATAAGCTGATATCCGAAAGCTGATCACTTAAATAAATGTTTTGCAGACGCTTAAATCAGGACGGTACAGGATAGCGGTCTTACTGTTTTTATTAGTTTTGCTATCTACCGAGTTAACCAATAATGAAGCCGATTTATAAGAACCTTTCAGATATAGATTTGGTAACGCGTTTAACGAACAATGACCAAGAAGCTTTTACTGAAGTGTATAATCGTTATTGGAAAAAACTTTTAACGGTCGCCAGTAACAAAGTAGAAAGATTTGAAGACGCGGAAGAAATCGTACAGGATATTTTTGTGAATCTTTGGAATCGGCGACAGGAATTGGAAATTCATACTTCACTGAGCAATTATTTAGCAGTATCGGTTAAATATCGCGTCATCAAAATGTTGGATAAATACTTTAACAAACAGCATTACATCAATAGCTTGGTATCCAGTAGTTTTGTTGATAACTCAACGCAAGAGTGGCTGCAATTTAATGAATTGTTTAGCCAATTAAACCTTTATGTGCGCGATTTACCCGAGAAATGTAGGCTTGTCTTCAAATTAAGTCGAGATCATGGTTATTCTCAAAAACAAATTGCGGAAGAATTAAAGATTAGTGAGAAGACTGTGGAAGCTCATATGGGCAAAGCAATACGCGTTCTGCGGGCAAAACTAAGCCATTTTATATTTACCCTTCTATAACCAATACTGCTCATTTCAGCAGTACGAAAATATTTTTAATTTTTTTTTAAATCGAAGTAAGGGATTTGCTTTCCACAAAGGACATCCTTATAAAGACCAATTATTTACAATGAAATATAGCGCACGATATCAGGAACTAGCTGCGAAGTGGTTAAGTAACACGATCAGTGAGGAAGAAAAAAAAGAGTTCGCCGCCTGGTATAATGAGGGGCAGGATGAGGAGCTTATTATTCAATCAAAATTTGCCGGTAATGAAGAAGCCTATCGGAAACAGTTGTTCGACAAAATTAAGCACTTAACTTCCCTAAGTGATAACAAGGTTGGTCCGAGAAGCTTAAATAAGCGGTGGATGTATGTCGCTGCGTCTATCATTAGCCTTACGGTAATTGGAGCTTTAATTTACCTTGATAGGCCTGATACACAAAGGAAGGAATTGGTTAAAAAGGAAGGTTCGATCCCCAAAAAAGAAAGAGCTTGGAGCGATGATAAAACGATGCTGCGTTTATCCAATGGAGATGTTGTTAACCTAGACGATGTGCCTGTCGGCACGTCGCTAAATGTGGAAGGGGTAACTATACATAAGTCAGAGGAAAATGTTATCCGCTGTGTTAGTGATCGCAAAGTTTCTGCACGAGATGGGCAAGCATATAGTACCATTATTAAAACACCGGTGGGTAAAGACTATAAATTGGTATTGGCAGACGGTAGTGTGGTGTGGTTAAACGCGGCATCTGAAATTCGTTTTTCACTCCATTCATGGGGTCAGCGGCGTGTTAAACTAGACGGTGAAGCTTATTTTGCAGTGGATCCTGCCGAAGGAAAGGCCGTTCCTTTTATTGTCGAAACGAGGCAGCAAGAAGTATACGTATTGGGTACTGAATTTAATGTTGATGCTTACCGCGACGAAAAATGGGCGCGCACCACGCTTGTTAAAGGTTCTGTTAAGGTGAAGCAAATGCATACAGATGCAGTAGCTATATTAAAACCTAATCAACAAGCCAAGGTTAGCCATCATATGTCGAAAATAAAAATAAGAAGTGTCGATGCCTCCGAGATCGTTTCATGGAAAAACGGCTACTTCAGTTTTCATGATTCGGACATTCAAAGCGTATTAAAGCAGTTCGCTCGTTGGTACGGTGTCGAGGTAATCTACCGGCGAACCGAGTTTGCGGAAACCTATGTGGGTAAAATTCCACGATCATTAAGTCTGACCGAGGCGATCAGCGTATTGGAAACCGTTGGTGTGAAATGTAAAATGGAGGGTAAAAAATTAGTTATTATATAATTATTCAATTCAAAAAAAGGAGGGGTCATGTATGAGCTTTAGTGTATAAAATCACAAAGCGGATTTACATAAATAAACCGATAGTGTTGCGAGCACTATCGGTCTCAATGAGGGTAAATCTGAGTCAATTAGGCATAGCGTGATGAGCTATATTCTTTAACCAAGATAAACCACAAACCTTGCAAAATTATGCAAATTAATCAATTTGACAAAAGACTGTATCTGTGCAGTCTGTGCATCAGCGCGAAGGATACTTTATTAAAAGATAGGCGCTGGTTAGAATACCTAAAAAATCTTTTTTTCATGAATATGTGGCTAGCGGTATTAACCACCGCCTGTTTGCAAACGACAGTTGCTGAAACGATTTTGGCACAAAAGGTTAGTCTAAATCAAAAAAACGCTACGGTAGCGCAATTGCTGGTCAATATTGAACAGCAAACAGGCTATACGTTCTTTTACAGAAAAAATGATATCGAGTTAATGAAGCCGCTTAATGTCTCATTGCAGAATGTCAGTGTTGAAACGGCCTTGAACTATATTTTCAAAGACCAACCCTGTAGCTTTCAAATCAAAGATAAATTAATCGTCCTTCAGAAGCGACTTGTTAACAACGAACCGGAGCAGTTATTGCAACAGCAAGAGCATACTGTTTCGGGTACCGTCACAGACTCCTCGGGGATGCCGATTCCAAGTGTATCGGTGCTTATTAAAGGTTCCACAAAAGGTACATCAACCAACACGGATGGCGTTTATCAGATCAAAGTCAACCCCGGACAAGCATTGGTATTCCGTGCTATTGGCTTTCAGGAGAAAGAGATGCAAGTAGGAGAAGAGGCTCGAATCGACGTCGTGCTGGACGCCTCATTTGAAGGACTGGAAGAAGTGGTTGTTGTTGGCTATGGTAGCCAGCAACGTCGAGATGTTACCGGGTCAGTGGCTCCTATATCGATGGAAAATGTGCGTGGGCAAGCCATATCAAGTCCGGACCAAGCACTTACGGGGCAGGTTTCCGGTGTTAATGTAAGCACCTCAAATGGTACACCTGGTGGAGGACCCCGAATACAAGTAAGGGGAATTGGTGCCATTGGTGCCGGTAGCGAGCCTTTATATGTTATTGACGGTTTTCCAATCCCTTCGTCTTCCGGACAGCAGTCTAACCCAATGAGTGCACTGAATCCACAAGACATTGCATCGATGACGGTCCTAAAAGATGCTTCGGCAACTGCCATTTATGGTTCTCGAGGCGCGAATGGTGTCATCATTATTACAACAAAACGGGGTTCGAGTGGAAAGCCGAATATCCAGTTATCGGCAAGTACAGGTCTTCAGGAAGTACCGCAAACCGGGCGCCCGGATTTAATGAATGGACAGGAGTTCGCTCAATGGCGCAAGGAGGCGATTATGGATAAAATTCGCTTTGAAGAAGGTCGTGAACCAACATTGGAAGATGTACCGGAAATCTATCGAAATCCTGAATTAATTGGAGAGGGAACAAACTGGTTTGATGAGGTCACGCGTGTGGCCCCCATGACTGACCTTAACTTAAGCGTTTCGGGCGGTACAGAGAAGATCAAAACCTATATTTCGGCAGGCTACTTTAATCAGGAAGGGGTGATGCTGAATACGGGGTTCGACCGGTTTTCACTTCGTACCAATGTCGATGCCAATTTATCGGATCGGTTTAAAGTTGGATTGAATGTGTCGCCTTCTTTGACCTATACACGGGGAGGCGTGAGAGGTCAGGGCCGCGACGAAGGTTTTGATATTGCAAGCCCCATTCCATCCGTATACAATCCGGACGGCAGTTATAATGCTTATATCCAATCCCCGGGAACCTTCGGCGTACCCAATCCGGTAATGGTGCTGAATGAGACCACCAATAAAGCGAGTCGAATTAAGCTGTTAATGAATACCTATGCTGAGTATAGCATATTAAAAAATTTGCGGTTCAAAACAACTTTTAATGTTGATTATGAGGACGGAAACAGCGAATATTTCCGCCCGTCGATCTTAGGAAACCAAAATGCCGCCCCTCCTTCGGTACCGAGCGGACGCTATATACAATCGAAATACTTAAACTGGTTGAATGAAAATACCTTGAATTACGACCTCAGTACCGACAATGGACATTCATTGACTGCGCTTGTTGGTTTTAGCGTTCAGTCTCAGAAAAATCAATCGGCCGATTTTACAGGAAATCAGTTCCCCGATGATGATATCGAAACCCTAAACGCTGCTGCTCGTATAACCGGTGGGACGGATAAAAGTGATTGGTCTTTGATATCATATCTCGCCAGGGCAAATTATGCGTATTTGGATAAGTATTTGGTAACCGCAACGGTACGGAGCGATGGTTCATCACGCTTTGGTTCGAATAATCGCTGGGGTATCTTCCCTTCTTTGGCCTTAGGATGGCGAATTTCGAATGAAAATTTCTTAAAAGATGTGCCTTGGTTGAATGAGCTTAAAGTACGTGCATCATACGGTTTTACAGGAAACTTTAATATTGGAAATTACTCCTATATGAGTAATATCGGAACGAATGATTATGTATTTAATGGCACTTTGGCGAGCGGACGTGTGATGAATACTTTAGGGAATCCAAATTTAGGCTGGGAAAAAATGCGGGAATTGAATACGGGTATCGATTTCGTAGGATTCGATAATCGCTTGACTTTCAGTGTAGATTATTACCATCGCAATACACAAGACCTATTGTTAAATGTTGAGATTCCTGAATCGTCAGGTTTCAGTACCGTTACGGAAAATAGAGGCGATGTGCTGAACCAAGGTCTTGAGCTGGGCATTAATTCCGTGAACATTGCAAAAGACCATTTCAGTTGGAGCACGAATATTAATGTGTCTTTCAATCGTAATAAGGTGCTTGCATTAGGCCGAAGCAGCGATCCGATTTATTCCGGTACCAGCAGCGAGGGCAACCCGACCAATATCACAAAAATTGGCAGTCCGGTAGGTATGCTATTTGGTTATGTGGTAGAAGGAATCTATCAAAATGAAGCAGATTTGGAGCGATATCCGTCTTTCCCGGGGGCCATACCGGGTAATATGCGCTTTAAGGATGTGAATGGCGATGGGCAGATCACGCCGGTAGAAGATTTTGACGTCATTGGAAATCCCTATCCCGACTTTACATGGGGTGTTACCAACACGTTAAAATACAAACAGTTTGATTTTCGGGTATTAGTAGTAGGATCTGTAGGTGCTGAAATGCTGCGAGCAACGAACTTTTACACCGGCAATATCGATGGTGTCTTTAATGTTAGAAAAGAAATTGCCGATCGATGGCGATCGCCGGAGCAGCCAGGTAGCGGACGGGTGCCTACCACTAATGGAACTGGTCGTGGTCGTGTTATGTTTCGTGATACGCATTCGTATTCAGTGGAAAAAACCGATTATGCTTGGATAAGAAACATTACGTTGGGCTACACTTTGCCCAATGGGATCGGGAAAAATAAATTTATTCAGCAGGTGCGCCTCTATGGTACGGTTCAAAACGCTTTCTTATTTACCGGATACAGCGGTAATCCGGAAGGGACGAATTACAATCGGGATGATACAGGGGCCTTGGTACCGGGTATAGATTATTCCAATTATCCCGTCCCACGCATATTTACCTTGGGTGCGAATTTATCCTTTTAAGCTTAAACACAGACATTAAAAGAAAATTATTCTCATGAAGATCAGAATCTATATAGTAGGATGTTTGCTATTGCTTAGTGCATCCTGTAAGAATCTACTGGACGTAGAACCTTACTCATTTTCAAGTGATCAGAATTATTATCAAACGGAGGGACAGATTTTAAGAGCTGTAAATGGAGCATATGCATCCTTACAGACTTTATATACAAGTGATTTCTGGGCGCTGACCGAAATGCGCGCAGATAATACCAACTATCAGTTCGACGAAACAGATCGGGGGGCACAGCAACGCGAGGAGATTGATGAATTCATGATTACTTCAACCAATAATTATGTCAACACGTGTTGGCGAATTTTATACGATAATATTCAACAAACCAACGTTATATTGGATCGGGTAGATGCCGTGCCTTTTGCGGATGAAACGTTAAAAAATAGATATATTGGAGAAACGAAGTTTCTAAGGGCCCTACAATATTTTTACTTAGTTCGTCTTTTTGGCAAGGTGCCTTTATTGATTCATGAAGTTGCCGAACCCGAAAAGGCCTTTTCAGAAGGACGCGCAGCGATTGAACAGGTTTATGAGCAGATTATAAGCGATGTGCAAGGAGCCGTGGCAAGTTTACCCGAGTCGTATAGCGGTGCAGAAATTGGTCGCGCAACAAAAGGCGCTGCGCTAACCCTATTGGGGGAGATCTACCTAACGAGGAAAGAATATGAGCTGGCCGCGTCCACTTTAACCCAAGTAACAACCTTAAACTATTCTTTGTTACCTAATTATGCGGATAATTTTAATCCTGCAACAAAGAATAATGCGGAAGATGTCTTCTCTATTCAATACGATGCTGCATTACAAACTGAGGCAGGCAATTTTATTTTCATATTTGGCCCCAACAACGGGAAGATGCAGCTCACCGGCTTTCCCGGGAAACTGGGAGGAACAAACATCCCCACGCCAAGTATATGGAACGCTTATGAAAACGGCGACATTCGTAGAGATGCCTCTATTCAATTATTTGACGATCCGTCCAATGCGTCATTTCAAGAAGCGGTAGCTTTTGGTGGCAAAATCCCCTTTATTAAAAAATACTATCATCCACCTTTCTTGGAAGACGGTCGCGCTAATGAAAATTGGCCTATATACCGCTACGCTTACGTGTTACTCATGCTGGCAGAAGCGATAAACGAACAGGGAGGAGATCCTTCCCCTTATCTAAATCAGGTACGTACAAGAGCCGGCTTACAACCACTGTCGGGTTTAAGCCAGACGGAACTTCGTGACGCGATTGCGCACGAACAAAGGGTAGAGGTTGCTTTTGAAAATCATCGATGGTTTCAATTACTTCGAACGGCTAAAGCGATCGAAGTGATAACGCAACACGGAATCGAAGAAAAGCAGCGACTATCTCGTTTAAGCAAGGCCTCCTATAACATACAGGAATATATGCTTTTATACCCAATTCCCGAGCGTGAAATTCGGTTAAATGGATTTGAACAGAATCCGGGATGGTAATCGTTTAATCAGGCACCGCAAAATGGATTTTTTTCTTTTTGCTAAAATGAGTGATGGACTAATGTTTTGTTGCTCGTTGCTACGATATTCTTCAAGGTCATTCAAGCATTTCTGAACGATTATGCCGGGATGGCGAATAGGGAATGATGGCCTTCCAGGATGAGCGTAAAGAAAATTCAGTTAGAAGGATCGGAAAAAACGTTCTGCGAAAAAGCGAAGGGATGGAATTGAGAGCGGGAGCGGCTCCGCAGAACGGTGTACGGGGAACGGAATTTTTAGCGAGAACTGGACAGCCTTGATTATTCATTTGTGTTTGTTTTAAAGGGTATTCATGAGCTCGAAGCAAGCTTCTCGGTTGTTTGGTTCTTTATGATCAAGCATAAAGAACAATCAATAAGAACAATCAATAAAAACGATTAATAAACATAAACATCCTTTAGATGCTAAATGCAGTAGCCCTGCCTTTAATGTATTATTCTAAAACAATTCAAGAAATCGTATATGCAATCATATAAGCGTAACGTGTTATGGCTGGCACTGATCATATCGTTGATCTTTGTTGGCTGTCGCGAAGAACCGGAAAAAATAATAGAAGTAGACCCTAAAGTAAAAAAAATCGTTTTGCCACCTGATTTTGTGGCAGAACATATTTATAGCCCTTCAGACAATGAATTGGGCTCTTGGGTGGCTATGACATTCGACCAGAAGGGACGAATGATCACATCCGATCAGTTTGGTTCTCTCTATCGTATCGAATTACCGCCTATCGGTTCGGATTCAACGGTGAAACCGGTAATCCAAAAACTTGACTTTCCTAAAGTGGAGGGATCCGGGAAGGATACTACTGATAAAACGATCGGAATGGGTTTCGCTCAGGGACTTTTATGGGCACATAACAGCCTGTATGTTATGGTGAATCATAAAGCAAATGACGAGTTTTCAAAGGGTAGCGGTTTATATCGCCTCCAGGACACAGACAATAACGACCAGTTTGACAAAATTACTCAATTGGTCGCATTGGAAGGGGCGGGTGAACATGGACCGCACAGCGTTGTCTTAGGCCCTGATAGTACATCCATCTATGTAGTGGCTGGCAATTTTACCGATCTCCCGCAAATGGATCACTACAAATTACCACCCACTTGGCAAAGGGATAATCTCTTCCGTATGATTTTAGACCCTCAAGGGCACGATGCGGATAGCTATGATAAGGGTGGATGGATTGCCAAAACAGATTCCGTGGGTTCGCAGTGGGAACTGATTAGTTCCGGTTTCCGAAATCCTTTTGATATTGCTTTTAATCGGGAGGGAGAGCTCTTTACTTATGATTCGGATATGGAATGGGACTTTGGAATGCCTTGGTATCGTCCGACGCGAATTTGCCATGTAACCAGTGGCGCTGAATTTGGTTGGCGAAAGGGCAATGATAAGTGGCCGGCGTACTATCCCGATAACTTACCGGCGCTGTTAAATATCGGACAAGGATCACCAACGAATCTGATGTTCGCTTATAATGCCCGATTCCCTGAAAAGTACCGAAATAGCCTGCTGGCTTTTGATTGGAGTTTTGGTATGATTTATAGCATACAGCTTGGGGCAAAAGGGGCAAGCTATCAAGCCAAAGCAGAGGAGTTCATTTCCGGCTCACCGCTCGCCTTGACCGACGGTGAAATCGGCCCGGATGGTGCCTTGTATTTTTTAACAGGTGGAAGAAAACTGGAATCAGATCTTTATCGGGTCTACTATAAGGACTTCAAAAAAATAAACCTCGATAAAACAAAAGAAAACCAGGCTCAGACAAGCTATCTGCACAAGCTTCGGAAAGAATTAGAGCAGTATCACCATGCCGCTGCTCCCGGTACGGCTGCTAAGCTTTGGCCCTATCTTAAATATAAAGACCGTTTTATACGTTATGCAGCCCGGATAGCCATTGAGCATCAACCGGTGGCAAGCTGGATAGACTTAGCCCTGCGTGAAAGAAATGTAACGACCTTAACAGAGGCGATGATCGCTTTGGCGCGAACGGGTGAGCCGGCATTACAAAGCAGCATGCTGAAAAAAATGGCAACGGTTGAGATTGCCAGTTTGCCATTGGTCATGCAGCAAAATTTGCTTAGAGCTTATGAACTGACGATCGCGCGCTTAGGTATTCCTAAAAGGCAGGACAAGGAGGTGATTATACAGCAGATCGGAAGTTTGTATCCTTCGGGGAATAATGCGTTAAATCAACAATTAAGCAAGATCTTGGTCGCCCTTGATGCCAAAGATGTAGTAGAGAAAACCGTTCCTTTGTTATATACGGCTAAAGATGACACGGCCGGTCGAGAAACCGTTACACAGTCTTCCGACCTGATTTTGCGGAACCCACAATATGGCTTGGATATTGCCAATATGTTGGCCAAAATGCCACCTGCACAGCAAATCTATTTTGCTACCGTATTGAGTGTGGCAGAAAGCGGGTGGACAACGCAACTGCGCGAGGTATACTTTAAATGGTTTTACGATGCCTTTGGATATAAAGGAGGCAATAGCTATATCGGCTTTTTGGACAGAGCGCGAAAACGGGCCTTACAAAAGGTTGGGAAAAGTGAATACGTCCATTATAATAAATTATCCGGCGATTCGCTTTTGAGTGCTACCGGCACTTCCTTGGCTTTTGAGGGGGAAGGACCAAAGGGTCCGGGTAAAAATTGGAAGATGGAGGATGCCCTGCCGATTGTCGAAAAAGACTCAGGCGATCGTGATTTTAAAAGAGGGGCAGCGCTATTTGCCGCGATTCGTTGTAAATCATGCCATACGGTACGGGGTGAGGGTGGTTCTATCGGGCCCGACTTAACGCAGCTGGGTACACGTTTTACCATGAAGGACATTTTGGAATCAGTTATCGAACCCAATAAGGTTATTTCAGATCAGTATGCCTCCACGGTCTTTACGCTGAAAGATGGCAGTTCTATTTTAGGCCGACTTAAAAATGAGGACGAAGAGAATTATTATGTTTCGCAAAACCCTTATGCACCACAGGTCTTAAAGCAAATCCCTAAGAAAAGTGTGATGGCTAGCAAGATAGCAGAAGTTTCCATGATGCCTCCGGGTACGATCAATGTATTAAATCCAGCGGAACTTAAAGACCTGATGGCCTACCTGAAGTCGGGGGGAAATGCCGAAAGTGAATTGTTCAAACCCAAGAAAGCTAAATGATGGATGACAAGCAAAGAGGTAACTGGTTAGAAAAAGTCACTAATCCCAGTCAACTGGGTGGGATAGAAACCTCGGTGTTGGATAATGGCCTTGGGGCGGGAACCCGTATTGCTTGGATTAATACCGGCGCAGGCTTGCGGTTTAAGGTCGTCATCGATCGGGCAATGGACATCGCGGAGGCCTTCTTTAATCAGCATAGCCTATCCTGGTTAAGTCGCTTAGGCGTCATGAAGGCACAACCATTTGCAGATCGCGGTACCGATTGGCTGCGAACTTTTGGAGGTGGTTTATTAGTAACCTGTGGGCTTACTCATACAGGTGGGCCCGAGCAGGATGATTTTGGTGCACGCGGTTTACACGATCAAATCAGTAATTCACCTGCTGAAATAATCGCTGTTATCCAACCGGATCTGCGTGATGCTGAACCTACGATGTCTATGACGGGAATCATCAGACAAGGGCACCCGCTAGGGCCTAATCTTGAGCTAAAAAGGACGATCCGGGCTGTGTTGGGAAAGCCCGCAATCTATATCGATGATCGTATTACCAATTACGGGAATACGGCCGTACCTCATATGCTACTCTATCACTTCAATTTCGGTTGGCCTTTAGTGGACGAAGGAAGCCGACTGTTATGGCATGGGAGCTGGGAAGCACGAGAGACGGGAGCAAAAAATAAACTCTTTAAGGAAGGTAAAGCTTTCAAAAAATGTAGCGCGCCTTTGTCGATCCATAACGGACAAGGGGAAGAGGCTGCCTTTATCGACGTCAAGAGTGATCCGAACGGGAAATGCCAATGTGGTGTGTATAACGAGCACCTCGGCTTGGCTGTTTCCTTATCCTTTCAAAAAAGCCAGCTTCCTTGGCTAACAAACTGGCAGCATTGGGGGCGGGGCGAATACGTTACCGGCTTGGAGCCGGGTACGCATCCGCCGATTGGTCAACATAAAGCGAGAGCGCAGCAGCAATTGATTTTATTGAAACCGGGCGAATCGCGTGGTTACACGCTAACGCTTGACGTGATCAGCCAACAGGCGGCTATTGAAAAGCTGCTTTCAACGTATACAGACGAATTGTAAACTTTTAAATAAAGATAGGATGAATATTATTCAAAAAGCAATGGAACAGGGAGGGGGGATATTAAGATTAGCACCCAATTGGGTGCCCCGATCTTTCTGTGTACCCGGTAGGCGTATTAAATTACATCCGGACGATTACTACATATTGGGTGGCGAACGAGGGGGTATTGACGAACGCTGGCTCTCATCCACGACACCCGCTAAAAATGGCCCATTAACAGGCGAGCACGAGGGCTTAAGCTTTATTGTGTATGAAGAGGGTTCTACCGTGCAAAAGGCCCTGCTCCGTGATGCTGTTGAACTACTCAAAGGCGAATTAATCGGTCAACGTCTATGGGATGCTTACAAAAGCTGGCCGATGTATTCCAAATTTTTTGACAATATGGGCCCACTTCCACATCATATCCATCATAATGATGAGAAAGCAGCACTCATCGGTCAACAGGGCAAACCGGAAGCCTATTATTTTCCGCCACAGCTGAATAATCATGGGGGCGACTTCCCTTATACGTTTATGGGAATCGCGCCCGGTACAACGAAGGATCAAATAAAAACTTGTTTGATGAATTTTTCAAAAGGCGATAATAAGATTACCAATTTTTCACAAGCATTCCGCTTGGAGCCTGGTACGGGGTGGGACGTCCCACCCGGTTTGCTTCACGCACCGGGCAGTTTATGTACTTATGAGCCGCAGAAAGCTTCGGATGTCTTTGCGATGTACCAATCGCTCGTCAACGAGGCCGTTATACCCGAAGAGCTATTATGGAATGGTACGCCCAAAGAGCGTATCGGCGATTTTGACGAATTGCTGGATGTGATCGATTGGGAGTTGAACGTAGATCCCCATATGATGAAAAATCGCTTCATGCGTCCTGTGCCGGTAAAATCAATGGCGGAGATGAGAGAAATGGGTTATGAGGAAAAATGGATATGTTATAAGTCTGACGCCTTTAGCGCGAAGGAACTGACCATTCTGCCAGGCCAAACGGTGACGATATATGATGGCGCCGCCTACGGATTGATTATGATGCAAGGCCGTGGAAAGCTAGGTATTTGGGAGGTTGAAACTCCGGCGCTCATTCGGTACAACCAGCTTACTAATGATGAGTTTTTCGTATCGGAAAAGGCTGCAGTAAATGGTGTTACCATCAGCAATTATTCACGTGTTGATCCGATGGTCTTATTGAAACACTTCGGTCCTGCTAATCCTGATTTAGATAAAACCAACTTTTAGGCAAAATCCAAATTCATTGTAAAACAATCAAATTATGAAGAAGAACAATTTTCCCAAACTACATAATGCTACCTGGCCCGGTGTTGTTGGAAAAGGTGAAGGAGCTGAACCAATCATTTCGCTGGATACGCTGCTGGAACGGACGGCAACAGCGGTGGTGGATGGTGTTAAGTTCGACGGTATAGATTTGGGGCTTTTCGACGAGCATATTCGGATGGACGCTTCTGATGACGAAATCAAACAATTGGTGGATAAAGTAGGGACACTCGACCTGGTAATCGGCACCTTGGTAGCGCCGGTTTGGCACCCTTCGGGCGGAGCAGCAATGGGATATGCGGAGGAGAGAAGGCGCTTCGTGGATGTGGTACGCAGGGCCTGCCGTTTCGGTGAAAAACTGCGAAAATTAGGAATCAGGACGAATAATGTAATCCGCATTGATTCGGCTTCCAGTGTAAATGAGTGGCTAAAAAATCCAGTGGCAAATAGCAAACTGATAGCACAAACCTTTCGCGAGGCTTGTGATGTTGCCGAAGGTTTCGGAGAAAGGCTTGCGGCAGAGGGCGAAATATGTTGGGGAGGGATGCATAGCTGGCGGGTGATGTTAGATACCTTGGAACAGGTAAATAGGCCTAATATCGGTTTTCAGGCAGATATGGCGCATACACTTTTATACTTGCTAGGGTATAACAGTCCGGAAGATCGCATCTTGCCGACAGATTTTGAATGGAGCGATCGAGGAACCTTTCAGGCGGGCTTACGCGAACTGACTGAACAGTTAAGACCCTGGACAATTGATTTTCATGTGGCGCAGAACGATGGCACCGTTTTCGGATCCGGCTCGCACGATAAGACCGGACGCCATTGCCTAGCGAGTGATCCTAATGGAAAGCTTGATATCGCTACGGATGCCGGGTTTTGGTTAAGAGATAGTCATGGTGAATTAACAAAAGCTTTTAACCACATCTGTTGGGATGGCTGCATGTTTCCCAATACGGTTATGGAAAAACAAGATACTTGGGATGATATCTTAAGGGCTATGGTTCAGGTAAGGGAGCGACATGGCTGGTACGCAGCTGAATAAGGTGTTTACTAAACATAGAAAGATCATGACGAAAGAAATTAGAATAGGTTTGGTTGGATGCGGTTTTATGGGAAGAACGCATACAAATGGCTACAAGAGAGTGGGCGATTTTTTCCCCGAACTTAGTTACCGGCCAATTTTAAAAGCTGTTTGTGCAAGAAATAAAGAAAAAGTAGCCGCTTTTGCCCAACAATGGGGGTATGAGTCTTACGAAACGGATTGGAATAGGTTAATAGCCCGCGATGATATTGACGCGATTGATATCTGTACGCCCAATAATATGCACGCCGAAATAGCAATTGCCGCGGCTAAAGCAGGGAAAATGATTTTATGTGAAAAGCCATTGGCCCGAACGTTGCCAGAGGCAGCATCCATGGTTAAGGCCATTGAACAGGCAAGGGTAAAAAACACCGTGTGGTATAATTACCGCAGAATACCGGCTGTTACGCTGGCAAAAAAGATCGTTGATAGCGGCAAATTAGGTCGTATTTTTCATTATCGCGCTAATTTTCTGCAAGATTGGACGATTAATGAGCATCTTCCACAGGGAGGAAAAGCTTTCTGGCGTATGGATGCAAACGCCGCCGGCTCAGGAGTCACAGGCGATTTATTGGCACATTGCATCGATACGGCGATGTGGTTAAATGGTGCTATCAAGGATGTATCGGCTGTAACGGAAACTTTTGTTAAACAACGAATGCATGAGGAGACGGGACGGCTGCAGGATGTAAAAATTGATGATGCCTGTATTTTTCATTGCCATTTTGAAAATGGCTCTCTTGGACTTTTTGAGTCGACACGCTACGCCCGTGGTCATAAAGCATTGTACACCTTTGAGATTAATGGGGAGCACGGCTCATTAAAATGGGATCTGCATGACTTGAACCGATTGGATTACTTTAACCACCGGGATGAGTCGGAGCTAAGGGGATGGCGATCGATTCTCGTTACCGATGGCGATCAACCTTATATGGATAAATGGTGGGTTCCCGGCCTTTCAATAGGCTATGAGCATTCTTTTGTACATCAGGTAGCAGACTTTCTGCATAGTCTGGAGAGCGGACAAGCTTGTGCACCAAGCTTTCGGGATGCCTTAGAAACGCAAAAGGTCTGCGAAGCCGTCCTTCATTCTGCCTCGTCCGGCCAATGGCAGCAGACGGATGTGGTATGGGCAGCGGAAACACAATAATTGATCTGAAAATCTAAATAGATTATGGAAAAAATAATAAAGAAGCGCTTCGAGCGAGACTTAATCGCTTGTTTACTGCTTATACTGCCGTTCGGCGCTTGCAGTCAATCCACCAGCGAAAGCAACAATAGCCATCAGGCGTCGGCAGACGGCGAATACGTGCTTATGTTTGATGGTCAGACACTTAGGGGATGGGAAGGTGATACGAGCTATTGGCGGGTAGAAGACGGAAAAATAATAGGTGAACGTAAGGCCACTGACGAACCCTTGAAGCGGAATACCTTCTTGATATGGAAGGGAGGGCAACCCGCGGATTTCGACTTGACTTTGCAGTATAAAATTTCGGACGCCGGTAATAGTGGAATAAATTATCGGAGCGAACAGCTTGAGGATACGCCATTTGCCTTAAAGGGATATCAAGCCGATATAGATGGGAAAAATAACTATACCGGGCAACTTTATGAAGAGCGTAAACGGACCACACTCGCTTATCGTGGACAGGTCGTTGAAGTCCCGGATGCTAATGGTGGTGAAGTAAAGAACAATGCCTGGACAGGATTGATGGTAAAAGGCACCCTTGGTGAAGACGCGAAGCTTCGGGCAGCGATTAAAGCAAACGATTGGAATACCTGTCGGATCGTCGCAAAAGGAAATAGCTTGCAACATTATATCAATGGTGTTTTGATGAGTGAAGTGCTTGACAATGACGGTAAAAATCGCCGCGATGCAGGCTTCATCGGTGTTCAGATTCACGTTGGTCCGCCAATGAGGGTGGAATTTAGGGATATGAAATTGAAAATACTGCACTAAAACTATTGATTATGTGGTGGTTACAGATACTGAATATTATTTTCTTTTTGTCGTTCTTACTCTTTGCTTATTTCAATTTAAACGACAAAGACTCTTGGTTATGGGTTCCCATTTATGTGTTAGCAGCGGTGCTCTGCGGACTTGCCGTATTGAATAGGTACTTCCATATAGTCTATTTAGGGGCCATCGGATTTTACCTCGCCTACGCCTCTATTCTCTTTTTTGTGAAGGATGGGGTGCTGGATTGGTTTACCAAATATAAGCGGCAGAGCATCGTGGAAAGTATGCAGGCCACGAAACCCTACATTGAAAAAACGCGGGAATTTTTTGGGCTACTGATTATCAGTACCGCATTGGGATTGAATTATTATGTAAGTGCCTGATCTAGCAAGATATGAACGAAGAAACTAAAAGCCAGCTTAATGGGTTAGCTTATCGCATTGGGCAATTAAACTTTGAAATCAATGATTGGAAGTGGCTGGAGGAACAGCTTGGTAAGGTGAAGATGAGTTCCGATCATATTTATGGTACCTTTTCATCGCTGAGTAGAATATTACCGAAAAAGGCGGTTGAATTATTGGACGCGGATCGCGAAGCCTTGCAGTTGATCGCGCCGGGTTTTCAGATGCGTGCCTGGGATACGCATCGATTAGCGCGTATGTTACTACTGCTAAATTTAAGAGACTTGATGGAAGCTGATTATGTCCAGGTGTTAAATCATTTATTTGATTATGCCGATATATCCGAAATGGTTGCCTTATATAGTTCGCTGATCGTTTTGGAATACCCTGATCATTGGAAATCGGTCTGTGTGGAAGGAATTCGGATGAATATTGGACTTGTACATGAGGCTATTATGTATGACAACCCCTATCCCTTTTTCTATCTGGATAATGCCGCATGGAATCAACTCATCTTGAAAGCAATCTTTAATGACATGCAGTTAGCGTATATAGTCGGAATATATGCACGTATGAATGAACCGCTTATTTCGGCGCTTTTAGATTATGTAGCGGAACGTGAGGCGGCGGGTAGGACTGTAAGCCTCCCTGTGCGGGAATTGCTCAGTTTGAGCGAAAAGAACTATTCTTTTAACATGAATTAGTAGCGTAAAACTTATGTGTGGAAACCAATTGTTTATAAATGGGGAAGATGCTGTATCCCCTTTAAGTGTCGACTTGTTGGAAACGGTAAAAGAGATGAATTTCTTTGATCCGCATATCCATATGACATCCCGTACAACCGACGATTATCAGGCGATGGCGGATGCAGGTATTGTTGCCATTATTGAACCGGCCTTTTGGTTAGGTCAACCCCGAACCAGCGCGCATACCTTTAAGGATTACTATAGTAGTTTGATCGGATGGGAGCGATTCCGAGCGTCGCAATTTGGGATTAAACATTATTGTACGATTGGATTAAACGCCAAAGAGGCGAATAATACCGCTTTGGCGGCGCAAGTAATGGAATTATTGCCTTTGTTTTTACATAAAGAGGGGGTGGTGGGTATTGGCGAAATCGGTTTTGACGATCAAACAGCTGCGGAGGAGCATTATTACCGCCTGCAACTGGAACTGGCGAAAAAGGCAAGGTTACCGGTGCAGGTTCATACACCTCACCGCGATAAAAAACGAGGTACGCTTCGGAGTATGGAAATTGCTTTAGAGCATGGGTTGGCCCCTGATCAACTCATTATCGATCACAATAACGAGGAAACTGTTGAAGAGGTCCTGAGCAGGGGCTTTTGGGCAGCTTTTACGATTTACCCTTTTACGAAGATGGGCAACGAGCGCATGGTAGAATTGGTGAAAAGATATGGAGCAGCGCGTATCATGATTAATTCGGCCGCGGATTGGGGGATTAGTGACCCCCTAGCGGTTCCAAAAACCGCGGCGCTCATGAAAGCGAAAGGAATCAGTGATGAAGAAATTCGCCTGGTAACTTATCAAAATGCCATAACGGCTTTCGCCCGGAGCGGTCAACTTGATCCGCAGGATTTCGTCGTGAAAGCAAAGGTAGACCAACGCGAAAAGTTTGCGGGTAATAGTGTGCTCCGCGGAGGGCAGCAACCACGGATAGACAAGTCATCGATCATCATTAGCTGATATGGGAAAAATAAAATACTACCTACGGTTGTTGCGACCGGCAAACATTTTAACCGCTATAAGTGATGTACTGGCCGGGATAGCTTTGTCGACAGCCTCCAGCGATGCCGTCGGCATTGGCGAGACGGATATCCTGTGGCTCTGCATGGCAACGATCGGCTTGTATGGTGGTGGAATTGTTTTCAATGATGTTTTTGATGCGGCAATCGATCGATTCGAACGTTCCGAAAGACCTATACCCAGCGGAAAGGTCTCTGTTAGACAGGCTGCGCTGTTTGGAAGTCTTTTCTTTGTATTCGGACTTTTAGCTGCTTGTACGGTCAATATTGCAGCGGGTACGATTGCGGGCTTCATTGTATGCGCAGCACTTCTTTATAATAAATGGGCAAAACATCACCGGCTGTTTGGCCCACTGGTGATGGGACTTTGCCGAGGGGCTAATCTTTTGCTGGGAATAGCGATTGCTTCCCACAACCTGTTAGCTATGGGATACATATCGCTCGTGCCCATCGTTTATATTGCCGCAATCACCTTGATTAGTAGCGGGGAAGTTCATGGAGGTCGGAAATCCAACGCTATGATAGCCACCGGTGCATATACGCTCGTGATTGCGGCTATTGGCTTATTTGCATATATCCATCATTCCTTTGCTTATACCCTATCCTGTTTGGTTGTGTTGGTGATCGTCATCTATCCTCCCTTGTTTCGAGCCATGCTAGATGCCGATGCAGGAAACGTTGGTAAAGCGGTAAAAGCGGGTATCATCGGCTTGATCGTCGTGAACGCCGCTTGGGCAATGGCTAGCAGTGCCTTCGTCTTAACCGGAATCATCTTGTTACTATTGCCCCTTTCGATTTGCATTGCGCGATTTTTCGCGGTTACTTAAACAAAACTATCGCATGAAACACATTTTAAAGCAGCATTTGACAGTGACCTTTCAGTACGAGGTATACTTTAGTGAAAATATCTTTTCAATCGATAATTCTTTATTTAGGGATGCGCTAGCGCCTTACCTAAAGCCTGGTTTGGTTCGTCAATTACTTTTTGTAATAGACGAGGAGCTGAGCCTTGCTCATCCGGGCCTCCTCGAGCAAATCGATGTGTACTTTCAGCGGCAGGTACATTTAGCGCTTGTGAAAGAAAAAATAATCCTCCCGGGTGGCGAGGTGGTGAAGAATAGTCCGTATTACTTTAATCAAATTGTTGAAGCTATCCATCGGCATAAAGTCGATCGCCATTCATTTGTGGTTGCTATTGGTGGCGGAAGTGTATTGGATGTGGCCGGTTATGCCGCGGCTGTTTCGCACCGAGGGATCAAACACATCCGCATACCCACCACCGTGCTGTCTCAAGACGATTCAGGGGTCGGCATAAAGAATGGAATCAATTTTTTCGGTAAGAAAAACTTCCTCGGAACCTTTGCACCACCGATTGCTGTTTTTAATGACTATCAATTATTAGAAACATTGAGCGATCGGCATTGGGTTGCCGGGATTGCTGAAGCGATTAAAGTAGCGCTTATCAAAGATGCAACTTTCTTTGAATGGCTGCGTGATCAGGTGGATGGTATTCTAAAGCGAAATGCTGATACCATGAAATATTTGATCTGGAGAAGTGCGCAATTACATATGGACCACATCGCGAGTGGCGATCCTTTTGAACTGGGATCTTCACGTCCCCTAGACTTTGGGCACTGGAGTGCGCATAAAATAGAACAGCTGAGTGACTTTCAAATATTGCATGGCGAAGCTGTTGCCATTGGTATTGCACTGGATACAACGTATTCTTTTTTACAGGGATATTTAAATGAATGTGATTACAAGGAAATACTGCGTGTACTGCAAGCTTATGAATTACCTATTTTCCATCAACTATTAAAAGATGAAAGGGTCATATCCGATTTACTCGACGGTTTGGAAGAGTTTAGAGAACATTTAGGAGGTAAACTGACCATTATGCTGCTACGTGCGGTGGGTGTAGGTCTGGAGGTACATGAAATGGATCACGATCGGATTAGGGAAGCGCTTGCACGTTTAAAGAAGTTAGATGAAGCTCAACAACAAAGGAAATTGGTTTCGCTTCCAGATTAAATTTGAAATTATGTATACAGCAAATGGACATTTAACTTATTGTACGAATATACATGCCGGCGAAAGTTGGTCGGCACACTTTAAAGTGTTACAGACATTTCTTCCGGCGATTAAAGAGCAAGTAGCTCCGCTACAACGGATGGGGATAGGGCTCCGCGTTTCGGAAGAGGCCAGTCGAACATTGATTCAGCCAGCGGAGCTGGCAGCCTTTAAAGACTGGCTAAAGCAAGAACAGCTTTACGTATTTACTATGAATGGGTTCCCCTACGGTGCTTTCCACCAAACCAGCGTGAAAGACTTGGTACACCAACCGGATTGGACTACCAATGAACGTTTAAGTTATACAAAACGACTCTTTGATATCTTGGCTGTGTTGTTGCCGGAAGGAATGCATGGGAGCATATCAACCTCTCCATTAAGCTATAGGCATTGGGAACCGCACAATTGTCAGGAAAGGCGAAACGTAGCGACCCAAAACATCGTCGCTGTGGCGATCTATCTCCGACAGATTGAGCAGGAAAAAGGTATACACTTGCATTTGGATATCGAACCCGAACCGGATGGCCTTTTGGAAAATGGAGACGAGTTTTTGGATTGGTATATAAACGACTTAATCCCTACCGGTAGCCGCTTGCTTTCCGCTGCTCATCATCTATCTGATGTGGAAGCAGCAGGGATACTGAAGCGTTACATTCAGCTATGTTACGATGTCTGCCACTTCGCTGTGGGTTATGAACAACACGAGGAGATAATAGAAGCCATTAGAAGTGAAGGCATACAAATTGGGAAAATACAGGCCAGCGCGGCCATTAAAGCCTCCATGTCACCCCTAACGGGAGATAGGAACCAGCTAAAGGAAGTGTTTAATGCATTTAATGAAGATACCTACCTCCATCAGGTGATTGCAAAAACCACCGGGAACGGTTTGATCCGATATCGTGATTTACCCGATGCACTCTTGGATGTGGACAACCCTGATGTGGAAGAGTGGCGGGCGCACTTTCACGTACCTTTGTTTATAGATAATTATGGAAATATTGCTTCTACACAAAACGATGTGCGGCAAATTTTAAGTTTGCAGCGATCAGCAAAATTGAGCGATTATATTGAGGTCGAAACCTATACCTGGGAAGTCTTACCGCAAGCATTGAAAATGCCTTTGGTAAGCTCGGTAGCTAGGGAGATTAACTGGGTCAAGGATCAAATTATTTAATGGAGATGTTACATAAGACCGTTGTACTGGATGTGGTTGGCTTATCAAGTTCGCTGATAGGGGAGCACACCCCGTTTTTACAAGCTTATGCCGCGGAACATGGATTGCAACGTATTGCGCCGATGTTGCCGGCGGTAACAACGTCGGTGCAATCCACCTATCTAACAGGCAAGTGGCCCAAGGAACATGGGATTGTAGGAAACGGCTGGTATGATCGGATCGATTGTGAAGTAAAATTTTGGAAACAATCGAATAAATTGGTGTTAAGCGACAAGATTTGGGAAAAAGCGAAGGAGCTAGATCCTGACTTTACATGCGCGCAATTGTTCGGTTGGTATAATATGTACTCGCAGGCAGACTACTCGGTTACGCCTCGACCAAATTATCTGGCCGATGGACGGAAAATTCCCGATTGTTATAGTCGGCCTGCCGAGCTGAGAGATTATTTACAACATCGTCTAGGGCAATTTCCTTTGTTTCAATTTTGGGGTCCCGGTGCAAATATTAAGTCAACCCAATGGATAGCCGACGCCGCCATGCTTACGGATAAACGTTTTGATCCGACTTTAAGCTTTATATACTTGCCGCATTTGGATTACGGTTTACAAAAATATGGCCCTCATGCCTCCGAAATAAGGCAGAGTCTAATGGAAATTGATCGCGTTGTGCAACAGCTGGTCCATTATTATCAGGAACAACAGGCGCGAATTATTATTTTATCGGAGTACGGAATTTGTCCCGTTAATCGGCCAATCCATGTGAATCGATTATTGCGGAAGGAGGGTTTGTTGCAAGTTAGGGTAGAACGCGGTTTGGAACTGCTCGATCCCGGGGCTTCGGCGGCATTTGCTGTAGCTGATCATCAAGTTGCTCATATTTATGTACAGGATAAGCGTAAAATTCCGATGATCCAACAATTGTTAGCGCAACTTGAAGGGGTGAAATTAATACTGGATCGGGATGCGCAACAGGCTTATCATATACAGCATGAGCGGTCGGGCGACCTCTTGCTAATGGCGGATGCACAGAGTTGGTTTACTTATTATTTTTGGTTAGATGATAAAAAGGCACCGGATTATGCCCGCGCTGTAGATATTCATAAAAAACCCGGCTATGATCCGGTGGAGCTCTTTATGACATCTAAAGGACGAGCTTTTTATAAACTGCTGCGGAAAAAACTGGGTCTCCGCTATGTGATGGATGTGATCCCTTTAGACGCAACCCTTGTTAAAGGTTCGCATGGTAGCCTGGCAATCGATCCCGCTTATTATCCGGTAATCATGAGTGACGCAACGAAGCAAAATACGGGTGAATTGACCGCTATAGACGTTTATCGAGTTATGTGGGAGGCGTTGAGTAGTTAAAGAGTTGAGTAGGGAACTAGTTAGGTAGTGATGAACGATCGTTAGTTTGTACTCTAAAGAATAAAGAGAAGAAATGGGAATAAAACGTGCGATATATCTTTGGATAAAAAAGCTCCATCTGCTGCCCTAACTTTAGATGAATGACAGGCAGAACCTAACACTCATATTAAGGACAGCAGATATATTGAGTTAAAGCCAGAGAGTATTTAGGGCAGAACCCATTATCACGATGTTAGCCACTCAATACGGAGCATAAAACAAAAAGTTTATGCAAGTATATGGAATAGATTTATCAAAGGAAAAGTTTGATGTAAACTTTCTTGATGTAAACGGAAAAGAAAAGCACAGAACAGTGAAAAATGAGTTTTCAGCGATATGTGGATTTCTCAGGGAGGTACCGATGGGATCAATCCTGTGTGCAGAGCATACGGGGACATATGGGGATGTATTGGTGTTCCTGTGCAACCAGTACGGGGTTGGCATAGCCCTTGTTCCGGGCTATACGGTCAGGCACAGCCTGGGTCTTGTAAAGGGGAAATCAGATCCGGTCGATGCATTCCGTTTACGGGAATATGGGGAACGGTTTAACGATAAGCTGTCGTTCCGGGAATACCAGGGAGAGCATATGTCGGAACTGCGGCAGCTTTATTCACTTCGCTCGCAGCTGGTCAAAGCCCGCAAGGAGCTCCGGACAGGGGCCCATGCAAGGGATCAGCTGCCGGTGCAGAGTGTAGCGGCCAACCTAATCCTAAAAGCCTCATTGGACGCACTTGATGATCAGGTGGAACAGGTTGAAAAGGAAATACGGGAGATAATTATGAATGATGGTGATTTTAAGGAGAATTACTCGCTATCAGTATCTGTACTGGGAGTTGGTCCTGTCATCGCAAGGGAGATGATCATCAAAACGGGAAACTTCAAGGTGATCGATACGGCCAGAAAGGCGGCCTCCTACGCAGGGGTATGTCCGTTCCCCAATAGCTCGGGCAATATGGTGGGAAAGTCCAGGACAAGTCCTTTTGCTGACAGAGCACTCAAAACGCTGCTGTATATGGGTGCAAAAGCGGCGGTTAAACACAATAAGGAATACCAGCTGTATTACCGGAAAAAGCAGCAGGAAGGAAAGCCCCATTTTCTAATCATGGACAATGTTATGAACAAATTATTAAGAACGGTCTACAGTGTGGTAAAGAACAGAACGCCATATTCAAGAGATTATATATGTCTGGATCCGAGAGAAAAAAATGTAAACAGCTCCGAAAAAAATGTGGCCTGAAAACTTGCAATTTAATAGAGTATATGAGTGATAAATGATCAACGGTGGGACAGTTGCTGCCTAAAGCTTGCCGCTTATGGCTTAAGGCCTATAGTTATAGCCGCTAAGGCCTCGAGCTAGGGAAATAAGCTGATGGCTGAAAGCTGATATCCGAAAGCCTATAGCCTACTGCCTAAAGCTTACCGCTTATAGTTTACAGCTAATAGCTCCTATCAGGATAGAACAGGATGAAGAAATACATAATAAAAGCTATATTGGCTAAGAAATTACCGATTATTACCTAATCAAAATATGAATTATTGGCGTTTCCTATTTTTTCGAACAATTATCTTACTATGGACGTGTTTTCTGTGCTGGAAATGCGCCCCCGATGATACCGATCAATCATTTGCTGCTTTAGAAGAAGCTTTTCAACAACCGCCCGACTCCATCCAAACAAGCGTCTATTGGTATTGGATTTCGGATCATATTTCCAAAGAAGGGGTTGTTAAAGATTTAGAAGCGATGAAAGCTGTTGGTATTAATCGCGCATTTATCGGCAATATCGGTTTAGAAGATGTGCCTTACGGAAAGGTCAAACTTTTTTCGGATGAGTGGTGGGAAATTACGCATGCAGCTTTAAAAAGAGCGGGTGAGCTAGGCATCGAAATCGGTTTATTCAACAGTCCCGGCTGGAGCCAATCGGGCGGGCCTTGGGTTAAACCCGCCCAAGCGATGCGCTACTTAGGGGCAACGGAAACGTTGGTGAGGGGCGGCAAGCAAGTTGCCGTTAAACTGCCGCAGCTGGGTGAAAACTTTCAAGATGTGCGCGTCCTCGCATTTCCCGCAAGTGCAGAATACGGACAATCAATTGCGGATGCTAGTCCTGAGATTTTGGCACAACCTAGCTTAAAGAACCTCCCCTTACTGATCGATCAGGACACACAGACCCATGTGAAGCTGCCTGCCGGCTTAGCAACAGCAATTACCTTTACGACGGATAAGGATTATAGTGCCAGAAGCCTAACCATTACGCCTGCGGCGCAAGCGATGATGCTTCATGTCCGCTTGCAAGTTGCGGTCGATACCGGTTACCGGGAAATCAAATCATTTAAGATCGATCGTAGCAATAGCCAGCTCAATGTCGGTTTCGAACCGTACGCTCCTGTATCGGTATCTTTTGCAGCTGTTCGCGCCAAGAAGTTTCGCCTAGTCTTTACGGAAGTTTCGGAAAATGCCGCCTTGGCCGAAATAATACTGAGTCCTTTACCGCGTGTAGCGCGCTTTAAGGAGAAAGTTTTGGCGAAGATGCATCCGACTCCGCTTCCTTATTGGCATGATTATCTGTGGGAGACACAAGCTCCTGTCGACGATGCGGTACAGTTGACAAAGCCAACCACTGTGTTGGATATTACGGATAAAATGGACGCTGACGGTGCCTTGATTTGGAATGCACCGAAGGGCGACTGGATTGTTTTACGAACCGGCATGGTACCAACAGGTGTCAAGAACGGCCCTGCTTCACCGGAAGGAACCGGATTAGAGATCGATAAAATGAATCACCTCCATGTCGTTCAGCATTTTGATGCTTTCCTGGGCGAAGTTATGCGACGGATTCCGCCAGCCGATCGGAAAACGTTCAAGGTGGCTGTTCAGGATAGCTATGAAATGGGCGGTCAAAATTGGACAGACAATTTCATAGAAAAGTTTAAAAAGCAATACGGTTATGATCCTGTACCCTATATCCCCGTAATGTATGGCTATGTTATCGGCAGTCAGGATGAATCCGATCGCTTTTTGTGGGATTTGAGACGATTTATTGCCGATAAGGTAGCCTATGAGTATGTGGGCGGATTGCGTGATATCAGCCATAAACACGGACTAAGCATTTGGTTGGAGAACTACGGGCACTGGGGCTTTCCCGGTGAGTTTCTACAATATGGCGGACAATCGGATGAGGTGGGTGGTGAGTTTTGGAGCGAGGGTGATCTGGGGAATATCGAAAACAGGGCAGCTTCTTCCGCGGCACACATCTATGGGAAAAATAAGGTGTCGGCCGAATCCTTCACGGCTGCGGGAAACACCTATGGTCGATATCCTGCATTGATGAAACAACGGGGTGATCGCTTCTTTACTGAAGGGATCAATAATTCCTTACTGCATGTTTATATTCATCAAGCCTATGAAGATAAAAAGCCGGGAATGAACGCTTGGTTCGGAAACGAGTTTAACCGTTTTAATACATGGTATGCGGATATGGATTTATTTGTCGATTACCTGAAACGCTGCAATTTTATGTTGCAGCAGGGGAAATACGTGGCCGATGTGGCTTATTTTATCGGCGAAGACGCGCCTAAGATGACGGGGGTGCAGGATCCTGCCTTGCCAAAGGGTTATTCCTTTGATTATATCAATGGCGAGGTCATTCGGGATCGACTGAAGGTGAAGGATGGGCGCTTTGTTTTACCTGATGGGCTGTCTTATCGTATATTGGTGCTACCGAAGTTGGAAACCATGCGTCCGGAGCTGCTCGAAAAAATGGAAGAACTGGTGAGGGATGGTGGTGTGATATTAGGGCCGAAACCAAAGCGATCGCCCAGTTTGCAGCATTTTGGGGAAGCGGACAAGAAGGTAAAGGACTTGGCTGACAAACTGTGGGGAAATATCGATGCTAAACAAATAAAAACGCATGCTTATGGAAAGGGCTTGGTAATGGATGGTATGGACCTGCAAGCGGCATTGGATAGCTTGCAAATATTACCGGATGTTAAATTAGCGGATCGGGACACGGCCTTATTTATTCATCGCCGATTGGATGGAGGCGACATCTATTTTGTATCGAACCAAACGGATCAAGCGATCCGTATAACACCTGAATTTCGTGTTAGCGACAAGGTTCCGGCGTTATGGAATGCGATCGATGGTAGCCGACGGGAATTGCCGGAATTTAGTCAAACTGAACAGACTACAACCGTACCGCTGTTGCTCGAAGCCTATGAGAGTGCCTTTATTGTATTCCGGAAGGCCAACAAGCTCGATGAGAAGAAAAATCGGTTGAACTTTCCGTCTCCTACAAAAACGGAGATCATCCGGCAACCATGGACGGTGATATTCGATCAAACAGCCCAGGGGCCGGATAAACCGGTAGTCTTTGATAGCTTGAGCGATTGGTCGAAGCATTCGGATGAGCGAATACGCTATTACTCGGGAGCTGCGAACTATCAAACGACCATTCAACTGCAGAAACCTAAGGAAGGGCAACGGGTATACCTTAATATGGGGTCCGTTATTGCCTTAGCAAAAGTCCAGATAAACGGTAAAGATGCAGGTGGTGCTTGGACTCCACCTTATAAAATAGACATCACATCTGCTGTCCAAGAAGGGAAAAATCAGCTAGAGATCAAAGTTGTCAATACTTGGGTAAACCGGCTGATTGGTGATCTGGGTATCCCACAAGATAAGCGTACCACCTGGCTGCCGATCAATCCTTATCGAAGGGATAGTCCGCTACATCCGGCGGGCTTGCTCGGGCCCGTGACGATTGAGACCTATGCGTATTGAAGTTGATAGAAAAAAATACTCCCATGAAGAAGAAAATCCTCCTTTCACTAGTGTTCTACTGCCTGGCAGTACCCATTTCCTTTGCGCAAAAAGCAAGTATCATACCTGTCAATCTCCGGTTTGAATACTTAGAAAACCCGATGGGGATAGATGAACAATTTCCACGCTTTAGTTGGACTTTGGAAGCGAGGGATAAAAAGGCTTTTGGACAAAAGCAGGGAGCGTATCGGATCTTGGTCGCCTCGAAAGCAAGTCTGCTGGATAGGGGGGAGGCAGATATGTGGGACTCCAAATGGGTCAATTCAGACGCGATGCAGCAGGTTGTCTACCAAGGAAAGCCCTTACTGTCGGACCGAACCTATTATTGGAAAGTTGCCGTAAAGGATGAAGACGGGAAGCCGTCGCCTTGGAGCAAGTCGGCGCAATGGACTACCGGCTTGTTTGAACCAGGTGAATGGCAGGCGGAATGGATTGGCACGGATCAGCTTTTCGATCCCAAACAGAAGGACTGCAATATTATTGATCCTTGGTTACGTAAAACATTTGAGTTACCGCGACGTCCGGGCCGCGCATCACTTTTTGTCGCCTCCGTTGGCTTCCATGAAGTGTATGTGAATGGTAAACGGATAGGCGAGGATGTGCTGGCTCCGGCAGTAAGCGACCATACCAAGCGTGCACGTTACGTAAGCTACGATATTACACCTGCTCTAAAGAAAGGAAAAAATGTGGTTGCAATTTGGTTAGGAACGTCTTGGTCCATCCACGGTCCTTACGTTTCAGACCATCGGCCCAACACCCCTATCGTGCTGGCGCAGGCTGCCATTTATGCAGAGAAGGAACCGCAGGCTGATGCGAAGCCCATATTTTCACTAGCTACCGATGCTAGTTGGAAAACCCATCCAAGCCCTAATAAATTGCTCGGTATTTGGGATTCCAATCGAATGGGCGGTGAATTATGGAATGCCAATCAGGAAATGCCGGAATGGAACCGGCTTGATGGTGGCGATTCGGCTTGGAAAAATGTGGTGGTTTATAAACCGGAGTTGAAATTGTCGGCACAGCAGGTAGAAAAAAATTACCTGTTCGACGAAATTCGGCCGATTAGTATAGAAGAAAGGGCGGACGGTTCGTTTCGCGTAGATATGGGTGTTAATTTTGCGGGCTGGACCGAAGTACCAATAAAGGGAAATCCGGGAGATACTATTCAATTTCTCTATTCGGAAAGAGAACAAGACGACATGACCTTCGGTTTACATAGCGCCTATATCATAGGTGCAACGGGTAAGGGCGTTTTTCGGAATCGGTTCAACTATAGTTCGGGTCGGTGGATTACTATTAAAGGTTTAAAGGAAAAACCAAAACTATCAGCTATTCACGGCTGGGTGGTGCGCACCGGTATTCAATCCGCAACGCAATTTGCGTGCTCCGATTCGTTGCAACAATGGATTTATGATAAGGTGCGGTGGACTTTTGAAAACCTTTCGTTGGGTGGATATATTGTCGATTGTCCGCAACGGGAGCGCCTCGGTTATGGGGGGGATGCTCATGCAACCTGCGAAACGGGTATGCTTAATTATCATATGGGTGCTTTTTACACCAAATGGATGGAAGATTGGCGTGATGTAAGTGGAACGGAGAGCATCGTCGGTAATATGTATGATAGCACCTTTGCCCGTAAGAAACTGATGGGTGGCCGAATCCTTAACAATGGTATCCTGCCACATACTGCTCCGACCTATATGGGGGGTGGTGGGCCTGCATGGGGCGGGATTGTGGTGACCTTACCTTGGGCAATGTATCAACAGCAGGGCGACAAGCGGATACTGGAAAAGAATTTTGAATTGATAAAAAATTGGCTGGCTTTTCTGGATTCAAATACGAAAGAGGGCCTCTTGCAGCGATTTGGCGGGCATTGGGATTTTCTGGGCGACTGGCTCTGGCCAGGAGCTACTGCTGAAGGAATGAATAATGATAAGCCCGAAACGCTCTGTCTTAATAATTGCTACCGGGTGTACAATTTAAGGACAGCCGCAAAAATTGCAGATGCACTTGGCAAAGAGAAGGAAGCTAACCAATGGGAGGAACAGGCGAATGTCTATAGTAAAGTTATTCACGATCGTTTTTTTAACAAGACGGACAACAGCTATGCCGATAGCTCCATGGCGAATCTGGCCGCAGCACTCTTAGCGGATATTATGCCTAAAGATTTGCGTCCTCAGGTGATGGAAAGACTGGAACAAGAAATTCTGCTTAACAGGAACGGTCATATTCATGTGGGTATCACCGGTGGTGCGCTGTTGTTTAAATTGCTCCGTGAAAATAACAGAAACGATTTGATTTATAGCATGACTTCCCAAACGGATTATCCGAGCTGGGGCTACATGAAAGCGAATGGCGCAAGCACCATTTGGGAGATGTGGGAGAAAGATCTACCCGGGCATTCGCTCTTACATAGCTCGTACCTTTATCCGGGAGCGTGGTATATAGATGGTATTGCTGGCATCAAACTGGATCCAAAGCGGCCTGGATATCAACATTTTGTTGTGAGTCCTCCCAGCGCCTTACCCGCGCTGCGATGGGCGGAAGCTTCATTCAACTCTCCTGCGGGCCTTATTGAAGTGAAATGGAAAAGGGAGGAGCGCTTAGCCCTGCAGGTTATTGTGCCACCCAATTGTAGTGCAACATTGCGATTGAAGCATGAAGATGATATTGATGTGGAACCCTACGGAAATTATATCAAAAAAATCGGTCAGCAGGGCGGTGAAGTGATTTATGAACTGCAGGCCGGTACGTATTCTTTTTAGCGGATTGATCACCTTTTAATAATAAATTATGATACGGAAAGTAAATGAACATGTTTGGTGGAAATGTACTTGTTTGATCTTGTTATTTTGTGCTATCGCTATGGGAGAAAGTCAGGCACAAAAGCTTAGTTTATATGGCTTAACTTGTGAATATCAAAAAAATCCCGTTGGCATTGATATCGCAGTTCCACGGTTAAGCTGGAAGATAAAGGCGACGGAAAAAGGGGTGATGCAAACGGCTTACGAGCTGAAAGTAGCCACTGATGTTGGTGGATTGAAAAAGGGAAATACGTGGCATTCGGGAAAAGTCGCAAGTGATGCTTCGGTACTTATACCCTTTGGCGGAGCTACGCTGGAAAGTAAAACGCGTTACTTTTGGCAAGTCCGTGTTTGGGATAACAAAGGAAACGTTTCGCCATGGAGTGAGGTAAGTTTTTGGGAAATGGGCTTGCTCAATCCTACCGATTGGAACGCGAAATGGATTCAGCTTGATCAGGCAACCGCGCCTATTTCCAATCCCAGTCCTCAATTTAGGAAAGTGTTTGACCTGAATCAAGGGATAAAAAAAGCAAGACTCTATATCACATCGCATGGCTTATACGAGGCTTATCTGAACGGTGAAAAGGTAGGGGATGCCTATTTTACCCCTGGATGGACCAGCTATCATAAGCGTTTGCAGTATCAGGTCTACGATGTTTCCAAGCAGCTCAAAAATGGACAGAATGTTATAGGCGTTCTACTGGGCAATGGCTGGTTCAAAGGAAATTTGATGGGTGGAAACAATTTTTACGGAGGCGACCTGGCTCTTTTGGCTCAGCTGGAAATCGAGCTTGAAAATGGGGAAAAGATGAATGTTTCCAGCGATGGTACGTGGAGCTGCTCAACGGATGGCCCGATCCGAATGACTGACATTTACAACGGCGAAACTTATGATGCCCGTATGGAGCAGGTTAATTGGACAACTGTTGCTTTTAAGGATGATACATGGAAGCCCGTTAAAGTGAACGATTCACTTGCATACCAACGGCTAGTCGCATCGCCCGCTCCACCCGTGACGGCACAGGAGAGTATTCAACCCCTTAAGATTATCACAACACCAAAAGGCGAAAAGGTGATTGACTTTGGACAAAACCTGGTGGGATGGATTCAGTTTGACGCCAAGGGAAAATCAGGTGATTCCCTGGTTTTCTATCATGCTGAAGTATTAGATAAAGAAGGTAATTTTTATACGGAGAATCTGCGTTCGGCTAAGCAGCGATTGACTTACATTTTCAAGGGGAGCGGCTCGGAAACGTATCACCCTCGTTTTTCTTTTCAGGGCTTTCGGTATGTGAAGATTGAAGGTGCTAACGAAAAAATCAATTTAAATAATATAAAAGCAGTTGTTCTACATTCAGATATGCGTCAAACAGGGGACTTTGCAACCTCGGATAGCTTGATCAATCAACTGCAGCACAATATCCGCTGGGGGCAAAAAGGAAATTTTTTGGATGTCCCTACGGATTGTCCACAGCGCGATGAACGATTAGGTTGGACGGGCGATGCACAGGCCTTTTTCAATACGGCAGCTTATAACATGGATGTCGCTGGTTTTTTTATGAAATGGTTGCAGGATGTAAAGGCCGACCAGTTCGCCAGCGGTGCGATACCACACGTCGTACCCTATTACTGGAAAACGAAAGAGGGTGGCTCGGCTGGCTGGTCGGATGTGGCTACGATTATTCCGTGGAATTTTTATCGTCTGTACGGCGACAAGCGGATACTGGAGCAGCAATACACCTCAATGGCAAAATGGGTGCAGTTTATGGTAGATAATAGCACGAATGACCTTTGGAATAAAGGGTTTCATTTTGGTGATTGGCTTTTCTATATTCCTAATGATGATCGGGATGGACGGGCTGCTATTACCGACAAGTATCTTATTGCCCAGTGTTTTTTCGGACATTCCGTACAATTGATGATCAATGCAGCCGAGGTATTAGGAAAAAGGGAGGATGTTGCCCGTTATCAGCAATTGCTGCAGCAAGTGAAGACAGCCTTTATGAAGGAGTATGTAACACCGTCAGGTCGCTTGGTTTCAAGCTCACAGACAGCCTATGTATTAGCCCTGCAATTCGATATGTTGCCGGAGAATCTACGTGCACAGGCAGCAAAACGCTTAGCCGATAATATCAAAAGCTATGATAACCACCTTACCACCGGCTTCTTGGGGACACCCTACCTTTGCCACGTCTTGAGTCGATATGGCTATGAGGATCTCGCTTATACCTTATTAATGCAGCGTACCTATCCATCCTGGCTTTATCCGGTGTTGAAAGGTGCTACCACTATTTGGGAGCGCTGGGATGGTATCAAGGCGGATGGTTCCTTTCAAAATAAAGACATGAACTCGTTTAATCATTATGCATATGGAGCTATAGGCGATTGGATGTATCAACAGGTTGCCGGTATTCAGGCGCCAAGTGAGACACCGGGCTATAAAGCGTTTGTGATTGCTCCGCGACCTGGAGGTGGATTGTCTTTCGCCAACGCTTCGCTTGAGACGATCTATGGAAAAATCGTCTCGAACTGGAAAATTACCGGCACGAAGATGCAAATGACGGTAGAAGTTCCGCCGAATACCACCGCAAAAGTATTTTTTCCCAATGCGGTGGAAAACTCGGTGAAGGATGAAAAGGGAATTGTAGTGGATAATTCCGCTGTGGAAATAGGTTCCGGTAAGTATAGTTTTACATTTGATGTGGTACGCAATTAATCAAAAATCTGTATCTTTCGACTTTGTAACCTATATCCATGAAGTGTGATCCGTTTTTTGAGTATATAAAGATTGATGAGTTTTCGGCAACACCAAAGTATTTACAGCTAACGAATGCCATATTGAATGCCATTAAAAATGGTAAAATCGATAAGGATACGATGCTGCCCTCTATTAACGAGTTAAGTTTTGTTTTAGAGGTCTCAAGAGATACTGCTGAAAAGGGTTATCGGTATCTCAAGAAATTAGGGGTGATCGATTCCGTGCCCGGTAAAGGGTATTATGTGAGCCGTACCGACTTCAGGCAAAAGAGAAGCATCATGTTACTTTTCAATAAATTGAGCGCACACAAGAAGATTGTGTATGATGCCTTTATAAAAACGCTCGGAACGGATGCTGCGGTCGATTTTTATATTTACAATAACGATTTTAATCTTTTTAAAAAGCTCTTACAGAACCAAAAGCAGGATTATACGCACTATGTGATCATCCCTCATTTTGTGGAGGAACGTGAAAAAGCCGCCGAAGTAATCAATCAATTGCCAAAAGAGAAATTGCTGTTACTGGATAAAAAGGTACCCGGAGTAGAAGGCGATTATGCTGCCGTATATGAAAACTTTGAAGAAGACATTTACCATGCCTTGGAAGAGGCTAAAGGGGAATTGGCTAAATACCATACCTTAAAATTGATTTTTCCGGATAAAAGTTACTTTCCACGAGAGATTATAAAGGGATTTTATCGCTTTTGTCAGCAATATGCTTTTGACCACCTGCTTGTGAGCGATATTGCGAAAGAGCCGATCAGTGCAGGCGAAGTTTATATCAATCTAATGGAAGACGATTTAGTGATTTTGTTGGATCGTATTATTTCCATGAAATTGGAAATCGGAAGCCAGGTTGGTGTCATTTCTTACAACGAAACCCGCGTTAAACGATTTATACTGAACGGCATAACCACCATCTCAACTGATTTCGAAAAAATGGGCACAACTGCTGCCAACCTCATATTGGAAAACTCCAAACAACATGTCGAAGTGCCCTTCTATTTGTTTAAGAGAGCGTCTATTTAGTTATTGGTTATTAGTTGTTAGTTATTAGTTGTTAGTTATTGGTTAATAGTTGTGCGTTGCGAGTTGCCAGTTGTGAGCAGAGACGCTCATAAGGGCTAGGTTAGTTGTTGGTTATTGGTTACTAGTTGTTGGTTATTCGTTATCGGTTAATAGTTATTCGTACTAACTACTTAACTACTCGACTATTTAACTACTTAACTAGATTAGTTATTCGTTATCGGTTAATAGTTATTCGTACTAACTACTTAACTACTCGACTATTTAACGACTTAACTAGATTAGTTATTCGTTATCGGTTAATAGTTATTCGTACTAACTACTTAACTACTCGACTATTTAACGACTTAACTAGATTAGTTATTCGTTATCGGTTAATAGTTATTCGTACTAACTACTTAACTACTCGACTATTTAACTACTTAACTAGATTAGTTATTCGTTATCGGTTAATAGTTATTCGTACTAACTACTTAACCACTAGACTATTTAACTACTTAACTAGATTAGTTATTCGTTATCGGTTAATAGTTATTCGTACTAACTACTTAACCACTAGACTATTTAACGACTTAACTAGATTAGTTATTCGTTATCGGTTAATAGTTATTCGTACTAACTACTTAACCACTAGACTATTTAACGACTTAACTAGATTAGTTATTCGTTATCGGTTAATAGTTATTCGTACTAACTACTTAACTACTCGACTATTTAACTACTTAACTAGATTAGTTATTCGTTATCGGTTAATAGTTATTCGTACTAACTACTTAACCACTAGACTATTTAACGACTTAACTAGTTATCACATCGGCTAATTGTCACATTAGCTAATTCCCTACTCAACTATTTAACGACTTAACGTCTCAACGACCCGATCGCTTCGCCTACTTCAATCGGTAAATCGGATTCCAGCACATCGGCGCCGTCTTCAATAATGGCTCGGTAGGCTTTTGCGCGTTCTTCTTTCGTTTTTAACTTGTCATAAGTGGGCGCTGCCGAAATCATACAGCGTATGCCTTTTGCATGCAGTAACTTGTACATCACTTGATTATCGGGTTTTATATCGGGTCCGATATAAGCGATCATTTGACTGGCTGGTATTCCCACATCCTCATAAGGCTTTAACGCATCGGGGGTTTTTACAAAAGCAGAGAACATTTGATTTTTATTCTGTTCGTAATAAAATTTCGCTTGCTCGGCATTGTGTACTGTTACCATCACAAAGGCTTCTGCTTGGTGCTTTTTGATTAAGGCGGCGGTCATTTCCATCGGTACATCCTTTTTGTCGAGGTTTAGAACCGTTTTACCCCTTGCCCACTCGATTGCTTCAGAAAGGGTAGGGATATGGTAAGGTGTGACGTTTCCGTTAACATCTTTTAACTTGAACTGTTTAAGTTCTTCATAGGTGTAGTCGCTAACCTTTCCTGTGCCGGTAGTCGTGCGTTCAAGCGTCGCATCGTGCATCAATACGATGATGCTGTCTTTCGTAAGCCGTGGATCGATTTCATAAAATGCTTGTGTATATTTTAGCGTATTTTCGAATGCTTCGATCGAGTTCTCGGGAAAGCCTTTTTCCGTACCGCCCCGATGGCCTGAAATAATGGGTTTATTGCCGGGCCTATATTGGAAAAAGCGGTGTAGCTCTTTTGCCGTTTTAACGGAAATAACATGTAACTTTTCTTGAGCGGTAGCGGGGCGACTTAAGCTGCTGACAATAAAAAGGCTTAATAGAAATAATTTATTCATAAGGTAATTAAATTTTAACGTGTATTCAATTGATGAAGGCTTAATATCCCCTGATTGTCCAGTTCAAAAAGAGTGATGGCAGAATTTTCCTGAACAATCCGACGATAATTTCGCAAAGGCATTCCCAATTTGTAGGCAAGATATAACCTGTTGACGGTGTTATGAGCCACCACCATAATGCTGCGATCGCGATGCGTCTGCAACATTTCCAAGAAAAAAGCATCTACGCGTTCCACAATTTCGCTACCGGTATTACCGGTACCACCGGCTCGGGCAGTTTCGGGTGCTTTTTCCCACGCATTCCAAAGTTCAGGATCTTCCCGCACAAATTCCTCCCTGGTTTTTCCTTCCCAATTACCAAAGTCAAGTTCTTTTAAACGCTCCTCCTTCTGTATTTGTATCTTGCCCTCAATGGCTAGAGCGGCTGTTGTAAAAGCCCGTTGCAAGGGCGAAGCATAGACGGCTTCGATGGGTGTATCCTTCAGAAAGAATGCCACTCGTTTTGCCTGTTCTACCCCCCTTTCCGTCAGGCCTATATCTGTTAGGCCACAGTAGCGGTTCCCGTCTGCATTATAGGCTGTTTCGCCATGTCGTAAAAGATATACCGTTAACATGTCGCAATATATTGTTTGTCGATTAACAGATGAATAAATTGATGATAATTTTCTTCGTATATGGAAATAAGCTCTTTTTCCGGCAATACCTCTTCAGTTATCTGTGTCATGTGGTTGACGGCTTCTGTCATAGAGCCATATATGGTTTTGGACGCAGCAGCTATTGCCGCCCCCAATACACCGGTTGCTTCCCGGGATTTATAAATGGGCTTCTTGAGTACACTGCTTCGGATACGCAACCAGGGAGCGCTATTGCTGGCCCCCCCGGCGGTGAAGATAGCGCTTACCGGCTCGGATGACAGACCTTCGATTTGTTCATAAGCATAGCGTTCGATATAAGCCACGCCTTCCATATTGGCCGTATAACGTTCTTCATTCGATATGCTTGGAGGAGCAAAACCCATTGCATGCGGTGAAGTAAAAGGGAATCGTTCGCCTTTTTGTTTTAATGGCCAGGCAAGATGTGAGGTGGGCAAGAGTCGAGCGGCATGCGCGTTTAATATCGGCAGCTCTTTTTTATCAAAATCCAAACTAACCCAATCGGCACCGGTGTTGCTCGCGCCGCCCGGCATCCAATATCCTTCGGGATGCCGATGGCAATAAATGCTACCGCTGGGATCAATGATTTTGTTACGGGTTACGCCCTTAATCACCATGGTAGTCCCAATAGTCGTATTCCAATCGCCTGGTTTGACGGCGCCGGAGGCTAACTGTGAAGCGCAACCATCGGTAAGACCTACTACGACCTTTGTTTTGTCCAATCGTAGTGCCCCTGCTAAGTCCGTGGCCAATTCGCCAATTACCGTTCCTGATGGAACCACCTCCTGTAGCCAGGTGGTTGTAATAAGTCGATCGAGGTAATCCGGCCAGCAATAACGGTCTACATCAAAACCTGTTTTCAATGCATTGGTGTAATCCGTTATATCGAACCGGCCACAGAGTTTGCCGGTAATGAAGTCGGCAGCATGGATCCATTTGTGTATCCGTTCCGTCTTTTCCGGATAATTTTTGTCGAACCACCTGATTTTGGAAAGTCCACACGATGCATTAAAACCGGTAAATCCGTCCGGATTGTACTGTTTTGCCAGCGCTTTGCAGTATTGACCCTCTTCGGCCGAACGGGTATCACTATACATAAGTGCGTCATGTAGAGGAATGCCGTTTTTGTCTATCGGAATAACGGTTCCGGATGTAGAGGTTGTCGCAATGGCTTTGATCGCCCGGGGCGCAATATCATTCGCTGTTTGCTTTCTGATTTCCAACAACGCTTCAAGCGTATGTTTCCACCACATATCCGGCGACTGCTCTTCTCTTGACCGGGCGGTAAGTTTAAAAGGAGTAGATACTGTCTGTATAACCGTTCCGTTTGCCTGAACAAGTGCTACCCGAACCCCCTGCGTGCCAACATCGATTCCAATGATATATTCCTTCATTTTACCTGCTTAAATGTTTTACGGACTTTAGACCATTCTTCATAAAGGGCTAAGTAGCGATCGCGCTCGCGGGGAACGCTTGTGTCCAGCACATGGGTTTCATAGGACACGGTTTGTAAAGCTTCGGTACAGATCAGCGCTGCTCCGATGATGGATGATTGTCTATAAGTATCGCGGATGATGATCTTTTTATTAAATAAGTTGGCCAGAAACTGCCGCAACGTTTTACTCTGTACCCCACCGCCGCATGCTAATACATAATCCTTCGAGTGCCCGCTAACCTGATCAAGCGTTTTGTAATTTTCGTAAATGCTGCAGGCGATATCCCACAATATGGCCCAGACAAAGTCGCCCCTCGTGAGCTGGTGGGAAACGGGTGCATTGAAAATAAAACCTCCTTTGGTTAGGGGCGATTTTTCGTCTGCGATCAGCGACCCTAAAGACGCGATACACTGGGGCTGTGATACCTTGTTCAGTTCTTCCTCAATAACCTCGTAATCTTCATTTGGATAAAAAATTTCTTTAAGGCGCTGGTAATTTAGGCCGGTGACACCCGCATTCGCTTCCAGTACAAAATAGTTGTCATCGATGTGCCGACTTGTCCAAGTACGTTCCGAGGCATCGACCAGGTAGTTGTCAACGATCTTAACAACCGGCGTGGTGGTGCCTGATACGATAACCACACCATCCGTATTGGGTGACACGCTTTTTATGGCCATTTGGGTGTCCGATCCACCGACAATGACCCGAGCCTTAGGATTAATGTTGAGTTCCAACGCTAGTTGGGAGCGGACAGGGCCTAGCACTGTTCCGGCTACATTTAGCGGTGGCAATAGTGCTGGAGATATTCCGAAAAGGTCGCCGTAGGCTGCTTCCCATTTCCCGCGCTCTACATCGTATAACAATGTCTCTGAAGCTTGCGAATGCTCATAAGCAAGGATGCCCGAAAATTTAAAGTTAACCCAATCGCTGATACTGGTAAAAGCTGTTATTTTTTTGCCTGCTCCCGTTTTTCTTTCCCTGAAGCCTACCAGCTTCAGAGCGGAAAACAGAGCGGTTGGGTATCGCCCTACGACCTTATACATGGCCGATTTGTCCTTTATCATGTCTTCCCATTCGCGTCCGCGATTATCGTGGTTAGACATGCCTATCAATTCACTTTCGTCCGGGCCAAAGACTACGATCCCTTCTCGTTGACTCGTTGCGGTAATAGCGATAATGTCGAGATTTTCTGTTTCCTGAAGCACTTGCTGGCTCATTCGAATGATCTGTCCCCATAAGCATGCCGGGTCGAACGAAATGGCGTCCGGATAGTCGGCATCTTTTTCATAATGAACGTTCTCCCGCCTAAGGGCTACGATTTTTCCGTCGGTCAGAACAGTTGCAACGCGTGCATTGCCCGTACCTATGTCTACCACTAAATAAGCTAATTGCTTTTCCTGATTCATAATTTACAGCTTAAGGCGCTAAATTTCTTTGTTGACAAGTTGTTTAATACGTTTGTTGCCATTTTTGAAGAATTCCTTTAAGCAATTATTCATAATGTCAGCATGGTGATCTTCAACTTCAAATGTTGCGCCTGCAATGTGTGGAGTTGCCAGCACGCGTTCGTGATGAATCAGCTTATAATCCATTTCGTCGGGCGGTTCATGGTCAAAGACATCCAATATAGCTCCGCCGATTTTTCCTTCCGTTAGCGCTTGCAATAAGTCCACGCGATTTACGACCACTGCACGGGCGGTATTTACAAAAATAGCATCAGCCTTCATCTTGCTAATTAAATCTTTATTAATCATACCTTTCGTTTGCTCCGTAACAGGTAGATGTATTCCTACAATATCAGCGGTGCTGAAGACCTCCTCTAAAGATACTTTTTTGAAATTTACATTTTCGGAAGTATAGTAGGGATCATAATATACGATGTCGGTCGGAAAATGCTGCAGTAAATTGGCAATGGTTTGTCCAACGGCACCAAAGCCAACCATTCCAACTTTTTTTCCGGCAAGCTCATGTCCCTTGAATTGAAGATAAGAAGCATGAGCACCGGCCTCCCATTTTTTCGCCTCAAGCCATTTAATACCGGCCAGTGTGTTACGCATAAAGGTAATCAAGTTGGCTATAAACATTTCGGCGACGGCCTGTGCATTTCTTGCCGGTGTATTAAACACCGGTATGCCTAATTCAGTTGCTTTATTTATTGCGACATTGGAGGGGGTTCCCCGGCAAACACCGATAAATTTTAAATGAGGAAAGGTGGCGATGACCTTCTCGGTAACCTGGTCATGTTCCGTGATGAGCGCATCCGGTTGTTCCTCAGTAAGTAACGCTATCAGTTCTTCTTCTGTGTAAGCACTTCCTTTGATTTTCCACTCGCGGTATATAATTTCTCCGAACAATTCCTTTAGTTCGCCTTGAGCTTTCTCATTGTAAGGGGCCGTTATTAATATTTTCATTTACGTAAAGTTTTCTTGTTTCTATTTGTGTTTTGTTTTTGGGTAGCGTTATAAATAGCGTTAGCAAGGCGCTTATAAAATATAATATGGCCAGAATCCAGATGATGCCGGCATTGCCGATTGTGCTGATGAATAAACCCACTAAGGCAGGGCCGACAAATACAGGAAGTCCCGCACCGAGGTTTAGAATTGCCATAGCAGCGCCCTTGTCCTTTTCTACGAGTGAAGGAACGAGCGCAGAAAGTGGAACATAACCAGCTAATAAAGCTCCCCATAGCACACCGGCCAACATAACTGCCCAATAACTTCCATGGGTCCATGCAGGGATATAAAAGATAAGGAGTGTGGTAAGGCCACAGCCAATGCCTCCGAACCAGATGATCGTGTTGCGCCATCCGAGACGGTCGCCCACAAAACCAAAAATTAAATTAAAGGCAATGTTTGCGGTAAAAATAGTTCCCCATATCTGTAACCATTCTTTGGTGCTGATATTAAATTGCGCCATATAGATAGGTAAGAAGACAGGAAATGCAAATTGCGCCGTTGTATTGATAATCCGTACAATCCCTCCTAAAAGCACCTTCGGTTCCGCTTTAATAATGGTAAACCCTTTCAACAGCTCTTCCTTCTTACTGGTCGTTTGCCCCTGCGGTTGATGGGTATTAAAAGATTCTTTGTTAAACACGAGCGCAAAAAGAGCACCCAAAGCTACCCAGAAAATTGAACTCCAAAGGGTGTTCTGATATCCTAATTTTTCGATCGCCCAGCTGGAGTAATATGCTCCAAGCACGTTTAGGCCGCCGGTGAATACAAACCAAAACCATCCAACGGCTCTTCCAAGCATTGCTTTTGGTGTTTTGTAAGTAATCCAAACTAAAAATGAATAGGCAAACAAGGGATAGCCAAATCCACGGATGGCGTAGGTTATTAGCATGATGGGGTAATTCAAATTCGCCATGCCAAAGCCCACAAAACCAACGGTGCCGATAATGTATAATAATAGCCCGGCTAACATCGACTTTCGTGGGCCGAATGTTTCTGCTAATACCCCCGATAACCAAGACGATATGGCTATCGTAACGCCATACACGGTAAATAAAGCAGCGGATTGTTCAATATGCATATTGTGTGAAAGCAGGTAAGGGCTCAGCCAGCCCTGTTCAACTCCGTCACCCATCATAAAGATCAATATGCCCAAGTATCCCCAAGTCAGTGTTTTTGGAAGTCCGACTTTTGTTAGTAGGGAGGAATTTTCGTACATCATAGTTCCTGTTTATATTGGTATTAGTTAGCATCAAATAAACAAAAAGAAATAAAAAATAACAAATTTAAATATAAATAAATAAAATTAAAGTTTAGCCATTGGTATGCACGAGCAACACCAATGGCCATACGGTTATCTCGACTCCCACCCGGCGTTCTGTTTTAGATTGGGATTGAGGGTTATTTCCTCGATAGGAATAGGTCTTAAATACATGAAATCGTCAAATATCCGTCGTAAATTGTTTTGTGCGACAATATTTCCGCTTGTTTGATTTGTCAAATAATGTTGCGTGCCGTTAATGACAAAATACACAATACCCTTTTGCGGATTGGAGGGTACAGCGGTTACAAAGGAGACATCGTTTTTACCATCTTCATTGAGATCATACGGTGTATTCATTGCAGGAACATAAAGTCCGGTATAAGGCTTAAGTAACAAATTAGCCAACTTCCAGCGCATGAGATCATCATATCGAAAGCCTTCCATGGCTAGTTCAATAGCACGTTCTCTGCGTATTTCAAGCAGCGCAGCGCTGAGGTTTTGATCGGCAAAGTATTCCTGTTCCAGATAAGTGTCGGCTGTTAAAGGCATTGCCGTGTTGCTTAAACCGGCACGTTCGCGAAGCAGTTTGATGGTTAAGTTCCATTCCGCCTCTGTGAAACGGTTCAGCTCGGCCATTGCTTCGGCATAGTTCAGTAACACTTCCGCATAGCGCATCAAGGGAAGTGAGTTGTTGTTTTCGGCACGTCCATCGGTTGCTTTCGAATCGAGCGTAAATTTGTAGGGCATGTAGCCGGTGTAGGTATAAGTGAAGTCGGGCGGTGCCGGCTGGCCCTCCCGTTGATAGCTGCCCATGCGAATGCACTGTTGTAGGCGGAGATCTCTGTTTTTTACTTCCTCCCAGAAAGGGATCTGATTGTAGTTCGCCTGATCGGTAAATCGACTGCCATCGCGATTTAAGAATGTATTAACGAATGTTTTCGTGAAACTGAGCCGCCGACCGTAGGTTGCACTTGTCCAGTACCAATTGGCATCGTTCAGTACGCGCAAGGAGGCGTTGTTGATTGCTGCCAACATGATTTCGTTGGTTTTTGGTTGCTCATTGATAAATAGGTTTCGGAAGCTCGTCGTCGGGTCCGATTCTATGTTCAAACGGTATTGGCCGCCGTCAATTACTTGCTTGGCTGCATCAGCGGCTTCTTGCAGCCAAGTGTTTGCCGTGGCTTGAAGATTGAGTTCTTCATGATACTTGCGATAAGTGCCTTCGAAAAGACAGATTCTGGATTTGAAGGCCAAGGCTACCGGTCTGCTGATTTGGGAAGACGTGGGATCAATGGCCGGTGAAATGTTCTCGCAGGCAAAATTAAGATCTGCTAGAACTTTTTCCATTACATACGCACGTGAGTCCTGCGGTTTGTATAAATCGGGATCATCAATCGTGAGTGTTTTTTCTTGCCAGGGAACGTTGCCGAATTGTTTTACTTTATTAAAGTAGAAATAGGCACGGAAGAAACGGGCTAACCCCTCAAAATGCTTACGTGATTCGTCGCTTATTTGTGCTCTTACCATTTGCTCGAGGAAGTAGTTGATATTTCGAAGCGGCCCCCAGGTCCATCCACCGGCTTGTGCGGCCGAATAACTACCCGATAAATAATTGTCGATCGTGGAGCCTACGAGGAAATCACTTGTTTGGTCACCTCTGACGATATCATTGGCGCTAGGCAAATTGTTGTAGAAAGAATTCGCATATAATTGCAGATCCTTTTCGGTATTGAATGCATTTTCGGGTGAAAGCTTGTCCGGTGGATACTGCTCGAAGGATTTTTCGCAAGCAGTTAACAAAGCGAGTGTAGCAATAAAAAATATCTTTTTCATCCTATATTTTCTTTTATTCATTTTTTGCTTGTTTTAAAAGGCATTTTGAATAGATTCTTATTAGAGTGTTACGTTGATTCCCAGTGTATAGGTTTTGAGCATCGGATAAGCCATGCCCTGTCCTGCATTTGGATTCAGCTCCGGATCGGCACGTTCTATATTTTCCGGATCCATGTTGGGATTGTGTTTGAACATGGGCGACCAGGTCCAGAGGTTTTGGCCGGTGAAGTAGACGCTCAGGTTTTCGATGTTGAGCTTACCTAACCACGACTTCGGCAAATTGTAGCCGATCGAAATACTTTTCAGGCGTATATAGGCGGCATTTTGAAGGTAACGGGTCTGATTAAACGTTAGTTCGCCGCGCGAATTAAGTGCCGTATAGCCGCGTGGGCGAGGGAAATATGCATCGGGATTTTCTTCTGACCACATGTTATTCACAACATAAGTTGGATGCCAGCTGTACGGACGATTGTAAGGTCCCCAGAAGAGCGCGTTGTCTGCACCAGGCATAAATTCACGCTTCCCAACCCCTTGAAAGAAGCTGGTTAAGAAGAAATTGTTCCAGCTAAAATTAGCATTAAAACCAAATTGAAAGCGAGGCTCCGTATTGCCGATAATCACTTGGTCGCCGGGATCGCCTAAGGTATTGGTTCCTTGGTCAATTTTTCCATCGCCGTTTATATCTTTAAATTTAATATCGCCCGGTAGGATTTTGTTAGCGGCTGACACTCGTATAAACGACTGGTCGATTGCGTAATTATCGATTTCTTGCTGACTTTGGAAGAAACCGTCATTAACAAAGCCCCAAATGTCTCCCACGCGTTGTCCTTCGTAATAGGTCGTAATCAATCCGAGTGGATTGTTGAAGCGTGTGATGAAAGCCCTGCTGTCCGCCAGCGTAAACCGTAGGTCGTAATTGATTGGCTTCGACGTTTTGATCTGGTCGCGCCAGTTAAGACTTAATTCCCAACCGATTGTTTTCAAATCAGCGTAGTTTCCTTCGGGGACATCTGTTCCAAAAATACTTGGTAAGGGAAGTCCAACCGTAAACATATCGGTTGTTTTCCGGGTATACCAGTCGAACGTAGCATTCAGCCTGTTTTTAATGAAGGACAAGTCGGTCCCCAAATTAATAGTGGTTGCTTTTTCCCAGGTTAGCCCGTTTGGTATTACGCCGGGGTTAGACGTGTAATTCGGCCGAATACCTCCCAAGATAAGACCAGATCGGCTGACGTCCATTATCTCCAGGAATTGGTAAGGGTCAATATTGCCATTACCTAAGCTGCCGTAGGAGGCTCTCAGTTTAAATTCGCCAATCGCCTCTTTTAGACCGTTTTTCCAGAAGTTTTCTTCAGAAACGCGCCAACCGCCTGAAATGGACGGGAAGAAACCCCATTGCTGTCCGCGCGGAAATTTAGACGATCCATCATAGCGACCGTTCGTTTCGAGTAAATATTTACCGTCGTAATCATAACTAATCCGATAGAAACCTCCGGCAGTCAGCCATTCGTTTCCTCCACCTGTTAAGAGAAAATTTTGTCCATCAATTAAAGAGAAATCAGGAAGCGAAGGATTGATCAAATTATCACGTTCCATATAACGGCTCGACAATTTTGATCGCTCGTAATTATAGCCAAGTACGGCGTTGATATGGTTTTTTCCGAAGTCTTGTGTGTATTGACCATAGGCATTGAGCGCTAGATAGGTTGTGTTGTCAATAAGCTCGTTCATTTTGCTGATCCCTCGCTCGAGCGTAACACCGGGTGCATTGCTATACGGGACAGGCGTGTACAGGCGCGTGCGATTGAAAGCGGTTTTTTCAAAGGTGAAGTCGCCGTTGATTTTTAGCTTATTGTCGAAAAAATTGGTAAAAATCCGGGAGGTATTGCGGGTTTGTCTACGGGATTCATCCCAATGATTATTACCGGAAATAAAGCTGCCGAAAACAATGGAAGCATTTTCCGTGAGCGTTCCATCCGGATTACGCAACATGGCTACCGGAAAAGCTTCATCCGAAATACGTCGCCATACCGGGGTATTGCTTGGATGATTCAGTATGGGTGTAAAATAGGCTCTTTCGTTATAGGTAATGTCGTTTTCCACACGCAGCCATTCTTTCACCTGTATGCTTCCTTTAGCGCGTAAATTATATTGGTTGTATTTATCGGGATTATAACGAAAAATCCCGCCTTGGTTATTGTAGCGACCTGAGAGATAGAATGATGTCTTTTCACCACTGCCGGAGAAGCTTAATTGCTGCTCCATTGAGGGCGTGTGGTCAGCATACAATTCTTTCAACCAATCTGTGCTTCCATAATAAACGTATCTTCCGGTAGCCGGATCAATATCGGTAGAAGGGGTGTTGCCGGCCTCATGCCGCTTACGCAATTCTTCCAGGTATTCTTGCGACCAAGGAAATACACTATTAGCTTTTTGCGGGTCTGCATTGTAGTCGTTCCACGAACTAAAAGCCTCATTGAACGTTTTTGCCCACGGATATCCTTCCGTTACCAGATCCGGGCGTATGGTATGATCATTTCTGGAATAGCCGGATGAATAGTTAATAACCGATCGTTCTTTACTGGGTGTTTTCGTTGTTATTAATACGACCCCGAAGCTACCGCGGGCACCGTAGATGGCTGCGGATGCCGCGTCTTTTAAAACAGTGACGCTTTCAATATCATTGGGATTCAAGAGATCGGCATTGCCCGGTACACCATCTATAAGTACCAGCGCCGATCCTCCGGCACCAATGGAGGTCGTTCCGCGAACATTAAAGGTAGCGCCACGCGTAGGTTTTCCATCGGTCATTTTAATGTTCAGGTTTGGTATAACCCCTTGGAGCCCCCGAGTAGTGCTTGCGAGGGGGCGATTTTCAAAAACCTCTTTTCCGACTTGATCAACAGCGCCGGTTAAATTTGCTTTCTTTTGTGTGCCATAACCAACCACTACCACTTCTTCCAGATCGGCCTGCCCGATTTTCATGACGACATCCAGTTGGCTTGCGCCTTGTGGGTTCAGCTGTTGTGTGATGTAACCGATAGCAGAGAATGAGAGCGTAGCATCATCTGGAATTGATAAACGGTAGATCCCTTGCTCATTAGTAGTTGTTCCAATGCGTTTATCTGTCCCGATAACGGTAACTGAAACACCGGGTAAGCTTTCTCCACTGTCTGTCACGACTTTTCCATGAAGCGTTTTTAGCTCTTGTCCATTGGCTAGAAAAATGCAACAGAGGCAGTAGAAAAGGCTTAGGTAAATCTTTCTTTTCATTTTTTTTAGTTTTATTGATTGTTGATTTTTGTTTATAAATATTTTATAACGTTGCCAAAATTCCCTTTTGAATGTTAAAGCTTTGTTAAGTACAGGTTATTAAATCCTTTTATAGCTATTGTGCAAGGGTTTGTACTTCAAAATTCAAAATGGATTGACGCTTTTACTTGATATTTAACTACCCGCTGGTAGGCTGTATTTCGGTTACTAACTGGTTTTAAAGCCTCTAAGATAGAATATTTAATAAAAAATAACAAAATAAATGTTTTAAAAAGTTTTAATAAATAAAAAATAACAAAATGAAACATATTTGGTGTGGTATGATATTTAAGAAATAATAAGTACTATTGCAGTAGAATCCGTGATTATGAGGAATATTACCAAAAGACATGAGGCAATCATCAAGCTGATCAAAGCAAATGGAAGCGCAACCATTCCGGAATTGGTAGAGATGACAAAAGTTTCGGGGGTTACGATAAGAAAAGATTTGAAATTTTTGGAGGATAAGAACTTGTTGTTTTGTACTCGAGGAGGGGCTTCATTAACCAATCCGTATGCGAATGATCGTCCAATTGTGGAGAAGGCGTTGATTAATCCGGATAAAAAGCAAAAGATTGCGAAAGCATCTTTATCGTTGATTGGACAAAATGATTCCATCATGATCGGATCGGGTACAACCGTGTTCGAATTAGCAAAGGCATTGCAGCCAAACCATCCGATTACGGTTATAACACCTGCGATTAAAGTGGCCTTCGAATTAAGTGGAAGAAATAATATTGAGGTCCTTCAATTGGGTGGCTTGGTGAGGCCAAGTTCTTCTTCTGTTGCCGGGGCGCATGCGGAATATATATTGGAAACGATTTCTTGTGGTATGTTATTCCTGGGGGTTGACGGAATCGATATAGATTTCGGTTTATCCATTAGTAACTTGGCGGAAACGGGCCTGAACCAAAAAATGATACGTGCGGCCCAGCAGGTGGCGGTTTTGGCCGATAGTACAAAATTTGGAAAAAGAGGGATTGGTAAGATTTGCGAACTCAGTGATATCGCTTACATCGTCACCGATGAGGGGATTCCGTCGAGCATGGTTAAACTCTTGGAAAAAAAGGGAATTAAAGTGGTGATTGCGTCGTAAATATTAAAACGCTATAAATTCCGTAATTTGCTGATTCGTGAAGTGAAGTGTATCTTCTTTAAAAAAATCCATTTCTTCATTCAGCTCTTGCTTGATATAGGGGATGTGAATGCGTAAAGGAAGTGTATGAAGATTAAGGTAATGACAAACACCCGTGAAGTGCTCGATCCCACGGATATTGCCATATCTGCCGGAGCTGATTCCTACCAGTGCTGCCTTCTTTCCAACGAAGCTGTCCGGAAATAAACAACTGTCGATAAAAGTTTTCAAGACACCTGGAAAGCTCCCGTTGTATTCCGGAATAACAAAAATAAATTTTGTTGTGGCGCTGATCCTGTCTTGTATGGGTTGAAATGCGTCACTTCTCGCCCCGTAAAGATCACTAACAATAAAATTATCCGGCAGTGATTCGAGTGACATGATCTCGGACCCATAACCTTTTTTGCCAAGTTGTCTGTAGTAATAGTTCGCTACTTTTAGCGAGTAGCTGTCTTTGCGATTGGTGCCGGCTATAATTGTGATCATTGTTAATAATATGTGTAAAATCTAAACCCCTTCTGGTTTTTAAGCTGTGTAAAATTTGTATCTTAGCAACCTTGTTTAAGGTGTTTAAAAACTGCGAAGATACTAAATAAACGCATTTTTAAACAAGGAGAGAAGAAAAGGGTGCGCTTTTTTTGGGGAAACCGAATCAATTTTTTTCGGAGAAAATGCTCCATTAAGGCAATATTAAGAAGACATCCTAGTTTAATGGATTATGACGGATTGAAAGCGGGAAACCATTAGGCGAATATTTTTTACTTAGGACTTATAAATTACAATGGGTAAAATCATAGCGTTAGCCAATCAAAAAGGAGGAGTGGGTAAGACCACATCCTCGATTAATTTAGCAGCGAGTCTTGCCGTATTGGAGTACCGAACACTTTTGGTGGATGCGGATCCTCAGGCAAATTCGACCTCCGGTATCGGTTTCGATCCAAGGGCTATCAAATCGAGTGTATACGAATGTATTATTAATGATTTAGATCCCAGAGAGGCTATCCAAAAAACCGAAACACCTAATCTGGATCTGCTCCCTGCACATATTGATCTTGTAGGGGCTGAGATTGAGATGATCAATCTCAATGATCGTGAGTATAAAATGCGGTCCGTATTGAAGCAGGTAAGTGACGACTATGACTTTATTATCATCGATTGTTCGCCCTCTCTCGGATTAATTACCATTAACGCATTAACAGCGGCAAACTCCGTGATCATCCCTGTTCAATGCGAATACTTTGCGTTGGAAGGACTAGGCAAGTTGCTAAACACCATTAAAATTGTTCAAAACCGCTTGAATACCAATCTCGAGATTGAAGGCATCTTGCTAACCATGTACGATGTTCGTTTGCGTTTATCCAATCAGGTAGTTGAGGAAGTGCGCTCACATTTTAACGACCTGGTTTTTAATACCATTATCCAACGAAATACGCGTTTAAGTGAAGCTCCGAGCTTTGGTATTTCCGTGATCATGCACGATGCCAACTCAAAAGGAGCCATTAACTATCTAAATTTGGCGAGAGAGATTTTAATTAAAAACGGTTTACAGAAAGAGCAAGAGGAGGCAAAAATATAATGGCGCAACAGCGAAAAACAGGTTTAGGAAAAGGCTTAAGTGCATTGCTGAATGATACAGACGAAGTGGTAAAGCAAACAGCAGCCAGTCAGCAGTCAACCGCAGTGGGAATAGGGAAGGATGTGCCGCCGGGATCAATTAGCCAGATTAAAATTGATGCGATAGAAGTAAACCCTTTCCAGCCAAGGACAGATTTTGATGCAGAAGCCTTAAATGAGCTTGCTGATTCAATTAAATTACAAGGTCTGATTCAACCCATTACCGTACGCAAAATGGGAAATGGGAATTATCAGTTGATTTCCGGCGAACGACGCTTAAGAGCATCTAGGATTGCAGGACTGACAGAGATTCCGGCATACATAAGAACAGCTAATGACCAACAGATGTTGGAAATGGCACTCATCGAAAATATACAACGCGAGAATCTAAATGCAATAGAGGTTGCCTTAAGTTTTCAGCGCATGATTGACGAGTGTAACCTAAAGCAGGAAGAGTTAGGTGATCGGGTAAGTAAAAACAGATCAACGGTTACCAACTATCTTCGTTTACTAAAATTACCACCGGCTATTCAGGCATCTATCCGCGATGGAAAATTGAGTATGGGGCATGCCCGTGCCTTAATCAATGTCGCCGATGTCGATAAACAACTGTATATTTTTCAGGAAATTATTGAAAAAGGATTATCTGTACGGAAAGTTGAGGAGCTGGTGAGGCTCGTTAACGACAGTACTTACAAGAATAAAGCGAAGCCTGATACTAAAGAGAAGCCGCTGTCGTTTGAGTTTCAAAAGATCCAGGATGACCTGGCCTCCAAATTTTCTACTAAAGTAAAGCTCAACGTAAAAAGTAAGGGTGGAAAAGGTACGATTGAGATTCCATTTATGTCGGAAGATGATCTTAGTCGGATTCTGGAGTTATTAGATTGGTAATGACAACATTTCGGTTTCTCTCTTTACTTGTTTTTTTTGTGATGGCCTGCTCTTGTGTGCTAGCACAGGTGCCCGATAGTATTAGAACACCTAATGATATCAGTAAAGATCGTTTCAATATGACTGATACCGCTAATGTGCCGAAAAAGGAACGGAAAAGACGGGAACAAAAAGAGGAAGAGCAGAAGCCGGTCGTTTACAAAGATTCCGCTCGTTTAGCATTAGAAGCTTTGACGAAAAAGGCAGTTCGCCGATCACTTATTTTGCCGGGATGGGGGCAATTGTTTAATCGTGGTTGGGGCTATGTAAAAGCTCCGATCATCTGGGCAGGTTTCGGAGGCTTAGGTTATTCGTTTGTATTTGCACAGAATAACTACAGTGAGACCTTAGAGGAGGTTCGCTTCCGTCTAGCCAACCAGGGGCTCAGCCAGAATCCAAAATATCCTGACTACGTGACAACTGAATGGCTTATCGGGGCGAAAGATTTTTATCGACGAAACCGAGATTTAACCATTCTGCTTACCGTTGGATGGTATGCACTGAACGTAATCGACGCTTACATCGATGCGAAATTTAAACGCTATGATATGAGTGACGACCTCACTTTTAATATTCGTCCTACCCTGATGCAAGCTCCCGGTATGTTGGCTTATCGTTCGACTCCGGTAGTGGGGCTAAAAGCAACCTTTTCGATTAAGTGACAAAATTTACTACATTTAGGAGTTTTAAGTAAAATCGTATATTGCAAACCTAAACACATAGCAAAATATAATGAACATAGCCTTGATTGGTTACGGTAAAATGGGCCGTATCATAGAAAAAATTGCTTCTGAACGAGGTCATACGGTGGCATTGATTATTGATGAGAATAATCGACATGAGATCATAGCGGACGATTTTTCTGACATTGATGTTGCCATTGATTTCAGTACGCCACATGGGGCCCTTCAAAACATAAATCTTTGTTTTGAAGCAGATACGCCCATGGTTGTGGGAACAACGGGCTGGTATAGTCACCTGGCGGAAATTGAAGAAAAATGTAAAGCAGGTAACAAATCCTTACTTTACGGGTCTAACTTCAGTATTGGTGTTAATGTGTTCTTTCATATCAATAAGTTATTGGCTAAAGCTATGAGTCCTTATAAACAATATGACGTCCAAGTAGAGGAAATCCATCATACTCATAAACTGGACTCCCCAAGCGGTACGGCCATTACGATAGCAGAAGGTATTTTGGAACATAACGATGATAAGGATGAATGGGTAAACAACCTGGTCGGAGAAGGCGACGAAATCATACCGAAGAAAAATCAGTTATTGATCGAATCGCATCGGATTGAGGAAGTACCCGGCACCCACACGGTATTGTACAGTTCGGAGGTGGATCAGATTGAATTTAAACACACAGCACATAGCCGTGCAGGCTTTGCTTTAGGTGCGGTCATCGCCGCGGAGTGGTTGCAAGGTAAGAAAGGCTTCTATGCTGTTACGGATATGTTTGATTTTGGGTAGCTGTCTGCGGTCAGAAATCAGCTTTCTTTTAGAACAAGCTGAAAGCCGACTTCCGAACGCTGATTACTTTTTTAATTATTGATATCTTATTTGTTTCTTAAGGCATCAATGAGCCCTCCGGGGTTTTGACCATCCCTACGGGAGGCAGGCTTTTTAATTTTTACTTTTTAATTTTTACTTTATAAGGCATGTTAACAGCTTTTTTGGTAGTATTTTTTCTGGGCACGCAGATCGGTTTATGGTTACTTTTTGTGAAAGCAGGAAGGCCCGGATGGGAATCACTGATTCCTTTCTATCGTGAATATATTATTACTAAACTTACCGGAAGACCATGGTGGTGGGTGATTTTGCTAGTAGTCCCTATCATCAATCTTTTCATCGGTATCGGGCTGTACATAGATTTTGTTCGATGTTTTGGTCGGCGTTCTTTTCTCGATCAAGTGGGGACCATTATCGTACCTTTTATCGTCTTCCCCTTATGGGGCGCTGATAAAACGGTTACCTATTGGGGAGCTTCTGCTACAGAAGAATTTAAGAAGAAGTATCCTTACAAAAAGTCTGCGACCCGGGAATGGGCTGACGCCATCGTCTTTGCAGTTGTCGCCGCAACGTTGATCAGGACTTTTTTAATTGAAGCTTACATGATTCCCTCCGGCTCTATGGAACGGAGCTTACTTACCGGGGATTTTCTTTTTGTTAGTAAAATAAACTATGGACCACGTCTTCCGATGACGCCGATTGCTTTTCCTTTTGCTCATCACACCATGCCAATAACGGGCACGAAGGCCTATTGGGACGGTTTGGAAATGGATTATCGTCGATTACCGGGCTTGCAGAAAATCAAACGTAATGACGTAGTGGTATTTAATTATCCGATGGAGGCTGATGCACCTTTTAATAGACCGGTGGATAAACGGGAAAATTATATAAAGCGTGCGATCGGTATACCGGGTGATACCATTTCCATTGTAAATGCACAGGTTTATGTTAATGGAAAACAGGGCATAACGCCCGTGGAAGATCAACTTATGTACGAGGTGACCACGGATGGTACCGATATTAATCTAGACCGCATTAACGATATGCGGATCGACGGTGGATCAACGGGGCAAGCGAACCAGTACGTTTTCTATCTGACACCTTCGTTGGCAAATACAATCAAAGGATGGGCAAACGTGAAGGAAATTAAACCGCTTATTTATCCGAAGGGAACCCCTGAACCTACACAGGATATTTTTCCCCAAGGGTCAGATTGGAACAGAGATAATTATGGGCCGGTCATTGTGCCGCATCAAGGTTGGACGGTTCAATTGAATGAACAGACCGTGCCAATTTACGAACGTGCTATTACGGTATATGAAGGCCACACGTTTGAGAAAAAAGGGGATGGTTATTATATTGATGGTGCTAAAGCAACGAGTTATACCTTCAAAATGAATTATTATTGGATGATGGGGGACAATCGCCATAATTCATTGGATTCGAGATTTTGGGGATTTGTGCCGGAAGATCATATTGTTGGTAAGGCCCTTTTTGTATGGCTTAGTTTAGATGACAAAGGATCTTTCTTTGACAAGATCAGATGGAATCGTATTTTTATGGGAATCCATTAATTTTAGTTATTCGTTGAGAGTAGTTAAGTTGTTGAGTAGGGAATTATTCATTCGTGTTCACTTTAAGGCATTCATGAGCTCGCTATGCTCGGTTAGTTAATTAGCCGATTAGCCAATTATTCATTAATGTTTATTTAAAGGCATTCCCTGAAAGACTCGGGACGGGCATGAGCTCTCCCGAGTCTTCGGAGTCGGTTAATTAATGTGATAATGTTGGTACGAACAACCAACAACGAATAACCAACAACTAACCTAGCCCTTAGGAGTGCCTCTGCTCACAACGGACAACTAATAACCAATAACTAACAACCAATAACCAATAACTAACAACCAATAACTAACACTACGCCCCTCCACCCAATGCTCTATACAACTCAACTCTAGCCAGCAATAATTGTTGTTTAAGGCTTACTAATTCCAGTTCACTGTCAATCGCATTCTGTTGCGCCGTAATGACTTCCAGATAAGTAGCATAACCTGCTTTAAATAATAATCCCGCTTGTTTAATACCTAGTTGAGCAACCTTTACTCGATTTTCAGCAATTTCATACTCTTCCTGCAATTTTTTAAAGGTTATCAACGTATTGGTAATTTCATTAATGGCATCCAATACAACCTGTTGAAAATCCAGTTCGGCCTTATCCCGTTCGAGTTTGGCAACTTCGATGTCCGTTTTAATTTTGCGTTTATTAAAGACAGGAGCTGTCAAACTCCCTATTATACCCCCAAATAGAGAGCCGGGAATTTTAAACCAATTTTTGGATAACATACTGTTTACCCCGCCTTCGGCTTCTATGGTCAGCGCCGGATAACGATAGGCCTGTGTGACGCCGACATTTGCATTAGCAGCACGTAGCGCGAGCTCAGAGGCACGTACGTCGGGTCGGTGACTCACCATGTATAGCGGAACACCGGCCGTAACAGAATCTTCGATCAAAAAATCAGTCAAGGAGGCATCTCGTGGAATACTATCGGGCAATTCACCGGATAAAGCTCGCAAGCTATTTTCTTGAATGACTACCTGACGCTCCAATTGCGGAATAAGCGATTGAGCTGCTAAACGTTGCGACTCGGTTTGCTGGATAGCGAGCGAGGTTACCTGACCTGCATCCCGTTGCAATTTGACAATGCGTAACGTACTATCAGTCAACCGCAGGTTTCGACGGGCTACTTCCAATTGAGCATCCAACATCAATAAGTTGTAATAGCCTTCCGCGATATTGGCAACCAATTGCGTTTGTAAGAGTTTACGAGCCTCATACGTTTGCAGATACTCCGCTAGGGTCCGCTCATTCAAGCGCCGAATTTTACCCCAAATGTCCAGCTCCCAGCTGAGTCCAATACTGCTCATATGCTGCATGGTATAATCAAATAAGGTTTCCGGAGCTTCTTTACCCTTCGTTTCGTAATATTTCGAGGAGGGATTAGAATAGAAGTTTTTGGATCGGTATTGCCTATTGACGCTTCCCAAGGTAGCATTGATGTCGGGAAGAAATTCTGCACGTGCCTGGAAAACACGTTGGTTAGCAATCTGAATGTTTTTCAGAGCTTTCCGCATATCGTAGTTACTCACAAGGGCCGTGTCAATAATTTTACGAAGTGTAGTATCGACAAAGAATTCGCGCCAATAGATGTTGCCTATTCCGACCGAATCGGCGGGACTGATTTCATCTCGATATTTTTTGGGAAGGTTCAAATGCGGCCGCTTATAATCTTTCCCTACTTTACAAGCATTAAGTAATAGACTAAGGAATATCGTCAAAAGTGCTATTGAGCCGAAGTGCCTTGTTTTTATATTTTTTTTAATCATCTTCTTCCTGAATCATTTTGGATTTTACCTTTTCATCAAAATGCTGAAAAACCATATAAAGAACGGGGATAACAAATACACCAACTGTTACGCCGAATAACATACCGCCTGCTGCACCGATACTGATTGAATGATTACCTTGTGCCGACGGTCCGACCGTCCACATCAAAGGAATCAAGCCCGCAACGAAAGCCAGTGAAGTCATTAGAATCGGTCTCAATCGTAAGCGGGCTCCTTCAATCGCGGCATCGTAAATCGACAAACCGGATTTACGTTGTTGAACGGCAAATTCCACAATGAGAATGGCGTTTTTCGCCAGTAGTCCTATAAGCATGATAAGGCCAACCTGAACATATATGTTGTTTTCGAGTCCGACCAGATTGACAGCTGTATAAACCCCTACGAGACCAACCGGAACCGAAAGTAAAATGGCGAAAGGTAAAATATAGCTTTCGTATTGTGCTGCCAGTAAGAAATAGACAAAGAGAATACTTAACGTAAAGATTAGAATGGTTTGTCCACCACTTTGTCGCTCTTCCAAACTCATGCCGGTCCATTCATAGCTATAGTTTGCTGTCAACACCTTTTCCGCCACCTCATCGACAGCTTTCATCGCGTCACCGGAACTATGGCCTGCCGCTGGTGTCGCATTGATAGCAATAGCATTAAATAAGTTATAACGATTGACGGTTTCCGGACCAAAGACTTTCCGCAGTTTTACCAAGGTATTGGCTGGTACCATGTCACCGTTTTTATTACGGACGAAAATCGATTTAAAAGACTCCGGGTCATTGGTAAATCGGGCGTCTGCCTGCATGTAGATACGATATTGTCTGCCAAAGCGACTGAAATCGCCAGCTTGTACCCGGCCGTAATAGCCTCGTATGGTTGTCATCAGATCCTTTGCGGTGACACCTAGGGCCTGTGCTTTTACAAAATCGACCTCTAGCTGATATTGTGGGAAATTGGCTTTAAACGGCGTAAATGCTGTTTCAATTTCAGGTCTTTTTTGCAGTTCTTGAATAAAATTGTTCGCCACCTTGCTGAACGATGCAAAAGTACCACCGAGGCGGTCTTGTAATACGAACTCTAAGCCACTAAAATCACCAAACCCTTGTACCGTAGGACGTGGATAAACGCTAAAAGTGGCTTCGCTAATCTGAGAAAGATCCTGACGGATACTATCCATAAAAGCGTTAATGTCTTTTATCTCTCCTCGTTCCTTATGGTCTTTTAGATTGATATAGCCTACCGCAAAGGCCGGGCTGGCCGTGGCGTCAATGGCATTGTAACCGGAAATAGTCGTCATGCCTGAAATCTGCTCGCGTTTTCTCACTATGCTGTCGGCTCGCTGTAATACTTCTGTCGTTCTCGCTAAAGAAGCCCCAGGAGGCATAGACATAGAAAAGGTAACAAAACTGTCGTCTTCTGTGGGGATAAAGCTTGACGGTGTTCTATTCATCAAAAAAATACCGGCTGCGGAAAGCAAGGCTAACAGGGCCAGGGTAAGCCATTTCTTACGCAGCAGGAAATTTAAAGAGCGTATATACTTATTGGTAAGTGTATCAAACGCAACATTAAATCCATCAAAAAACCGCCTCGAATATTTGGACAATTTGCTTCCTTTTAACTCCTTTTCCTTATCATCATGGTGGTTGTTTCTCAACAACAAAGCGCATAGTGCAGGACTTAATGTTAATGCATTGAGCGCCGAAATCAAGATAGCAGTAGCTAGCGTATAGGCAAACTGTTTATAAAATAGGCCGGACGGACCTTCCATGAAACCGACAGGAAGGAATACTGCCGCCATTACCATGGTAATCGATAAGATGGCGCCGGTAATTTCGCTCATCGCAGAAAGTGTTGCTTTCCGCGGAGATAATCCGGTACGTTCCATTTTTTGATGAACCGCTTCTACGACAACAATGGCATCATCTACCACAATACCAATGGCTAAAACGAGCGCAAACATGGTTAAAACGTTGATGGAAAAGCCAAATAGAAGTAGGAAGAAAAAAGTTCCTACCAACGATACCGGGATGGCGATTGCCGGAATCAATGTGGAACGAAAATCTTGCAGGAATATAAAGACAATGACAAACACCAAGAAAAAGGCTTCGAATAAGGTGTGTTTCACCTGACTGATCGACTCGTCTATTTGATCACGAACACTATACGTGATTTCATATTTGATACCCTCGGGAAAAGATCGCTGTAACTTTTCCATCACCTTTCGTATTTGTCCATCGATTTCCACGGCATTCGAGCCACTCGTTTGGACTACGTTGATCGTTAACCCCGGGAAGCCGTTTACTTTGTTGTCCGATCCCACATTAGAAGCACCGAATTCGATACGAGCGACATCTTTAAGGTAGAGCACAGAACCGTCTTCGTTGGTCCGAATAACTAGATTTTCATAATCCTCCGGATTACTGAAACGACCGCGATGTTTCAAAACGGTTTCGAAAACCTCATCGGATGCTTCACCGAATTTTCCCGGGGCGATTTCAAAGTTTTGACTCTTGATGGCATCGATGACATCTTGAGGTACCAAGCCGTAAACAGCCAATTTTTCCGGATTAAGCCATGTACGCATGGAATAATCTCTAGCTCCAATTCGACTGATGGCGGCAACACCTGGGACGCGTAATAACTCGCGGTTAATATTAATTTGCGCATAGGCTTGCAGGAAGGTTTCATCATAAACCGTATCAGGGTGATTACTGAAAATATTCATAGTCATGATGACACCATTCTGCTTGGGCATAACACTGATGCCCGCTTCGTTTACTTCTGCGGGAATTTGGCTGGCGGCCTTTGAAACACGCGTCTGGACATTAACGGCCGCTTGATCGGGATTGGTGCCTGCTTTGAAGAAAATATTGATACTGCCGGAACCGGTATTACTGGCGGTAGATCGTATATAGGTCATATTGTCGACCCCGTTAATAGCTTCTTCAATAGGTAGTAAGACACTCTGCGCCACCGTTTCAGCATTGGCTCCGGGATAAGATAAAGTAACGCTCACGCTCGGAGGGGCAATTTCGGGAAAACGTGTGACAGGTAATTGCAGCATGCCGACAATGCCCAACATGACCAATAAGATGGATATGACGGTAGCAAGGACGGGTCTGCTTATGACGGTTTTTAACATAGTTTTTTCCTCTCGCTAATGGAGTTAATAGGTATTTACTTTAACATGGGGATTTTAACTGCGTTTGGGATTTTGTAGTTGTGGATTAATGGCTAGGCCGTCTTCCAATTTGTCAAAGCCTGACAGTACGACGCGGTCGCCCGGCCTTAGTCCATCTTTAACAATATAGTTAGGGCCGCTGACTCCATCAAGAATGACGGCACGCATCTTTACCTTGTTATCCGGCGTTACAATATATACAAAGGTTTTGTCTTGTAATTCAACGGCAGCTACTTGAGGCATCAACAAGACGCCGGGTTTCTTTTCTTCCATCTTAAGGGTACCGGTATTCCCTTGTCTGAGAACATCATGCGGATTGGCGAAAGAAGCCCGTAAGGAGATGGCCCCCGTTGTTCGGTTTACTTGACCATCAATCGCATCTACAATCCCTTTCTCCGCATATTCGGTACCGTCGGCCAACATAAGGCGAACGTAGGGAATTAACATGTCATTGTTAGCAGACGAGTCGTTTGATCGTCCACCTTTGGTGAAATGTAGGAAATCTGCCTCGCTCATCGAGAAATAGACATACACTTCGCGAGTATCCGAAAGTACCGTGAGCGGCTGGGAGTCTCCTTTGGTAACCAAGTTTCCGATGCGTTTGGGAATTCTGCCTATGTATCCGCTCGAGGGAGCTTTAATATTGGTGAAGCCAAGATTTATCTTGGCAGTAGCTACTGCCGTTGCCGCTTTTGCTACCGAGGCTTTAGCAACCTCGTTGTTCGCTTGTGCCGTACGGAGCTGAACGTCTGATATTACATCGTTTTCTACCAAAGGTTTGAGGCTCTCGACTTCCAAACGGGCATTTTTTTCTTTAGCCTTTTCAACTGTTTCTTCTGCAATGGCATTTTTGAGCGCCTCCAAATAAGGTTGTTCGTTGATTTTAAAAAGATTTTGTCCCTGTTTCACGTAGGCACCTTCATCAACATATATTTTTTCTAGAATGCCCTCAACCTGTGGACGGATTTCTACATTTACTTTTCCTTCGATGGTTCCGAGATAATCTCGTTCTGTTAAAGCCGTACCGGTGTCAACCATAAAAACCGGAAGACTTAATCGCTTGTTGCTTTCATCTTCTGCGTTGGAGGAACCGGAATGGCAGCTGCTTGTAATTGCTAATAAAAAAAGACCTGTACTGAGTGTTAAAAGGGATTTAATGTTTTTACTCGTTTTAATAATCATTGATGTTTTTTATGTTTTAGTGTTTAAGCATGTTGTTGCTTTTCAACAAAACATTTTCAAATAAGTTTGCTTTTATAAGGACATAAAGCCAACCTGTAGGTTTCAGAATTAATGCCAAAAACGTCATGCTATGTTCGGTGATGGTAAACTAAGGTCATTCGCTAGCTTTAGTAAATCATCAAATACACTTTTAACAACAGGGATGCCATTTGCTTTTCTTTCTATGGTTGCAGCCCGCTCGGGTTCACCGGGAATAATGACAGGCTGACTTTTGTCAATGGGTTCTGCGTTTTTAAACCGATGAATCCAATTATCCATATGCTGTTTAAAATCGTCAAGAGGACGGAAACCATCGGCTCTCAATGCGCCTAAAAAATGTCCCAAACCTTCTCCTACGGGTTGAGGATGAGGCTCTAAATAAGCAACAAAAGGCGGTGCCCAAGGGCCATAATTAGCGCCCGAAAGCACGGCACTTAGAATGTCAACCGTGGCGCTAAGTCCAAATCCTTTGTGACTACCATGTGCTCGGTCACCTCCCAAAGGAAGTAAGGCCCCTCCGGATTTAAGCTCGTGCGGATTTACCGAAGGAGTGCCGTCTTTCGTTTGTACCCATCCGTCAGGAATAGAATATCCATTGCGCTGAGCAATTTCAAGTTTACCGTTAGCAGCAGCGGATGTCGCCATATCTACAACTACCGGCGGATACGCTCCTGCCGGAAATGCATAACACATGGGGTTGGTCCCTAACATCCGCTCTTTGCTGAAAGTGGGGGTTACTAGCGGACTGGCATTGGTCATGGCATAACCGATCATATCTTGTTTAACAGCTAATAAGGCATGATAACCGGCAATGCCGAAATGATTGGAGTTGCGTACAGCGACCCACCCGGAGCCATAGTCTTTAGCTTTTTTGATGGCAATTTCCATGGCATAAGGTGCTACTACCAAACCTAAACCGCGATCCCCATCTACGGTAGCCGTAGTGGGCGTTTCATGTATAATCCGTATCTCCGGTGAAGGATTTAGTCTGCCTTTTTGCCACAGCCGAACATATCCGCTTAGTCGTGCCGTCCCGTGGGAATCAATGCCGCGTAGATCGGCTGCAATCAGCACATCCGCAGCCAGTTTAGCATGCGCTGCCGTACAACCGATCGTTAAGAATACTTGTTCAGTAAATTCACGTAGGCTGGTTTCGCTTATTATAAGTGTGTTTTCCAATTGTTTGTGTTTCTTTTTGTTCAAGTGCTTCGCAAACTTAATAAATTGTTGTTAGTTGTCGGTTATTAGTTGTGGGTTGCAAGTTATTAGTTATTCGTTGTTGGTTATTAGTTATTCGTTGTTGGTTATTAGTTATTCGTACCAACATTATCAAACTAACCGACCCCAAAGACTCGAGGGAGCTCCTATAAATAATGCCTTAAATAAACACTAATGAATAATTAACCAACCCACTACTTAGCTATTTAACGTCTCAACCACTCCACAATTTCTCTACTTCACGCCCATGCTTCATTGGCTAATTCACCAATTGGCTAATCGGCTAATTAACTAATCCCCTACTTAACTATTTAACGTCTCAACTACTCAACAAAAAAATAAAAAAATCATGCAACCTTTTTACTGCTCTTGACATCTAAGAGAAAAAGGGAACATAATTTGAAGCAATTATACACCATCGATGATCTATTGGAAGGTTGCCGCAGGGGAGAGCGAAAGGCACAGGAGTCGCTCTATCGGGCAATTGCTTCGAAGATGTTCAACCTTTGTTTGCGTTACGCCACATCCGAGATGGAAGCAGAGGATATGTTGCAAAATGGTTTTATCAAGGTGTTTCAGTGTGTAGCTGGTTTTAGAGGCGAGGGGTCTTTCGAAGGTTGGATACGAAAAATCTTTGTAAATACAGCGATAGAGATGATACGGAAGAATAAGCGAATACAGAACACAATAAGTGTTGACGCCGTTTTTGACGAAGAACAACAGACATTTGATATGGAAGGGCTGGAGGTACGTGATTTGCTTGCGCTGATTCAACAATTGCCTGACGGTTATCGTATCGTATTTAATATGTATGCCCTGGAAGGTTATTCACACAAAGAAATAGCAGAAGCACTGAGTATCAGCGAAGGTGCTTCAAAATCGCAATTGTCCCGTGCGCGGGCATGGTTAAAAAGTAAATTGGTAATGTTAGAAAGAGGGGGTAATTATGGATCGTATGCGGAATGATATTTTTGATGAGGAAGTTCGGAAAAAACTTGATTCTTTTGAACCGCAGGTCTCGAACAAAGTATGGTCGAATATCGCCGAACAGTTGGATCAGCAGACAACCGGATCGGGAGCAAGGTCGCTTCAAGTGAAGAGAGCCTTGATGAGGTGGTCGATAGCCGCCATGATTGCGCTTACTTTAGGGGTGGGGATAACTTATATCAAACAGCCACGCAAAGTTGTATATTTAAGTGCAAAGAAAGAAGTTATCAAAGACGAAGGGGCTGCCTTACCACTGCCGGTGACCAAAAGCAATAATGGAATCGGTAAAGGCGAAAAGATGGTTCATAGGAGCGTATCCCCTGCGAAAAGGAATTTAAAGGAGCGAATAGACGGGCGGAAAATAACGGTATCGGAAAATAGGGCAATGACAGATCCCGATGTTATTATGGAAGACACGGGCAACCGGCCCATGATCGTCAATGAGGTAGTATCAGTCGCCGTATCTCCAGGTAATGGACGCGTGGAGCAACCGGCGCTACAGTTTGCTTTTATTGAGACTCCGACGTTAAAGGATACAAAGATGAAGAGCCAAGAAAAGAAAAATTTCGGCATAGGTGAGATTTTAAATTATGTCGTAGGTTCGGTTGATCATGGCGATGCAAAGGTGCTGTCTTTTGCCAGTGATGATGAAGGCACATTGAAAGTAGCCGTTGATTTGAAGGCATTGAAGGTTAGGCTGTGATGGGGGAATGGTTAAGTAAGGGGGATAGTCAAGTAGTTAAGTAGGGGAATAGTTAAGTAGTTAAGTAGAGGAATCGTTAAGTAGTTAAGTAGGGAAGTAGTTAAGTAGATACGAATTGACGACTCCACGACTCGACAACTTAACTATTTAACGACTCAACGACTCAACCATTTAACCTCTCAACGACTCAACAACTCAACGACTCAACTATTTAACGTCTCCAACAACTAATAACGAACAACTAATAACTACATATATGAAGCATATTTTATTTACAGGGTTAACTTTTTTAGCGTTGATTGGCACCGTTCAGGCAAGCAATACTGAATTATCGAAGGTGGAGGGGATACGTGATACAACGGATATGGACACCGTAAAAACTGAACGGAAGCGAAAGCTAACCGTCAAATGGAGCTCTGATGGAGATAATATGGTCAAGGTTGAACGTTGTAATCCTTGCGATAGCTTAAATAAAAGTAAGAGTACTGACTTTTTGAAGCAGAAGCCGAAGGTTATTTTAGGAATCACATTTTCCCGCTTTGATTTAGGATTGGCTACCTTACTAGATAATGGTAGTTTTACGCTTAGTCCGGAGAACGATTTTCTAAGGAACCGAACATGGAAAACAATTAATGTGGGCTTTGATGTTTTCCAATTCGGCTACCGCTTCAACGAAAAGTTTAGATTGTTTTTGTCTGCCGGTTTTGATTGGACCCACATCCGCCTGAAAAATGACATCATATTCGACCGGAATACTACACCGCTAAGCTACACCGAATCGGATATACATTATAGCAAAAACCGTTTCAGCTCCAGTTATCTTAGGATACCGATAACCTTCGAACATCGATTGGGCATGGATCGTGATTTACGAATTGCCTACGGCCCAATTGGAGGTTTCTTGCTAAGTGGAAGCCAAAAATTTAAGAGTGAAGAGGAAGGCAAACGGAAAGTTAAAGACGATTTTAATTATGCTAAATTCCGTTATGGTGCTTTTGCACGTGTAGGCTATAAATGGGTCGGTTTATATGCCAAGTACTATTTCAATGATATGTTTGAGAATAGTCCACAGCAAGAGGGCCTGAGAAATATGTCTTTCGGACTGATGTTCTTCTTCTAAAAACTGTTGCTTTTATAGGTCGATCAGTCGCTGTCACGATCGACCTAGTTCATGAATGCCTAAAATTTTTTTATCTTCGAGGCGTTTACACTATAAGTGTAATGTTTTTTGATGGCAAATAATACAAATACCCCTTCCTGCGATTTTATTCCTTCGGATACGCAAAAGCAAGGACTAGCATATATTCAGGTCGATAATTTATCAAAACGTTTTTCGGATAAACCGGATAGTTTAGGGTTAACCCAGATCTCCTTTGGTGTGGAGCAAGGTAAAATCACGGCGATTATAGGGGAAAGTGGAAGCGGAAAAAGCACGTTGTTGCGATTAATTTACGGTCTTGCAAGTCCTGATGAAGGGGAAATTCGTTTCAAAGGATGGAAGGTGCCGGGGCCCTTTGATAAATTGATCCCGGGGCATGAAGACATGCGTCTGGTATCTCAGCACTTTGATGATTTAAATACCTATGCCAATGTTTGGGATAATGTGGCGTCTCGTTTATCAAATACCAACTTACTGGAAAAACACGATAAAACGGAAATCGCCTTAAACAGTCTGAATATTTTGAGGCTATCCAAACAACGTATTGCTGATCTAAGCGGAGGCGAGAAGCAGCGGGTAGCCATCGCCCGGGCACTTGTGACCGGACCGCAGGTCTTATTAATGGATGAGCCCTTTAATCAGGTCGATGCTTCATTCCGCGACCACTTGCAACAAGATATTCGAAAGATAGTAGATGAGATCGGCCTAACGGTCATTATGGTATCCCATGATCCAAGTGAAGTATTGGCTTTATCGGATGCTTTATTAATTTTACAAGACGGTAATTTAATGGGAGCAGGTAGCCCGAAAGAAATTTACAATAATCCACCCAATGCGTATACCGCTAGATTATTGGCAAGGAGTAATATATTGTCCGAGGAGGAAGCTAGTTATCTATTACCGGAGATAAGTGCAAAAGAGATCATTATCCATCCGGAGTGGATACGAATAGATGAGATCGTGCGGACTACTACGCCATTTACTATTCAGAACATCCTTTTTAAAGGCTTTTACGAAGAAATTATATTGTCGGCTGAGAAGCTCCAATTGCGATGTATTAATAAAATGCCGAATCGATATCAGCTTGGACAACAGGTGTCAATTGAAGTCTTGCAACATAAAGCGATTAATTAAGTCTCTTATCCAGGACTTCTAATAGCTTATCAAACTCTTCTTCCGTATAACCAAGGGATAAATAGATGATTTTGCCCTCTTCATCTACCACGACGTTTCTAGGAATACCGCTGTTTGCGTATTTTGAGAATATTTCCCGCTTCACATCAGGGAGGATGGGAAAGGTGTAGCCCGTTTTTTCAATGAATGGCCGCAGTTTGTCCCAATTCTCTTCACGGCCGAAGACGAATAACTCAAACTTTTTGTTAGTCTTGTAACGATCGTAAATTTCTTTCTGAACGCGAGGGAGTTCTTTTCGGCAAGGAGGGCACCATGTCGCGAAGAAATTGATCAACACGACCTTTCCTTTATAATCCTGTAGGTTTTTTAAGCTGCTGTCGGCTAGAGTGAACGAAAAATCAGGTGCCTTATCGCCTATTTTAACCAACCACTCTTGCTGATCTTGCGCGTAGGAAAATGTCGGTAGAAAGCTTATCAGGAAAAGGAACATGTATTTCATTTGCTATTTGTTTTTAGTTGTTCGTTATTGGTTATTCGTTGTTAGCCATTTGTCCTATGTCCTACTACTTTACCTGCCTGCCGGCAGGCAGGTGGTTATTACGGTACCAATACAAAAGTATCAAGCCTGCCTGCGGTAGGCAGGTATCAAGACAAACGCCAAATTATTTGCCTGTCAGTTGGGATTACTTTCTCCCGTTGGTCCGTCAGTTTCGGTTTTAACATAGAGAAGGAGGTGTTTATATTAAAAAACCTAATACGTCCGGTTAAAAGTAAAAGCCCTCCGTTCTGCCACAATGTCGCCTAGGAAATTTGCGGTTTGCACGTTGATGCATTACCGTTTAAAGCAAAGTTCCAAGCGACGAGTCTTTGGTTACTTTCTTCGGAAGAAAGTGACAAAATAAAGGTTTTTTTTTAAAACGAAATCCCTTTGACAGCTATGGTTCTATGTCATGTTACCTAGACCTTATGTCCAAAATTCGCTCATCATTTAAAAAAAGCTCACAACTGGGAATCAAAAAACTTCTTTACTGCACCATTTTATTCGCACAGGTTGAGCTTGCAAAAGCCTCCGGTTTCGCTTTGAATACAAAGCCCATACTTAAAATGTATCCCATAGCTTCATGAAGTGCCTGATTGGATTTAAACATAGGATTAGTGTTAATGTCGGCATGTACTTCTAAGTCGACATGATAGGTATCCAAAATATCGCAAAGTGAATAAGCCGTTTCAATAGAACGCTGCACTTCCGCGAGCATTCGTTCTTTGATGCTCATTTTAAGCAGGGACCGTTCTTGGTGAATGAACATAAAGCCACCTTTCTTTTCGCGGATAAAAGCAATCACGGTTGCAAAATCAGTGATTTGCCCTTTTACCTGCGAGTCGGTGCCGATGCAGACTTTGAGCTTGTTTCCTAATGCATATTCTTTCGAGATGGCTGTGCTTACTTCCTCGAGAAGTGGTTTGCGAATGGGTTCTCCGCTAAATTTTTTCCAGGTCATAAATTAAAGGTATTACGTTAAAATCTAAATAGCCCTTGCCTGCGTATCGATCTTTGCTATAAAGTTAGCGCATTTGAAGTGTTTCCTGATAAAGAGAATGTGGTTTATTTGTTAACATTTGGTTAATTATCAACACGTTGGGTTGTTGAGAGGTTAAGTCGTTAAATAGTTGAGACGTTAAATAGTTAAGTAGTTGATTAGCCAATGTGGTAATGTTGTAGGTAAGTGCGTGCCTAAAGCTTACTGCCTATAGCCCAACGCCTATAACAAATATCCAATATTTTACATCAGATTCTTCGTCCTTTTTAAACAAAATACGTTACTTAGCTGTATTATTAGATTAGATATTAATCTTATTAGTACTTATCGTAAAAAAATAGCAATATGAACTTTAAATCTCAAATCATGACGCTGGCAACGGGCGCTTTCATAGCAGCTTCTTTGTCGGCATGTAATCAATCTGGCACAAAATCAACAGAAGGAACCGACAGCACTACTGCCACTGAGGCTGCAACGAGTGCGATCAGTGTTACACCTGTCGCAGATTCAAAGGCATTTCCAGGTGCTGAATTGGCCGTCTCTTCTATTACGGCTACACCGGGTGCTTCCCAGGATTCAGTGAAGTTGGAGGTTAAATATGCGGTAAAGAATTTTACGTTGACAGAACATACAGCCGATCATAATGCGGATCATATGGCTAATTCAGCGGAAGGGCAGCATATCCATTTTATTTTGGACAACCAGCCTTATACCGCACTTTATAAACCGGAAAATAGTGTAAGTCTGAAGAAAGGAACCGAGCACTATTTATTGTCCTTTCTTTCACGTTCTTACCATGAATCCATAAAAGAGCCAAAGGCTTATGTTTTAAAGCATTTCAAAATTACCGATCAGGGAAAATATGAGGAATTACCCGTTCCTGCGGATGCCGCTTTATTCTATAGTCGTCCGAAAGGCGAATATAAGGGAAAAGATACCGAGAACTTATTGCTTGACTTCTACCTAGTGAACACGGAGTTATCGGCTTCGGGCAACAAAGTGAAAGCAGAGATTAATGACACTACGATCACGTTGGATAAATGGGGACCTTATGAAATCAAGGGAGCTCCAAAAGGAAATCTAAAAGTCAAATTAACGTTGGTAGGACCTGATGGGAACGAAATAAAAGGAGACAATACTTCTATAACGAGAGAAGTTAAATTGAGCGAATAAGAAACAATTTTTAAAGAGGGGGCTGTTAGTGATTATATCCTAGCAGCCCTTTTTTATACCCCTCATTTTATCTAAGTTTGCTTCGTAAACAATAAAACTATGCAAGATTATACCTCGTATTTATCGACAGTTGTGAAGGCTTTAGGTTTGGATGAAGCATGCGTAAAACTACTGGAAGAAGACATCAACTTAACACAGCAACTTCATCATATTGATCAAATATATGAGCGCATCTCTTACATAGGAACAAGCTTGAACGTGTCTCGAGAAGCGGAAAAACTAATCGAAGAACTTGCTGAGCGTATTAATATCGTGGTTCACAAACTGAAATTTATAGCAGATAACCAACGACCTACTGTTAAAGTGGTAGCCGAATCGACGCTTGATAACGAACTGGAGGCTTATATTAATACCATTATACGAACTGCAGGGGGAAGGGTATATAACGAAGGACTGGATACGAAGGGACCTGAGCTTTTCATCTTTCTAGCTCAAAATAGGAGTATGTTTCAATTATTAGGTGAAATCCCAGGCTTTTTAGCAGATGAGGAATGGGAAAACACGCCGGCTATTAAGGAAAATAAGGTGTTTTTAATTGACGGCGAAAAGCACTTACTTGCTAGTTTGCCCGAGGCCGCAGATGATGTAGAGCTTTTGGCAGAAATTCTTTACCCTCAATATTTTGTGTTTGGCGGGGAGGGAGAATCGTGGATGAAATTTGAGCTTAGTTAATTCGTTGAATAGGGAAATAGTTAAGTGGAGAAGTAGTTAAGTAGTTAAGTAGGGGAATAGTCAAGTAGTTAAATAGGGAAGTAGTTAGTTAAGTGGATACAACTCAACGACTCAACCATTTAACCTCTCAACGACTCAACTATTTAACGTCTCCAACAACTAATAACCAATAACGAACAACTAATAACGAACAACCAATAACGAACAACTAATAACTAATAACAAACAACTAATAACTCGCAACTATTTCACCAGCTTCTTGTATTTAATCCGCTTTGGTCCCGTGTCTCCCAATCGTTTCTTCCGGTTCTCTTCATACTCCGAGTAGTTTCCTTCAAAGAAATAAACTTGGGAATCGCCTTCAAAAGCGAGGATGTGTGTACAGATTCGATCTAAAAACCAACGGTCGTGTGATATAATCACGGCACAGCCACCAAAATTCTCGAGACCCTCCTCCAACGCTCGAAGCGTATTCACATCAATATCATTGGTTGGTTCGTCCAGCAGTAAAACATTGGAACTTTTCTTAAGGGTAATGGCTAAGTGCACGCGATTGCGCTCACCGCCCGATAGTACGTCGATTTTTTTCTGCTGGTCGGCACCATTGAAGTTGAATTTGGAAACATAAGCCCGGGAATTAACGGTGCGATTCCCTAGGACGATATTATCGTGCCCTCCGGTGATATTTTCCCAGACGTTTTTGTTCGGATCTAAGTCGTCATGCATTTGATCCACATAACCCAATGCAACGGTTTCTCCTACCCGGAAGGAGCCGCTGTCCGGTTGCTCTTGTCCGGTGATTAATCGGAACAATGTAGTTTTTCCTGCACCATTTGGTCCTATAATACCAACAATGCCCGCAGGAGGAAGTGAAAAAGTGAGGTTTTCAAACAGCACTTTATCGCCGTAAGCCTTGGTTACATTTTGCGCTTCAATCACTACATTTCCCAAACGAGGGCCTGGAGGAATAAAGAGCTCCAACTTTTCTTCCCTTTCCTTCGTTTCTTCAGAAGCCAACTTTTCGTAATTGGAAAGACGGGCCTTGGATTTAGCGTGACGCGCTTTCGGAGCCATCCGCACCCATTCCAACTCCCGTTCGAGTGTTTTTTGGCGTTTACTTTCCGTCTTTTCTTCCTGTGCCAGACGTTTAGCCTTTTGATCTAACCAGGAAGAGTAATTGCCTTTCCAAGGAATACCTTCCCCGCGATCTAGCTCCAAAATCCATCCGGCCACATTATCCAAGAAATAGCGATCGTGTGTTACCGCAATCACCGTTCCTTTATATTGTTGTAGGTGCTGTTCCAGCCAGTCGATCGACTCGGCATCCAGGTGGTTCGTTGGCTCGTCTAACAGTAACACGTCCGGCTCTTGAAGTAGAAGCCGACATAATGCCACTCTTCTGCGCTCGCCTCCTGACAAATTGGCAATGGATGCGTCGGGGTCGGGGCAGCGCAGGGCATCCATGGCCCGTTCAAGCTTATTGTCCAATTCCCAAGCACCGGTGGCGTCGATTTTATCCTGTAGTTCACCTTGTCGATTCATTAATTTTTCCATCTCATCCGGGTTTTCATACACCTCCGGCAACCCGAATTTTTCATTAATTTCCTCGTATTCCGTTAAGATGGCCTTCGTTTCAGCGACTCCCTCTTCCACTACTTCTTTCACTGTTTTTGCGGGGTCTAAAATAGGTTCTTGCGCTAAATAACCCACCGAATACCCCGGAGAAAAAACAACTTCACCCTGGTAAGATTTGTCTAAACCGGCTATGATTTTTAAGAGGGAAGATTTTCCGGAGCCATTTAAACCAATTACGCCAATTTTAGCACCGTAGAAAAAAGATAAATAGATATTTTTTAGTACCTGTTTTTGAGGCGGGTAAATCTTATTTACACCGGCCATCGAAAATATTACTTTCTCGTCTGACATATTCGTGATAAAATTCTACTGCAAAGATGGCGATATTTAGTCATAAACGCGTAACTTTAGGTATCATAAAGACTGACAAGAATTGCATATGAGAGAAATGGCGTAATTGTTGATAAAAGTTACATAAAGCGCTCAAAGTTTTAATTAATAATTTTATACATTAGAGCATTAAAAGAAAGGTAAATACATTCATGGAAGCAAAATTCTCGCCACGCGTAAAAGACGTTATCTCCTATAGCAGGGAAGAAGCGCTTCGACTTGGACACGACTACATCGGCACCGAGCATCTCTTGCTGGGCCTGATCCGCGAGGGAGATGGTTTAGCAATCAAAATATTAAAGCATGTGGGGGTAGATACTGCCCGTTTACGCCGCTCCATCGAAGAGGCTGTAAAAGGGACGTCATCCACTTCGGCTAATCTTGGCAATATTCCACTGACGAAGCAGGCGGAAAAAGTGCTCAAGATTACTTACCTAGAAGCTAAGATATTTAAGAGCGAAATTATTGGCACCGAGCATCTATTACTTTCTATCTTAAGAGACGAAGATAATATTGCTTCTCAGATACTTCAGCAATTCCATATCAATTATGATATTTTCAAAGCTGAGGTAGAGCAGAACAAAACGGAAATCACCGACCAAGCAGCCGGTTCGGCTGCGGGAGATGATGATTTCCGCGATGAAGATAGCTTCAGCCAACCTAAAAAAGTGTCAGATATTAAATCGAAAACCCCGGTACTGGATAACTTTGGTCGCGACTTGACCAAAGCTGCAGAAGAAGGACGTTTAGATCCAATCGTTGGACGTGAAAAAGAGATTGAACGCGTATCTCAGATTCTTTCACGTCGTAAAAAGAATAACCCGATTTTAATTGGTGAACCGGGAGTTGGTAAATCGGCTATTGCCGAAGGCTTAGCCTTGCGCATTGTACAACGGAAAGTTTCTAGGGTGCTCTTTAACAAGAGAGTAGTTACCTTAGATTTGGCTTCCCTAGTCGCAGGTACTAAATACCGCGGTCAATTTGAAGAGCGGATGAAGGCGGTGATGAATGAACTCGAAAAATCACCTGATGTGATTTTATTTATCGATGAAATTCATACCATCGTGGGCGCCGGCGGAGCTTCCGGATCACTGGATGCTTCGAACATGTTTAAACCGGCTTTGGCACGTGGAGAAATTCAATGTATCGGAGCTACTACGCTGGATGAATATCGCCAGTATATTGAAAAGGATGGCGCCTTAGACCGTCGTTTCCAAAAAGTAATGATCGAACCGGCAACGCATGAGGAGACGATTGAAATTCTTAACCGTATCAAGGATAAGTATGAAGAGCACCACGCGGTAACTTTTACACCGGAGGCGATTGAAGCCTGTGTGAGTTTAACTACTCGCTACATTACTGACCGATTCTTGCCGGACAAGGCAATTGATGCCTTGGATGAAGCAGGGTCACGTGTTCACCTAACAAATATTCATGTTCCTCAGAGCATCATTGATATTGAAGAGAAAATCGAAGATATCAAAGTGGAGAAGAATAAAGTAGTTCGTAGTCAGAAGTATGAGGAAGCTGCTAAGCTTCGTGATACGGAGAAGAAATTACTGGAAGAGTTGGATCGTGAAAAGCAAGCTTGGGAAGCAGAAACGAAAACCAAACGTTATACCGTTACGGAAGATGATGTTGCTCAAGTGGTGTCGATGATGACCGGTATTCCGGTTCAACGTGTTGGACAAACCGACAGCCAAAAGCTGCTAAACATGGCCGAATCGATGAAAGGAAGGATTATCGGGCAGGACGATGCGGTGAAGAAACTTGTGAAGGCGATTCAACGTACCCGTGCCGGTTTGAAAGATCCGAAAAAACCAATCGGTTCCTTTATCTTCTTAGGGCCTACAGGTGTCGGTAAAACGGAATTAGCGAAAGAGTTAGCACGTTTTATGTTCGACAGCGAGGATTCTTTGATCCAGATCGATATGAGCGAATACATGGAAAAATTTGCTGTATCACGTTTGGTAGGAGCGCCTCCAGGATATGTCGGTTATGAAGAAGGCGGTCAGTTAACTGAAAAGGTACGTCGCAAACCGTATTCTGTAGTTCTATTAGATGAAATCGAAAAAGCTCACCCGGATGTGTTCAACTTGCTATTACAGGTATTGGACGAAGGACAGTTAACCGATAGTTTGGGTAGAAGAGTGGATTTTAGAAATACGATCGTTATCATGACTTCGAATATCGGTGCCCGTCAATTGAAAGACTTTGGTCAAGGCGTAGGTTTCACTACTAGTGCGAAGGCTACACAGGCTGAGACGCATTCTCGGAGTGTCATCGAGAATGCCTTAAAACGCGCTTTTGCTCCGGAGTTCTTAAACCGCGTTGACGATGTGATTGTGTTCAATTCACTTGGTAAAGAAGAGATCTTCAAGATTATCGATATCGAGTTGAAAGCATTGTTCACCCGTATCCAAGGTTTGGGCTATACCGTGAACTTAACAGAAGGTGCGAAAGAATTCATTGCGGAGAAGGGCTTTGACAGTAATTTCGGAGCTCGTCCATTGAAACGTGCCATTCAGAAGTACTTGGAAGATCCAATTGCGGAAGAAATTCTGAAAGGTGATTTAGCAGATGGCGCTACTTTAGAAATTGACTACAATAAGGAAAAAGAAGAGATTGTGGTAAATGGCTCACATAAGAGCGATAGTAAGAAGTCGGCTAAGCCTACAGATATCGAGAAAGAGCATGAAGATGAGAAAGACGGAAGCAATAGTAAGTAGCTAAGGGCTTTCAGCAATCGGCTATCAGCTTAATATAGAAAAAAGCGTCGCGCATTTGCGTGACGCTTTTTTTGTTGGGGATTTGTTAAATCGTTGAGTAGTCGAACCGTTGATTTAATTAGCCAATAGTTGAATAGGAAAATAGTTGAGTAGGGGAGTGGACCCAGTTGTTAATATGCTTTTGAGCCTCCTCAATTCGTTTAATATCTTCTTCTGCCCAAGCGGAAACTTTTAATATTTTCTTTTTGTAGGAAGAGAGATTCTCCACTTTTTTTTCTTTTTGTTTAATAGAAAATCAACAAAGTCGCTTACCTCTTTTTGTGAAGCGGCATCAAGTAAATTGTATTTTATTTGAATGTTCGTCATGGCATCTTTGTTATTTCTACTACAAGGATAACAAAATGAGGTGAAATTACGTTATTCACTATGCGTTGAAAAAGAGGATAATGCTACTCCATACTCCATATTAACTACTCCCTATTCACTAAATTAAATTATGGAGCGATTCTTGCTTAAACCTTTTCATGTTTTGTCACTCTAAGAAGTAGATACTCGTTGAGTGGTTGAGACGTTGAATAGGGGATTAGCTAATTAGTTAATGTGATAATGTTGGTACGAATAATGATAACCGTTAACAATTAACTAGTCTAGTTAAGTAGTATTGCCCTTACGAACGCCGTCACCAATAACGAACAACCAAGAACGAATAACGAATGGCTGGCAACGAATAACCAATAACGAACAACTAAAAACAAATAGCGAATGAAGAAGTATTTATTTTTAATGATTGCCTTAGTAGGTTTGGTAGGTATGAGTGGGTGTGAAAAGACAGAAGTTGTCGAACGTGCTGTTTTACCGCGAACGTTCATTTATACAATAACGCCCGACGAGTGGGGCGTCTCGGAAAATGGGCTTAATATACAAACAACTTTACCGATTGCGGAGTTGGATCGATATTACATCGAGCAGGGAAACGTCAGCGTGGCAATTAGTGAAGATGGCGAAACTTCTTATGATATATTGCCTTCCACTTTTAATGGAATTGCCTATTCTGTTAGGTATAGTGTAGGTCAAATAAATATTTATGGCGAAGACCCAATTAATAATGGAGATTTCGAAGTGCCTATTCCTAACTACGATGTTGTATTTAAAGTGACATTGTCAGATGCTGATTATGTAGAATAATTTTGTTGGCACTCAAGACACTTCTATATTCTCGAGTGCCGACGTAAATACTAATTTGTGAGAGATTCAATTTGTTTCCTTAACCAGATTGAAGTGTTGAATTTTTCATAGAACTCTTTACGTTTTAATTTCCTTATCAGTTTTCTTCAAGAAGATTCTCTATTATTTGTTTGTACTTGTTCTTTGCATGCTTTTTATCGCGGTTTTTCTATTATTCAGAGACCACTGTAAGAAAGTTTGTAAAGTCTAGAATAAGAATGAGGTTGTTATGGCACAGTTGATCGCTTGGTAGTTAATTTTTTGAAAGCAAGTAGCTCACTGATTTGTGTCACAAATCATTTCTTCCTCTTTTTTTCTGCTTTTGCTTTAATACGATCGATTTCGGTCTTCTTTTCTAAAAGTATGGTGTAAAACCATTCAGCTTCTCTTAGTGGTTTATGGTCGGGGCCGATGGCCGTTGCCTGATTTTTTATATACATTTCCTCATTAACGCAAAAAGCGTGTAAGAAACCGGCGGGATTCATTGTTTTTTCGCCAATCATTTTTCGATGTTCTAGCCAGTCGAGTTGATAATAATGCAAAGAAAAATAGACAAATACCAAGGCTTCTTTGGGTAATTTTTTAAGGCATTTCCATTGTACATCAAAGGTGGCGGGCAGCGGAGGTTGTTCCATTTTTGATTTAACGAGCATAATTTCTTCCTGTGCCAGTATTTGATATGCTTCCTGCGCATAGTCGATACTTACCAATGCGACCCGGAGAAAAGCCCCGGGATCGGGATTGATATCGCGTTGCAAGAAGGGAATATTTTGTTTCGGTGTGATGGCATCGATAGTGATCTCTACGGTACCGTCTGGCTGAATCGAACAGCGGGGAAAAACATGCAAGGTTTTCTCAAAAGGAGCATCCGGATTGAATTGGAAACCGATAAAGGGGCTAGGATCTATTTGGTTTAGGTTTTTGTGGCCAGCGGCTTCCGGGAGTTGACTGACGCATTTTTGCATAACCGCATTTAACCTGCCCGAAACATAAGGATCCATATACTCAAAAAGCAAACTCCCTATCTGTCGGATAATTTTGGTTGCATTGCTGCTGATACCAAATTCGTGCGCAGCAATGCGGGTATTGGTGGTTTGCTTTACCACTCTCGGCATACTTTGTACGATGGATTCGCCATTTACATCCCGATAAACTTCATGTCCTTTTTTTCCGCTCAGTCGTCCGTTTTTGTTAATCTTCGCCATAATTTATATATTCGCTTTTAGCCAATACTTGGCCGTTTCAATTATTAATTCCGGTTCTTCTTTTCCTCATACCAAGTCTATACTTTCTTCATATCTTCTTCGCCTTTATTGAACATGCAATCTATATCATTTCCAGGGTGAGTCCAGGTTTTTAACTTAAAACGTGGACTCACCCTGGACTCAATGTGGACTCACCCTGGACTCACCCCGAAGAAGGTCCCTAGCAAATGGCTACTTGGCCATTTTATAGTTCAAAGAAATTTGCTGTTTTTAATAGGTATTTGAAAGGAGCGTTATTGTATTAAACGCGAAGACAAGATAATAATTTACAGGCGAAACTGAAAATTTAAAGTATAAACCTATATACATTTACCAAAATATTTTATTCATCTTGAATGTCTTCCTCCTAGTTATCGGGGGATGGCAAAAACCTCCTGACTGAGTACGTCGTAGCGGAGTCCTTGCTGTTAACGCTAAGGCAATATCTAAACAAAAAAGCAACGGAAATTCCCCGTTGCTTTTTGCTGAAAAATATAATTATTGAACACTTACCCTTCAATACCGAATTTCTCCAAAATGGTGCTGGTAACACCGGTAGAAGAATATCCACCATCGTGGTATAAGTTCTGCATGGTCACCATGCGGGTCAAGTCTGAGAATAAGGTAATACAGTAATCAGCACATTGTTCTGCGCTGGCATTGCCTAGTGGTGACATGGCATCGGCAAAATCAAAGAAATCGCCAAAGCCTTTGATACCCTGTCCGGCAGTGGTTTTGGTAGGCGACTGTGAAACGGTATTAACACGTACCTTTTTGGCGACACCATAATGATAACCGAAGCTTCTCGCAATGGATTCTAAGGCAGCTTTGATATCAGCCATATCGTTGTAGAAGGAGTAGGTGCGTTGAGCGGCTGCATAGGTTAAGGCTACTACACTTCCCCATTCATTAATGGCATCTAATTTCATCGCTACTTGAAGCATTTTATGCAATGACAAAGCTGATACGTCCATGCCCTTTTGAAAGAAGTCGTAATTAGCTTCGGTATAAGGAATGCTTTTACGCACGTTTACACTCATACCAATGGAGTGTAACACAAAATCGATTTTACCGCCTAAAATCTCTTGGGATTTGGTGAATAGATTGGTTAAATCGTCTACACTGGTTGCGTCCGCAGGAATAATTTCCGCACCTGTTTTTGAAGCTAGTTCATTGAGTTCGCCCATACGCATAGCGATAGGAGCGTTAGTTAACACAAATGTAGCACCTTCTTCATGTGCTTTCTCGGCAACCTTCCATGCAATAGAACTGGAATTTAACGCGCCGGATATAATACCTCTTTTACCTTTCAGTAGGTTGTATGCCATATCGGTTTGATTTATTGTAAACTGTATTTATATAAGGGGGTAAAATTACACTTTTTTTCATTAGAATAATCTATTTTTTAATGGCAATGAAGCTTGCATGAGCTTAGATTTATTCTTATCTTTTTTGAGTTGCAACTCATGCAGGTTTCATCTATTGAGAAGCGCTCTTTAGGGAAGATGAAGTTTTGCTGTCAGCTTTTTTAATTTTTAATTTTTAATTTTACCTTATTACGTACCTTTGATGCTAATCATGTATAATATGACAAGAACCTTCGTTTCTTTTCTTCTATTCAGCATTGCGACGCTGGCACCGGCATGGGCGCAAGACTTAAATGCGCGGGTGCAGATTTTGTCGCCGCAGGTTCAAGCAACCAATAAGCGTGCTTTCGATGTATTGCAGCAAGCAATGACGGACTTCCTTAATAATAAGAAATGGAGTAATCAGCAAATCCTGCCTGAAGAACGTATCGACTGCAGCTTCGTTATTACAGTGAAAGAGTGGGACGGTAGCAGCAACTACAAAGCCGAGGCGCAGATTATTTCAACGCGACCGGTCTACAATACCACCTATAACAGCCCTATTCTTACTTTATCCGATAAGAACTTCGATTTCACCTATACAGAAGGAGAGCCCTTGGATTTTTCCGCGCAGCAATATCTAAGCAATATCACTTCGTTGTTAGCCTATTACGCCTACCTTATTGTGGGGCTCGACGCTGATTCGTTTAGTGAGAAAGGTGGAACACCCTATTATACACTGGCGCAGAACGTACTGAACAATGCGCAGACAGCCAATTTTGCAGGCTGGAAATCGATCGAGAGCATGAACAACCGTTTCTGGTTGGTAAATAACATGCTCGACAATAATTATGAACCGCTACGTAGCTTTTCTTATCGTTATCATTTAGATGTATTGGATAAAATGGCAGATAATCAGAATGCTTCGAAACGAAAGTTGATCGACTTGCTACCGCTCCTAGTGAAGGTAGATCGGATGGCGCAGGGGGCCATGTACAACCAAGCTTTTTTCACTGCCAAATCCGATGAGTTGGCAAACTTAATCGGCGGATTAACAGGACCGGAGAAAATAAAGGCAATCAATATATTATCAGAGGCCGACCCGGGAAATAGCAATAAGTACGAAACAATAAAGAGTCTTTAAAAAAAACACGATCCGATACAGATGCTTAAGCGCTTATTAATAAAAAACTACGCTTTAATAGATGAACTTGATATCAGTCCCGCCAAAGGGCTCAATATATTGACGGGTGAAACCGGTGCAGGGAAATCCATTATATTAGGAGCCTTATCCCTCATTCTCGGGCAAAGAGCCGAAAGCAAATACTTCTATAATCAGGCGCAGAAATGTGTAATCGAAGGTTTTTTTCAAATTGAAGAATATAATCTAGGTGATTTTTTTCAGGAAGAGGATCTCGATTATGAGCCTGAAACCATCCTCCGTAGGGAAATAAGTGCCGATGGGAAATCCAGGGCTTTTGTAAATGACACCCCGGTTACGCTTAGCACCCTTAAAGCATTGGGCGAACGGCTGATTGATATCCACTCACAGCACGCTACCTTGGAAATCAATACAGAGGATTTTCAGCTTATGACCCTTGATAGTGTTGGTGAAAATGGATCGCTCTTAAAAACCTATCAAGAAACCTTTAGGAAATATAGACAGGTAACACAGGCTCTTCATGACTTGATAGAGGAAAGTAAGCAGGCGCAAAGCGAGGCCGACTATCATCAGTTTTTATATGACGAATTGGCCGCTGCCAAATTGAATGGCGATGAACAGGAGGCCTTGGAACAGGAGCAGAATCAACTGAGCCATGCGGAAGAAATTAAGCGCGCCTTATTGGCTGCCAACTTTTTGTTAAGTGAGCAGGAGCAACCTGTTATTAATTCATTGAAGGAGGCAGGACTGCAGATACAGCAAGCGGAGCGTTATGTCAGTAATCTCCATGAGTTAAGTGAACGCTTGCAAAGTGCTTTGATAGAAATTAAGGACATTGCGGAAGAAGTAGAACGGACCGAGCAGCACATTCTTTTTGATGAGGGACGTCTAACCGAGGTAAACGAGCGCCTGAGTTTACTCTATCAATTACAACAGAAACATCATGTAAGCAGTGTTGCAGAGCTTTTAGCCATACAGAAAGATTTGGAAAACAAGCTTATTAAACTCTCGTCCAATGATGAGGAGATTGCAAAACTTAAGGCAGAGAGCGATGCGCTCCGTGAGGCTAGTGAAAAGCTAGCCGAAGAACTAAGGGCCAATCGACAAAAGGCCATCCCATTGGTACAAAAAGCAGTGATTGAGGTGTTATCAGAAGTAGGTATGCCAAATAGTGTTTTGTCTATTGAGCTGGATTCAAGTACATTGCGTTTATCCGGAGCAGATACGGTACGTTTCCTTTTCACAGCAAATAAGGGACAGGTGCCACAGCCATTAAATAAAGTTGCCTCAGGTGGGGAATTGTCGCGATTGATGCTGGCCATTAAATCGCTCATTGCTAAAAGTTCGGCACTTCCAACCATCATTTTTGATGAAATTGATACCGGTATTTCGGGCGAAGTTGCCCTTAAAGTCGGAAATGTTATGGAAGAAATGGCTAAACACATGCAGGTTATTGCCATCACCCATTTACCGCAAATTGCATCGAAGGGAAATGCCCATTACAAAGTCTATAAAGCAGAAGCAGGAGAAGTAACACGCAGTAATATGCGGAAGCTAAGCGACGAAGAACGGGTGGTTGAGGTTGCGCAAATGTTAAGTGGCAGCAATCCGGGCGAAGCGGCTTTGAAACATGCCAGTGAGTTGCTGAAACATCGATGAAATGTTTTTATTTATAAAATATTTCATCGATGTTCTATTCATTGTACATTCCTGTACAATAGGGCTGTTAAGGTGCCTGATCCTGTACACACCTGAAGCCTAGGTTATTGCTTGCACTACTCACTTCTCCTTTTCCTCTGCTACCTGCTTTGTAACGTTCACAATATTGCTCGTTACATAAAAATGAGCCGCCTCGTTGGACACGCTTGACCAGCCCCGGTTCGGCCGGATCATAACTATCACTTGGGCCCTTGGGATTATCCTTCTCCGCATGCTCATAAGCATCGGGACGATAGAAATCAGCACACCATTCCCAAACATTTCCTTCCATGTCATATAAACCATATGCGTTTGCTGGAAAGGATTTTACGGGAGCAAGCTCCGCAAAGCCATCTTCTGCGGCATTACTCACCGGAAAATTTCCCTGATAGGTATTGGCAACCCATTTACCTTGCGGTTTTAATTCATCCCCCCAATAATACTTTTTTCCCACTTGTCCGGCACGCGCAGCATATTCCCATTCCGCTTCGGTGGGCAGGCGCTTTCCGGCCCATTTGGCGAATGCCTCTGCATCTTCATAGCTTACTTGAACAACGGGTTCGTTTTCCTTTCCATTAATGTTACTCCCAGGCCCTTTAGGCTGTCGCCAAGAAGCTCCGGGCACATACTTCCACCATTGTAGATGGTTATTTAGATTTACCGGCTCTTTGGGGGGCGTGAATACCGCCGATCCCGGAACGAGTAAATCCCTCGAAACTCCGGGGAAGTCGGCCGGGTCCAGAGCCCTTTCCGCTACGGTGATGTAACCGGTAGCCTCTACAAACTTAGCGAATTGCGCATTGGTTACCTCGTGCTCATCCATCCAAAAATCATGGACCTTCACCTCATGAATCGGCTGGGTATCAGCAAACTCGCTTGAACCCATTTGAAAAAAGCCTCCTTTAATAAAAACCATCTTCGCATCATCAGCTCCTTGTAACAGGTTTTCTTGTGTCTTTTTTACGGCTGCAGCTCGTGAAGGAATTCCTTCTGAAACACACATTGCTACGGAGTCTTTTTGATTGGCTGATTTATCCGCAGTTGAATTACAGGCTGATAATATCATTGCTCCGCCTACCAAAGCCTGAATCCATCGATTGCTATAGTTGTTCATAGATTGCATAATATCGCTTGCACTGTTTGCTCCTTCTTTAACCTGTCGTAAATTTCATTCCTTCTCCTATTCATCTATCCGAAAAGAAGCATTGCCAGTACTAAGGTAAGGATGATATTAAATAACTGAGCGATTAGAAAAACCCAAAATGGGCGCTTGCTATTCTCTCTGATTAAATCCTTAAAGTTTGTTTCTAAACCGATACTTGTAAACGCAAGGGCAAACCATAAGCCTTGTATACTTTTTATATCCCCTTTTACCGACGCCACCGTATCGGGTTGCAAGAAAAATGAAAATAATAAAGACGCGGCGATAAAGCCTAAAACAAATTTGGGGAAACGTTCCCAAATGACACCTAAACTCGGTTTGTTGGCGGCTTCCTTTCCTGCAGGATGATTGGTATAGGTCCAATAAACAGAAATAGCAAGTGCAGCTACTCCCAATAAGACGTTTTGAGAAAATTTAACGATCGTGCTTATTTTTAGCGCCGTTTCGCCTACCAGGGAACCGGAGGCTACCACCGCTCCCGAGGTATCGATACTTCCGCCTAACCAAGCTCCTGTTACTTCTTCCGAGAAACCAAAATAATTCGCGATGTAAGGCATGATAATCATCATGGGAATAGCCGTAATTAACACCATAGAGACAACATATGATAATTTCTTGGAGTCGCCTTGTATAGCGCCTGATGTAGCGATGGCGGCAGAAACCCCGCAAATGGATACGGCACTGGATAACATTAAACCCAATTCTTCATCTATCTTAAACTTCTTACATAGCCAAAAAGAAAAATACCACACTGACAATACAACAACTAAGGATTGGATGAGGCCTAGTGAACCCGCTTTGAGGATATCGGAAAAGATCACATTTGTTCCGAGCAATACCAAGCCTATTTTCACCAAAAGTTCGGCCGATAAGGCTTCTTTAAGCCAAACAGGCAGTTTAACCGTATTGCCTACCAATAGGCCTACAAGCAGACTGAAAATAACGGCTTCCAATCCCAGATCTTCCATCGTTTTATTGCCTGCTAATAGCAAGGCGAGTGCCGTTAAGAAAAATACAACGGGAAAACCGAGCAAATATGGCTTTATTCTTCTACCTGTTAACAGCCCCCCCAGAATCAGCAGCGCAAAAGTAAAAATAAGCTGCTTGAATAGCTTGAGGAGGTTCGCAGCTTCAAACACGGAAGACAAGCTCTCAATAGCTGACCATTTGTACTTGGGTGCTTCCACGTGAAAACCTAAAATAGCAAGGCCGATAATGATGAAACCCAATATCACGACGGTCCAATCCTCTGTAAGAAAATTCCGCTTCGGTAGATTTTGTAATTCCGGCGATAAATCTTGTTCCTGAAGAACGGTTTCGGCCGATGTTATTCCTTCACTCATATTTTTTAGTATCTGATTTGATTAGTATGGAATCAAATCTATCATAATATGTTAACATGAGAAAGGATTTTTTTAAAAAATCCTTTCTCATTACCAGCTTAAGCGGTGAACCTCGGTTGAATTCCGTCGGTTTCCAAGGGTGCGGTTACTTCTTCCTTTGTGTTATTTACTTCCACCTCATTTGGTTGGATGTCTTCGCGTACCATCGGGCCATGTGCAGCCAATTCGCTTCCGGGCACGCTGGATTTTAATAGGGGCCAAAGGAGCTGTGCGTACCACTCATCACCTTCATAATGAGAAATACCATAAGATTTCGGGTATTGCCGGGTTATTAACGCCGTCCCAAAAATAACATCCCAAAGGAAAAACATATTACCGAAATTTCCTTTGTAATATCCTATCCCATCATCGGTTGTATCTGCATGGTGAGCATGATGGGTTGCCGGTGTGGAAATCGTTCTTTCAAGTATCCATGCAAGTGGATGAAGCCATTTTTTTTCATAAAAAGGTTTATCCCATTTAATACTCGAATGTGCCATTTTAGTAATCAATGACTTTATTCCCTTTGCAAACAAAGCAGGGTAACCTAAACCTAAATACACTAAAATAACTGTTAAGTAAGTTTGCGAGAAAAAGATCGTATAAATAATATTTTGTCTGGATGCCATGGCCATTCCCATATACGAAGCCGAATGGTGTGTTCGATGAAATCGCCAAAGCCAGGGGATTTCATGATGAAGCCGATGATACCAATATTGCGTCAAATCGTCATAAATACAGATAATCACAAAGCCCCAGAAAAAGGGAACCCACTCAAATGCATCCTTTGCGTGCGGTAAAACGAAGGGAACAAGTTTCAACCCAAAATAAGCCACTAACGGCCTTGTCACCAATCTAGGCAAAGCATAGCAGGCAAGGTCAAGTATTTTTTCATTTCGATTCCATTCCTTTCCGTAAAGGCCTAACGAAAACTCAGCAATACCGACAATCAGCGTCAGCACCGCAAGCCCCCATGTGTTTAAATTTTCAAATATGGCTTCAATAAATTGTATCATAATAATGTGTCATTAAGGGATAATGGATAATAGTTCTACACGCATCTACTTAACCCAAGGTTTTTCACCGGTCAAATAGAAATAAAGAAACATGAGCAAAATGGGTAGTGCGTAAATAAATATACTAAGCAGGACATTTCTTACAATCCGATCTTTAACTTCTTTTTCCAATTTCATTTCAATACCTCCTATGCAATAAGTTTTTGTAAAAAGCTAATCGTAAAAAAGATAATCAACACGGGAATGGCTGTTACTACAAGGCCTACCAGTATTTTTTTTGCCAACAAAACAATATCTTGAAAAGTCATGTCATTAAATTTTATGTTTATTCAACTCGGTAAGAATTTCTTCTTCCGAACTCAGTCCATGTTTTTTCCAAACCACCTCTTTTCCCTTGTATAAGATGAGTGTCGGTAATGCGTCCACAGCTAGCGCTTTCGTTAGCTGCTTATTATCGTAGGCTTCGATATTAACCAATTTAAGTTTATCCTTATTTTCTTCCGCTAACTTCTCCACGATCGGTTTCAGTTTTTTACATCCGCCACAATAACGAGATCCGACATCAACTAATACCAACTTTTCTGATGTAATTTGCTCGTTAAATCCTGCCAATGACAAACCATCTCCCACTGTCGATTCAACGGGTTTCCCCTGTGCTATCCATTTACTAAGTCCTCCCGGAAATTCATACACCTCCTTAAAATGCAGTGCGCGCAAAACCGCAGCCAACTTAGCACTTCGCCCGTTGCCAATAGAGTAAATAAATACGGGCGCCTCCTTTCTTAATTTCGATACTATTGATTTAAACTGCTTTTCATCGGATACATTCAGCGCTCCCTTTACGTGATTTTGTATAAACTCTTCTTCAGAACGAGCGTCCAAAATTTGGGGATCAGGTCCGGCAGCCAATAGCTTTTTTTCAAATGTCTCGAAAGGCAATAGGTTAGTTGTTTTTTCTTGTGCCATTACTGCCTCTAGCGTGAACAGTAATAGCACGCCTAAGATTAATTGTTTCATCTTTCTATATCTGATTTATTTGACACCGAGTTATTATTGTTTTGACAATGTATTTCGCCTATCAGTAACATCATCCCAGGTTATATAGGGGTATATATTGTTTTTCTTTGCTTCCTCCTCGAATAACGCTTTCAGCTCCTCGAGTTTAGCGGGATTTTTCTTAGCCAAATCATGTTGTTCATTGAAGTCTTCATGAAGGTTAAATAGCTGCCAGTCGATATGGTTGGGGTCTTCAAAGCTCACATTGCGACTTTTCCCCCCTTTACCATCGGCAATCTTAAAGGCCAAGCTTGCCTTCCAACCGTCTTTATAGATAGCCCGTGAACCGAAAATGTAATAGTATTGGACGGAGTGACGTGATGGAGCGTTCTTTTCAGCAAAAGAATACAACAAAGACGTTCCTTGAATGGTATCCTGTTTAATACCACGGATATACGCAGGCGCTTTAATATTGAGAAATTCCAGCGTGGTGGGTAATAAATCGTTCACATGGCCGTATTGATTCCGAATCCCTCCTTTATCCTGAATCGATTTCGGATAAAAAACAATTAACGGATTTCGTGTTCCGCCCTCTGCGTGCGCATCTTGCTTCCAATATTTAAATGGTGTATTGGCAGCTTGAGCCCACCCTAAAGGATAGTTTCCATTGGTGGCTTGAGGAGTGCCGATCAGATCGAAATTTGCCAGATTGACCTTGAGCGCCTCCTCTTCGCTCAGATCCTGTTGCAGGGCAGCTGTCGGCGAGCGCTTGATGGTACCGTATAAAGTTCCTTCTTTACTGGCTCCGTTATCTCCGAGAATGACAAAAATTAACGTATTATCCAACTGATTGATCTCTTTTAGGTGATTCACTAAACGACTTACTTCATAATCGGTATAAGTTAAATAGCCTGCATAGACTTCAAAAAAGCGAGCATATACCTTTTTCTCGTCAGCCGATAATTTGTCCCAGGCTTTGATATTGGGATTTCGTGCAGGCAAGCTGGCATTAGCCGGTATGATACCCAATTCCTTTTGCCTTTTAAATACTTGTTCTCGGTAATGATCCCAGCCCTTATCAAATTTTCCTTTATATAAATCCCGCCATTTAGGTTCCACTTGATGCGGTGAATGCGTAGCTCCCGGGGCATAATACAAAAAGAAGGGTTTGTCAGGCGCTGCACTTTTTTGTCGGTCAATAAAGCTGATCGCTTTATCGGTTATTTGCTCGCTCAAATGCTTGCCATTGGGCGTGACGTGTGCATTGTCTTCTACTAAATCCGGTTCATATTGGTCTGTTGCCGACCCAAGAAAACCAAAAAAATGTTCGAAACCCTTACCGGAAGGCCATCGGTCAAAAGGGCCTGCATCCGTTGCGTCCTGATCAGGTGTCAATCCGTACTTCCCCACGGCGAAAGTGCTGTAACCCTGTTCTCTTAATATTTCGGCGATGGTACCTTTGTCAGCAGGTATTCGGCCATCCCAGCCCGGAAAGCCAAATGCTGACCAACGGTGGGAGAAACCACCCTCATGTACACGATGGTGATTACGGCCTGTTAGAAGAGCCGCTCGCGTGGGCGCACAGATGGCTGCGGTATGGAAATTGGTATAGCGCAAACCATTGTTCGCTAAACTGTCAAAAGTTGGGGTATTAATTAAACCACCGAACGTACTGCTTGCTCCAAATCCAACATCATCCAATAAAATCCAGATGACATTTGGCGCGTTCGAGGGGGCTTTTATGGGGTCTACCCAAGATTCCTTTGAATTCGCATAATTGGTACCAACAACACCTTTAAAAGGTTCTTGCTGTTGCGTGATATTTTGCCCCTGTACTGCCGAGAGCGTACCTAGCAAAAAGAGAGAAGTATTGATTATTTTCTTCATAATAATAATTGATTATTGGGAGTCATTTTATCTTGCATATACAATGTTTTTAAAAACCGGGGTTTTGTGTTAGCAAATGATTGTTGTCGATTTCTGATTGCGGAATAGGGTATAATTGATGTTTCTCTGCAGCGTTAGTCTTACCCACCTTATGTAGACTTTTTACAAAAACACTGTTGCCCGAAGCATCTTTCTCTCTGATCAGATCAAACCAACGTTGATATTCATATACTAACTCCAGCCTTCGATCAAGGTAAACCGAATCGCGAAATTGATCCTTGGTGAGGCCAGGTGTCAAATCGGGTAGTCCCGCTCTCCTTCGCACGCGATTGATCGACTGATACGCTTTAAGGGTAGGGCCATTCTGCTCATTTTCTGCTTCGGCATGAATCAATAAAAGTTCCGCATACCGAATAATAGGTACATTGGCGGCTGATTCACTTGGGACAGCCGTGGAATTGGGATCCCACCATTTATGAAAAAACGGCGTCGAATCTCCCGGTACGGCGGGGTTGTTAAGCGGAAGCGCATATTGACGTCCGTTCGTCGGACTGATGAAACTGGTAACAAAAGTGACAGATCGGCGTTTATCGGATGGTTTATACAATTTATAGATACTGAAAAAATTATCGCTACCTTCTTTATAATAACGTACCATATGCGCATAGTTCCCTCGCAATCCCGGAACACCGCTCAATATGGCACGTGGATTTTCATTATTACCCTGATTAAGGGAATTTGACTTAAACTGGGCTGAAAAGATGTGTTCCTTCCCATTTTTAAAATCGGGAAGAAATACCTCGGCATAGTTTTCGAAAAGATCGTATCCGTAATTTCCGGTACCACCATCTTGGGCAGAGAGCACTTCTTCAGCTGTTAGCACGGCATTGGCATAATTGTCCTCCAGCTTCAATGGTAAAGATGCTTCCGTTAAATAAACTTTTGCCAATAAAGCTTTCGCAGCGCCAGCCGTTGCCCGGCCGATATCGGGCGCTGCATAGCGATCCGGCAATACTTCCGCAGCTTCCTTTAGGTCCTTTTCAATCTGTGCGTAGACCGCTGTGCTAGGTGTCCGCGCAATTGCATAATCGTTGGCATCAATATAGGTTTCATAACTAAGTACTAATGGAACGTCGCCATACAAGCGAACGAGATTAAAGTAGTATAAGGCACGTAAGAATTTTGTCTCGGCCAGTAACCTGTTTTTTAAACTGCTGTCGAAATCTATGTTGGGGATTTTTGCTAAAGCCACATTGGCACGCTTAATAGCCGCATAATGCTGCTGCCAGATTTCATAAATTCGGAGATTGGTAGATGAGTGGGCCAGAACGGAAAGTGACCGTACATCCGGGTTCGTCGCTCCAGGGCCTGGATCCTCATCATCACCGGCCATGTTCATCCCGGTATTAAATAAGGTGTTGTAAGGTGTTTGAACAGAAGATCCGCCCGAGTTAAGAAAAAAATATACCGCGTTTACCGCATTGAGTGCATCATCCTGTGTCTTATAAAACTGATCTTCCGATATAACGGAGGCGGGCTCCTCTTCCAGAAATTTCTTGCAAGAAGAAAAACTAAGTCCGATAATGAGTATTAAGATATAGCTAAGAATTTTCATATTTCACGCGTTATTTATAATGTCAATGAGAGTCCAAGTTGAAAAGATCGACTATTAGGGTAAACACCTTGGTCAATTCCCTTATTAATTAAAGATTGTTCGTTTAAGCTCACCTCCGGATCAAAGCCCGTATAGTCGGTCCACGTCCATAAATTTTGTGCTGATACATAGATGCGAAGTGAATCGAAGCCCGAATTCCCAAAAACTCGTTTGGGTATGGTATATCCAAATGATAGATTTTTCAAACGGAGGTAAGTTGCGCTTTCAATAAAGCGGTCGGAAATGGTAATTGCCGGGTCTTGAAAAGCAGCCTTTACATCCGTATCGGTGTGGTTAGGCGTCCAGCGGTTTAGCAGCACTTTGGACGCATTTACATAACCGGTACCTAGTTCCAAATTAGCCCGATTGGCATTGTAAATTTTCCCGCCTACAGAACTCTGAAAGAAAACGGATAAATCGAAACCTTTATAAGAAAAGTTATTGGTAAATCCGGCCGTAAATCCAGGTTGATTGGAGATCACAACTCGATCCCCTGCCTGTGTAATTTGACCATCACCGTCGATATCCTTATATTTTTGTCCACCTGGATTTTTGTTTTGTTGCGGTGTTAGGGGCGTGTCGCCTTCTTGAATGATGCCATCGGTTTGGTAAACGATAAAAGAGCCCAATGGATAGCCTACCTTAGCAATGGAGGGTTGTGAGATTACCGGAATAATTTGATCGACGCCCTCTCCCAAGTCAAGAATCTTGTTTGTATTTTTAGCGAAAACCAAGATAGATTTCCAGGTAAAATCTCCGATCAAATTATTCGAGTTGACATATACCTCTATTCCTTGATTAGACACCGCTCCGATGTTCTGATAGATGGTGGACGCTTGTCCGCCTCCGAACTCGGCTAAGCCTGACGTCCCGGGCACGGTACGGCTTAGGAGCAGATCGGTCGTTTTTTTATAATAGTAATCTGCAACTAAACTGATCCGATTGTTAAAAAAACCTACGTCAATTCCACCGTCAAATTGAAAGGTCTTCTCCCAGCCCAAATCCGGGTTTGGGACCGTTATAGGTGCGAAACCGTGTACGGTTGTATTGGAGAAATTATATCTAAAGTAGCTCAATCGCGATAGCGACTGATAGGACGGGATATTTTGGTTGCCTGTTGTACCCGCGCTTAAGCGAATTTTAAGCTGGCTTATCTGTTTTACATTCTTAAAGAATGCTTCATTACTCACATTCCAACCAAACGCCGCTGAAGGGAAATATCCCCATTTATTCCCAGCCCCAAACTTAGAGGATCCATCAGCCCTAAACGTTAGGGTGAATAGATATCGACTGTCATAAGCATAGTTCACTCTTGCCAGATAGGAGGCAAGCGACCATTCATTGGCAATCGAGCTCGGTGTTCTATTGGTTACGCCCGTCCCTAAATTGTTAAAGCTAAAGGCATCGGTCGCAAATCCAGCTGCTTCCGCAACGGTGCCTTCACTGTTCGATTGCTGTGCGGTAAACCCTACCACGGCATTGATCCTGTTCTTTTCACCGATCACCTTGTCGTAACTTAACGTGTTTTCGTTTAACCAGTTGGAGGTAAAAACAGAGCCGACTTGTGCCAAGCCCCCTAAATCCAAACCTTCGGCGGTGGTTTTTGGTAAATAACGATTCTGTTTATTATCGACAATGTCGACACCTATCAGCACTTTCGCTTTTAATCCTGTAATGATTTCATATTCACCCGCGATATTCCCCAGCAAGCGATTGGTTTTTGTTTCATTTAACTGATTGTATAGGGAGTTGATAGGGTTCTGTAAACTTGATTCGAAAGGACTATAAATTACATACGAACCGTCGTCCTGATAGATGGGAAGAGACGGCGGGGTCAATAATAAATTAGCGACAACTGCTGTTGGGGCAACATCGGCTTTCGACTGGCTTGCTGAAATATTGCTTGTAAACTTTAATTTTTCATTGTAGTCGTGGGCAACATTTATTCGTCCGGATATTCTTCTAAATCCGGTGTTTTGTAGAATCCCATCTTGATCAAAATAGTTGCCTGAGATAGCTAACCGGGTTTTTTCGCTCCCTGCTAAAATAGACAAATTGTGGTTTTGAATAGGTGCTTCCCGAAAAGCGGCCGCCTGCCAGTCGGTCCCCACGCCACTCGTATCTAATGAATAGCCCGACACCGCTGGAAGCGAAGCTGATTTACCTGAGTTAACGGCCGCATCCTTTCGCAACTGCCACCATTCCCCGGCGTTCAATAAAGGGATGGTTTTTATCACCTCCTGGAAGCCATAGTACCCATCATAATTTATAGAAGATTTATTCCGACTTCCACTTTTAGTAGTGATAATCACCACGCCGTTAGCGCCCCTCGATCCGTAAATCGCAGTTGCCGAAGCATCTTTCAATACATCAATAGACTCAATGTCAGAGGTGTTAATGGTAGATAAAGGGTTTATTTTGGAACCCGTAGTGACGCCGGCGTCGTTTAGTGAATAGTCGTTATTAAGCGGAAAGCCGTCTATAACATATAAGGGATCACTGCCGGCCGTAATGGAGTTATTCCCCCTTATCTGCACACTCACTCCGCCGCCTGGCTGACCAGAGGTTTGCGTAACAACCACGCCCGGTACAGATCCCTGTAATAGGCGCTCCGGAGAAGCGACAGGTTGGCTCTTTAGCTCTGCCGGAACAGAAGCAACCGATCCCGTCAGGTCACCACGTTTTTGTGTACCATAACCTACCACTACCACGTCTTCCAATTGGTTGAAATCGGGCTCTAGTCCAATGGCTATTGGACTTCCCGTTGCAATAACTTTCTTAACTTTATAACCAATATAGTTAATGATAAGTGTATAGGGGAACTTTTGTCCGGTGATAAAATTGAATTTCCCATCGCCATCCGTACTAGCTTTATGGGTGGTTCCTTCAATCGAGACAGTGGCGCCCGGGAGTGGCTCTTTCGAGTTACTATCAAACACTTTTCCATCGAGTGTGGAATTGATCAAAGGCTTTGTAACCTGTGCACATAGATTTCCGCTTAAAAATAAAAGAAGAGTTGACAAAAATAGTTGCCATAAATTTTTGTGGAACGGAAAAACAAGCCTATATAGTTTAGCAAAATGATTAATCATTGTATATTATTGTTAGTTGCATACAGCTTCGTAATCGACACGAAGTGATTAGGAAAAGCAAAAGATGAAATCGTTAGAAAATGGAATAATTTGCGGAGATGGGTTGTTAGCAACAACAGGAATAGCACATGGCTGATTGCATAGAATGGATCGTAAAGGCGGGACTATTTAGGCGTTTTTTAATGACCTCTTCCTTCTTTAAGGGCGTTCTTTGTTCAATTGTATTCATTTGTATGTTTTTGCTGATTTTAATAAATAGACTACTTATTTAGTAGACATTAAACTCAACACAAATATACAGGCATGGAACATGCATCGTTAGGAATAAAAACTTCCTATTTAGGCTATAAATTTTACCTATTTGGCCTAAGATCGCTTATGTAATGCTAAAAATCTACTTCAATTCCGAAACGCTTTTTTAATGCTTGTTTTGCGGCATGGTATCCACACATCCCATGCACACCTCCACCGGGAGGCGTTGAAGAAGAACAAATATAAATGTCTTTCGCAGGCGTGCCGTAGGGCGACCACCTCAAAGCGGGTCTGGTATATAATTGTTTAAGATCCATTACGCCTCCATTGATGTCGCCACCTATATAGTTTGGATTGTAGATTTCATAGGCATGTGTATTCATGCATTGCTTGGCAATTATTTGATCTTTAAATCCCGGAGCATATCGTTCTACTTGTTGTTCAATAGCCATGGTCATATCAACAGTTGAACCGTTTGGGACATGGCAATAGGCCCAGGCAATTTGATGATTCCCCATTACGCGGGTGGTATCGAACAAACTCTGTTGGGCAAGCAGTACAAAAGGTCTCTCCGGATGTTTCCCTTCCCAGACTTGTCGTTCTGCATGGGCAATTTCCTGTAGACTATTACCGAGATGTACAGTGCCGGCTTTTCTGCATTGCTCTGACTGAAAGGGTATAGGACCGTCAAGCAACCAATCAATTTTAAAAACACCCATCCCATAGCGATATCTGCCAAGTTGTCTCCGATAGGAGGCATGGAATCGATCCCCTGCAATTTGTATCAATTGCTTTGGCCCTAGATCAAAAAGAAATGCTCGGGCCGTAGGAAGCTTTTTAAGCGAGTCTACATAAAAACTTGTTTCAATGTCCCCGCCAATCGACTTAAAATAAGAAGCCAAGGCATTGGCTATTTGCTGCGATCCGCCTCGGGGAATAGGCCAACCTCCGGTATGACCGGCGATAGATAGCACCAATGCCACCGCCGATGTAGTCATATAATCTAAGGGCAACATGGAGTGAGCCGCCATACCTGCCCATAGAGCTTTCAGTTCTTCGGTTTGAAAGCGTTTTGCGAGTTGCGTTGCCGATAGAAGTGCGTTCTTGCCAAAACGTATGAGCGGGAAAGGATTCGAAGGTATATGAAAAGGGGCTAATAAGTCGCTGATCAGTGTGGGCCATAACTTTGTTAAGGGTTTAAATAAATGAATGTAGGCGTTTTTATCTGTATTGAACTGACCGGATGTTTGCTCTAGTGAAGAAAAAAGCCCTACAGCCTTCCCCCCGTCTAGGGGATGAGCCGCCATAATCGGCGGATTTATGTAAGTTAACCCATGCTGTTCAAGGGGTAATCTCTTGAAAAAGGGAGATTGAAGTGCCATCGGGTGTATAGCAGAACATATATCATATATATTTCCTGAATCCATAAATTGTGCGGATCGTAGGCCGCCTCCTATTGTTTCCTTCGCTTCTATCAGTAAAACTTCCAATCCGGCTTTCTGCATGGTGATGGCTGCTGCCAACCCATTGGGGCCGGAACCCACCACAATCGCATCGTAAGAATCCTTTGTCATCTGTAAATAATTAGTTCGTTCGTGTTTGTTTTATTTATGAACCCTTTGTGGTTTAAACACAACCGGATATTGTAAATTACGTGAATAAATTTACATTCCACTGTGTGATGAACATGAAATTTTAAACATGGGGGTTCATTTTATAAAGATAGATGCATGGAATATAAATTTCGAAATGGCAGCGGTAAGCAATGGGCGTTAGACTTGTACAGGCCGCCTCATTATCACCGTGGCGAATTTTATTTAGTATTTAAAAATCGGATCTGTTACTTTTGTAATATTAATTTAGAAAGTGTTATGGGATTACGTATAAAATTTAGGTATATGTTGACCTGTTGTTTGTACGCTTTGTATCTACAAGGGTGTGCAATGGCCACGCAGGAAGAAGGACCTTTGACGGCCAAACAGTATCAACAAAAACTAAAAGATAACTCCTCTGAGACTGTTCAGTTGATCGACGTGCGGACTGCTGATGAGTTTGCGGATGGACATCTTGAGCATGCGCTTAACATTGATATTAAGGATAATGATTTCGACAAAGAGCTTAGTCGTTTGGATCGGACAAAGCCTGTATTTGTATACTGCCTGGGAGGAAGTAGAAGTGCAAAGGCAACGGCAACATTAAAAGAGCTTGGATTTAAGGAAATATACGATTTAAAAGGTGGTATTATGGCCTGGAAAAATGAAAATTTGCCTGTAACACCTGGAGAGAAGCCAGTGAAAAAAGACTTATTCACCAAGACAGATTTTGACAAGATTTTGCATGAAAACAAAGTTGTTCTGATTGATTTTTATGCAGATTGGTGTATCCCTTGCAAGGAGATGGAACCGACTTTGAAAAAATTAGCTAAGGAGTATGAAGGAAAGGTGTTCATTTATCGGTTAAATATTGATCAAGCCAAGGCTTTGACCCGTGCGATGAAGGTGGAGGGAATACCGGTTTTTCATCTTTATAAGCAAGGAAAGTTAGTAAAGGAAGCGCAAGGCTTTCAGCAAGAAGAGCAATTGAGAAATTTATTGAAATCTATATAAATAATTCAATCGATACAAAGGGAAACGTTACATTTCCCTTTGTATCGATTGAATCGAGTATTAAAAATTGGTTCCTTCTTTATCCCACCAAAGACGGGTCCCGCCATTGTCGGGGCCTCCTAAAAGTTGGATGGCTTTTTGAACCTCAGCAGCATTTGTATTGTATTCGTTCTGAGGGAAAGGTAGCCTCCTAATCTGTACTTCAGTATCGATCAGGCCTCCACTGTTATTAACAACCACCGGGAAAATCCTCGGATAGCCGGTCCGTCTAAATTCACTCCAAGCTTCCTGACCTTCAGGAAAGATAGCTAACCATTTCTGTGTGATAATGCGCTCCAGTTTTTCTTCTGCTGTCGCGCCTTCGTTCCATTGTACGGTAATGGTTGTCGGTGCGGGGGCATTATTGCGGCTGTTCCGAGGGTCAACATAGGCAATAGGTGTATTGGTGTTATTTTGTATATAAGCGTTGGCTCCTTGTACACCCCATTGACTAAAGGAGCTTTGGATGCCCTGTTCATAAAGAGCCTGTACGGATCCACCGGCATTGGCCCATCCCCGAAGAGCGGCTTCTGCTCTTAGGAAATATACTTCAGCGGCGGTCATCAACATCGGTGCGGTACTTGCGCTAAAGGTAGGCGTACCATCGTTTATGTTGAGCGAAGAATAACCGATATAGGCGTCTTTCGTTAGCCCCGCAGCACCTGCCCGAATCCCTTTGTACTGACCGGTTATGACCTTGTCGGTTGCCTTGTCCATGTATTTGGCTATGCGCGGATCTTTATAGCCCACCATATAAGATTCCAGGGAGGCATTGATTCGGGTATCCCCCCAGTTTTTAGCTATAAAGTAAAGTGGGTTGGAAAAATTGGCATCCGATGGAACCGTTATGCGGAAATTATCGGCGTTATTGTCGATGACACCGCCATTGGCGGGATCCAGTGCCTTTTCAGCTTCGGTTTGCGCCAACTGAGGGTTTGCTTTTACGATACGCATCGCCAAACGTAAACGGAGCGAGTTGGCCAGACGAAGCCATTTTTGGAAGCGTGTTTTGTTATCAACTCCTTGGTAGACCAGGTCTGCCTCCCCGATATTCGCAGGCACCTGTGTTGTGTCGGTACCGTTATTGAAGGTTAATAATAAATTACGTGCCGTATCGAGTTCCAGAAACAGACGTTTATAAATATCTTCCTGACTATCATAGGGAATACTGCCGGTAATACCTACACCGCTGTATGGAATAGGGCCGTAGATATCAGTTACACGGCTGGTTGCTTCTGCCTTTACTACCAGGGCGGCTGCCCATACTGCCGGATATGTTTCTGCAAGGCCGTTGTTTTTAAGCTTATTCAGCGAATTCAGAACGTTTACATAAAGCACTTTGAAAGGTTCACCGTTCCAGCCGTTGACCATCGCATAATTGAGGTTGTTCTGTCCGCTGTTAAAAGGTGTGGGTGACATAAAATAGCCACTGTAAACATCGGCATTCAGATTCTGCTGCACCTGGTACGAATTCGGATCGCCGCCACCTGAAAAATTATAGATAGACATTTGCGCCTGACGGAAGAAAATTTCCAGATCCTGACCATTCGGCTTCAGATCTTCATCCGAAACGCCGGTATTATTGGTGTTGAGATCCTCAAAATCTTTTGTACAGCTGCTAAATCCGATCGCCAACGCTGTAAAAAGGACCATATATTTATTCAAAATTTTTGTCGTATTCATTAGAAAGTTGCATTTAGTGTTAAACCATAGCTGCGTGTAGCGGGCATCATGAAGATATCCAGACCGCTCAATGTATTGCCGGTTGACATCGTTACCTCGGGGTCAAAAGGAGCCTTTTTGTAGAAATAGATAAGGTTTCTTCCAACGGCTGACACTTTCAGGTTCTTGATAAATCCTTCTTTCAATGGGATGTCATATCCGAGTGTAAGTTCGCGTAGACGGACTACCGTTCCATCATAGATATAATTGCTGGTTACAGGCCCGATACCACCGGTTGAAGTATACCAAACCTGCGGATCGATCATATTCACTGCGTTGCCTTGCGGATCTACACCGTTGATGGATACCCCGCCTGCTAAACGCGCATCGCCGGTCGCCTTTGATACGCCATAACCGTCCATAACGGATTGGGTTACGGACAGGACATCATAGTTGAACTTTCCGTCAATTAAAAATGAAAGCGAAAATTTCTTATAACTTAAATTGTTGTTCCACCCCATTTGCCAGAGCGGATTGGCGTTACCAAGCTTGGTATATTCCGAATTTTTCAAGGGGATGCCGTCCGCGCTGATCATAATTCTGCCCTGATCATCCCGTTGGAAATCCTGCCCGTAGATATCGCCAAAAGAGCCTCCAACTTCAAATTTTGAAGCAAAGTTATTTCTACTTTCACCCGTTAAAGCAAACTCCTGAATGTTATCGGAAAGTTCGATGATTTTGTTTTTGTTATAGGAATAATTCAGGCTCGTTGTCCAGTTGAAATTTTCTGATCGAATGGCATCGAAACTGATGAGTGCTTCAACACCCTGATTCTGGATGTTTCCTGCATTGATTGCGTAGGTGTCATAGAATGAAGCCTGACTGGCGGCAATTTTAAAGAATTGATTTTTTGTGTTCGTCTTGTAATAGGTTAAGTCTACCCCCAAGCGGCTATCAAAGAATTTCCATTCCGTACCGATTTCCAACGAGTTGGTAATCTCCGGTTTCAACTCTTTCAGGAAGGTAGTGGTGTTCATTCCGATTACACCGTATGGATTCAATGTGTTCAACAGATAGGTAGTATATGGAGGAAGATCATTACCGACCTGGGCGTACGAACCACGGATTTTCGCGAGATTGATAAAATCCGGGAAGTTGAGTTTTTCATTCAGGGCAAGTCCCAAACCTACAGACGGGTAGAAGAAGGAGCTGTTATTCGTGAAACTCAATGTACTCGACCAGTCGTTTCTCGCGGTAAGATCCAAAAATACCCAGTTGTCATAGGACAGGTTCGCACTGGCAAATATAGATTGCAATTGCCTTCTATTTCTGGCTAGGGTGCTGATATTTGGTGTTTCGGAGTTTTGCATGGTAAACACATTAGCGGTTGATAAACCGGCCGTGCCGCTGTTGTAATTTGACCCTTCTGTTTTCCAATCAGTAATGCTTGTACCTACTACACCGGTAATGCTTAGTTTATCCGCCACCTGGAAGTTCATGTTGGCAATCAAATCGGCATACTGTTGCGTAATTGTTGTATTTGTATAATTATAGGCGCCACCCGGGCGAGCTAAAATGTTATGTGTGCCGGCAAAGATCTTTGTTTCGTATACTTCACTGGTACGATCAAGACTTCCACGTGCCTGAACAGAAAGCCAGGGAGCCACTTTGTATTTGGCGCTGGCATTCAGTAATAACCGGTTTCTGTTCGAATAGTTCTGGTTGCGGTTAACAATCCACCAAGGGTTCTGTTGAGTGGTTTCGCTGTCCGAAAGAAATGGCCAGTTCTGATCATTCAGGTTTTTCTGTGCGTTGAATTGCTCAAAGGTCTTATAAGGGGCAATATCCATGCCCCGTGGAAATAGGTACAATCCTACCATCGGGTTGAAATAGAAGCCCGTTTGCGGTGCATTATCCAACTTCTGGGAGATGTAGTTCGCACCGGCCGAAACCTGTAGTTTGTCGTCCAAAAAATTAGCCGTTTCCTTAAAGTTGAGGTTATGTCTACTTAGGTCGTTGTTGGGCTGTATACCCTTTGCCTGTGTATTGGCATACGAAAAATAGGTCTGCATTTTATCATTGCCGCCAGACAGGCTCAGCGAGTTTGTTAGATTACTTCCTGTTCGCAGAAACGCAGACACATTATCGTACTTCCTGCTGTCAGTTGCGGCACCCCAGCTGTTTAAGGAAGAGGTATTGGAAACCCCATCCATTCCCTGGCCGAAGCTGTTCTGGAATTCAGGCGTGTAAGCTGCTCGATCTATTAAAGCGCTGGAAGAGAAGTTAATGACCGCTCTGCCGGATTTACCGGATTTGGTAGTGATCAGAATAACCCCATTTGCTGCCTGACTGCCATATAAAGCGGCCGCTGAGGCACCTTTCAGGACTGATATGTTCTCAATATCCTCTGGATTAATTGTAGAAATGGGATCACCGGGATCACGTTCACCTCCGAACACATTCCCTGGTTGTGCACCGGTTGTATTGTTATTAATAGGCACACCGTCTATCACATATAATACCTGATTGTTTCCGGAGGCCGATTTGTTCCCACGGAGTACAACTTTGGCCGAACCTCCCGGTCCGGACGAGCTGGGAGCAATGTTAACACCCGCCACTTTACCATTTAGCGTATTAATGAGATTCGGGCTTTTTGCTTTATTTAATTCCTCGGCACCGACCTGTTGGGTGGAATAGGTCAGCGATTTTTGCGCCCGGTTAATACCAAGTGCAGTTACTACCACACCTTCAAGCTCTTGTGCCGAAGCGGTTAGCGTAATATTTAAGGTAGTGGTCTGCGCATTGATCGGCATCGTTCTGGCGTCATACCCAATAGAACTGATACTTAAAGAGCTGGCATTTTCGGGTACATTTAGCTGAAATTTGCCATTGACATCAGTTGATGTAGCGATATTGGTTCCGACCACTTTAATAGTAGCCGCGATAATAGGAGATTGATCCTGTGCATCGGTTACTGTACCCGTTAGTTGTCGTGTTTGTGCAAATGCACTCAAATGGGGCATAGTTAACATCAAAATCGCAAAAAACAGCGATTTCAATGAACACAACGTTTGGTTATTGATTTTCATTGGAATGAATTTGTTTTTTAATGGCAATGAAGCTTGCATAAATTATTCATTTGCATTTGTTTGTTCATTTCGTGTCTAATCCAAAGGTGTTATTCATGAACGTTTATGTTCAATGGTATCATGAGCTCATGTCACTCGGTTCGTGCTACCTTCGGCGGTTCAATGACATTCATGAACTCACTACATTCAGTTATTTACTGTCTTCAGTATTGCAATTTATGCAGGTTTCATCTGTGTTACATTTATGATATAAAAGCTCTTTCGATAAAGCGTCACGCTTTACCGTTGCATTCCTGCCTGTGCTATATTTGGCAGGTTCAGTTTATCATAATCTTAGGTTTGAAGGGTTATCGCCTCAACGGGAGGGGGATTCGTATGAGGTGCAAACGTGTAAAAAGTTGAAACAGGTAAAAGGGTATATTGCCAGTTGGTTGCTGACAACAAATAGAGATTAAATTGGGTGAATCTCAGTTTTGAAAAATAGTTAGCCATGTGTGATAATAAAACGCCATACATAATCTTTTCGCATCAACGGTTCCGTGCACGCAGAAAGAAATCTCAGAAAAGTAAAATGTGTTTGTTTTAGTATGTTGTTAAAAGCTTTTAGCAAGCATACCGTTCAAAGGTAGGATTTAATTTAATAAGTACGAATACGGGTCTCGTTTTTTGAGAAAATAACGAGAAATGTTACAAAGATAAATCCTTTACGGCGCTCAGGTTGAGAATAAAAATGATTGGGTAAAGGATTTATCCTTTATTTACTCTTCTAAATGTGCGTCTACAGCAATATTTGTATTTAACAATTTAGAGATGGGACAGTTCTTTTCTGCATCGGTTACCAATTCATCTAACTTCGTTTTAGGAATACCGGGGATTTTTGCCCGAACCGTTAGAAAAGAGCTCGTAACGCTTCCGTCCTTTAATTCGATGTTACAGGTAGTTTCCAACTTTTCTACTTCAAAACCTGCCGCATCAATGTTAAAGGCAAGTTTCATGGTAAAACATCCGGCATGAGCTGCCGCGACGAGTTCTTCCGGATTGGTGCCTTTTGCATCTTCGAAACGGGTTTTATAGGAGTAAGGAGTTTCCTCAAGTACATTACTTTGTGTGGTTAGTGTGCCATTTCCTTCTTTTCCTGTTCCTTGCCAAACGGCCGTTGCGCTTCTTTTCATTTTAAAATTGTCTTAATTTTTCTATAAAGTTTGATTAACAACAAATATAATGCAGTTTTGTTTCTTTCAAAGAAGTACGTAGGTCCGATCTTGAGCAAGGTGGAAGCTTCGAACGAATTAATTATTTACAGATGAAATCGAGATGTAAACCGGACGCATATTAAAATAAATAATAGGATGAAATTGAATTTATTACGTTTTGTTTTTCTTTCTTGTTTAAGTATGTTGACTTTGACGGCCCAAGCCCAGAAAATCGATAAAGAATTTCGAAGTTTTTACAAGGGGCTTCAGCGAAATATAGAGACGGATAGAGTGGAAGCGATAACAAATATCGTACATTTTCCTTTACAAACGATTTATTGGGTAGACGAGCTGAATAACCTAAGTGAAGAAGAAAAGCGAGATGGTTTATTAGAGTCTGAGGATTTTGATCGTTATCGATCGGTTATCTTCAATGAAGATGTAAAGCGAATAATTCCCCGGCGACAAGTGGAGCAAGTGCAGCAAATTGATATTGAATCGAGTGGCGACTATTATAAAAAGCTTGCTGAATTAATTGACCCTGGTAGTACGTTGCTGGAACTGTACTGCCAATACGGAGAATATGATACAGTAGGAGATAATTATTTTGCTTTTGTATTTGGCAAAGTCAATGGCGAATACCGGATACTTGCCTATTATACGGACACAAGAGTTAAAGAGTAGGGGGTTAAAATACCCCCTGTATAATTCTTTTGGTCGGTTCCGGGTTACCCATTGTGTAAAAATGCAATACAGGTGCTCCCATTTTTATAAGGTCTTTACACTGCTGGATCATCCATTCAATGCCAACATCTTTTACCTCTTTTTCACTTTTGCAGGCTTGTACGGCCTTGCTTAACTCTAAAGGTATATCCAAATGGAAAACCTTCGGCAGGCTTGTAAGCTGTTTACTGGTGGTAAGGGGCTTTAATCCCGGAATAATGGGGATGTTAATATCGTTAGCACGGCATTTATCAACAAAGGCTTTATATTTATTGACATCAAAGAACATCTGGGTCACAATAAAATTGGCGCCTAGATCCACTTTTTGTTTCAGGTATTGGAAATCAGTTTCAAGGTTCGGCGCTTCGAAATGCTTCTCCGGATATCCCGCCACCCCAATGCAGAAATCGGTCTTCTCAGTATTGTCCATATAGTCATGCAAGTATTGACCATTATTCATGTTAACGACGTGTTGTAGCAGATCGGATGCATAGGCGTGGCCTCCGGGAGTTGGTACAAAGGAGCTTTCGCTTTTTCGTGCATCGCCACGTAGTACAAGAACGTTATCAATACCTAAAAATTGTAAATCAATTAAAGCATTTTCCGTTTCTTCTTTTGTAAATCCACCACAGATAAGATGTGGTACGGCATCTACCTTGTATTTATTCATAATAGCTGCACAGGTTGCAACGGTACTTGGCCGTTTGCGATATGCCACCTTTTCCAGCAAACCGTTTGGATGTTGCTTGTAAATATAGTCTTCTCTTAAATAAGTAACATCGATAAAAGGGGGATTGAACTCCATTAAGGGATCAATGGTATTAAAGATGCCTTGAATACTTTGCCCTTTGATGGGAGGGAGCAGTTCGAAGGAGATGAGGGTTTTGTTTTTCGCGTTTGAGATATGATCTGTTATTTTCATTAATTGGTTATTCGTTGTTAGTTATTTGTTGATCGTTTAAATTTCGATTTAGCTTCAGAAAGCCTCTATAATATCTTATGAACCCGTTAAGTAATTTCTTGCATTTTTCGACTAGATGTAAGCAAAAATTAAGATGTTCTTGGCATAAATATGTTAAATCAAAAGATAATATTAATTGTGTTTCTAATTCGTAAAGTGAGCCTCTAGCAATATAAAAGAATTGTAAGCTATCTTTTGGACTGTTTCTGCCACATCCTTCAGCGATATTGGATGGAATTGAAACAGCACTTCGTTGAATCTGGTTTGTTATTCCGTATTGTTCTTCTTTAGGAAAGTTTTTTGTTGCTAGATATATTTCTTTTACTAGTCCTCTGGTCTCTTTCCATACGTCGAGTTCAGTATAAGGTTTGTTGCCACTTTTCATTTTAATGTTCTTATTTTGGTTAATTTGTATTTATGTATCGCTCAAAATAATCATTATGCAACTTTTTTACACTAATAACTTTTAGTTAGGTTAACCAACAACCAATAACTAACAACTAACAACCAATAACCAATAACTAACACCAACAACCCGCAACTAATATCCCAAATTCGGGCCCAACCATCTTTCAACGACCTCTACCGTTTCATTCTTCCGTTTGGCATAGTCTTCTATTTGATCTTTTCCTAACTTCCCAACACCGAAGTACCTGGATTCAGGATGGGAGAAATAGAAACCGCTAACGGCAGCGGTTGGATGCATGGCTAAACTTTCGGTTAGGTAAATGCCGGTGTTCTCTTCGGCATCTAAAATATTGAAAAGCGTAATTTTCTCTGTATGTTCCGGACAGGCAGGGTATCCCGGTGCCGGTCGGATTCCGGCATATTGTTCCTTAATCAATTCTTCATTGCTAAGTTGCTCATCGCTGGAATAACCCCAGTATTCTTTGCGCACCATTTCGTGCATCTTTTCGGCGAAAGCTTCAGCCAGTCGATCAGCCAAGGCTTTTACCATAATGCTGTTATAATCGTCATAATTCTTTTCATATTGGGCGACAAGTTCATCACAGCCAATACCGGTGGTAACGGCAAAGCCTCCCCAATAATCATTTACGCGACTGCCGACCGGAGCAATAAAATCCGATAAGGCATAATAGGGTTGGTCTTTTGCTTTTTCCGCCTGCTGACGTAAGGTATGGATCCGTGTTAGTATTTCCTTTCGCTCTTCATCCTTATATAAAACGATATCATCGCCAGTAGCGTTAGCCGGCCAAAAGCCAATCACACCTTTAGCGGTTAACAATTTGTTGGAGACGATTTCTTGTAATAACTTTTTCGCATCATCAAACAGTTTGCTTGCTTCTGTACCGACGGTTTTATCGGTTAAAATACGAGGATAGCTGCCGCGTAGCTCCCACGTATGGAAGAAGGGAGTCCAATCGATATAAGGTAATAAATCGTCAAGCGGAAAGTCATCAAACACCTTAGTGCCTAAAAAGGCGGGTTTGGGAGCTTGGTAGCTTTCCCAATTAATTTGAAATCTCTTTGCTCTCGCTTCTTCAATAGGTACTAGCTTTTTCTCCGATTTCTTTCGAAGGTGATTCTCTCTGGCTTGATCGTATTCGGCACGAATAGTGGCAGCATAACTCTCTTTACTTTCCGGGTTGAGTAAGTTACTGGCAACGGTAACACTACGGGAAGCATCTAATACATGCACAATGGTGCCCGAATAATTAGGAGCGATTTTTACGGCTGCATGAATACGGGATGTGGTTGCCCCTCCGATCATAATCGGAATTTTAAAACCTTCTCGTTCAGCTTCTTTGGCAACATGCACCATTTCATCAAGGGAGGGTGTGATAAGACCACTCAAACCTATAATATCAACTTGGTGTTTTCGGGCTTCGTCCAATATTTTTTGGCTAGGTACCATAACGCCTAAGTCGATTATTTCAAAGTTGTTGCAGGCTAGGACCACGCCGACAATGTTTTTTCCAATATCATGCACATCCCCCTTTACCGTAGCCATCAGAATCTTGCCCGCATTTTTTCTGTCGCCGGCCGAAGGGTTCTTCGCTTTTTCTGCTTCAATGAAAGGCAGTAAGTAAGCAACAGCTTTTTTCATGACGCGAGCCGATTTCACAACCTGGGGTAAAAACATTTTTCCCGCTCCGAAAAGATCGCCCACGATATTCATTCCGTCCATTAATGGACCTTCGATGACTTCCAAAGGACGAGGGTACTTTAGACGGGCTTCCTCCACATCGTCGTCCAAAAATTCGATAATTCCTTTAACCAACGCATGTGATAATCGCTCTTCAACCGGGCCGCTGCGCCACTCGGCACTTTTTACTTCTGCCTTATCTTTACTTTTAACGGTTTCTGCAAATTCGACTAGGCGCTCGGTAGCATCTTCCCGACGATTGAGTAAGACATCCTCCACATAAGTTAGTAGGGTTGGATCGATTTCTTCGTATACTTCCAACATGCCGGCATTAACGATGCCCATATCTAACCCGGCTTTGATGGCGTGATATAAGAATGCTGCATGCATCGCTTCACGAACAACATTATTGCCTCTAAAGGAGAAAGATATATTACTTACACCGCCACTCACCTTCGCCAGCGGCAGATTTTGCTTGATCCATTGGGTCGCGTTTATAAAGTCGACCGCGTAATTATTGTGCTCTTCTAAGCCGGTAGCAACGGTTAAGATGTTGGGATCAAAAATAATGTCTTGTGGAGGAAAGCCTACCTCATTTACAAGTATATCGTAAGAACGCTTACATATTTCGATGCGGCGTTCGTACGAATCAGCTTGGCCAACTTCATCAAAAGCCATAACTACAACAGCGGCGCCGTAGTGCATAATGGTCGTAGCTCGTTCCTTGAACAAATCTTCCCCTTCTTTCAGAGAAATGGAATTGACGATGCCTTTACCTTGTAAGCATTTCAAACCTGCTTCAATGACTGACCATTTTGATGAGTCGACCATGATAGGAAGCTTGGCAATGTCAGGTTCGGAAGCAATGAGATTCAAGAAGCGGGTCATAGCGGCTTCTGAATCCAACATTCCCTCGTCCATATTGACATCAATTACTTGCGCTCCGCCTTCTACCTGTTGGCGGGCAACTGATAACGCCGCTTCAAAATCGCCGCTGAGAATGAGTTTGGCAAATTTGGGCGAACCAGTTACATTGGTCCGCTCGCCAATATTCATAAAGACGCTATCTGGGGTATAGGTAATGGGTTCTAAGCCGCTTAAACGTAAAAACGGCTCCGGTTTCGGTACTTTTCTTGGTTTTGCTTTCGCCGCTTTATCGGCAATACACCGAATATGTTTTGGCGTGGTACCACAGCATCCACCAACGATATTGACAAAGCCACTTTCAATAAAATCTTCTATTAAGTGCGCAGTTTCGTGCGGTTGTTCGTCGTAACCGCCAAATTCATTTGGTAATCCGGCATTGGGATAAGCGGAAACATAACAGCCCGCTTTTTCTGAAAGCTCTTCAATATGCGGACGCATTTCTTTTGCTCCCAAGGCGCAGTTGAGACCTATACTTAGGATATTTCCATGGTTAATAGAATTAAGGAAAGCCTCTACGGTTTGACCGGAGAGTGTTCTGCCACTGGCATCGGTAATGGTGCCGGAGATCATGATATCGATCGATTCACTGCGTTTACCGGCCGCTTTTAATTCGTTTTCATATTGGATGATAGCAAAAATGGCTGCCTTGGCATTCAGGGTGTCGAAGATTGTTTCAATCAGCAGGACATCAGCACCGCCATCAATCAAGCCACGTACTTGTTCATAATAAGCATTTACTAGATCGTCGAATGTTACTGCCCGATAACCGGGATCGTTAACATCGGGCGACAAGGACGCGGTTCTGTTGGTTGGACCGATTGCACCCGCTACGAAGCGGGGTTTCGCCGGATTTTTGTGTGTAAACTGCGTGGCAGCCTCTCTGGCAATTCGAGCTCCCTCAAAGTTCAACTCATACACCAAAGATTCCATTTGGTAATCTGCCATTGATATTACCTGCGAGCTAAAAGTGTTCGTCTCAATAATATCAGCGCCAGCTTCGAGGTAAGCCTCATGTATCTCTTTTATGATAAGCGGCTGGGTTATGTTCAGTAAATCATTATTGCCTTTTACTTCACAGGGGTGATTTATAAACCGTTCGCCACGGAAATCAGCTTCGCTGAGTCCATAGGGTTGAATCATCGTGCCCATTGCACCATCGATGATCAAAATGCGTTTGTTCAATTCTTCTCTAATACTCATACGGCACTTAAACCATATACAGGTTGTTATCTATCTCCCAAATAGATATTTTATCGTTAAAATGATGCTTGCATTGAGAAAAAGCCTAGAAAATGACTTTTGCTTATCTTTCCCGATATTGAATCAGGTAGAATGTAGCACCTTGTAAGCACAGGTTGCCAAGACTTCGCAGGGTCTAATCCCTCCGTCTTTCTCAATAAGCATTGCAAATGTCGGTAATAATTTGATGATTATCAAATGTTATTTGAATGATGTGGTTAGGCGAATTTTTTAAAATGCTGCTGTCCGGTCTATTGGCCGTCTATTCATCCATAGGGATCATATGTTTAAGTTTCTGACCGGATTGGCTGTCTTTGCAGATTAATTCAATATAATCAACGTTTGGTTTAAAGAGCGAGCCACCATTGATCCGCACAAATATACGTTCAACGATAGCCGGCTTATTGTTAATGGAAGTAAAGGCTTCATATTGTTTGCTTAAAGGGCAATAAGCCAAACGGAAGGGGATGCTTTTACATGAAGTTAAGCGGATTTCGTATTCATTATCGCTTACCTTTTTGTGGTCAATTCCATAGGCAAATTTTCGTTGAATATAGGATAGATCTTTCCGCTCGCCATCTTCTTCATATAAGATCCAATAGGCGCTAACGGGCTCATCTTCGTCAATTTTACCATCTTTTTTGTTCAGCGTATAAACGACCGTGTTCTTGTTGGGATCGCGTTGTAGATAAAATAATTGCTCCTTTTCATTCGGAACCGGCAACTTCGTCTTGTCTACTTGTTTGCTGGAATTGTTGCTGGAATCCTGTGCACATACATGATTGCCATAAAGAGAGGATGCAACCAATAATAAAACAAAAGTCTTCATAGGCCATTGGTTTAATATGATGCTTTAATTTATTATCTTTTTGGATTTAGGAGCAAGCTTTGTACCAAACTTAACGAAAATGTCTTGCATTTGCAAATCCGGAGAAAAGAGCGCTTACAAGCGGGGAAGACGATAGAGAGGAGATGTATTATATGAAAAGCAGTGTCAATTTTTGGCTAAACCCGGATTTGAAAGAGTTAGTAGAGCCGTTTCGTTAATTGCTCTTCTACGGCACGAAAGACTTGAATTGGTTTATGGTTACGCCAGCTCATTTCGTCTAGGTGGCCGCCAAAATTGATAAAATAATCGATGTTTGAATTTTTGAATTCATCAATTACGTGGTGTCTGAAGTTAAGTCCTGCAATCCAGCCATCCTCTATTTCCTGAAACCATTCTTCATAATAGCAATCATCCGAAGCGTGGAAATTCAATATGTTTTCACCTATGAGAATAAATTTGTTAATTCCTTGCGCAATCATCAGTTCGATAACTTCTCTTTTAAGTAACATGATGTCGTTGTTAATGGCATCATTCCATTCGCCAATCATTTCAATGATCGCATATTGATGATCATAATCAGCAAAAAGTATCTTCAGATACAAGGTGTTGGAACCGAAGTAATCCCATTGGGGATGTAATAGAAAATTATAAATCTGCTTATCGAATTCAAATTCGTTATACTCGGTACCGTAAAAGGGCGAAAGTTCATCTTCTGATGCGACGTAGTCGTCTCGCCAACGATAAAAGGGTTCAATCTCGTGCATTGTTTGTTCAGTGTTTTGCCAATAAAGAACTTTTCTTCTGTAATAAATATTTTATTGACTGGTGTATGTTAACGGAGTAGTTTAACAGGCTTGTTAAAAGACAGTCCAATAATGCAAATATTCTACACAAAATTAGATAAAATTGCTTTGATATACAATAAGACGCTGCGAGCTGAAGTGTTGTCTTGATAAGGACCTAAGACGCCTGCCTGCCGGCAGGCAGGTAAGTAGCAGGACATAGGACAATAGATATAGGTGATAGAATAATAGAGTCTTGAAACTTAAGTCTTGATACCTGATACCTATATTCACTTGTGCTATAAGCTCACATATTTATGCTATTAAAACAAAAAAATGCTAAAGCGAAATCCCTGTAAAATCCTCCCTTTCTGTTAGAATTTTCTTTATTATAGTTAACTTAGCAGCACTAAAACACTATGAGTCCCGAAACTAGAAAAAACTTACTAACCGCTGCCACTTATGCCGGGGTGCTTTTCGTAGGTTTATTGTTGGGGCAAAGTTTTGTGGATGAGGAGTCAAAAAATTCTTCCGGAATTCTACCCTCCGTTTTGGTTGATAAAAGTGGCAAGCTACAACGATTGATCCAAGTTGTAAATGACCGGTATGTAGACGTAGTGGGCATCGATACTCTTCAGGATTTTGCGATTAAGCAAGTTTTATCTCATCTGGACCCACATTCAACCTATATGCCGCCTAGCCTTGCAAAGGCGATGGGAGAAGAACTGAATGGCAGTTTTGATGGTATAGGCTTAGAATACTATCGCCTTCGCGATACACTTATGATTACGGCATTGACGCCTAATGGTCCTGCAGAGAAGGCTGGTGTGGAAATAGGCGACAAGCTAATAGGTGTGGATGATAAACCTATTTCCGGTGTAAATATGAAAGAACAGGAGGTTGCGGCAAGAGTTCGGGGAAAAAGAGGCAGTACGGTTAATCTCTGGATCAATCGAAAGGGGGTCGATTTAACAGAACCGATTAAAGTAATCCGCGACAAGATCATCGTAAGTAGCATTGATGCAGCTTATATCATTGACACGGCTATTGCTTATATCAAAATTAAGCGTTTTGGTGCGCAAACGGCCAGTGACTTTAGAAAACATATAAATCGAATGAAGCAATACGGTGTGGATAAGCTCATTATCGATTTAAGGGAAAATGGCGGGGGCTATTTGCGTGCAGCAACGGCTTTGGCAAGCGAATTTTTTAAAGAAAAGAAGTTGTTGGTTTATACGCAAGGAGCTCACGAACCCCGAACTGAATATTATTCAAAAGGGGATGGTGTTTTTGAAGAAGGTGAGCTTGCCATTTTAATCGATGAACGTTCCGCATCGGCCAGTGAAATTGTGGCAGGAGCTGTACAAGACTTAGATCGAGGTATCGTTGTTGGTAGACGTTCTTTCGGAAAAGGGCTTGTTCAAGATCAATTTGATTTTGACGATGGTTCAGCCATTAATTTAACGATTGCGAGATATTATACCCCATCTGGTAGGAGTATCCAAAAATCCTATAAAGACGGGTTGGAAAAGTATTTTAACGAAATCAATCGGAGGTACATTTCCGGAGAACTGACCCAGAATGAAAACACTAGTCCACTTGATACATCCTTATTGAAAGGAATGCTTTATCATACGAGTTCGGGTCGCCCTATTTATGGTGGTGGGGGCATTATGCCGGATATTTACGTGCCGATCGATACGCTGGGTGCCAATAGCTTCTATAAAAAAGTGCTGAAGACTAACCTGATAAATGATTACGTTTATAGCCGGCTGGTTTCAACTCCCGCGGACTTTTCGATTGATCATTTTTTAACTCACTATAGTTTACCAAAGGACACATATAGTAATTTCGTGGAGTTGGCAAGACGTAATGAAATCGAGTTTAATAAAAGGGAAGTTGAGGTCGCTCGTAAACTCATAGAACTCGATATGAAAGCGCTGATAGCGAGGTTTTTCTTCGGGAGTGAAGCCTATTTTAAGATAAAAAACGGGTCAGACCATATGCTCGCACGAACCATAGAAGCGTTGAAACGCTGATTTGTTTTTCGATAACGTTCTCGGTGATTTCCTCCTAAATTTTTGCCATTCAGAGCGGTTTCTCATTTTTTTGAATAATGCAAAGGGATAGATCCCTTCGTATTACCAACCCTAAGTGAGAAATTATGAAAAGAATCTTGCCTTTTAAAGCCTTTCTGCGAACATTTTTGCAAATATGGATGGTGTTTTTAATGCCTATTGTGGTATGTTCACAGCAACGCGGCAACATAGGGGGCGTCGTTAAGAGTCAAAGCGACGGACAACCAATCCCCGGTGTAAGTGTAAAAGTAAAAGGAGCGAAAACCGGTACCTCTACTGATACCAAGGGAAATTTTAGTTTAGCGGCAAAAGAGGGTGATGTACTGGTTTTTTCTTCCGTTGGTTACCAGTCTAAGGAAGTGCCTATTAGTTCCGATCAAATGCTAAATATCACCTTGGTAGAAGATGCTGCTCAATTAAGCGAAGTTGTTGTTACCGCATTGGGTATAGAACGACAAACACGATCACTAACCTATGCCACCCAAGAATTGAAAAACAATGATCTGACAAACGTTAAAGATCCTGGCGGCAATGTAATGAATGCCCTAAACGGTAAGGTAGCCGGTGCGGTTGTTACGCCCGCGGCCACAGGACCGGGTGGTGCTGTGCGTGTAGTTTTACGAGGTAACCGTTCAATAAGTGGGAACAATAACGCATTGATTGTGGTAGATGGGGTACCCATCGATAATACGATGACCACCGAACAAGGGGGCGGTGGATCGGCAAACACGGTGGCTACACAGCAAAAGAGCTTAAGCAGCGGATATTCAGGAAGTGATGGCGGTGCAAGTATCAATCCGGAAGATGTAGAATCGGTAACTGTGCTGAAAGGACCGGCTGCGGCGGCACTTTACGGAAGCCGCGCTGCAAATGGCGCCCTCATGATCACGACTAAGAAAGGTAAAGAGGGAGCTGTACGCCTTAATTACAGTGGAGGCGTGGCAATAGATAAGCCTATGCTGTTAATGGATCTACAGAACAGTTTCGGTAGGGGTAACGGTGGTGTGTTCGGAGCGGATGCGGCCGGAAGTTGGGGTGCACCTACGCAAACATATCCAAATAATGTTCGTGATTTCTATGATACCGGAACGACACTGAATAATTCGATAAGCGTTTCAGGTGGTACCGGAAAGATGCAAGGTTATGCTTCTTATACCAATAACATTATCACCGGTATTATTCCAAAAAATCGATTGGATAGAAATACGCTGAATTTACGCTTAAACAATGAAATACTTCCAGGGCTGACGACAGATATCAAACTTACCTATGTCAATCAAAAAATAAAGAATAAACCCCGATTAGGGGACAATGGTGTAACGAATGAGGCGCTCATTATGCCTCGGGACCTATCTCCGGAAGAGTTAAGGGATTTTGAAACCATCAATGAGGAAACACTACAACCACAACCAAAATATTGGACAAACAGTTCCTTTTTTCAAAATCCTTATTGGGACATCTATCGCATGTCTTTAAATGAAGAACGCAATCGTATCATGTTGGTTGGATCCGTTAAATATCAATTGACCGATTGGTTGTTTGCCCAGGGGCGCTTTAGTTTAGATCGGTACGATGATAAAATAACAGGTTCTTTTTATGCCGGAACGCTTCCTATTCCAACGCTTACCGGCGGCAGGTATCAGGAGAACAATGTGAATAGGTGGGAACGCAATATAGACTTCCTCTTATCGGGAACGAATAAAATTGGAGCTGATTTTGGAGTGAACTATAACATTGGTGCAGCAGTCTTGAACAATAGCGGCTATAATACGCAGGCTCTGGCGAATGGATTGCGTATACCGAACATGTTTGATTTAAATTTTGCGAGCACACCTGCTTTCAGTAACATCGTGGCAAAGAAGGAAATCCAGTCGGTTTACGGAAGTGCGCAATTGAATTATAAGGAACAACTATACCTGGATGTCACTGCAAGAAACGACTGGTCGTCCACACTGCCCGCACCTCATAGTTATTTTTATCCATCTTTTGGGTTGTCGGGTCTGCTTTCTGAGATGGTTCAGCTCCCATCATGGGTGAGTTATGCTAAGGTGAGAGGAGCTTATACACAAGTGGGAAATGATGCGGATCCTTACTTGCTTCAACAGACCTATTCTTATAGTCCGGGCGCCGGTAGTGGTTTCGTAGCACGTGATCAGATTAAATATATTGATAACTTGAAACCCGAAAAAACAAAGGCATGGGAAATCGGTACTGAGTGGCGATTTTTTGATGGGCGATTAGGTTTGGACGCTTCCGTCTATAAAACGAATACCGTAAACCAATTAATCTTTATCGGACTTCCTCAACCATCTGGCTACAATAATCAGTATGTTAATGTAGGTGATATTCAGAATAAAGGTATGGAATTGATGTTAACGGGTAATCCAGTTAAAAAGGAAGGATTTAATTGGAATACGACCGTGAATTTTGCGCTGAATCGAAATAAGGTGTTATCCTTACTTCCAGGAATTGAGCAAGCGAGCATTTCCCCTTCAACCAATTTTGGGAGCTTATTAATCAAGCCCGGGGGAGCCTATGGGGATATTTATGGCTATAAGTGGGCAAGAAATGAGGATGGACAGTATCAAATCAATGCGAATGGTCTTCCTGTCGTCGAGCAATTGCAGAAGATCGGAAATTTTAATCCCGACTACACGTTAAGCTGGTTGAACCAGTTCGATTACAAACAATTTAATTTCTCCTTTATGGTTGACGGTCGTGTTGGTGGTACCGTTGTTTCGGGAACAGATGCTATGTTAGCCTATTTTGGTTTAGGTGATTATACGACCGCTTACCGGGATGGCGGGCTAGTTTTAGCAGGTGTTCATGCAGATGGAAGCCGGAATACGACCGCTATATCCGCTGAACAACTTTGGACTCAGGTTTCGCAGGGAGGTACAAATGCCTACGGTGAATTTTTCACCTATGATGCTACCAATTTCCGACTTCGAGAACTCTCTGTAGGTTATACGTTGAATATGAAACGATCTCCTATTAAAACGGCTCGTTTTTCATTGACGGCTCGGAATTTGTTCTTTTTTTATCGCGGGAAATCAAAGCTCGATATTCCGGGTATTGGAAAAAGAACCTTGCCGGTTGACCCCGAGGTAGCCATAGGAACTAGCAACTTTCAGGGTATTGAAAGTGGGATATTACCGTCCACACGCAGCTTCGGGTTTAATGTAAATCTATCTTTCTAATCATCAAAATCTGCAATTATGAAACCGAGAAGTAAATAATATTGACATACAGTACAATTATTATTTACTCGAGTTCTCATCAGCAATTAAAAGAAATAATACGATGAAAATAAGAGCTATCTATATAGTCGCATCCATTTGGTTACTGGCAATAGCAGGGTGTACCGGCGACTTCGACGAAATTAATACCAATCCTTCCAAACTGACCGAAGCCGGTGCACGTGAGCTTCCTTTTATGTTTTCGAGAGCACAATCGGCAGCAACCATACATCGCCCTTACTATCAGACGATATCGATCCTAATGCCGGACTTGTACGCGCAGTACTATGCGCTCACAACGACCAGTTTCACTACCGATCGATATGCCATGAATGATGGCTGGCTTTCCCGACCTGCTATTATTACCTACGTTCTTACGATGCCTCAACTTCAGGCAATCTTTGATAATACAGAACCGAGTTCGGGGGAATATGCCTTAGCCAATATCATGAAAGCCTATGTTTTTCATAGATACACCGATCAATATGGACCTGTTCCTTATTTTAAAGCCGGTAGTACGGATAGTAGCATTCCCTATGATTCGCAAGAAGCAATCTATGATGACCTATTTAAGCGACTTGATTCTGCCGTCACCAATTTAAAGAACGGTACAGCAACGAATATCTTTGGTAGTCAGGACTTGATCTATGGTGGCGATGTTGCCAAATGGATTCGATTTGCGAATACATTGCGATTGCGAATGGCTATGCGTATATCCAAAGTGGCTCCAGACCGGGCAAAACAAGAAGCGGAAGCTGCGGTTGCCGGCGGTGTCATGGTAGCCAATAGTGAAACCGCCAGCATCGAACGCTCATTAAATGGAGACGATGCCAATGGCTTGGCCTTTAATGCAGCAAACAATGAATTTAGCATGAGTTCTACCATGGCGTCATACTTAAAGGGCTATCAGGATCCTCGGCTTCCTGTTTTTTTTCAAGCAGCGGTGGCCACCGGAGAATTTAAAGGACTTCGTAATGGGTCCTCACCGACGGCAATCAATCTGCCGGGAAACAGGCCTAATCAGACTTCAAACTTAGGCCTGAAATGGGTTCAACGGAATACGGATAATACGGCATGGGTTGCGCAATTAGGTGCAAGGCAAGAGGTAATGGCAGCCGCGGAAGCATATTTTTTATTAGCCGAGGGGGTATTGAATGGATGGAATATGGGAGGTGGTACGGCGCAAAGTTATTATGAAAAAGGAATCGAATTAAGCCTGCAACAATGGGGTATTAATGATGCATCCACAATCAATGCTTACATACAAAGTGATGCTCGACCTATGGCACCGGGTGATGAGGCAAATTCGCAAGCAGTGAGTGAAATACCGGTTCGCTGGGCCAACAACGAAGCTATGCAGCGAGCACAGATTGCTACACAAAAATGGCTGGCCGTGTTTCCGGATGGGATAGAAGCTTGGGCAGAGTTCAGGCGCACGGGCTACCCTACGATGTATCCGCTTTTACAATCGGATAACGCCGATTTGCCGGTGGGGACATTTATTAAAAGACTGCCATACTCGTCAGTGGAGGCTTCCACAAATGGTGCAGCCTTAGCAGAAGGGAAGAAGTTATTAGGAGGCCCTGATAACGCCGCTACCCGTGTATGGTGGGATGTGGATTAATGATCAAATTAACGAAAGGTGATAATATCAATGCGTCAGCAAGTGCAAGTTCCCGCGGTATTTGAAGAAAAGGAAGCAGCGAATGATTATATCCTGGAACATTATCGGGACTTGGCATCGCGCGCGTCTAACCATTGCTTGTCTGCAAATAAAAGAAAAGAATGGAAGGACATTGCGCCGGCTCTAAGGCAAAAGGTCATTAAAGAAGCTAACCTAAGTTTTTTCAAGACCTTAGACTTTGATGTGAAAGAAACGGCCAAAATTGAGCGGTCAACTTTTCATATCAAAAATATTGCCTTTCAGACCAGACCGTCTGTTTATGCTACTGCGAATCTATATCTGCCAAAAATAGAAGGGCGGTTACCGGCAATTTTAGTTGCCCACGGACATTGGGCCGGAGCAAGAAATGCTGGCCTATTTCGTCAAGTGGCACTTGGTTTAGTAAACGCCGGTTATATTGTATTGACCATGGATGCTTGGGGGGCCGGCGAACGGGGCAGCGTGGCGCATCAAGAGGAATATCATGGTGGCAACTTAGGTGCATCCCTATTTAATATAGGAGAAACCTTAATGGGCATGCAACTGACCGACAATGTGAGAGCGTTGGATTTTTTGTGCTCGCTCCCCATGGTAGATACACAGCGAATAGGTGTTACCGGCGCAAGTGGGGGAGGAAACCAGGCCATGTGGTTAGCGGCTTTAGATGAACGCATTAAAGCAGTTGTTCCCGTAGTAAGTGTGGGGACCTTTGAATCTTATGTGATGAATAGTAATTGTGTTTGTGAGCTATTGCCAAATGGCTTGACTTTTTTGGAAGAATCACATGCGTTAGGATTGATAGCACCCAGGGCACTTAAGGTATTGAGCGCATTAAGAGAAGATAATCCCTCCTTTTATCATAGTCAGATGCTACATTGTTATAAATATGCAGAAGCGATATATGCTAAATTGGGAGCAAAAGAGAAGTTGGCATATGAATTATTTGATCAAGAACATACCTATTCAGTAGAAATGCTTCGAGCCGCTGTCGATTGGTTTGATCTTCATTTAACAAATAGTAGAAAACAGGTGCATAGAATGGAAGATGCGATTAGCAAAGAAATCGATCAGGAAGTATTGATAACCTACCATCATGCGAGGCCGGTATTTGTGGAAACTACTGAACATTTTTGTCGTGAACGAGGATCGATCTTACACAGCAAAAGTTTATTGGATGAGGCATCGATTCCGGATAAGCTTAAAGAACTAGAGGATGTACTTGGACACATTGAGGACAAAAAGCTTAGACAGATTATAAAAAAAGGAAAAGAAGGGCTGTGGCAAAAAGTCGTTTTGGAATGCACCAATAACCAGAAAATACCTTTGCTTTTATATGAGCCGGCCAAGGGCCGTACCACATCTTGTAAAGTATTCTTTCATGGGGAGGGAAAAGAAGCAATTCCTCTTCAACTACTAGAGCAGGCCTTCGAGGAAGGGAGCACGTTACTATTAGTAGATCTTTGGGGTTTAGGTGAACAAGGGTCGCCTGCAGCGTTAAAATTAGACGAACATCTGCCTCCTTTCCATACATTGGCACGCTCGGCTTTATGGTTGGGACGAACCGTGCTTGGCGAGTGGTTCTCGGATATACAAGTCGTATATAGATGGCTAATCGATCAGCAATTTGGATCATTGACCTTTGTCTGTTTTAAAGAACCAAGTGTAGCGGCGCTACTTTTCTCCACGATGCACAATTTGAAATCTTTAGTGCTTTATGACTCGCCTTATAGCTATATTTTTGATAGTAGAGAGGGCGTAGATTATTATAATATGTCTATTCATCTTCCAGGTGTCCTTTACTGGGGAGATATCATGACGATGGCCGGTTTAAGTAAAGCGGAGGCCATACAATTTGTTCGTGCTCGAAGTATGTCGGGTAGGTTGATTGACCTTGAAACAAAACAGCAGTTGGAGAAAGAAATAGCTGTTTTGAAGGCAAGATGGGATCAGGAATATAATATCAATTTTATCATTAACTAATGTTAAATACTAAAATAATATGAAAAGTAACCGTAGAGATTTTTTAAAATATGCAGGGATAACGGGCCTTGGCGTAGTGGGTGGAACAGGTTTAAGTGCATGTAATGATAAAGATGGTTCGAAAGCAAAGGAGGAAGATGGGGCATTGATGCACATTCTAAAAGCGAGTCAAAAAGATCATCACCAAACATTCAATATGTGTGGCTATGCAGCGCCTAAGATGAATGTTGTACGAATTGGATTCATAGGTGTGGGAAATCGAGGAGGTGCGGCAGTTGAACGTATTAGTAGGTTGGATGGTGTAGAGATTAAAGCGATATGTGACATACGTCCCGAGCAAGCAAAAAAAGCGAAGGATCGTATTCAATTTCCCGGGCATGAAGCCACTTTGTATCATGATGGTGCCGAAGCTTGGAAGCATGTGTGCGATCGGGATGATATAGATCTGATTTATGTTTGTACGCACTGGGCTCTTCATACACCGGTTGCAGTTTACGCAATGGAACATGGAAAACATGTAGCGGTCGAGATTCCTGCAGCAACTACCGTTGAAGATTGTTGGAGACTGGTAGAAACATCGGAGAAAACGAAGAAGCATTGTATGATGCTTGAAAACTGTTGTTACGATTTCTTTGAATTGTTAACGCTCAATATGGTTCGGCAAGGTTTCTTCGGGGAACTCATTCATGGTGAAGGGGCGTATATACACGATATTTTAGATAGTTTTTTTGATAAAGACGCTAGATGGAATCTCTGGCGTTTACGGGAGAATGCAAAACGGAACGGTGATCTATATCCGACACATGGTATAGGTCCTGTTTGTCAGGCAATGGATATAAATCGCGGAGATTATTTGGACTATATGGTGTCTATGTCGTCCAATGATTTTCTCTTGAAGCCTTTAGCCGAAGAGAAGGCTAAGGAGGATTCAAGTTTCAAAGAATTCATCAACAGTCCTTTTAGGGGAAATATCAATACGAGTACTATACGGACAGGGAAGGGACGGACCATTATGCTGCAACACGATGTGTCATCACCAAGACCGTACTCCCGTATCCATCTATTGAGTGGAACAAAGGCGACGGCACAAAAATATCCACTACCCGGCAAGATTGCTACAAGCCATGAAGGGTGGTTAGAAGACGAGGAAATGAAGTTGCTGGAAGAAAAGTACACGCCTCCCATCGTGAAAAAGATAGGCGAATTGGCGAAAAAAATCGGTGGACATGGAGGAATGGATTTTATGATGGATTGGCGTTTGATCGACTGCCTCCGAAATGGTTTACCGCTAGATATGGATGTTTACGATGCAGCGAGCTGGAGTGTTATCGGTCCTTTGAGCGAATGGTCAGTAGCAAACGGAAGCAAACCCATCCGTATACCGGATTTTACTTCCGGCAAGTGGAAGGAAAATCAACCCTTAGATATGTCGTTAGCGGAAGGAGCAACAACGGGCGCAAGGGTTTAGTATTGGTAATGGATACAATCATAACATATGTAGAAAATAAAAACTATGGATATTCGTATATTAAAAGACCCAAAGGAACTGGGGCAGGCTGCCGGGAAAGAAGCTGCCAAATTAATTAATGAAGCGATTAATGAGAAGGGATTTGCTAATATAATTTTAGCAACAGGTACCAGTCAATTTGAAACGATTAATCAGTTGATAAAAGAGCAGGTGGACTGGTCAAAGGTTACAATGTTTCATTTAGATGAATACATTAATCTACCGATCAGTCACCCCGCCAGTTTTCGGAAGTACTTGAAGGAGCGCTTTCTTGCTCATGTTCCGTCGCTGAAAGCGGCTTATTTAATTGACGGAGAGTCGGATTCGGGCGAGGTGCGAAAAGAACTGAACGACTTGATTCGTCAACATCCGATTGACGTGGCCTTGGTAGGGATTGGGGAGAACGGGCATTTGGCATTTAATGACCCACCAGCTAATTTTGATACGGAAGAGCCTTATTTGGAAGTTATCTTGGACAAGCAATGTCGGATGCAGCAATTAGGAGAGGGCTGGTTTAACTCGATTGATGAGGTGCCCTCAAAGGCTATCAGCATGTCGGTGCGGCAAATCTGTAAGTCAAAGCATATCATTTGCTCAGTACCGGACGCCAGAAAAGCGCAAGCCGTTAAAGATAGCGTTGAACAAAATGTTAGCAATGCTTATCCTGCCAGTATTCTACAGAAACATGCTAGCTGTTCGTTATATCTAGACGAAGCAGCTGCAAGTTTATTAAAATAAGTAGGATTTTCGCTTTAAGCTCTTTGTGTCGACTCTCTGACGATTAATTCTGCAGGTAGTATAATCTCCTGACAAGGAGTTTGCTTTTTAGTTATATGTTTTAAAAGCAATTCACAACTTATGAAGCCGATATCAAAAGCGGGTTCAGCGACCGTACTGATACTTGGACTTACTAAACAGGAAATAGGATCATTGGTGAAACCGATGATCCCTATTTCTTTTCCAATTGTTATACCCTGCTTCTTCAGGGTTATACTTGCTCCGACAGCCTTTCTGTCGTTTACGGCGAAAATAGCATTCGGTTTCATGTTTTTTGCCAACTGTAGCAATTCCATCGCGTCTGACTCACCACATTCTTGTGAAAAACCGGAAGCGATAATCCACTCTTCTCTAATGGGTAGACAATGTTTTTTTAAGGCGTCAAGGTAGCCTGTTAGCCGCTTTTCCGTTAATGGAAGATTTCTGGGGCCGGCGATATGTGCTATTTTGGTGTAGCCTTGCTCAACCAAATGACTGGTGGCAAGAAAAGCTCCATTGTAGTCATCTTGTACCACCTTGGAAGTTTCTACCTTTTCAATTACTCTATCAAAGAATACAATAGGTATTTTATTACGAAGAAGGTGCTGTAAGTGATCGCCGGTTTTACAACAGGTAGAAATTAAAAGGCCGTCTAAATTCGCAATAGAAAGATTGTTGATAATTGCCAGTTCTCGCTCCGGCGAATCGTTTGTTACATAAAGTACGATATTATACCCATTATTATAGGCGGCTTCCTGTATGCCTGTAATAACTGTAGAAAAATAGTAATTAGTTATAAATGGCAACACAATGCCGATATTGTGGGATTTTCCGTTAGCTAAGCCCATGGCATTAAAGTTCGGTTTGTAGTGTAGGGCGGTTGCCATTGCTTCGACCTTACTTTTGGTTTCCAAACTTACGTCATGGGCATCTCGTAGTGCCCTCGAAACGGTTGAAACAGATATATTCAGTGCCCGAGCTATATCCTTTATTGTTACGAGATTAGACATGTTGATAAAAAATAAGCTTTCGGTTTTCGAGGAAAATACCAACGCTACCGATAAATAGCCTCAGTTTTAATCTCAATTGGTCTGCCCGATAAAGATAATGATAATCTGCTTACATACCAATAAAACGATAGAATAGCCTTATTTTTGTCGGAAAAATATCTGAATCGGTACGCCGGTGAAATCGAAATGCTCACGTAATTTATTTTCGATAAAGCGTTTATATGGATCTTTAATATATTGCGGGAGATTACAGAAAAAAGCAAACATAGGTGATCGTCCTGTAATTTGCGTAACATATTTGATTTTGATGTACTTTCCTTTAGTTGCTGGGGGTGGATAATTCTCGATAATGGGAAGCATAACATCGTTCAGCTTCGAAGTCGGGATTTTCTTATACTTATTCTCGTAAACCTTTGTTGCTACTTCTATTGCTTTAAAGATCCGTTGTTTTTCGATAACAGACGTAAAGACAATGGGATAATCCGTGAATGGAGCCGTTTTATTTCTGATCTCCTCTTCAAATCTTTTAAGGGTTTTATGATCCTTGTCTACTAAATCCCATTTGTTTACGAGCAACACAACACCTTTTTTGTTTTTTTCTGCTAAATGGAAAATATTTACATCTTGTGATTCTAGTCCTTCAGTCGCATCGATCATAAGAATAACAACGTCCGCTTCTTCTAATGCTTTAATGGTACGCATGACCGAATAAAACTCAATATTCTCCTTCACTTTTGTTTTTCGACGCAGTCCGGCGGTGTCTATTAACATGAATTCGTGGCCAAATTGATTGTAGTGAATTTGTATTGAATCTCGTGTTGTCCCGGCAATAGGCGTTACGATATTGCGTTCTTTGCCTATTAAGGCATTAATAAAGGATGATTTGCCGACATTAGGCCGACCAACAATTGCATATTTGGGTAGGCTGCCTTCCTCTTCCTGCACTTCGTCAAAGTGTTTTACGACTTCATCCAATAGTTCGCCGGTGCCTGAACCGGTCATGGAAGAAATATTGTAGATTTCGCCTAGTCCTAAAGCATAGAAAGTGGACGCATCCGTATGTAGTTGATGGTGGTCAACTTTATTGACAACGACAAAAACGGGTTTATTTGAGCGACGTAATAGATGCGCTATATCGTCATCCAAATCGGTGATTCCGACAGTTACATCAACCATGAATAAAATGACCGATGCTTCTTCAATGGCTATTAACACTTGTTCTCGGATAGCAGCTTCGAAAATGTCCTCGGACCCATGCACATATCCGCCTGTATCAATGACCGTAAAAGTTTTTCCCACCCATTCAGCTTGACCATAATGCCGATCGCGAGTTACCCCGCTCATGTCATCCACGATTGCTTTTCTACTTTCTGTTAAACGATTATATAATGTTGACTTGCCAACGTTTGGTCGGCCGACTATGGCAATGATATTAGACATTTTGTTCCCTTTATCCCTTAAGTGTTGTTTCCCATCTCTCCGATTTTGACGAGAGACGTCTCATAAAGCCGCAAAGTTAAGGATAAGGATTGACATTGTTAGGCTATGATGGATATATTGTATGATCAAGTAGCAAGACATAAGTACAAGGCAACAGGACATAGGTATCGGGTAGCAAGACGACTATATTATTCTATCACATATCCTGTTGTCTTATGTCTTGCTACTTATGTCCTTTAATTGTGTCAAGGTAAGTAGTATAAGCTCTTAATAAACTTAAAGGCGGTATCGTAGGCAGATTAGTCTGCCGATTGCATTCGCAAAGTCACTATCTAAGCCAGCTCCTTTGAATACCCATGTGCGGCCCTCCCGCTCGATAACATAGGTGTTTTCATCCAGCAAAATTTCAATCTCATTAGTTGAGGCGGTGATTTTCGTTGGTTTAATTACCCTAAAATAATAATCGAGGTGTTGGTAGGTAATTCTAAATAGTTGACCCTTATTATTTAATATATCTTCTGTGTGATTGCTTTCCATAATCTATCCGTGTGGCTAAAATACGAATATTGGCGAATAAAAGAGCACAAGTTTTTGCAGTTTTTTTCGCACGGTTTTGGAACGTTTTTTCTCGCTCGAAGCTCATTTATTTAGCCTTTGACTTTTTTGAACTTACTTTATTTTTTTGCCGAGCAAGAGGAGTGGTATGGTAGTTTTAAAAGCCAGTTTTTTCGTAATACTTTTGTGGAATAAATTCCTGAAGAACCCGTAGCTTTTTCTTACAGAAATAACCAGATCTATATCATGTTCATTTGCAAAGTGAATAATCGCTGAGGCCGTATCTTCGTGATCAATATAGTTATATGTCGGATTCAAATCATCCAGTAACTCGTGAAGCTTGTATTGCTCAGGTATAGTGTCGGCAATTGGTTCAGATGCGGTGGGTTGTATGTTAAGGATATGAAGCTTTAAGCTGAAGGTACTAACAAAATGACGGATATGTTCCAGGGGAAGTGTGTCTTCCGTGTGTTTCAAATCGCAAGCAAGAACGGCCTGTTTCGGCGGACTGAACGTGTGTGTGGCAGGTACGAGTAGTACGGGCGTGCTGATTTCTTTAGCTACAGTTAGGGCATTACTCCCCATTAATACTTGTTCAAGATTACTTTTGCCTGTTGTGCCAATCACAATTAATTCTGTTTGATTTTCCGCAATCATTGTTTCAATGCCTGAAACCAATGTCTGGTCATTTGCTTCCGATTTTATACTGATTGATTTTGGGGCAATTTTTTTGAGCGCTACCCGTAGTTCCTCCAGTGCAATTAATGATTTCTCACGCTGTGTTTGAAGTTGCTGTCGGTTAGGAATTGGAATGTCTGTTGTTACATACAATTCATTATCGTATGAATGATAAATAATGAGGGTGTCAACAAGGAGACTTGCGCTTAGATGAGCAGCGTAACATGCTGCAGCATATGCTACTTTTGAAAAATCCGTTGCTATAATGATCGACTTCATAATACATAGCATTGGTATACTATAAAGTTACGGAAAAATCGCGGGGATCAACAGTATTTTTGAAAAATAGCAGAAACGAAAAGAACCCTAAATAAAAAAGGAGATGTTTTACACCTCCTTTTTTATTTGATCGCAAAGCTTAATGCGATACTAGGCTATCAATTATTTCGTTAAGTGTTGCACTCGGACGCATAGCTCTTGAGGCCAGCGTATCGTCAGGCGCATAATATCCTCCTATATCTACCTTTTTGCCCTGAGAAGCGTTTAGCTCTTCATTAATTTTGCCTTCATTACTAATTAGCTTTTCTGCCAAATCAGCAAACTGTGCTTTCAGCTCAGTGTCCTGATCCTGTGCAGCTAATGCTTCGGCCCAGTATAAAGCTAAATAGAAGTGGCTCCCCCGGTTATCAAGTTCGCCGGCCTTTCTAGATGGTGATTTTTGGTTATCTAAAAGTTTGCCGGTTGCTTGGTCTAAGGTATCTGCAAGCACAAGGGCTTTAGGGTTGTTATAATTTGTTCCTAGATGTTCTAGTGAAACAGCGAGTGCAAGGAATTCACCTAATGAATCCCATCGTAAATGGCCTTCGTCCAGGAATTGCTCAACATGTTTTGGAGCAGATCCACCGGCCCCGGTTTCAAAGAGCCCGCCACCATTCATTAAGGGGACAATGGATAACATTTTTGCACTCGTTCCAAGCTCAAGGATTGGGAATAAATCCGTCAAATAATCGCGAAGCACATTGCCCGTTACAGAAATTGTATCTTGTCCTGCTTTAACTCGTTCTAATGTGAACTCAGTTGCTTTAACAGGTGATAATATGCGAATGTCTAAGCCTGTAGTATCGTATTCAGGTAAATAAGCATTTACTTTTTTGATAAGCTCGGCATCGTGTGGGCGCTCCGCGTCTAGCCAAAATACAGCAGGTGTTTCAGAGGCGCGTGCACGTGTTACAGCAAGCTTTACCCAATCGCGAACAGGGGCATCCTTTACTTGGCACATTCTCCAAATGTCACCCGTTTCTACCTCATGGCTTAATAAGACGTTTCCTTTGGCGTCAATGACTTCAACTTTACCATCCCCGGTAATTTCGAAGGTCTTATCATGCGATCCATATTCTTCCGCTTTTTGTGCCATTAAACCAACATTGGGAACCGTACCCATAGTCGCCGGATCGAAAGCACCATTTTTCTTACAGAACTCGATGGTTGCATCATAAACTCCTGCATAGCTACTGTCAGGAATAACCGCTTTGGTGTCTTGAAGCTTACCGTCAGCATTCCACATTTGCCCTGAACTTCTGATCATGGCAGGCATGGATGCATCAACAATTACATCGCTCGGAACATGAAGATTGGTTATTCCCTTGTCTGAATTGACCATAGCAAGGGCGGGACCATTAGACAATACGTTCTGTATCGCGTTGTTTATTGCTTCTTTTTTGTCGCCGGGAAGTTTATCTATAGCGCTTAATACATCCCCTAAACCACTGTTTGGATTGGCTCCAACAGCTTTAAGATCTTCACCGTATTGCGCGAAAACATCCTTAAAAAAGCTTTTTACCGCATGTCCGAAAATAATCGGATCGGAAACTTTCATCATCGTTGCCTTCATGTGTAGCGAGAATAAAACTCCCGTTGCTTTAGCGTCAGCGATTTGGGCATCCAAAAAAGCCAAGAGTGCTTTCTTGCTCATAACGGTAGCGTCGATAATCTCGCCTGCCAATAAATGCGTTTTCTCTTTCAGTACGGTTTGATTCCCTTGTTTGTCCGTGAAAATTATTTTCACGTCCGTTTCTTCGTTAATTGTTAACGATTTCTCATTATGACGGAAATCACCGCTACTCATGGTTGCGACGTGCGACTTTGAAGCGGCACTCCAGGCTCCCATGCTATGAGGATGCTTTTTTGCGTAGTTTTTTACTGCCTTTGGTGCACGGCGGTCTGAATTTCCTTCCCGTAATACCGGATTCACCGCACTTCCTTTTACTTTGTCGTATTTCGCTTTAATATCCTTTTCTTGGTCGTTTTTGGGTTCTTCGGGATAATCAGGTAATTTATAGCCTTTTGCTTGCAACTCTTTGATAGCTGCTTTTAATTGAGGAACAGAGGCGCTAATATTAGGAAGCTTAATGATATTGGCTTCCGGTTGAGTTGCTAATTCGCCTAATTCGGTTAATGCGTCAGAGACTTTCTGCTCTTCAGTAAGAAATTCCGGAAGGACGGCGAGGATTCTGCCGGCCAAAGAAATATCTCTGGTTTCTACATCAATGCCGGATGATGCTGTAAAAGCTTTAACAATTGGAAGTAGAGAGTAAGTTGCTAAAGCAGGAGCTTCATCGGTTTTGGTGTAGATAATCTTGGATGTATTTGACATAATATACTTAAATTTTTACTTTTTGAAACTAAAGCTTGCTCGTGTTACACTTACACGTATGCGGAGCACAAACTTATGTAAATTGCTTTTATTATGCAATTTAAAAGATGAATGTAGGTAGGGATTTAATAACGGAGAATAAGGGAAGCCAAAAATAAAAAAGCCGACCAAAATTTTGATCGGCTGTAGTAGCGGGGACACGACTCGAACGTGCGACCTTCGGGTTATGAGCCCGACGAGCTACCAACTGCTCCACCCCGCAGTATATTTTATTTTAAAATTGCTTTCCTACTGCTGAAAAACAATATTTGTTTTCGTTTGATTGGAGTGCAAAGATATATTTTGTTTCTTTGCTGTGCAAATAAAATTTAAAAAAAATGTCACACAAAGCTGGATTTGTAAGTATAGTAGGGAAGCCAAACGCTGGTAAGTCAACCTTAATGAACTCATTAGTAGGCGAGAAGATGTCCATTGTTACACCTAAAGCACAAACAACGAGGCATCGTATTTTGGGTATTGTAAATGAGGAAGATTACCAAATTGTGTTTTCAGATACACCCGGTGTTATCAAGCCTGCCTACAGTTTACAAGAATCCATGATGAATTTTGTTCACGGATCGTTAGTGGATGCTGATATTATTCTTTTTGTTACTGATATTAACGAAAAGTATGACGAAACAGATGTGATAGAAAAACTACAAAAAACAGATTCGCCGGTGGTTGTCTTAGTAAATAAGATCGATAAATCAAATGAAGACGATGTAAAGGCGAAGATAAACTACTGGCAAGAGACACTAAATCCGACCGCCATATTCGCCATTTCTGCTCTTTTAGGACATAATATTCAGGCTGTTTTCCAGTTTGTGCTGGAGCATTTACCGGTTCACCCCCCTTTTTATGAAAAAGACGAACTCACTGATAAATCGGAGCGTTTTTTTGTGTCTGAAATGGTTCGGGAAAAAATTTTTAAATTGTATGAAAAGGAGATTCCTTATAGTACAGAGGTAATTGTCACATCATTTAAGGAGGAGGAACAATTGGTCAGAATTAGTGCAGAAATCATTGTTGAGCGTGATTCACAAAAAAATATCATTATCGGTACGGGGGGGAGTATGATCAAGAAAGTGGGCACCTATGCACGACAAGACATTGAAGAGTTCTTGCAGAAAAAGGTTTTTTTAGAGCTTTTTGTAAAGGTAATTTCAGACTGGCGAAGCAAGAAGAATTACCTTAAGCGCTTTGGCTATGAGCAATAGAGGGTGACAAGTTGCGTTGAATAGACCATCGATTCCATTATTACAATTAGGGAATCGATGGGTTAAGCTACCCTTTCCTCAAACTCTTGAAAACGAGTAGCAGGCTAGCGAACATTAATAAGGCCGCGAAAGAAAAAGGTGCTCCCGGAAAATATATCGGTGCATTAGCGCCTGCAAATCTGGCGAATAAAAAGGTCATAATCGGTGGTCCGATAATAGCGCCCATACTCATTAAACTCGTTAAGCCGCCTTGTAATTCACCTTGCTCATTATCCGGTATCTGGTTGGATAAGAAACCTTGAAGCGCAGGATTGGCAATCGCGCCTAAGGCATAAGGGATAAGGAAGGCGTACATCATCCAACTTTGGCTAGCAAAAGCAAATAACGTTAAGCTAATCGTATAGAGCATTATGCCAATAACTATGGCACGTTTTTCTCCCAGTTTAGGTAACAAAATACGAGTTAAACCTGCTTGAACAACGGCAAAAGCCACCCCCATAAAACCAAGAGAATAACCAATTTCCTGTTCGTTCCATTTGAATTTTTCGATCGTAAAAAACGACCATATACTTTCCATGGAGTGGCCTGCAATGTTGATTAGCAGCAAACTAAGTATGAGTCCGGCAACTGCGGGAAATTTACTTAGATGTTTGAAGGAACCGATTGGGTTAGCACGAGACCAATCGAATGGACGTTGATTTTCTTTTTTTAAAGACTCAGGCAAAACAAAGAAGCCGTACAATAAATTTAGAAAACTAAGCAGCCCTGCTACAAGAAAGGGGGCATGTGTACCATATTTTCCTAGTAGTCCTCCTATAACGGGTCCGATAATAAAGCCAACACCAAAAGCTGCACTGATTAAACCAAAGTTTTGTGCGCGTTTTTCAGGACTGCTGATATCGGCAATATAGGCAGAAGCGACGGTATAGCTGGCGCCCATAGCGCCAGCTATAATGCGGCCTAAAAATAACCACCAGATAGTAGGAGCGAAGGCCATCAAAAGACAATCCATCCCGAATCCAAAGAGCGATAAAAGAAGGATAGGACGTCTGCCATACCGATCACTTAAGTTGCCCATGATAGGAGCACATATAAATTGCATCATCGCATAGGCAAAGGTGAGCCAACCGCCGTATTCAGCTGCTATGCTTATGTCGGCGTGAATCAGGTTGGAGATCAGTTTCGGTAAAACAGGGTAAATTAGGCCAATTCCGGTGATGTCAATAAGCACCGTAATAAAAATAAACGCAAAAGCTGCGCGAGATGTAGATTTCATTTAATATAGTAAGTTATAGCAGATATGCGTTTCTCTTTTCTAGTAAACGCTAAACGTAATAAGTGAATAGATAGGGTAAAACATTTGTTCCTATCCGTACAAACTCATACCAAAGTTTGTTTATCGAAGGGGAGTTGCTATCATAATGATGCAAAAATAGCTAAAGATTTGTAGTGGCAAAAATAATTGACAAATTTCTTCCACTACAATACTTTATATAAAGGTTGTATAACACGAGAATCGTGCTTTGAGCGCAAATACTACCTCCGAGGTGCCGCCGGGGAGGTAGTATACTTAAAATTAAAATTTTGCTTCGTCTGCGCTAGGGCCGTAGCTGCCCGGAATGGGAATATTCAGTAGCCTTAAGTAAACTCCAAGCTGTGCACGATGATGGGAAGTTTGACTGAATGCAAGCCGTATCATGCCATATTTAGTACCATCCCATAATATATTCTCTGCCTGACGTAAAACCCATCTTTTTTCAAGATCCTCCAAACGAACCTTATTAAGTGCCTCGTTGCCTTGTTGAAGGGATGCTTCAAACATGGATAGTAATTCTTCATTGTTAGCGCAGGATTTAGGACTATATCCGCTGACAGCGAAATCCAATTCGTCGGTGTCGACAGCCAAAGCAATCCAAGACGGTAATTCAGCAATGTGAACCGCAAGATGTTGCATTTTCATACTTTTTTCGTGCGGGGCCCAGTCGTATTTGTCTTCGGGGATAAGTTTCAGAAACTTCCTAGTGGTTTCCGCCTCACCTATCAATTCATGTTTTAATGCTTTTATCAAGTCCATAATATTCTGTTTTTTGAAACAAAGAAAGGATGTATATTGACAACCCTATGTCAGTATACTTAAATCATTTGTTATTTATTTTCAGTAAGCAGCATTTTGGCTAAACGGTCGTCCCGGTCGTAAATGTCTTTTCTAAAGTTAATCTTTCCCTCTCGATCAATGAACGCAGTAAAGTAAGCAATAAAGACCGGAACCGTTTTCTTTAAGGTTACGTATTTTTCTTTTCCTGCATGCATGGCTTTATAGATGGATTCCTTATTCCAGGTTGAATCACTTCTTAGAAGGAAATTGGCTAATTTCTCCGGCTCGCTTACTCGGATGCAACCATGGCTAAAGGCTCTGCTGGACTCGTTGTACAAAGATTTTGCAGGACTGTCGTGCAGATAAATATTATAACTATTCGGGAATAGAAATTTTACCAAACCTAGCGAGTTTTTGGGGCCGGGCTTTTGCCTGACATTAGGTAATCCACCGCTTTTTCCTGTGATTTCCATATTATGTTTAGCAATATAGTTACGATCTCTCCGCATGCCGGGGAGTATTTCGTTCTTTACGATACTGGGTGGCACATTCCAGTAGGGGCTGAAAACAACATATTTTACGTCACCGTGAAAGATAACGGTTTTATGCATGGCTTTGCCCACCACTACGTTACAGCTCCAGAGCAAACTATCTGCATGATAGACGTGCAATTTGAATTCGGGAATATTGACGGCCAAATAATCGGTTTTTAGACTTACCGGTAGCCATCGACTGCGCTCCATATTCACGGCTATCTGCTTTAAGCGCGCTGCCGGAAGTACATTAAGCTCATTAATGGTACCGCTTCCAATTGCACCATCAGGACGTAATCCATGTCGGGATTGAAAAGATCTCACACCGGAAAATAGTGTACTATCGTATAAATTGGTGAGCGTATCTCCTTGATAATCGCCTAAAAGAAATAATCGTGTCTTTATCTGTCTAAGGACGGTGGATGAATCTCCGATTTTGTAACTTTTCTTGTCTGCGATAACAGGATTCCATTTGTGTTTGGCCGCTAATTCCCTATATTTCTTCAGGTATCCTCGTAGTTGTTCGTACTGCCGGTATACAGGCTCGATAGAGGCGCCTGTTTCATTAACAGGATGTTTTAGGAGACTATCCAAATAGTCGGAATAAGATACTCTTTTCTTAGGAACAAACCAATCGTTCGCTTTCACATTGGCGTCATCCATGCCCTGCCAAGCGACATCGGCAAAGAGGAAGTACTGCGATGTGAGCATGAATTCCAGTTCCTCATTGGTTATTTTAGTTCCTTTATGCTGACTGTATGCGTCTATCAACGAATCCAAATGTTTACTATATGGAAGTTCCCCATCAATCCCTTCGTCTTTTAGATTAAGCATCCTGTCAGTTAAATTTCCTGCTTGTTCAATGAGCCCTTTATCATCGAACCAAGCGAAATGATAGTTCCTGTTCCGGTAAAACTTCCTTACCTTTTCTTGGTAGGGACCTAGATTTTTATACGCATTAAAGAATGTATCTAATCGTGCGCTATCAAAACTTAGTTCAGTTTGCTCGCTGAAATTTCCCGGTATGGTTTTATTCCACTCTTTTAAAGCTTTTTTATGCAATGAATCAATGGGATTTTTTTTCTTTTGCTCGGTGCCTTGATTACATCCAGACCACAAAGCGGATAACATGAATAAGTAGAGTAGCGTTTTTTGAAGGTTCATATATTGCTTATTTAGGATTAAAAACTGATTTCTATCATGCGGTTTTCTCCTGTAAAGTCATAAATCTCATCGAAGATATCTAAAAAAATATTTCTTATAAAGTAAAGAAATATTTCAAACATAATAGGGGGCCAAATTGTTGGAGGAGAGGTTCTGATTACCATGATCGAAATAAAGCAAACATCAGGTATATACACGTTGCTAAATAAGCAGATTCTTCCTCTATCGATCGACGAAGCTTGGTCTTTTTTTTCTGCGCCGAAAAATTTAACTAAGCTTACCCCTACAACGATGAATTTTGAAATCACCAATGGAGAGTACGACGAGATTTATGCAGGACAGATCATCACATATATGGTTTCGGTTCTGCCCGGAATGAGAACGAAATGGGTGACTGAAATCACGCATGTTTTAGCAAAAACTTACTTTGTAGACGAACAACGATTCGGACCTTATGCGTTATGGCATCATGAACACCACTTTAAAGAGACGGACAAAGGTACCCTGATTCATGATAAAGTAGTGTATAAGCTTCCGTTAGGGACAGTGGGCCGGTTTGTAGCAGGAAGGTTTATAGAAAGTAAATTGCGCACGATCTTTGGCTATCGCGAAGCTTTTTTGCATCGCAATTTTGTGCAGCTTAATGCTTGATAAGTATTAAATGGTTTACACGGTCACATGGTGATGGTTTGGCTGCTACTTTCCAATCGACTTTAAGTATTGCATTTGCTGAAAAGCGATTAAAAATTAAAGTTTTTTAAACAAAATAGTTTGGATAAGCGTAACCTAATATACATTTATTATATTAAAAACATGTATTATGGGAACACTTAATGAAAGAAAAATTGCGATTTTAACGGAAGATGGGTTTGAGGAGGTTGAATTGACCAGTCCGAAGGAAGCGTTGGTAAAGGCGGGAGCAACTGTTCACATTGTCTCTCCAAAAGCAGGAACGGTGCGAGCAAAAGAAGGCGATGAATGGACGGGAACATATCCGGTTGATAAAAATCTAAAAGAAGTATCCGCTTCGGATTATGACGGACTGCTTTTGCCTGGCGGCGTTATCAATCCCGATAAGTTACGCACTAATCCGGACGCGGTTCAGTTCGTTAAAGATTTTTTTGTAGCGGGAAAACCAGTTGCTGCCATTTGCCATGGCCCGCAGACATTAATCGATGCCGAAGTGGTAGAGGGTAGGAGAATGACTTCAGTAGCTGCTATTAAAAAAGATTTAATCAATGCAGGCGCTCAGTGGGAAGATAGCGAAGTGGTTACCGATCAGGGCTTGGTCACTAGCAGAACCCCGAAAGATTTACCGGCTTTTAATGGTAAAATCGTGGAAGAATTTGCAGAAGGCAAACATGAAGGGCAGCACGCATAGTTTTGGGGGAGTATCCCCCATTATTCAATCATTGTAATTCTTGTTCTGGCGAAGGCTTCGGGGAAGTTTGTACGGATATATTTTACCATTTCTTCTCGTACATAACATCTTAGATCGAATGCATCCCCTGAGTTTCTACAGCTCATTAAACATCGAATCTCCATTGTTTGCTCTCTTAGATCGGTTACTTGTAATACATTCACTTTGCCATCCCACAGGCGGTTACCCTTCAGCAGTTCGGCAAATTTCTGGCGTAAATTTTCAACTGGAACCAGAAAATCAGTATAGATAAATACAGTACCTAAAATTTCGGCAGTTGTTCGAGTCCAATTTTGAAAGGGTTTCTCGATAAAGTAATTGATTGGCAACACGAGACGACGCTTGTCCCAGATGTTCAAAACTACGTAAGTTAAATTGATTTCCTCGACCTTCCCCCACTCACCTTCAACGATGAGTACGTCGTCCATGCGTATGGGTTGGGTAAAAGCAATCTGAAAACCGGCTAGCAGATTTCCGAGGGACTTCTGAGCTGCAAAACCGACGATAATTCCTCCTATTCCTACACCGGTTAGTAGCCCTGCGCCTATTTTACGCATGCTCTCAAAGCTTAGTAAGATAATGGATACCGTAATGACAACAATGAGCGTTATCAACAATTTTCGAATAAAGACAATTTGCGTACGAATTTTCCGCTCCCGAAGATTGTTTTCTTTACTTATATCAAAACGGTGGTAAAGATAATCTTCGAACACGCGTAACATTCGGATAATAATGATCGCAAAACATAGCGTTATTAGAATCTCTGTTGTTTTAGAAATAACTACGTAGCTAGAAGCATTGAATTTAGTTAATGGAAGTAGGGAACTAAAGGTCAAAAGAGGAATGAAAATGGTGAAAATTTTATTGAAATGACGAATAATGGATCTGAAAATTGAATACGATAGTTCTTTTTTTGACTGTTGTTTAGCTAAGGGAAGAAGTATAGACTTCAAAATGATGCCAATGGATATCGAGAACAGAATTACGGTTAAATTCCAAATCCAATCTGGCATTTCTTGTGAAAGGTGTTGCAAATAATCAAGCATTGTATATTCAATTGTATAAAAACAGACAATAATAGAACAATAGGTGTGGGTTGGAGTTTTAAATTTCTTCGTTTCTTCTGCCGAAGAGGGAAAAGCCGGTATTTAAACAACTCGACTTTGACTGATTAAGCTGACTGAACCGGTGATTAGTTTCTGTTTTTCGAACAGACAAAATGGATGTAATGACTGATCGCTGCGCGTAGCTGAAGAGTAAAAAATCTTTTGGATGTTCTGCTGTTGGCTTTAAGTAGAAGAAAGGTAAAAAAAAACGATTTGATTTCCAGTTTGTTGTAAAAAAAAGCTGTTGCCCGGGGCGTGAAACATTTGGGGGAACGGGGGAAATTCGTACCTTTGCCATCCCGTTCGGAAGGCGGGCGTTCCGCAAACGAAGGGATGCGGTTGTTTTTTGAGGTACGGAGGTGAACGGCAGGAAGGAGGAAAAAATATTTTAAAAAAATATTTTGGAGAAAAGAAAAAAGCTGTTACCTTTGCACTCCCAATCGGGAGAGAGGGGACGACGGAACGGGCGCGATGCCCGGGAAGGTGAAAGAAAAAAGCAGGAAGTACCGGAGGGGTGACCCGATGGATACGGCGGAGGCCGAAGCGCGAGCGGAGGCGTTTAAAGTTCTTTAAGAAATCAGATTCATGTAGCGTAACGGACGGCCTGTTTTTTGGCGGAAGTCAAAAGGACAGGCCTGAACGGTCCGTCGGCCGGAAGATACAAAAAAGATCGGAAGGCTGCACTGAAAGAAGTGCGAATGCCGAGATCGGAAACTTAACATTATACAATGGAGAGTTTGATCCTGGCTCAGGATGAACGCTAGCGGCAGGCCTAATACATGCAAGTCGAACGGGATCGGGGGCTTCGGTCCCCGTGAGAGTGGCGCACGGGTGCGTAACGCGTGAGCAACCTGCCCGTCCCAGGGGGATAGCCCGGAGAAATCCGGATTAATACCGCATGAGAATGCAGGTCCGCATGGGCCTTCATTTAAATATTCATAGGGGACGGATGGGCTCGCGTGACATTAGCTTGTTGGCGGGGTAACGGCCCACCAAGGCGACGATGTCTAGGGGCTCTGAGAGGAGAAACCCCCACACTGGTACTGAGACACGGACCAGACTCCTACGGGAGGCAGCAGTAAGGAATATTGGTCAATGGGGGGAACCCTGAACCAGCCATGCCGCGTGCAGGAAGACGGCCCTACGGGTTGTAAACTGCTTTTGCACGGGAATAACCCCCGGTATGTATACCGGGCTGAATGTACCGTGAGAATAAGGATCGGCTAACTCCGTGCCAGCAGCCGCGGTAATACGGAGGATCCGAGCGTTATCCGGAATTATTGGGTTTAAAGGGTGCGTAGGCGGCGCGCTAAGTCAGGGGTGAAAGACGGTGGCTCAACCATCGCAGTGCCTTTGATACTGGCGCGCTTGAATGTACCTGAGGTAGGCGGAATGTGGCAAGTAGCGGTGAAATGCATAGATATGCCACAGAACACCGATTGCGAAGGCAGCTTACCAAAGTACGATTGACGCTGAGGCACGAAAGCGTGGGGATCGAACAGGATTAGATACCCTGGTAGTCCACGCCCTAAACGATGAACACTCGATGTCGGCGATAGACGGTCGGCGTCCAAGCGAAAGCGTTAAGTGTTCCACCTGGGGAGTACGCCCGCAAGGGTGAAACTCAAAGGAATTGACGGGGGCCCGCACAAGCGGAGGAGCATGTGGTTTAATTCGATGATACGCGAGGAACCTTACCCGGGCTTGAAAGTTACTGAATTGTCCAGAGATGGACAGGTCCTTCGGGACAGGAAACTAGGTGCTGCATGGCTGTCGTCAGCTCGTGCCGTGAGGTGTTGGGTTAAGTCCCGCAACGAGCGCAACCCCTATGTTTAGTTGCCAGCACGTCAAGGTGGGGACTCTAAACAGACTGCCTGTGCAAACAGAGAGGAAGGCGGGGACGACGTCAAGTCATCATGGCCCTTACGTCCGGGGCTACACACGTGCTACAATGGGGGGTACAGAGGGCAGCGACACCGCGAGGTGAAGCCAATCTCAGAAAGCCCCTCACAGTTCGGATCGGGGTCTGCAACTCGACCCCGTGAAGTTGGATTCGCTAGTAATCGCGTATCAGCAATGACGCGGTGAATACGTTCCCGGGCCTTGTACACACCGCCCGTCAAGCCATGAAAGCCGGGGGTACCTAAAGCATGTAACCGCAAGGAGCGTGTCAGGGTAAAACCGGTAATTGGGGCTAAGTCGTAACAAGGTAGCCGTACCGGAAGGTGCGGCTGGAATACCTCCTTTCTAGAGGGCCCTCGGGCCGTTCTGTTACGCCATGAAGATTTCTTGAAAAAAGAGAGAGAGAAAAAAGAGGAAAGTGCCACAGTGCCCCTTCGGGGTCACCGGTGCGGAAGCGAAGCAGTCCCGTAGCTCAGTTGGTCAGAGCACTACACTGATAATGTAGGGGTCAGCAGTTCAAATCTGCTCGGGACTACCTGAAAAGGGAGGATGGTCACGGGGACAGGCCGCAGTGATATAATGCAGGGTGCTGTCAACGGTTCGAATCCGTTATTCTCCACGCTTTTCAAATTCAAAAGTAAAAATTCAAAATTCAAAAACGCGGTACGCCGGTCGTTTTTACTTTTTGATTTTGACCTTTTAATCTGAAAAAAAAGTTCTTTGACATATCGGAAGAAAAAACACAAGAGAAGACAACAGCAGAGACGTTTCTTTCCTACGGGGAAGGGACGTGACACAAAAGCATCCCCGTACGGCAAAAGGGTACGGGGAGAAGAAAGTAAGAAAGGGCACACGGGGGATGCCTAGGCTCTCGGAGGCGATGAAGGACGTGATAAGCTGCGATAAGCGCCGGGGATCTGCAAATGAGATGAGATCCGGCGATTTCCGAATGGGGAAACCCGGCATGTTGAAGACATGCCGTTTAACAACGCGAACGCGCCGAACTGAAACATCTAAGTAGGCGCAGGAAAAGAAAATAATAATGATTTCCTGAGTAGTGGCGAGCGAAAGGGAAAGAGCCCAAACCGGATATGTTACGGCATATGCGGGGTTGTAGGACCACAATGTGGCACGGTCGGAAGAAGTGGAAGGGTCTGGGAAGGCCCGCCGTAGAGCATGAGAGCTGCGTACACGCAATGAGGACCGGCCTAGTGAGTTCCTGAGTACCGCGGGGTCGGAGACGCCCTGTGGGAATCCGGCGGCACCATCCGCCAAGGCTAAATACTACCGAGAGACCGATAGTGGACCAGTACCGTGAGGGAAAGGTGAAAAGAACCCCGAACAGGGGAGTGAAAGAGAACCTGAAACCGTGTGCTTACAAACTGTCGGAGCCCCAATGGGGGTGACGGCGTGCCTTTTGCATAATGAGCCTACGAGTTACACTTCACTGGCGAGGTTAAGCGGTTAAGCCGCGCAGCCGAAGCGAAAGCGAGTCTGAACAGGGCGTACAGTCAGTGGAGGTAGACGCGAAACCTTGTGATCTACCCATGGGCAGGTTGAAGGTGCGGTAACACGTACTGGAGGACCGAACCGATAAACGTTGAAAAGTTTCCGGATGACCTGTGGGTAGGGGTGAAAGGCCAATCAAACTGGGAAATAGCTCGTACTCCCCGAAATGTTTTTAGGAACAGCGTGGACATTGAGTCTTCCGGAGGTAGAGCTACCGATTGGGTGCGGGGGAGTCACATCCTACCAAATCCAGACGAACTCCGAATACCGGGAGATATGGTCCGCAGTGAGGCGCAGGGTGCTAAGGTCCTGCGCCGAGAGGGAAAGAACCCAGACCACCGGCTAAGGTCCCCGAGTGTACGCTAAGTTGAACTAACGAGGTCCGGTTGCCCAGACAGCTAGGATGTTGGCTTGGAAGCAGCCATTCATTTAAAGAGTGCGTAACAGCTCACTAGTCGAGCGGCCGGGCGTGGATAATAAACGGGCATTAAGTGTACCACCGAAGCCGTGGGATAGAAATATCGGTAGGGGAGCATTCCGGCGCGGGAGAAGCGGTTACGTGAGTATCCGTGGACGTTCCGGAAAAGCAAATGTAGGCATAAGTAACGATAAGGCGGGCGAGAAACCCGCCCACCGAAAGACCAAGGTTTCCTGATCAACGCTAATCGGATCAGGGTAAGTCGGGACCTAACGCGAACCCGAAAGGGGCAGCGGATGGCCAACGGGTAAAGATTCCCGTACTCTTGTATGCTGCGAAGCGGGGACGGAGGAGTGACACCGCCGCGCACTGACGGAATAGTGCGTTGAAGGCCGTAGGTAAACGTGACCCAGGCAAATCCGGGTCGAGTGCCGAAGGCCGAAAGTACGGCAAACCTCCGGGGGCGCCGATAGCGCGGGTAACCATACTCCCGAGAAAAGCCGCTAAGCTTCAGGCATATAAGACCCGTACCGCAAACCGACACAGGTGGTCGGGGAGAGAATCCCAAGGTGCTCGAGTGAATCATGGCTAAGGAACTCGGCAAAATGGCCCTGTAACTTCGGGAGAAGGGGCGCTTCCTCCGGCGACGGAGAAGCCGCAGTGAAAAGGCCCAGGCGACTGTTTAACAAAAACATATGGCTTTGCCAAATCGAAAGATGACGTATAAGGCCTGACACCTGCCCGGTGCCGGAAGGTTAAGAGGGGATGTCAACCTTCGGGTGAAGCATTGAATCGAAGCCCCGGTAAACGGCGGCCGTAACTATAACGGTCCTAAGGTAGCGAAATTCCTTGTCGGGTAAGTTCCGACCTGCACGAATGGTGTAACGATCTGGGCGCTGTCTCGGCCATGAGCTCGGTGAAATTGTGGTACCGGTGAAGACGCCGGTTACCCGCAACGGGACGGAAAGACCCCATGAACCTTCACTATAGCTTAACATTGGGACTGGGTGCAGGATGTGTAGGATAGGCGGGAGATATTGAAGCGGGTTCGCCAGGATCCGCGGAATCGTCCTTGAAATACCGCCCTTTCTGTATCCGGTTCCTAACCCCCCTCCGGGGGGGACATTGTTTGGTGGGTAGTTTGACTGGGGTGGTCGCCTCCAAAAAGGTAACGGAGGCTTTCAAAGGTAAGCTCAGTACGCTTGGTAACCGTACGCGGAGTGCAATGGCAAAAGCTTGCTTGACTGTGAGACATACAAGTCGGACAGGGTCGAAAGACGGACATAGTGATCCGGTGGTTCTGCATGGAAGGGCCATCGCTCAAAGGATAAAAGGTACTCTGGGGATAACAGGCTGATCTCCCCCAAGAGCTCATATCGACGGGGAGGTTTGGCACCTCGATGTCGGCTCGTCACATCCTGGGGCTGGAGAAGGTCCCAAGGGTTCGGCTGTTCGCCGATTAAAGTGGCACGCGAGCTGGGTTCAGAACGTCGCGAGACAGTTCGGTCCCTATCTGTTGTGGGCGCAGGAAGTCTGAGTGGGGCTGACCTTAGTACGAGAGGACCGGGTTGGACCGGCCGCTGGTGAATCTGTTATGCCGCCAGGTGTACGGCAGAGTAGCTATGCCGGGAATAGATAAGCGCTGAAAGCATCTAAGTGCGAAACTAGCCACGAGATGAGACTTCCTTACAGGGCCGTGGGAGACTACCACGTCGATAGGCGGCAGGTGTAAAGGTAGAGATACCACAGCCGAGCCGTACTAATAGCCCGAAGCTTTCTCAAGCGCAGCAGGCTGTTGTCTTCCTGTTTTTTTTCTTCCGTTATATATGTCGACCGGGTTATAAGTTGTAGGTTATAGGTTATAAGTTGCAGGTTATGGGAACTTAAAACGAATAACTTAAAACGTAAAACTCAGATAAGATATTCAGGTGCCTATATCGGCGGTGTCCACCTCTTCCCATCCCGAACAGAGAAGTTAAGCCCGCCAGAGCCGATGGTACTGCAGTAACATGTGGGAGAGTAGGTCGGTGCCGATCTTTACAGAAGGCCGCCGTGCATTGCACGGCGGCCTTTCTTATTATATCCCTTCCCAAAACAAAGCGTGCCGTCGAAAGCAAGACACGTATTCCTCCATACTGTATCATTATCGTAAAAAATATAGACCTTCCGTTCTATGTTCTAGGAAATGGCTATATGACTCTTATTAAGGAGCGCTAAGTGAAGGGGGGCAGACCGTTATAGCAGGTACAAATACAAGTTGTCATTACATGAAGCTTATTCACCTTCGAAAAAGTCAATCAAAGAAGCCATATATACTTGTTGCCATCCTTCTACAATGTCTTGGTAATCTGTATCAGGAATATTTGTATGAAGAAGTTCGAGAGATGTTCCCTTTTTATGGGGATGAAGCTTGATCGTAACGATGGATGGCTCCATTTGATCACCAAAATACCACTGTTGGACTAACTTTTTGTCCTTTTCCAAAATCAAATTTTTTCCGGTAATACTACCATCCCAAAGAGAAAATTCTGAGTTCGGCGTATTGGACATGCTTACTTCATCGCCAGTCCATAACCTAATAGCCTGTTCCATAGTCAATGCTAAATAAACCTCCTCAGGGTTTGCGGGAATAATAAAATACTGCTTGAACTCTTTCATTTCATGTTAAGTCTTCGATAATAACAAGATATTGACTAGGAAAAAAGAATATTATCAAGCAACTAATTCGGTTGAATTGTACTCTCGATAAAATAAAGTAATTCCCTATTTGCTTCATTATAGGCTTCGAAAAGTGCTTTTTTTGCCGTAAGTGATCCGCCAATATTGGGTCTCGAAACAATGTTCGCAATATTCCGTGTAAGTGTTTTGCTAGTTTCTGTCCGATTGTCTTCGATAACAACATGAAATCCAGCGACGGAATTCCATTTGTTTTTGGGTAAGGCCCCCCAACTGAAATCACCTTCGCTATTACCAATAGCTGATGATGCATCAGTGCCTGAGGCCGAATGATATGCTGTTATAGCAATTCGGACAGTAATCTTATTCTTTTCTGCAGGTGAATGAAACTGGGTTGTATCTAATATATTAATAATTGCACTAGGGTAAGAAGTCATAATCCCTTGAGCTATATGATTTATTATGTCCTGTGATGAACATTCCACACGTGTTGTGTCGGTGATTTTTCTCAGATCAGAAAATACAATATTTAAATTAATTCCCCGTAACTTGTCGTTGCCAGTGCCAATTTCAGCTGTCGGTGGGCACCATACGAGTATTTTCTGTCCAAATGCATGGACTGAAAAGAGAAAAAAAACAAACATTAATAAAAATTTCTTAGTCATCTTCTATACGGTTGATTATTACAAGCTTGTCGTAAACAATTAATTCTCTGTCAGCGCTTTTTCCATTCTTAGGTATTCTATCTGTCCCTTTCTAAAAATTTCGCCAATCTCAACAAAATGATGCTTTTTATAAAAGGGAACAGCCGAAATGCGTGCATTACACCAAATGATCTTCGATCCTTGTTGATAAGCATATTGAGAAATGTGATTTAATAGGGTCGACCCGTAGCCTTTATTTTGATATCTACTATCCGTTGCGAATTTTCGGAATTGCGCTTCCTCACCTCTCACAAATAACGATACGACAGCGATAAGTTCGTTATTATCGTATAAACCAAAATGAATGCCCAGGTCATCTTCATCCAGAATGATCGATTCAATCGAACTTTCCGGATAGAGAACCGCTTGGCGTAATTGCATGGTTACTGTCGGGGCTATTTGTTCGATTTGTGTCATGTCTACATCAAAAATTTACGCGAGCAAAAATACAGCTTTTTAAACCTTATTCGTTATTTTCTTTCACTAATTACGGACTTGAGTAGTAATTTGTATATTACTTTGCTATTAATAAATCGGATTTTGCAAAATACTTAATCTATTGTTAACGTTTTCTTAACATATAGTCTATATTTTCGTAACCATTATTTAATATAAAGATGAAAATAATTCGGCTATCACGTATTGTGTGTTTTATGGTATTCTCTTTCTGTGTAGATGAAGTATTGGCACAGCGGGAGAGAGACGAGTTTCCTACATTAAAAAATTTTAAAGGATTGCAGTTTAAGTCTAGTGACTCTACAATCTACATGAATTTTCGCTTCAGAATGCAAAATCGATTAGGTGCATCAACAATTGATGGAGATAATCTTGGTATTCGGGAATTTGATGCCAGGGTTAGACGCCTCCGTATGCGAGTGGATGGATATTTATACTCACCTAAATTCTCTTACACCATTCAGCTTGCCTTTACTCGAGGAGATCAAGACTTCGATGATACAGGTGTTGCAAATATAGTTCGTGACGCGGTTGTCTTTTATAACTTTACCCCTAATTTTTATATAGCTTTTGGCTTAAATAAATTGCCTGGCAATCGGCAGCGAGTTAATTCGTCAGGTCAGTTGCAATTTGCCGATCGGTCAATCGTAAATGCTGCGATGAATATCGATCGCGACTTCGGCATAAAGGCTTACTATAAAAATAAGATAGGTGAAACCGCAGTCTATCATTTAAAAGGTGCTATAACCACAGGCGAAGGTCGTGTTGCCAATAATACCGACAAGGGGCTTGCTTACACGGGGCGTGCGGAACTATTACCTTTAGGGGCATTCACTGATGACGGCGACTATTCCGAAGGCGATTTGATGCGGGAAAGAACGCCAAAGGTTTCATTTGGCGGTGGCTATAGTAAAAATGTGGGTACAACGAGGAGTGGTGGGCAGATTGGGTATTATCTATATGAACCTGTTACCCTTCAAACCTATTTCGCAGATGCTATTTTTAAATATAATGGTTGGGCATACCAGTTCGAGTACATAAAGCGTACCGTGGATAAAGCAATTACTTATAATGAAGCAGGCGAATCGGCTTATGCTTTTAACGGCCAAGGTATCAATCAACAAATATCCTATTTATTCAAGAGCAATTATGAGCTGGCTGGACGCTATTCATGGTTGGAACCCGGGGCAAGCATCGGGGATTACCAGCAAGAAACCGAAATTATTGAATTAGGCGCAACGAAATACTTACATCAACATCGGATCAAATTTCAACTGAATGTGAATTATCAGACTAAGCAGGGAGTCTTTGCGCTTGATGGTAAGGGAAATCGATGGGGAGGGGTTTTTCAGGTAGAATTAGGTATTTAACTTTTTAGCATACAATAGGAAGAGATCACTTGCGCAAAGTGATCCCTTCTTTTTTAGTTTACTCCTGTTCCAAAAACGGATAACGATAATCCGTTGGTGGGTTAAATGACTCTTTGATAGTGCGTGGAGAAACCCAACGTAATAAATTGATCATTGAGCCTGCTTTGTCGTTCGTACCGGAACCTCTTGCACCTCCAAAAGGTTGTTGGCCAACCACAGCGCCCGTACATTTATCATTTATATAAAAGTTGCCTGCGGCATTTTTTAATGCATCAGAGGCTTGCGCTATGGCATAACGATCTTGTGCTATAACAGAACCGGTAAGGGCATAAATCGAAGTTTGATCTATTAATCGTAAGGTATCTTCCCATTTTTCGTCTTCATAGACGTAAACAGTAAGTACCGGGCCAAACAACTCTTCTTTTAAAGTTACATAATCCGGTGTTTTGGCAAGGATTACCGTAGGTTGAATGAAATAGCCAACGCTTTTATCGTACTCGCCACCGATAATTACCTCTGCATCTTCATCTGATTTTGCTTGATCAATGTATCTTGTAAGCTTATCGAAAGACTTTTCGTCAATAACGGCGTTGATGAAATTTGAAAAATCTTCAGTAGGTCCTACCTTAAAGGAATTGATATCTTTCGTCATTAATTCTTTAAGCGCAGGCCATAGTGACTGTGGAATATACACGCGTGACGCCGCTGAACATTTTTGGCCCTGATATTCGAAAGCCCCTCGAACAATGGCGGTGTTCGCCGCTTTTATATCAGCCGATCGATGAACTAAAATGAAATCTTTACCACCGGTTTCACCAACTATACGTGGATAACTTTTGTATTTATGGATGTTTGTCCCAATCGTTTTCCATATTTCTTGGAAAACGGCAGTAGATCCGGTAAAGTGTATGCCGGCAAAGTCCGGATGATTAAAGACCACCTCACCTACATCCGGCCCATGTGCATAAATCAAATTGATAACGCCTGCCGGTACGCCTGCCTCGTGGAAAACTTCCATTAACAAATGAGCTGCATAGATTTGCGTGTCAGCAGGTTTCCATACAACCACATTTCCCATCATAGCAACACAGCTAGGTAAGTTTCCCGCTATTGCAGTAAAGTTAAAGGGAGTTAATGCGAATACAAATCCCTCCAAAGGCCGTTGCTCTACGCGATTCCACACGCCATCAGAAGAAACAGGAGGTTGTTGCGAATAGATTTCGCTCATATATTTCACATTAAATCGGAGAAAGTCAACGATTTCGCAAGCTGAATCGATTTCTGCCTGATATGCATTTTTTGACTGCCCTAACATAGTGGCCGCATTTAGCTTGTAACGGTATTTACCGGCTATTAAATCGGCGGCTTTTAAGAAGATACTAGCCCGATGTTCCCACGGCAAATCTTCCCAATTTTTCTTTGCTTCTAAAGCAGCGTTAATGGCGTCGGTTACGTGGTTCTTGCCGCCTTTATGATAATATCCCAATAAGTGTTTGTGGTCATGCGGAGGTCTTAACTCGCCCTTATTTCCAGTCCTTATTTCTTGGCCACCTATAAACATGGGAATATCCGCCTCCTGCGATCTTGCAGTACGCAAGGCTTCTTGCAATAAAGCGCGTTCCTTACTTCCGGGAGCATAGGCATATACCGGCTCGTTTATAGGGGTAGGGACACTAAAAAATCCTTTTAACATAATATATTTTTATTTTGTGTGATACTTGGCAAAGGTACCAAAAGCCCGATAGCTCTGCAATTGAAATCGGTATTTAACCGTTTGTTTATTACCTTTGTTACTTGGTATCGAAAAAAACAGATGAAAAAACTGCGCCTTTTATTACTTCCGTTCTCTTGGCTATATGGCGCTATCTTATTTTTCAGACATTTTATTTACGACCGAGGTTTCGCAAATAGTTATGGTTTTGATAAACCGGTCATTGTTATTGGCAATTTAGTACTTGGTGGGGCAGGTAAAAGCCCGATGACTGAATACCTTTTGCGTTTATTTGCCGGTGTAAGCATAGCGACGCTAAGTCGAGGTTATGGAAGGAAAAGCACCGGGTACCTCGAAGTGCAGGGAGGCAGTACGGCTGAAAAAGTAGGGGATGAGCCGTTGCAATTTAAAAGAAAATTTCCATGCGTTACAGTCGCTGTTTGCGAGGATAGAGTGGAGGGATTGAGACAGCTGATGCCAAGCCACGATATTTTTGTTTTAGACGATGCTTTTCAGCATAGAAGACTAAAGCCAGGCATTAGTATTTTACTGTTCGATTTTGAAAGCCTTCAGGAAAACAAATGGGTACTCCCCGCCGGAAATTATAGAGATTTATTTATGCGACGAAATTTCGCTGATATTATCGTTATTACTAAGTCGCCGGAGGCACTTTCAAAAACGGATAGGCAGCGATGCCTACAATTACTAAAATTAGAAAGAGAACTCCCCACATTTTTCTCTTATATTGAATATGGCGATTTAGTAAATTTGATGACGGATGAAAAAGAGTCTTTTCCAATAAACGCCCGCCTAATAGTAATGACGGGTATTGCCAATCCAACACCGTTTTGCAATTATTTAACAACAAAAGGCAACGTATTGAAAATGATTGAATTTCCGGATCATCATCGTTATACAGCTGGTGATTTACTTAAGATAAAAAGGTATTGGCAATCATTGGGCGATTGTTTAATCGTAACGACAGAGAAAGATGCCATGCGTTTGCGAGATCCGGAACTGCGCTCGCATATTGAAGATTTGCCTTTACATTATATACCGATAGAAACGAAATTTCACCATAATGCGAGTGGACCAAGTTTCGACAACTTAATTAAAGATCAAGTATTTGGCAAGCAGGTGTAAATAACCCTTTTTAAAAGATAAAAGTGATTATATGTATAGATCATTAGGAGAAACCGTTACTTATATTGAACAAAGAATAGGAGATTTTAAACCCGAAGTGGGCATTATTTTAGGAACCGGTTTAGGTGGTCTCGTGAAAGATATAGCGGTTGAGCACCAACTTATGTATGCTCATATTCCGAACTTTCCTGTTTCTACCCTTGAATTCCATTCGGGTAAATTGATTTTCGGTACCTTAAGCGGTAAAAAGGTAGTAGCAATGCAGGGTAGACTTCATTATTATGAAGGTTATAATATGCAAGAGATTACATTCCCCGTACGTGTTCTAAAGCTGCTCGGTATACAAAAGTTGTTCGTATCGAATGCCTCAGGATCATTAAATCCAGCGATAAAGAAAGGTGATCTTGTCTTTATTGATGATCATATTAGCTTGTTGCCTGAAAGTCCATTACGTGGTCCGAATAACGATGATCTTGGCCCTCGCTTTCCGGATATGAGCGAACCCTATAACAGAGATTTTATACAAAAAGCGTTAAATATTGCGGCGGAAAGTAACATCCGAGTGCATAAAGGCGTTTATGTTTCTACGGCTGGCCCTAATCTGGAAACTCGTGCTGAATATAAGTATATGCGCCTAATAGGTGGCGATATTGTAGGAATGAGTACAGTTCCGGAGGTTATTGTGGCTAATCACATGGGCTTACCGGTTTTTGCTGTATCGGTAGTTACGGATGAGGGTTTTCATGAAAATTTGGAAGTCGTATCAATCGAAGATATCATTGAGGTAGCTAAAACGGCAGAACCAAAGATGACGTTAATTTTAAAAGAATTACTAGCTTTGCCAGAATGATTAAGCATTTGCGTGCCTGTTTTTTCCTTTTTGTTTTGTGTCTTTTCGCCGGTCATAGCTTTGCTCAAGAGCAAGAGGAGTGGGGCGCCGATTTGGATTCGCTTCGTCGAGCGGAAGAGGCACAACAGGACTCGATTATTTACAATGCGTCTTATATACGGTATACAACTTTAGATCGTTTGAAACAGGGGACATTTACGGTTCCACTGGATACAACCTTAAAGGGGTTTCAATATTACAATCCCCAAACGAAGCCTAAAAGTCCGACAATGAATCTTGGGAACTATGGGTTAGCTACGCGTGATTTACTGTTTTCTCCTACAACAGAAATTGGTTTCAGAACGGGGTTTACCGCTATGGATCGCTATCTTTTGACGCTTGATTCTATTCGCTTTTACAGGGCGCGATCACCCTTTTCCGAATTGTATTTTGTTACCGGAGATCAGGTTTTTAGTGCAAAAATAGGTCAGAATATCAAGCCAAATTGGAGTGTTGGCGCTAATTTTAACGCATCTTTAGCACGAGGATTTTATCAAAATCAGCGTTACAACGATATACAGCCTGCAATTTATACTTGGTATGAGTCGCCTAACCTGCGGTACAACTTGCAATCAGCGTTGATATTTAATACGCTCGTCGCTACAGAGAATGGCTCAATTCTAAACGATAGCATATTCCGGGTACAGCCGGAAAATTCGAATCCTGAATCCTTTGAGGTACGCTTAAGTCAACAACGAGAACAACGTCCGAGAAATACCTGGACAGATCACAGCTTTTTTTTACGACAAAGCATGTTTATTGGTCGACTCGATACGCTTAATAAAGGAACGCAAGAACAACAAGTATTGCCAACCATGTCAGTGGCACATAGTTTGAAACTCAATAGTAAGAAATACAAGTTCTTCAAGAACGAAGCTGATCCTAATGGAGCATTGCCTTTTAGTGAATCTGTTTTAACCAATGATTCGACCATGTTGACAACCATTACCAATGACTTTGTTTATAGTTTCTCGCTGCGTGGAAAGTCCGTTTCATTTATTAAAAATGAGGTAAAACTCGATTTAGGGTTGCAACATGATCTTATGTTTTATAAACAAGGGCGAGACTCGTTAAGCGTTCAGGATACGCTTGCTTCCAATCGGTACCGGGACATGTCTTTTCAAAACATTACTTTAAAAGCTGGATTGGGGTATCGCTTTAGTGATCGTGTAAATATTACGACAGACTTTAGACAGATAATTACCGGGCGGAATTTTGGGGATTTCCATTATGGAGCACAAGCTAATCTTCTGTATAACAATACCGTTGGCCGACTCGTACTCGCAGGGTATTTTCAGAATCAATCACCGGAATACCTTGCAGAGTCTGTAAACTATACATACCACAAATGGGACAATAATGATCGATTAGATAAAATCAAAACAACCAACTTATCGGCTGCTTATGAAAATCCCCGTTTTCGTTTTTTAGCAAAAGCTGAGTACTTTTTAATAAACAACTATACGTATTACAAAGAAGTTGACAACCCGGATCATCGATCCGAATTGTTACGGGTTATTGAAGTGGCTCAACACGAATCGCCCATCAATTTATTGAAGTTGACCTTAGGTAAGGATTTTACTTTTTTTGACAAATTGCATTTTGATAATTACGTTGTATACCAAAAATCAGATTACAACGATATATTGATGACACCGGAGTTTTATACTTGGCATAGCTTCTATTATAATACCATTTTGGTAAAAGTAATCAATCTTAATATTGGTTTTGACATCCGTTTTAACACCCCTTATGTTGCGCCTGCTTATGCAATCAACATAGGGCAATTTTATCGGCCCTATTATGGAGGTGTAGATGCAAACGGGAACGAGATTACACCAATTGAGTTTTCTAGCTATCCGATTGTGGATCCTTGGGTGACAGCAACCTTAAAAAGAACAAATTTCTTTCTGAGATATGATAATGCCAGTCAGGGACTCTTCTCAAGAGGGTATTACACCGTAAGGCGCTATCCGATGGCTCCTGCCGGCATGCGGTTCGGCGTTAGCTGGAAGTTTTACGATTAGTATATTATCGTCCCTATCTAATCCCTTCACAGCAATAAATAAATAAAATTACAGAAAGAGAAAGGATCAAATGATTACCTTTGCCATTTAATAATACTGATATGAGTAAAGCAATTATAAAAACTGAGAAAGGTGATATGACGGTGCAATTTTATGATAAAGATGCACCTGGACATGTGGCAAATTTTATTAAACTCGCGAAATCCGGCTTTTATGATGGTACGGTATTTCATCGGGTGATTCCTGATTTTGTGATTCAGGGAGGAGACCCAACCGGTACGGGAGCAGGGGGGCCGGGATATACGATCGACTGTGAATTAGATGGAGAGAATCAATACCACGATCGCGGTGTATTATCGATGGCTCATCGCGGTAGAAATACAGGTGGATCGCAATTTTTTATTTGTCATAGCAGAAATAATACCGCTCACCTGGATCGCAATCATACCTGCTTTGGCAAGGTTGTCGAAAATGTCGATGTTATTGATGACATCCGTCAGGGAGACAAAATTTTAAGTGTAGAAGTCATTGAGGAATAAGTGATATTGTAAACGTTTTAAAAAGGGATATAGATGAATTTAAGAGGAATAGTTTCCGTCACAGGACGTCCGGGTTTATTTAAGCTGATAGGACAAAACAAAACAGGTTTCATTTTGGAAAGCCTGGATGAAAAACGTGTGAAGATTGTTGTTAATATATCAACTGCAAAAATGGCTTCCTTGGAAGATATAACCATTTTTGGAACGGAAGACGATATTAAACTTATCGACATTTTTGAAAAAATGAAAGGTCTATCGTCGTTGCCGGATGCAAAGAAAGATAGCGGTGACAAGTTGCGTGCGTTTTTTAATGAAGTTGCGCCGGATCACGATGAAGAACGTGTATACTCTTCCGATATTAAGAAAATAATTAACTGGTTTGTCATTTTAAAGGGATTTCCTTTGTTTGATGAAGAAGCTCCTGCTCCGCTTGATGCTGAAGCTGTAGGGGAGGATAAAAAAGTAGAAAGAGAAGAGCTCGCGAAATAGCGATCTGCATCCAATAAACGGGGGTGTTCTTTTTAGGCCCCCGTTACGTTTTAAAGGTAATCGCTGATTAAAGAATGAAAATAATCAATGCGGCTAAAGCAATGCCAATTACAATCATTATCCACATATTTTGACTTTCTTTACCGGTATTGATTCCCTTATAGTGATATTTTCTTGTGCTTGGTAATTTCATGAGATCCTCCTTTACAAAATGGTGAAAACCTGGTAGCTTTGTGATGGGTTATTTTACTTAAGTGTTCTACTCCCTCATTTGTTTGATGAAAACTCATCAAAAATTCCATAAAAAAGTAAAAAATTACTCGTGATGATAAGGTTCGCCTCGAAGAATGCTAAACGCCCTGTATAACTGCTCGACGAAAAATAGGCGAATCATTTGGTGAGAAAAAGTCATGTTGGACAGAGAAAGCTTGTTTTTCTGAGCACGGACATATAGGCTGTTATCGAAGCCGTAGGGTCCGCCAATTATGAAGACTAAATGCTGGGTTCCATTCAACATGTGCCTTTCTAAATACTTAGCAAAATCAATCGACCGGGGAGCCATTCCTTTCTCGTCTAAAAGGACAATCGTATCTGTTGCGTTCAGTTGTTTTGAAATTTGTTCAGCTTCCTTGGCTTTTTGCTGATCAGGGGATAGATGCTTCGTATTCTTAATATCAGGGATAATAGTCATCGAGAAATTTATGTAATGCTTAAGTCTTTGCAGGTATTTGTCAATTCCTGTATTTAGATATGACTCATCCGTTTTTCCTATACAAAGCAAGGTGATTTTCATTTGTATTCAAGTGTTGCGTGCAGTGCAGCGTTTTATATGCCGTTTTTTACGATGTTAAATTTCGTACAATTGGAAATTAATACACAAAATAAAGGATATTAATACACAAATCCCTTTTTTATAAATAATAAATATATTTATTTTTTAATTTTGCGGAAAATTAATTAATGTGAAGGCTTAGGGGCGTTTGCTTCGGGCGTTTTTACAATTGTTAAACCATCGGTGCCAGTCTAAGCGCACCTAAAAATCATTTCCGATGAAAAAAGTCGTACTGTTAACATCTCTTTTTGTGTCACTTTTATGTTGTCTACATGCACAAGAAACAAATCCTGATTCTATTTGGAAAATTCATGGTGAGAATACATTTCTAATCAATCAGAGCACGTTTTCCAACTGGGCTGCAGGAGGAATAAATTCCTTATCGGCCAACTTAGTGCTGAACTATGATTTCAACTATAAGAAAGATAAATGGAGCTGGGATAACAAAGTTTTAGCGGCATATGGTTTGACCAAACAAAAAGATTTAGGCTGGCGGAAGAATGATGACCGTATTTTACTAAACAGCTTATTGGGATATCAGGCTGCGCCTAAGTGGCTATATACTTTCTTTATGAATTTCAACTCGCAGTTTGCAAATGGATACAATTATAATGCGGATGGAAGCAGAGAAGCGTTAATTTCTGCCGGATTGGCACCTGCGTACCTGAGTTTTGGCCCTGGTATTGCCTATAAAGAATCGGATAATTTCCGTTTCAATTTATCACCTGCATCCCCTAGGTTTGTTTTTGTAACTAATCAGGAACTTGCAGATCAAGGGGCCTTTGGAGTTGATCCAGGTAAAAAAAGCCGCTTTGAATTTGGTGCCTCTTTTGACGCTTACTATCGTAAAAATATCATGGAAAATATCGGCATAGAAAATATCCTACGCTTATACTCTAACTATTTAGAAGACCCAAAAAATGTGGATGTCGATTATACGCTCAATATTTTCATGAAGGTCAATCGATTTGTTTCCGTGAATGCCGGCGTTCAAATGATCTATGATGATAATACGGATGTTCCAAAAGAAAGGGACGGTGTGAATTACAAAGGAAAAGGTTTACAGGTTAAGCAAATTTTTGGAGCTGGTTTTACCTATAAATTCTAGACGTACATAGAGCCGATATTGGTTTTTTTACATCCCGAACCGTTAGCTGCAGTTCGGGATTTTTTTATTTCACCTATCGGTAATTCAATTTTAAGCCTTATCTTAGAAAGCTATGAATACCCCTATTGTTGCATTTTACCAAGAAAAACGCCAGCTGACACAAGATAAAATCAAGCGCTTTAATCGTATTATTAATCGGCTATCTTTCGCCCGATTAGCATTAATTCTAGGAGGAGGTGTAGTTTTATTTAAGGTGGTACAATCAGAAAGTGTCTGGTTGACGCTTATATCTTCTTTTCTGATTCTCATTGTATTTATGTGGCTGGTAGCGAAGCAAAGTAAGTTGACCAAAGATAAGGAGGAAGCAGAAGATGATTTAACGATAGTAGAGAATGAGTTGAATTGCCAAGCTGGGACGACGAGCATTTATAGTGATGGCGCCGAATTTATTAATGATAAACATGGATATACCAGTGATTTAGATGTTTTTGGAATCAATTCAATTTATCACAGAATAAATCGGGCTGCGACAATAGACGGGAGAAGTATGCTAGCTCGTTGGTTGTCTGTCGCAGCAACTGATAAAGAGATTGCAGATCGCCAGCAAGCGGTGAAAGAACTCGAAGAAGATCCTTCTTGGGGGTTGAACTTTTTAGCTCGATTAGTTTTCGCCCTAAAAGAACAATCTAATTTCAAAGATACCCTGGTCAGCTATTTGAATAAACCCTATGCCGATTTTGGAAATAGCTTGTTGCGCTTTTATACAAAGGTAGCGCCTTATATTTTGTCAATAAATATTGCCTTGTCGTTCTTTTATGGGACTCCTTTTTCAAACATTGCCCTGCTTTTGTTTATATTTAATATTTTGCTTACGATGGCCTATGCCGGAAAGGTTTCACAGATCGCCGCTGGTATTGGTCGGATGGGAAACTTACTGGAACGTTTTGGAAAGGTATATGAAAGCGTTGAACGTCGAGGATGGCAAGCCGATTTGCTAAAAGACGGTTTGCTGTCTAAAGGACAAAAGGAAGGGGAGAAGACCATATCACAAAGCATTAGAGAGCTCGGATCGTTGATTAACAAACTGGACTACCGTTTAAACATACTGGTAGCGACTTTTCTGAACGGTATTTTCCTTTGGGACTTTAGGCAAGTCTTCGCCATTTTGGATTGGCGTAAAACCCATCATTATGAGATGGCAAAGTTGTTTGATGAATTGGCTTGCTTAGAGGCCTTGGTAAGTTTTGCTTTTATAAGGATTAATGATCCTTCGTGGAATTATCCGCGTATTATACCAACCGATGCTCATATCCTGCAGGCCGAAGGTCTAAGACATCCGCTCATTCCTACGGTCAGTTCTGTGCCAAATGACTATTCTTTAGATGGTCATCGTCTGGCTTTAATCACCGGGTCTAATATGGCGGGGAAGAGCACCTTTCTTCGAACAGTAGGCGCCAATATGGTATTAGCGCTTAGCGGGGCACCCGTTTGTGCGCTGCATTTAGAGCTTTCAGTAATGCATATTATTACCTACATGCGTATCCGGGATTCATTGAATGAAAGTACTTCAACCTTTAAGGCAGAGCTAGATCGATTGGATATGATTCTAAAAGTGGTTAATACGCAAAAGAACACTTTCTTTTTGGTGGACGAAATGTTACGAGGCACCAATTCAGTTGACAAATATTTAGGCTCTAAAGCAGTTATAGAAAAGCTAATAAAAGACCGGGGGGTTGGTATGGTTGCCACTCATGATCTTCAGTTAGCGAAATTAGAAGACACCAATCCCGGCTATTTGAAAAATTATCATTTCGATATACAGGTGATAGAGGGGGAAATGGTTTTCGATTATAAGTTGAAAGAAGGCGCTTGTAAGATTTTCAATGCCTCTATGCTTCTCAAAAAGATTGGAATTGACATTTCACTTTAAGTGTGTGAATAACTAACACATTGTGCAAAACTTCGATTAACGCTCGAAGCTTTCAAAGATTATCTTTGTTAGAAGATCAAGGATATGTTCTTTGAAATACTTAGTCAGCGATTATGTTGTTAATGAATTTCCAATAAAGCACGGGCTTGTAACCATTTTCTAAGCTGTTTCCCTGGTTTAAAAGCATTTCAAAAGCCGGTACAAGTACTAGATTTCCGCTGAATAAGTAATCATCGTTTCTATTAAATTTTAATTGACGGTTTCTTTGGGTAAAGGAGATTAGCCGTGAGGACGATTATCTTTTTATAAATGCCTATACATAAAACGTAAAACTATGAGCCAAGAAAATGAAGTATTGTTAAGAGAAAATAAAGATCGATTTGTAATCCTTCCGATTAATTATCCGGCGATTTGGGATATGTACAAAAAGCACGAAGCGAGTTTCTGGACGGCTGAAGAAATTGATTTATCCGGCGACTTAAAGGATTGGGCAAACCTAAATGATGGAGAGCGCCATTTTATATCGCATGTTCTTGCTTTTTTTGCGGCGAGTGATGGGATTGTGAACGAAAACCTGGCCATAAATTTTATGAGCGAGGTGCAACTGCCGGAGGCTAGGAGCTTTTATGGATTTCAGATCGCGATGGAGAATATTCATTCTGAAACTTATGCTCTACTGATCGATACTTATGTAAAAGATCCCGTTGAAAAAGATCGGTTATTCCATGCCATAGAAACGGTTGAATGTGTTAAGAAAAAGGCGGAATGGGCTTTACGTTGGATTGAAAATGGCTCTTTTGCTGAACGCCTAGTTGCTTTTGCAGCGGTGGAGGGCATTTTCTTCTCCGGTAGTTTTTGCGCTATTTTCTGGCTAAAAAAGAGAGGGTTGATGCCTGGTTTGACATTTAGTAATGAATTGATTTCACGTGACGAAGGTTTGCATTGCGAATTTGCATGCTTATTGTATAGTATGTTGGAAGCTAAGCTTCCGAAAGAACGCGTACAGGAGATCATTATTGATGCAGTAGAAATTGAAAAAGAGTTTATAACGGATGCCTTGCCTGTTAAACTTATCGGAATGAACGCCGATTTGATGAAGCAGTATATCGAATTTGTGGCCGATAGGTGGTTGGTAGAACTTGGTAATAGCAAATACTATAACGCTACTAATCCATTTGATTTTATGGAACTTATATCCCTGCAAGGCAAAACAAATTTCTTTGAGAAACGTGTAGGAGATTATCAGAAGAGCGGCGTTACCGGAGAAAAAGGAAAAGCCAGCTTTTCTTTGGATGAGGATTTTTAATTAAAGCCATCAGCGATCGGAAGTCGGAAATCGGTTTCTGGAAAAAAGAAAATGTTCTAAATACTGACAGCTAAAAGCTAATAAAGGAGAAAAATATGTATGTAATTAAGCGAGATGGACGTTCCGAGTCCGTAAAATTTGACAAGATAACGGCACGAATTGAAAAGCTGTGCTACGGTTTAAATCCTGATTTAGTGGATCCTATTGATGTTGCACGAAAGGTAATCGAGGGTTTATACGATGGGGTTACCACTTCAGAGCTGGATAATTTGGCTGCTGAAACAGCTGCGTCTTTAACCACTAAACACCCGGATTATGCCTTATTGGCCTCTAGAATTGCCGTCTCCAACTTACATAAAAATACAGTTAAGTCTTTTTCGGAAACGATGAGCTTGCTCTATCATTACATCGACCCGAAAACAGGAAAGCCAGCTCCGTTAATAGCAGATGATGTTTACGAGGTGATTCAGGCGAATGCCATGGAGCTAGACAGCCATATTATTTACGATCGGGATTTCAGTTTCGATTATTTTGGATTTAAAACGCTGGAAAAGTCGTATCTGTTAAAGCTGAATGGGAAAATTGCCGAAAGACCACAGCATTTATTTATGCGTGTAGCAGTAGGTATTCATAAACATGATATCGAAAGTGTTATCAAAACCTACGACTTGCTGAGTGAACGTTGGTTTACGCATGCAACACCCACACTGTTTAATGCGGGTACACCGAAGCCGCAAATGTCATCTTGTTTCCTGTTGACTATGAAAGATGATAGTATCGAGGGAATTTATGATACCTTGAAACAAACAGCGAAGATTTCCCAAAGTGCAGGTGGTATTGGATTAAGCATTCATAACGTACGCGCTACGGGAGCCTATATCAGTGGTACGAATGGCACAAGTAATGGAATCATCCCCATGTTACGTGTTTTCAATGATACCGCTCGGTACGTTGACCAAGGTGGTGGTAAACGTAAAGGAGCCTTTGCTATATATCTTGAACCTTGGCACGCAGATGTTTATGATTTTATCGATTTGCGGAAGAACCACGGTAAGGAAGAATTAAGGGCACGCGATTTATTTTTAGCCCTATGGGTGCCGGATTTATTCATGAAACGCGTGGAAGAGAATGGCGAATGGAGTTTGTTTTCGCCTGATGAAGCTCCAGGCCTAGCAGAATGCCATGGAGAGGCTTTTGAAAAACTATATGAGCAGTATGAGCGTGAAGGAAGGGCTAGGAAAATAGTAAAGGCACAGGATCTCTGGTTTGCTATTTTGGATGCCCAGATTGAAACAGGAACCCCTTATCTCTTGTATAAAGATGCGGCTAACGGAAAATCGAATCAGCAAAATCTCGGTACCATCAAGAGTTCCAATCTATGTACTGAAATTATAGAATATACGTCGGCTGATGAAGTAGCTGTTTGTAACCTGGCTTCTCTTGCTTTACCGAGATATGTAGATAATGGTGAATTCGATCATCAAAAGTTGTTTGATATCACGTACCAAGTGACCATCAATCTCAACCGTATTATTGATAATAATTATTATCCGGTGGATGAGGCCCGTAATTCCAATCTTCGTCACCGCCCTGTCGGATTGGGCGTGCAGGGATTAGCAGATACCTTTATATTAATGCGTATGCCTTTTGAAAGCGAGGCTGCGAAGCAACTTAATAAGGATATTTTTGAGACGATTTACTTTGCAGCAATGACTGCCTCGAAAGATTTGGCAGTGAAAGAAGGCCCCTACGAGAGCTTCAAAGGTTCCCCACTTTCACAAGGTAAATTCCAGTTTGATTTGTGGAATGTTAAACCGGATAGTGGTAGATGGGACTGGGAAGGCTTACGTAAAGAAATTAAGAAACACGGTGTAAGAAATTCGTTGCTGGTTGCACCGATGCCGACAGCATCGACTTCGCAAATATTAGGTAATAATGAGTGTTTTGAACCCTATACCTCTAATATATATACCCGTCGGGTATTGAGTGGAGAATTTGTAATTGTTAACAAACATCTTTTACGTGATCTTGTGGAGCTCGGTTTGTGGAATAATGAGATGAAGAACCGTATTATTGCGGCCAATGGATCTATTCAGGACATCAACGAAATTCCTGCAGATATCAAGGAATTGTACAAGACTGTTTGGGAGATTAAAATGAGAAACATCATTGATATGGCTGCCGATAGAGGTGCCTTTATCTGCCAGTCGCAATCACTTAATCTATTCGTTAATACACCTACGACGGCGAAATTAACCTCTATGCATTTCTATGCATGGAAAAAGGGGCTTAAGACAGGTATGTATTATCTGCGCACTCAAGCGGCTACGCAAGCAGTTAAGTTTACAGTTGAAAATCAAGCAGGTAAGAATATGGAACCGGTTATTCCTGCAAAAATAGAATCAGTTCCGGACGATATTCCAACAGGAGCGGTATGCTCAATGGAAGAAGGCTGCATAACCTGCGGCTCTTAGGGTCAGAAAGCGCTTATTCGTATATAGGTCTCTCAAAAAAATGGAAAAGCTCCTAAGAATCATCTTGGGAGCTTTTTTAGGTAAATTTTTCCCATGATGAATAATCAATTTTATATACGGTATTCATCTTGCATATGAAATGCAATTTATCTAAGTTTGGAAACCTTGAAATCAACTTTCGTCAAACATGAAATTGTTCTCTGTGAACGTTGTGGCACCTCGATCGAATGTCGGGCAAACTCGTATTCCAAATGTCAATGCAGCGCCGTGGAGCTGTCTGTCAATGAGGTACAATATATAAGTGAACGATACGATAATTGTCTCTGCGCAGCGTGCTTGCAAGCGTTGAAGCAAGAATATATAGAAACGAATGAACTATAAAATGACCCTGGAAGAAAAAATAAAACAATCAGAGACAAGTATTTTTAAAGCTGTTTTTCCTAATACAACGAATCACTATGATACACTATACGGTGGAACGGCTATGGCTTTAATGGATGAAGTTGCTTTCATTACCGGAACACGTTTTTGTAGAAAGCGATTGGTCACTGTTTCCTCTGACCGGATTGATTTTACAAAGCCAATACCGGCAGGTACCATTGTTGAACTCATTGGAAAAGTAGAAAAAGTAGGACGTACAAGTTTAAAAATAGGGGTGGAAATCTTTGTCGAGCAGATGTACGAAGAACATCGCGAAATCGCTATAAAAGGAACTTTCACTTTCGTAGCAATCGATCAAGATAAGAACCCAATACCTGTTCTAGACTAGCTCCATTTTATATTAGCCATTCGCTAGGTTTTGCAAGTTCACGATTGCATGCAATCAGTCTCACAATAAATTAATGGCAGCTTATTCCAAAGTTGTCAGGAATATCTTATTTTTAGCGTCTAAAATTTTAAGAATACAACGAATGAAATTACTCGAAGGAAAAACGGCATTGGTGACCGGTGCGTCCAAAGGTATTGGTAGAAAAATAGCTGAGAAGTTTGCCGAACAGGGAGCCAATGTGGCTTTTACGTATCTGTCTTCAGTTGAAAAAGGGCAAGCGCTGGAAGAGGAGCTGCAATCCTTTGGTACGAAGGTTAAAGGATATCGTTCAGATGCATCCAAGTTTGATGAAGCAGAGGAGCTTATAGGTAATGTTGTGAAGGAATTTGGTACTATAGACATTGTGGTGAACAATGCCGGTATAACCAAAGATGGTTTGTTGATGCGTATGACAGAAGAAAATTGGGACGAGGTTATTGATGTTAATTTAAAGTCTGTTTTTAATATAACAAAGGCCGTTTCGAAGGTTATGATGAAGGCTAGAAAAGGTTCTATCATAAACATGAGTTCAGTAGTTGGTGTGCAGGGAAATGCAGGGCAAGCAAACTATGCGGCGTCCAAGGCCGGAATCATTGGTTTTTCCAAATCAATGGCAAAGGAATTGGGGTCGCGTAATATAAGAACCAATGTAATAGCTCCAGGATTTATCCGAACAGAAATGACCGATGTACTGGACCCGAAAGTTGTAGAAGGTTGGGAAGCAAATATACCGCTAAAGCGTGCAGGAGAAACAGAAGACGTCGCAAATGCTTGCTTATTTCTAGCTTCAGATTTATCTTCTTATATAAATGGTCAGGTAGTCTCCGTTTGCGGGGGTATGTTGTAAGAAAGGTACAGTGACGAGAACGAGCACAAACAGTAAGCCTATTCGCTAGGCTTGCTATTTTCAATGATAAAGATGTCTTCGTTGTCTTTTTTCATCAAATATTTTTCTCGCGCAAATTTTTGAAGCCTTGTAAGATTGGAGGTAAGTTCCTCCAAGTCTTTTTTCACGATGGCTGTTTCCCGTATATAGAACTCTTTTTCATCCTTTAAGTTTTTTAACTGCGATTGATATTTGTACTGGGAAGTGATATCATTTCGGTCAAAGAAAAGCATCCAGACGATAAATGCGATAGTTGCAATGATGTATTTGTTTCTAGCAATGTTGATTAATTGTTTCATGTCTGTGCTCCTTTCCTTCGCAAACCTAAGCATAAAATTTTACAATAAAAAAGACCTGCAATCAATTTGATTACAGGTCTTTTATTAACTGCTAAAAGTTGTTTATTTAGCAAATTTGAAGCTTTTTCCTAAAAACTTAGCATTACTGCCTAACTCTTCTTCAATACGTAATAATTGATTATATTTCGCCATCCGATCAGAACGGGATGCTGAACCTGTCTTGATTTGTCCACAGTTCAATGCAACTGCTAAGTCTGCAATAGTGTTATCTTCAGTTTCGCCCGAACGATGCGACATAACTGATGTGTAACTATTCGTTTGTGCTAAGCTAACCGCATCGATAGTTTCTGTTAAAGAACCTATCTGATTTACTTTCACCAAAATAGAGTTCGCTGTATCGTTGTCAATTCCCTGTTGAAGGCGTTTTACATTTGTAACGAATAAATCATCGCCTACTAATTGAACTCTTGCACCAATTTTCTCGGTTAACAATTTCCAGCCATTCCAATCGTCTTCGGCCATACCATCTTCAATTGAAATAATAGGATATTTCTCTGTTAATTGTGCCAAATAGTCCGCTTGTTCTGCACTGCTACGTACGGCCCCTTTATCTCCCTCAAATTTTGTGTAGTCATATTGACCATCTTTATAGAATTCTGATGAAGCACAATCAAGCGCCAAGCAAATTTGATCGCCTGGTTTATAACCGGCTTTTTCGATCGCTTTTAGAATCGTCTCGATCGCATCCTCTGTTCCATCAAAGGTCGGAGCGAAACCACCTTCATCGCCTACCGCGGTTGACAAGCCTCTATCGTGTAAGATCGACTTTAGATTGTGAAAGACCTCTGCTCCCCAACGAAGCGCTTCAGAAAAAGAGGGCGCACCAACAGGCATGATCATAAACTCTTGAAATGCAATAGGTGCATCGGAGTGCGATCCGCCATTAATAATATTCATCATTGGGATCGGTAAAGTGTTTGCATTCACACCGCCAATATATCTATATAGGGGTTGACGACTTTCTTGTGCTGCGGCTTTTGCAACGGCTAAAGAGACGCCTAGAATAGCGTTCGCACCTAAGTTTCCTTTATTTTCAGAGCCATCCAGCTCAATCATGATTTTATCTATCGCGTTTTGTTCGAAAACGTCGATACCTCTTAAAGCTTCTGCGATTTTAGTATTTACATTCTCGACAGCTTTCAATACCCCTTTCCCTAAATATCTTGATTTATCGCCATCGCGCAATTCTACCGCTTCATGCATTCCCGTAGACGCGCCGGAAGGAACAGCTGCACGTCCAACGAAACCGTTCTCAGTTGTTACATCTACTTCTACTGTTGGGTTTCCGCGCGAATCTAATATCTGCCGCGCATGTACATCAATAATTGAACTCATTTTGAATTTTTTTTAATATGGGTTTGAGCTAGCTTCGTGTCTTTTTTACACGAAGCGTATTCTATTTCAAATATATTCTTTTACAGCTTAATAACAAAATTAAACCACCTTAATTTACGCTGTCAGCATGGCTGTGAAATCGTCAAAAAGATATCTTGAATCATGTGGGCCTGGCGACGATTCCGGGTGGTACTGAACAGAGAATGCTTTTTTCCCCTTTACGCGAATCCCTTCAATCGATTTGTCGTTTAAGTTAACATGCGTAATTTCAACTGTATCCGAATTACGCACGTCATCGGCTACGACCCCAAAGCCGTGGTTTTGGCTTGTGATTTCACATCGATCCGCGATGATGTTTTTGACAGGATGGTTGATGCCACGATGACCATTGAACATTTTTTCTGTTCTAATTCCATTAGCTAAAGCTAATAGTTGATGGCCTAAGCAGATGCCAAACATAGGTTTGTCGGCTTTTAGTATTTCTTTAACGGTTTCCAGTGCATATGGCATTGCGGCAGGGTCTCCGGGACCGTTGGAAATGAAGTAGCCGTCAGGAGTCCAGCTTTCCATTTCGGCAAACGTAGTTTTAGCAGGAAACACTTTGACATATACATCTCTATCGCAAAAATTGCGTAGTATATTTTTCTTTACGCCCAAATCAAGTACGGCAACCCGGTAACGAGCATTTTCATCCCCGAAGTGATAAGCTTGTTTAGTAGACACTTGTGTCGAAAGTTCCAGTCCCTCCATAGAAGGCACTTCTTTCAGTTTTGCTTTGAGTGCATCAATGTCTAGTATTTCAGAAGAAATAATAGCATTCATGGCTCCCTTATTTCTGATATGTCTTACGAGTGCGCGAGTGTCAACATCCGAAATTCCAACCAAATTTCCATCCTGGAAATAACCCTGTATTGATTCCTTTGCAAGTTTACGACTAAAGGGCACACTGTAATTTTTACAAACAAGTCCTGCAATCTGTATTTGATTTGACTCGATCTCTTCCTCAGCGGTTCCGTAGTTACCAATGTGCGCATTTGTGGTTACCATGATTTGGCCAAAGTAAGAAGGATCCGTAAAAATTTCCTGGTAACCTGTCATACCGGTATTAAAACAGATTTCTCCGGTAGTGGTGCCAATTTTTCCGGCAGCTTTACCATGGTAAACTGTGCCATCTTCTAAAAGTAAAATTGCAGGCAGTTTAGTGTAATTACTCATTTTTTATATACTGATTTATGTTCTTTGTTTCCTTCTGATCATCCATACAAAAAAAACGGCCTTTAGAGGCCGATAGACTTTTAATATGAATAAAAAATAATGGGTGTGCCGGAATAAATCCGGTTAAAATCGATAAGGATATGAAGCCGCTTACTTCAATTTTCACGAGGGACAAAGATACGCAAAATTTATCATATCCGCGAAAAAAATAAAAAGCTATTTAAGAACCGAATCATGTACGACCACCTTTTCCCAATATTGACTGTATTGTTCAATTGCTTTCAAATGAATTGGATGCGTTCCATAGGTCTCCAAATCTTCAAGCGAATTAAAATATACCAATAAATTATAGGTAAAGCTATTGTCCACTACATCTCGTGGTGTGCTATTTGCTGCTTTGCCATAGTGGAGCGATTTGATATTCGGCACTTTTCGCAGTTCTTCGAAAAATCCGGTGAAATCATTAATTTCTTTTTCAGATAGTCCTTTTTTTAACCAGAAAAGAACGTAGTGCGTAATAACTTCCTGTTTGTTTTTGCTCATGTTTTTACTGATATGGTTATTAATGCCGGCTTGTGTTAGCATAGGAGTCGCAGCTATGGCTGCTACTAAGCCCGATGATCGTTTAATAAAGAGACGCCTTTTCATTATTTATTTATTAGTTGCCATGTTATACTTCCGGTTCTTGTTGGCTAAGGCAATGCCAGCTACCAAGCCCCCATATTACATCCGTACTGTCAATACCGATTACATGATGGTGTGGGAAGCAATCAGCTAAGATATCCAGTGCCTTTTGATCATTCTTGTCACGGTAGGTAGGCACAACAACCGCTGCATTGCTGATATAAAAATTAGCATAGGACGCAGGCAAGCGCTGATCTTCATGAATGACAGGAGCGGGCATAGGCAATTCGATGATATCCAACTGTTTTCCGTTGAGTAAACGCATCTCCTTCAAAAGATTTAAATTATCCTGCAAAAGAGCATAATTCTCATCACTTTTGTTTTCTTCTATTACGGTAACAACGGTACTATCATTCACAAAACGGGTAATATCATCAATATGTCCGTCTGTATCGTCTCCAACGATACCATCTCCCAGCCAAAGGACTTGCTCCACACCGTAATACTGATAGAGATACGCTTCAATTTCATGTTGATTGAGATGCGGGTTTCTATTTGGGTTTAACAAACAAGATGTAGTCGTTAATAAGGTCCCTGTACCATTAAAGTCTACTGAACCACCCTCCATGACGATTTGTGGATGAACTACGGGAAGGTTTAACGCTTTCCCAATAAGGGTAGGTATAACATCGTCTAAATCAAAAGGCGGATATTTGCCGCCCCAGGCATTGTATCCCCAATCTACAATGACTTTGGGTATGTCTGCATGCGGGTTGATCAGGAACGCAGGCCCATGGTCGCGGCACCAAGCATCATTAGTGGGGTGGTCAAAAAACGAAATCTTACTTAGATCAACGCCTTCTTTTTCTAATTGTTCTGTAGCCTCTTGTTTTAGCTTTTCACTCCCGACATTGATGCATACCTGTTCTCCTGCTGATATCGCCTTGATGAATTTGCAGTAGGGGCTATATATAGTGTCTATTTTGCTCGGCCAGCTAGCTTCCTTATGCGGCCAGCTCAACCATGTTGCCCGATGTTTATGCCATTCGGCAGGAAAAAAATAGCCTTTATCTTTAGGGTAATTCATTTTACTCTTCGTCAATAAATCTTTTTGTTATCGATTCGTAGCTGTCAATCCTTCTGTCTCGCAAAAATGGCCAATGGGATCGATAATAATCAGATTGGTTGAGGTCGACTTCCGTTACAACCGTCTCTTCATCTTCATGCGAGGCCTTATAAACTAAAGCACCGAAAGGGTTGGCAATAAAAGAACCTCCCCAAAAACGAACACCCGCCTCAATTCCAACGCGGTTAACGGAAACCACCGGGATGCCGTTTGCTATAGCGTGCGAGCGTTGTATCGTTTGCCACGCATTATATTGTTCTTCATTGGTCCCCGCATCCTGCGTAAGAGCCCAACCAATTGCCGTTGGATAAAAAAGTAATTCAGCACCCATCAGCGCAGTGATTCTAGCAGCCTCCGGATACCACTGATCCCAGCAAATTAAAATGCCTATTTTTGCAAATTTCGTTTTAAAAACTTTGTAGCCGAGGTCTCCGGGAGTAAAGTAAAATTTTTCGTAGAAACCCGGATCGTCCGGAATATGCATTTTGCGGTATTTGCCTAGATAGGTTCCATCTGCATCGATTACCGCGGTTGTGTTATGGTAAAGACCCTGCGCTCTTTTTTCAAAGAGTGAAGCGATGATAACAACCTGATATTCGGCTGCTACTTTACTCAATGCATCGGTAGATGGTCCCGGGATTGCTTCAGCCAAGACGAAGTTATCATAGTTTTCTTCATCACAAAAGTACAGTGATGTGAACAACTCCTGTAAACATATAATTTGTGCCCCTTTTTCCGCTGCCACTTTTACTTGTTCAATGGCTTTTGCCAAGTTGGTAGCTTTATCGGCTACACAGCTCATTTGAACAGTTCCTATTTTAACCTTAGACATGTAATGATATTTTTTTGAATTCTAAATCGTGTTTAAAGCATGCTTTTAGTTTCCCGAAGCCAGTTTTTTTTCCTATGCCACGGGTGATTTTAAAGCTTTTTTCGCAACCTAGCAACTGGAATATTCATTGCTTCGCGATATTTGGCTACTGTCCGGCGAGCAATTGTATAACCCTTTTCTTTCAAAATCTCCGTTAACTTTTCATCGGCTAAAGGTTTTCTTTTGTCTTCATTAGCTATGCACTCCTCGAGGATTTTCTTAACTTCCTTATTTGATACCTCTTCACCGCTATCCGTTTGAATGGCCTCTGAAAAGAACGACTTTAATAAAAAAGTGCCAAATTCTGTCTGAACATACTTTGAATTGGCTACTCTCGAAACCGTTGAAATATCCATGTCGATTTTATCAGCAATATCTTTCAAGATCATTGGCTTCAAGTTACGCTCGTCACCCGTCAGAAAATAGGTGTATTGATAATTCATAATCGCATTCATGGTTTTCAATAAGGTCTGTTGACGCTGCTTAATAGCATCAATGAACCATTTTGCAGAATCGAGCTTTTGTTTTACAAACTGAACAGCCTCCTTCATTTTTTTATCCTTTTGCGCTGCCTTGTCGTAGTGTTCGAACATTTCCTGATACGATCGGCTTACGCGCAGCTCGGGGGCATTTTGCGCGTTCAGCGTAAGAATCAGTATACCGTCATTGTTCGTAATATGAAAATCAGGTATAATATGCAGTTGCTTTTCAGAAGCAGATCCGGCGTCACCAGGTTTTGGGTTTAGCTTTAAAATTTCATCTACAATTTTTTTTAATTCGTCGGAATTGATGTTCAACGCTTTTTCAAGCTTATCATAGTGTTTTCTTGTAAACTCATCTAGATAATTCTCTACCACTAAAATAGCTTCCCGAATGACGGGGTTGTCCTGATCTTTTTTTCTGAGTTGGATTAGTAGACATTCTTGCAAATCACGGGCGCCTACACCGGCAGGATCAAATGTTTGAATGATTTTTAGAATTTCTTCAACCTCCTCCTCTGTTGCCATGACGTTTTGTGAAAATGCCAAGTCATCTATTAAAGATAGTATAGGTCTCCGAAGATAACCGTCGTCGTCTAGGCTGCCGATTATCTGTTGGCCAATTAAAAAGTCTTTGTCGTTCAGTGCCAGCAAATCAAGTTGTTGTTGCAGATTTTCAAAAAAAGAATTTTGAATAGCAATGGGCATTTCTTTTCGGTCTTCCTCATCATCGCTGCTATTGTTAAGATTATTTCCATAATCGTTAACATCTTCTTCTTGCAGGTAATCATCTACGTTAAACTCGTCCCCTTCACTTCCTTGTTCTTCTTCATTATAATTGTCCTCGGGATCTTTGTCGGGGTATTCTTCTGCCGGTTCGTTCATGTTCGTTAAGCTCATGTCTTCCAGTGCAGGATTTTCCTCAAGCTCTTCCTTAATACGGGCGTCCAATGATACCGTTGGTACCTGCAGCAGCTTAATGAACTGGATTTGCTGCGGTGATAATTTTTGAAGTAATTTTTGCTGTAAACTTTGTTTTAGCATATCAAATTAATGGGTACATTATTGCTTTATGATCAGCACCCTTTGGTGCAAAAGTACAGATTTTTTAAACGATAAGGCGATCCCTTTGGTATTAAAATACTATTTATTTGCTTAAATTTTTATTTGAATAAACAAAAATATTTACTTTAGTGTTACAGAAATGTTGAACTAAAAACACGAAATATGGGTTTCGCAAAAGAATTTAAAGAATTTGCCATGCGTGGCAATGTGGTTGATTTAGCTGTCGGTGTTATCATCGGAGGAGCATTTGGAAAAATCGTAAGTTCCCTGGTGGAAGATATCATTACACCCGCTATTCTTACCCCGGCTTTGGAGGCCGCCAATTTGAAAAATTTGTCTGAACTGGTGATTCCGGGGACGGCAATTAAATATGGCAACTTTTTGTCGCAGGTAATTTCCTTTATTATTGTTGCTTTTGCCCTTTTCCTAATCATAAAGGGAATTAATTCGTTGAAGAAGAAGGAAGAAGCTGCCCCGTCCGCACCGCCTGTACCTAGCAAGGAGGAAGTTCTTTTGGCAGAAATCAGGGATATATTAAAAACTAAGAATTGATGTTTTTTATACTTTGAAGCACCCAAGACGCATAGTGGACTGATAAAAGCCCATCATTGCCCGCCGGCTCCAGCCTGGTAGATAATGATGACGGTGTAAGATCCTGCTCGGCGCTTAAGATAATATAAATAAAGCAGGCAAGATAATTTGATGACGGATCGACCGGGTATTTTTCGCTCACATATTTCAGCTCGACAGGTATGGATAGCCAGTATAGGAATCTATTTTAATAATATATTTCCGCTATAAAATAGCCTTCAAATAGCGGAAAAGAGCAAAATAAATTCATTTTCTATGTAGAAGCCATTGTTTTGCATGAAAAATAAATTTATTTAGGTTTGAATATTAAGGAATAAGCCTTACCTTTGCGATCTTGTTTTAAGAACAGAAAGATGTATAGGGTGCTACTCCTCATAATACAGGGGCAGCTTAAAAATATAAAATTAATAGTAATGAAAAGAACATTTCAACCTTCGCAACGTAAAAGAAGAAATAAGCACGGTTTTAGGGAGCGTATGGCCACTGCTAATGGTCGTAGAGTATTAGCTTCCAGAAGAGCAAAAGGCAGAAAAAAATTGACTGTTTCTGACGAACGTCGTCACAAAGCATAAGTTTATTTCTCCGGTACCTTGCTTTTTTACGCCGAAGCCAGCGCCGGTTTCGCTGTATAATAAATAGCATTTGGTATTTATGGTGAGATACACATTCAAAAAGGAAGAACGACTTTGTAACAAAAAACTTCTAACGAAGCTTTTTCAAAGTGGTTCTTCCTTTATTTTATACCCATACAGAATTTCTTTTTTACCAAGCCAACACCTTCCACATCCTATTCAAATTGTTGTTTCCGTTCCAAAGCGTCGTTTTAAACGAGCGGTTGACCGAAATCTTTTAAAGCGACGTACCAGGGAGGCGTATAGGCTACAAAAGCATATTCTGCATACTTTTATCACGCACCATGAGGAGGAACTATTGCTTGCTTTCCAATATATAGGCAAGGAAATCCTCGATTATCAAACTATTCATAAGCGAATGGGGATTGCATTAGCGAAAATTCAGCATGAATATAATACGCATCATATGGCAAAGGGGAATTAAAAGCATAATAGGTTTCATTTTTTTAATGTTAATCAAAGCGTACCGATTATTTATTTCTCCTTTATTTCCCGGAACTTGTAGGTATACACCCACCTGTTCTCAGTATGGTATAGATGCAATTAAAAAACATGGCCCATTTAAAGGTGGGTGGTTGACATTAAAACGTATTGGCCGATGTCATCCTTGGGGTGGGCATGGACATGATCCTGTACCTTGACGGAATAGCTTGAATGTTTTTTAGAAAATGAATATTTTACATATTGAAACGGCAACATCGGTTTGCTCTGTAGCGCTAAGCACTGATGGGGTAGTGCGAGCCTCTATAGACCGGCATGAACCTAATATTCATGCTTCGAAATTAACGGTTTTTATTCACCAGGTTTTAAACCAAGCGAATTGTAAAATTAACGATTTGGATGCTGTGGCAATCAGTAAGGGCCCAGGATCTTATACGGGTTTGCGTATTGGCGTGTCCACGGCAAAGGGCATTTGTTTTGCCTTAGACATCCCGCTAATTGCTGTTGATACCTTGGAAGCGATGTTTAAAGGATTCAGCTCAACGGTTGCTAAAACGAGCGGACAATCGGATCTTTTCTTTTGTCCAATGATTGATGCACGAAGGATGGAAGTTTACTCAGCCATCTACAGTGGGCAAGGGAATCAAATCCGACCTGTTGAGGCTCGGATTATTGGCGCGGATTCTTTTGAGGAGTTCTCGGAGCGACAACAAAAGATTGTTCTTTTTGGTGATGGCGCTAACAAATTTTCATCGCTGTTTGAAGGAAACGAAACGGTCGTAGTGTCCGGTAATTTTCTGAACTCGGCAAAATATCTTGTTGATGAATCTTGTCGAAAGTGGCACTGTGAGGCATTCGAAGATGTCGCGTATTTTGAACCTTTTTACTTAAAAGATTTTATTCCGACCACGCCAAAAAAGCACTTAAAGTCTTAGTCTAACTTATAAGCTGCTAATTTACGGCCATCCTTACTGATTAGCGCGTACCTATGTCCATCGTTCTTCAATCCGCCAAAATAGAACGGAGCATACCCTTCCAACGGAAAGCCCTTAGCGATTGAGCCATCGTCTTCAAATACGTACAAAAGCTTGGCATTAGTGGTTATACCAATGGTATGCGTTTTGTTGGCTGACGGAAAAAATAAGGGAGGTCCTGCAATTTCGGTATTGAAATTATGACTGAATAAGAGCGTACTGTCTTTACTTGAGTAGGCATAAAGCTGTCGATCATCAGCAAATATAAGCTCAGGAATGCTGTCGCCCTGTATGTTTTCAGTAGCAAAATGAAAGTTTTCCGTCCATTTTCCGAGGCTCGTTTTGGTTTGTCTTTTATCGAAGTAAAAACTTACTAGCATGCCGCTTGTATCGGTTGTAACAATTCGTGATTCAGATTGGTCGCTTGGGTTTGTTTCTACGCCAAAGTTATTCCGAAAAACATCGTTGCCGGTGCTTTCAAGTAACGAAACTAAATTGCCGTTATGATTGAATAAGTAGACCTGGCCACTGCTTGTCAGCGCTATTACATAATTGAAGTCTTCTAAAAGTGCCGTTTTCAAGTTAAATAAAATATGACCCTTAACAGTTTTGTTCTTCCATTCGGGTAATTCTTTTCCATTACTGTCATAGCCAAGAATCCGTTGCTCGGCTGGAATGAATATTTTTTCATAATCCTTATTGACACGAAATAGGGTCATACCAGCCGTTGCGGGATGGTTTAGCACAATGGGGAAGCCAAACATAGGAGAGCCATTGGGAGCAAATCTATACAGTCGTTCCGCTGTGTTGAAAACCAAACTTTTATCAGGAAGCTGGGAAATAGGCCCAAGGATCGGTCCTGACAAAGCAGTTCTCCACAACTCTTTACCTTCGGTTGAGAAGGCGTACAATCTATTGCTTTTATCCTGCGTAACAATAAAGTTCGTACTGTCGGTATAAGTCCAAACGCTGGGGGGATAGGCAATTTCACTGCTCAAATCGGCAACCCACTCCGCTTGTAAATTCGACTTATCAGCAGAAAGATATTTTGCGCTTAAATTGCTGTAGAAATTCCCATTGTATCCGCTCAGTTGAAAAGAAAATGCCTGAAAATCTTTAAAATTGAAATTTGCCGTATCGTTGTACACCTTCTCAAATGCCGGCTTTAAAAGTCGCTTGATATTCAGTTTTGCGTTTTCGTTATGAATAAAGAACGTGACATTAGATTTGTTTGCCTGCAGTCGGCTGAATTCTATAAAGGGAATGGTATTTATTAAGAGTTGCTTTTCTTCGTATTGTTTTCTGAGTTGCTGAAGCGTGCTAATGGTGTTCGCACAAATTAAATAATTATTGATTAAGGTGAAGTATGGCCGTTGAAAGGGAAGCATCGGATCACCAAACGAATAATACAATAGATTGGAATTGTCGAACCTGCGTATATCTTCTGTAACGGCAGTGGTGAGTTTTTCCATATTTCTTTCGAAAATAAGTGAGTCCTTCACTTTAATAATTCCTAAAGTTTCCCTTGTGGTTAACTCAATCGATGCGAATTCATTGCCCCACTGATTTAATAAGGCTGTATCGAGATCGATTTTTTTAGACGACTTTATCAGTGCTAGTTGGTCATTGATTCGATTTAATTGATTGCGTTTTTTTAGCAGTTCAGTCAATTCTTGATGGAAGCCCTTATAGTTAGAAAGGGCAAAGGCGGCATAAGCTGCGGTGTTTGCCGGGAGCACTCGCTTCAGCTCGCCTTCTACAGCCGACTGCTTGGCGTAGATCGATAGGTAATTACCCTTCGCCATGGCATGGTCCATACTACTCAACCCGCTAAACATGAGGGCATCACTTTTGAAATTCATATTCAGCGATGACATGCCCTTCAGTCCTTCCAATAATTGTATGTTATTGCCCGGTTTTGTTCTTATTAAGTTATTAACGAACTTAAACACTTCGCTATGGTTCAAATGAAGGTTAAGTATGGAATTGTCGTTCTTATGCCCATTTTTGGCTAATTCTTGAAGAAAATCGGCCGATAGATGTGTCGCTTTATCGTCTGTGGCCCGAGCAATTAAATCACGTTGATGGCTGAAAAACGCTACTCCTGATCTAAAGGCGACGTAAAAGGAATTGTCAAGCGCTCGTATTTTAATGCTATAGAGATAAGAAGATGTTGAATCGGCTGTAATTGTTCCCACACCTTCCAGGTTTTTCTGCAACATTGAGGCGGCGTTTTCGGGCGTCAATTTTGTTTTAAAAGGAATCGTCAATAGCCAGTTGATGCGGTCCTTTGTGGGATGAAAAGAAAAATAGAGCGTTTGCTTCGTCGTAGGTTCCGAAAAGTCAGGACTCTTTAAAAACTGTTTATGTAGATAGCTAAGTTCATGTTGTGTTTCCTTGCCAAGGATTGCTTCAAAGATTTTAAAATCGTTGAAGATGTTATAGAAAGACTTATCGTTTTGGAAAGATACCAAAAAAGCGGCATCTGCCGGGATATAGGCCAAAGCGTTGTTTTGATTGCGACTATTACTTTGTAAACTTGTAAAATATAGTATGGCCGCTGCAATTACTGCAACGAATAATATGCTGGTAATTATTATTAGCTTTCTCATGGGATATAAGCAAAGTTAAAAAATTAACATCGCACCAAGCGAATATGTAATAGGTTTATTAAATTAGCGGATAAAACTGAACTGACTACATGAACAAACGTATTATACTTACAGCTGCTTTTTTTGGGATGATAGCGGTTGTTTTGGGGGCATTTGGTGCACATGGTCTTTCGGGTCGAATAAGCGACCAGAGCCTGGATAATTGGCATACGGCCGTTAACTATCAATTTTACCATACGTTAGCCCTTCTCTTTTTAGCTACTTTTTCGCGCGCAAAGAACATATTGATCAATCTTTCCTATATTGCTTTTACAATCGGTATATTTTTCTTCTCGGGCTCATTGTATTTGTTATCTACACGTGAGCTAACAGGAATCAGTGCCACACATATTTTGGGGCCTATAACACCCTTGGGAGGATTGGCCTTCATCTTAGGTTGGGCCAGTTTGTTTTTAGCTACCCTGAAAGGGAGGTAGTTGGCTCCACATTTTTATAATCTTATTATTTATGTTAGAACTTCAGGCGGAAGGACATCAACAGGAAAGAACTACAAAGTTTGTTGATGTTATACTGCCATTAGCTATTTCGAAAACTTACACTTATCGTGTACCTTATGAACTGACGTCGTCGGTGGCTGTTGGGAAAAGGGTTATCGTACAATTTGGAAAAAGTAAGATATACGCTGCAATTGTCTATGCTATATCATCAAAAGCACCCGAACGCTATGAGGCGAAATATATATTGGATGTTTTAGATGATTCACCGGTCGTTACTGCAGATCAGTTGAAGCTTTGGGATTGGGTGAGCGACTATTACATGTGTCATATAGGCGAGGTCATGCAGGCTGCCATGCCGGCCGTTTTCAAACTGGCCTCCGAGACGAAAGTAATGGCATCCGATCGATTGGCTTTGGTAGACAGAACTTCCCTCAATGATAAAGAATTTCTAATATTGGATGCTCTTGATTTGGCCGGCGAGCTGAAGGTGAGCGACATCATGAAGTTGTTAGGACAAAAAACGGTGTTCCCTATATTAAAAAGCCTGTTTAATAAAGATGCCATTGTCATATCTGAAGAGCTGCGGGAACGTTACAAGCCAAAGAAAAAGGCGTTCGTCGTTCTCAGCTCCTTTTTTGATCAGGGCGAGGAGCGGCATCTGCTTTTGGATAGTTTAGAGCGTGCCCCTAAACAGCAAGATGCCGTATTAGCTTATTTACAGTTGCGTAAAAGACAAGAACACATAGCAAAGAGTGAATTATTGGAAGCAAGCGGCTGTGGGCAGTCGGCCTTAAAGGCTTTGATAGATAAAGGCGTTTTTATCATTGAGGAGCGCGTTGTAAGCCGGTTATATGGTGAAGATGTTTTCGTGGAGTCCGGTTTTGATTTAAGTGCAGCGCAGCAAGAGGCGATTGAATCAATACAGCGTCAATTTTTAGAAAAAGACGTCGTGTTACTTCACGGTATTACCGCTTCCGGTAAGACCCAGCTATATATTCGCCTTATTGAAGCGGCGCTTACACAAGGAAACACGATCCTGTATCTTCTACCCGAAATCGCTTTAACTTCACAAATAGTAGAACGTCTCCGGATATACTTCGGACAGGAAGTGGGGGTCTATCATTCCCGTTTTAATGATAATGAGCGGGCAGAAGTATGGCAAAAAGTTTTAAAGGGCGAGATTAGAGTAATTTTAGGTGCTCGATCGGCCGTCTTTTTACCTTTTCAAAACCTGGGCTTGATCATTATAGACGAAGAACACGAAATTTCTTTTAAGCAATTCGATCCCGCCCCTCGTTATCATGCCAGGGACACAGCGGTCTATCTTGGACATTTACATCATGCAAAAGTGCTGTTAGGGTCAGCTACACCTTCTATTGAGACCTATTACAATGCCAAGTCAAACAAATATGGATTAGTGACCTTGTCGCAACGATATGGTGAATCTAAGCTTCCGACGATCCGTATTGTGAGCTTAAAGGAAGAAGGTCGTGATAAGCGACTGCAGTCTTATTTCAGTGAAGTGTTATTAAATGAGATTAAGCAGGCAATAAATAATAAAGAGCAGGTAATTCTTTTCCAGAATAGAAGAGGGTATACCCCGATGCTGTTGTGCCGCACTTGTGGATACACTCCGAAATGTACAAACTGTGATGTTAGTTTAACTTTTCATAAGAGTACAGGTAAATTACATTGTCATTACTGTGGATTTAAAGAAGAGCAGATCCAGGTATGTCCTGCTTGCGGATCCACGCACTTAGAGAATAAAGGTTTTGGCACGGAGCGGATTGAAGAGGAACTGTCCATGTTGATTCCGGAAGCCAAAATCGGCCGTCTAGATTTGGATTCCACAAGGGGGAAGGATAGCTTCGAACGGATAATTACCGACTTCGATGAGCAGCAGTTCAATGTGCTTGTTGGTACCCAAATGGTAGCAAAAGGATTGGACTTTGGTAAGGTTACCGTTATTGGAATTATCAATGCAGACGCCTTGATTAATTATCCCGACTTCAGAGCTTTTGAAAGAAGCTTTTCTTTGTTGTCGCAAGTAAGCGGTCGTGCCGGAAGGAGAAGTTCCGCAGGAAATGTTATTATACAGGCTTACGCAACCCAGCATCGCGTACTCGAGCAGGTCGTACATCATGATTATGAAGGGATGTTTATGACTGAGGTTCAAGAGCGGAAACATTATGCTTACCCACCTTTTTATCGATTGATTAAGATTGACGTAAAACACAAAGATCAAAACGAGGCGTATAATGCTGCCCAACGTTTGGGTACCTTACTGAAGGAGGCCTTCGGTAATCGGGTTTTAGGTCCCGAAACGCCACTCATTTCGCGCATCAGAAATTATTTTATTAATACCCTGCTGATTAAAGTCGAACGTGATGGAACCAGTATACAAAAAGTAAAGACGGCTCTTCGCCAGCTACTCATCACTTTTGAAAGTAACAAGGCAAATAAAGGAGTTTTTGTGCAACTGGATGTGGATCCTTATTAATATAGATTGCCAAAATTAAATTGTACACTCAGGATGCCAACAGGGCCGAAATAATACTCCCAACCTTTTTCAGTTGGTCTTTTTTCAGTCGTTTCATCGTGGGCAATTTCTATCTTTTGAAAACTGTAAGCAACGGTTAGGTTGCTCTCGGCGGCTATGGTCACTGTAGGGATAATATTAAATTTTAGGCCGATAAAGGGAGATGCCAATATCGCATCTTTCCGATCGATAACAGCATCATTTGTAACGTTTATATCGCTGCCATTCATGTATGAGCCTTTGTATTTCTGGTATGTATAACCGAGATCCAGACCAAAGTAAGGCTGTAAACGCGTATAGGTTATATTTTTTTCAAACCCAATCTTGATGGTTGTGTTTTTTAAGTTTCCGTTGCCACTGCAATTGATGCAATTGCCATTGAGCGAAACATCTTTGTCGAAATACGAGCCGGCGATTCGGTAGCTTATTTGGTTGTCATTAAACTTGAAAAATAAACCATTAAATGCCGATGAATAAAAATGTTCACGTGTAGTTTGGTCCAGTATTTTGGGGAATTGTTCGTAGGCGAAGGCTCGTAATCCAACTGAATATAAAAACTCGGAAAAACGAGGTCCTTGCTTTTGGGGGATATGAATCGGTTTGTATGCTAGCGTATCAATACGTGTAATTTGCGCACACAATGGAAAACTTATACTAAAGAATACTAAGGCCAAAAGTACTTTCCTCATGTTATTACATTTAACGATCCAAAGACGCTAGAAAGATATGAAGATTTTGTCGAATGCGCCAAAAAAGTAAAAAATAATACCCAAGTCCTGAATTAATTAGGAGTAGACCATCCAAACGAGCTTCTTTTAATGCCAAAACAAACGTATTTTTGGAAGAGTAATGGCTTATAAATTTGTAGACAACTATCGGGAAAAAGGTGCCAGAAAGCAACTGGTTGAAACATTAAGAAAAAGAGGTATTGCTGATGAGGCAGTATTGAGCGCTGTTGGAAAGGTGCCACGCCACTTTTTTTTTGATGAGACCTTTTGGACACAAGCGTACAAAGACATCGCTTTTCCTATAGGCGACGGACAGACAATCTCTCAACCTTACACGGTAGCCTATCAAACGGAGCTGTTGCATATTAGGAGAGGGGATAAGGTGCTTGAAATTGGAACGGGTTCAGGTTACCAAACATGTATTTTACTCGAACTTGGAGCCGAAGTTTTTACCATTGAACGGCAAACTAATCTTTATAATAGGACTATTAAAGTGCTTCCCTACATGGGATACCAAGCCCACTTTTTTTTAGGAGATGGTTCAAAAGGATTGCCTCAATATGCTCCTTATCACAAAATTATTGTAACAGCAGGTGCACCTTTTGTGCCCGAAATCATGTTAAAACAATTAGCCATTGGAGGTATATTGGTTATCCCGGTAGGTGATGCAAAGACACAAAAAATGGTGACGGTTATTCGTACAGGTGAACAAGATTTTGAGAAGATCGAACTTGATACCTTTCGATTCGTTCCGCTTGTAGGCGATCAGGCCTGGTAGGTTTTACATCCTGTGCGCCGTCAGGATGCAAAGGCGTGGTTGCCGATGTTACAGCTTATAAGTTCGTGACAATTCCCTTTTTGTATCCCGTTCTTTGATACTTTCCCTTTTGTCGTAATCTTTTTTCCCTTGAGCAAGTGCAATTTCGACTTTCGCATACCCCCGCTCATTTACGAAAATCTTTAGCGGAATTATCGTGAAGCCCTTTTCTTCCCCTTTAATTTTTAATTTAGCTAACTCTTTTTTGGTCAACAGAAGTTTTCTGTCGCGCTTTGATTCATGATTATAAAAGGAGCCATGTGAATACTCAGCTATATGCATATTCCGAATATACAAGCCATCATTTAAGAACGCGCAAAACGCATCCCCTATATTCGCCTTGGACTGCCGGATCGATTTTATCTCGGTTCCCAATAATTGAATACCGGCAATATACTTTTCAAGGATATGGTATTCATAATAAGCCTTTTTATTCCTTATATTAATGTCGTTAGACATAACTCTTTATCTTAATCTATTTAATAAAAATGTTCTCGGCAACCTTTTGCGAAATGGTAGTCGTTTTCCCATCTATTTCAATCTCCATTGATCCATCAAAAGCGAAGCGCTTCTTGATCAGGATGGGGTCACCAATAGCTATGCCAAGTTGAGAGACATATTGTAAAAATTCAGGACTGTTATCTTTCACTGCATTTACCTTTTTCTTGCTTCCCAACGTGGCTTCTGCCAGGGTCTTTCTTTTTTCTGTAACCAGCACCCCTTTAGCAGAGGGAATTGCATCACCATGAGGATCAAATTGTGGACAACCGAGATACTTGTCCAATCGCTCAATCAGTTTTTCAGATTTGATATGTTCAAGTTGTTCAGCAACTTCATGTACTTCGTCCCAACTAAACCCTAATTTATCAAATAAAAACGTTTCCCAAAGGCGATGTTTTCGCACCACGGCAATTGCATGAGCGCGTCCTTGATCCGTTAAGGAGATTTTGCCATATTTTTGGTAATCTACTAAGCCCTTTTCCTTTAATTTCTTTAGCATATCTGTGGCGGTAGCAGGTCGCACGTGAAGCTGTGAGGCAATTTGATTCGTGCCAGCTTCTTGTTGGCCATTGCTGTCCTCTGCAATATGCAACAATACTTTCAGATAATTCTCTTCAGTAATCGATAACATAGGGGCAAAGGTAAAGAAAAAGTGGTCAACTATACCTACCTATTATTACCTTTGCTATATGTCGATACATAAAGAAGTTAGAAAAGTTACGGTAAATAGCATCTTAGAGATGAAAGCTACCGGTGAAAAAATTTCGGTATTAACGGCTTATGATTATACCATGGCAAGTATTTTAGATGCAGCGGGTGTTGATATAATCTTAGTGGGTGACTCGGCTGCCAATGTAATGGCAGGTTACGATACCACGTTACCAATAACCTTAGATCAGATGATATACCATGCCGCCTCAGTTTCCCGGGCAATCAAACGAGCCATGCTGGTGGTTGATTTACCTTTTGGAAGCTACCAGGGAGACCCATATGATGCTCTAAAAGCAGCCGTACGGGTTATGAAAGAAACGGGCGCCCATGCGCTGAAATTGGAAGGCGGGATAGAAATCAAAGAAGCTATCAAATTAATTATCAATGCCGGTATACCGGTAATGGGACATCTCGGACTTATGCCTCAGTCGATAAACACGTATGGTGGTTACGGTTTAAGGGCGACCGGTGTACATGAAGCGCATAAATTGAATACAGATGCGCAACTTTTGCATGAGTTGGGTTGTTTTGCCGTTGTGTTAGAAAAAATTCCCGCCAAACTGGCGAAAGAAGTAACGGATCATTTGCGTATACCAACCATTGGTATAGGCGCAGGTTCGGCAACGGATGGACAAGTGCTGGTTGTTCATGACTTATTAGGGTTGAATAAGCATTTTAAACCAAAATTCGTTCGCCAGTATTTGCAACTTGATCAACTGATTACCTCCGCGGTTCAACAATACATCGCAGATGTGAAGGCCGTAGAATTTCCGAATGATAGCGAGCAGTATTAAGTATGAATAAGCTGCTTCGTGACCAAAGGTGTTAAGATAGTTTGTAATATTGTTGTAGAACACACAGCCTTTTTGAACTAATCGCTATTTTTATAGCAATCAAATCAGCTTACATGAAAAAAATCTGTCTACTTGCTTTATGCCTGTATCTATTTTTTAGTAAATCCTTTGCGCAACCGGATCCACCGGCCGATACGGTTATCTCCACGAAGCATACCACCGTCATTAAAGGGAGCAAAATTGCTTATAATACAAGCATCGGTATGCAGCCGATATGGAATGACGAAGGCAAAGCCATTGCAACGGTCAACTATACCTATTATGAACGATCGGACGTAAACGACAAAAAGCATCGACCCTTGGTGATCTCGTTTAACGGAGGGCCCGGTTCGGCGTCCTTATGGATGGAAATTGGTTATACAGGACCGCGGATTCTGACTTTGGATGATGAGGGCTATCCGGTGCAGCCATATGGAGAGATGCGCGATAATCCCTATTCTATTTTAGATGTAGCCGATATCGTTTACATTAATCCTGTAAACACCGGCTATTCAAGAATTCTGGATAAAAAAACAGATAAGTCACTGTTTTTCGGAGTAAATGCCGATATCAAATACTTGGCTGCCTGGTTGAATACCTTTGTTACCAGAATCAATAGGTGGCAGTCTCCCAAATATCTAATTGGAGAGAGTTACGGAACAACGCGTGTATCGGGCTTGGCACTTGAGCTTCAGGATGCGCAATGGATGTATCTTAATGGAGTCGTTTTGGTGTCTCCAACCGACCTCGGATTAAAAAGAGAAGGGCCGGTAGACCTTGCCTTGCGGCTCCCTTATTTTGCGGCTACGGCTTGGTATCATAAGGCGCTTGGAAGCGATATGCAGCAAAAAGACTTGGATCAATTACTGCCTGAAGTTGAAGAATTCACCGTAAACGAATTGTTGCCCACGGTAACGCGAGGTGGTTCGGTACCGATGGCCGAGAAACAACAAATTGCGTCGAAAATGGCGCGATATGCAGGGATATCGGAAAAGTTAATACTTCAGAATAATTTCGACATATCTACTCAGTTTTTTTGGAAAGAACTGTTGCGTGATAGAGGTTTAACCATTGGACGTTTGGATTCGCGCTATCTTGGTAAAGATAAAAAAGATGGGGGCGAGCGGCCGGACTATAATGCTGAGCTTAGCTCCTGGATGCACTCCTTTACTCCCGCAATCAACTATTATGTTCGCAACGAACTGAATTTCAAAACCGACGTAAAGTATAATGTCTTTGGTTCTGTATATCCTTGGGATCGTAGTGATGATCATACAGGCAACGATCTACAACAAGCCATGGCAGAAAACCCTTATCTGCATGTCATGGTGCAATCCGGCTATTATGACGGTGCTTGCGACTATTTTAATGCTAAATATAATTTGTGGCAAATGGATCCTGCCGGGAAGTTTCAGGATAGAATGTCTTTTAAGGGATATCGCACAGGGCATATGATTTACATGCGGCAGGTGGATTTAGAAAAAGCAAATGATGATCTGCGGGAATTTATTGCTAAGTCGACCGTAAAGAGCGGCGTTCCTGCAAAATATTAATAATATTATTAAAAATAATACAAACGCCTGAACATGCTGTTCAGGCGTTTTTTTTTGAAGGTGATATAGAATTGAACACCTTTCGGGAGTTGAAAAAAAAAGCGCCCCAGTAGTCCGTATTCCCTAAACAAAAGCCCGATACGCTTGTTCAATGAGAGTCGATATCTTAAGAAGTTCGTCACCACGGCAATTATTTGCAGGATATCGAAGAAGCTTACGCAGAATCCTTGTTACAGATATAATGAGATTTAAAAACTATGGAACGAAAAGTCTACCCTGGTAGTCCCTATCCGCAAGGGGCCACCTATGATGGCAAAGGAACGAACTTCGCTTTATTTGCCAGACACGCAGAAGGCGTTGAACTTTGCCTCTTTGATTCAGATCAATCAGATGCCAATGAAGAACGAATACCTATCAAAGAAAGAACCCATGATATTTGGCATATCTACCTTCCGGATGTGAAACCCGGACAGAAATACGGCTATCGGGTCCATGGCCCCTATAAACCGGATGAAGGACATCGCTTTAATCCAAATAAGCTTTTGATGGATCCCTACGCCAAGGCAATAGCCGGTGTTATCAAGTGGCACGAGTCTATTTTTGGATACAATATCAAAGATGGTGAAAAAGACCTAAGTTTTAACGAACAAGATAGTGCCCCATATGTTCCCAAATCGGTTGTTATCGATGATTCCTTCGATTGGGGGAACGATCGAAAGCCTAATGTTATGTACCATCAGACCATCATCTATGAAGCACATGTTAAGGGGTTCACTTATACACATCCCGATATCCCGGATAATATCCGAGGTAGCTATGCAGCTATCGGTCATCCCACAACTGTTCAATATCTAAAAGATCTTGGAATTACTTCCATAGAACTCTTGCCCATTCACCATTTTGTAAATGACTGGCATCTCCAGGATATTGGCCTAAGCAATTATTGGGGCTACAATACGATAGGTTTCTTTGCACCTGATGTAAAGTATAGCTCCAGTGGCATGAATGGTGAGCAGGTTACAGAGTTTAAACAGATGGTGAAAAATCTACATGAAGCAGGTATCGAAGTGATTTTAGATGTAGTATACAATCACACGGCAGAGGGTAACGAATTAGGGCCAACGCTAAGTTTTCGTGGCATTGATAATAGCTCTTATTATCGGCTTACTGAAGATGGTCGTTATTACGTAGATTATACCGGTACCGGAAATACTTTGAATGCCAACCTGCCAAATGTGCTGCAACTGATTATGGATAGTCTTCGTTATTGGATTTTAGAAATGCGTGTTGACGGCTTCCGTTTTGATTTGGCATCAACGTTAGCGCGCGAGTTTCATGACGTAAATAAGCTGAGCGCATTTTTTGATATTATCCACCAAGATCCAATTATCTCGCAGGTAAAGTTGATTGCAGAGCCTTGGGATATCGGAGAAGGGGGGTACCAGGTAGGTAACTTTCCTGCAGGCTGGGTGGAATGGAATGGAAAATATCGTGATTGTATACGCGATTACTGGCGCGGAGAGGAAAGTAAATTAGGTGAATTTGCCTCTCGATTTACCGGTAGCTCCGATTTGTATCGGGATGATTACAGAACACCCACAGCCAGTGTAAACTTTATTACTGCGCACGACGGTTTTACTCTGAATGATTTGGTTTCTTATAACGAAAAACATAACGAAGCCAATGGCGAGGATAACAACGATGGGGAGAGCCATAATCGCTCTTGGAACTGTGGAGAAGAAGGTCCGACTGATAATTTGGAAGTTTTGGCGTTGCGGTCTAAACAAAAACGGAATTTTTTAACCACCTTGTTTTTATCTCAAGGTATTCCTATGTTATTGGGTGGCGATGAATTGGGACGTACACAACAAGGGAACAACAATGGCTATTGCCAGGATAATGAAATATCATGGTATAATTGGAAAGAGGCAGATCAGGACTTGTTAGCCTTTACCAAAAAATTAATAAACTTAAGAAAAAGCCATCCAACCTTTTGCCGCCGAAAATGGTTCATGGGACAGAAGATAAAGGGTGCCGGTGTTGAAGATATCGTTTGGTTTTTGCCGGAAGGCAATATTATGCCGGACGAAGCATGGGATAATGATACTGCTAAATCGCTCGCGGTTAATCTAGATGGTAGAGGGATTAGGTCGGTAGACCCTAAAGGCAATAAAATTTACGACGATCATTTTTATGTAATCTTCAATGCTCATCATGAGCCGATTGATTATAAGCTTCCAAATGAAAAATATGGAAGTAAGTGGACTAAAGTATTAAATACCGACGATGCACAGGTAGAAGATGAGAATGGTTATCAACCGGGTGATGTCATCAAAGTGGCCGGGCGTTCCGTTGTTCTTTTTCATGCCCCTTTACAGGGTTAACTTCACGATTATATTATGAGCCGATCACTTAATTTTAATGCTTTTGGAGTAGATATTCATACCGGTCAAACCACAATAGGAGTATGGGCACCGAGTAGTAAGGAAGTCCGCGTACATGTCGAAAATGGTGACGTAATCGACCTGAAGGAGGCCGGCTTTGGTTTTTGGTCTGCCAATACCGAAAAAATAAAAGATGGTACCTTATACAAGGTAGCTTTAGATCAGGAATCCGCTTTGCCGGATCCTGCCTCTCGTTTTCAGCCTCAGGGCGTCCATGGGTATTCTCAGGCTATCGACCTAAGCAAACACAATTGGTCAGACCAACAATGGCATAACCTGGCATTGGAAGACTATCTTATTTATGAGCTTCATGTGGGTACGTTTACTTCTGATGGAACTTTTGACGGGGTTGTCGGCAAGCTTGATCACTTAATTGAATTAGGTGTAAACGCGATTGAGATCATGCCGGTAGCCCAATTTCCCGGTGAAAGAAACTGGGGCTATGACGGTGTCTTTCCTTTTGCTGTCCAAGCAAGTTACGGTGGGCCGCGCGCTTTGCAACGCTTAGTTGACGCCTGTCATCGCAAAGGGATAGCCGTTATTCTAGACGTCGTTTATAACCATGTCGGACCGGAAGGGAATTATCTCGAATCATATGGGCCTTTTTTTACCGATAAATACCATACGCCATGGGGAAAAGCCATCAATGTGGATGATGCTTATTGCGATGGCGTACGGCAATTTATTCTTGAGAATATGCGGATGTGGTTTCGCGATTTTCATATTGACGCACTTCGACTGGATGCCGTACATGCTATCAAGGATTACGGAGCAAAGCATATTTTGGCAGCCATGCGTGAACAGCTGGATGAGCTTTCAGCCGTCAGTGGAAAGCCGTATTACCTTATCGGCGAGTGCGATTTAAATGATGTCCGTTATATAACTCCGGTAAACGAGGGCGGTTATGGACTGCATGCGCAATGGATCGATGAGTTTCATCATGCCTTGAGAGTTACCGTGGGCGAGCCCCGAAACGGATACTATGCCGATTTCGAACCGCTAATTCACTTGGCAAAGTCTTTTCGCGATGGGTATGTTTATGACGGGACGTATTCACCTCATCGAAAAAAAACATTCGGCAATAAAGCGTCCGAAGCTAGTGGAAGTCAGTTTGTCGTTTTTTCTCAAAATCATGATCAAATTGGCAATCGTATGTTGGGCGAACGCAGTAGTGCCTTATACAGTGAGGGATTGCAGAAGGTAATGGCTACTGCTGTGTTGGCGTCCCCTTATATTCCTATGTTATTTATGGGGGAAGAATATGGGGAGAAAAAACCTTTCCTATATTTCGTCAGTCATACCGATGAAGAACTTGCAGAGGCCGTAAGAAAGGGTAGACGTGCTGAATTTAAGGACTTTCATGGCGAAGAAGATGCTCCTGATCCAATGGCCGTGGCTACCTATGAACAGTCGAAGCTTAACTGGTCAGCCTTAGATGAATCGAACCATCGGGAAATTTTTACCTTTTATAAACGATTAATTCAATTAAGAAAGAAATACGAAGCATGGCATCGATTAGACCGTAAGCATATAAATGTTGAGGTCTGCAGCGATTCAGGTGTTTTGCTGTTAAATCGATGGTCCGATCGGGAGTCGTTATTTTTTTATTTTAATTTCAGTGATAAGATCCAAGAAAGAAAGGATCACTTTCTGCAATATCCCAGTGCTAAAATTTTTGATACTTCTGATTCCCGGTTCTTCCAGAACGATTTTGTAATACCAAGCCCACCAATTTTGCACTTAGCTCCGCAGAGCGCATCTATTTATTACCAAACAAGCAAATAACATGTATACTGTTTTTAATCCTGTAGCTACTTATCGTGTTCAGTTCCATAAAGGATTTACCTTCAAAGATGCACTGCAATTAGTTCCTTATTGGCAAGCTTTGGGTGTAAAAAGTCTTTATGCATCTCCCATTTTCGAAGCGGTGCCTGGAAGTACCCATGGATATGATGTCATAAACCCGCTTACAGTAAATCCGGAAATAGGAACGCTCGATGAATTGCGAACACTCACGGCAAAATGTAAAGCGCATGGACTTGCGTGGATACAAGATATTGTTCCTAATCATATGGCTTTTCATGATGCAAACACTTGGCTAATGGATGTTATGGAAAAGGGGACTAACTCGCCCTTTGCCAATGTGTTTGATACCGGGCTCGGTAATGTTTTTTTTCAGGGAGCTATTATGGTGCCCTTCTTAGGGTCGACTTTAGAAAAAGCCATCGATCAAAAGGAAATTAAATTGGTATGGAAGAAAAGCAAATTATGGTTAGCTTACTATGATCAGCTTTATCCTGTAAACTTGAATGCCTATCGAGCAATAATGGATCGTTTACTCAAACGCAGTCCAAATGAAGCAAAATCAGCGAAAAGTGCTTTGGATAAAGCAGAACAAACAAGAAAAGGGAGTGCGTCGGGGTTTGAAACATCATGGCTGAACTTTTTGGATGAATGGAATAAATATACGCAAGCGCCGGGAGTGCAAAGCCGATTGAAACGTTTACTTGAGCAGATAAATCATGACCAGGAGGCACTCATCGCGGTATGTGAGCAGCAATACTACCGCCTGTGCAGCTGGGAGGAAACGGATTTAAAAATTAATTATCGTCGTTTTTTTACAGTTAATAGTTTGATCTGCACACAAGTGCAACGAGATGATGTATTTACGCTAACACATCAATTCATAAAACAAATGGTTGACGAGGCCTGCTTTCAAGGCTTGCGTGTAGACCATATTGACGGACTTTTCGATCCGGAAAAGTATTTGTACGATTTAAGAAAGCTTGTAGGACCCGAGGTATACATTGTTGTTGAAAAGATTCTTGAAGATAAGGAGAAGCTTCCGGCCGTCTGGCCTATCCAAGGGACTTCCGGCTACGATTATTTAGCCCTTTCAAACAAACTTTTCACCGCAGACAGGGAACGTGCTTTCAATAAAATTTACAACCAAGTGGTTGGTCGTCATAACGATGATATTTGTCAACAGACGATAGAAAAGAAGTCTTATATTTTGCACCAACATATGCAGGGTGAGGCCGCCAATCTATTTGAATTTTTTCGACGGTCTAAGTTTTTATCGGATGTGGAACTCGAATCGCTTGATGTTACCCTGCTGAAAGAAGCGATCTCTTCCATCCTAATTTTTTGTCCAGTCTATAGATTTTATGGTAACAGCTTTCCATTAGAGTCAAGCGAAAGAAAGCAATTAAAAGCACTTTTTCAGGCTATTCGAGCTAACAAGCCAAATCTCATTGCTGCGCTTGACGTTTTGGAAGAACTCCTGTTGACAGTGCCGAAAAACAATAATAAACGTTTTAACGAGCGGCTATTATATTTTTATCAACGACTCATGCAGTTTTCCGGCCCTTTGATGGCAAAAGGTGTGGAAGATACGCTGATGTATACGTATAACCGCTTTATCGGCCACAATGAAGTGGGGAGTTCGTTGTCAACTTTCGGGTTTTCAAAAAAAGCTTTCCATATGGAGATGGAAGAACGGCAGCGACATTGGCCGCTGGCCATGAACGGAACAGCCACGCATGATACCAAGCGCGGAGAGGATGCGCGGGCTAGACTGCAAGCATTGAGCTGTTTGCCCAAAAAATGGCAGACAACGGTATCGAATCTGGAGAATGCGGTAAAGTCAAGGCAGATCGTCGTTCCTGAAGTGAATGACCGCTATTTTATTTATCAAACGTTATTGGCGACTTATCCACTCATTGAAGAAGAACGTGAGGATTATCCTACAAGGTTATCAGCCTATCTGGAAAAGGCACTAAGAGAAGGGAAAGTGCATAGCGATTGGGCGGAACCAGATCAGGAATACGAAGAAAAGTGTATTAATTTTGCTCTTTCCATGCTCGATGAGGAAGCAGGTTTATGGCCGCTATGGGCATCGCTATTGGAAGAAGTGGATAGGTATGGAATGCTTAATTCACTGGGACAGGTATTGTTAAAAACAACAGCTCCGGGAGTCCCGGATTTTTACCAAGGTGCGGAATACCAAGACCTTAGTTTTGTTGATCCCGACAACAGACGCAAGGTTGACTACAAGCTACGCTACCGATTTTTAAAGTCGATTGAGAAGAAAGATATTGATTTGCTCACATATTGGCGCGAACATCCCAATGGCAATATAAAAATGGCGATGATCGTAAAGCTGCTCCATTATCGATCACAGCACGCTAAGTTGTTTGAGCAAGGACTTTATTTGCCATTGAAGGTTAGAGGGCGGTATCGGAATCATATACTAGCTTTTTGTCGTCGATTCGGCCAACAATGGAGTATTGCCATTATCCCTTTATATATCGCTGAGTTATGTATAGATCAAGCTTGTCCAATTGAGGATATTAACTGGAAAGACACCAGGATCGACTGGCCTGAAGATATTCCCATCGATTTTGTTGATGTATTAAATAATGAAAATGGACAAGTAGAGCGGGCGCTGCATTTGGCTGATCTGTTTAGGAACCGTTTGCCGCTAACAGTTTTGCATGTAAATGGAAGTGAGAAAACGCGAGCCGCTGGCATTTTGTTGTCGCTCACTTCTCTCCCCTCTGCGTTCGGTATAGGCGATTTAGGGCCAGAGGCTCAACGCTTTGCTTCACAGCTTTCGCGTGCGGGCCAACGCTTTTGGCAGTTACTTCCATTAAATCCTACCGGAGCGAAGGAATATTATTCTCCTTACAGCGCTTATTCGGTATTTGCAGGGAACCCGATTTTAATCAGCCCGGAAGTATTGGTTCAAAAAGGCTTACTAACGGTTAAGGAATTGGCAGATGCAAGGCTACCTATGCATTCCCAAGTCTCGTATGATGAAGTTTCAGCAAGCAAACAAAAGCTGCTTCATGCAGCATTTTTACGCTTTATTGAAGGGAAGCGAAATAGCTATCAGGAAGGCTTTGAGCGTTTCATGCGGACTGAGCGTGATTGGTTAGATGATTTTGCAATGTATCTCTTACTGAAAAAACAGCAAGAGGGACAACCTTGGTATAAGTGGCCCGATAAATTGAAATTACGAGATAGACAAACCCTCGCTGATCTTGCAAAGAAGTATAAGGTGGACCTCTTGGAGCTGAAATGGCAACAATATGAATTTTTTAACGAGTGGAAAGTTCTGAAAGCACAATGCGAAGCATTGTCAATCCAATTGTTGGGTGATCTTCCGATATATGTTAATTACGATTCAGTTGATGTTTGGACCAACCGGCACCTGTTTAATTTAGGCGAGAACGGAAACTTGCGCGGAGTTGCCGGCGTACCTCCCGATTACTTTAATGCCGAAGGACAGCTATGGGGAATGCCAACCTTTAACTGGAAAGCCCACGAGCAAGAGAAGTATGCTTGGTGGCTAACCAGATTTAAAAAAAATCTCGAGTGGTATCATTCCATTCGTTTAGATCATTTCAGAGCTTTCTATGATTATTGGGAAGTCCCGGCATCTAAAGAAAATGCCGTGGAGGGCACTTGGAAAATTGGGCCACGTGAGAAACTCTTTAAATTAGTGAAAGAAAAGCTTGGAGCCGTTGCGTTAATAGCTGAAGACTTGGGCGATATAAGTCCAGGCGTCTACAAACTGCGAGACCGGCTTGGTCTCCCGGGGATGCGGGTTTTACAGTTCGCTTTTGGAGAGGATGCGCCTTACTCGCTTCATATTCCTCATCAGTATTCGATAAACAGTGTTGTTTATACAGGCACACACGATAACAACACGGTCGTTGGCTGGTACCAGGAAGAGCTTGATCGAGCAGGAAAAGATCGCTTGCAGTATTATCAAGGTCATAAGGTTAAGGGCGCTAACATCCATGAAGAAATGATCAGAATGGCTTATGCCTCTGTCGCTAAGTTGGCTATTATCGCTATGCAAGATGTGCTTGGCTTGGGCAAAGAGGCAAGAATGAATACACCGGCAACAACAGGAATAAATTGGAAGTGGCGGCTTTTAGACAATCAATTCCGCTTAAAGCATATTAAATGGCTCAGAGAACTTGCTAAAACATACGCCCGGTAAGCGTGCAAATATTAGGCAGGAGAAAAATAAATCGTTGATAATAAGTGGGCTATTGCGAAGGTTTGGAAATAATTTAAATTTTTTTTTGAATTATAAATCTTAGATGTATTTTTGCAGTCCCGAAACGGAGAAAGCAATGATGGCCCGTTCGTCTAGGGGTTAGGACGCAAGATTTTCATTCTTGAAACAGGGGTTCGATTCCCCTACGGGCTACAAGGGAAAGATTCAAAACGAATCTTTCCCTTTTTTGTTGTTTCCCTCTTGTTTATCAAAATAAAATTTAATGCTTTATTGAGTTGGGCGGTTCGATATCCCGCTCCATTAAAAGGCACCTTTTCAAGGTACATCAAACCGATGTTTTGGGCCTCTTCTCCATGCGGGGCAACGCCATCCCTGTCGACTATGCCTCGCTATAATCTGCTTTTATACAATGTGCACTTTATTTGGTTAATAAAAAATCATGAAGGTAATGAGTGTAATAGATATGTGTACGAAATATAAAAAAGTTATACAAAGCCATATGGACGAATTATGACAATTCCAGCATAAAATGCTTAAAAACACTATTTATAGGAGTTGATGGAAAGATGCTTGACATCCTTGCATACAGAAGATTATCGCGTATATTTGAGAGTTGTAAGGAATTCGAAAATGAGGACAAAACCATTAATAGACTATTTCGAAAATCTCCTTCCTTTAAATGAAGAAGAGAAGTCTATCGTGGAAGAAGCTTTTAAGGAGCGAAGCGTTAAACGAAGGCATTTTATCCTTCAAAAAGGCGATATATGTAAGCATCATACGTTCGTAGTTGAGGGCTGTTTCAGAATGTACATGGTTGACGAAAAAGGGAAGGAATACAATTTGCAATTTGCTATTGAGAATTGGTGGATTACGGATATTGGCAGCTTCTATTCGGAAGAGCCAAGTAAACTATACATAGAAGCCTTGGAGAATTCGACCGTCCTTCAATTAGGAAAGGAGGACCAGATCAAACTCTTTGATGATAATATAAAATTTAACCGAATTTTCAGAGTCCTGACAGAAAATGCGCTGATAAGTGCTCATCGGAGAATCCTACAAAATATTAGTTCCACCGCGGAGGAGCGTTACCTCGACTTTTTAAAAATGTCTCCCCATTTTTTTAATCGTATCTCTAACGTTCAAATTGCCTCCTATCTAGGTGTAACGCCGGAGTTCCTTAGTACCATCCGAAATAAGATTGTCAAATCTTAATCTACCTTAAGGCTCTTTCTTAAACTACCTTATAGGTGAATGCAGTTCATCTCCCTCATCTTTGTAGCATAGTTAATCTTTAAAAACATTCAAGATGGAAAAGAAAATAATTGCCGTCGTTGGTGCGACTGGTCTACAAGGAAAAGGAGTCGTAAATGCATTAATTAAGGAGGGTTCTTTCAAAGTTAGAGCAATTACCCGAAACCCGGATAAATATCAAGGTAAGGCTGATGACGTGGTACAAGGTGATTTAATGGACCGTGAATCATTAACTCATGCCTTCCAAAATACTCACGGGGTATTTGTGGTTACTAACTTTTGGGAAGGAGCCGATGAATTGGCACAAGGAAACACGGCTATTGAGGCTGCAAAAAATGCTAATGTGAATCACTTCGTTTGGTCAACGTTACCAAACGTTGAAAAAATCAGTAACGGTCAGTTTTATGTTCCTCAATTTACAGGAAAAGCAAAAGTTGATGAATTAGTAAAAAATGCAGGATTTGCAAATTATACATTCGTTCAGCCACCCTTTTACTTTCAAAACTTCAAAGGTCACACAGCACCACAGCGGCAACAAGACGGCTCTATTGGGTGGACCTTACCCATCGACCCAACTAAGAAAGTAATTCACATGGCAGATATTAGCGACTTGGGAAAAGTAGTTGCAGGAGCGTTTTTAAATCCCAAAAAAGTAGGGAATGGCAGTTATTTGCCATTAGCGGCCGAATTAAATAGCTTCAATGATGTTTTGGAAGCTTTTAAAGCTAATGGAAAAGAATACACCTTCAATCAAGTTCCTGCTCAGGTGTTTTCCAGCTTCTTTGAGGGAGCAGAAGGAGTGGCGCAGCTGTTAGCCTATTTTGAGTCTTACACCTATATGGGGCCAGATACGGACGCCTCAATTCAAATGGCTAAAGAAATTTCAACGGAGCCGTTTACGACACTTCATGAATGGATTAAATTAAACGCGTTTTAAAATGAAAAGATTATTTTTCTTTCTACTGCTTGTATATTTGACCGTTAATATTTCATTCTGCGCGGAGTTTGACGTCTTGCCACAATAGCAATTGCAGCTAAAACGTATCTCAAACCAGTGAGTGATTCGGTGAATTAGGAAAAAGGAAGTTTGTAAATTCTGATAAATAGATTAATAGTAAGTAGGTTCGATTCCCCTACGGGCTACCTCAGGGGAAAGATTCAAATTAAACGAATCTTTCCCTTTTTTTATTGCGTCTAATTCGTTGTTGATCAGTAAGATAAGCGATAGTGCTTCATTAAGCCGGACGGTTCGATGTTCTGTGCCGTCAAAGCACAGATTTTCCGGGTACATCGAACCAATGATTCTACGCTTCCCTTCTATATCTGCCTCCAAATAGTGCTTATCGATATTTGAATACATTTCTACTACGTTATCCAATAAGGTTTCTATGGTTCTTAAATTTTGGGACTTACTTGGGAGACCCGCCAATAGTGCTTCCAATTTTTTTAGTTCTTCACTACACTCTATTTTAATGATCTTAAAATCACTACTATCGATTTCATCCTTCATTAATTTTTTTCTGGCATTAGATAAAATAGCCTCTTGCTCTTCGATTTTTTTAAACAAAGTGGCACGTTCATCTAGTTCCTCGCGATTAGATAAACGATATTCCTCCAGAACAACCATTTTGAAAAGCTCACCTGCTTGGGGCATGATCTTGTACTTTAATAACTCCCTTTCAAAGTATCTGTTCACTTCCTCTGCCTTAAATCTACAGCCACAAGCTGAGGAGGAGCAGTGATAATAGTAATAATGCCGATTACGTCCCTTTGACGCACTTCCGGTTAGCATTCTGCTACAACTGGGACATTGAAGAAATCCTCTTAACGGTAGCATATCTTTGGAAACAACTTTTGTTGCGATAGGTCTTTTGTTACCATTCAATATGTCCTGTACCTTGTAGAAAAGAGCTTCAGAAATAATCGGCTGATGTTGGCCTTTAACAAATTCCATCTCTTCATTTTTGTAAGGAGGGACAATGATTATTCCGCAATATACAGGATTACGGATAATCTTCCAGAAGTTATTCCTTTCACATTTTAGCCCTTTTTCGTTTGCCATTTTACGTATCTGCTCAGCGGCATAGATACCTTTGGCCAGCTCTTCAAAAACCCACTTCATAATGTCTGCTTCCGGTCGTTTCGGCATGATATATTTTTTCCCATCGGGGGTAATTCTGTTTATATAACCTATGGTCGCTGTTCCCATCCACCGCCCTTCCCGTCTTGCCTTTCTCATTCCGTAAAAAACATTTAGTGCTCTCCTGTCATTTTCAACTTCCGGAACTGCCAAATAAATGGCAAGCATCATTTTGTTTTCCGGAATAGACACATCCACAGGTTGTTCAATCGAGTTAACTGTGACACTTAATGATCTCAATATTCCTATCATTTCGTAGGCGGCTTCTATGCTACGGCTGAATCTATCCCATTTGACGCAAAGTATCTGAACGGCCATCTTACGTTTTTTCTTTAGCTTTATCATCAACTTTTTCCATTCCGGACGGTTAAATGTCTTAGCTGAATGATCTTCACGGATGATGCCTAAAACTTCTATGCCGTTTAGAGTACAATATTGTAAGAGTCTGTCCTCCTGCTCGCTTAAAGAATAACCTCTTCTTGCTTGTTCGTCTGTACTTACTCGGATATAAAGGTACGTTGGTATCATGGCGCTTTTTTTTACATAAACGAATATACTAATCTTTATTAAAGTATTGATTCACTGTTAATTTAGCCAAAATACGCAAGAAATCCAAAATAATTTTCGCTTGATTCTCGTTTACTTCTAAACCGTTTTTAATCAAGATTTTCATAGCCTGTTCTGGAGCGATACTTCTTTTTTCCAAAAGCCGTTTTGCCATATTTGTTCTTATTTACAATAGACAAAATTGCTGACTATATTTAAAAGTATTTGACAACCCTTTGGTGACTGGCTAGAAGATGTAAAAATAAAAAGATCAGTTAGGCTACGTAAAAAGCAATTTACAATGCCCGTAAATTAAATCACTATGATATCTATTTAACCTATATTGTATTAATGATACAATTTTAATTGACAACGAAATTTTGTAAGATAACAACGGAATTATGTAATTTTTTATGTAAATTTTTTATTTACTTTGCAATGCTGTGAAGAAGATATTACTTATCATATTGACCCTTTTTTATCTCGGTACATCTACCGGATTTACCATGCATCTGCATTACTGCATGGAAAAACTGGTAGACACCTCCTTATGGCACGGCCAAGACGATGCCTGCGAAGTGTGCGGTATGATTAAGAAATCGAAGAAGAAAAATGACTGTTGCAAGGATGAGCATAAACAGGTAAAACTGGATAAAGTTCATAAAAGTTCGGAGAATACCTTTTTAGAATTCCAAAAAATCAGTTTCCTATTACCGAAAACTCCAAATGGTATTTCGAACTATCTGATTATTCCATCGGTAACCGAAGAGAATCTGGCAAGCAATTCGCCTCCCGCGGTGATCAAAACACCATTATACCTCAAAAACCAAGTTTTCCGAATTTAAAACTATTTCTACTTCTTTTTTTCGATCTCGTCTCAGATTCGAATAAGATGGCATTTCTATATGCCTGTAATAATCATTAAACATTTAATCCTTCTTATCATGAAATCTATCAGATTAATGCTAGTAGCTATTATGGCTATCATTGGAACCACTGTATACGGTCAGGAAAAAAACACATCTTTTAAAGTTTATGGCAATTGTGAAATGTGCAAAAAGCGCATTGAAAAGGCCGCCAATATTGAAGGTGTAAAAAGCGCGAGCTGGAATGTCGAAACAAAAATGATGACGTTAGCATTCAATGCGGACAAAGTATCCGAAAAAGATGTGCAGAAGCAAATCGCCAAGGCTGGGCACGATACACAAGGTCTCTCTGCCTCGGATGCTGCCTATGACAAGCTACCGGGGTGTTGTCAATACGATCGCAAAGATGCATCACAGGGTGAACATGAAGGGCATCAACAGGAAAAATCACAACCACATAATCATTAAACAATAAAAATAACTGAAATGAAAAATCTAATTTTTGGTGTGATGGCCGTCACAGCCTTCACTTTCGCTGCGTGTAATTCAAATTCAGAAAAGAAAACCGATGATCATCAAAATATGGAGACCATGGAAAATGTAGAACATCAAGCGGCCGATGGAAACACTAACATTACGGAGATCAAGGCCAGTTTTACGGATGTGGATCCAAAAGTGGCCTCATCGATAAAACAGATCGTCGATCATTATATCCATGTAAAAACTGCATTATCCAATGATGATGATAAAGAAGCTGCAAGTGGCGGTGAAGCAATGGTTGCAGCCATGAACCAGTTAGATAAATCTGTCTTAACTGCCGAACAAGCAGCACTTTATAACCAGAATGAAGCCGATCTGAAAGAGCATGCGGAACATATTGGTGAAAATGTGGGCAATATTAACCATCAACGAGAACATTTCATCATGATGAGCGAGGATGTATATGCGTTGGTGAAAGGCTTCGGAGCTGGACGAACATTGTATAATGCACATTGCCCTATGGCAAAAGATAATGAAGGCGCTATGTGGTTAACGGAATCGAATGAAATAAAAAATCCATATTTCGGAAGTAAAATGCTTAAGTGCGGGTCTGTTAAGGAAGTTATTAATTAGTTTATTTCGCCCGTGACGTAGTCACGGGTTACTTTTCAGGCTGCTCCGTTACTACAAATTAAACCATCAATTAGTTTTTACAGCAAAATTACTTTATCGATATGGTACATAAAGTTATCGAGTGGTCGTTACGTAACCGTTTTATCGTACTGATGTTAAGCCTGGGCATATTTGTCTGGGGAGTAATATCGGTAAAGAAGAATCCCATCGATGCCATTCCTGATCTGTCTGAAAATCAGGTGATCGTATTTACCGAATGGATGGGAAGGGCACCACAATTGATCGAGGACCAGATCACTTATCCCTTGGTTACAAACCTACAGGGATTACCCCGCATAAAATACGTTCGAGGAAGCTCAATGTTCGGTATGAGCTTTATTTATGTCATTTTTGACGACGATGTCGATATCTACTGGGCGCGTGAACGTGTATTGGAACGGCTAAGTACTGTTTCCAGTACCTTGCCAACAGGCGCAACCCCACAGCTCGGTCCGGATGGAACGGGAGTTGGACATATTTTATGGTATACCTTAGATGCACCCAAACTAGATCTTGGAGAACAGCGAGCTGTACAGGACTGGTACATTAAGTTTGCTTTGCAAAATGTTCAAGGAGTAAGTGAGATAGCTTCTTTCGGTGGTTTTCAAAAGCAATACCAAGTTACCGTTGATCCGAACAGACTTCTCTATTATAAATTATCTGTACCTGATGTTATCAACGCCGTGCGAACGAACAATAACGAAAGCGGAGGGCGAAAATTTGAAATGAGCGACATCGGCTACATTATTAAAACAAGCGGTTATCTACAATCTATAGAAGAAATCGAAAATATACCGGTTGCCAACCAAAACGGAAATCCCATCAAAATATCGGACATAGGCACCGTCCAGATGACCGGCGAGGCACGGTTGGGCATTTTCGATCAAGATGGGGAGGGCGAGCGTGTAGGTGGAATTGTTGTTATGCGTTACGGCGAGAATGCCGCTGAAGTGATAGATCGTATCAAGCTGAAAATGAAGGAAGTTGCAAAAGGACTCCCTGAAGGGGTCAAATTTGACATTGTGTATGACCGTGGAGAATTGATAAAGGAGTCGGTCGAATCAATTAAACGTACCTTGATAGAGGAGATGATCGTTGTTTCCATTGTGGTTATCATCTTCCTTTTCCATTGGAGAAGTGCTCTCAGTATCATTATCCAGATACCCATCACATTGGCCGTCAGTTTTATATTACTTAACGCGTTTGGAATTTCATCGAATATCATGTCATTGACCGGTATCGCGCTCGCTATAGGTGTCATCGTAGATAATGGTATTATCATGAGCGAAAATGCGTATAAACATCTGTCAGAGCGATACGAGCAGTGGGAATCATCCAATAAAAAGTCCAGCGAAATATAATATGAAGAAATTTAAAAATATATTCAAAAGATCGCCTCAATGGATTTCTGATGAAGAAAGAATAAAGGTCATTGAAAAAAGTAGCAAACAGGTAAGCCGGGGCGTCTTTTTTGCAACCGTTATCATTATAACCTCATTTTTGCCGGTTTTTATGTTGACTGGACAGGAAGGAAAACTGTTTCATCCTTTAGCTTATACCAAAACCTTCATTATGATTGTTGATGCATTTTTGGTTATTACTCTGGCCCCTGTGTTGATATCCTTTTTTATGAAAGGGAAGGTCAAGTCAGATGACGCAAACCCTGTCAACCGTTTTCTCAGCAGAATCTATGAGCCGATTATCCGGAAAGTATTAAAATGGAGGAAAACGACTATAGCCATTAATGTAATCGCTCTTTTAATAACTATTCCTTTACTTAAAAACTTAGGTACCGAGTTTATGCCCCCTTTGGATGAACAAAGCATTCTCTTCATGCCGGTTACGCTTCCAGATATAAGCAACAGTGAAGCGAAGCGCATTTTACAGGTCCAAGACAAAATCATTAAAAGTGTTCCGGAAGTAGAAAAGGTGCTCGGTAAGGCCGGTAGGGCAAGTACTTCAACGGATAACTCCCCTATCAGTATGATCGAAACCATTATTATGCTCAAGCCTAAAAGTCAATGGAGAGAAGGCATAACGAAGCAGGATATCATCGACGAATTGGATAAAAAGCTTCAGATTCCGGGGGTGGTGAATGGCTGGACACAACCCATTATCAATCGGATTAATATGTTGGCAACGGGTATCCGTACCGATGTGGGGATTAAAGTTTATGGACAGCAATTGGACAGCATAGCATCGGTCTCTGAACGTGTCAAAAACGTTCTGGAAGGGATTCGGGGTGTGCAGGATTTATACGTAGAGCCTATTACAGGTGGAAAATACTTAAATATAGATATTGACCGATCAGCATTATCCCGTTATGGTTTAACCGTCGATGATGTGAATCAAACCGTTGAATCGGCCTTAGGAGGTGCACCCATAGGACAGACCATCGAAGGCCGTCGGAGATTCAGCATAAACGTGAGGCTAAGTCAGGATTATAGAAACAGCATCACAAAAATCGAAAGAATTCCTCTTAAGAGTCCATCATTCGGAGAAGTTCCATTAAGCTCTGTTGCCAACGTCAAGTTTGAAACAGGTCCTCCTATGATCACGTCAGATAATGCGCTACTGCGAGGTGCTGTCATGTTCAATGTTCGTGACAGGGATCTGGGAAGTACGGTTAAAGAAGCTATTGACAAGATCAACGGCAGCAAGGGGTTAATGCCGGACGGTTATTTCTTAGAGTGGAGCGGGCAGTACGAAAATTTGATCAGAGGGCAGCAAACACTGTTATGGATTGCACCCATCGTGTTCGTGATTATATTTTTCGCCTTATATTTTGCCTTTCATTCTCTGCGGGAAGCGTTTTTAAGCCTTGTGACGATACCATTCGCGCTGATAGGTGGCGCTTATATGATTTACTTCTGGGGAGTCAATCTGTCCGTAGCCGTGGCAGTAGGATTTATAGCTCTGTTCGGAATTGCAGTAGAAACAGGTATTGTCATGGTCATTTATCTTAACGATGCCATGCAACAATTGGTCAAACTGAAAGGAAACAGTAGCGATACCATAACCAAAGAAGATTTAAGGGAATATGTAATACATGGTGCCGCTAAACGCCTCAGACCAAAATTGATGACGGTAAGTGTCGCTTTGTTCGGTTTGGTGCCGGTATTATGGGCAAATGGTGTAGGGATCGATGTCATGCAACCTATTGTACTTCCGATGATTGGAGGTGTTCTAACATCTTCTACGCACATCCTATTAGTCACTCCGTTGATATTTCTGATGACAAAAGAATATGAATTACGTAAATACGGAAAATTAGAAATATACGATGCAAACCATTAAGAAATTACTATTTATCCTCGTTTTATATCCTGTTTTCACTTACGGGCAAGACACATCTGTGTTACAGTTAGATACTATACTAAAACGCATTGATGAGCAAAATGAGCAACTGAAATCTTATTCGTTGAAAGCGGAAGGATTTCAGTATAGCGCAAAAGCGGCCACTTCGTGGATGGCTCCAATGGTTGGTGTAGGAACGTTTATGACACCATATCCGGGACAAGAAATTATGTCGGATAGCGATAAAGGATCGCTTATGCTGCAATTTGAACAGGATATTCCGAATCCATCAAAACTAAGGGGAAAACGGGATTTTATTGCCTCACAGGGAAAATCGGAAATGGAATCAAGAAAGGTCAAGCTCAATGAACTGAAAGCACAAGCCAAAATGCTTTATTATAGCTGGTTAGTTGCCGAAAAGCGCATCCATATACTCAGAGAAAATGTGGTTCTGATGAAAACCATGAAGGAAATAGAAGGGATTCGCTACGAATATAACCGATCTTCCCTAGGTAGCGTCTTTAAAGCAGATGCGCGCATAGAGGACACTGAGAATATGATCCGCATGCAAGAAGGGGAAATTGCCAAAGCCCGTGCATGGCTCAATAGCTTAATGAACCAGCCGGGGAATACCTTGTTCACAGTTGACACAACTTTTTCTCCGGAATTTACACCTCAAGCAAGTTTGGACACTTCCATTCTGGCTACAAGAAGAAAAGATATTACAAAGATGGATGCCGATATCGAAAGCATGCAACTGAACATACAATCCATGAAAAAGGAGTCAAAACCGGATTTTAAAATCCGCTTTGACCATATGTCCCCGTTGGGAAAAATGATGCCGAACGCTTATAGTATAATGGGAATGGTAAGTATACCAATAGCTCCCTGGAGCAGTAAGATGTACAAGAACGAGGTAAAAGCGATGGAGCTGAACGTACAGGCAATGCAAAAAGAAAGAACCGGCATGTTGGTGGAGAGTCAAGGTATGCTATATGGGATGCAGTACGAAATACTAAATATGCAGAAACAGATCAGCGCTATCGAGGAAAAAGTAATTCCGTCACTGAACCGCGCACTTGATGCAAATTTTCAAGCCTACCAAGAAAATAAACAGGAGCTCACCGTGGTAATCAATGACTGGGAAGCGGTAACTATGATGAGAAATTCGTTATTGGACGAAAAGCTTAAACTATACAAAATGATTGTAGATTATGAGAAAGAACTTTATAAATAAGCGTATAGTGCTTTTTTACTTGACGGCTCTGATCATTAGTTGTCGGCAGGAAAAACCCGATCAGGTTCCGAGTAAGGGGCATGAACAGCACGGAAAGTCCCCAGTAGATGCTAGTCTTCAATCGTTATTGAAACCGGTAAATGAACAGATTAAAACCAGTATATCGACTACTAAGGCCGATAGCGGTATACAGGTTTTGATGGTTGAAGTTCCCGGTAAAGTAACGTTGGATACCAGAAATAATACATCGATCAGCTCTCGTGTTGGAGGAAGAATTGAAAAACTGTATATAAAATATAACTATCAGCCTGTCAGGCGTGGCCAACTGATCATGCAAATATATTCTCCTGAACTGGTTTCAGCACAGCGGGAGTTATTACTGCTGAAGGGAAATAAAATGACCAACGAACAGTTATACAACAAGGCAATCAACAAACTTCGCTTTCTTGGGTTAACGCAGCAGCAGATTAATAGCATATTACAGAAAGGTCAACCGGACTATCGGGTGTCCATCTATAGTCCAGCGGATGGCTACATCTTGGAAAAAGGCACATCCCCAGCTCCGGTTACAGCGGCAGCTCTGGCTCCTAGCATAGATGGCGGTATGGAGGGGATGTCGAGAGGGAATTCCATGTCTCTAGGCAACGCAACAAGCACTCCAACCACTGCGACTACTACCCCACTGATACTACGGGAAGGGCAGTATATCAGCGTGGGCCAAGGATTGTTCAATATTTATACCAACAGGGATCTGATCGCAGAGTTTTCCATCGCTCCTCAACTGGCTACCATGGTCAAATTAAATGCAAGAATACTCTACAATAGCACAGCAAACCCGGGCAAAAGTTATTTGGATAGGGTTGAGCTACTCGAACCTACCTACAGGGCAGGGGAAAATTTCACGCTGGCGAGGGTTTATGGGGCAACCACGAATCTCCGGGTTGGTGAGTTACTACGTGGAAAAATCCCAACAACGATCACAAGCGGTTGGTGGCTTCCGAAGCAGGCGGTATTAAAATTGGGTAGCCGATCAATTGTATTCAAAAAACAGGGGAGCGTTTTTGTACCTACTGAAGTTAAAAGTGGTGTTACAGTCAATGGACAAGTTCAAATATTAAATAATATCGGCGAATGGTCCGTTGCGGAAAATGCCTATTATTTGGTAGATAGTGAAAGTTTCATCATCACGCAAAAAGACAGCTAATTATGAAAAGAGAAACCTTTTTAAAGACGGTATTGTTCACGGTCGTGTCGCCGTCCATTATCATTGCCGCATGTTCGGAGAAAGAGAAGGGTGCGAAAGGGAATGCTTCGCTTAAAACGTTTACCTGTCCGATGCATCCACAGATCGTTCAGAATAAACCAGGGACTTGTCCCATCTGTGGTATGGATCTTGTCCCCTTCAATAAAAACAACAAAGACAAAGGTCTGACTCTGAGTAAGGATCAACAGGCATTGGCTAACATCACAACAGCTATAATCGGAACCGAAGGATTTGAAGACAATAGTTATTTAAATGGAAAACTTGTTGTCAATCCGGAACAGACGACGTTTATTAGCAGCAGGGTTGCCGGAAGGATCGAAGAACTATATGTAAAAGAGACCGGCGTATCAGTAGGAAAAGGGCAGGCCATTTATAAAATTTACTCAGAAGAATTGTTGACCTTGCAAGAAGAATACCTGATGGCGCTTGCACAATCCGCGCAGTTCAATAACGACAGGAGATTTCAGGATATTCATAAAGCGTCCAAACAGAAACTGATTCTATATGGCCAATCCGATACGCAAATCAAACACCTGGCAGATACAAAAAGAACAAATCCTTACATTACGTATTATGCGCCGCAAAGCGGCAAAGTTTCTGAGATTTCTATTACCGAAGGCCAGTATGTATCAGAAGGTGCCACCTTACTACAATTAGAAAGCTACCAGCGTTTGTGGGTCGAGGCAGACGTATATCCTTCCGAAATTGGCCAAATAAAGGAAGGTCAAACATTGAAAGTAATGGTTGCTGGCTGGGAAAATGATCCGCAAGACATGACCGTTGAGTTTATAACACCTAACCTGGCGAGCAACGAACAGATTTTGCAGATTCGTGGAAGTATCCCCAATCTGGACAACCGTTGGCAACCCGGGATGCAGGCTAATATCATGCTATCCAAAAAGTCGTCGTCCGAATACTTGTCGATTCCCATAAATGCCGTTATCAATGATGGAGATACCCAACATGTGTGGATTGCGCTGGATAATGAGCGCTTTGAACCGAGAAAAGTGACCACAGGGCTAGAATCCTTTGAACAAGTTGAAATCAGATCAGGTTTGAAAGTAGGCGACACAGTGGTAGTCACCGGTGCCTATTTACTCTATAGCGAGTATGTCTTGAAAAAAGGGAAACATCCTTTACAAGACGTTTAGCTTCCTGAATGATATTCATTAAGAGACAAAAAAGTAGTAAATTTTTGTTAAATTATTTAATTTTAAATAAACGTTCTTATGAATACGTTAAGAAGACTGGTGTTAGTGATCGGGATTTTCCTTTTGTTTGCGATGTTACTGATACAACTGATTCCAAGAGAGAAAAGAAACACCGGATCGGCAGGGACAAATGCTATTACTCATATATATACAGTCCCACAACCGGTAAACGCTGTGTTAAAAAAGGCGTGCTTTGACTGCCATAGCAATCGTACGGAGTATCCATGGTATAGTAACATACAGCCTTTTGCTAGGTTTATGGAAAACCACATTATCCATGGAAAAGAGGAACTTAATTTTGACGAATTCGGATCATATCCAATAAAGAAACGATACAATAAGCTTCGGTCAATCGAGAGCCAATTAAAGGACCGGACGATGCCTCTAAAGACGTATACTCTTATCCATAGGGATGCGAGGCTAACGAAAGAGGAAGTCGCACTTCTGATCAACTGGTCGAAGGAATTAAGAAACAAGATCGATGCTAAATTGTAAAGTATAAACCGAGTAAACAATACAGTTATGGAACATTCTCATTCTCATGGAGGCAAACACAGTAGTGATCACCATCATATCCATAGTCAGCTAGCACATCCAAAGCACGGCAACGGGACACATCCTACACATAATTCGCCCATGGAACATGCAGGAAACGATCATCATGCAATGATGATCGCCGATTTCCGAAAACGCTTTTATGTAGTTCTTATACTTACCGTTCCGGTACTCCTTCTGTCTCCCATGATCCAGCAATGGCTAGGTATTCATGTCGAATTTCCGGGAGATCAATATGTCTTGGCGATACTTTCAACGGTGGTGTTTTTTTACGGCGGATGGCCGTTTCTTAGAGGATGGACGGATGAAATGCGCAGCAAAGATCCGGGCATGATGACCCTGATTGGTTTTGCGATTACCGTAGCCTATGGATATAGTGTTGCAACGGTATTCGGGTTGACAGGGATGGATTTTTTCTGGGAGCTTTCAACCTTGATCCTGATTATGTTGCTAGGGCATTGGATCGAAATGAAATCTATTGCGGGTGCTTCCAGAGAACTTGAGTTACTTGTACAGCTGATGCCAGATGAAGCACATTTGGTAACGGGGGGTCTGGTCAATGAAGTCAAAACAGCCGATCTGAAAACAGGCGATGTCATACTGATCAAGCCAGGGGAAAAAGTCGCTGCCGATGGCACCATAGTAGAGGGTGAAAGTTCTTTAAACGAGAGCATGCTTACTGGTGAGTCGAAACCCGTGCAGAAACGAAAAGGAGATGAGGTAATTGCCGGATCCATCAACGGAAACGGTGCCATCAGGATTTCAGTTGCTCATGGATCAGAGCAATCATATTTATCGCAAGTGATCAAACTAGTTCAGGATGCGCAGAATTCAAAATCCAAAACTCAGCTTCTGGCCAATACTGCTGCCAGATGGCTTACCTTGATAGCGATTGTGATAGGAATCCTTACCTTCTCCTATTGGTATTTTGCTGGAGGGAAAGATCTGGCATTTTCCATCGAGCGTATGGTTGCCGTGGTTGTCATCTGCTGTCCCCACGCCCTTGGGTTGGCGGTTCCCTTAGTAGTTGCCAAATCGACTGCTCAGTCTGCCAAGAATGGCTTGTTGATCAAAAATCGGACAGCTTTTGAAAATGCCCGTAAGATCACTACGCTGGTTTTCGATAAGACCGGAACACTCACTGTAGGTAAGTTTGAGGTGTCGAAGGTGGTTAGTTATCAAAGCGGCCTAGACGAGCTTGCAATACTACGATTTGCTTCGGCTTTAGAACAAAATTCAGAACATCCCATTGCTACAGGTATTATCCAAAAGGTTAAAGATCTGAATATCGATATTCCGAAGACAAAGAATTTCAACGCTATCACTGGTAAAGGAGTGGAGGCAGATGTAGAGGGACAGCATATAAAAGTAGTCAGTCCGGGTTACCTTAAAGAAAATAAACTGAATTTACCGATCGAACCGGACACCGATAAAGCGTCTACTGTCGTATTTGTGCTGCTTGATGAAATGCCGATCGGTTATATTGCATTGGCCGACACCGTTCGTCCCGAATCCGCTGATGCAATCCGTACATTACACGATCACCATATTAAATCTATCTTGCTAACAGGAGATAATAAAGAAGTGGCTGCATCTGTAGCCAGTAAACTGAATATGGACAGTTTCTTTGCGGAGGTTTTACCGCATCAAAAACTGGAAAAAATAAAAGAGCTGCAAAAAACAGGTGAATATGTAGCCATGACGGGAGACGGCGTCAATGATGCACCAGCACTTGCTCAAGCCGATGTTGGTATCGCTGTTGGGTCAGGATCCGATATAGCTGCGGAGACAGCAGGTATCGTATTAGTAAACAGCAACCCAAAAGACGTTGCTAATCTCATCCTTTTCGGGAAGGCAACCTATCGTAAAATGATCCAAAACCTGATATGGGCCACTGGATACAATGTTATCGCCCTACCATTGGCTGCGGGTGTACTTTACGGACAGGGAATTCTTTTGAGCCCAGCCGCTGGAGCTATTCTGATGAGCGTGAGTACCGTCGTTGTTGCTATCAATGCCAGTCTACTAAAAGTAGGAAACTGAAATAAAGGATGAAGATGATGAAAAGTAAAAATATAATGAAAATAATATTGGTAGCCGTTCAGTTAGCATTTGCTACGCTGGCATCAGCGCAGCATTCGCATCCTAATAAAAACGCGCTTGACAATCCACTGTCCCATAAAATTGAAGTGTCTTCAGGCTCCGAAAAAACAGTTACCTACCACCTCTATGTGAGCGATACAACTGTCAATTACGCAAACAATAAAATAGTTCGGGCAATTGCCATAAATGGACAGATTCCGGCGCCGACACTTGAGTTTACCGAGGGTGATACAGCTATTATTTATGTTCATAATATGCTACATCATCACGAGACCTCCACGCACTGGCATGGGCTATTGTTACCCAATATCGAAGATGGCGTTCCTTATCTCACTACCCCACCCATAAAACCAGGAGGCGTCCGAAAGTTTGTCTTTCCTTTAAAACAGAGCGGAACCTATTGGTATCACTCTCATACAATGTTGCAGGAACAGAGTGGGTTATATGGATCTATTTTAATACATCCAAAAAAGGAAGCACATACCGTAGATCACGACGTTGTTCTACTATTGTCGGACTGGACCAATGAAAACCCATCCGAAGTTCATCGCACCCTCCGGCGTAACGACCCCGCAAGTGAGTGGTATACCATCAAAAAGGGTTATGCGCAAAGTCTTGATAAACTGATTTCGCACGGGTCTTATTTCCAAAGGGTAAAAAGTGCATGGACAAGGATGCCTGCAATGGATCTATCAGATGTCTATTACGATGCTTTTCTGGTAAACGGAAAACGTTCCATTGATCTGTCGCAATATAAACCGGGTGACCGTCTTCGAGTAAGAGTAATCAATGGCTCTTCGTCTACTTATTTTTACCTGAATTACGGAGGAGGAAAAATGCTCCTTATAGCGGCAGACGGCTTAGATGTTAGCCCAATATCTATTGATAGGATATTGATCGGAACGGCGGAAACCTATGATTTCCTGATCACCGTACCATCCGACGGTGCCTATGAATTGCGGGCTACCCCACAGGATATTTCCGGTTCTACTTCTGTGTTTATCGGCTCTGGTGAGAAGGTAATGGCAAGAGACATTTCTAAGCCGGATGTATGGAACATGAACAAAATGATGATGGATATGACCGTAAATTTTCCAGGACGAATGAAAATGAACGGCATGAATCATGGGGCGACGGAAAACACCGATATGGACGGAATGGACATGGGTGGTATGGAAGAAAAAAACAAGGCGCCTAAAAAAGTTTCTCAGGAAAAACAGTCCCAATCCGACAATCAGTACCCCGCTCATGATATGAAGATGGATGACGGGGAGAAGATACTGGATTCCTTACAAAAACAGGATCACGGTGGACACAATATGGAGAGCAACGATATGGCGAAAATGAAGTTGGAACAGGACAGTGCCGACCATAAAGCATATGGACAGCATAGGGAAACGAAGGAGCATAACGAAAAAAACATGGATCATTCCATGCACGATGAAATGGCTGATCACCAAATCGGACAGGATTCAATGGCAGATGTAGTATTTAATTACGACATGCTGAAGGCCTTGGAAAAAACCACTTTTGATCCTGCTCGTACAAAAAAGAATTATCATCTTACGCTGACAGGCAATATGTACCGCTACGTGTGGTCAATCAATAAAAAAGTACTATCGGAAGCCGATATGATCAACGTGAAGAAGGGTGAAGTTGTACAGTTCACTTTGGAGAATACCACGATGATGAATCACCCCATGCATTTGCATGGCCACTTTTTCAGGGTTCTGAATAAAAACGGGGACTACTCCCCACTTAAACATACAGTTGATGTTCCACCAATGACCAGCGTTACCATCGAGTTTGCTGCGGATGAGGATAAAGACTGGTTCTTTCATTGTCATATCTTATATCATATGATGAGCGGCATGGCACGCATCGTGCATTATGAAGGAAGCAAGCGTGACACTGCGTTGGCTACAGCACCTCTCAAGAATTTATTTAAGGAAGATAGACAGTGGTTTTTTTACGGAAATTTTGCTGCCAAAAGCCATATGAGTGAATTACAGGCCAACTACTTTAATTCGCGAAACGCTTTTCGTCTAGAAGCAAATGCAAACTATGGCGGTCAGTATGAAGCCGAAGTGTCATATGAAAGGTATCTGAATGATTGGTTGAGGCCTTATATCGGATTTCGGGGCTTACAGCAAAAATACTATAACGTATTTAACGGTAGACAAACCTTTGAACAGGATTATGAACTCCCGGTTCTCGGTTTCAGGTATACGTTACCATTTTTTATTGAAGCAGATGTAAGTGTGAATATGAAGGGGCGTGTAAGGGCTGAACTTGAGGGAGAGCAATGGCTACTTCCACGAATGTTCTTTAACTGGCGTGCAAATACAGATAAAGAATATCATTTGGACATTGAATATATGCTTGCAAAGAAGTTATCAATCTCAGCTGGCTACGATTCAAGGTATCGCTGGGGAGGAGGTCTATTGGTACGATTTTAGTTTTTAGTGTGGAGATTAGTCCAAGTGGTGCCTTTTTAAAAGGCATCACTTTTTTAATTAAAAATTATGTAAACTTTTATCGAAATCATGTAAAGTATCGGACAAGGTCCCTACTTACCCTTGTAATGTCAAAATCGAAGGAAATGTTAAGCAAAGAAAATATAGAAACCGCGTCGCTCCCTGTCCTGGGAGTGACCTTTGCAGCTTGCGGTGTAAGCGTAGAATCTATGATTAAATCGATATTCGGAGTGCATAATGCTGAAGTGAACTATGCTACCCAAACCGTAAAGGTTGTATTTGACTCTATTGCAGTTCAGTTAAATAAATTCAAGGAAGTATTGCAATCTATCGGTTATGACTTAATTTTGGATACGGAAAAGGGTAAAGAAGTACTAGAGGTGCAAAAAATCCATTATAAAGCATTAAAATCCAGAATTATTGCCACTTCTATTCTAACTATTCCCATTGTCATTCTCGGAATGTTCCTAACGGACATGTCTTGTGTATTGGCAACTCTTGTACTGTTTATCTTCGGGAAAAGCTTTTTTATCAATGCATACAAGCAAGCTAAGCATGGGGAAGCTAACTCGGATACAATTGACGCAGCAAAAATAACTTTGGTATCGTTTGATTTACAGCAGGTTTACAAAACCCTGTGTCTTTCGAGGCAAACGGTTAAAACGATCAGACAGAATCTTTTCTGGCCGTTCATATATAACCTAATTGGAATTCCTATTGCGGCAGGGATTCTATACCCGATCAACGGATTTCTGTTGAATCCAATTATTGCAGGTGCCGCGATGACCCTAAGTTCTGTTTCTGTTGTTAGTAACAGTATTCGTTTAAAATGACAAAAAATAGGCAAGATGGAAAATCAGCTGATACGATCAACCAATAATGAAATACAGGGATTTTGCTTTCAAAGCAGTGATGGCCGACTCCTTTATGCGACTTCTATTGGCGCAATCAAAAAAAACGCAAACTCAATTATCATGTTGTTGCACGGAGGTGGCCCGGATCATCAAAGTCTCATTCCTTTAGCAAAAGCTCTGTCTAGCAGACATTCCGTTATTTTGCCAGACTTAAGAGGATACGGAAAGTCAATTTGTTATGATAGGAACTCATATACATGGAATCGATATGTGGAGGATATCAGGGACTTAATCGATTATTTACAAGTGCCTTCAATAATCTTGGGAGGCGCTGGAATAGGAACGACGATTGCCCTCAAATCGGCAATGACTTTTCCTGAAAGGTTATGTGCATTGATTCTTATCAGTATTGAAGAAATTGAAGACGATGACGCGAAAGCGAAAGAAATTGAACTGTTGGAAGCGTTTGCCACTCGAGTCCTAAGTCATGGCCTGGAGGCTGCCTGGGAACCTATTCTTAAGAATTTGTCACCTGTGATCGGAGATATGGTGAAAGATGCCATTCCCCGTTCGGAACCGGCAAGTATTGCGGCGGCGGCGGCAATAGTATACGATCGGGCTTTTCATAGTTATAAAGAATTAAAAGATATTGCCATTCCAACATTTATAATACCCGGGGATGATGATAGACATCCTGCGGCACTAGCCAAAAATTTAGTAAAACTTTTGGTTAATGCACAGCTTTCGACGACATCACTTTCAAGCGATATTCGAACGATCAATGATTTCTCAAAGTTCTTGGCGCCGTGTATAAAACAATTTATAAATGATCTGCCGTCTGAGAAAATTTTACATAAAGACTAATACAAGTTAAACCCACATTTTCTATTATTTTTCGGTAAATATCATGGAAACATTAAAGTTCAAAACAAACATCAAATGCGGCGGCTGTATAGAGACTGTTACCCCTTTTTTGAATAACCTCTCAGAAGTTAAAAAATGGGAGGTTGACATCACTGATCCAGACAAAATACTAACCGTTCAAGGCGACGAATCGCTAGACGGTCAGAAGGTAATGTCTGCACTGGATCAAGCGGGATATAAGGCAGAAAAGGCCTAATCATAACAGGTAGAAAATTCTGCCTGTTTTTTTATTTTTTTAAAACAAAAAAAAGTCTATTATGTACTAAGATTAGGAAACCAGTCCTCGGTGAAGAATATGAGAAAAGTCGGAGCCATAAGTTTTGCAGCATTCTATCTGTTACTTACAACGGGTCTGTTTGTATGTATTCTGCATTGTAGCGGTGCCTATCTGTTTAACGACGAACTCTCAATTTCATTAGTACACGATAGCGACAGCAAAGAGCACAAATCAAAGAAGACTTGCGACAAAGGCAAAGACTGCGATTGTTGTAACGAACATGGCGAATATGTCATCAAGGAAAATATCGCAACCCATAAACAGACGATAAACGAGCCTGAATTATATTGTTTGCTTGACCAAGAAAAAAGTTTCTTATACACCTTCTACAGAACCGAGGTAAAAGTACAGGTATACTCTATGGATACCGGACCGCCCAAGGTTCGAAAGAAGCCCATTTATATACTAAACCAAACCTTCCTTATTTGATTTCAAGCTGTCTTGTAAGGCTCTTTACAAGAGATCATAACTCTATTTTTTTATTAAGCTTGGAAATTACATGTTATTACATATTAAAAACATGGTGTGCGGCCGCTGTATAATGGTTGTTCGCCAACAATTAGAAAATCTGGGATTACAGGTTTTAGAGATATCTCTCGGTACTGTCAAAATATCGCCCGATCCAACGGAAGGACAATTACATCTGATAAGCTCATCTTTGAACGTTTTAGGCTTTGAGCTATTAACTAAAGAAAAGAACCAGCTTATCGAACGTATAAAAAATGTAGTGATTGAGCTTGTGCATCATTCCGATCTTATAAGTCTAAACGAGAGTATAATGAATGTTGTCAGCAAGCGTCTAAACAAGGATCAAGCTTACTTAAGTCGCCTTTTCTCCGATTCTCAAGGCGTTACCATTGAGCGATATATTATCCAGCAGAAAGTCGAAAGAGTAAAAGAATTATTGTTATATGGAGAATTGACCCTTAATGAGATTTCCTACGAAATGGGTTATAGCAGTAATGCTCATCTTTCGAATCAATTCAAGTCCATTACAGGCTTAACGCCTAGCCAGTTCAAAGGGTTGAATAAACAAGTAAGGCTATCACTTGATAAAGTTTAAAAAATTAAAAGCACCTACCATGAAGAACGTTGTTAAACTAACACTATTGGCATCAGTTGCCTTTGCATTTTCGTCCTGTTCAAAAGACGATGACACTATTAAAATTGAGGAGCATGATAAAAACACGATGATGGGTATCATGCATGAAATGATGGATAATATGCATGCTATGCAGTTTACGAAGGATCCTGATATCGATTTTGCCATGATGATGCGTATGCATCACGAAGGGGCAATTAAGATGTCCAATCAGGAACTATCGACAGGAACTGACGGCACCATACGCAAAACGGCTGAAAATATTGTAGCCGCCCAACAGGCCGAAATTGAAGAACTGACGGCTTTCATCGAAAGTAACGAACCCTCAGTTGTCAATGAAGAATTTCAAATGAAAACGATGGAAGGTATGGAAAAATCATCCAAGAATGCTGATTTACAGATTATCAATGGTAGTACAGACGAAGATTTCGCCACATTAATGATCGTCCATCATCAAAGTGCAATCGAAAGCTCACAACTGCTTCTACAGTTGGGTAAGAGCGAACAAATGAAGATTATGGCAACGAAGATTATCGACGACCAACAAAAAGAGATCGCCGACTTACAGGACTGGTTATTGACTAACCGAAACAATTAATCATTTTTTTAACATTAAACATTTTATCTATGTCACATCAACAGTATCAAAACTGCATTGAAGCATGTAATGCTTGTGCAGTTATCTGCAACCACTGTGCTATTGCATGTTTAAATGAAGAAGATGTAAGTCATCTTAAAAGATGCATTCATCTGGACCTTGAATGTGCAGCGATTTGTCGGTCTGCGGCTGAAGTTATGAGCTTGGGAGGTAACTACAGCGAACAACTTTGTAGAATCTGCGCTGAAATTTGTAATGTATGCGGAGAGGAGTGTGAAAAACATGCCCAAATGGGGATGGAACATTGCCGCGAATGCGCGGAAGCATGTCGTAAATGTGCGCAAGCATGTGAGGAAATGGCTCACGTAGCCTAATAAATCAGCGGGGCTCTGTTCAAGGTGGAGCCTCGCTGATTTACCACAAATTATCAAGTTCGATAAACTTCATGATACAAGCTTTCTATATTTTGTGAATAGTAATTTTCTAACCAGCGCCTATCTTGTCCGTGCAAATTATCAAACGTATAAAACTCTCTGATTTTACGGATGTTTTTTATGTTTTGTCGATGTATCGTTTTTTGCTATCTCTTTTAAACATTACACATCTATCTACGCTTCCTCGGCTCGTTTGTCAACTGCGAAATTTTCAAATAGCACCGGTGAACAATGTGCTGACCAATAGCTTCGCTCATAAACAGTACATTAAAAAAATTTACTAAAAAATATCAAGGCATATTCTTTTTTGGAATGAAAAAAAGAATCTTTAACCACTCCCCAACAGGTTGTCAAATAGGCCAAAAACTTTCCCTCAACTTTGACTGAAAATATAGTCAAAAACATGAAAAAGAACACAAAAGACGAGACCATTAAAAGAACAGATTTACACAAAAATCTCAAACTAATTATCAAACCTGTAAGAAATACTCGAGCACGAATAAGGCAACTTCTTCGGTCTTTTATTCCGCTCCTTCTACCTGAAGATGTCAATGATATTTATCAGCAATTTCCCAATTAAATAAAAAGATAAGTAAGGACAATCCTAAAATATAACCGAAGTTCAGACTACATTCCAGCAGGTGAGTTATGGCCCACGCGGGTGGGCAGCAAAGATGTATTTTCGTATACGAAAATATCTTTGCCGTCCTTGAGGCCGGAGACTTTACTCGGAACTCGTAAAGTCTGAACTTTCTAAAAGGTGTGATTTATGCCAAGGAAAGAAATCAAAAATCAAGAACAGGTACTTACTAATCCGATTGTTATTAGAGTCACTTTAAATGAGTTTAATAAGCTCGAAAAAATCCGGAAAGAAAGTAATTGCAGGAGCATTGGAGAAGTGGTCAGAAAGACGCTCTTAAAACAACGGATAACTTACCTGCATAGGGATGTTTCTATGAATGGTCCTATGGAAGAGCTTGCATTGATAAGAAAAGAGATCAAAGCAATAGGTGTCAATATCAATCAGCAGACGCATCGTTTTCACACCAGTCAGAGTGAGGCTGAACGGGCTTTTTTTGCCCTTAAAACAGCCAGTACCTATAAACAGATGGAACCAAAAATAGAACGGCTATTGGATATCGTTTCAAAACTTGCTGAAAAATGGTTGCAAAGATCATGATAGGTAAAAGTATTCGGGGCATATTGCATTATAACGAGCAGAAGGTTGCGGAAGGTTCTGCCACGCTGATTATGGCCAGTGGGTTTGCAGATGACATCAAAAAGTTGAATTTCGCTCATAAACTTACGCGATTTGAACATCTAACCAATCTCAAACCAAGCGTAAAAACGAATGCACTTCATATTTCACTTAACTTCCATTCAAGTGAAAAATTGGTCGACGCTGAAATGCAACAGATCGCAGCAGCCTATATGGAAGGTATCGGGTTTGGTGACCAACCTTTTCTGGTATATCGGCATCACGATGTTTCCCATCAGCATTTCCACATCGCAACGGTAAATATAAAAAAGGATGGCAACTCTATCAACCTACATAACATAGGAAGGATAAAATCGGAACAGGCAAGAAAATTCATAGAGAAAGAATTTGGCCTGATAAAAGCGGAGAGCAAAACATATCATCCAGAGCCAGCTATAAAGGCAATTGATCCTGAGAGAATACAATATGGTCATTTGCCTACCAAAAGGGCAATCGGCAGTGTGGTTACGACGGTGATGAATAGCTATAAGTTCACGTCACTTGCAGAATTTAATGCAGTGCTCAAACAGTTCAATGTCGTGGCAGACAGGGGGAGTGAGGAAAGCGAAATGTTCAGAAAAAAAGGTCTTCTTTATTCAGTGCTGGACAGACAGGGCAATAAGGTTGGAGTTCCGATCAAAGCAAGCAGCTTTTATAGTAAACCTATCCTTAAACGGTTGGAAAGAAAGTTTGAACAGAATGTCGAGAAAAGGAAGCCGTATCGCGATGATCTAAAAGAGCGGATCGACCAGGTGCTTAACAGGTATGAAGGCATCACCAAACAGACCTTGAATACCGAATTACAGAAAAGTGAGATAGCGCTTTTTTTCCGCCAGAACGAAGAAGGATTTATATACGGCACCACGTTTATTGATCACCGGTGTAAAACCGTTTTTAATGGCAGCAGTCTTGGGAAAGCTTACAGTGCAAAAGCCCTGAAGGAAAAACTTGCCGAAAACGATAAGGTCAAGACCTATCTGGCGAAGCCAAAAAGAATAAACAGTTACCTAAAACCCCACAGTGAAGAAAAGCACCTTCAACATGCCGGAAAAACCAACTTTTCCAATCTGACTGTCTCCACTACAACCGATAAAATACTGAAAGACCTTCTGAATCCCGAGTATACCGGATATGCACCTTCTATTACTTCCAAAAAGAAAAAAAGACAGATAAAGCGAAAACAACCATGAACACAGGAGAAGATATACAGGGCTTAAGGAAAATTATAGACTTTTCCAGACTGATCAGCATATTCATATTGGCTATCCATTTTTACCTATGCTGTTATAAAGTTTTTGAACAATGGGGCTGGACAGCAGAAATTACCAATCGAATCATAAGTGTTATTGCAAAGACGGGCCTTTATTCCCACATCTTCTTGCCCAAACTTGCTGCACTGGGTTTGCTGTCGATATCCCTGTTGGGAGCAAAGGGCAAAAAGGATGAAAAGATGAAGGTAAGGGTGATCGTTTGCTATATTATTACCGGACTGTTACTTTACTTCATAAGTATACTTTGTTTTTATCTCCCTACACGAATAGCGGTCATTGCAGCACTCTATATGCTGATGACATCAATAGGTTACCTCCTGATCCTAACGGGAGGCGTATACCTCTCAAGGCTATTAAAAGAAAAGCTTAGCCATGATATCTTCAATACAGAGAATGAAACCTTTCCACAGGAAGAACGGCTATTGGAAAACGAATTTTCCGTTAACCTTCAGACAAAATATCAGCTTAAGGGGAAGATAAGGAACGGTTGGATAAACTTTATCAATCTTTTCAGAGGACTATTGGTAGCGGGAACCCCCGGTGCAGGGAAAAGTTATTTTGTCATCCGCCATATCATTGATCAGCATATAAAAAAGGGGTTCTCCGTCTTCTTATATGATTTTAAATTCGATGATCTGTCCAGGATTACCTATAATGCATTATTGAGATATCGGAAGAATTATGCCGTGAAGCCAACTTTCTGGGTGATTGATTTCGAGAAAATATATCACCGGTGCAATCCCTTGGATCCCGAAAGTATGGACGATATTACCGATGCTACGGAGGCAAGCCGTACCATTATGCTTGGCCTTAACCGCGACTGGATAAAAAAGGAAGGTGACTTCTTTGTAGAGAGTCCCATAAACTTCCTAACAGCCATTATCTGGTTTCTTCGGAAGTATGAAAATGGGAGATATTGTACCTTGCCGCATGTTATAGAGCTAATGCAGGTGGATTACGATCCGCTTTTTGCCGTATTACAACAGGAGGAGCAGATCAAGGTACTGATCAACCCATTTATATCTGCTTTTCAGAATAACGCAAAAGAGCAGCTGGAGGGGCAGATCGCCAGCGCAAAAATCGGATTGGCCAGATTATCCTCGCCCCAGTTATATTATGTTCTGAGCGGCAATGATTTTACCTTGGATGTTAATAACCCAAAAGCTCCAAAAATCGTATGCGTTGGTAACAACCCGCAGAAACTACAGGTGTTCGGCCCTATACTTTCCCTCTTCATTTCAAGAATGATAAAACTGGTCAACAGGAAAGGCCAACTTAAAAGCAGCCTTATTTTTGATGAGTTTCCAACGATCTACTTTAACAATATTGATAGCCTTATTGCCACAGCAAGGAGCAACAAAGTGGCCACGGTATTAGCCGTTCAGGATTTCAGCCAGCTAAAAAAAGATTACGGGGCCGACCAAGCAGATGTAATAACCGGAATTGTCGGGAATATTATCAGCGGACAGGTGACCGGCGATACTGCAAAAAAGTTATCGGAGACGTTTGGCAAAATTGTTCAGGATCGACAGAGTCTGAGCATAAACAGCAGTGACACATCCATCTCAAAATCTACGCAGTTGGATGCCGCCATTCCGGCAAGCAAGATAGCAACACTTTCATCAGGCGTGTTTGTTGGCGTTGTTGCCGACAACCCGGACTGTAAGATACCACAGAAAATTTTTCATGCAGAAATACAGAATGACCATGAAGTTATAAAGGCAGAAGAAGCTTCCTATAGAGATATACCACTTGTTGAAAAGGTAACAGCAGCAGATATACAGGAAACCTATCTCAGTATAAAAGATGATATACAGCAGTTGATAACAAAAGAGTTGGCAAAGATGACCGGATCACTTCCCAAAGAAAATGATACCCTTCCAAAAAATATTCCAACGCCTCCTGAACAGACTTCCCTGTCTTTATAAAGTACTTTTTTAATCGATTGTAAAATGGGTGGTTAATCCGCGCCACCCTCACCACCCATTTTATTGAAAAAATAATTTTTCCTTTATGAATAAAATTCAGGCTATGGTGGAATTACGACAAAGACTACAATCCCTAAAAACAGCTAACGAAAAGACCATCATGTTGTTAGAGGATCTCTTCTCCCCAATTTCATTTAAACGAAGCTGGGTGATTTCCTATCCTACAGGTATTTCTACTGCATATCTTTATTATATCACAGGTGGTCTGGTAAGAAGTGTGGTTTCTAAATCCAGTGGAGACTACTGCTTATGGATAATCGACAAAGGTTTTATAGTGCCGGGTAATGGCTTTCTATCCGGAACAAAAAAAGAGGAACTTATTCAGGTTTTAAATGATACAGAAGGATACGCCCTTAACCTTTTACGCGCAGATGCCATTGCACGCAACAACATCAATATGTACAGAATGCTGCTGGAAATTTATGAAGAGGCCGTAGTGGAAGGTGCCGGAAGAGAGATCATGCTGCGAATTAAAAATGCAACAGACCGATATAATTACTTTCTTATGGAATATCCTGATCTTGCCAGAAAATTGACCATTGAACAACAGGCCCAATACCTACAAATTGACAGGAGATATCTGTACAAGATTATCAAATAAAATCACTACTGTAAAATCGTAGGTTTTCTCTACATCAAGCCAAAAATAAGCAGATTTTCACACCGACGATTTTTATGGGGTGAAACCATTTTATTCCACACAACATTTCTTTCAAAACTGCTCTAGTTTAACATAAAGGCTGCTTAAGCATGTTTAATGACCTAAAAATTTATCGCTTTTGTGACAAGAATCTGTGTCTTTTACGACAAGACCATGTCTCATATCCGACAAAAGTTTTCGAAAACTGATACAAAGATTTATTTCTCACTTTCAGAACTTTATCATATTAGATCACAACTTTTAAGATACTAAGATGGATGCCTCGTATATCGACATAAAAAGAAAAAAGGAAAGGAAGAGTTGGCAAGATATAACATTGGAAGTAGTTGCTATTCTTCTCATTGCTCTTTTTGGTTTAACTGCATTTGACAAGGCAATTCGCTTTGAGAGGTTTTACAGCGAATTGGGTAAGTCCCCATTTCTTATGAATTATGCTTTCATAATTGCAATAGGGACACCATTGGTTGAGTTGGCAGTGGCCGTTGCATTAAGTATAGATAAAACAAGATTAAAAGGCTTGTACGCATCGGTTTTTCTTATGAGCTTATTTACCGCTTATATATACATGCTAGTTAATTACAGTTATTTTACGTCTTGCTTGTGCTCGGCAGCCGTTGAATCACTCACTTGGGAAGAGCATCTGATATTCAATATCATATTTTTAATTCTAGCCATAACCGGAGTCGCACTTCAGGAAACCAACCAACAAAAACAAATAGGATTATGAAAAAATTTTTGAACACCTTATTTCCTCATCCACCGCCATGATGAACAACTGTACGACGGTCTCTTCTACCATGAAAAGCGAATTAACAGATAAACTTGAATAACAAAAAAAATGAAAAAAATAATTTTAAGAATAACACTGGCCGCAGGGTTGGTCGGTGTTGCAAACTGGGTAATGAATGATGATAACAAAGTAAATGCTGCTGAAGTTTCAGTAACTCCGATGACTAAAGTTCAGGAAGTGTACAGAATAACAGATGAAAGCCATCCAAACTTTGGACTTGAAGGAGATTTGGCTACAGTCCAAGCACTATGTCCGTCTTCGGGACAAGAATGCGCTCAAGAAGTCGGAAATCCAAACAATATCGAGGAATGGAACGGAGGAGCAACTAAGTTCTAATTAGTCAGCCATGACAATTGTTCTTAAAATCGTTGCTGCAATCTTGCTTGGTCTCAGCCTTGTTTTCCTACTCTGGGAAAACACCGATTTTCCAAATAAGCGCAGCAACGGTTTTTTTAGAAAATTTTTAGATATAGAGTTACAGGACCCAAAAAGGATAAACTTCGGCAGTCCTTTAAGAGAAATAATATATTTTGATGATTCGAAGATACTTTTTTCAACTGATTCACCGGGCATCATAAAAGTCCTGCATCTTAGTGCTCTCAGGACAGAGACATTACAATGGAACTTATCTGATTCTCTTAAGGCAATAATAGGTAGTACATTCTCTTATTCAATGAGCGGAAATTGCGATGATGTCACCCTTTTTGCAAAAAAACTTGCATCTATTTTCGAGCTTGAACCACTATCCCAAAAAAGAATAACAGATAACCCTTTTTCATATGCGCTAAGAATTTCCCGACACTCCTTCGTGATCAGGCAGTATTCTCGTAATACCAAGGATATGAGATTTAGGTATATCAATACAAATGATCCGATTTCGCAATGGGAGCATGATATTACTTTCAAAAGCAATAATAGCGGACTAAGTACAGATGGTCAGCTGCACTATGCCGAGGCATTTGGCCTCTGTATCTATATGCACTATTATAACAACAACATTGTAATTTTTGACACTACTCTGCATAGAAAAAAAACACTGAACACTATTGATACAATCAAGTATAATCCCGATATGGATCGTCGAAAACCATTGCTGGTAACGAACAAAAAAAGCTGTATCTATAAAAATTTAATTTTTGTCTGTTCCAACTTGAAAGCAGACAATGAAGAGAGACAGAAATATTTGAAAAATGTGCCAGTTGATATTTACGATTTCATGAATGAAAAATATAAAGGGAGCTTTTATCTCCCTTTACATAATAACAAGATTTTCAAAAGCTTAGCTTATAATAAAGGCGTTATAGCGGCGCTGTATTATGATAATATCGTACTAATCTCCAGAATACGGGGATTAAATCGCCTAACTAGTCACTAACGATTAATAAGTCGACTTCCCGATATTCCCGAACCATTGTCAATCCTTTGTCCTCAAGCGTGTTTTTTAGTATTTCGCTATCCAAAGGACTATTGTTAACGAGTCCATTTTTTGGATCTCGCAGCTTAGAGTTTTTGAAATTTACTACAAGATCTATGGGATATTTCAGGCCAGTTTCATTTATGAATGGATCAGCGTTTACAAAACGGGTCAGTAAAAAGAAAATGTCGTCTATTGGCTTATTTACAATGCCGATCTCCGTATTTGTAAGTATTAATCTGGAGCTATCGCCGTCTGAAGGTTTTATCGGTTGTTTATTATTCCGGCGGATAACCCACACTGGTACCTTTCGTTTTTCAACCTTTCCCTTAATCGGGAAATAACGATTTAAATCTTCCATCGCAACACGGAAAATACTAGAATCTGCTGTTCCATAAGGTACATGGAGTTTGTAGATATATGTGTTATCATTATCGTATTCTTGACGATTGTTGTAATGTAAGTATGGAAATCGGCTCGGAAAGAAAGGTAATGGACGTAAATCTCTATTTGCATATCTCTTAAAATTTGCAGAATCGTTCACCTGTACCAAAACCCTTTTCACATTCAGCGGAGCTAATTGACCAAGTTTGAAATAGGAATAAACTTTATAAAACAAATTTATCGGAGTAAATTCCAAGCTTATGGATTTTATGTATTCGTTATTCCGATAGTGTTTTACACTGCCCCTACCATTTCCTCCCAACTGTAGGCTAGATAACCATATTTCAGGCTCGTCCGATTTTATGGAATCGATATTAGCTTGAAAATCATTCTTGGAAGCTACATTGATTTTATCGGTGTATAGAGCTAAGCGAATGTTTTTTTCCGTGATTTCCGATTCATATGTAATGGCTTTAATGATACCCGAGGAGTCAATAATTACTTCATGCGGTATTACCTGATGTGGGAACAATTTTCTCAGTATGGTATCCCGAACCAAAAATGGTATGGAAAAGTCAATCTCTTTTGTAATTTCTGATCGTCTCAGTAAGCCTTCTACCCGATTTTCGTCTTCATGTGTAACGATTAAGAACTGCACTTCATCTCTAAAAATATGTTGAAGTTTTTGAAATTTAGGAAGGGCATTGATACAGGGTTGACAGTAGCTTGCCCAAAAGTCTATCACTATAAGTTTTCTTTTAATGTCCGAAAATTTGATCGGTTCAGTTCTATCCTTTGGCGTGCCTAGTAGCAACTCGCTGGGTATAGTGTCATTTACCTTTAGTTCCTTAATATCCATGGATTGGGCATAGGCACCGTTCATGCTAAATAATATGATAGTAAATACACTCAAATAAAATCTGATTTTCATTTTAATAGCCATTATTTTGTTCAAGATTTGGATTTAGCTCCAACTGAGCTAAGGGAATCGGCCATAGCTTTATGGAAGTATCATTAAGCCTCTTTTCAACAAGCCATTCATTCGCCCATTCCGTAAATAATTCATGACGTACCTCCGTAGTGAGAATATCAATAAGATGTGTCTTCGAAATTTCATTAACGACAGGGGGCAGATCGGCACGATCTCTTATTTTATTGATATCCTGCAGCGCTTCTTCAAAATTCCCAAGATTCACAGCCGCCTCCGACCGGATCAGATATATTTCGGCCAATCTGAATATCACTTGATATTCTGTCAGATTTCCTCCTGACTGTACTTTGTATTTATAAGGAAATGCGAAAGACCTTTCTTCGACGGTTTTATTTCCAATCCATTCCTTAAATCTCTTGTCTTCAGGTAAAAATGACCGTATGTATTGGTCACTTAAGCAGAAATTAGGAATCGTGTTATTTGTTAAAGAAGGCGTTAAAATTCGACCGATGTTGGTGTTGTAAAAAGGAAATGATGGCTTTAGTTGCCAAATCGTTTCTTTACTTTCCTTTGCGAACACATTGCGCAAATCTTGTTCCAGCTCGTATTCTCCCTGGTCAATAACTAAAGATGCGAAGTCAAAAGCTTTCTGCCAATTTCCAACGGATAGATACACTTTAGATAACAGAGCGCAAGCAGAGAAATAATCGGGCCTGATTTTCTCACCCTCGCCTCGGATATCCGCAAGCAATTCGATAGCATCTGTTAAATCTGCTAAAATCTGTTCATGTATTGCTGCAGGTATAGCACGAGCTTCTCCTGCATTATTTTCATATGCATTTTCCGTAATTAATGGAACACCACCGTATAGACTTACAAAATAGAAGTAGCAGAATGCCCTAATGAACTTAGCTTCTCCCAATAATTGATTTTTCAACGATAACTCCAAAGAAGAAGCCTGGAGTTTTTGTATTGCCAAATTGACCTGATAAATCGTTTGGTATGTAGCGGTCCACATACTACCTACGATTGAGTTATTGATCTGGATCGCCTTATTTCCAAAATCGAGATAGCTCTGTTCAGATTTTGTATATTCTAAAATACCGCTGTACATAGACGCTGCGATCTGTATATCTGCGTTTAATGGGTGCGTTATAGTAGATAACTCACTGTATATACCGGAAAATGCGGCGTTTGCCGAAGTTTTATCATTAAAGACATTCTCGGAAAATAACTGATTGGGTGGCATATCGACCTCAACAAATTTTTTGCAGGATGCCAGATAAATCAAGATCATAAATAAGTATATGCTTTTCATTATTTTTAGTTTATTGATGCCTAAAAGGTAATTTGTGTTCCCAGAGTAACGGTCCGTAATGGTGGTAATACCGTCATATTAGTTACTTCGGGATCATTGCCTTTATAGCCTGTAATGGTTAGGAGGTTTTGTCCCTGTAGATAAAACCTTACTAGTTTCATTTTTACTCTATTGGTCACCGATGCGGGAAGTGAATAGCTTAAGGATATATTCTTTAGCCGTAAAAAAGATGCGTCCGCAAATGCCCCTTCTGAAATCAGGAAGTTTGTCCTCGCTGTTGTCGCGGGTGCAACGGTGCCGAACCTTTGTACATCGGTAATATCGCCGGGATTTTGCCATCGCGATTCAAACAGTTTTGGCATGTTGGCTCCCTGAATACCGGCTGTTGCCGGTAAACTGGAGAGATAATTTCTTGCATTCTTTTTCACAAACTGAATAAATACATCCAATTGAAATCGACCGTATTGCCATTGATTATTTAGTCCGCCGTAAAATTTTGTGCTTAAATCCTTGACGACTGATCTGCCGGCGTTTAAATCCACACTCCAAAGGCCGGTCATTGGATCTACACCCAAGTATGGATAAACCTTCATAATGTTCAACGATTCACCTATGGAATATTGGCTTGCATAACTAGATTTTTCAAGATTTGGAAAATCTAACAGCTTATTACCCGCAATGGTTATGTTGAATGCTGTGTTCCATTTTATTGCCGTGTTCGCAAGGTTTATGGTGTTCAACTCTATTTCCCATCCCCTATTTTCCACTAACGCCGGTAAATTTCTTGTAACTCCGGTAAAGCCTGTTTGTGTTGGAAGGGAATATTGCAAAAGTTGATTACCGCTTCTGTTTCTGAACCATCCTGCTGAAAACAAAATTTTGTTATCGAAAAAACCCAAATCGGCAGAAAATTCAAGTTTGCGATTGCTCTCCCAACCGTAATCTGGATTGTATAGGCGTTGTGGCTTTAACCCGCTAACACCATCGTAAGGATAGGCAACTCCTCCATACGTGTCCAAAAATTGATAATCACCGATTTTATCGTTACCGGTAGTGCCAAAGCTTGCACGCACTTTTCCAAAGCTCATTTTTGGCAATTTGTTTTTTATAAAATGCTCATCAGAGAATATCCATGCGATTCCGAGCGCTCCAAAGTTTGCAAATTGTTTCCCTGGTCCAAATCGCGACGATCCATCCCTTCTGCCTGTCAGGTTAATTAAATAACGATTTTTAAATTGGTAGTTTATTCTTCCGAAGACTGCCTGATATTTATATAAGCTGTATTGTTCACTTGCGGTAATTGATGCCGCTCCAGTGGTAGTATATAGAAGTTCTTCACTGCTGTAATCAGTTGCATTGATTCTCGTTCCTTTAAGAGATTCCTGTTGCCACGTACCTCCGAACAAAATGTCAAAGGCATGATCGCTGAAAGTCTTCCGATATGAAAGTTGGGGCTCTAAAATCCAGCTGCTAAATGCTGAATTTGAAAAACGGGATTCGCCGCTTGTTCTTGTAGAATTATTCCCAAATGCAGCTAAAGGAGTAACCTCTATTTGATCATTATCTGTTTTTGTATATCCATTATTTAATCGTAAGGTTACGCTTTTAAAAAGTGAGTATGATAAGTTGATGTTTGTAATAAGATTGGTTTGTAATTGATTATAATGATGTAAGGTCATCGAAAAAGGAGAGTTTCCATAAAGCATGGTACCATCATCTTCAAAAGGCTTTAAATTAGGAGTAGAATATATCCCGGAAGTCAGATCGAATGGTAGAATATTATTGTTGTCGTTGGAATAACCGACACTCATAACTGCCAGGAACTTTTTGTCATTTGTACTGTGATTAAGGTTTAACTGACCACTATAGCGCCTATTTAGTTCTTCGCCAGGATATACGTTTCCCTCCGATCGAAATCCTCCCGAGAGCCTAAAATTCGTTTCGCCGGTTCCACCGGATAACGTAATTTGACCATTGGTGACATTTGAGCTACTTCCGATCAAGAGATCCGTCCAATCTGTAAATGTATTTTGATCGTATTGCAGAAGATCAGGTGCATTTGTAACCGTAGGTGTAATGTTGTCGTTTTTCAATGCTTCCCTCCGCATATTCAGATATTCTTCGGTATTCATTAAAGGAACAATATTTGCGACCTTATTAAATCCGTTATATACATTAACATCAACTTCGGTTTTTCCGACGCTTCCTTTCTTTGTGGTAATTAAAATAACACCGTTAGCTCCTCGTGAACCGTAAATAGCAGTTGCATCCGCATCTTTTAACACTTCTATACTTTCTATATCGTTCGGATTTAAGTTATTGAATGGACTGCTTGAACCTCCCGTAACCGTTATCTGGCCTATACTATTACTCAACCAAGGTACCCCGTCTACAATATATAATGGCTCGTTGCCGTTGTCGATGGAACTTCTTCCACGGATAAGAACATTAAAATTTGATCCCGTACGTCCGCTCTGTTGTGTTATCTCTACTCCCGGAATTCTCCCCTGTAACGCAGCTATAGGATTGGCAACCGGTTGCCTTGAAATTTCTGCTGCGGTTATACGCCCAACACTACCGGTGTTGAAGCGTTTGGTAGTTTGTCCATAAGCAATTACGACGGTTTCATCTAGGGTATTTTGCTGTGGATCAAGTTTTACGGTATAGTACTGGCTGGTAGAAATATCGTACTGAATTTCCTTGGTTTGATAACCCAAATAGGTGGCCGTAAATGTTCCCTTGTTCTTTTTGGTTATGACAGTGAAATTCCCTTTCTGATCAGTCTTTATAGAGGTGATTTCGGTACGTACGGTGGCTCCTTCAAGCGGTTCGCCATTAACCGCTGACAATACATTACCCTTCAGCGTTATTTGCTGCAAAGCCACGCCGGTGGCAGCCTCCGTGGAGGAGGACTGCCGGGCGTGTGCCAAACAAACACAGAACAAAATCTTTAAGGTTATAAGGTATATGGTGTAAGGTTTAAGGTATGAGCTATAAGGATTAAGGCCGCGCAAGGCCACTTTGGCCAAATTGGGCTTCATGTCTAGCTTAGGGAAACATCTGTTAATAATCCCTAGAGTGCCATTTGCAATAATTTTATGTCGTTCGTCCCTGCACACGGTCGTTCGTCCCAAAAAATGGGGACGGACAGTAGCGTGGAGATAGGTGATATTTCTTTTATTAGTACTTTTTTTCTTGAACAGGGATTTAGCTGATAGCCGATTGCCGAAAGCCGATAGCTCGCCTTTTGGGCACAGCAAAGCCCTTATGAGCGTTAAATTCATTTTCTGTGATTACGGTTTGGTTAAAAATTAGGTTGAACTTCTTTTTGGAAAGAAGGGGAAAGGGGCTAAACAGGAGATTTAATGAGATTCTTGTATAGGTCCTTTTTAGTGCTTTTTTCCGCAGCACATTGAATCGTTAGATTGAAATTCGAGTTATTGACAGTGATTTCTTCATCAGTTAGTATTACTATCGGACGAAATTTAAAGGATTGATATGAAAAAAGCTTAGATAGACGGTAACCCTTTAGAACCTTTTCTAAAATGGTTTGGATTGATTTTGGTGTCTTTTTCTTTTTCATAATCTATTGTTAGGAACAGCAAAGAAAAAACAAATGTGATGAAAATTAGAGAAAATCGCTTCTAGTAATTGATGTTGTAGTTCAGAAAGATGAATTTGTACGGAAGTTTATTTAGAAGTATTTGTTCTTCTGTGGAAGTTTTACTATATTTACGATCGTAAAAATTTATAAAATGAAAATAGGGAAAAACATCATTGAGATCCGAAGAGCTCACAAGTATACTGAAGAGTTTATGGCCGACGAATTGAAAATTAGTGTTGATGAATACAAATCAATTGAAAATGATGATGTTGACATAACTTTAAGTATGTTGGACGCAATTTGTAGTGTTTTGTCTTTAACTCCTGTAGAATTACTTCAGCTTAACGAACCGACCAACGGAATAAAAAATTATTTTTTTAATCATAGTGATAATTCGGGAACAAATATTAAGATTCAGGGAATTGATCAAAAAGAAGTAAGGAAAGCATACAAAGAGTTGTATAGTGAAGAGCTAAAAAGGATACCCAAGCTTGAAAAGTTGTTGCGCGAAAACAATATACCAATAGATTTTTGAACCTTTTAACATGAAAGTTGGCGATAATATAAGAGAAATTAGAGAGACCGAAAAAAACTTTAAAAGGAGCTATATGGCCGATAGGTTAAATATCTCCGAAAGGGCATATGGGAACATTGAGAATAATGTTACAGATATCAGTTTAACTAGACTGGAAGAGATTGCTTCAATATTTGAATGTAGTCCAGAATATATCCTGAACTATAAGCAATCGAAGAAAGAATTCTATAATTATTTTCACAACAAAAGCGGCAATAAGGGGACTAATATTATGCATCAAGGCGGAACAAATGTAGAGTCCGAAAACAATAAGAAAATCCTTAAATTACAAGAGGAATTGCTAGAAAGCGAACGGAAACGAATCTCTTTACTTGAAGCACTATTGAAAAACAATAATATAGAATTTTAAATATTTAAGATATGAAGATTGGAGAGAATATTAAAGAAATCCGAGAAAAGGAAAAAGGCTTGCACAAAGAGGATGTAGCAAAGGCTCTCGGTATAACAGTTAAAGCGTATAGTAATATAGAAAATAATGTTGCAGACGTTACAGTGTCAAGACTTTACGAGCTATCGGAGATTTTCGGAGTAGCCCCAGAATATATACTCAACTATCAAGAAAAGGCCACTTATACAAACCACTTTAACAATTATGATGGTAATCAGGGAGTGAACATAATGTACCAAGGTTGCTCTTCTGACCAGATCAAGAATTTAGAGGAACAGGTCGATAAAAGTAAACGGGATGCAAATCGTCTACAAGCACGCGTGCAAACGAGGAATAATTGAAACAATAAAGAAAGATTAACGCGATGCTTGTTAAAGCATCGCGTTAATCTTTCTTTTTCCACCACTTATGCGTAAATTTGTTATATGGAACGAATAGTAATAGAGTTGACGAATCAAAAAGCTTATCGCTTATTGAAAGAGCTTGAAGAGTTAAATCTGATAAAGATGATGAAAAGCCCCGTCAAGTTATCTTCGTTAAGGAAGAAAATTCAAACTCCTATGAGCGAAAATAAAATAGATACACAATTGGAGAAATTGCGTAACGAATGGCGAAGAGATACCTAATTGATACATCAGCCGTAATTAAGTACCTCAACGGTACATTTCCAGATGCTTCATTGGAAATGATCGATGAGATAATAGATGGAGAATGTGTAATATCCTTTATTACAGAAATTGAATTGTTAGTATGGTCTCCTGAAAATCCCTCAGACATTGAAACGTTCCACCAATTTGTTAACAGCTCTACAATATTGGGAGTTGATGAGCGTATTGTTGCAGAAACGATAAGAATTAGGAAGGCTTATAAGTTGAAGTTGCCTGATGCCCTTATTGCCGCTACAGCTATTGTTAACGGGCTCACCTTAATTGCTGACAATGACAAAGATTTTCTTAAAGTCCCTTTGCTGGAATATATCAATCCAAAGAAAATAGATTATTAAGTGTTAAAATCAATCAAGTATGGTTGTTTTTGACCTGTTTAAGCAGAATACATAGGTCTGTCACAATATTTTCGTGAACTAATTGTCGGATCAGCAATACGACAATTGAGTTGGACGCACTTTATTGCTTTGATATCATTGAAAAGCGGGCTTCAACGGGAATTCTATTTGAAATCAAATTCATTTAAGATTTAAATCTTAAATGAATATTTTTACGGCGTGAAGTTCGTATCCTTATTTCTGGCCATTATTGTAGTCGTGCTTTCCGTCGCACCTTGCTGTGCTTTGGAAGGGGCTGATTCATGTGCACATGAAACAACGCAAAAGGAAAAACACGTATGCGACGGGCAATCAGATGATTCCTGCAAAGATTGCTCTCCGTTCTACTTATGCGGAACTTGCATCGGATTCACATTTACCACACAGCAGGCAGTTACCTTCGCCATACCGATCAAACCTGTAAAGCATAATACGGCTTACATTACGGCCGGACTGCCTCTTATTGCCCTTTCCATCTGGCAGCCGCCTAAGCTTTATTAAGTCCACATTTTACACACTGTCCGAGATGGACTTATTTATCGAAATCAGTATTACAAAATCAAATCATGAAAAGAACAATTGTGCTTCTGGCCATGCTGTTTTTTACAGCCATGGTCTATGCCCAAAACACATACAAAGCGATCATCAAAGACGCAAAAACAAATCAACCCCTGCCGGGAGCAACCGTAAAAGTTCTGGGGACAACACTTGGATCAACATCTGACAATACCGGTTCGGTAACGCTTACCGGAATAACTTCTGGCCGGCAGGTGATACAATATAACTATGTAGGTTTTCGGACTAAAACCGATACCTTAACCTTTCCGCTTGCCGAAACTGCAGCAGCTACCGTTTTACTAGAAGCAACCGAAGAGGATGAAGAGCTGGAAGAAGTGGTGGTTTCCGCTACGCGGAGCAGCCGTACCATCGACAATATACCTACTCGTGTGGAGGTCATCTCTGGCGAAGAACTGGACGAAAAGGGCAATATGAAACCGGGCGACATTCGTATGCTGCTGGCCGAAAGCACCGGCATACAAACGCAGCAAACATCCGCTACGAGTGGTAACTCGGCCATACGTATTCAGGGACTTGACGGAAAATATACCCAGATTATCCGTGATGGTTTTCCGCTGTACTCCGGCTTCTCAGGCGGCTTGGGCCTGTTACAGATCGCTCCGCTGGACTTACAACAGGTTGAGGTGATCAAAGGATCGTCTTCAACCCTTTATGGTGGTGGAGCTATTGCCGGGCTTGTGAACCTGGTTTCCAAAAAGCCTACCGAAGAACGTCAGCTCAATTTTCTGCTGAACGGAACTTCGGCACTGGGCTTAGATGCCAGCGGTTTTTACGCGCAAAAATTTGATAAAATTGGTATTACCGTTTACGGTGCCTATAATAAAGGAACGGCCTACGATCCTTCCGATATTGGCTTAACGGCTATTCCTAAGTTTGATCGCTTTACTTTAAACCCTAAACTATACTTTTATTTCAATGCAGCGACCACCCTGTCTGCCGGGATTAACGCCACCGCTGAAAAACGGATCGGGGGTGACCTGGAATACGTTAAAGGAAATGGCAGCGCAAACCACGCTTATTTTGAAGAAAACAAAACCGGGCGTTATAGTACGCAGATCGAAATGAATCACAAAATAGATGAAAACCAGAAGCTGACATTGCGCAATTCAGTAAGCTATTATGACCGTAGTATCGGTCTGCCAAACTATCTTTTTTCCGGTGTACAGGCGTCTACTTATAGTGAAGCTAATTATAGCCGGAATGGAGAAAAAGCGGACTGGGTATTGGGTATCAATTTCCTGACGGACAACTTCAAGGAAGACCGGAAGAGCGCCACAGTCTTAAGAAACTATAATTACAATACCATTGGTGCCTTTGCCCAGAACACCTGGAATCTGTCTGAAAAATTGAGTATTGAATCGGGCATTCGCGGGGATTATCACAATGCGTATGGCTTCTTTCTTTTACCGAAGATTTCCGGTTTGTGGAAGATCAGCGAACATTTTTCAACCCGCTTGGGCGGTGGACTGGGTTATAAAGCACCTACTGTATTCACAGAAGATGCCGAGCGTATTCAGTTCAGGAATGTATTGCCTATTGATGTAGCTAACACAAAAGCGGAGCGTTCTTACGGAGCTAATTATGATGTTAATTACCGTACCTCACTTTTTGATGGTAACGTAGGGTTCAGTATCAACCACATGTTTTTTTATACCCGCATCAACGATCCGATCCTGTTAGCTGCTGCAACCGGCGGTAACCTGGCCTATGTGCAAGCCAAGGGCAGCCTGGATACCAAAGGAATGGAGACGAACGCCAAGATTACCTATGCTGACTTTAAGCTGTTCATCGGCTATACCATGGCCGATGTGAATCAGCACACCCAAAGTACCAGCAACCCCTATCCGCTTGTTTCGAGGCACCGTTTGAACAATGTGCTGATGTACGAAATAGAAGATCAGTGGAAGATTGGCCTGGAAGCCTATTACTTCAGCAAACAAAAGCTCAATGATGGCGCTACGGGCAAAGGCTACTGGACCACCGGGTTCATGGCAGAAAAACTATGGGAACGCTTTTCAATCTTCATAAACTTGGAGAATTTCAGCGATACCCGACAGACCAAATTTGACACCATTTATACGGGAAGTATCACCAATCCTGTATTCAGGGATATTTATGCTCCTGTTGATGGCTTTGTTATAAACGGAGGCGTGAAACTCAGGCTCTAGTTCAATTTTAGAAACCCTGTATCTGTTTCAGATATACTTTGCCATTTTTTATTGAAGCAGATGTAAGTGTGAACATGAAAGGACGTGTAAGGCCCGAGCTTGAAGGTGAGCAATGGCTGCTTTCGCAAAAGTAAGGGCATTGGATTATCAGAAACAGGCAGCCACAGCCAGTGCACAACAGCAGGAAAGGCTACTGTTTAGCAACTTTCAAAATGCGATAAACCAGTACAAGCAAGAGCTGCAAGAGTTTAACTATTACCCGCAGAAAGCCGTGCCCAATGCAAGGGATATTGCTTCTGCGGCCCAATTGGGTTATCGCACCGGCGACTTAGTTACGTCGAATATCTTTACGCTATGGAAACGGCTACAGACATACAATTCGACTATTTAAGAAGCATTCAGCAGGTCAATCAGTCTATTATTACTATCTATTCGCTCATTAACCAATAAGATAAAAATGAAATTCCATATAAATCAAATAATAACGGTAGCGATAATTGCTTCGGTACTTCTTATTTCAGCCTGTGGCAATAATAAACAGGAAAGCGACAAGAACCCAAAACAAGAAGCTAAAGCAGCGGAAGCCCACGAAGAAGGAACAGCAACCATTGCATCGCTTACCGAAGAGCAAATAAAAACGGTAGGTATAGAATTGGGTTCAATCCAAAAAAAGGGACTTACCGCTACCATAAAAGCCAACGGTTTGCTCAGGGTGCCCAATAACAACAAGGCCAACGTAACTTCTATATATGGCGGTGTGGTAAAGGCACTTACTGTACAAATAGGCGATCATGTAAAAAAGGGACAGGTAATTGCTACAATTGCCGACTACTGCCGCTGTACCCAATGATGCTATTGTAGAAGCAGATGGCAGGTATTTTATTTTGCAGTAACGGATAGAGAACCAGAAGGATATGCTGAAGAAGAGGAAACACAACTCATCGGTTTTCTTTTTTTACGCTAATAAAATAGGGCCGTGCGCATTATGTACCATTTTTCTTATCTTAATTTAGGCCTGCTATCAGGATTTTTCCTAATGTTTGTGATGATCGCTCTGTCATCTTTCGCAGTTTTTTCGCCTTCGGTAATATTTATCGTAAAATCAACAGTATGTACCACCCCATCTATCCGAAACTGCACCCACAATCTGTAAATGCCAGCTTTTTCGACATGGGTTTCAGCATAAATTGGAAAACCTTCCTTTGATACAGGGTGGATGTGTAAGAAGTTTTTATCGACTTGGCCTATCATCACAATGTGCGCGGGTGCTCCGAGATAGTTTTCCATATCTTTTTCCTCTAATTTGCGACCATCTTTCTCCACAGTGAATTGCAAGCGTTGGTTTCCATTTGTCTTAAAATCATTTCCGTTTAACAAAGTTACAGTAAACCCGTCCGTGGCGGAGACAAAATTAACCGCAGTTTCTGCTAATTGTAAAGTCTTTTCACCCGTTAAATTGATTTCCTGCTTATTGATATCTGCCCCGGCGCCGATTGGTTTGTAATCAACAAACAACAAGTATTTTCCTGCTGATGGAAATGTTTCTAAAACGCTGTATGTTCCGTCTGCCTGTTCTTCAGGGTGGGTATGATTAAACCAGCTTAGGTCTTCATCCACTACCAGAAAATGCATTTTCCTTTCATGCACAACGTCCAATGGTACATTTTTGCCATGTTTGGTAATGGCAATGGATAGTTTTGTCGGTTTACCCACTTCGATCGCTTGTGGCTCAGAAGCAATTTTTACTTCAAATTTTCCTTTGCTATCGGAATGTTTGTGCTGTGCGTGCTGGTGTGTGTTCATATTTGATGATTTATTTTTATTGCATTCTGCATTGTAACGGCTTAACATTTCCAAGAAACCGCTGATTGTAGCAATATTGTTTTAGATTATGTGTTTAACCCTATCAATACCGTTTTAATATTAATCTAATTGTCTAAATGCGACTTTGAATTGGGTAATGCCGAAACTCCGTACAACAATACAGCCACGGCTAATACCATTTTTATACAAATTTTAGAATTGCGATGAAGCGCTTATTGGTTCAGCCTTAAAGCCTTTACTTTTGATAATCGCTACGATTTCATCTTCTGTAATACCTTCCGATTTTACGGTAAGGATTTTATCATTATTGGCGACGTCCACATTCCATTCGCAAACTCCATTTGCATTATCCAAATCTGATTGTACTTTTGATACACAACCTCCACAATTAAGGTTTGTCTTGAACTGAAGATTTTTATTTTTCATTTTCTTTTAATTTTTATTATTGTCTATGATACAAAGTTGAGCAAACAAAGGCTACTCCTACTTACGTTATTCTTGCTTTAATTTGTAAAATTTACTGATTAATATTTTATTCGTTATCCATGTCTTTCATACCCTTCTCGCCTTATTGTTTAAGGGTTTTGATAGAAATCGTCGCAATTAATGCCGTCACCACACATACGATGCCCGCCGAGAAAAACGCGGTCTGAAAACCGGCGTTTAATGCTTCAATGTCGGCTTCACCCTTTATTTTTACGGCCTTGGTTTCCATAGCAGAAATAGCTACGATGATGGCCAATCCGAAAGCAGAACCGACCTGATAACTTGTGTTTACCAGCCCGGAAGCGAGCCCGGTTTCTTCAGGTTTAGCGCCCGACATGGACGCAATTGTCCCCGGTATATAGGTTAAGGACATACCCACTGCACCTAATAAAGAGGCTGGCAGGACATTGATTACGAAAGACCCGTCTGCAGGAATATTGCTAAACAGCAACAGCGAGCTTGCAAGTACCATAAGCCCGGCTATTATATTTGATTTAAAACCAAACCGTGCTACGAGTTTTCCAGTAAAGCCTACCATCAGTACCATAATGGCGATGGTCATGGGTAGCAGGGCGAGTCCGCTGTGAAAGGCGGAATAGTGCAGGATCTGCTGTAAGTAAAGATTGAGGAAAAACCATAGCGGTATCCATGCTCCTGCCAATAACGCCATTACGAGGTTACCAGCTAAAAGATTGGGGACTTTAAAGATTCCTATGGGGACCAGAGGTTCGCTTTTTTGCTTCTGCACTATGAAGAAAACAATGAACAAGACCAATGATAAACCAAATAGGAAGGTGGTTCGTGCTGACTGCCAACCTGCATGTTCTGTTGATACAATGGTATACACCGTTAAAACAAGTGCAGCTGTAGTCAGTACTGCACCGGCAACATCCACTTTCCCTTTTCTAGTGGCGCCCCTCAGCAATAAGCGTTGACTGAAAAGCATTACAAGAAGTCCAACAGGAATATTAATCAGAAACACCCAATGCCAGGAAAGCCATTCGGTAATCACCCCACCAAGGAAAACCCCTGCCGAACCTCCAGCAGCGGCTGATGCCCCCCAGAAACCGAAAGCTTTGTTCAGCTCTTTAGGGTCGGTAAACTTGGATATGACCAGCGTAAGGGCTGCTGGGGCAATCAATGCCGACCCTAAGCCCTGTAAACCCCTGCCCATATTAAGTGCCGTTTCCGACCAGGCTATACCTGCTAACAACGATGCGGCAGTAAGGATAGCAAATCCCCACATAAAAATCTTGCGTGCCCCGAAAAGATCAGACAAACGTCCGCCAAGTAGTAAAACCCCACCAAACACAATCACGTACGCGTTAAAAATCCATTGCAGGCCGGATTGTGAATAGCCCAAATCTTCTTTTATTGCAGGTAGTGCCACCCCAATGATTGACGTGTCCATGATAACCACAAACTGTGCAGTACATAGCAAGAAAAGTGCTGCCCAACGTTTGGGGTATGGAGCAGCTTGGTCTGTCGCTTGTATTGTTTCCCTATTCATCTTATGAATTGTCTTTAAATTGTTCTTCTAAAATTTATCTTTTATCAAAGGCTCAAAAGCCCCAACGTATGTTGCAGTTCTGTATGGAGTACCCGCAGATTATAGGTTGCCCGCAGGTGGTTTATCCTTGCCTGTGTCAATGCCAGTTCTGCATCTGTCAGTTCAAGTCTTGAACTCAAGCCATTTTCAAAGCGATTTTCGTTCATTTGGTAGTTCAGCTCTGCCGAGTTTACCGTTGTTTTCTGTATCTCCAATTGCGATTTTGCTTCTTTCCATTTGCTGATGATAGTGGCCAATTGCGTTTTGATTTCGTCCTTGAAATCGTTCAGACGTATCTGTTCCTGTTGTAATCTGATATTTGCCTGACTGATCTGAGACCTAGTTCGGTTACCATTAAAAATGGGGACAGAAAGCTGCACACCTAAAAACGACGTTCTCGGCCAGGCATAATCTCCAAATCGCATGTCATCGGATTGCGCCTGCACTTGATATTGCCCTATCAACGATAGTGTAGGCATTAGTTCTGCCTGTGCCACTTTCATTTTTTTTTGTTGAAAATCAATAGCCAATTTTTGGACGCCCAAATCCTTGCGGTTTGCTTCTGCGGTTTTCAATGCTTCATCTACTGTGTAAAACTCGTACTGACTTCTCTGTAGATCAACATCGAGTTTATCGCTCAATTGTATATCGTTTGTTTCCTCCAAACCAATAAGCCTTTTTAGCTCAATGGTAGACACGTTAATACTGTTTTTTAGATACGAAACCGAAGATTTTAAATTTTCAACAGCGATAAAACTCCGTAAGGTATCAGATTTTAATGCGCGCCCCTGTAAAAACAGTGACTGGGCATCCTTCAGTGCTTTGATATTTCGTTGCAGGCTTTGCTCCAGCAAATCTAACTGTCCCATCATCATCAATATACCGAGATAGTTAGTAGATACCCGAAGCGCAATCCTGCTGTTGAAGTCTGCTGTTTTTCCGTGCTGCATCTTTTCGTTGATCAAAGCTGCTTTTGTTTGTCGCTTTATGCTGGGGGCAAAAATGGGTTGGTAAAGGGATATAAATCCATTGTAGGCATTTCTGCCACCTACAGCTATCTCTTGTACCGGCTTGCTCGTGCCAGCAAACGAGCCGGGCAGGAATATTGTCTGTCTGTCAAAGAAATGGGAGTAGGCTACGTTTGCCGATATACTTGGCAGCAAGGTGCCTCTCTTCTCCCGTGTCAGTGCCGCAGCGTGAATTTCCTCCAAGACCTGCACCTGCAGCGCCTTATTTCCCTCACTTGCCATTCCCAAAGCATCTGCAAGGGATAACAGTTTTTTCTGTGCCTGTAAGGGGCTGTGACCACCTAATAACAGAAAAGTTGTAATAATTATATATGCTGTTTTTTTCATTGTGACTTAATCGAAATTTATAACTAGGACACTGCCGATTCGCTTATTTCCTCTATGTTTTCTTCCACAACAGCCTTTCTGCGCTTACTGCTGGATAAATAGGAGTAAACTGCAGGAATAATAAATAGTGTGAGGATGCCCGAAAAGACCAAACCTCCCGCTATCACAATTCCTAAAGACTGGCGACTGTTGACAGTAAGGGCGATCGGCAATGCCCCAAATATCATCGCAAGCGATGTCATCAAGATGGGACGGAAACGTTGTTCGGCAGCTGTTATAGCCGCATCAAGCTTAGATAATCCGGTATCTTTTAGATGATTAGCGAATTCTACAATCAAAATTCCATTCTTTGTGATCAGGCCTACCAAGGTAATAATTCCGATCTGGCTGAATACGTTTAGGCTCTGGCCAAACCAGTGCAAACTGAGGACTGCGCCTGTTACTGCCATTGGCACGGTAAGCATAATGGTAAGCGGGTCGCGCAGGCTTTCAAATTGTGCCGCAAGTATCATATAAATAAGCACCAGCGCCAATATAAGGGTAAAAGTGATATTGCCTTGGCTTTCGGTGTAGTCGCGTGATTGTCCAGCCAATGAAGTCTTAAAGTTTTCTCCCAGCACATCGGCTTTTATTTCTTCAATTTCCTGTATGGCTTCGGCAAGGCTAACGCCGGGTGCGGGTGCAGCTGATATGGTGGCAGATGTGTATTGATCGTACCGGTAAATGGCTGCAGGACTTACCGCTTCCTCTGTTGTGATGAGGTTGCTTAAGGGGATGATCTGGCCTGTTGTGGAATGGACATAGACAGCATTAAGGTCTTTGATGTTATTCCTATGCGAACGAGACAATTGTCCGATCACTTCATATTGACGATCGTTACGGAGGAAATATCCATATCGCTGCCCGGAGAGAGAAAGCTGTAGCGTACGGGCTACCTCCTCTATGGAAACACCCATTAGGGCGGCCTTTTCACGGTCTATGCTGATTTTCACCTCGGGCTTATTGATCTTTAGGTCAGCATCTGCAAACATAAGTTTTTTACTCTGACGTACCGCTCCCAAAAATTTTGGAAGTACGGAAGTCAGACTGTCCAGATTTTGTGCCTGTAATACAAACTGTACGGGCATACCACCACCATATCGTGTACCGATTGTAGGCGGCAAGTAAGGAAATAAAAGAAATCCCCTGAAATTGCCCGATGCTGCTCCATATTGATTATACAGGTCCTGTATGGAAGCTTTTCTTTCTTTAGGATCTTTCAGGTAGATACTTTGTACGGCAATATTGACAGGTGCTGGGGCCGGAATGAACGAAATGGCCACCATCGAGTAGGTCTGGTACAATCCATCAGTAGAATCGTTTACGTATTTACCTACCTCCATCATGTTTCTTTTCATGTAATCGAAGGAAACGCCTTCGGGAGCAATGGCAATTAAGTTCATATTCGAACGGTCTTCTACAGGAGCCAGTTCTGATGGTAATTGCTTCCCTACGAAATAGATGAGCCCCGTAGTGGCTATCAGAAAGACCCAGGCCAACCATCTGACCCGCATAAAATTCTTAAGTAGATGGGCATATCCGTTATTCAATCGAACAAAGAATGGCTCTGTGACCCGGTAGAACCATCCCGGTCCCTCTTTCTTTTTTAGGAAATAAGCACTCAGCATAGGTGTAAGCGTTAGCGCTACAAAGGCTGAAACCAATACAGAACCAGACACAACGATAGCAAATTCCAGGAAAAGCTGACCGCTGATACCGCCCATGAATACGATAGGCAAGAATACGGCAGCTAAGGTAATAGTCGTAGAAATAACCGCAAAGTAAATTTCCTTAGACCCTTTAAATGCTGCCTGAATAGGTGTCATGCCTTCTTCTATTTTTTTATAGATATTCTCCAGCACTACAATAGCATCATCCACCACCAGCCCAATTGCCAGCACTAATCCTAAAAGAGTGAGGACGTTGATGGAGAATCCAGCTATATACATAATAAAAAATGCAGACAAGATCGAAACAGGAATCGCCAGCACAGGAATAATAGTGGAACGCCAGTCACGGAGGAAAAGGAAGATAATCAGCACGACTAATCCGAATGCAATAAATAATGTTTCTTCTACTTCCTTAATGGATTCGCGAACGGAGCGTGTAAAGTCAAAACCGACGATCAGACGATAGTCCGTTGGGATATCCTTTCGCAGTTGTTCTAGGCGTCTGTAAAACTCATCCACTACCTCAATGGCATTGGCATCCCGTTGAATCTGGATGGCCACCCCTACGCCGATACGGTTCAAGTTTCCGGTTTCATTGATGATGGCTGTACGCTCATTCATTTCACCAAGCTCCGCAGTTCCAACATCTTTCAATTTAATTACCGTATTGCCGGTTTGCTTTATCAGCATTTCATTAAACTCTTCTGCGGTTGTAAGCCGACCAAGTGTCCGTATGCTTAGCTCACTATTCTCGCCGTCTATCCGGCCGGCCGGAAGGTCAATATTTTCCCTGAGTAGAGCTTGTCTGATATCTTCAGGCGTAAGTTTATAAGTCGCTAGTTTTACGGGGTCAAATCGGAGCCGCATGGCATATTTATGCTCGCCTACGATAGCTACGTTGTTAATGCCAGGAATAGACTGCATTCTGTCTTTGATGACGGTTGATGCAATATGACTTACTTCTTTGATGTCCTTGGTATCACTTTCAACTTCAAGAAAGGCAACCAGATTATCCGCCGAAGATGCCTTCTGAACAATCGGTGGGTCCACATCAGCTGGAAGTTGCTTACGGGATTTGGCCACCTTATCTCTAACGTCATTCAAGGCGTCTTCAATATCGGTGTCGCGATTAAATTCTATTGAAATAACGCTTACCTGTTCCCGTGATTCGGAAGAAATTGTACGGATACCGCTTGCTTCAGCAATGGATTCTTCCATTGGTCTTGTAAGTTTGGAGGCAATTACATCAGGGCTTGCTCCGGGGTAAAACGTGATAACAGAAATAACCGGCGGTTCTGTCAATGGAAATTCTCGCACTCCCAATTGTTTCCATCCTATGATACCCAATATAACCAGCAAAAGAGAGAATACTCCTGCCAATACTGGTTTTTTTATACTTAGTGACGATATACTCATAACGTATTATTTTTTGATATAATGGCTTTTACTGGCATACCCTCGCTAATGCGTAGCATATTGGAGATAATGATACTGTCGCCAGTGCTTAAACCAGATGTGATAACAGCTTCTGATTCGGTTCGGTTACCTATGGTAACTGCCACAGGTTTCGCTTTTCCATTGGCTAGAATAAAAGCATTGTACCCACCCTCACCGGGCATGAGGGCTTCGGTTGGTACGCTTACGCCTTTAGCACCTTGGCCACTGATACCAAAATATATCTTTGCAGACAGACCCGCTCGGAATTTTCCATCGGAATTATTAGCCATGGCTTGAACCTGTAGGCTTCTGCCAGAAGCATCAAGTCCGGGTTCGGTCGCCACTACGGTAGCCTCAAGTTGTTGCTCAGAAAGCTCAGTAGTAAACCGTACTTTCGTTCCAGTACTTATTAATGGCAAGTATCTTTCGGGAATGGAAAAATTGATTTTGACACTGTTTTGGTCTTGCAAGGTAACCAAATCTGTACCAGGCCTTACATATGCTCCGGTATGCACTTTTGAAATACCAATTTTTCCTGAAAAAGGGGCTTTGATCACCGTCTTGTCAAGTTCTACGCGAAGCAATTCCTGTCGTGCCTCTAAGGAGCGGAAGTGCATAAGTGCCTCGTCGTACTCCTGCTGTTTTACGGTTTCGGTTTTCAGAAGATTGTACAACCGCTGTTTATTCAGTTGTGCCAGTTCCAGTGCAGCCTCGATTTCCTTTAAACGGGATCTGATATCGGCATCATTCAATGTGTAAAGTATAGTTCCCTGTTTCACGTAGCCACCATCTTTAAAAGCCACTTGGGTGATTTTTAAGGGTAATTCGCTGACAATGGATACTTCGCGATAGGGCATCATTGTTCCTACCACGATTTCATCGTGATTAAGCTCTTTTTCTTTTGCGATCATAATATCTACGGGTAATTTGGCTGCATCGTCATGAGCAGTCGCCGTTTCTTCTAATGCGTTTTCAGGCTTGCTCTCACAGGCAATCAATATATTACCCAACAGGAGAATCAAAACCCCAAACCTGAGTTTCGTATATTTGTATAACATGGTCTTATTATTTAATTGTGCAACAAATGATTAAACTTTATTATTTTATAGCGTGATAATTGAAATTTTTACAGTATTCATATGCTGAATTAACACTACAAAGTTGATCATTCACTAAGGGGTATGAATACGCAACTCCTTGTTTGATTTGTAATATTTACTGGTTTTTTTGCGTTCTAAAGATAATGTATGTAGCCAATGTCTGGCAGATACTTGCAGCTATCACAGGCATGGTATTTATTTATTGAATGGAAAGGTATTTCGAAATTTATTTTTAAAAAAGCTTCAGAAAAAAGAGCATAAGGAGGAAATCCTGCAACACTATTTTTGAGCATGTTATGTGCTTCAATGACTGGGACTCCATAGAGCTTTTCAAATTTGCCAATACTGTATTTTGAAAAAGAACCGTAGTGTAGGATAATCTTTAATGATAGCGGAATTTTTATTGCAAACTGCAGGGCTAAACGAGCTACTTCCTTTTTAAAGTTATTGTACATTATTTCAACCTGGGTAATGGCATCATCAAATGTGGGGATGTTATTGTATTTGTAAAACAGTATAGCATCACCCTCGATTTCAGAAACCTTTAGTGCTAGACGATTGCTATCCAAAATCGATTTCAGAAGTTTTTCAGTTATATATCTACCGACGAACATATTGGTATTAATGACAAAATCAGTAAACCCTGATATGTCCGGTATCATCACCATTCCTGTTTTATATTGGGTAATCTGTTCTTCCATGACTTAGGATTTTAGTATGATGAAAAGTTAGAATAGTATTTAAGGGTCTCCATATTGGGTTCAATCTTAACATGCTTTAACCTAGCGCATCACCCTACGAATTTTGCGAATTTATATTTAATTCATTTTGTATCAGACATATCCGGCCCGTTGATTTTTCATTTGCTGCTCAAGACGCTGTATTATTCCTGCTCCAATTAGGAAGCGGGATACCAAACCTATTTTACTTGTTCTCATCTTATGTTTATTTTATGACACTTCTTTATTCCCTCAAACTGACTATTCAAATAGCAAAGGCAAAGGTCGGATTGTAACGTAGGAGCAGCTATACGAAATGACGGTTAAATGTTATGAAATTTACTTTTTTGAATGACTTATATGGGCCGCGAACCATCAGAGCTAAGTGCTTCATCCCTCCGCATGTTGATGATATCCTTTTTTTCCTGCTTCATCGGTTTAAAATAGCGCGATGTAAAGCCCGTGTATCTTTTCAACTGGTTGGATAGATATGCCTGACTGCTATAACCCAACCGATGAGCAATTTCGGTCAAAGACATTTCGGTATAAACCAATAACTCTTTTACCATTTCAATTTTTCTGTGAATGATATATTTTTCAAGCGTCACTCCCTCAGCCGAAGAAAATAAGGCACTTAATGTATTGTAGTTCTTGTGCAGCTTATTACTAATTAAGGTTGTGAACTTAGTAGGCGTTCCGCTATCCAGTTGCATCCTGATACCTTTTTCCACTAATTCCTTTATCATATTTATCGTCTTTTGGTTCTTGTTGTATATCAGTTCAAAACCATTACTTTTCAACATCGTTTTGATGGCTTCCAACTTCTGTAAAACCACTTCTGTATCTTTTAAAACCATCTCTCCCAGTTTTATATTTAAAACCTCAAAACCCAAAGCTGTCATTTCCTGTTCAAGAACATATATACATCTATCGCACACCATTCCTTTTATCAATAGTGTCATAACATCTAGACCGTTTTAATCTCTTTATTCATAGATCAAAATTCAGCATTCGAACCCAGTAAATTATTATGATATTCCAGCTTTGATTTGTGAAATTTTATGAAAAGCAATATTTCAACATTAAATATTATAAAATAAAGGGGAAAAAGTATATAGCTACTCCTGCTGTTCTTATAGAATTTTGTAGCAGGTAACATCCTAAAAAAATGAAGAACAAAAAAAGTAATGAACATCAGGTTATAAAAGTGCTGAAAGACTACAACGCTGGGAAAAGCGGTCTGGAGCTTTACGAGAAATACGGCGTTTACGGCACAAATATTTTTGAACTGAGACAAAAATACAAGAATTTAGGAATGGATATTCTCGTAGAATTAGTAAATTTAAACGAAGAAAACGGCAAGTTAAAAACAATGTATACCGATCTGTACGTGCAATATCGAAAACTCAAAGATTTGCTGAAAGAGGATTTTTGAATGGATATGTTTACTGTACGGTAATGCATACATCCGCATTCAGTGGATAGCTTTGGCATAGTAAAATTATTCCCTCCGCAATATCTTGCTCGGTCAATGCACCACTATGAAGCATCCGAATTTCACCGCCTGTTTTTACCGCCCAGCAAGCCCCACAGGTTCCCTTCCTACAGGAGCTAGGAACTTTGATATGGTGTGCTTTCATCGCCCCTAATAAAGACTGCCTTGGCTGAACTTCAATGAGTGATGTACATTCAAAAGTCTGCATTTCATCGTTCACATAGTTGTCCTCATAATAGTTTACAATAACATCTTTGGTAGTACAGTCCGTTTCCATATCGTTTGCATCTATCTGTATTGGATCAAAATATTCCATATGGATATTTTCCTCGGGGATTTTCAAGCCAGTGAGTGCATCCTTATATAAATCCATTAGCCCAGTAGGTCCGCAGATGTAATAATGGGCATCATTAACTGCCGAAACTAGCCTTTTGATGACTGACCTGAGAACAAGCAAGGAAAACCTGCCTGCAATGTGGTTGATTTTTGTTGAGATAAATTCAGGGTCGGTGAAGGAATAGCAAATGTTCAGTTTCTCGTTTGTATGCATTGTCTCCAATTCATTCCAAAAAATGGTTTCTTGTGGCAATTTGTTACTATAGACTAACAGAGGAATTTGGTTTGTATTTTCAATGCTTTTTAACATGGAGAACAAAGGAGAAATACCACTTCCACCTGCCAACAGAACAATTTCGGATTGTTCTACAATTGACTTATCCAATACAAAATTTCCAAAGGGAGCCTCTATTTCCCAGGTTTCGATATCTGCTGCATTGTCTAAAATAAAATTGCTCATCTTTCCGCCAATAACCCTTTTAATGGTAATAGCAGGAAATTCATCAGATGGCTTAGAGCAAAACGAATACGAGCGTATCAACAGTTCTCCGTTTAAGCTAATTCTGATGTTAAGATATTGACCAGGCAAATAGGCAAATTTCTGATGCCCTGGATCAAAGCATATAGTAATCGCGTCTTTAGTTTCCTTTATAATTTTATGTGTTCGCCAGGTGTATTTCTTCATTCCCAAGTTGTTCTTACGCTACCTATAAAAAGAAAACCTCCGCTTTTACGCAAAGAGAGGTTAATAGAGCCCTTTATATAGAAGGTTGCTGGTCTGATAATTATAATTCGTTTTGGCTTTCCTGCCGTTTTCTGATGATTTCCAGCTTGTTTCTTCTTATCTGTTTGAAATGGGCAGATGTTAATCCTGTATAGGTCATCAATTGCTCAGATAGTTTTGTTGGTTTTCTATAGCTTAATGCTTTTGCAATTTGCGATATAGACTGCTCGGTGTATACAAGCATTTCTTTTACCTTTTCAACGATCCGCATTACGAAAATAATTTCGAGGCTCATATTGCAGTTGATGAGGAACATCTTGTTCAATTGTTTATAATCCGTTTTTAGTTCCTTTGTAAGCTGTACGTTGAATGGTGCAGATGTTCCTGTATACAATAGGTTCTGAATATGCTGGTCTGCTATATTGCAAACCTTTGTCATGATATCCGAACAATCGCCTGAATTTTGATTAAATAACATACCTTTTTACTTATAGACCAAGATTTTTACAGTTTTATACTTTAGAGGCGGTTTGGTAAAATCCCGGAGATGTACTAAAATATCTCCCCGAGATTTGCCAAAAAAACTAGTCACAGCATCCCGTTGAACAAGTCGAAGTTTTTCCGTTGTCGTTACCCTCTACTTTGTAACCTGCTTTTTCAATAACCGCTACCATCTCTTCTTTTATTTCGTCACTTTCAACTGAAACTGCAAGTTTTCCTGCTTCCAATCTTTCGATTTTGACACCAGCAATAGCATTGATAGCATTGTTTACTCTTGATTGGCAATGTGCACTTTGCATATCTGGTATGCTTAATTCTACATTTTTCATTTTGAACTTGTTTTTTATGTTACAAATTTCCGTATCAAACGGTGGCTATTATTATGTTATTCCATGTAAGATTTATGATTTTTACTGATTTCGAGATGCTGAGTTACGCTACAATGAACTTCCCTTTCATATAGATACAGTGACCTGGAAATGAACACAGGAAATCATATGAGCCTTTTGCTGGAGCGATAAAGGTAATTTCAGTAATTTGCCCGCCGCCAATTATATTGGTTTTAGCGATTACTGCATTTTCCATTCTCTTTGGAATATAGTCATTGTCCTTGGCATCTATCGCTGCATTGGCAAAAGCATTGAAGTCTGTGCCTTGTGCAAGTATGACAACATTATGCCCCATGGCTCCAACAGGTGCTTTACCAACATGTTTCAGCATAAGCTTTACGGTTTGACCCTCTTTGGCCTTGAGTTCGGTTTTGTCGAATTTCATATCATCGTCACCATTAATGGTAATGACTTCTTCATTTCTGTTTTCAGCCCGAATAGTTGCTCTCTCCGTTTCGGGATAATGATTTTCTATTGCTTTTTCGTTTTTAGCCGTATTGTTACAGGCATTTAAAGTGATTACGGACAATACTAACATGAACTTTTTCATTTTTACTTAAGATTTATCTGTTATCTGATACCACAATTTAGGGAGTTTTGCTACCGAAACAATACCTGAAATTTTTAGCTGTTGTATTTCCCTGGTCAACAAAATAGACCTTATGTCCGTAATAGATTTTCGGACAAGGCTAGCATTTTTTATATCGTTTTTATTCATGAGAAATTTCCTCTTTGACAGTTTAGCAATATCCAAATCTACCTAACGGCTAATGTGTTGGAAGTGTGATATAACCTGTAAAATTTGTAATTTTTACGGCTCTAAAAAAACGGCGGTTCGTTTTGAATGAACCACCGTTTAACAAACGCAATCAAGTCTAGCCTAGTTATTATTTTTTAATTTATCCGCCGGAGGACTGTAGTCAGTCAACGTTGTAACACGCACAGTGTCTACTCCGCTAATATCCCAAGTAATAGGGATCATCGTCATATAACCACACTTCGGACACATATCTCCTTCTGAACCGATCATTTCTTTATGCGAGGGACAACCGGTAATCAAATGCCCAGCTGCATCTACCAACTCGCCCTTTTCATTTCTGTTGTTGCCGATTTTTCCCGGGGATTTTTCCAGCAGTTCTGTAGCGTGGTCGTGTCCATCATCCGCAGCATGTACGTGATCGTTTTTTGCCTTTTTAGCATCGCTGCCGCAGGACGAAATAATCATGACCAACAAGGCAAAAGCCCCTATTAATAATTTGTTTATTTTCATTTTTGTTGAACTAATTTAGGAAGTTAATGATGTCACTTTTTCCATTTCAAACGTAAACTGTTGCTTACCACACTGACGCTGCTCAATGCCATGGCTGCACCGGCAATCATCGGGTTTAATAAGAAGCCGTTAATTGGGTAAAGAATACCCGCAGCAATCGGGATACCAATAAGATTGTAGATGAATGCCCAAAACAAGTTTTGTTTAATGGTTGCAACAGTCTGTTTTGATAATCTTATCGACTGCGGTATCTTGGTAAGATCAGATGAAATAATGGTCATTTTTGCCACGTCCATTGCGATATCCGATCCTTTACCCATTGCGATACTTACATCGGCGGTGGCCAAAGCCGTGCTATCATTGATACCATCCCCAACCATTGCTACTACTTTGCCTTGCTCTTGCAGTTTTTTCACAAAGTCTGCTTTATGTTGCGGTAATACTTCCGCTTTGTAATGATGAATACCTGCTTGCTCAGCAATGGCTTTAGCCGTTGCCTCGTTATCTCCAGTAAGCATATATAGGTCGATACCCATATCCTGCATTTCCTTGATTGCTGCTACTGACGTTTCTTTGATTTTATCGGAAATTGCGATTACCGATAGCGCTTGTTTGCTGCTGGCAAACCAAATAACAGTTTTAGATAGTTTACCCCATTCATCAGCTTGTTTTTGCAATTGTTCAGCAATAGTGATCTTGTTTTCGGCTAACAATTTTTTGTTGCCTACATAGTATGTTTCATTATTATGATCAGCTTTTGCACCTTTACCTGTAATACTGTCAAAATTCGACAGTGAAATAGTAGAAACTTCGTCCAGATGCTTTACCACAGCTTCTGCCAAGGGGTGCTCGGATTGCTTTTCAATGCTCAATAAAATATCTTTGGTCGCATCATCATTATTTAGCCATTGAATATCGGTAAGCTGTGGTCTCCCCTCGGTAATCGTTCCAGTTTTATCTAAAACAACGGCATTTACCTTTTTTGCCAGTTCCAGACTTTCTGCGTCTTTAATCAAGATACCCTTTTCAGCACCTTTACCTACCCCAACCATAATAGCGGTGGGAGTGGCCAGGCCCAAAGCACAAGGACAAGCAATTACTAATACGGTAACAGCGGCCAATAAACCTTGCACAATTCCATTGTTGCCTCCCAAAATCAACCATAGGACAAATGTAAGGATAGCAATGCTGATCACTACAGGCACGAAAATGCCTGCAATTTTATCAACCAATTTCTGTACAGGCGCTTTACTCCCCTGTGCATCCTGCACCATTTTGATGATTTGAGCAAGCATGGTTTCTTTACCCACTTTAACGGCTTGGAAGCGAAAACTGCCTTTTTGATTAATCGTTCCTGCAAATACCTTTTCTTTTTCTTTTTTTAGTACGGGCACCGGTTCGCCACTTAGCATACTTTCATCCACATATGAAGTGCCTGAAGTTACCATACCATCTACTGCGATTTTTTCGCCCGGTTTTACCAAAATAACATCCCCTACGTTCACCTCTTCAATGGCTTTTTGTCTTTCTGTGCCGTCTGTTTCTATTATAATAACTGTTTTTGGTTGTAATCCCATTAATTTTTTAATGGCTGATGAGGTATTCCCCTTAGCTTTTTCCTCCAATAATTTACCTAATAGAATAAAGGCAATGATAACCGCTGCGGCTTCAAAATACACGTGTGCGTGTAAACCTCTCCGATGCCAGAAGTCCATAAACAGCATATTGAATACGCTGAATATATACGCAATACCTGTACTTAATGCAACCAAGGTATCCATATTGGCAGAACGATGTTTAGTCTGTTTCCATGCGTTGATAAAAAAGTCTTTGCCTAGCCAAAGAACTACTGGAGTGGAGAAAAGCCACATGGTCTCATTGGCATAAGGTATATCCATGAAGAGCATACCAATAATGACCACCGGAAGCGATAAGATGATTGCCCAAATGGTTTTGCTTTTAAGTTTCCTGAATCTTTCGGTGTGAATCGCTTCCAGGGTTTCCTGCTGTTTGGTTTCATCTTCTATCAATAGGTCATAGCCAACACCCTGAACGGCCCGCTGAATTTTAGAAGCATCAGTCATGTTGGGTAGATATTCTACGGTAAGGTTGCCCGTAGCAAAGTTAACAGAAGCATTCACAACGCCCGGCTCGTATTTTACAATGCTTTCAACACTTCCTGCACAAGAAGCACAGGTCATCCCCAATACAGGGAAGGAATTTTTAATGGTGGGAACCCCATAGCCAAGATCTTTAATCGCCTGCACGGCTGCTGCTACCACCTCATCATTGTCCACTGTAATAGCAGCTCTATGGTTATTAAGCTCTACCTTATGGGTTTCAATGCCTTTTACCTGCGCCAATCCTTTGTCAACGATTAATGCGCAGTGTTCGCTTTCTACGTCCTCCAAAGGGAGATAAACGGTTTCTCTATTGTTATTTGCCGCCATTTTCTGATTGCTTTTATTTACAATACAAATTTGGCGACAATTATTTGGATGCCTATTGCAGAATTATGGGTTTGTTTTGTAAAATTTACTTTAAACCTTGTCCAAGGGTTTTCTTTTATCCTCTCGTATTTGCTTGAAATGACTCGTTGTAAGTCCGGTTACTTTTTTGAATTGATTGCTCAAATAGGCAACGCTCGAATAGTTTAGACGGAAAGCGATTTCGCTCAACGATAGTTCATCGTACACCAACAGTTCTTTTACCCTTTCAACTTTTTGAGCAATAAAATACTTCTCAATGGTTGTACCCTCAATTTCGGAAAACAGATTGGAAAGATAATTGTAATCGTGGTGCAATACATTACTCAATATGTCCGAAAGATTGGTTTTCGCATCATTGTCCTGATGGTGCACCAAATCAATGATAACGTTTTTTATCTTTTCAATTATCCTGCTCTTCTTGTCGTCTATGAGCTGAAAGCCCAAGGGGATCAAAGCATTTTCCATTGCCGCACGCTCCTTGGTGGTCAAATCTTTTTTTAGCGTAATTTCACCCAGCTTTACGCTATTAACCGCTATGCCAAGCTTTTCGAGTTCATGTTGAACTACGAGAATGCAACGATTGCAGACCATATTTTTTATAAATAATGTACGCATATTTCGCTAAATCAATATGAATATTTTGCATAAACATATATGACAAATGTAGAATAAAATAAGTATTTATTAAGAACGGTTAAGTGATGCGATTAAGCACCTGTATAGGAAAGTACATGAAGAAAACAGCTAACATCTGCTCTATTGTAGGGGTATATGGACAATTAACCCCCTGTTTATGCATACTATTTATGAAGGCACTTCATTGGTTATATTTTCATTGTTCATCACCAAAAATTCGCTATTGGCAATGCATAAAAAGCGGTATCGGTTTTTTGTTGCCAAGGTGCCTGATGAAAGTGCCAGCATTTTTCAATTTTGTCGAAGCTTTTTCCAATGTCTATCTTTCCCCATTGATAGCCCATTTTGTAAGACTTTCCGTTTGTGCTAATTGAACCAAATACCGTTGGGTACGATGATCCGGAAACGCCATTGGTATATTGCACAGCTTTTTCTATACGTAATTTCGTTCCAGCCGGAAATGTGACAATTTCTTCCAAGTCGGGCACTGCCATATTCTTTCGCTCTTCCACATATTGCCATTGCGGATGCAAACTATCTAACAGGATAAAGGGATAATCAGTGTTATCATTCATACGGATTTTTTCTTTAAACAGTATTGTTTCCCTATTCAGTACAACGGTTTTCCCCACTCATTCTTTGAACGGCTTGTATTTATTAAGGCTGGTGGACTTGGTTTTTATTGTGCCGTACAGGATAAGGAGAAAAAACCAACACCTCCAATGATTATCAACGCAACGATACCCATTATTTTCTTGATCGTCATATTACTTTTTGTCGGTTATATAGACCTCTGTCAATCCGTCGGATGATTTGAAACGTATGTTATATCCCGTTTGTTTCGATAGTTTTAGCGGCGGGGCATACTTTCTGTTTCAAAATCTGTACTATTGAGTTGTTCTTTTGGCTTATGGCCTTTATTCATTTCCGTATTCCTTGCAAGATAATAGTCTTCTCCTTCAACTTTGACTACTTTAAACCAGCCATAACCAATTTTTGCACCTATGGGGGTACCTTTTCCTTTGTACGCTTCGTAATGTCCAAAATAAATATCACCTGCTGCAGGAGCTTCTACCAGTCTGGGAGGTCTTGCACCATTAAGAACAGATTTTACGAGTTCATTCGCGAGGATACTTTGCAATAGTGTAGTCTTACCTGTTCCTGGTGGATCATTTACTGCCAGTATGTTGCCATTTGTTTGCTGTTCGTATACCAGCAGTGACTTTCGTTGGGAATTATTTAGCGGGAATTGATTGCTGAACTGTTCGTAGTGGCCAGGTTCTGCAAAAAGCAAATTGTCAGCTGGAATCTTTCGTATTGATTTGGGTGTAAAATCTAATATGCTGGATAGTAGTAAAGGAAAGGCTCCGCTTTTCTGAAGGTCGGCATAGGTGTTCAGGATATTTTGTGCAGAAATTAGTTTATCCGATTTGATGATGCACACTTCATGCTTCGCGTTAAATTCATCGAATACTACTTTATAGTTCCTATAACCTGTTATCTTTTCAAAGAACTTAGCGGCACTTTCCCAATAGTTGTCAAAAGATTTATAATCAAACCGATGGTTCTCCAGGGCACTATCATAACTGTCCATCGTGCTGAGAATGGGCCAGATACCTGACGCTATTGAAATAGGTTCTAAAAAGCTTCGGCATATCCAGGGCTTGCGCAGGGATTCGTCTACAATAATCGTTCCTTCATGAGTTAACTTAACCTCTATCCAGAAAGGGAAATTCTTTTTTATTTCACCTTTGTTCTTTCCGTGCGCTACTTTAGTTGATATATAAAATGGAGAGATGAGTATGTTGATAGATTTTAGATTTTCATTTGACAGATCAGATTTTGAACCAACGAAATGACCTTTTTTTTCACAGACATCTGGAGATATATCGGAAAGCTCACCATCTGCCAAGCTGTTTCTATAATATTTTAGCCAATTGCCAATAAGCGTATTCTTCATTAATGTTATAACCGGTATATTATATTTATAGGATAAGTTTGTCTCAGCGTTAAATTTAAATAAAACTTTAGGAATGCAAAAAGAATTTCGGTATACTCATAATAGATACAGAAATGTGCACATAATTTCATTTTAACTAGACTTTCAGTTAATAGTTTAAGATCAGAAATACTCCTGACATTTTGTTACCCCATCTTTTCACTACATCGAAAATCTTTACCTCCGCTGTAATGTCGCTATAAAACTTTCGCATACAGAAAAGCGACATTCACATATAGAATCCCGCTATTTAAACCAAGTTAGTTGGACAGACCTCCCTAACGCTCGAAATTCGCTATCGGATATCCAGAAAACCCGTGGCCATTGGTAGGGCGTAACCGAAAACCCTTGATCAGAGTAGGCAATGGTTTAATTATACATACAAAAAAAGATGAAACGTAAAAGTGGAAAATCCCGGATAGGAAAACTCTTCAGCCGGCCCATTACATTGCTCGCATTGGAGGCTGTTATGCTGGTAGCAGAAACTGAAGATAAATGTATCCCTTATGAGGGACTATAGAAGTAGTGTTTACCGCCCGGCGGTTTTCGACCGTCGGGCTAAATCATTAAAAAAATGGAGAATGCTCTTGTAAAAAGTCATACTCTCAGCTTTGCTATCAGTGGTATAAAGGTTCCTTTAGAACCTACAAACCCCTTCTGGTACAAATTTCAGGTGGTGAGTGCAAGCTTTCGAAATTTTCTTCCATCGATGGAATATGGAGAGCACGAGTCAAATTTCTTTAAACTGTTGACCAACCAGCAGCAAAGCTATTTTGAACAGTCACTCCCAGATGTACCCAAAAACCTTAAAGTTCGCTTTCATGGCTATGCTTTGCAGGACATAAAAGCCAGACCGGGAGTAATTGCTACCTTTCATAGCGGATCTTTCCGGATGATCGGGCATTACCTGGCAAAAAATGATATTCCATTTGTACTGGTGGTTTCAAAAGACGGGATGCAAAGGGAAACAGAGCTGGTTGATTCTAAATATGACAACAAAAAAATAGAACACCTTGGTTTTAGTCTGATCAATGCCAACGATAAAAGTAGCCTACTGCGAATAAATAGAGAATTAAGGGACGGAAAAAATATTTTAGTTTATGTAGATGGTAATACCGGAACAGGAGACGACCTGACGAGCCGTAACCTTATATCCATCCCTTTTCTGAACCAACATGTCAAAGTAAGAGCAGGGGCAGCTTTTATTTCTTACCTGAGCAAATCCCCGATTTATCCGGTAGTTTCTACACGGCAATGGAAGCGTGTTCCCTGTCTCGATTTTTTTCCTCCGATATTACCGAATAAGGAGCTTAATAGGCAAATATTTATAGGGCAGGCCGTTTCACGAATCTATAAACATCTGGAGAAAGTTGTCTCCATAAAGCCCTGGCAATGGGAAACATGGCTGCATTTGCATGAGCATGCCGATATCGTCAATCCGATCGCGGAACAGATATCCGAACCAATTATCACAGAAGGAAAAAAGAAAAGACTGATCAGATTCAACGAAGAGGATTATAGCTTTTTCAGTATAACCGGCAAATATTTTCTTTTCAGGAAAAGAGATTATCAATGTTTCGATATCGAACACTGGTTATATAAGCGGCTGGAACAGATTTACAGAAGGGATTATCCTTTTACAGTCCCTTTATTACAGCGGAATCATATGAGCGATCTCATAACCGGCAGAGTTGTTCTGGAAATCTAAAAAAGAAGAGAATATGCAATCATTAGATGCTATCAGTGCAAAGAGAAATAACGTTCTTTGCACACTTTTTTACGGAAAATGGCCTAATTTTTTTATCTTGTGGAATGATGAACCAAAAAATCCGGAAGATATGGCCACTTTTTTCCGTAAACACCCCCTGTTGTTCAATTTTATCTGTTGGATAATCTATGCCCAGTTTGTATATATCTACAACCTACCCAAAATCAGTTATGTCGACTACAGTCATATACTTTTTCTCTGCTTGTTGTATTCGATTATCTTTTACAGTAATTTCTTTCTCTTTAAATTTATCGAAAGCCGGAAAATAAATATTGGGATCGCTATATTATTGGTAATCTCCACTTTCTTTATACTGGCAGCACTGGGCTATGTTTGCATCTATGGAATATTGCCGCTATTTGGGGCTAAATTATATTATGAGGATGTGCCGTTTAAACTGAGCCTGTACCTGCGCAATATACTTTCCCCTTATATCAAATACGCCAGCTATGCCATTATCGTGTATTTTATACTGAAATGGTTTGCCAATCTGGCGTATAAACGCCGGATGGAAAAAGCACATTACGAAATGGAACGGGAAAAGTTCGAATATGAACAGGCATTTTTAAGAGCCCAGGTCAATCCCCATTTTCTGCATAATTCACTAAATTTTATCTATACAGAGGCGCTCTCTTTATCCAAGTCATTGGCCGAGAGCATCTACCTGCTTTCCATGATGATGCGTTATTCGTTGGACAATGCGGTGAAAGGCAAACAGCTTGTGCCGGTGCATAAGGAGCTGGAATATCTGGAAATTTACCTCGAAATCAATCGGAGACGTTTCGGCAAAGGAAAAAATATTGTATTTGAATTTGAAGGCGATCGCTATCTGCATTCGATTCCACCTTTGTCCTTTATTACACTTGTGGAAAATGCCTTCAAATATGGAGACCTATCAGATCCGCTATATCCCTTACAGATCAAGATCGTGGTCAACCGGGATAAGATTTATTTCTATAGTTCCAATAAAAAAAGGATCAGCAAAACATTGGATACTTCGGGCAGCCATGTTGGCTTGAAAAATGTGGAACGGAGACTGAAAGGTGCTTTTAAGAACAAGGCGAGACTTAGTCGTACGGAAGACAATGAGATTTATACAGTTGAGCTATTTATTGATTTTTCCAGTGATACAAAAGAAATATAATGATAAACTGTTTCGCAATTGATGATGAACCTGCCGCACTGGAACAGATTTCCCGTTATCTGGAGCAGGTACCGAACGTCCATTTGATAGGAACCGCCACAAGGCCACTCGAAGGTTTAAAAATGATCCCGAAACTAAATGTTCATGCAGTTTTTCTTGACATGGAAATGGATGAAATGACGGGTACCGAAGTGATGCGCGAGCTTGACCCTTCGGTTAAAGTGGTGGTCTGTACTGCTTATACAGAATTTGCAATCGAAAGTATCGAGCTCGATGCAGTGGATTATCTGTTAAAGCCTGTTCAATTCGATCGATTTGCAAAAGCAGTGGAAAAGCTGAAGGAAAGGATACTGCACAGAACATTGGAATTACCCACAGTAAAAAACGATTACATCTTTGTACAGATCGAACATAAAGGAAAATTAAAGAAGATAGATTTCAATGATATCATTTATGTAGAAGCAAGGGGAAACGATGTAATATTCCACAAACATGATGAATTTGTATTGACTTCCATGCGGATGGACGATGTTGAATCCGAACTGCGTCTGACTGACGGTTTTATACGAATCCACCGATCTTATATCATATCTATAAAGATGATTGACCTGATCGATGAAGGTATGGTTATACTGAAAAATAAAACAGGGCTGATCATCGGAAAAACATATAAGGACTATGTTCTAAAGACGTTGTATCAACACTAATCACCAACATGAGATGTATGCCAGATCGAACCGAATTGTGCGCGCCGATGACCTTCATGAACTCATTAATGAGGTATTGATATCAGAAACGTATTATAAAGAGAGCTTCACGTCTTATAAACGGGTCATAAAACAATATTTTTTAAGTCTGGAAACAAATATCTCGGCTACAGTCCTCCATGAGCCGTTCAGCAGGTATACATTAATAGGAAAATACCAACTCAATATAACCGATGTAATGCAGGAGTGGTGGAGGAAACTTGAACAGGAAAAGGAAAGAAGAATAAAGATAGCTTACGGGAATAACTACCGGGCTGCGGTCTATTACTATGCACTGAACCAGGGAATCCGGTTTCTGGAAGGCTTATTTCAGCACTATCCCGATTGTTTTCACGAAGACAGACCACTGCCCCCTTTTATACCCTATTTCAGGTCAACAACCTTTTTGAGGAATGTACGCACATTATTGGGAGAGCTATATAAAAATCGCGTGGATCGACAGCTGATCGTCTCCCTACAAAACTACTTTTCCGGGTTTTCTGATAAAAGCATGATGAGTTATTTTAAATGGCATCATTGGCATTATGCCATCAGGCTTGTAGCTGAATTGCCTTCACGTCTGTCTTACCTGAAATATTCGGATCGCTACGAACGGGAGCTGATCGAACAGCTGATAACCCTGAATTTCAATTATGGCCCCTTCTGTCATCTTATCAAAGAAAAAATGGCAAAGGCTGTGGAAAATCTGGACGATGAATATAAAAAAGAAGAACAATGGCTAATTTACAGAAACCAGTTGGCGCTGATCCCTGAAGTAAAAAAACAGGCCGCCGATAACCAGATGCCGTCCATAAGGCAGCAACTTTTAACATACAGTAAACGTAAGCGTAAAGAGCTCCGCAAGCGTCGAAGCTTATGGTCAAAATTTCCGGTGGGTGCAATTGATCCGGCAACGGGCCGCTACCATTTTCAGGTTTCCCTTACCGAACGGCAGCTACTTTTCTTTTTCCGCGTGCTGTTGGAAATGAAAATACTTGTGGTGGATACCAAGAAAATGTTATTTGCTTTTATAGCAGACTTTATCGGAACACCCAACAGAGAACACCTGGCGCTGCATAGTTTACTGAGTAAGGATACCATTCCCTCTCAACAGGTGATCAATAAAGTAAAACAGATGTTAACCTCAATGTTGAATTACATAAATTCCAAGTATCCCTGATCAAGGGTTCATCCTATATAGCATCCCAAGCTCTCTCAGGTAAGCCAACAGTTCATCAAACCATTCGTCGTTGATCTTTGGATGTTCTGCAACCTTTTCCAGTCCGGCATTGAAAATATCTTCTATCGTTAGCCATCCAATTTTGTTGCACGTTTTAATAAAACTAGCGCTTAAGGGGTGCTGGTTCAGGGGAAGTGTCTCCAGGCCCGTTAATTTTTCCAGTTCCGACATCTTATTCATCGGCATAAAAATAAGAATATTTTACTACTTATTAGTAGTATCTAATTAGTAGTAACTTATTAATGGTAACATATAAATATCCTTATGGCTTATTTTGTTTGTATGTCGCAAAAGGAAATATCACCATCGGAAGATGAAGATTTAAGAAAACTGGGAGAAAGGATAAAAGCACTCCGGATCAAAGCCGGGTATGCCAATTACGAAAAATTTGCCAATGCCCATGATCTAGCGCGAGCACAATATGGTCGCTATGAGGCAGGCGAAAACTTACAGTACAAAAGCCTTTTGAAAGTCATGAAAGCACTTAATGTGACACCCAAAGAGTTCTTCAGTGAAGGTTTTGACTAATATTGCACATTTTTTCTCATTTTTTCACCACCTAATACCTTTAATAGGCCGTAAATAAGCTCTGATATTACACATGTAGCTGTTCCGACACCACCTTCACCACTTTATTTCCATCCGTAAAACCTGAGTATTTGTAGCGCACCAAAATTTTTGCTTATGATACTCGAAATCGCCAATAATCTTTACCGGCAACTTTCAGATGAGCTGGCAATGATCGAACAGGAAGAAATAACAGATAAGCTGGAAATTGCCAAAAAATTGCTGACTGCGCGTTCTTATCTCGTTGAACTTAAAAACAGGACTGTAAACTATACCTTTAGCAGTGAACAGGAAGAAATAGCTTTTTTTAAGACTAAAAAGCCTACGTTTATAAGTCAGGTACTTTATTATTCTGCCAGACAACGGATTGAATTGACGAAACCGGAAGGCACGGCCGATCAACTTAAGAAATATTACCGTTATCTCCTCAAAGGGATCGAGAAATTCTATCGCGACAACCGTGAACTTCACAGCTATCATCGTTCCGGAGCTGACCACCTCGACCGCCTTCTGTTTATGCGTTCGTCTACAGAACCACCGTCATGGCTCTGTCCGGTACGGATTGACTACGACGAACGTTTCTCCACCCCGGCAGATTATCTCATCGGTAAGATTCTTTCCAATGAGCGTATGACCACCTATCTACGGAAGCTGATAGATGGAAAGGACAATGTTACCGACATCGAAGCGGGGAACGACATGGTTTGGACCGGAGAAAGCATTAATTTGCTGGAAACTGCCTACGGATGGTACTGTACCGGACAGATCAACAAGGGTCACGCGGGAATAGGTGAAATTGTCCGTAAGCTGGAAATTCTCTTCAATGTAAAAATCGGACGCCCTTACAGAAGATTTGCCGAAATCAAGCAGCGCAAAAGGCTCAGTCGTACCAAATATATTGACGAAATGGGTAAAGCTATAATCCAAAAGCTGGATGATGAAGATGCATATCGCCCGGACATCCAAAATAGACGATTTTAAATCAGATTGTCCTTCAGGTGTTTACGCGTTTATTTTTGGGTACTACCCAGTAGGTTGTCAAGCAAAAAAACGTAGTCTATCAAACTTTGCTTCGTAAAAGCTGCATAATGGAGTGCAGCTGAAAGCAAAGTATTATGTTAAAACATATCACATGGCAGGAGTTCTTACTTGCCGCCACCTTGTTGACATTCCTATGGTATATCAGCGTAATCCTGCTCCTTTTCAGAAAAGAATTAAAAAGGTTGTTGACAGGTAAAAAACACGGTGCCGAAAAAAGACCACACAGCGGAACAAAGGAGAATGACCTCGATACAGAACAAACGGAAAGCGTGGACGATGACCTGATGGGTAAGACGAAACTTCCCGAAGGGATGAGTGTCATGGGCATGGACGAATTCTCTTTCCGGAAAAGGGATGAAGAGCACAAAGAAAAAATGCTCGGCAACATTCCCGATCTGCTGGAAGAGATGAAACAGCTTTTTCAGATCCTAAAAGACGAGGAAGGGACAAAAGAAGATTTCCTTATCCTGATGGATGGATTCAAACCACGCCTCAAGGCTATCCGTACCGATTCCAACCAGCAATCCCTTAATGAATTTATTACCCGGCATGCCCCTTTTCCCCTTTCGGAAAGAGAGTTGGAAAACTTCTGGGAATAAAATTTTTTAGAGAAACTTAAAATCATCCTTATATGAATCGCAACAATCATAAAAAACAGGCTATTGCCAGGATACTCTTCGCCTTATATATCTTTTTCAGTTATCAGTTTTTCCTTTCCATTCCACTATTTGCGCAGGACGGGGATGCCGGTATCCAGTCAGCAACCGATAAGGTGAAGGGGTATTTTGATTCGGGAATTGACCTGATGTATGCCATCGGTGCGGTGGTAGGCATTATAGGAGCTGTCAAGGTTTTCAATAAATGGAATGCTGGAGAACCCGACACGAATAAAGTGGCAGCTTCATGGTTTGGAAGCTGCGTCTTTCTGGTCATTGTGGCCACTGTTCTCAAATCATTTTTTGGTGTATAAAAAGAGCAGACTATGAGCGGCATTTATTCCATCAACAAAGGTGTTTCGCAGCCAATTGTGTTCAAAGGCCTCAAGGCGCAGTATATTATCTATCTGGCAATAGGGCTGGTTGTTCTTCTGATTCTCTTTGCGTTATTGTATATCATGGATACCAGTCTGTTGATCGTTTTACCCCTGATTCTGATGCTGGGCACAGCACATTTTTTATTGGTTTTTCATTTAAGCCACCGCTTCGGAACGCACGGCCTGATGAAATATCTGGCAAAGAGAAGGCTGCCCCACACCATACGATTCCGCTCGCGCCGTCTATTTACTTCTTTAAATGCACACACGCATTCCGTTAACCATAAATAAAAAAATGATATGATAGCCGAAGCAACAAACATATTTCCTATTTACAAAGTGGAGCACGACTGTATACTCAGCAGACAGGGAGATATTACGGTAGCCTATGAACTGACCCTGCCCGAGATTTTCACTTTATCGGAACGGGATTATACGGCTTATCACAGCACCTTTGTCAAGGCAATCAAGGTACTGCAAAACCATACCGTCCTACATAAACAGGATTGGCACACACAGGCGAGCTATAAAGCAGACTACGAAGGAAAGGATGGTTTCCTTGCCCGTAGCAGTGAAAAGTTTTTTAATGAACGACCTTATCTGGCTCATTCCTGCTATCTTTTCCTGACCAAAAAGCCAAATGGGCGCAAGCCTGCCACATCCGCTTATAACAATCTTTTACGGAGGACGATTGTTCCGGCGCAAACCGTGGACGAAAACCTTTTCCAACATTTTCTGGACAGCGCGGGGCAATTCGAACGGATATTAACAGATAGCGGATTTATTAGGCCGAGGCGATTGAGAAATGATGAGTTAGCGGGAACGTCGGTAAAGGCAGGGATTATGGAACGTTACTGTTTTCTGTTAACAGAAAACGAGCAGTCGATAGTACGTGACATTAATCTGCAAAATGGTTTGAAAATAGGTGACCGGTACTGTCAGCTGTATACACTTGCTGATACCGAGAACCTTCCTGCCCTGTGCGGAAGCAGGATCAACTATGAAAAATACAGTACAGATCGGACCAAGTTCAGTATTGGTTTTGCAAGTCCATTAGGGCAGCTCTTAAATTGTAATCATATTTACAACCAATATATACTGATCGAAGATCCGCAAAAAACGATCAAGGCGCTGGAATCTAAAAAGCTCCGGCTACAATCTCTTTCGATGTACAGCAGGGAAAACGCCCTGGCAATGGAGGCAGTCAACGGCTTTCTGAACGAGGCCATCGGTGAGCAGCGGCTGCCTATTAAAGCGCATTTCAACGTGCTGGTATGGTCGGATAAACCGGAAGATGCAGAACTTAGAAATCAGGTCAGTTCGGCACTTGCTCAAATGGACTGCACGGCCAAACAGGAGACAGACGGCATGGCCCAGATATGGTACGCCGGAATGCCCGGAGCAGGGGCCGATTTTCCCATCAATGATACTTTTGACAGCTTTGCCGAGCAGGCTGCATGTTTCTTCAATCTGGAAACCAACTATAAAGATAGCATCAGTCCGTTCGGTATCCGTCTTGGAGACCGGATAAGTGGTCGACCCGTGCATGTGGATATTTCGGACGAGCCCTGGAAACAGGGATGGATCACCAATCGGGCAAAATTTATATTGGGTCCTTCGGGTTCGGGAAAAAGTTTTCTGACCAACCATTTCATGCGGAGCTACCATGAGCAGGGTGCACATATCATTATTGTGGATATTGGCCACAGCTATAAGGGATTGTGCGATCTGGTAGGCGGTTACTATTTTACTTATTCGGATGATGACCCCATACGTTTCAATCCTTTCTATCTGCCTGAAGGTAGCTCGCTCGACACCGAAAAAAAAGAAAGCATTAAGACCTTGCTGTTATCCTTATGGAAAAAGGATAGCGAACCTTACAAAAGGTCCGAGTATGTTGCGATATCCAATGCCCTAACCTTTTACTACGCTTACTTAGACGAAAATCCCGACATCTTTCCTTCATTCAACAGCTTTTACGAATTTCTCTTATCCGAATATTCGCCGGTACTTAAAGAAGCGCAGGTAAAGGAAAAAGATTTTGACCTGGGGAGTTTTCTTTATGTACTCAATCCTTACTACAAGGGTGGGGAGTTTGATTACCTGTTGAACGCCAATGAAAATCTGGACTTACTTCATCAACGGTTCATTGTGATGGAACTGGATGCAGTGAAAGACCACCCCGTGCTTTTTCCTGTGATTACCCTTGTCATAATGGAAATGATTATATCAAAGATGCGGAAAATACCGCAGATCAGGAAAGTTGTGCTGCTGGAAGAAGCATGGAAGGCAATTGCAAAAGATAGTATGGCCGAACATGTGCGCTACCTATGGAAAACCATGCGCAAGTTCTTTGGTGAACCTATCGTAGTGACGCAGGAAATCGAGGACATTATCAGTTCGCCCATCGTAAAAAATGCCATCATTAATAATTCTGACACGAAGATATTGCTCGATCAGTCCAAATATGCCAACAAGTTTGAGCAGGTACAGGAACTGCTGGGGCTTACGGATAAGGAGAAAGCACTGGTGCTATCCATGAACAAAGCTAACGATCCCGACCACTCGTACAAGGAGGTGTTTATCAGCCTTGGTGGACACAGCAAGGTCTACCGTACCGAAGTATCACCCAAAGAGTATTGGACCTATACCACGGAGGCCAGTGAAAAGGTAAAGGTACAGGAATACGCCCTGCGATATGGTAGTATGCAGAAAGGTATTGAGATGCTTGTCAAAGAAACACTCGGTCAATAATGAATAAGCTAATGAAAACTATAAAAAATTTGACGCACAAAATCAGGAAGATTATGAAGAAGTATATGATTATGCTTCCCCTTAGCGCCGCCACGTTGTTTGTAGGTGTACCGAAAGGGGCCAGCGCACAGATTGCCCTAGCGGAAGTGATCCGCACGGGCGTAAAAAGGGTCATCAAAGCGGTAGATCTAAAGATACAACGCTTGCAGAACGAAGCGATATGGCTACAGAATGCCCAGAAAGTATTGGAAAATCAGCTTTCCAAGCTGAAACTCACCGAAATTGCCGATTGGACGGAAAAACAGAAAGAACTCTACCGTAAATACTATCAGGAACTTTGGGAAATCAAATCAGCTGTTACCTATTACAAACGCCTGAAAGAACTCACGGCAAAACAGGTTGAACTGGTCAATGAATATAAGTGGGCATGGAATCTCTTTAAACGTGATAAACATTTCTCGCCCGAAGAGATTTCCGTTATGGAGAAAGTTTATTCAGGGATACTGGATGCAAGCGTCAAAAATGCGGATGAGCTTTTATTAGTGGTGAACAGCTTTAAAACACAGATGTCGGATGCCGCCAGACTGGAAATCATTGCCGGTGCAGCCGATAAAATCGATCGGAACCTTACCGACCTGAAAAAATTCAATCACGAAAACATTAAACTGAGCATCCAGCGGGCAACCTCATTGGATGAAGTGGTCACCTTAAAAGAGATTTATGGGATACAGGAATAAGCTATCGGTATTTTACAGTGCGCTGTTCAGCGTATTATTGTGCTGGATTGCAATATTGCCACTTTCTTCTGTGAACAATATTGCCCAAGCCCAAACATTCTCGGAGTTTTTTAAACAGAAAAAGACGCAGAAAAAATACCTGTTGACACAGATTGCAGCCTTGCAGCTTTATTCGGGCTATGTAAGAGATGGTTATAATATTGCGCGTTCAGGACTGCAAACGGTAAAGGGTTTTACTGGTGGGGAGTTCAGTCTCCATAATGCCTTTATCAGCTCATTAAAAACTGTAAGCCCCTTCATCAGAAACCATATAAAAGTGGCTGAAATCATCGCTTTCCAGCTTACCATCAGCAAACTGTTTAATATGCTCGAAAGGGACAATGGAGACCTTTCAGTTTCACATAAGGCCTATATCGAAAAGATTCACGCTAAGCTGTCGGAGGATTGTAGCAGGGATATGGAGGAACTGTTCCTGATTATTGCTCCCGGTAAAATCGAAATGACAGAAGCTCAGCGCTTGCAGCGGTTAGATAAGGTGTTTACGTCTATGCGTGACAAGTTCTCATTTGCCCAACATTTCGCGGGACAAGTAAATGTTTTAAAAGAACAGATAAGATCAGAATTAAAGTCCGTGAATCAAATCCACCATATGTATGAAACAGCTAATTGAAAAAGGCAGGTATTTTCTCTTTGCGGTAGCTGCTTACTGCCTAACAATGGCATTGCCCTTACGGTCATCTGGGCAGTCTACCGAAATACAGCAATTGATCCTCAATGCAGAAAAGTTGAGCCAGTTCAAAAACATTTTAAGGGATATGAAAACGGGTTATGATATAATCAGCAATGGTTATAATACGATCAGGAATATAGCAGAGGGCAACTTTTCCCTGCATACCGTTTTTCTTGATGGCCTGATGCTGGTCAGTCCCGAAGTGAAAAAATATGGACGGATTGCCGACATCATCAGCTTGCAAGGTAGGATCAATTCGGAATATCGATCCGCACTATCACATTTCAGAAGTTCGGCAATATTCAACTCCGGAGAATTGGAATATATGGCTAATGTGTACGGAAGGCTATTGAACCAGAGCAAAGACAACCTGGAGGATCTTCTCCTGGTGATCACTTCCTCTCAATTGAGAATGAGCGATGAAGAGCGTCTAGCGCAGATCGACCGTATTTACAACGACATACAGGATAAGTTACTTTTCCTCCGGAAATTCAATGAATCAGGTAATGTATTGCTGGCGCAGAGGAAAAGAGAAATAAATGATATCAAAGGTATCAGTCAATTTTTTAACGGTAAAAACCCATGAAAAAAATTAAACTTGCGGCCGTCCTGTTGGCGGTTGTCGCACTTGTCTTCCCGCTTGCCAGTCGCGCGGATATTGCCCAGACCTTGGGCGGCATGCAGCCCGTACTGGACAGTGTGCGGGACGACATGCAGCCGTTAAGCGGAAAACTCATCGACGTTGCGCGTGCCATAGCTGGTTTTGGCGCCCTCTGGTATACCGCCAGTCGTGTATGGCGCCAGATTGCGGCCGCTGAATCCATCGATTTTTATCCGCTTTTGCGTCCATTCGGTCTTGGTCTTGCCATTATGTTTTTTCCCGCGGTTATCGATCTGATGAACGGTGTACTGCAACCGACTGTGCTTGCCACTGGGGCAATGGTCAGAGACAGTAATGATGCAATAATAGCACTCCTGAAACAAAAAGAGGCGGCAGTAAAAAAATCCGATCTGTATAATATTTATGTCGGAGAAGACGGTAACGGCGATCGTTCCGAATGGTATAAATACAAGTATCCCGAAAACGAGAACGGCTCCGGCGAGGGACTTTTGGAAGGACTGGGCCACGATATGCAGTTCTGGATGGAGAAACAATCTTACAATTTCCGCAATTCGGTAAAGCAATGGATGAGTGAGGTTTTGCAGGTTGTTTTCGCAGCTGCTTCTCTGTGCATCAATACGATCCGGACATTTTTCTTGATCGTGCTCTCCATACTAGGGCCCTTTGTGCTTGGTATAGCGGTCTTTGATGGTTTCCAGCAATCGCTTGTCCAATGGCTTGCCCGGTATATCAACGTCTTTTTATGGCTTCCCATCAGTAACATATTCGGAAGTATACTTGGCAAAATTCAGGAGAATATGCTCAAAATAGATATCGGACAGATCGGCCAGTCAGGTGACACCTTTTTCAGTACCTATGATACCGCTTACCTGATATTTATGCTGATCGGAATTGTAGGGTATTTCACTGTTCCCAATGTAGCTAACTACGTGGTGCAGGCAGGAGGAGCCAATGCGATGTTGCAGAAAGTAACCAGTATCGTAACCACTTCGGCCATGGCCGCGGGAGGTTTGGCGACAGGTGGGGCTGCTGGTGTAATGCAGGGAGGTTCCAACATCTTACAGGCCGGAAAACAATATTCCGGGCAGCAGGAAGGTTCGGGCTCATATGGTGCATCAGGTACAATGGGAAAAGGAGGAGCCTACCTCTATGACAAGCTTTCCGGTAAATAATTCAAATTAAAGACAAGCCTATGTTTACACAGTTCAGAAATATTGATACGGCCTTCAGGCATATAAAAAGGTTCAGTATCGCCCTGATATTGGCCAATGTTCTGACAGTCTGTTTCTGTGCCTACAAAAGCTATCAGATGGTAGAAGCAGCTCAGCAACGGATTTATATTCTATATAACGGGAAGGTGATGGAAGCCCTTGCAACACATAGGCAAGGTAACCTGCCTGTTGAGCTACGGGATCATATCAAAACGTTCCACTATTACTTTTTTAACCTCATTCCGGACGATAAAGCCATAGAGACCAGTGTTTCAAAGGCATTTTATCTCGCGGACGAGTCTGCCAAGAAGCAGTATGACAACCTGAAGGAATCGGGTTATTACAACAACCTGATCTCGGCCAATATCTCACAGGAAATTGAGGTGGACAGCACCGTGCTTGATATAGACCAATATCCCTACACATTTATCTGTTATGCTACCCAAAAGCTCACCCGCTCAACCAGCACGGCATTGAAGAGACTGGTCACCAAAGGGAAAGTACGCGACTTAAAGCAACAGACCGATAATAACCCACATGGCTTTCTGATAGAGCATTGGGAAGTCCTCAAAAACGAAAACCAGTTGCCATGAAACTCTACAGGAAACAACAGGATAGGAAGCAGCAGCAACATGAACAGGATGAAACGGCTTACCGGATAGCGATGAAAATCGTTAAGGGACAACAACGGTTTGCTTCCTTTTTGAATAAAAAGGCCAGTGGCTTACCCCGATGGGTTTTGCTATCCGCTTTCCTCTTATGCTTTCTCTCTATTGGAGCTTACTGTATTTACCTGTTGGTCCGGGCACTGAATTGAAATTGATCATCAAAAAAAACAATATCATGATAGAACAGGAAAAAAAGAGAGACACCCGTAAAATATGGCTTTTCTTGCCATTGCTCGTAATGCCCTTTTTGGTATTTGCATTTTATACATTAGGGGGCGGTAAGGGAACAAAGGACGATGCTCAAATCGAAAAAAAAGGCATCAATACGGAATTACCTAATGCTGCATTCAGGCAAAAAAATCAACCCCGTGATAAGATGGATTTTTACCGGCAGGCGACGAGGGATGAGGAAAAAAAGCAGGAGGGTATTGAAAATGTCATAAACAGGCTGGGTTTCTCGCCAGAGGAAAATCCAAAAGCCGAGGAAATTGATGAAAAGCTAAAAGCAATCCGGCAGGAAATCAGCAGGCCACAAGAAAAACAGAAAAAATTTCCTTTTGCGGTTGTAGCTGAAAATCCAATGGTGGAACCAAGACCCAAATCAGAGATGAACAGCGAAGTAGATCGGCTGGAATCTTTGATGAAAAGCATGCATGCAGACAGCTCTGATGATAGAGAGGTGGAGCAGCTCAATGGACTACTCCAGACGATTCTGGATATTCAGCACCCGGACCGGGTCAAAGAAAAGCTCCAAAGCGAAAAAGAGATGATTGCAGCCGAGGATAGCCTTTTCAGGGCAATACCGGCGATCATTACCAATAAACAAAAAGTAGTACAGGGAGCTACGGTAAGGCTTCAGTTGCAGGATAGTATGGTCATCAAGGGCCATCATATTCCCAAAGGCTTTTATCTGTTCGCTACCTGCCGGATAGCGAATCAACGGATTATGCTAAATATCCGCAATATCCGTTTGGGAACATCGATTATCCCCGTAAACCTAAGCGTTTATAGTCTCGATGGAATGGAGGGTCTTTACGCTCCCGAAGCGGTCATCACGGAAGCCGCAAATCTTGGGACGGACAATCTGGTGCGTGGAATTGGTATGTACGGGCTAGATGGCTCCATTGCCACGCAGGTAGCGGGTGCCGGTATGGAGGCCGCTAAAAACATAATCAGCAAAAAAGTTCGCAAAATAAAGGTTAAGGTAAAAGCCGGGGAGTCTGTACTCTTAAAGAACAATGATTTAAAAAACACTAGATAGGTTGGAAGAGCCCGCCCTCCTAAAAGGAGAAGAAAACAACCATTTCATATTTAACAATATCCGTAAATTAAAAATTAAATGTTATGAATCTGAACAATTTAGAAGATAGAATCGACGAAGCTAAAAACCTTGGTTTTAGCCCAAAAACCATTGCACAGATTGAAGAAAATATCAAATTGGGTGTTCCCGAATTTAAAGCATATGACAGTATGCCTGCAACGGCAAAAGGACAGATTGATTTTACGCTGCATTACAAAAAATCCAGCCAATCGGATTTCTATTATTTCAACAAATTTGACGCCGTACACAATAAGGTCGACCCACTGGAGATCGGTCAGAAATATATGGTTATCCTCAAAGGCGAAGATGGCAAAAACATAGTCAAGAAGCTTGATAACGTTAATGAAGCTATTGAACTGTTCAAAAAGCAGGAAGGAAACGCCGAACTTGCTATCGGAAAAGACCCTGCCCATAAAAGTATGGTTGCCAACATGGAGAATGGAAAGGTCAATTTTGTAGCAAAAACTTTCCAATCTGCCTATTATGCCAATCCCATACCACAGACATTTTACGTAGAAGAAGGAAAAGGATTCAATAAGGAACAGGCAGGAAATCTGGTGCAGGGACGTGCCGTGTACCGGGATGATCTGTTGAATATACAGGGTATGGTTTATAAAGCGTGGGTGATGCTGAATACTGACAAGCCCCGTGACAGGTACAATAACCTGACGACAAGGATATTCCACGATCCGAGTTATGGTTTTGATCTTAAAGAATCACTCAAATCATTTAATATCAAAGATCTTGAAAATCCAGAAAGGGCGGAAAAGATTTTTACAGGAATCATGAACGGAAATAGGGAGCTTGTAAAAGCGGAGAAAGCCAGTGGAGAAACGGTTAATGTTTATGTAGAAGCCTCGGTAAGGTTTCGTAAAGCCAATTTCTTCCTTGAAAATGGTAAACCTGAAAAACGGGAAGAATTTTTAAAGCCGGGAATAAAAGCCGAACAACAGAATAAAGTATCCAGGGAAAATAAGCAGGAAAGAGCGGCAGGTATTGCCCGGTAAAGTGATTTGCCGTATTTTAGGGTTTTGAACAATAGATTTGGTTACCGGCCAAGCCTATTGTTCGGTATTAACACAATTATAATCACAAAGATTTGGGGGCTTTTCAAAACGAGCTCTATATCTCAATCTTAAAAACAATCTGTATCATGGAAAAATTTGCAACACTGAAAGAACTGATCGCATCTGCTGAAAAAGATGCACAGGCATTTTATGAGAAAGGAAACAAAGCAGCAGGTACGCGTCTACGGAACGCGCTCCAGAAAACAAAAGCGTTGGCGCAGGAAATACGCAACGAAGTTACTGCAAAGAAGAACGCCAAGTAGGTTTCTTAGTTAAGAAGAAAAGCCACACCATAGTGGCTTTTTTTGTATGCTAACATACCCTGTTTCGAATAATACTTTCTTATCTTCTTGTTTAATACTTATGTTTGATTTGTAGTCTAAACTCCTGATTATGAAAGTATACAAAAAAGTTAGATGGATCGTTTTGCTATCTGTTTCATCTTTTACGTTTTCCTGTTCATCACCAAAGAAGGGGGAATCAAATTTACAAGATCAGCTAATTGGTAAATATGCATCTCAAAGTGAATCCATCTTTGACTATTACAAAGATACGGTGGAAATCAAATCAGCAGATGAAGGGAAATTTGATGTTCAGGTAATAGCCCATTGGAGCAATGCAAAAAAGGATGACCCCAAACGTCCTATGAATAAAGTTGCCGGGGTGTGGAATAAGGGAAAGCCGGGATCTATATTGGTTGCGGATTTTCAGACCAGTGATACCACGCTGCGTATCGTAGGTCAGCTAAGAGGAGGTGTGAAAATTCTCAAATTTAATCTTGATAAAGCAATAATGGAATGGCCAAGAGATGATGGTGAAACACTGATCTATACAAAAGTCAGCGATTGAGAATATAGTACCATCAACTTTTTTATATAAACTTCTGTAAAATGCAAGAGGATAGCCGCTTCTTCGTGCCTTGAAGCCGCTATCCTCTTTTTTTTGCAACAGGGAGCCTCGTTCCTCGGCCGCCAGTTGCTTTCTGTTTAGGTCAAACCCTTTGTTTAATATTCCTTTAACCCATAAAACGCTTAGTGATTGCGTACCCCCGGCGATTCGTTAGCAAAAAAATTAAACAATCCCCACCCGAGCAAGCCTGCCCGTTGGTTTGCTCGAAAAAAATCTTCCTCGCTCGTTCCTCGCGAGCGTATTTTTTTCGGCAAAGCCTTGCACGGATGGGGATTCTATTAAGGTGAGGCTGCTTAACAATTGCCGGAGGGCCCCTGCGCCCGAAGGACTTAAAAGTTAGGCGCTATGAAAAAAATTAAAGGCAGAAGCCCGCCATTGATGACAGGCAGCAGCAGAACGAAGCGGCTTTCCGCTCGCTCTGCTCCAGAAAAGAAATTACACAAACAGAATTATTGACATCAAAAAATAGAAATTATGAAAACTATAGAAATAAATAGCAAAAGCAATTTGGAGAATATTGTAAAGAACAGTGTGCAAAATGGAGTTAAACCACAGGACAATGTAAAACCTTCTTTGCCTCAGGAAAAACAGCAGGATAAGACTATAGATACAAAAAAAGAAGCTTCTTCAATAGCTGAACAAAAAGAGCCGAAAGCGGCAGAAACAGCTCCAAAACTGGAAAAACTTGCACTGAACTTAGAAAGCACCTTGAAGCTTGTGGAAGAATTGCACCGTCGAAAAATCCAACGGGATAAGCTGATCGATACTATTGATACACTTAATGCTTTTGAAGTAGCGCAGAAAGACGATGCGGAAGAAACCGATAGCAACCATTTTCAGGGCTGCGTACTATCGATCGGGGACGATAAGCGGAGAGAGTTTATCACTAAAAACCCTTACATCATCAAAAAGGTAGCCGAATACATCAACACGCTTTGTATGGATAGATTAGCCGAGATTGAAGGTGAAATTCAACTACCTGCTTAGTTATGGATGCCCCTTGTCATTTACGGCGAGGGGCAAATTAATTACCCATGTTATGGAAACAGCATTTTTAGAGTATTTGGACGGGCTTTATTGGGAAGGTTACGGCGAAGTATTCAGAGAAGAAAACCCTAGAGAGTTTCAGGTTCAGTTAACGGCTTTTATCTGTGAGCATGCAACAATGACCGAAAACCGTAAAATAAAAATTAGAGGAAATGGCACACAATATAAATTATAATTCAGAAATGGGAGAACATTCTTTTTTCAGTGTGAAGGAAATCCCCTGGCATGGCCTAGGTACAATATTGCAGGATTACCCCACAAGCGAGGAAGCCATAAAATATGCGGGGCTTAATTATGAAGTTGCAAAATCACCCAATAAGCAGGTTTTCCCGAGCGGAAAAGAACAGTTTTCGGAAAACAGTTTTTTTACCTATCGAACCGATAACGAGGAAGTTTTAGGCGAGAACGTCGGCAAAGATTATGAAGTTGTACAGAACGTTTTCGCATTCGAATTTTTTGATAGCATTGTCGGGGCAAAAAATGGGATTCTGTATGAAACGGCCGGTGTATTGGGAAAGGGAGAACGCATATTTATCACAGCTAAATTGCCTGACTTTATCAGGGTTGGCCGTGATGATCTGATAGATCAATATATTTTCCTTACCACTGCGCATGACGGGACAAATAGTATTACGGCTGCATTTACACCGATCAGGATCGTTTGCAATAATAGTCTTAATGCTGCCCTTCGGGCAACAGAAAGGATAGTTAAAATACGGCATACAGTCAGTGCACATGAAAAGCTAAAAAAAGCGCATAAGCTGTTAGGGATCAGCCATACAGTTGGTTGTGAGCTTCAGGAAATTTTCAACCACTGGTCAAAAATTCGCATAACTGATACCAATGTCAAACGCTTAATACAGCTGGCCTTAGCTTCCAATAAAGAAGCACTGGACAAGATTTATAGTAACAGGGAAGAAGAACTATCGACCCAGTTCAATAAAAAGATTGATGTTGCTTTAGAATATGCTTTTAATAATCCTTCTCAGACTGATCCAACCACAAGGGGGACGCTGTATGGCTGTTATAATGCGGTTACAGGCTATCTGCAAAATGTTCATGATTACGGTAGCGGAGAAAACAAATTAAAGTCCCTTATGTGTGGAATTTCCCAACAGCAGACACAAACGGCCTTTGATCTTTGCAACGGCTTTGCACAGGTGGGCGCAGCTGCATTGAATTGATGTTTTAACTTAAACGGAGGCGCAACCGTACAAAGAGCGCGGTTTTATTATGAAATCGATAGATGAATTAACAAACACGGATAAAGCCAAATTGATACATCAGCTTTTTCCCGAAGAAATAGCACCTCTTTTGGAATATACATCATCCTTTTGCGTTAGGTTATCTGAAAATAGAGCAGTTTACGAAAGCGAATGGAGTAGCAAAAGTATAATAACATTTAGTTTTTGGCTTCATCTTGCAGGGGAAACGGAAAAACTCATTAAACGTTTGAAATACGATATGATCAAAAGCCGACATGTTTTTGCAGAACAATTGTGCTTTAACCATAACGCTATCTTTTTTAATGAATGTTTGGTGAGGTACGCTAATGAGAAGAGCACCAATGACAAATTTAAAAAGGCCGTAGATTTGCTGTATACCTGAGAACTTAGAACATATCAATTTTTAGTCCCCTTCGATTTTTATCGAAAATCAAGGGGCTTTTTTTGCCCCGCCTTAAGTGCCTTTTATGTTCTTTAAGCATTGCGCAATTCAAATGTCTAGTATTCTTAGTAACTTTTTAGTCCCCCAATTTAGTTTTGATTAGTCAAAACAATCACTGGATAAAATCTAGAACCTAATTTTGAAAATCGATTCGTCATAACTATAGGTTATTTTTTCGATAATATTTTTCAAAGAATTTGAAGCTATCAAATGTTTATCGTAACATTGCAATAAATAATTTTAATTATGGGTTTAACTAGAACAGAAATATTTACCGACGAACAGAATAAACTAGCTGTTCTATTGAAAGCGATGGCCCATCCCGCCCGTATTGCTATTTTGCAATACATCATGGCCTCAAAAACATGCATCAACGGAGATCTAGTGGAAGAACTCGGCTTGGCGCAGGCAACCATTTCCCAGCATTTGAAAGAACTTAAAACAGCAGGATTAATACAGGGTACTATTGAAGGAGTTAGTGTATGTTATTGCATCCATCCTGAAAATTGGAACTTATTGAAAGAAACCATCGGGACTTTTTTAAAAGGTTACATCGTTAGCAACGAGTGTTGTTAAAAAAAATTTATGTTAATATATCGTTAAATTGCAATATTATGAATACGAAAGATCTAATGAACTGGGGCGAGTTCAAAGCCCAACTGACTAAAAATGAGGAAGCCACCTTACAGTTTCAATATGCCGATGATAAATGGGTAGATGCTTCTTACCATATCACAGAGATCAAACAAGCTCCTATTACCTCCGTAGACTGTGGAGGCGTGATGAATGCTTGGACGGAAGTAATTGTGCAGCTTTGGGAACCCCAAACTGGCGACTCAGAAAGAGCAATGACGGTAGGCAAAGCCCTGTCGATTGTAGCGTTGGTAGAAAAATCTCTTCCGTTAAATCCTTCTGGGGTTGTCAAGATAGAATTTGGTAATTCGGAATTTGACACCCGCCAAATGTACCCAGGTGAGTTGATTTTGGAAGGTGAAAGCCTCATTGTTAATCTTATCCCTGATGCTACCCAATGTAAAGCCATCGGTCGTGGAGGCAGTTGCGGCACCAATGATAAAGGCGAAGAGTGCTGTGCGCCGGTTCAGGAAGAAGAAAGCAAAAGCGAGATGGTCAATTTAGCGACCGTTCAAAGTTGTACACCGGGGTCAGGATGCTGCTAAAACTATAGACCGACTAATGGAACTAAGAACAATGAATGACACAGACTGGCCAGCTGTAAGAACTATTTATCTACAGGGGATAGCTACAGGCCAAGCTACTTTTCAAACAGAAGCGCCGAGTTGGGAGGATTGGGATGGATCGCATCTCAAGCATTCCCGTTTTATAGCAAGTATTGATGGGCACATCGCAGGATGGGCGGCGCTATCGCCTGTTTCAAGTCGTTGTGTTTATGCCGGTGTGGCGGAAGTAAGTGTATATATACATGAGGATTATCGCGGAAAAGGCGTGGGTAGTTTTTTGATGAACGCACTCGTAGAAAGTAGCGAAAAACAAGGCCTCTGGACACTTCAATCGGGCATTTTTCCGGAAAATGAAGCGAGCATCCGCCTGCACGAAAAGCATGGCTTTCGGCAACTAGGTTACCGGGAAAAGGTTGGAAAGCACGGAAACACTTGGCGTGACACTACATTAATGGAACGCCGGAGTAAGACAATAGGAATTGATTAAATAAGACAAAAAAGCACAATGAAGAAGATATTGGTATTATGTACCGGCAATAGCTGCCGGAGTCAACTGGCAGAAGGTTATTTAAGGCACTTCGCTCAGGGAAAGGCAGAAATATACAGCGCGGGTATTGAAACCCATGGTGTCAATCCAAAGGCCGTACAAGTGATGAAAGAGGATGGTATTGACATCTCCGGGCATACCTCCAATCTCGTGGATGAATACAGCCATATCGATTTTGACTATGTCATTACCGTATGCGATAATGCCAGGGAAAGCTGCCCGTACTTTCCCACCAAAGCGCAGAAGTTCCATCATAACTTTCCCGATCCTGCAAAAGCCGTAGGTACTTCCGAAGAAGTTCTTAATGAATTCAGGGCTGTAAGAGATCTGGTAAAAGCCTATATGAAAGACTTTATTGAAGAACATGTAAACGATGAAAGATATGTCAGCAAATAATTGTGCACCGGCTACCGGCCGCAAAAAACTCAGTTTCCTTGACCGTCACCTAACCTTGTGGATCTTTCTTGCAATGGCTATCGGCGTTGGTATGGGCTATTTTATACCTTCTACCGCTTCCTTTATTAATTCTTACTCAAGTGGTACAACCAACATACCTTTAGCCGTTGGGCTCATATTGATGATGTACCCACCGCTGGCAAAAGTTAAATACGAGAACCTCGGTAAAGTATTCAAAGATGTAAAAGTGCTCAGTGTATCCCTTATACTAAATTGGGTAATAGGCCCGCTCCTGATGTTCTTTTTGGCCATCACCTTTTTAAGGGATTACCCTGAATATATGATCGGCCTGATTCTGATCGGCTTGGCGCGTTGTATCGCTATGGTGGTGGTTTGGAATGAGCTTGCCGAGGGAAACCGCGAATACGCAGCGGGTCTCATAGCCCTCAATAGTATTTTTCAGGTATTGTTCTACAGTGTATTCGCCTATATTTTTATTACGGTACTACCTCCTTTATTCGGAGTTGAAGGGGCTGAAGTAAATATCACCATCGGTGAAATAGCCAAAAGTGTTGGTATTTATCTGGGGATTCCTTTTGCGATGGGAGTAATCAGTCGATATGTGCTCATTGCATTGAAAGGTGAAAAATGGTTTCAGGAAAAATATGTTCCTTTTATATCACCCATTACCTTGATTGCCTTGTTATTCACCATTGTAGTTATGTTTAGCTTAAAAGGTGATTTGATCGTACAGATACCCATGGATGTAGTAAGGATAGCCATACCGCTGGTAATCTATTTTGCCTTTATGTTCATATTCAGTTTCGTAATTGCTAGACGTTTTGGAGCCGACTACTCAAAGAATGCTTCGATCGCCTTCACAGCAACTGGAAACAATTTTGAGCTTGCAATTGCGGTGGCGATAGGTGTGTTCGGGATCAATTCAGGCCAAGCCTTTGCCGGGGTTATTGGTCCCTTGGTAGAGGTTCCCGCCCTGATCGCCCTTGTGAACCTCGCATTCTGGTTCCGAAAGAAATATTATACCAAAACAGTGCTTTCTTAAGTATGGGCGTATCAAATAAAAACTACGATGTGATTATAATCGGAGGTGGGCAAAGTGCGCTTGCCTGTGCTTATTTCTTGCGACGTACCGGATTGAGCTATATTCTTCTCGATGAGCAGGACGAGCCCGGAGGAGCATGGCAGCATGGGTGGGAATCGCTTACATTGTTTTCACCGGCTGCATTCAGCTCTCTACCCGGTTGGTTGATGCCTGAATCTTCCGGTAAGTTCCCTTCAAGAGCCGAGGCGATTGCCTACCTGAAGGCTTACGAAGAGAAATATAAAATACCTGCTGAGCGACCCGTTAAAGTAAAGAAAGTTGCAAAAATCGATAATGGGTATACACTTAGTACATCAAATGGCGCTTATTTCTGCAAGGCGCTTATTTCTGGAACAGGTACTTGGGGCAGCCCTTTTGTTCCGAACTTGGAGGGGCTTGGCTCCTTCAAAGGAAAGCAGCTCCATTCGGCACATTATACCAATGCAAAGGACTTTCAGGGTAAAAAAGTGCTGGTAGTGGGCGGAGGTAATTCCGGTGCCCAGCTATTGGCCGAGATTTCGAAGGTAGCGAATACGGTTTGGTCTACCCTAACACTACCAACATTTCTTCCCGATGAAGTAGACGGCCGGGTGTTATTTGACGTTGCTACTGCCAAGTATCAAGCCATGAAAGAAGGTAAACCTCTTGATACGAAACAATATGACCTGGCAAATATCGTGATGGTCCCATCCGTGGTGGAGGCTCGCGAACGGGACGTGTTACACAGCAAGGGGCGTTTTATTGCATTCACGGAAACTGGCGTGATCTGGGAATCTAACGAAAGGGAAGACTTTGATATAATCGTTTGGTGTACCGGATTTAAGTATGCCACTAAACACCTGAATGAATTGGGGATAACCGGTGTCGATGGGCGCGTAGTTACCGAGGGTACACGTGCAAAGGAGGTAGCCGGACTATGGCTCGTAGGTTATGGAAACTGGACGGGCTTTGCCTCTGCCACATTGATAGGAGTAGGAAGATCTGCGCGTGCCACAGTAAATGAACTAAATGAATATCTAAACCATTAAAGAAAATGAAAATTGCACTTTTTTCCGACATCCACGCTAATCTACCCGCATTGGAAGCATTTTTTGAGGACCTTGAACACCGGCAGGTAGATGCGGTTTATTGTTTGGGCGATTTGGTAGGGTATAATATCTGGCCCAATGAAGTAATCGATGAAATCCGAAAAAGAGGTATTCCTACAATTGCAGGGAATTACGATTTTGGTATCGGTAGAAGCAGTGACGACTGCGGTTGCGCTTACAAAACAGATGAAGAGAAAGCGATGGGCAAAATTTCCATTGCCTATACCAATGAAGCCGTGAAGGATGACCAACGCGCTTATCTCCGCACCTTACCTGCACATATCCGGTTGGAGTTTCAGTTGAACGACGATAAAATGGATGTGCTTTTGGTACATGGAAGTCCCAGAAAAGTGAATGAATATCTTTTTGAAGACAGGGAGGAAAAAAGCATGATCCGAATTATGGAACAGGCAGGAGCTTCCGTGATGTGTTTCGGTCATACCCACAAACCGTATCATCGTATCCTTTCGGTAAACGATGAAGATGGCGGCCTACGTTATTTGCATGCCATTAACATTGGATCGATTGGAAAACCGAAAGATGGTGATCCCAGGGGTGGCTACGTAATACTCACGCTTAATCCCGATAGCAGTATGAGAGAAAAAGAAAGTATCACCGTTGAATTTGTTCGTTTTGAATATGATGTAGAAAAAGCGGCGAAGGCGGTAGAAGATAGCCCTCTTCCAAACGGATATGCAGATATGTTACGTAACGGTTAACTAATTTAAGCTAATGAAGATTGCACTTTTTTCAGATATCCATGCCAATCTGCCTGCTTTGGAGGCGATGTTTACAGATTTAAATAAGAGACAGGTAGATGCGATTTATTGCCTAGGCGATCTTGTCGGTTATAACATTTGGCCAAATGAGGTAATCGAACTTATTCGTTCCCAAAAAATACCCGTCCTTGCAGGAAACCATGATGCCAAAGTTGGCGTTTTGGAGGCAAAGGGGGCTATCGAAGCCCTTGGTAAAAACTATGCTTACCACCTGATTAACGATGTTAATAGGAAATATCTTCGTGATCTACCGGCACATATACGTTTAGCATATAAAACTGCAGATGAAAAATTTGATGTCTTAATGGTGCATGGCAGCACCAGGAGGAACGACGAGTATGTATTAGTCGATACCCCAGAAGAAGATGTTTTAGCGATGATGACAGAAAGCAATGCTTCTATTCTATGTGTGGCCCATTCTCATAAACCATATCACCGCGTGCTTAAGTCAGCGGCTGCTAATTATCTACACGTTATCAATACCGGTTCTGTAGGAAAACCTAAGGATGGGAATCCGCAGGGATGTTATGTTTTGTTAGAATTAACAGCAACAACATCTATGCGTGATCCCGAGACCTTAAACGTCGATTTTGTTCGTTTTGACTATGATGTTCAAGCGGCAGCAAATGCAGTAGAGAATAGCCCATTGCCAACTGAATTTGCAGACATGTTGCGCAAAGCTTATTAAATATCTAAGTAGCTATGACAGGCTATAGCCAATAGAAAAAATAGCTCATGTAATCGGTCGTTAGTTTCACGATCTCTCTTTGTTGTTTTTGGCTATAATAATGAGATAACATGTTATGTCGAGAACTCTTGTGTAATTGTAATTAGGATCATCCGTGAAGTGAGTCGAGGTGTTTTGAATAAGCCCATATATACACCGCAATAAGAAGTATCGAAATTATCATTAGAATTACACCAAAAATTGTCCCTATTTTCTCCATTTCTGTCATATCTCGTCTCTTTTTTTTAGATGGTCGTCTTTTATTGGGAGAAGCCGTAACTTTCTTAGCTTGATTCTTATTCATTTTTGTATGCCAATAGCCTCAACGCGTTAAATACTACAACCAAGGTAGATCCTTCATGTGCTACTACGGCCGGACCGATGGAAGCTATCCCGAGAATAGTTAATGGAATCAGAACCGCGACGACACCGAGGCTGATCCATAAATTTTGTTTAATGATACCTTTTGCTTTACGGCTAAGCCCAATTGCAAAAGGAAGCAAATTGAGATTATCTCCCATTAAAGCAATATCGGCAGTTTCGAGCGCAACATCCGACCCCGCGGCTCCCATTGCGATACCAACAGTGCTATTGGCCATTGCAGGTGCATCATTAACCCCATCTCCTACCATCGCTACATTCTTTTCCTCCTGCCTAAGCTTTTTTATTGCATCAACCTTCTGTTCTGGAAGCAGACCTCCCCAAGCGTCAGACAGGCCAATCTCACCAGCTATAGCATCAGCCACTTTTTGATTATCCCCAGTTAACATGACCATACGACGGATGCCAATCGCTTCTAGACGGGACAAGGTCGCTTTTGCTTCCGGACGGGGTGTATCCATAACAGCAATCATCCCTATGTAATCGTCGTTCTTTCGTATTATCATGGTAGTATTACCTTGACCTTCCAGTTCCTGTACTTTTTTTACAAAGGGGTCCGCCGGTTTTTTTGCATCTAATGTTTCAAATAGGCTTAGGTTGCCAATGTATATTGTATCTCCTTCTAATTTCGCTTTTACTCCTTTACCGAGCACCGCTTCAAGACTCTCCGCGGAAGGGATGTTTGTATCATTGAGCCTTTTCATCCCGTCCTGTACAATTGCTTTTGCCAACGGATGGTCGCTTAATGCTTCTACTGCTATTGTAATCTTGAGCAGGGTTTCTTCATTGATACCTTCAGCGGGAAAAACCGCCGTAAGTTTTGGCTTACCTTCCGTTAATGTCCCTGTCTTGTCGAAAGCTAAAGCTGTTAATGTTCCCAAGTCTTCCAGTGGTTTTCCTCCTTTTATAAGCACACCACCTTTTGCCGCTCGCGCAACGCCGCTGAGTACCGCACTGGGCGTAGATATTGCAAGGGCGCACGGACTGGCAGCTACCAACACGGACATCGCTCTATAAAAACTGGCGCTAAACGTTTCGTCGGTTACAAGAAATGCAAAACACAGTGAAAACACTAAAATCAGGACAGCAGGTACAAAAAGTTTTTCGAAACGATCTGTAAATTGCTGCGTGGGCGACTTTTGTGTTTGCGCTTCATTAACCATTTTAATCATCCGGGAAATTGTTGAATCACTGGCTTCCCGACTTACCTTCACTTCCAGTGTACCGTTTCCGTTAATTGAACCTGAGAATACTTTGTACTTTGCGTCAAGTGTAGCGGCTTTATTTATATCTATCTCTTCCTTCTCAAATGCCAGCTTATCGACGGGAATACTTTCTCCGGTAATTGGTGCCTGGTTGACCCCGCTGGTTCCTTTAACTACAATACCATCTGCAGCAATTTTGGTATTGGGACGAATAACGATAATGTCGCCAATATTAAGTTGTTCGATGGGAACTTCTTCAATTTTATCAGCATGTTTTCTAAAGGCGGTTTTTGGTGCCAGATCGGTGAGTGCAGCTATTGATTTACGTGCCTTTTCTAACGCAAAGTGTTCGAGTGCGTGCCCTAAACTGAATAGAAATAATAAAAGAGCACCTTCTGTCCACTGTCCAAGTGCCCCAGCTCCGGCGGCGGCCACTAACATTAAAAAATCTATTTCAAATTCTCCTTTAGAAATAGCCTCATAGGCTTCTTTAGTAACATAATAGGCTCCGAAAATATAAGCTCCGAAAAGGAAGCAAAGAGAAACCCATGGAGCGAGACCTTCTAAAAAGGATAAACCAAAGCCTATCCCTAATAATGTCCCTGAGATAACGCTAAAAACGAGTTCAGCGTTTTTGCCGAATATACTCTCGTGAAGGTGATCATGCTCCTTTGACTTACCCTCTTCATTCTTTTTATCGACGTGTTTATCTATCCCATCGCTTTTCTGTCCGATAAGTTGTGCATGCTCATTAGAAATTATTTTAACTCCCATAGCTGTTATTGAGCGTTCAACTTCCTTTTGATTGATTTTATGATGGTCGAATTCGATATACATTACCCCGGTTCCCGAAACGGATACCATCGTAAAACCTTCGATTCGCTTCAATTTGCTTTCAATGAGCCGTGCATGTCTTACATGTCGAACACCGTCTGTGCGTATCAATAAATGCCCAAATTTTTCGGTAAATGTGGCTCCCGCCTTTTTAGCTAAGCTTTGTATTCTATCGATGGAGATAACATCGGGGTCATAGTGGAAACATAATTGAGCTTTATTTTGCTCATTTTGAGGTTTGAGATGTATCTTTTCAATCCCATTTCTACCTTCCAGCAATTTTATTAAACGCTCAACGCAACGATCCCGTTCATCAGGGATTTCGGGAAGGAGTATGTCTAAGTTTATTTTTGTTTTTTTCATGGTCAGCTTTATTGGTTTTGGTACTTGATCCTTCTTTGCTACAATAAGGGATATAATTTAAATATATATAGTACAAAGTTTCAGTAACATTTGTTGCCTCTTTATCGCCGGAATCGTGAAGTGCAGGATAACGCATTATCCCGCCTTACTATACCTCTTCTATTCCTCCTCCTCACTGTTTTTCATTTTTGACAGCAGGTCATAAGCGCCGTTAACTACTATTTTGGTAGAGTCAATATTTTTCGGCAAAGTAACTTCTACATACCCCGCCTCTGATAGACCTGTCGTTACTTCGACCAGTTGGAAATCGTGCATCTTTTCAGCAGGAGCATTTTCAGATTTCACATTTCTTACATCCTTTTCAATAAATATATATTTTTTGCCTAAGTAATCTACCACTCCGTCTTCGGGAAGTGCATTTACCTCATTGTTACCCGTCTCAATAAAAGCCTTAATATAGGTGTTGGGTATCAGGCTCTCACTTTGGATGGTAGCTAAACAGTGTACCGTCACAGTTTTATCCGGATCAATTTCGCGCCCAACTAAAATGACCTTTGCTATTCTTTCCTCTGCCTCATTATTTAATGTAAATCGCACAGATTGGCCTTTTTTTACTTTCGACACATCTTTTTCAAAAACCTTAAGTTCTACATGAAGGTTGGCGTTATTGACAATTTCGAACATTACGTCATTGGGCGCGACAAATCTGCCTACATTAGTATTTACCTTAGTAACGTAGCCGTTAATCGGCGCGTAAATATTCATCGTGCTCCTGATATTTTCCGCATTCAGTGTGGTAGCATTGATATTTATCAATTTTAAACGCTCTTTAAGGGCGCTGGTCCTCGATAGCATTGTCAGATATTGCGATTTTGCCTGTTGCACGGTTTTTTGCGCATTGACGTTTTGCTTGAACAATTCCAACTGTCTTTTGTATTCGGCATCGGCGAGCTCCAATTGGCTGTTACTTTCCAGGTAGTCCTGCTGCAGCTGGACATAGTCCTGATTTTCAAGAACGGCAATAACCTGGCCTCTGCGAACTGAAGCACCCTGCAACAATGAAGTAGATTTAACGATACCTCCAAACTGGGTTGTAATGCTATAAAGGTTTTCGGGCGGGACGTCTACAAATCCGTTTACTTTCAAAACACCGCTAAGTGATTTCTTTTCGATGGTTCCGATCTTTATCTGTGAGCCTTTATATTGAGCAGGAGAAAGTTCGACAATATTGGAATTTTCTTCTTCGGCAACTGTTGTTTCCGGCTCCTGTGTTTCCGTGGTTTTGGTTCCACACGAAGAGAACAGCAGAAGAATAAGTACTGTTGCTGCAAGTATTTGTTTGATATTCATGTTCTTTTTCATTGCTGGATTATTGATTTAAGCCAATAAGGTATTGTACTGTATATACGGACTGATTGTATTGATTAAGTGCCTGTAAGTATGCAAAACGAATGTCGGAATAAGTCCGAAGAGCTACAGAAAACTCAAGATAACCGATTTCGCCATTTTGAAATGCAACTTGTGCCTGCCGCAAAATCAGATTTGCGTTCGGCAGTGCACTGTTCTGATAATAGTCAATGCTCTTCGAATTTTTCAATAAATCTTGGTTCGCCTGTTGAAATTGCGATTTCAGATTTGTCTGAGCTAAGTCGTATTGTGATTCCGCTATTTCTTTCTGAATCTTTGCCGTCTTAATGCGGTTAGCAAAAGGTTTATAGAAGATTGGCAATGCTACACCTACCTGTACTCCCTGAAATCGCTTTCCCGCATCGAACACAACTTCTTGTCCGTTCACATTCTGTGAACCGATTATGGATTGGTTAAAGTAACCTAGTGTAAAGTCTGGGCCAGCTTTCGCTTTCTCTATACCAATGCTTTTATCTGCTATCTCTATCTGCTGTTTTTGCATAGAAAGCCACGGATTTTCACTAACACTGCCTGTATTACTTTGCCAATGTTCTTTTTTTAATTCGCTTTCTGAGATTTGGATGCTGTCTTGTGTATTAAGGAGCCTTTTCAGCTCGGCCATGTAGATCATAATATCTGCTCTATTTTTTTCGAGCTGATTGAGAACTTCATTCCGCTGGGTTTCAGCTGTTGTTTTTTCCAACAAGTTAGTTTCCCCTGTCTGGTAACGGAGGGATGATGCCTTGAGAAAATTATTAAATATAGAATCTTGGGTATGATAAAGCTTTTGAAGTGAAAGAAAATACGCAAGTTGTCCGTATGTGCTTTTGACTTGGTAGATTAATTCATTTTCGGTAACGTCGAGATTAAGCTCACTACTTTTAAGCTGGGCATCGTAGAGTTTGCGCTGCTTACTAAATAAGAAAGGATTCACAATACTTTGACTGACGGAGATATTATTATCTCGTTTAATTGTATTCATTTGACCATATTGAAGGTCAAAATTTGTTTTCCCAATATCAATTGAGGTCACGCGCAATGCTCTTTGTTGATCGATTTGCAATTCTGCTGAATTCACCATTTGGTTATTTTTAAGTGCTATCTCAATTGCCTCTGCCAATGTTATCCGTTGGGAAATTGAAGATGGTTCCTGTGCTTTAGAATTATAAGGAAACATCCAGAACGCCAAAAAAGCAACCACCGCAGTTCCTTTTACTACATGCTTTTTTAGTTTGAAGGACTCAAAATAGGTATACAATACCGGCAAAACCAGCAGCGTTAGAATCGTTGATGTAATCAATCCGCCAATAACAACTGTTGCCAGCGGCTTTTGAACCTCCGCTCCGGCTGCTGTAGATAATGCCATGGGCATAAATCCTAAAGAAGCAACGGTCGCGGTCATCAGGACTGGACGGAGCCTAACCGCTGTCCCTTTTATTACAATTTCTCTTAAATCCTTTATTCCGGACTTTTTCAACCGATTGAATTCGGTTATTAATACAATTCCGTTTAACACGGCAACTCCAAAGAGCGCAATGAAGCCCACTCCGGCCGAAATACTGAACGGCATTCCTCGCAATAAAAGGGCAAATACTCCACCGATTGCAGCCATTGGAATGGCCGTAAAAATTAATATAGATTGTTTTATTGATCCAAAAGTGAAATACAATAATAAAAGTATCAGCAATAGTGCCACAGGCACAGCAATAGATAAACGCTGGCTGGCGGCTTGAAGATTTTCAAACTGCCCCCCGTAGGTAATGTAATAGCCGGTTGGCAATTTAATCTGACTGCCGATTTTCTGTTCAATTTCTTCTACGACACTTTCAATATCTCTTCCCCTAACGTTTAGGCCTACGATAATTCTGCGTTTCGTATCTTCCCGTTGTATTTGGTTCGGACCTACTTCAAAGTCTACCGACGCCACTTGCGACAACGGGACTTTTTCACCATCGGGAGTTGATATAAACAGGCTGCGAACGTTATCAATGTTCTGTCTGTATTCTTCATCTAAACGAACTACCATATCAAAACGCTTTTCCCCTTCATATACCAATCCTGCAGCCTGACCTGCAAAAGCGGCATTTATGGCCTGGTTCACGGCTTCAACATCTATCCCGAAACGGGCAAGCTGGTCGCGATCTACCTTGATAACAATCTGAGGGAGACCGCTTGCCTGTTCGATATATAGATCAGTAGCTCCTTGGACTGTTGCAACGATTTTGCCTATTTTTCGTGAGAGATCAGTTAGGTGATCCAGGTCATCACCGAAAATTTTAATTCCTATGTCCTGTCGCACACCTGATATAAGTTCATTGGAGCGTAACTGAATAGGCTGCGAAAAGCCAAAAGTTACGCCTGTGACCGGTTCTAGCGCCTCTGCCATTTTATCAGCTAACTCTTCCCGATCAACCGCACTTACCCAATCTTTTTTATCCTTTAAAATAATGGTTAGGTCAGTGGCTTCCATAGGCATTGGATCTGTCGGAATTTCTGCCGCGCCTATTTTTCCTACTACCTCTATCACTTCAGGAAATTTGTCGATGAGTATAGCAGAAGCTTGATTGACTTTATCTATCGTTTGGCTGAGAGAGCTTCCGGTAAGCAACCTTGTTTCTACCGCAAAATCGCCTTCTTCGAGCGTCGGGATAAATTCACCTCCCATACGGGTAAAGGCAAAAACACTGAGGCCTAACAAAACTGCTGCTGTAAGTACTACTATTACACGATTGCGAAGCGCTACACGGATCATCGGATCATAATACTTATGAAAAAAATCCATCATACGATCCGAAAAATTGCGCTTATGGCTAATCTTTTTGCTCAATATAAGTGCTGACATCATCGGTACATAGGTAAGAGAGAGAATGAAAGCACCTAAAATGGCAAAAGATACTGTTTGCGCCATGGGACCGAACATTTTTCCTTCTATACCTACAAGTGCAAGAATAGGGAGATACACGATTAGAATTATAATCTCACCGAATGCAGCCGCAGATCGTATTTTTGAAGCCGATTCATAGACCTCACCATCCATTTCTTTTTGCGAAAGTTTATTTGGATTCCTGCTTAAACCGAGATGATGCATGGTAGCTTCAACAATAATAACAGCCCCATCAACGATTAATCCGAAATCGATGGCTCCAAGGCTCATTAGGTTTCCACTGACGCCGAATACGTTCATCATCGAAATGGCAAAAAGCATTGAAAGAGGTATAACAGAAGCAACTACAATTCCGGCCCTGAGATTTCCCAGAAATAGCACAAGTACAAAAATGACTATTAATGCGCCTTCAATCAGGTTTTTTGCAACGGTCCCGATCGCCCGGTCAACAAGCGCACTGCGATCCAAAAAGGGCTCAATGGTAACGCCCTCGGGAAGTGTTTTGTTGATACGTGCTATCTTCTCTTTTACCTTACTTACGACTTCGTTTGCATTTGAGCCCTTAAGCATCATTACAATGCCTCCCACTGCTTCCCCTTGGCTCTTTTTCGTGGTTCTTGTCAATGCGCCATACCGAATAGCATTACCAAGTTTGACTTCGGCAATATCTCTTATCAGTACGGGTACTTGCTTTGGGCTTTTCCTTACGACAATTTTTTTAATATCATCAATACTTCCAACTAGCCCCTCACTTCTAATAAAGTAAGCATTGGGCTTTTTATCTATATATGCACCACCTGTATTTTGATTATTACGCTCCAAAGCACTAAAAACATCATTGATGCTTAGATTATAACTATTCAGCTTATCCGGATCAAGCGCAATTTCATATTGTTTTAACAAACCTCCAAAACTGTTTACTTCCGCGATACCCGGCGTTCCCAATAATTGTCTGCGTACAATCCAATCTTCGATCGTGCGTAATTCTCTTGCATCGTACCTCTCTTCATAACCGGGTTTTGCATGCACTACATATTGGTAGATTTCGCCGAGACCAGTTGAGATCGGAGCGATCTCGGGTTTACCTACATCCGAAGGAATATTGTTACCTGCTTCGGTTAATTTTTCGTTCACCTGTTGACGGGCCCAATAAATGTCAACATCGTCATGAAACACGATGGTCACTACTGAAAGGCCGAAACGGGAGATCGAACGTACCTGCTCTATTTCCGGAATAGTTGACATCGTTTGCTCTACTGGAAAAGTTATTAGCCGTTCCACTTCAGGTGTTGCAAGTGACGGACTTTGCGTTATCACCTGAACCTGGTTATTTGTGATATCAGGTGTCGCATCAATAGGTAGCTGCTTTAACGAATATAGCCCCCAGGCAATCAATCCCAAAGTCATCAAAGCAACAATCAGTTTATTCTCTATAGAGAACTTAATAATTTTATTAAGCATATCTTATTTGAAATGAATTAAAGCGTGTAGAATCATTCCAATAATCGCTAACAGCAAAATCACTGAAAGTAGAAATATACCAACTACCCTTAGGATCTTTATCCATTGAGGTTGCTTGTAGTTTTTTCCTGAACGACCTACGCTTTTTGCTGGTAATGACCTATTCTTTTTAGTCATAGCCTGAGCAATAATATTATTTGATTTTTGTAATTAAATGGACAGACCAGCGTCCATATACGCACAGAGACGTGCTTAAGAAATCACTTTAGGCGGTTGCCATACATTTATATGGACTTCCAGGCATTTTCCGGGAGTATGCCAATTATGAGATTCAAGAACAATAGGATCGGGACTGACAATAATGTAAGCCAATTGCTGTATTGAAGGTGTAGCACAACATGTACATTGACAGAAAGGTGTACAGCTATCTTTGTGATCCTGATTTTTCGATGAGGCAATAGAAAATTCTGTTCGTTTGTGAAGACTGGTAGTCGCAATTTTATCTGTACAGGGCATCATTACCTGAACCAGTACTATTAGTGCACATATATAAGATAACAGCTTCATTATTTGCAAATATATATATATTTATATTACGTAACTAACTTTCCAGTTTTTATATGATATTATAATGGCCTGAAAAGTTAGTTATTTTCAAAAAACAAGAGACGACTACGGCAAACTCCGCTTCATTTCTTAATACTTTACTTCGCTAAATTTAATATTCGAAACGCCCCTCTCAATACAATAGCAAAGACGATTGTACCAACGATCAGGTCCGGTAAACGGGACGCAGTAATGAAAACCAATATACCTGCCAGCATAACACCAATATTTATAATTACGTCATTGGAAGTAAATATTTGACTAGCTTTGATGTGTGCCTCGTTACTCTTAGTTCTGCGAAGGATTACAAGGGAAAACGCATTCCCAATCAAGGCCAATAGCGAAATAACTACCATCATTCCAAATTCAGGTGTTTCTCCAAACCCCATGAAACGTCTGACTACCTCCGAAAAACCTAAAACAGCAAGTATTATCTGAAAGTATCCACTGGCTTTTGCAATTTTCTTTTTTCGGAGGATTGTCCCACCAACGGCATATAAGCTGAGTCCATACACGAGTGCATCAGCTAACATATCCAAGCTATCGGCAACAAGCCCCATTGAATGGGAAATAAATCCTGTTATGATTTCGAGTACAAAGAAAAATGCATTGATAATCAGTACATATAAAAGTAGCTTACGTTCTTCGCGCTCAGAACTAGCTACCGAGGTGTTATCTGTTTCTTCAGTCGAAATGAAACGATCCCCTAAGCTCAGCTCTTTAATGGCCATGGCTATGCGATCGATATTTCCGGTATGTGTCACAATCAGTTTTCTCTCCGGAAGATTAAAATCGAGGTGAATAAGCTCTTCAACCCCGTCTAATTTCATGCGGACCATTTGCTCCTCTGTTGCACAGTCCATGTTTTTTATTTCAAAAGTTGATTTTTTCATGGCTATAATTTTATTTTTAAACCACCGTTAACAACGAACCCATCGAGTGGCGCATATATATCACGGAATATTGGCCTTGTAACTGTTCCAGTATAAATACTGTCAAATCTAGTTTGCCGGGTATCTGTAAAGTTCTCAAAATTGACAAAAAGAGAGAAGCGTTCCCATATCTTTTCAGCCATAAAGCCACAGGTCCAATAGGGTTTTCCTGTGGTGCAGTCACTGAGGGCCTGACGGCTATAATAATAGGCTTCCAGTCCAAGCTTCCATTTATCCTCGATCTCATACATGAGGACATTATTCAACCGGTGGCGAGCAGTCAATGGATTCTCTCGCTTTTGTGTTCCTTCACGGAGCCAGGCGTCGGTAAAGGTGTAACCTATGAACAGTTTGAAATCACCGTAGCCCAGCTTTACATTCGTCTCCCAGCCCTTTGTATCCACATAACCGTCTACATTTACCAGTTGCACCGTTCCTGAACCGGTAAATTCTGTAAGTAATGGATCATTGATACGGGTATAAAAAAAGAGCTGGTTTACGCTCAGGCTTATATTCTCGAAAAGTGTAGTCCTATAGTTGATATCATAGCTTGCACCATAGGACCGCTCCAGTTTATTCGCCTGCGGACTAATCGGCAATACCGAACGGAACTGGATTCGCTCTGTCTCTTCTGTGAATATGGTAGGCGTTTTATAACCCAGCCCTCCACCCAAACGGGAAGTCACCTGGGGAGAGACCGTAAAGAGCGCAGAGATCCGTGGCAAGAACACGAAACCGTAATCGATCACATAATCCCCGCGGATGCCCGTTTCCAATTGCAACCAATCCGTAGTCTTAAAGGTATTCTGAACAAAACCTCCGAATGTGTTTTGGTCATAGTCTCTTTTCTGAAAGCCATCTTTTGGGTATTCGCTGAAATTGTCCGTGTAGAGATTGATACCTGCTACCCAATCTGCTCTTTCGCCGTTGTTGTTGTAAGCGACCTCCGAATAGATTGACCATTGTTTCCCGTCAAACACATAATCGGGAATAGTTATGGTCCTGTTGAAGTTGTTGACCGAGTTCTTGATGGTCAGGCCACTGTTTTCTGTGAACCGGTGATCCAGGGCGAATTGAGTTGAGAAACGGCTGCTTTTGTTCTTTTCAAAATAGCTATGGACATTATCCCCTTTCCCTTTTATGTAAAGGATATCCCCGCCTGTACGGTCTTCGAATATGGTGTTTATCCCGAAGTTCATGGTTGTTTTCGGGTTGAAGTATACGAACAGCTTCGGGTTGAGTACGTACCTTTCCGTTTTGGGAATCGCGGTAAAACCGGTGCTGGAAGGATTGTAGGGCCTGCTGGAATTACGGGATGCAAATACCGTGAGACCTACCTTTTCAAACTTCTGTCCATAAAAACCGTTGATGTCCAGGCCCCCGGCAGAAGTACCGTTCAGCAGGAAGCGGAGTTCCCTTTCCTCCGTGGGTATGTTCGATACCAGGTTGACGAGGCCGGCAATGGCTCCGCCACCGTATAAAGTGGAAGAAGAACCTTTAATGATCTCCACCTGCTTCAGGTCCAACGGCGGCGTCTGCAACAGGCCGAGCCCTCCTGAGAAGCCGGCATATAAAGGGAAGCCGTCTTTGAGTATCTGTGTATAACGCCCATCAAGTCCCTGGATACGGATGCTGGAATTGGCAGAGGTGGCCGAAACCTGTTGCGTTTGGATACCTGTGCTTTCATTGAGCATCATACGAATATCTCCCGGCTTCATATTGCCCTTCTCTTCCAGTTCTTCCCCTCCGATAAATTCAACACGCGTGGGAATGTTCTGTATGGTACGGGTACTCCGGGTCGAAGAAATAACTACTTCCTCCAGGTCTTCGTCCGTTGCCTCAAGATAAACGATAACGGTATCCTCAGAGCCGGGAAAATACAGTGTATCCCGCTGTTCCTCATAACCTAATTTCCTGAATAGGAAAACATGCCTTCCCTCGGATAAACCAGTAAGGGAAACAGTGCCCTTCTCATCGGTCGTTCCACCTTTGGTTGTTCCAATCTGTAACACAGTAGCTCCTGTAAGCGGTTCTTTTGTCTCCGCATCTTTCAGTATAGTTGTTAATGTATGCTGGGCCACGCACAGGTTACCTGTACAAAGCCATAGTATCAAGCCTATAGCTTTATTCATTCTTAAATCTTTGTGTAAATATAAAATACGCAGCCTTCAGGGAAGCTACAACTGCAAAACGGCGAAAATATTATGCGGCTTTAGGAGGTTGCCAGATTGTTCGGGGAAGTTCCAGCAAAGGGTATTCCTGATAGGAGAAAGGTTGTTGGAGAATTGGTGACAGTTCTTTGATGACCGCCATTATGGCATTTGGCAGAACTGCCCCGCTACAGACTCCACATGCGAAAAAAGGTGAACAGGGACAGATCGATCTGTGGTCGCGCTCTTCAGCAGGCTTTTCCCTTTCGGCTAAGCTGTAAGTTTCATCAATACAGCAATTATCTTCCGCCCCACAGGGTACAGCGGATAAAACAAGTACATAGATGGAAAACAAATAAACCAGCCATTTCATATCCCAAAGATAAGGAAGTAAGTGAAATAATGCATAGTAGCTATTAACATAAAAGCGGACATAGAAAAAAATAATCTAAAATTCCGCATCTTTTTCTTCCATTCTCCGTCATCTTTCAAAAAATTAATAGTTATGAGTGAGAAAATGAAAATAACCATCTACGAAATGGGTGAATGCTGTTCTACCAGTTTGGTGAATTTGCCGGAATCGGAGTTTTTCTTGCTTTGAAAGTGAATCTCGGAAAAGACGGTTTAATAATTGTGAATTCGTTCGCTCATACAGAAACATAAAAAATTCCATATATAGATAAAATTTGGTATAATAGTGTATTATTAAAGTACGATTGATTTAATGCCATTTTTAAACAAAAAAATCGAACTTTAGGATAGGTTGTTTTATTTTGATGTAATTTGACCGTATCTGTTAAACGAATTAAATACAGGTGTTTATAGCGAATATTGGTCGTTCTGTCATCTCCCCCTTCAGGGTCACCGGGCAGAGTGAGGTAATCTCAGCGTGATGGAGTTTACTCGAGCTGGCCATACACAATAAAACGCAACGGTGCGAAGTAACCTTGGTATAAAGGAGGATTTGGACACCGAAATTCCACAAAAACTTAACCAGCAATTTTTGTCAATTATGTAAGCTGGTGGTACTGTTTTTATAGAAGGTGGCGGTACTCTTATCAACAGTTGTTTAAAAAAAATTTACAAATATTAGCATTTGTTTCAATATAAATTTGTGGCATACCAAGTAAGACTATTTTTGAAACCCGTAAGAAAGATCAAGCCGAATAACCGGTCGATTACCGGAAAATATTCCAGTGCAAAGAATAAGAAGAGTCAATTTATAGGTTTTAATTGCGACACTTTTTATAGCGGTTTTAATGAATTTACTATATGTTCTGGACAGAAAGTCCGGCACTTTTTTTGTTTTTATCTTAAAAGCGGCTTATGAGTTGGAACAACAGGATATATTCCCCTGTATCGGGGGGCATTTAACATCCCCGTAACTACAGAATACACAGCAGTCCCCTTGTAGGGGTTTTAAACGTTCGTGACAGTTTTCGCATTCGTAAAAGTACTGACAAGCCTCTGTGGGCATGGACTCTTCCTTTGTATATTGACATAAAGGACATGTGATGGTGGATTGAAGAATTATGCTTTTAGTTATCATCTGTCTTTATGTTTTTTACTTTATAACCGGTTTCATTCTCTATTGCGACTGACAACTGTGCTGGAGATATCAGTAATCTATCAAATTTCACAATGGATTCACCTTTGTCATAAGAAGTGCGAACTTCCTGCACACCTTTCTTTCCCTGCAAAGCCTTGTTGATATGGCCCTCACATGCGGCACAGCTCATTCCCTGTACCTGAAGCACCGCCATGCTAATGTTTTGACTATTGATTACAACCTCTTTTGTGGAGCCTTTCTGAAGAAATGAGGCATAATAGGGAAAGGTTGACAATAAAATGGAAATAGCGGTTATAATCCAAAGGAAAGTTTTTGATTGCCACATACCTCTCTTTTCTTTACAGCCACATTCGTCTTTCTGTTCGGGTTTATACGCACGGTAGAATGCAAAAACCAAAATCAGTGCTGTTGCACATAACAGATACGGCCTGATCGCAGTAATCCAACTGAACGCCGAAACTGCCCCCATTGTTCCTCCCACAATCGCCAGAAACGGAACTATGCAGCAAAGGGAAGATGTCAGGGCAAGAAAAACCCCGGACCCCATAAGCGCTTTATTGCTTCTTATCTTACTCATGCTGTTTCGGTTTTTAAATTGATCTGATTAATGGTCTTAAAGAACGGGCGTAATAGTTTGAGATGCTCCCCTCTTAGAGAATAGAAGATGGTCTGACCTGTTTTACGCGATTGGATGACGTTTCCATCTTTCATCTTCCGTAGATGTTGTGAGATAGCAGGTATACTCATGCCCAGAATATCGCTCAGGTCGCAGGGACATAGCTCTCTTTCATTTTCAAGCAGGTAAAGAATCTTCAATCTTACTTCATTGCCGGCCAGGGACAGGATACCTGACAGCTGTACAAATGACTTTTCATTTTCTGTAATTTTTTCACGGCAACTGTTTATCTGTTCCGGATTAGCATGCTCGCGTATACAAATGTTCTTTCTTTCCATGTCCTATATCTGAATTTCAAAGGTAATGGAATATTAGTATTTAAGCAAATTCTTAAATACATAAATTTAAACCACACCCATGCAATTATTCCTTTTGTAATCTTCGATGCGACGGTTGTCAACATCTATCATTAATTTTCATGGTGATACCTGCATTGTCAGGAAGAAAGGAAATCTCGTCAATTGAATAGATTATATGACTACGACTTAAGTGAAAGTTATTTTGACGATACTGCTTATTAGGATATCGATCTGTCCCATTTGTCATATAGAGTACCGCCACCTTCTATAAAAATAGTACCATCAGCTTTAATAATTCACAATTTTTCTTAAATCGTCCAAAAAACGGTTCGATATTCTTCCCCTAGGGTCTACAAGGGAAAGATTCAAAACGAATCTTTCCCTTTTTTGTTGTTTCTTCTAATTGAAAGAATTAAAAGGTGTTTGTTTTTAAAGGTAATAGAACGCCATATTTTCATTATGATGAATGGTTGTCCGAAAAGATCCTCGGCGTATGGGCGAGATGAGGCAAGTTGTAGCTCGCGCCTAATATTGGTTAACCAAGAATTGAATTTAATTTATATTTTTATAGCTTTATAGACAAACACATATGGCATCAGGTTTTTTTGCGATTTTAGATGATATAGCTTCATTGATGGACGATGTTGCGGTAACCAGTAAAATAGCAACGCGTAAAACAGCCGGTATATTGGGCGACGATTTAGCAGTCAATGCCGAAAAAGCGACGGGCTTTCTTTCAACACGTGAATTACCGGTGCTGTGGGCTATTACGAAAGGTTCTTTGATCAACAAGCTCATTATTGTTCCAATTGCATTGACCTTAAATGTGTTTTTTCCCATTGCGATAAAAGTATTCCTGGTGTTGGGCGGCATTTATTTAGCATTTGAAGGTGCTGAAAAAATAGTTGAGTACTTTTTTCATCGAAAGAAGCCGGGACATGAGGTAATTGAGGAACGTGAAGAAAAAAATGGAGATGTTGAAAAAGCAAAAATTAAATCCGCCATCACTACCGATTTCATTCTTTCAATAGAGATTGTAATTATAGCATTAGGTGCTGTTTTAGATAGAAGTCTAACCATCCAAATTTTAACCGTTTCGGTTGTAGCTCTTTTGGCAACCATAGGAGTTTATGGCATCGTTGCGCTCATTGTTAGGATGGATGACACGGGGTACAGGTTAATCAAGTATTCCAATGATAAGGGATTATGGTCGACGCTTGGGCACTTATTGGTTAAGTCGCTCCCCTTGGTTATCAAGTTCTTGAGTGTGATTGGTACAATCGCCCTTATATTGGTTTCAGGTGGTATCTTTGTTCACAATATTGAATATTTGCACCATATTTTGCCGAACATACCATCCATTCTCAAAGAATTTGTAATTGGGTTAGCAGTAGGCTTAATCGCAGTGGGAATTTTTACGGTCGCTAAAAGGATGTTTTCTTCCGGAACAGCCACCAATCACTGATCCTATACATAAAGCCAATTGGATTGAAGTGGATTCGTTGCATAGCATGTTTTTTTGAATTATATGGCATTTCTTGTTGATAATCAACTAAATATTTATATTTGTCTTGAGGTTGCGTAACAGTTATGCACCTGTTTTTTCACCTTTACCTTCTTAAATTATGATCTCAACAACTAAAACACAGCGTCTTTTCAGGGTGTTATTAGGATTGCTTTTGTTATTTACAGGTACCGGACACCTCACTTGGTTACATATCCCATTCCGTGCACAAGTACCTTCCTGGCTACCATTAGATCCCGATTTAGTCGTCAATTTATCGGGCGCAGTGGAGATTTTGCTTGGTATTGCATTGCTGTTTTGGGTGTCAAAACAAGTGCCGATAGGATGGTTAACCGCTTTGTTTTTCCTGCTAATTTTTCCGGGGAACCTCCAGCAGTATTTAACCCATGCGGACGCTTTTGGTTTAAACAGTGATTTTTTACGGTTATTACGTCTTTGCCTACATCCGCTGCTTATTATATGGCCTCTCTGGAGTACCGGTGCTTGGATTGCTCGGAAGCAACACAATACGGCTATACATAATCGGTGATCGGCTAAAAATATTTTAGTCTAAATAGTTTATTGTCATTTGTTATAGACAGGAAGCTCTGATATATTTGTAGTCATTACATCATCAAGTATAACAAGCTGTCTAAATGAAGGACGATATTTTAATACAAATAGGCAATCAAATCAAAGAACGACGTAAGAATAAAGGAATTACCGTTCAGGAACTAGCTGACAGAGCTTCGGTAAGTAAAGGACTGATATCGCAAATAGAAAATAACCGCGTCATCCCTTCCTTGATGGTGTTGATTGAAATCATCAAATCTTTGGATGTTGATTTGAACATTTTTTTTAAGGATATCGGTGTCAACAAAAACAATAAGACAATTCTGATAAAGAAAAAGGACGAGTATAGCCATTTTGAAAAAGAGGAAGCGATCGGGTTTCACTATCACCGAATTTTCACCAGAAATATTAAAAACTCAACGGTTGATATTGTTTTACTGGAACTAGAGCCCAATGCTTCAAGACCAATGGTAGAAACACTGGCTTTTGAATATAAGTATATCTTATCCGGCGAAATCGAATATAAATTCGAACAGGAAAGTGTCCTTTTGAGTGCAGGAGATTCGCTATTATTCGACGGTAGGATTCCTCATACCCCCAAAAACATCGGATCTTATAAGGCGGTTATGCTGGTGGTTTATTTTTTCGAAGAAGATATGGCGTAACGAGGAGGATTTTTCTTCAGTTTCCTCTTTTCCTAGTCGTACGATTTCTCCTTTTACCAGTGTAATCGGGTTTGAGTAGGGTGTTTTATAGGGTTTCAGCGTTTTATATTTCTTCTCCATTCTACTTAATCGCTGGTGACGCTATTGCTTCTAGCGAACGTTGGTTCGTTAAGAAAGAACAATAGATTCCTTGTTATATTTATTACGGTATTCAATCGGAGACAAACCGGTGATTTTTTTAAAGGTCGAACGGAAAGCTTTTGTGTCGGAATAACCAATTTCGTACATCAACTCACTTACCGTTTTTCTACTTGTTTCCAATTCTTTTTTTGCAGCTTCCATTTTTACCCGCTGTATATATTCTGTTACTGTATTGCTGGTTGCTTTCTTAAACCGTCTTTCCAAGCTTCTACGTCCGAGAGCAAGCATGTCTGCCAGTTGATCAACAGTTATTTTTTCCTGGAAATTTTTTTCAATAAACTCCTGGGCTTTAATAATCAGATCGTCTTCATGTTCCTTCTGCCCTTTAAACATAATGAAAGGTGATTGACTATATCGATCAATGTCGATCATAAACGTTTTGGCAATCAGTACAGCAATTTCTCTTCCAGCATGTTTCTCTACTAAATATAAGAGTAGGTTAGTATAAGAATAAGCGCCACCGCTTGTATAGATTCCACGATCTTCGGTCATAATTTTATCGTCAACGAGCCTTGCGTTCGGATATTGCTGTCTAAACTGGTTGGCAAATCGCCAATGTGTTGCGCATTGTTTGCCGTCTAATAGACCCGTTGCGGCCAAAAAGAAAGCGCCGACGCAAAAACTAGCTAATTCGGCACCTTGCATGTACTGTTTGACAACCCAGGGAATAAAGGCCGCATTAAGCTTGAGCGCATTTTCCAGATCACCCAGCATAGCGGGAATAATGATCAGGTCTGTTTTGCTTACCTCTCCTATAAGATGATCCGGTTTAATCGTATACACACCGTTTCGTTGGCTGGCATTCGGGTTAATCCCAACCAGTTTAATGTCGAAAAGAGGGGGTCTACCAACTCGAACAAAGCATTCGTTTACTTCTGAGAAAATCTGGTGCGTGCCTTCAATGTTAGTGATACTGGTGTGTCCTTCGGGAATCAGGATCGATATGTGTTTCATGACCTAAGATTGTTTGTTTTCTAATTGGTTTTTGCTTAATAACGCAAATATAAACGGTAATATTGTCGCAATCAACCACTTTGTGTTATTTTGTGCAATATGCTTATTCGTCTATTCCACACCCTGATTTTGTCGTTTTTCACCTCCGTTATTTAATGAATTCTGCATAACTTTGACTTATTAAAGTGTTATTTCGGCGGTCAAACGCGAGGTGGAAATTATTTATTCTGTTTTGATCTGAAGTAACGCTCAGATGCCAAATTAAAAACCATACAATATACTTATAAATCTGAGTCAACGCTCAGCGGAGAAGAATAGATAGCACCTATTTACCGATAGTAGGTAGGGAAGTTTAAACACATAAAACAAATTACTCCAATGAAAAAATCAATTATTTTGATCGCCTTTTTACTGTTTGTCTTAGAGGCGGCAAAAGCAACGGATAACGCGAAAGATTCGTTGCTGACTGTTTTTAAACAGTCGGAAACTCGCTTGTTTAATGACGTCGCCGGGTTAAGCGAACAACAAGTAAACTTCAAAGCAGATACCGCTAGCTGGTCTATAGGGCAATGCCTTGAACACATTACCAAAACAGAACATATGCTTTTAGGTATGGTGCAGGATTTGATGAAGCAGCCGGCCAATCCTGAAAAACGTACAGCATTAAAGGGCACGGATAGTGATGTGATTGGTATGATGCAGAATAGAACGCAGAAATTTAAAGCACCTGAACCTTTACAGCCCGACAAACAATCCTATCAATTGACCAAAGTGTTGGACGATTTCAAGAAACAACGTGCAATTACATTAGACTTTATTAAGAATACGCCACTTGACGACTTACGAAATCACCTAACCATTACACCCGCCAAAGAATACGCCGATGCATACCGGATGCTTTTGTATATAGCGGGGCATAGTTTAAGACACACTGAACAGATAGAAGAAGTGAAGGGCGCAAGCACCTTTCCAAAAAAGTAATATATGAAGGGAGGGTGTCTTCTATGTTCGTATATGTAACAATTCTCAGACACCCTCTACATAAATTTACACTTTGTAATAATCCTCCCAGCCTTTTCTTGGCGGCGGCCCTACAAGTAGCTCGTTCGCGGTTTTGTTATTGGTTATCACCTTTTTGTCACGATCAAACAATAATTTCGTGTTTAGCTGTTGTGCTAATACACCTAAACAAAGTACTTGACTTAGTGGGCCCGCAATATGGAATGGCGAACGAGTTTGTTCTTCCCCTTTACAGGCCAGTAAAAAGTTCTTGAAATGGTTTGACGGGCTGATGGGGACTTCCGGTAATTTTGACGCCATTTCTTTCGCTTTTTCTTCCGGAATAATGGATAAGGTGCTCCCGTGCGAACCTCCCTTAAAGGTCAGTTCCTTACTATAGATAATTTTACCGGGATTAAGCTTGGCGGGTTCGATTTTTCCTGTACTTGGCGGTGGGATATTCGGATCCAATCCCGAAACACCGTATCCCTCCGGAATGGGAGGTAAATTGTTTACACCATCGTACCAAGTAATCTCTAGCGCAGGCATTTTCTTCCGCTTCGGAAATTTGAAAGATAGTGTTGATGCTTGCGGAAAAAAGAAATCATTATGGCCTTCGAGTTTAATGGCGTTTACTTCTTCAGGTAGCCCTAGGTTTAGAAACTGGTGCGCTGTATCCAGAATGTGTGCCCCCCAGTCCCCCAGCGCTCCAAGGCCAAAATCATACCAGCAACGCCACTGTCCATTTACATAATCATGATTGTAGTTGTGAAAAGGTCTAGTGGTAAGCCATTTATCCCAGTCTAGCGTTTCCGGAATAGGTTCGGCAGACGGCAGTGCACTGATATTCGTGTCCCAGCCATGCCAACGGCGCGGAGAATTCATATGCGCTGTGATTGCCGTTACATCTTTTATAATACCGGCTTCAACCCAAGCCTTAAACTGGAAATAGTTTGCTTCAGAATGGCCTTGGTTGCCCATTTGTGTTACTACTTTAGGGTATTTATCCGCAGCTTTCATCAGTAACTCGCATTCATTGAATGTTCTTGCCATTGGCTTTTCTACGTATACATGAATACCGCGAGCCATCGCCTCCATGCATATTGGGAAATGCGAAAAATCGGGTACGCCCACGGAAACCGCTTCAATTTGGCCTCCCATTTTATCGAACATTTCACGGAAGTCCTTAAAGCGCGGCACGTCCGGAAATTGTTGTAAGGTTTTTAGCGTATGGGGAGCGCCCATATCAACGTCGCATAGTGCAACCATGTTTGCTAAACCGGTGCTATAAAGTGCTTGAATGATCTCGCCACCCCGATTGCCTATGCCGCAACAGGCTAGATTTACCCTTTCGCTCGCCTTGGCGCGTTTTATTGGGGCGAAAGAATTGGCGTGTAAGATAGTAGGCGCAACGGCAGCGGCGGCAGATAACATCATTGCCTTCCTGAGAAATAACCTTCTTGAAACGTCTTTTGAATTCATGTTTTTTAATCGGTTAGACCTTCCTGTGCGTTTAATAACAAATACACATAAAAGGTTCTGTACTCTATTTTTATTGTATTAGTTTATCAGTAAGCTGATACCATTTAGTGTCAACCAGGTATCAATGCGAATTCGATTCGAAAGATAAGCTTTTGTGAGACAAATGTGAAAAGCTAAAATGTAACCTTTATGTTATGTGAATTTCGTAGACATACGGCTTAAAGGAGACATGCGAGGGATTTTATTTCAGTGCCTCAAAACTATCCTTAACCATATTCCAAAACTCGTCCAGCGCGATGATTCTCGGTTTAAAAAATGAAATCAAGGTTGGCCAATCTGCTTGGTTAAATACGCTCACAGGATCAATTTGGCAGTATATTCTGCTTATGATTTTTCCGTGCTCGTCTTCCGTATGCAATTTCCAGGACCAAGTTTCATTCAAGTATCCTTCCAGTATCTTTTTGAATTCCTTAAACTGCTCAAAGAACAGTTCCTGTATTCCTATATCCGGATGGTTGATTTCAATAGCGATATAGGCTTCTTTTTTGCCAGCATCCATTTTAAAATATAGATGCTTAAAACCCGTTTTGTAGTTGATCCAATTTATCTTCATTCCTTCCGACGAGGGTACGGAAGCCATGTATTGCCCAAAGGTGGTCCAAAAAGACTGTTTTAATTTAGAGGCTTCTTCTTTAGAATACAAAATGTCAAAATTAAACCTTTACTGTTGATTGCAAAAATACGTTTTCCATTGGTTATTAGGAACTAACTATCGGACTATTTGACAGCTTGCTTCTGTTTTTCCTTGCTATCACAAAAACCGGACTTGCAGTATATGCCATGAAATCCGTATCTTCCCAAGCGTTTCGAGCAAATGCAAAGCGATGAATCCATCGGAATAAAGACTAAACAACATGCTAACAGGCCAATTGAACCGCAAACAGCTTATTGCCATTCTCTTTTTGGGCGTGTCTCTATTAATTGCCATAGTGCAATGTACAGAGCAGGAATCGGGTGATGTACGTGGTAAAAAATATGCCAATCGTACGAGCTGTGTGCAATGTCATAATGATATCGCTCAAAACTATCTTCATAATGCACATTTCAATACCAGTAAAGAATTACACACGCCCTCTGCTACAGATAGCATGGGACTAGAGGAGAACGTATACGTGTTTAACGAGAAGACCAAGGTAGGTGTTGAGAAGCGAGCAGACGGTTTATATCAAGTAGCTTACGTAAATGGAGAAAACGTGAAAGAAGAGCGAACAGCCATGGTCTTTGGTGCGGGCAAAAGCGCCTATACGTTCGCATTTTGGTACGGGAATAAGTTGATGCAAATGCCCTTGAATTACCTCGTTCCCGAACATGAATGGGTTAACAGCCCGGGATTTCCCACCGAGCAGATATATTTTGGTAGGGCTATTATTACGCGATGCTTGGAGTGTCATAGCTCCTTTGTGCAGTCTAAAATTATCGCTTCTGCGAACTTTCAACAGGAAGAAGAGTTTCTTAAAAATTCATTGATTGCGGGGATCGATTGTCAACGTTGCCATGGGCCGGCCGCAGAACATGTGCAATTCCACCAAGAACATCCCAACGAGAAGGAAGCTAAATATATGGTCAAATATCAAGAATTATCCCGTTCACAAAAAGTCGATATGTGTGGTGTTTGCCATTCGGGTACTAATTTGAAAATGTTGAACTCGACCTTTTTCTTTAAGCCCGGAGATACGATTAACAATTTACCGGAGTATACGAGTTATACCGGCGAAGATCCAGATGTTCATGGTAAACAAAAGCAATTGTTAATGGCCAGCAAATGTTATAAACTTAGCAATATGGATTGTGGTAGTTGCCATCAGACACACACTAACCTAAGCCCTGACCTGGCTGTCTATTCGCAGACTTGCTTGCAATGCCATCAAAAGATAAAGCATCCGTCATTGGATGAAAAGGCGTTACATCTTGCCAAAGATAACTGTATTGATTGCCACATGCCCGTCAAAGTCTCAAAAAGTATTGGTTTTCAAAGAAGTGCGAGCAAGGAAAAGATTCCATATAAACAACGAACGCATCGGATTGCGGTATATTGATGTTTTGGTCAATATTTTACTCACTTGTTGACCAGAATCCATTTTTTTATCTGCCTGCCTTAGACAATGAGGTTTTTAGAGCCGTTCGGGCTTGTGAATCCAAAACCGTGTAACGAAGTAGCCTCTGTGCTTAGGCATAAGGATAGCATGTATTAAAAAACCATTAGAAATGTAGTGCTAATGTCATTGTTTAATCTTTTTCGTATGAAATTAAAATAATAATTACATTACTCAGTTATAGAAAATAATAGTATATTGCGTTCACGATAAGATACTTACATAAAAAGCGAATTCATGAATAGATTATTAGCCGTAACGCTGTTTTTTTTATCAATGGTGTTAAACTTTCATACGGGTTTAGGTCAAGAAAAGAAAAAAACGAAAAGTGTACAGACAAAAAGAACAAAAATAGAAGATGATGATACAAGATTTATACAATCGTTAATAGATAAAGCGAAACCTGGAGATACCATAAAGTTGGCGAAGCGAATTTACCATGTACGTTCTTTGCAGCTGAAAAGTGGTGTTAGTGTCCATACCCTGGGCACTTTGAAACAGATCAAGCCAGATAGCGCAGAAAACTTTACCATGGGGAAACAGTATTCGGAGCATCCGCTCTTTTACGGTAATAAGGTAAAAGGCTTGTCCCTTCGCTTCAACGCATTTACTTATGGAGAGGCCGTTCGTTTGGATAATGCTGAGAACATAACGATTCAAGACGTGGTCGCTTTTGGCGATTCCACAAAACTTTATTCTTTTTCCGGTATTTATTTGTTTCGCAGTAAAAATATCAATATAGAAAATGCCGAATTGGCTTATTATGGAATGCCGAGAAAAAGTCCCAATTATTACCAACGGGGTACCGGCATTCGCCTTCAAACGTGTAGCGATGTAACCATCAATGAAAATCGTATTCATCACAATGGCGAGAACGGTGTCTTTCTGCACAGCTGTGCGAACATTACCCTTAATCGGAATAAGATCAGCCATAACGGAATGAGTGGTATTCAGGTAGCCTTTGGAAGCGTTGGACTTGAAAATACGTATCAAATTACAAATAATTTGATTTTTGCTAATGCAGCTGATGCAATCGATATTAATAATCCGGATATATCGAGGCAAATAAATTTAGCGGCCCTTATAGAAGGCAACACGAGTTATGATAATGGATGGGTAAAAGGTGAAAAGACACGGGACGGTTCTGGTATCGCTACATTGGTGGGGCTCAAAAATATCATGGTCCGAAATAATAAATCGAATCGGAGTAATCGGCCAGCTGTTTATCTTCGGGACTGTGATGCAGTTCAGGTGATTAACAACAATGCCGATAATTTTGCTGAAATCGTAGGAAGCCAAGGGCAAATCCATTTATATAAAAATACCTTTGCCGGCTTACGGTTATTGTCTGATTTGAAGGCTAAAAAATTGATGCTTGATTCCAATAATATTCGTTATTTAGCAATACCAAACGGAATTATGGTTGATAGTTTAGTGTTTTTAGCGAACGATCTAAAAGGTAATATCAATGTAAATATGAGTGGTCAACTCATATTTAAAGATAATGTTTTATCAAGTAGTTCTCCTAGAGGAGGTATTTCTTTATGGAAAGTTAATGGAGCCGTTTTATCCGGCAATGAAATATCTGCCAATAAAAGTGACGCTTTGTATGTGCATAATGAGGCCATGAATGTTGTTATTGAAGCGAATAAAATACGTTCTTCAACCGTGTGCATCAAAGACGCTGGTTCCCAGCAGTTGAAAATTATCAAAAATACTCTTGCTTCTGATACTTCCAATCGTTCGACATCGACCTTGATATCGACCAATCCGAAAGATTTAACCCTGAGTAACAATACCTATTACTTGGGTGAGAAAGAGGCAGAGCGGGCCGTGGAATTTGAGGGAGAAGGAACCGTTTTTATAGACGGAGAGACGCATAAATTATTCACCCCAGACGGTAATAATTAAGTTTCTCGGTGTTGCGTGGTCACGATGTTCGCATAAATAAATCCCTTGCCAGGTCCCTAGGGCCAACTCGCCCTGACGAATTGGTATTAAAATTGAACTGCCCAATATAGAGGCCTTTAAGTGCGCCGGCATGTCGTCCGGGCCTTCATAATCGTGCATATAATCCGGATCATTTTCCGGTACGGTTTTATTGAAAAAAGTTTCAAAATCACCTCTAACCGTTGGGTCAGCATTTTCATTGATAGTTAGCGAGGCCGACGTGTGCTGTATAAATACCTGGCACATTCCTGATCGAAATTCCCGAATGCCTGGAACTGCCTCTATAATCGATGGCGTAATAAGATGAAAACCACGCCTTTTACGAGGAATCTGTATTTCTTGTTGGAATATTTTCATGTTGAAACAATTTTTCTTTTAATCCATGAGCGTCTCTTGGCTACGGTGTGAACGCTACCAGCCTCTTCTGCTCTTAAGGGTTGTTATATGCGCTAAATGATGGTTGCAATGCCATGCATAAAGTCCGATGTTTTCGTCTAAGGCATATGTTCTGCCACTTTGGGGATGGATAAAAGTTCGCTTCAGATCGTCTGCCTTTAACGATTTTAATAATACCACCCATCGCTTATGTAATCCTTTTAATAAAAGCAGAGAAGGTTCGATTGCCAGACTTTTTGCGTCCGCTAATTCGGCCCAACGGTCTTCATAATAAGGCTTGATGACAGGCGTATCCTCCGTTAGGCTTAGTTTAAAGCGCACGAAGCTGTTTACATGGCTATCAGCGCAATGATGGACCACTTGTCTTATGGTCCATCCCCCTGGTCGATAAGGGGTGTCTAATTGCTCATTACTCAATTGCATTACTTCTGCGGCAAGCCGTTCCGGAAAAGTTTCAATGATGTCTATATAATCAGCTATCTGTTCTTTACTAATGATTTCAGGCCTTTGAAAAGTGCCGACGGGAAATTTTAATTGATCCTCCATTTTTTCTGCTGTTGTTTAACAAACTTAGGTAAAATGCGTGCTATTTACGAAATTGAATTGTACAATGACATTATCTTTTGCTTACCATACGCTCGGTTGAAGACCGGCCATCAATGAGCCTCTTGTCTTTGATTATAACGCCGTTTAACTAGATACAGCAAGGCAAGGCCGGCTATTCCCGCTGCTAAGAAGATTAAGCGAGGGATCATCGTTAATCGATCTTGATAAAACCAACCGGAGCAGAGAGCTCCGATGCCAATCCCTACTTCGAGCGCTATATACATGGTTGCCATGGCTTTTCCTCGATGAGCCGGGTTGCTTAAATCCACTGTCCATGCATTGGTTGCCGGTGATAACAAACCGGTTGCAATACCGTAGATAAACGAACCGATCAATAAGCCCGGTACCGATTGAAATGAACCTATGATGGATAAGGAAATAATAAGAACGATAAGGCCAATCGTAATAATCGTTGTTCTGCCATATCTGTCAGATGTTTTTCCCGCTACGAAGCGAATCAGTAAAGAAGAAACGGTAAAGACCATAAAGAACAACCCCTTATTTTTTAAGCCGATATACTCGCTCCAGTCCGGAATCAACGTAAGTATAGTGCCATAAGCAAAATAGGATAGCAAGGTCACAAAAGCTGCTGGAAACACACGTAAATCGATGATGTCGTTTTTTGTGATCTTAATTGATTGCGAGGAGAAGCGTTGTTTTTTTGCTAATGTCTCTTTCAAATTAAGTAAGATGCCAATGGAAAGAAAGGCCAGGAGAGAGGAGCAGTAAAAAAGCGTGTCTATTGAATAACTCGCTGTAATGGCGCTGCCGATAGCAGGACCAATGGCCATACCCGTACTAAAAAATAACCCGTGAATACCAAGAGCCTCTCCCCATCGCGAAGAAGGAGCGATGTCGGCTACATAGGCTGCTGTAGCTGTTGGCTTAAAGCCCGTGGAAAAGCCATGCAATAAGCGTAGGAATAAAAAACCGGAAACACTGCTCAAGATAGGGTAAAGAAATCCACATATAAAGCAAACGCTTGAGCCTACCGCCATAACGGGCACGCGTCCTATTGTATCAGTGAGTTTACCACTAAAGGGTCTTGAAATCCCTGCCGTTAACGTAAATAATGCTATAATTAATCCTTTATATTCTGCTCCTCCTATACTGCTTAAGTACGATGGTAGTTCGGGTATCAGCATGTTGAAACTCGCCGAAAACAAAAGTGAGCTTGAACAAAGCAACCAGAAATTTAGCGTGTATAGCTTTTGCTCCATTAATTGATATACCGTTTGTGTTCGATAAGTGAAGGTTGCAAAGATACATATCCTAGCGCTTAAGGAACAAAACAAGTGCTATTCGTAACAATTGCTATTTGGATTCATGTCCCTGATTCCTCGACATCCAAAAATCAACACGATCAATTCCCAGCTTCTCCGGGTCAAATATGGGTTCCTTCGTTCTCTTCCGCTGCTCCTCGTAATCTTTCAACAATTTGAGTGCAGGTTTGCGTAATAAAAGGATCGCTATAATATTTAACCAAGCCATCAGTCCTACGCCGATATCGCCTAAAGTCCAGGCCAATTTAGCAGTTTTTATCGATCCGTAGTAGGTTGCTGCTAAAAATAGGACCCGCAATAGCATAAGCATCCATTTTTTTTCAGTTCTTTTAAGCAGGTAACTGAGGTTTGTTTCAGCGATATAATAATAAGCCATGATCGTTGTGAAGGCAAAAAACAAAAGAGAGACAGCGACAAATCCTGAACCCATAGACGGGAAGTGGGCATTAATCGCCTGTTGTGTAAAGGCAGGACCTTCTTCAACGCCTGGTAGATTTTCGACTAGGAAGCCTCCCGACGGACTCTTTACATTGTATTTTCCTGTGAAGAGAATCATGAATGCTGTAGCTGTGCAAACGAACAAAGTATCAACATACACAGAAAAAGCTTGCACCAAACCTTGTGTAGCGGGGTGCTTCGTTTCAGCAGCTGCTGCAGCATGAGGAGCCGTGCCTTGGCCAGCTTCGTTGGAATAAATCCCTCGCTTTACACCCCAGGCAACCGCCATGCCAAATATGCCGCTGAAAGCTTGCTCTGTCCCGAATGCAGAACGGATGATAAGCATAAACATATCCGGTACCTGCTTGATATGTAATGCTATAATAATTACGGCCATTAAAATGTATGCGCCTGCCATAAAAGGTACTACGAACTCAGCTACTTTTCCAATGCGTTTAACGCCGCCGAATATAATGAGTGCTAATAACGATACAACAATCAATCCGGTAAGGTATTGAGGTATTTCAAAAGCGTGGAACGCACTCACGACGATACTGTTGCTCTGTACACCGGGAAGAAAAAGCGCTGTGCTGAAAATGGTAGCAATAGCGAAGAGTACGGCATACCATTTTATGCCCAAACCCTTTTCAATATAGTAGGCCGGGCCACCGCGATATTGCCCATCGATTTCACGTTTGTAAAGTTGACCGAGGGTAGCTTCTATATAGGCAGAAGCAGAGCCTAAAAAAGCGATAGCCCACATCCAAAAAATAGCTCCCGGACCACCCATGGCAATAGCTGTAGCTACACCTGCAATATTACCTGTACCAACCCTCCCCGATAGTGCAATGGCAAAAGCTTGAAATGAACTAACTCCTTGATCGGAAGATTTACTGCCAAATAGTAAACGTAACATTTCTTTGATCGATCTTAGTTGGACTAACCGCGTGCTGAAAGAAAAGTAAATTCCAGCTCCCAAGCACAGTACAATTAGAGCGTCACTCCAGATGATATTATTGATGTAATTGGCAATTTCCTCCATTTTATTATGCGTAAAGGTTAAGTAATTCTGTGAAAGCTGTAATGATAGAAAAAAAATGATACAATTAGTAATCTTTCTCTCTAAAATGTCGTTTGTTTAAAAAAAAAATCAGAATAGCCGTGCTTTATCTCAAGAAATAAAATGATTCATCAGTTGTATAGCTCAAATTTATAACAGTCAATCGGCTTAGTCTTTGGATAGTTTTAAACATCGAACTAAAAACAGGTGTAAACCATTCTTTTTCTCTAGGGAAGTACTAGCTAGAGAAACAACAGAAATCAAAAAAGTATCAAATAAATTTGACACGATGAAAATGTGATGAATTGTATTATCTTTAATAGAAAAACATACGGATTATTTGCAGCGCCAATTTATGAAAGGTTTTTTTGAGCAGTTGAAAACTAATTTAGGTTTGCGGGAAATCTTTCTTTCCAAGGAGCAAATGCTGACAGGTTTGGTGGATCTGTGCATGTTGCTGACAACGACCTACTTTGTTATATTCAGTTTATTGAGGAGCGTGCTGCTGGTCAGTTTTTTGGCTGTATTCTTAGTGTTTATCACTTGCTTTAGATGGTTAATACGGAAACGAAAGATTCGGATACAGTATGCAATTCATTTTTTGATTTTTATTATTACTTTTTGTCTGCTTGTTCCGTTAATGTATTTTACCGGCGGATTAAACTCCCCAATCACGTCTTGGCTTGCCCTACCTCCCTTGATATTTGTACTATTATTCGGAAATAGGAAAAATACACGTTGGTGGTTCGGTGTAATCCTTTTCATTCTAACTATTTTTACGCTTCTTTCTCAAAGTGAGTATGTTTTTCCAAATCTTATTGCACCGCATTTGCGCGATATACATTTATTTGTATCTACTGTCGGAGTGATCATCTGTATTTTCTTTATTGCTGTCATTGCCGAGCATTGGAAAAGAAATTTATTGAGCTCACTTGATCGTACAAAGAGAATGCTGGAAAAATCAAATGAAGCCGCTCGGATTGGTCAATGGGACATCAACTTCGGAGAAAATAGTATTCACTTGAGCAAATTTGCAGGAGAAATTTTTGGTTTAAAAGAGAATGAACTGTCTGTCAATGCGTTTTGTGGCCTAATAAAGGAGAAGGAACGTTTTCAATATCTTCTTGAGAAGCTCAAACAATCAAATCGCGATCAAGAGGGACGTATGGATGAGGTATTCTCCATTCTTTCATCCCGTCGATTGGAAGGATGGATCCGCTTCATTGGAATTCCGCTGTACAAGGGAGGGCAATGTATTGGTGCCTATGGATTAATACAAGATATTCATGAGCAAAAAAATACAGAATACAATCTGATAAAAGAGCGGCAACGCTTGAAGTACGTCTTGCAGGGTGCTAACCTAGGTACTTGGGAGTGGAATGTTCAGACAGACGAGATTTTATTTAATGAGCAATGGGCGGCGTTTTTAGGGTATGAGCTGATGGAGGTGCAGCCAATAACAGGGAGTGCCTTTCAGCGTTTTATTTATCCCGAGGATTTTGATAAGGCGAAGAATGCTATGGAGTCGTATTTTTCGGGAGAAACGGACATCTATCAGTGCGAAATGCGTATGATACATAAAGCGGGACATACGGTTTGGATGCTCGTGCAGGGAAAGATCTTGTCGTGGGATGATAAGGGCGCTCCGTTATGGATGTATGGTACGCATTTGGAAAACACCAAAGAAAAGCAATTACAAGAAAATTTGCGACGGAGCGAAAGTTATGCGCATTCACTGATAACCAGCATTCCGGATTTATTGTTTGTCTTAAGTAGGGATGGTGAATTTTTGGATTATAAATCGCATGAAAAGGATTTATATACCAAACCAAATCTGTTTCTCGGTAAAAACTTTAAAGATATTTTTCCTGCAAAACTGGGGCTATTAATCGAAGAAAAGATTGAACAGTCTATTCGTACTGATTCATTGGTCGAATTTACTTATAGCTTAATCTTGCATGAGCAGGAAAAGTATTATCGTGCACGCGTGGTCCCCTTCGAAGGAGATAAGATCATCGTTTTATGTAGAGATGATACGGTAAATTTCATTGCAGAAAGGGAACTGCGGGCGTTAAATGCAAAATTTAAGAGCATTGTCGATAATAGTCCTATTGGAATTGCGCTTGTTGAATATCAGACTGGTATTTTTCAGGAAGTGAATCCGGCAATTCCGATGTTTACCGGATATACGAGAGACGAGTTACTTCGGTTATCTTTTTCGGATATCACACCTAGAGCCTATCACGAAGCAGATAAGCTACAACTTAAGCAACTCCACAAGAACGGACGCTTTGATAACTATGAAAAGGAGTATCTTCGAAAGGATGGAAAGCGGGTTTGGGTTTCTGTTACCGGTGTCGCATTTACAGACGTAAACGGAGAAAAGAAAATCCTTACGATCGTTCAGGATATTTCTCAACAAAAAGAGCAGCAAAGGGCATTGAAGGCGGCCAAAGAGCAGGCGGAGATCGCAAACAATGCTAAGTCTGAATTTTTGGCTAACATGAGCCATGAGATGCGAACACCATTGAATGCAATTATTGGCTTTACCGACTTGTTATTAAAGAGTCCTTTGGGTGAAGCACAAAAAGAATATATGCGAGCGGTGTTTCAGTCCGGACAATCTTTGCTCGATTTGATAAATGATCTCCTGGACCTTTCTAAAATTGAGTCGGGAAAGCTTGATTTAGTGCTCGAATCGGTCGATCTCATTAAGCTGGCAAAGCAGGTTGTTGAAATATTAAAATATCAAGCAAATAAAAAGGGACTCGACTTTAATCTGATATTATCTCCCGAGCTACCCCCGTTGGTTTTGTCCGATGGTCAACGGTTGCGTCAAGTGCTCTTTAATCTATTGAGCAATGCACTGAAATTTACGGAAAGAGGAAGTGTTGACTTGGATATTCAAGTAGAACAACATCTTTCAGCGAAAGAAGTGATTATCCGTTTTTCCGTTACCGATACGGGAATAGGAATAGCGGAAGAGAACCGTGAGAAAATATTTGAAGCCTTTGTGCAGGAAAATTCATCCATTATTAAACGATTTGGTGGAACTGGCCTAGGATTAACCATCTCCAACAGGATACTTTCCTTAATGGGAAGCCAACTGAAATTGAGAAGTGAAACCGGAACCGGTAGTACTTTCTATTTCGATTTGTTGTTGACCTTGGTAGACACTGACCAGCCTTCGGAAGCTGAAAGGTCTTCTTTTACCGCGTCGGACAGCCAGTTGTTATGCGATGTTACCATTTTATTGGTTGAAGACAATTCAACTAACATGCTTTTGCTAAAGTCTTATTTTAATAATATTATTCCGCACGCAAAACTTTTAGAGGCCGGTGATGGGCAGAAAGCTTTGGAGTTGTTTAAAAAGTTTAAACCGCATCTTGTCATCACCGATTTGCAAATGCCTAAGATGAATGGTTTTGATCTGACCACGGGCATACGATCATTAAATGATGGAAGGGAGGTGCCCATTATTGCCTTAACTGCCGGTATTTTAAACGGCGAAAAGGAAAAATGTTTAGCTATCGGAATGAATGACTATTTAAGTAAACCTGTTTTACAAGATACCCTCCGAAGCATTGTAGAAAGGTGGCTGACAGAGGAACAAAAACAACTGATAACGTGTGTTGAGCAGAAGCCGGAAAACCTGGCGAATCTTGGCGAGCGTTTGTCGAAAGTATTAAATGTAAAAATAGAAGACGCTGTTGAAATCATCGAAGTCGCGAAACAGGCGCTTCGAGAATCTATAGTGGAGGTAGACTCCTTTTATAATCAGGCCGATATTAATGCAATAAAGCATACTGCGCATAAAATTCGAGCTACAGCACTTATGTTGGGCTTTTCCGCAATGCATAAAATTGCGTATGAAATAGAAACGGGCGACTTAACATTGCAGCAAATTCAAACAATGATTAACAAGCTAAAGCAAGAAATTCACTATGTATTGAGCTACCTTTTATAAGAACTTTTATTTATGGTTTCGAGCAAAGCTTAGACTAGGAGTATGGACGATTAGGGGTTAGCTGTTAGGTACATTAAGCTTGAAGGGCTGGTAGCTGCGATTTTTCGTTTGAGCTTTAGCATATATTAACTAAATTGCACTCCTACAAACTGATCAATATTGCCATGAAGCTTTTAGCATTTACTTTTATGTTAATTTTCAGTATCGCCGGTGTGCTTGTCGAAGATAGATTGAATGCACAAGAGTTGCAAGTCAGCACTAGAGACGGTGTGTTGGAAGGCGTTAATGAGTCGGGAGTTTATGTTTTCAAAGGGATTCCTTTTGCAGCCCCTCCCATAGGTCCTTTACGTTGGCGTGAACCACAGCCCGTGAAAAAATGGCAAGGTGTAAGGAAAGCCGATAAATTCGGCCCACGTGCCATGCAACGCCCAATATTCGGTGACATGAATTTCCGATCAAATGGCATGAGTGAGGACTGTCTTTACTTAAATGTATGGACGCCTACGAAAACTTTTCAGGAGAAACTGCCGGTATTGGTATATTTCTATGGCGGCGGATTGATGGCAGGCGATGGTTCAGAACCGCGGTATGACGGGGAAAGCATGGCTCGGCAAGGTATTGTGGCAGTCACTGTTAATTATCGTTTAAATATATTCGGGTTCTTTTCCCATCCTGAGCTAAGTAAAGAGTCTCCTTTTAAGGCTTCAGGAAATTACGGTTTACTGGACCAATATGCGGCCTTAAAATGGGTACAAGCGAATATAGCTGCTTTTGGCGGCGATCCGAATAAGGTAACGATCGCGGGTGAGTCCGCAGGGTCTTTTTCAGTCAGTGCTCAAATGGCTTCACCTTTATCAAAAGGGCTCTTTCGAGCAGCAATCGGTGAAAGCGGTTCGCTGCTTGGCAACCGACCTTTACCTACTCTAGCTGAATCTGAAAAGAAAGGTATAGCCTTTGCATCAGCAATAGGCGCTCCGTCATTAGAGGCTTTACGAGCACTTTCGGTGGATAAGCTATTAGAAGCGACTGCTCGTCCGGATGCAAATTTTGGTGTGAACATCGATGGTTATTTATTCCAAAAAAATCCGGCGGATGTTTTCAAGGACGGAGAACAGGCTAAGGTGCCTCTATTAGTGGGATGGAATTCGGAAGAAATGAACTATCGGGCCTTGCTAGGGAGTTTGCAGCCAACTAGGGAGAACTTCACAAAAGTTGTTAGAGAGCGATTCGGAGAAGATGCCGAAGCCTTGCTTGCTGTTTATAAGATAGATACGGATGAGGATGTAGAGCGGGTAGCAACTGATTTTGCGGGCGATCAATTTATTGCCTACGGCACTTGGCGTTGGTCAGATTTACACAGCCAAACAGGAGAAAACCCGGTATATCGCTATCTTTATGCAAGACCCAGGCCGGCAATGCGCGCGGAAATGGGCGACGCGGTAGCTGGTTTGGCCGGCGGGGTGATAAAAGGGGGAGAGGCAAAAAAACAGCGGATACCACTGTCAAAAGGAGCGGTGCATTCTGCTGAAATAGAATACGCACTAGGCAATTTGCCAACCAATAGGGTTTACGACTGGCAAGCCGACGATTATAAAGTATCAGCGGTATTGCAGGCTTATTTTGCTAATTTTATTAAATCCGGCGATCCAAATGGTTTAGGGGTGCCTGCCTGGCCGGCTATCCAGCAGGGCAACGCTGCAACCATTATGCACGTCGATACGTTTTCCGAAGCGATAAAAGAAAAACACCGAGATCGTTACTTACTGTTGGAAAAATTGGCTACTATGAAATAGTATTTTAACGAGTTTATGCGAGATCCACTAACGTATTTGCATGTCGTGATCTCCCGCCACTTACGGGCGGGCAGAAATACTATGTGACGATTCCAATAATAAGCGGCTCATCAGATTAAATTTTTCTTTATATAGCGGGTGTAAGTTTCCATCAGTATGGAAAAGATCGTTTCGTACAACGGGGATCGTATAGGGCAGTGTCCAAGCGCGAAGCGACTTGGCAACTGCATCCATCGCATTAATACCCTGCATGGCGTGGCCACCGCTAGCCCAGCATACCAGTCCGACTGTTTTGTTGGTGAGATATGGTGGATTTGCTTTACTGCTTATTTCCAGCCAATCCAAGCAATTTTTCATAATACCGGTCATACCGCCATGATATAAAGGAGTCAGCCAAATATGGGCATCGGCCTCCGTGAAAATACCTGTCATGATTTTCACCGATTGTGGTATGTTGACAAGACTGAGATCAAAAAAAGGAATGCCGGCATCAGCAAGATTAAATTCCGTGACCACAGCTCCTGCATCCGTTAGCCGGTTGTGAAAGTAATTACTGATGGTTTTGGAAGTACCCGTGTTCCGTTTTTCCAGGGCTCCGTTAAATATTAACACATTCATGTTTAATCAATTTGTTTGAATACAACTTTGGGCATGCCGATTTCACCATACATTAAAGCTTTAACACGGTAAGTAAGCAAAATGTTGGTGGCACCAATATAAATAGCTTCCGGAATTTGGGGATTGGCTTTTAAAACTACTTTTTGACCCCTGAGATATTCAAAATCATTCTTCTTTATTTCTTCTATCCATAAATCCATCAGGTACTCACGTTGATGTTTGCAGGAAATGAGATCGGTGAAACTGCTCAGCTTAGCGGCTATATACATGTAAACCCATTGTGGGATAATTGCGTCAATAGCACAGAACAGAGATACCGCTGTACCCTTATAAACCGACCAGTCAACACGTTCCATGTTTTCCTTAAACTCTTTTTCTTTAAGAATTAAGCCTTTATAAAGGTAAGGAGCTAGATCAAAATCTTTGAATTTGACGGTCGGTTTATAGTCCATTAAATTCATTGATTTAATATCCAATGTTTGTATTTTATTGGCTACATTCTCTATGCTGTTCATAAATCTTACAATTATTTCATATTGGCATACATGATTTGCAACGTAACCCAATAAAAGTAAAAAGCATTATTTTCTATCGTCTTCATGGCGTACCAGTTTATTTGAGAACACCCTCTTTAATAAGGGTATTTACCGCAAAGTTAAGTTCTCAAAGCAATAAACAAAGTGATTTCTTTGTTTATTGCTTTGGGATGACGTAGCTATCACTGCTCTATTAACCGTTACAAGAAAGATCAAATAACTTTAGATTACGCCTAAGTGGTTCGTTACGGTTTTAAAAAATCAGCGCATCCGATGGGCAGATACGCTGAGCTAACCAATTATAAAACCTAATATATATGAGAAGAGAAGACAAATTGAATACGGAACAAATATATAAAAAGTCTACTAAAATAGTATACTTTTTTTTAAAAAAAATTATCCCTCCTGTGAATGCTGAATTCCAGCTACAAAAACAACTTGGAAGAAGTTCGGATTTCCAAGATAGAAGGTAGCACTATTTTGGACTCGTCCTGATCGATAGGCTTTCCTTTTAATGCCTTCAATAGCAATTCCGCAGCTACTTTTCCCATTTCAAAAGCGGGTTGAGTAATGGTCGTGATGGCCGGATTAAGGATGCTTGCATGCATCAAATTAGAAAAGGCGGCTACTTTTATATCGTTGGGAATAACTAGGTTGCGTTCAGCGCAGGCCAAATAAGTAGGGAGAATGAGTTTTTCAACAGAGGCAATAATAGCGTCAGGACGACTCTCTGCCTGTAGCAGTTGATGGATGGCTTTTCGGTTTTCCTCATCTTGATTTGTACATATTAAGAGATTTTTGTCTTGTAGACTAAGGGCGTATTGATGAAGCGCGCTTTTATAGCCATTCATGCGTTGCGTGCTAATATTCAGTGACTCAGAGAAAAGAAGAAAGGCGATGTTTTTACAATCCTGTTCTATTAAATGTGCTGTTAATTTATAACTTGCTTCAAAATCATTCGTGATAATTTGTCCATCACCAACGCCCTCTAAAACACGGTCAAAAAATACTACGGGAATGCCCGCTTGTTTGAGTTTGTTTACAGCGGTCACATCCTGACTTTGACTCGTTACTGAAATAAGAATACCATCGACACGCCCGTTTAAAAGCTCTTTTAAAATGAGATTTTCTTTTTCAACTTGTTCGTGGGTTAAATAAACCAGTACATGAAAGCCTTCCTTTTGGGCTACTGTCTCTACACCATTAATAGCTTGTGCGAAATAACTATCGGCCACTTCGGGGATAACAACAGCAATAGTTTTACTTTTTTTGCCCCGTAAGCTACTGGCGTGGGCATTCGGAATATAATTCCACTCGCGAGCTAGTTTTAAAACCCGTTGTTTTGTTTCCTCACTGATGTCATAGCTATCGCGAAGTGCTTTAGAAACCGTTGCAGTTGATAATTTCAGTTCCCTTGCCAGTTCCTTCATCCCGATGGTTGCCATATCTATGCTTTATATAATTGGTTTTACGTAAACGATTAAGTAAATATATCTAATCAAAAGCGATTTATCCTAAAGGAAATATTGCAAATTTGGGTAAACGATGCGTCGTTGAGTAGTTTAATAGCAAAATAGTTGAGATATAAAGTTGCTCTTTGGTAAGGACTTTGCTTAATATCAACGACAATGGCTAATAGTCAATAACCAACAACGAATAACCAATAACAAGCAACTAATAACGAGTAACCAATAACAAACAGCTAACAACTAATATTATGAACAATCAAACGAATTCAATGGTTAATCATAACCCACTTACAGATTTAGAACATTGGGAGGATGATCTGCTGCGTCGTTACCCCGATCCCGACACGATCGCTACAGCAAAGACAAAAGAGGAATATCGAAATTACGAAGAACCGGCTCGCGATAGTGTGAAAGAATTTTATCGGTTAAATCATACGTATCAAACTTTTGAGTTTGTTGAAAACAAAAAGAAGGAATTCTTGCAATTCAACAAAAAGGAGATGCCGATATGGGAAGCCTTTGATTTCTTAAATCAATTGGTAGACGATTCAGATCCCGATACCGATTTGGATCAGTTTCAACATCTGTTGCAGACTTCGGAAGCGATTCGAGCAGATGGCCATCCCGATTGGATGGTGCTAACGGGGCTCTTTCACGATTTGGGAAAAGTACTCTGTCTATTCGGCGAGCCACAATGGGCTGTTGTCGGTGATACATTTCCGGTAGGTTGCGCTTTTTCGGATAAAATTGTCTATTCGGAGTTTTTTAAATATAACCCCGATTCTCAAAACGAGACGTTTAATACCAAATATGGTATTTACGAACCCAATTGTGGGTTAGATCAGGTGCAACTCTCCTGGGGACATGACGAATACATCTATCAGATGATGAAAGACTATTTGCCCGAAAGCGCTTTGTACATGTTACGTTATCATTCATTCTATGCACAGCATCGAGAGCATGCCTATGATCACTTGCTGAATAAACATGATCAGGAGATGTTCTATTGGGTTAACTTATTTAATCCGTACGATTTATATTCCAAAAGTCCGGTACCCCCTAATTGGAAGGAACTAAAACCCTATTATGAAGACCTGGTAGCCAAGTATTTGCCTCCAAAGCTGAAGTTATAAATTAGCTGTTGTGCGATAATTATGGCAGCGCCATCATTGTAATATCAATCCAATTTCTATATGTTTGTCTTTGACAATAGTGAAGAGACAAAAATGACCGTCCCTCATCCTATCCAATGCCCTCCTAAACAACGGGCATTGGATAGGATGAGGGAAAGAAATTGAACCTCTTAGAACTTATTCATCCAAATTATTTAACGCTATCCATGCCAAATCAACTCATTTTTTGGGATTATCTCGTATTTGCTTTCTACTTGGTAATAATTGTTTCATACGGATATTGGATTTATAAGAAAAAGAAGAAAAACGAAGCAAATAGTACCAAAAATTTCTTTTTGGCAGAAGGATCACTTACATGGTGGGCCATTGGCGCATCGATCATTGCTTCCAATATTTCAGCCGAACAGTTTATAGGAATGAGTGGTGACGGTTTCTTTGCCGGTATTGCCGTAGCTATCTATGAATGGTTGGGGGCGGCCGTATTAATATTGGTAGCGATCTTTTTAATGCCTGTTTATATCAAGAACAGGATTTATACCATGCCCCAGTTTTTAACGATGCGCTACAATGAGCAAGTAGCGCTTATTATGTCGATTTTCTGGCTATTTCTTTATGTGTTTGTTAATCTAACTTCCATCCTGTACTTAGGTGCGCTAGCGATCAATGGACTGTTAGGCGGTGCTTATTTTCACGAAATTATGATGGTGTTAGCTTTGTTTGCCATTTTCATCACCTTAGGGGGCATGAAGGTGATCGGCTATACCGACGCGATACAGGTTGCCGTGCTAATAATAGGAGGCTTAGCAACCACCTATATGGCTTTAACCATTGTAAGCCAGAATTTCGGATTGGGAAAAAACGCCTTCGCTGGATTTAATGTCTTGCTGCAGCAGGCTCCGGATCATTTCCATTTAATGTTTAAAAAACCTACCGCCGGGGCCCCACAGGAGTATGTTGACAAATATTTAATCCTACCGGCATTTGGTATGTATGCAGCGGGTCAGTGGATCAGTAACTTAAACTATTGGGGTTGCAATCAGTATATTACGCAACGAGCCTTAGGGGCCGATCTAAAAACCGCGCGAACGGGGATCTTATTTGCCAGTTTGCTTAAAATTTTAATGCCGGTTATTGTTATGTTGCCTGGAATCATCGCTTATGTATTATACAAAAATGGCATGCTGCCTGCTATGGAAGGACAGAATAAAGATGCTGCCTATGCGTCTATATTGACATTTCTGCCTGCCGGGCTAAAGGGGCTGGCGGTGGCGGCCTTAACCGCTGCTATTGTAGCTTCATTGGCGGGAAAGGCTAATAGCATATCCACCATATTTACCATGGACGTATATAAGAAGTATTTGAATAAACGTGCTGACGAAGAGCGTATGGTGAGAACGGGTCGTATTGCTGTCGTTGTTGCGATGCTTTTAAGTATTGCGTTTACTTGGAATGATCTGTTAGGTATAAGTGGAGAGGGTGGCTATACTTTTGTGCAAAAATATTCAAGCTTTATCAGTCCCGGTGTGCTGGCCACCTTTTTGTTGGGTATGTTTTGGAAGCGTACCAGTGGCGCGGCCGCTGTAGTCGGTATATTAACCGGCTTTGCTGCTTCTATTTTCTTTAACCAATTGGCGGTACCCCTGCTAGGACCTGAAACATGGTTATATTCAGCTTTTAAAAACTCCGAAGGCGTGTATGAGATACCCTTTTTTATATGTTTAGGTTGGTCTTTCTTTACGACGGTACTTGTCATGATAGGTGTAAGTTTAGCCGGCCCGAAAATCAGTCCAAAAGCCTTTTCTCTTGACAAAGCGATGTTTAAGCTGGAGCCGTCTACTATTATTTTAAGTATTACTACTATTTTATTACTATCCGTCATTTACGCTAGATTTTGGTAAATATATACAGAGCTCGCTAAGCCGTTTTTATCATATACAATTTTTAAGAAGCACCACCAATTATAAACCGAACGATGCCTTTAATGAAAGCTTAACATATAATAAGGGTTGAGCTAAAAGTGGCATTTTAATTTTGAGGCCATGCAGTTAACGGAAGAGCTAAAGCAAGGCGACTGGACCGCCTTTAATGCTGTTTATAAGCAATACCATCAACAGCTTTATTTCTTCATTAAAAAAAAGACGAATTCGGACTTTCTGGCGGAGGAAGTCGTGCAGCTTACTTTTATTAAGCTCTGGCAATGCCGTACAGCTGTTAATGGTCATATAGATCTTTCGTTGCAGTTGTTTCATATGGCCCGTCAAGTTATGATCGATGAGCTACGCAAGGAAGCAACGCGCACTAAGCACGAAGGAGTTTGCGCCGCTACACCCTTTACCGATAACCTCGTCCAAGCAATAGAAGCTAAAGATTTAATCCGGCTTTTTGATAACCAGCTGTCCGATATGCCACAGATTCGTCGACTTATATTTAACCTAAGCCGAGAGAAAGGGTTGAGTCATAAAGAAATCGCCGAAATGATGGGCATTTCTATGAAAACCGTAGAAGGACATATTACAAAAGTATTGAACCGGTTAAAGCAATATATGTATACCCTGTTCCTTTGATTTACCTGAATTGAAATAGCTGTTCATACTAATGTTAAATAATTGTTAAGTATCAAGGGACTCCCTTCCGGCAAACGTATTGTTTGTATATGAAGGGAAAACAAGATATCAGACGATCTATATGGCGTTGGCCAACACGTTCGATAAAAAGATACTTTACCGAACGAGAATGGGAGACCTTCCGGTCACCGGAGGAACTTGGACAAGAGAAGTCAGATCAGCTATTTGCTTCTATATCCAACAGATTGCAAAAACATGATTCGTCTCGTGTCAATAAGCGCCTACAGGTGTATTGGCCGGGTATATATGCGGCCGCAGCTACTTTCTTGCTTTTGCTAACGGTGATTGTTCTTTGGCGATCCTATATATCGTCGACTACCGAAAAAAAACAGAAACCGCAGGTAGCATCGCTCAACACTGTACCGCAATGGAAAGTTTATAACAACACAACAGAAAAGGCGGTCCGTGTGCGCTTACCGGATTCTTCATGGATGGTATTATATGCACATAGTTCCGCAAAGCATTTAGAGAAATTTAATGACGGAGAAAGAGCGTTATTTCTAAGTGGTAAGGCCTTTTTTGAAGTCGCGAAAGATGAACAGAAACCTTTCCGTGTTTACGCAGGAGGATTGAAAACAACCGTACTGGGTACTTCATTTACCATTAACACGTTGGGCAAAGGAGAAAACACCTATGTGAAACTGCATACGGGCAAAATTCAAATAGAGCCTTTGCAATTATCAAAAAACTTTCGGAAGAAAATTTTATTACCCGGTCAACATTTCACCTTTAACCGCCTAAGACAACGAGAAATTCCGGTTACGCTTGTTTCTAAGCGGAATAAGGACAATGAAATGCGTTCTTTCGAGAAAAGCGGCTTTACGCTCCATTTCAATAAGATGCAATTGAATGAAGTGCTGCAAGTGTTGGCTGAAAATTATCAAGTGGAGATCGTACTTGAGCCGAAGCTTAAAATTGAACATATAAGCTATACCGGCGAAATTAATATGCAGCTCGAACCGATTGATAATGTGTTGGCAAATATTTGTTTGTTAAACGGACTAACACTAGAACCAAATCAGGGCAACAGATTTACTATCCATAAAGGGAAAACACAAATACCATAACCATATCAAACACTTAATTAAATTAATTTCAAAATGAATGTATTAAAGCAACTAAAAACAAGCATTTTGCTGATTACCTGTGTGCTTTGTCAGCATGTTTATGCGCGGCAGGGGCAACCCATGGTATCAGGTATCGTGCAGGACGTGCTGGGCCAACCGCTTATTGGGGTAAGCGTGAAGGCCATTAATCAAAGTAGTGGAAAGAGTTTTCAAGCGAGCACATCTGAGAAAGGACTATTTCAATTCATGCAGATGCCGCTTGGAGGTCCTTATGACTTTGTCTTTAGCTATATAGGCTATCAATCGGACACACTGCGGAATTATCAGCTGAGTGCAGGAAAACAGGTAACATTAAGTGTTAAACTGCAAGAAGAAGCAACAGGTTTAGGTGAGGTCGTTATTGTTGGGTATGGTACAAGTAGCAAGCGCGAAATTACCGGGTCAATTACCTCGGTAAGTAGCGAAGAGTTCAACGCCGGGGTTTTTAGTACGCCCGGGCAGTTATTACAAGGTAAAGTTGCGGGCTTAAACATAACCCGAAGCGGTAATCCAAATGAAAAACCCACGGTAATTCTTCGAGGCCCAACTACTTTGCGCGCAGGGTCGCAAGAGCCTTTTTATGTAATTGATGGGGTGCCGGGTGCTTCCATCGATTTGGTAGCGCCGGATGATATCGAAAGCATTGACGTATTGAAGGATGCGGCTTCCACAGCCATTTACGGCTCTCGGGCAGCTAATGGTGTAATTATGGTTACCACTAAGAAAGCTAAGGCGGGTGCTACCCGGCTTTCTTATAGTACCTATGTGGCAGCCGAGCAGATTTCCAACACCATTGACATGTTAAGTGGTGAAGATTTGCGTGCCTACCTTGGTGAAAATGGTAAAACGGCTGCCCAAGATGATGGGAGCAATACGGATTGGCAAGAAGAGGTAAGCCGCACAGGTATTTCCCATAATCACAATCTGTCGTTTAGTGGAAGTGGTCAAAACTCTTCTTATGGTGCCAGCGTAAATTACTTAAATAATCAAGGGGTTATTAAAGGCACTTCCATGGAACGATTTATTGTGCGAGGTTATATGGAACAACACGCTTTTAACGATCGCTTAAAGCTCAACTTAAATATTACCAATAGTAACACAGATAGTAAGTTGGTGCCCAATGAGGTATACAGCAATATGCTGACCTATTTGCCAACAGTTGCTGTAAAACAACCGGATGGCTCTTATACCGAAGACTTTTCAGTAACTCGCGGCTATCTGAATCCTGTTTCACTTATTGATAACAATGATATCCGTCAAAAAACAAAAGTGTTTTTGGCAAGCGGTGGTGCGAGAGTAACTATTCTCGAAGGATTCGATTTTACCACCAATGTGTCTTATCAAGATGAACGGATTGACAGTAATGTCTATTATAACCGATTTTCAGGATTAGCGCAGAATCTAAACGGACGCGTTATCCGAAATACCGTTAGTAATACAAAAAAAATCCTGGAGTCGTTCTTTAATTACAATCGTAGCTTCGGTGAGCATGGCGTAAAACTGTTAGCTGGTTATTCTTGGCAAGAGGATCGTTTAGGAGATGGTTTTCAAACTACTAACCAGGGATTTGTGACGGATGGTTTGTCTTATAACAACCCGGGTTTGGGCGATTCAAACGAAATACCGGTCGATTATGGTACCAAGCGAATTCAGACATTAAGACTCATTTCTTTTTACGGTAGGGCAAACTACCAATATAAAGGCCGGTATCTATTACAGGCCAGCTTAAGAAGAGATGGATCATCGGCCTTTGGCGAAAACAATAAATGGGGTTTGTTCCCAGCGGTATCCTTAGGGTGGTTAATTGATCAGGAGGCGTTTATGCAAGCATTACCGGTTATCAGTAGCCTGAAATTACGTGCCGGTTACGGCGTTTCCGGCAATTCACAAGGATTCAACGTGTTTACATCCAGATTCCTTTATGCAGGTACAGGGCGTTTTTATTATAACGGTCGCTTCGTTAATGCGATTGGACCTTTCCAAAATGAAAACCCCGATTTAAAGTGGGAACGAACAGCTACACTTAATATCGGGTTGGATTTTGGTTTGTTTAACAATAAACTTTCCGGTTCGGTGGATGTTTATGACAAGCGTACCTCCGATTTGCTATGGACTTATCCCGTATCAGCTACGCAATATTTTGTACCTGAATTGACAGCTAATGCCGGTGAAATGTCCAATAAAGGAATCGAGCTCGCTTTGCAGGCTACTCCGGTTAACCGAAATGGTTTTAGCTGGACAACAGCTATTAACCTGGCGCATAACCGCAATAAAATGACATCACTGAGCAATGATAATTTTGAATTGCCGCTGATACAAACCGCTTACTTAGGAGGTAGAGGACAATCGGGGAATGCTTCGCAGCGTGTACAAGAAGGTTATGCATTGGGTTCCATCTATACATGGCGTTATGCCGGAAAGAACGCCGAGGGTGTATCGCAGTTCTATGATAAAGATGGGAACTTAACAACTGCACCAACGTCAAACGACTTTTATTATATCGGTAATGCGCAACCTAAACTGATTTATGGTTGGAACAATACCTTTAAGTATAAGAGTTTTGACTTAAATTTCTTTCTCCGCGGAGTTACCGGTAATAAAATTATCAATGCAACCCTAGCCGATATGAATGCGCCTAATAATGCTACGCAAACGAATATACCACAGTTTACCTTAGATGAGCAGGAGCCTATTAATGATAACAATGCCTATTTGCTGTCGGATCGTTTTGTTGAGAGCGGGAGTTATCTGCGTTTAGATAACGCGACCTTAGGTTATAACTTTAAGAAGGACAAAAGTATGATTCGAATATATGTGGGTGCTAATAACTTGTTTGTTATTACAAATTATCGAGGAATTGACCCTGAGATTAGCATGGGTGGGATAGAGCCGGGAATTGATAATCGCAATTATTACCCCAAAACTCGCTCCTTCATGTTGGGTTTAAACGTGAATTTTTAATGGAATTTAATGTTCAATAAAGTAGACAGCAATATGATAAATAATGATGGTTGTATTGCACTAAAGATATACAAGATGAAAAAAAGAATATTTTTAATCGCCATGTTTATTGGGATGATAGCTGCAAGCTGTACGAAGCTGGACGTACCTGTTGAGTCGGAGCTGACTCCTGATAATTTTCCAAATACACCGGAAGCTTTTGTGGCTGCAACAGGACCCATTTATACACAGCTGAGGTCTGGTTATGCTGTTAACTATTGGCGTATGCAGGAACTTTCTACCGATGAAGCTATTATCCCTGCAAGAGATGGGAATTATGATGATGGTGGGCAATATAGGATGCTGCATAAACATAATTGGAATCCGGACCATCCAACGATTAAAGCGGTTTGGGAATGGGGCTTTGGTGGTATCCAAACGTGTAATCGGCTGTTGGCACTGTTCGAAGATGCAGTAGAGAGTGATTCGAAGAGACAAACCCTAGCGGAGATTCGGACTATGCGAGCGCTTTTCTATTTTTTTATGATGGATTTATATGGAAATGTACCCATTTCGATTGCTTTCGGTTCATCCGAACAACCAGCTACTTCAAGTCGTTCAGAGGTCTTTAATTTTATCGAAACGGAGTTGTTGGCTGCGGTTCCTGATTTATCGGTCGAGACAGGTATGTTGACTTATGGTCGTCCAACTCGTTGGCTAGCCTATGTAATGCTGCAGAAACTTTACTTAAACGCCGAATATTATACGGGTACGCCGAAATATACAGAATCGGTGGCGTACGCTGATAAGCTCCTGACTGAATCAAATTTTTCACTTATGAGCGATTTTACAAGCTTGTTCATGCCGGATAATGGTCCAAACAGCGAGACCATCTTTGCAGTGCCTTATGATGCCAATGTGGCTCCGGGAAATCAATTCTCACGATTCGGATTGCATACAGCTCTACAAGACAAATACGATTTGCCCTTTAGACCGAGTATTGCCTTAAGCACTATCGCCGATTTCTATCGTTTGTTTAATCTAGCGGGCGACAAACGCAATGAGACTTGGCTGGCTGGAAAACAAGTAGATTTTGATGGTAATCCGATTTTGGTCAAAACAACCAATAAAGGCTTAGATGCAAGCTATAGCGGGCCGGACCCAGGGAAAGAAATTCAATGGCAATTGGAATTTACGCCCGAAATGCCTTTACGTTTGGAAGCTACGATGGACGTCGGCAATGATGAACTTGGCAAAGCCCGCGGTGTACGTTCAATAAAGTACTACCCCGATAAGAATACGCATCCCAGCAATCGTGATTCTAACAATGATGTGCCGGTATTTCGTTTGGCGGATGTTTATCTAATGAAAGCCGAGGCGATTCTCCGAGGTGCCGCGGCAACCACCGTGAAAGGTGAATCACAAACGGCAGATGTACTTGTAAATAAGATCCGTAGGCGTGTGGGCGCGGATGAAGTAATGGGTATTACTTTAGAAACTCTTCTAGACGAACGAGCAAGGGAGTTTGCTTGGGAAGCTTGGAGAAGGAATGATTTGATACGCTTTGGTAAATTTGAAGATGCTTGGGGATTTAATCCCGGAGGGCAAGCACCAACCTATCGCATTTATCCGGTGCCTACCAGCGAAATGAGATTGAATACGAAATTAATACAGAATCCTGGCTACTAGCCCGCTAAATCTGTCTTAAAACCGAGCCGTTCTGCAAAGAACGGCTTTTTTTATAAACAATTGTTAAGTAACGGCAAGTGCCGGTTTTTACTCTTTGTTTTTCGGTTTAATAACTTTAAATGGTTGTTTTTTAGTAGTTTGATTTGTTTTTAGCTGGTCTATGTTTGGAGTTAACCAAAATTTAATATTTAAATAGTTTACTAATAATATACAAAGTTTAATATTGTTGTGTTTAAAAACACCTAATGTTAAAAGTTTGTTTATGTTAGTTCAACCTTCATCTCATTTACGGCAGAAATCAATACTATTACTCCTGTTGACGGTTCTTTATGGCTATTCCTTCGGGCAATCTCCCGTAGTCAGCGGAAAAGTAACCGATTCGCTGACCGGCGAAACCATTCCCGGCGCGACCGTTCGTAACATGAGCACCGGAAAAATGGTGTCAACCGATCAAAATGGAAATTTTAATGTTTCGGCAAATTCAGCTGACTCGCTACAGATTGCCTTTATTGGCTATTTGACCAAGCGTATGATTGTCGATACAAAAAAAGAACTTATTATTGCCCTCGCACCTAATCAACAGGGTCTAAATGAAGTAGTCGTTACCGCACTAGGTATTAAAAAGGAAAAGCAGGCGGTTGGTTATTCTATTCAGGAAGTAAAAGGGCAGGATTTAGTAAAAGCGCGTGAGCCGAGTGCTATTTCCAATTTGGCAGGTCGGGTTGCCAGTCTCACGATCACACCAAGCACCAATCTCTTCGGTGACCCCGGTATTACTTTACGAGGGCGTAATAATGTGTTAATTGTAGTTGATGGTATGCCCATTAATACAGATTCCTGGAATTTAAGTCCTGATGATATTGAGTCGTATTCTGTATTGAAAGGCGCTAATGCTGCCGCTCTATATGGTAACAGAGGGCAAAATGGTGCGATTGTCATTACTACAAAACGTGCCAAGGCTCGAGACAAAGGCTTTCAAGTCGAATTTAATTCGAGTACCCAATTACAGACCGGTTATAATGCGATACCAAAAATTCAAACAGCGTACGGTCCCGGTTCCAATTATGAATATGCTTTTAAAGACGGTAGAGGGGGCGGGATTAATGATAATGATTACAATATTTGGGGGCCGCGTTTCGAGGGGCAACTGATTACACAGTATAACAGTCCGCTTGACCCGCAAACCGGCGAACTGGTGCCATTGCCTTGGACGGCAAAAGGAAAAGACAATTTAAAGGAGTTTCTGGAAAATGGTTTATTAAGTACAAATAACCTGGCTATTTCCACTAAAGGAGATCGGGGAGATTTCCGATTGTCGGCATCCCAGATGTTTCAGAAAGGCACGACACCTAACACAAAATTAGGAGGAACCAACGTAAATCTCTCTGGCGGTATTAATGCCGGCAGTAAGCTTCGCTTTGATGCGAGTATCAATTATAATAAACAATATTCACCCAACTATCCGAATTTAGCTTATGGTCCGCAAAGTCCCATTTATATATTAACGCTTTGGGGAGGCGCGGATTACGATATTAATGATCTCCGAAATTATTGGCAACCGGGCAAAGAGAATGTACAACAATATAATCGAGAGTATACGATTTACGATAACCCTTGGATGACAGCTTATGAAAACCTGCGAACTTATGATAAAGATGATATTTATGGACATATCATGATGAACTATAAGTTAACGGAGAAGCTGTCTTTCAATGCTCGTACGAGTGTTAGTACTTGGAACCGGAATCGCACAATTAAAATCCCGATATCAGCCAACTTATATGGCTACACTATTGGTGGAAGTAGAGTGGGGGGCTATCAGGAAACGTATGATACCTTTTGGGAAAACAATACGGAAGCGTCCTTAAAGTATCAAGACCGGTTTTTTGAAGATGTTGGTTTCACGGGATCCATTTTCGGGAACTTGCGAACCGTGAGCGCTAAATCGCTGTTTGCACGGACTGACCGTGGGTTAACAGTACCGGGAGTGTACGACTTGAGTAATTCGGTTATGCCTACCATTGCCACTAACGATAGGGCTTCCAGACAGGTTGGAAGTGTATATGGTTTTATTGATCTCGACTACAAGAGTTTATTGTATTTAAGTTTGACCGGGCGTGTTGACAAATCATCCACTATGCCCCTAAAAAACAACACCTACTTTTATCCATCGGCGTCTCTTAGTGCTATTATCTCCGAAATGATTAGCATGCCCAAAGCGATAACATCCTTGAAAGTGCGCGGTGCTTACGCAGACGTTGCCAGTGATTTTGTAGACGAAGATGCCCAGTACGATATCTACAAGTTGTTACCCTTTTATAGTAATTATGGGAGATGGGAAAATACCTATACCGGCGTTAATTATACCGGTGTATTGCCTAATCCTGATTTGTTGGCGGAACGTGTGAAGACATTTGAGCTAGGGCTTGAGGCTAGATTTTTTAATGGACGACTAGGCGTAGATGCAGCTGTTTTTAGAAATTTAGAAGGGCCGCGGATTACTGAGCTTGCTACATCCCTAACATCGGGTGTCAGTGCTCGACAGACAAATGGTTTAACGCTCTTACGCAAGGGGCTGGAGTTAAGTGTAGATGGTACGCCCATTGCCCGTGATAATTTCTCGTGGAATGTGCTTGTCAATGCCTCGACGAATCATGCCTGGTTACATGAAATTGACGGCGTGCAAAATCGTTATGGAAATATCCATGTCGGCGAACGATGGGACAGTTATTATATAAAAGATTTCCAACGGGATGATGAAGGGAAGCTTATTGTAGGGACAAACGGTCTACCTGCCTATAATCCTTATATGACGAAAATAGGACACAGCGATAATAACTGGGCTGTCAGTGTTAACAACACCTTCAAGTATAAGGCCTTTAGCTTAAGTTTTATGTTCGATGGCCGATTTGGTGGTTTGATAAAGAATGTACAAGACGCCAAACAGTGGGGATCGGGCACTCATCCGGAATCTGCCAATGAGTACCGTTTAAAGGACTGGCAAAATCGAGATGTGGACGGGTATAAAGGTAGTGTTATGACGGACGGCGTAAAAATCGTCAGCGGTCAATTGAATGCCGATCAAGATGGGAATGTAATTTCTGACACACGTGTTTTCGCTCCAAATGATATTCCGGTATTATGGCAAGCGTGGGCGACCAATTATTATCAATCCGATCCCATTGCAACGAAGAAAAGAACCTTTGTAAAGTTGCGAGAGATTGTGTTGAGCTATGACTTCCCGTCATCCTTTCTCAAACGGACCAAGTTCTTTGATACGGCAAGTGTCTCTTTAGTCGGGCGCAATCTGTTCTATTTTACAGGCAAAGGGACGCAAAATATGGATCTGGATCAGTTTACAGGTTCTAGTTCTGATTACCAGACGCCATCTGTCAAGAGTTTTGGCATCAACCTCAATGCAACTTTCTAATACTTCCATGGACCCGAAAAATATACTAATGAAAACCTTCCAATCAATAACGCTCATTTTGCTGCTAGCTTGCATGGTGAGTGCCTGTAAAAAAATTGAAGATCTACAAAAAGATCCGGCCGCCGTTTATGCCCCCGCGCCTAAACTTATTTTCACCGGATTATTGATGCGTGCTTCCGATGCGCCTTGGAGCCAAGATCAGCGTCACAATCAATACATGACGCAGAATGAGGCCTATTATGCCGGACAGCCTTATAATTGGACTACCGGATCCTATGAGGAGGCATATGGCGCACTCCGCGACGTAAATCGCATGGAAGTGGAGGCGCAAAAGGCCGGTGAACTCGGTGCTGTTTATCTCAGTATGGCTAAATTTTTCAAAGCCTATTTTTTTTGCCGGGCAACGGCCATGTTTGGTGATATACCGATGTCAGAAGCTATTAAAGGAGAGGCTGACAACAACTTTCAGCCCAAATATGATACACAGCAAGCGGTATATGCACAAGTGTTGAACTGGCTAGAGGAGGCTAATACCGAGCTTGAGGCGCACGCGGCGCAGGGCGCTTCGTTAGAAGGCGACTTTTTTTATGACGGGCAAATTGATAAGTGGCGCAAGTTGGTGAATTCGTTTAAATTGAGGGTATTGATGGATTTGAGTAAGCGTGCGGATGATACGCCTGACTTACGTGTAAAAGAACGTTTTGCCGAGCTATTGGCCAATCCATCACAATTTCCGCTTATATTATCCAATCAGGATAATTTTCAGTTACTATACAACACCATCAACATGTATCCTTTATGGCCTTCAGATGGTATCGTCATTAAGCGAGATGCACGTAATACGTTAGGCGCTACATATGTAGATATTCTAAAGGAAAGCAGAGATCCGCGCTTACTAATTCAGGCGCTTCCGGCAGAAGGGCTCCGTGCTGATCCCGATAATCCTTTTACCGCTTTTCAGGGAGGAAAAACCGGTGATCTACAAAGCACACTCTTGAAGCAGGCTACCGAGGGCCAACTTTCGATGATCAATTTTGATTATTGGATAGCTTCCCCTTCCGGTATTCCGGCCATACAGCTCGGAGCCTCAGAAGTTCAATTTGCTTTGGCCGAAGGTGTTAATCGTGGATGGGCGGCAGGCAACGCTGCGGAACATTTTGAATTAGGTATCGAAGAGTCCATGAAATTCTATGGTGTGCCTGCTGATCAAATCAGTACATTCTTAGCGGGCAATCCCTATAAGGGAAATAATGAAGATGGTCTTCGGCAAATTTTAACACAAAAATATGTAGCCTTCTTCGAAAACTCCGGAAAACAGGCCTTCTTTGAACAGAGACGCACAGGAGTTCCAACATTCAGTGTTGGGCCTGCAAACGCAAATAACAATGAAATACCAAAAAGATGGGCTTATCCCACTGCGGAATATAGTACTAACGAAGCGAATTTAAAAGAAGCGCTTCAACGACAATTCAAGGGTTCTGATACCCAGAATGATATCATGTGGTTGATTAAATAGTAAGCAAATTCATTATCTCTTATGAATTATCAAAGAAGAAATTTTTTAAAAGGAGCAGGCTTGTTGTCGGCTTCTTCTTTACTTGCTTTTGCCAATCTAAGCGCTTTTGCCGCTGAGAAAAATAAGAAAAACATAAAACGGGCACTGCGGATTGCGCATCTTACAGATATCCATTTGCTTAACGAAGCTAATCCAAAAGCTGCCTTTGCCAAAGTGTTAAAGGATGTAAATACATTAAGTGATAAGCCGGACTTGATTATTAACACAGGTGATTCACTTATGGACATGAATAATAAAACAAAGGAAGAGGTAACCAACCTTTGGACAGCCTGGGATGAAGTTATTCAATACAATCATCTGCCGGTCAAAAGTTGTATCGGTAATCACGATGTCTGGTACCTTTCTTCGGAGCATGCAGCATACGGGACGTCAAAGGACGATGCGTATTATGGAAAACAATGGGTTAAGCAGAAGTTGGGATTACCTGGTGAATATTATACTTTTGATAAGGGGGGATGGCGATTTATTGCCTTGGATAGTATTCATTATGTAACTGATAAGGGTGGCTATACTTTTGGAGAAGAGCAACTCGAATGGTTAAAAGATCAGTTGTCAAATACACCGAAAGATATGCACGTACTGATTTTTTCGCACGTACCTATTATATCCGTTACTCCCCTACTTTATGCCGCACAACGTAAACCTGCCAAAGAACTCGGCTTCCCAGGGGGGGATCAACACGTGGACGTAATGGACGTAAAAAAAATATTCAAGGAAAGTGGCAAAGTTAAAGTTGCGCTCAGCGGCCATGTACATTATGTAGACCAAGTGGATTATTTGGGTGTCTGTTATTATTGTGGCGGAGCCGTTTCGGGGAATTGGTGGAATGGCGTTTTGGATGATTTCCCGCCCGCATATTCTATATTGGACTTATACGAAGATGGCTCGAGCCGATACGAAACCATTTATTATTAACCGAAACAGATTAACATCAATGTTCCTACGGATTAACATGACTTAGTTCTTTATTCTTAACAAAAAATTAACATAAACATTGTTTATTTATAATAAACAATGTTTATAATTGTCTTATAAATGGAATTGGTTTTTTATCGATTAAAACAATGCAAGCAAAATTTGATCTTATTGTTGTAGGAAGTGGTATTTTGGGAACCTTTCATGCTTACCATGCGCTTCTGAGAGGATTAAAAGTGCTTTTACTCGAGAAGGATAGCTACCCTGTAGGCGCAACCGTGCGAAACTTCGGTCAGGCCGTACCTTCTGGCATGGTGGATCAATGGTTTTGGTATGGTGTAAAAGGACTTGAAGTTTATCAAGCACTCCAGAAAGAATTTGATATTTCGGTGCGCAATAATGGAAGTGTTTACATTGCTTCTGATAAAGACGAACAACAACTTATTCACGAACTAAAGACGCATTATGACACTGTAGGATATGCCTGTGATTTGCTGAGCAGTGATAAAGTGCTGAAAAAATACCCGGCTATTCGATCGTCTTACGTGCAAGAAGCGCTGTTTTTTCCTCAAGAAGTAAGTTTAGAACCCAACAAGATGATTCATCGAGTACATGCCTATATGCAATCGCGGTTTGAAAATTTAACACTTAATTATAATGCACCGGTAATTGGTGCCGAGCAATTAAACGAAGGTGTTTGCGTAAGAAGATCGAATGGCACATCTTACTTGGGGGCTAAGTTGGTGATCTGTAATGGCAATGAGTTTAAACTACTCTTTCCGGATATCTTCAGTGCCAGCGGACAAATGGTTAGTAAATTACAGATGCTGCGTACGGTTCCAATGCCGAAAGTTGAATTGGAAGGTAATATTTTGACAGGATTGACCATTAGACGCTATGAAAGTTTTGAAATGTATTGTCCCTCATTTAACCAAATTGGCACGCCCGAGCATTATCTTGAACTTAAAAAATGGGGTATTCATATACTATTCAAAAAGGCAACTGACGGAAGTTTTATTATAGGTGATTCACATGAATATGCCGATTCGAATCAAGTGGATGATTTAGGCTTTCAAATTAGTTCTTACATCAATCGGTTGATGCTTAATGAGGCGCAACGTATTGTCAATTTCGATGTACAACAAATCGCCGGTAGCTGGGCAGGGTATTACCCGCAACACCCTGAGAAGAATATTGTGGAAATAAATGTAACAGATGACATCCACATCCGTACTTGTATTGGAGGAAAGGGCATGACGGCAGGAATAGGTTACACGGAAGCCAGTATTCAGCAACTCTTCGATCATTAGGTACGAATCGTCAATACACAATGGAAAATACAAAGAAAAGTAACGTGACAACCTGGTTGTCGCGCACATCGGATATTGCCTTTATTTTATGGTGTTCCATCGCCGCTTTCGGAGCGTACTTTTGCATGTATGCTTTCCGTAAACCTTTCAATACCGGTCATTACGACGGCTTGCGTCTTTTTGGTATGGACTATAAATCTGTTCTTATCATTGCGCAAGTGTTTGGCTATATGTTGTCCAAGTTTATCGGTATCAAGGTAATTGCCGAGCTAAAAAGCGCCCAACGTGTTTGGCTGATTATTTCACTTATTCTAGCGGCTGGTCTCAGCCTATTGCTGTTTGCCCTTGTTCCCTTTCCATACAATTTTATCTGCTTATTTCTAAACGGGCTCCCTTTAGGGATGATTTGGGGGATTGTTTTTAGCTTTCTAGAGGGGCGACGATTTACGGAATTATTAGGTTTCGGTTTAAACATAAGTATCATCGTGGCATCCGGCGTACTCAAAACGATATACGTTTTTATACAACAACAAATTCACATTAGTGAATTTTGGATGCCTTTTATTGTTGGTGCGCTGTTCTTTCCCTTTTTTCTACTATTTGTATGGATGCTTGCCGTTATTCCCGTACCTAACGAAAAGGACCGACTATTGCGAACGGAAAGAATACCCATGGATAAAGAAACAAGGAAGCATACGATGGCACTTTATGGTGTCGGAGTAGTGACAATCGTTGTCGTATATGCATTTTTAACCGTTATGCGTGATTTCCGTGATAATTTTTCGGTAGAGATCTGGGATGAAATCCAACCAGGCTACGTGGGGACTGTTTTTGCCACCACCGAGATTATCAGTAGTATAGTTGTGATTCTGTCAGTGGGTTTGATTGCCTTTATACGAAATAATCACAAGGGTTTTCTGTGCACACTCATATTAATGGTTTTTGGTGTGCTTTTGAGTGGTACCGGTACACTGCTCTTTCAAATGCATTACTTAAATGCTTACTCTTGGATGATGTTATTAGGAATTGGGCTGTTCCTGGCTTATACACCGGTACAAACAGTCCTATTTGAACGAATTATTGCACTGTTTAAGCTGAAAGCAAATGCTGGTTTTTTTGTATACATCTGCGATTCTGTTGGATATCTCGGAAGTGTAGCGCTTCTTTTATTTAAAGAATTCGGCTTACCGGGTGTGAGGTGGTCATCTATACTAATTTATTTTTCTTACGCCATTACCCCCATTTGTCTAATTCTCCTCCTTGCCATATTTATTTTTTTTACGGATAAGTTAAGGTCGAAAAAAAAACAATCGGTTCATGCTGAAGCGGATATCATACTAAAATAAATCCATCCAAATGAGTGCAACACAAAAGATACAAAGCACTTAGGCGGAAATTGCTCGATATTTTTAGTTTTACATTCAATAACCTACAATGATTAGGTGTCGGATTAATACTAAAACAACAGCTAAAACAATGTTTAAAAAAATTGTAAAAAAAACGAGTGTGCTTGCATTCGTAAGTGCTTGTCTTGCCTGCTCATCACCTGCAAAGAAAGAGCCGAAAACAGCCAAACTTACACTAGAACCGGGTTTTTCGGCTACTGTTATTGCAGACTCTTTAGGCGCGGCGCGTCACATTGCGGTCAGTCAGCAAGGCGATGTATACGTTAAATTGAATAATTTAAAAGATGGAAAGGGAATCTATTGTTTGTCAGACACGGATCGTGACGGGACGATCGACAAAACAGTCGCTTTTGGTGATTATACCGGCACAGGTATTTTAGTCGATCAAAAATATCTGTATGCATCATCTAACACAACTGTATATCGATATAAGCTCGATCAAAATCAGCAGGTGACTGATGTGGACCACCCTGAGGTTATAGTTAAAGGGTTGGTTGCGCATGCCATTGATGGTGCAAAACCGCTGGTGATTGATAAGGAACGGAATTTATATGTAGCAGTTGCCTCCTATTCAGATGCCTGTGCAGACGAAACAAAAGACGGGAAATCTTGTCCTTTACTAGATTCCGTAGCAGGTATTTGGCGATTTGACGCCGATAAGTTAAATCAGGAGTACAGCGATGGTGAACAGTATGCAACGGGATTAAAGGGGGTGATGGGATTTGCATGGAACGATGTATCCAATTCACTTTATGCCTTACAGCATGGCCGGGGCAATTTTCATGAAAAGTTTCCGCAATATTTTGATGCAACCTATTCGGCTACCTATCCCGCTGAAACGTTATATGAGCTAAAAAAAGGGGCTGATGCGGGCTGGCCCTATATTTACTACGATCATATTCGGCATAAAAAATTACTGGCTCCCGAATTTGGAGGGGATGGTAAAAAAGAAGGTGATAGTAAGTACTTGGAGCCCGCCCTGGCATTTCCAGCACACCTGGGGCCAAATGCGATGCTCTTCTATACAGGGACTATGTTTCCTGAGAAATATAGGAACGGCGCTTTTATTGCTTTTCATAATCAATCGCCGGAACTGCATAAGGGTTTCTGTGTCGCCTTCGTGCCTTTCAAGAATGGTAAGCCGACAGGGAATTGGGAGATTTTTGCGGACGATTTTGCAGGAATCGACTTGAAAAATCCGACGGGCCCCAGTCAACATAAACCGTGCGGATTGGCCCAGGGTCCGGATGGAGCTTTGTACGTAAGCGATGACCTGCAGGGAACCATCTATAAAATTACTTATAACGCTAAAGGATGACAACTACTTTTTCTGCTGAACGCTTTAGTTTCGATTTAACACACAAATGAAAGTGTTTATATTAAAGGAACGATTTTTTTAATCAACTTTTTCTTGGCAAAAAGTTGAACAAAACCCAAGGCTGTGTAGGCTACCTTGCAACTGATGGCAAAGCATCAACGGCACGTATTGGAGCCGTTTCACTTCCTCAATCCGCTTGGATACTGCACAATGAGCAGGAGTGCAAATGCTTTGCTGCTCGTTGCTGCGGTATCCTCCAAGGCCGCTTTTCCCACGCACAAGGCTATATTTAGGGCTGAAGATGTAATACATTGGTTAAAAGTAAAAGCCCTCGTTCTGCCAAAATATCGCCTAGGAAATTTGCGGTTTGCACGTTGATGCACTGCCGTTGTAGCAAAGTTCCAAGCGATGAGTTTTTGCGTCACTTTTTGCGGAAAAAAGTGACTAAAGAAAACGTTCTTTTTTTAAAGCGATTTCCTCATGTGGATACCTCATTTTTTCACTGTTTGGTATACTGTTTACTATACAATATCGACACACCTACACTAGGATTCCTTTTATTTCGTATTAAGCTCCAAAGGGGGCGTAATGCAGAAGAAGAATAGAAGAAAGAGAATAATAACTATAGCCAAGGAAAGTGTTGATGCTTATCGTAACAGAAAGCAGTTAATTTTATCATTAGCCAGTCTACTTCTTATTGGAGGAGTGATTTATACGTACCTGATGGCGCGTGTAACGCTTGGCAATAAAACTGAAGTGAAACAAGTGATAACAAGTAAAAGTGCCTTGTTGCAATTAGAAGATAGTTTATCGCTGACCAATAAACAACTTTTACAATTAAATACGCAGGTTGAAGAGCAACTACGTGCTGAACGAAGTGAATTACGGCCTATTAATGAAAATGGGGCCAATAAAGTTTCAAAGACCAACAAGCAGCTTATCATTAGAAAAATAGAAGCGATCTTAAAATATTTGAAAACTCCACTTAACCAATTTAACCAATTACCGGCGTATTTCATCAATAACGCTTCTTTAGAACAACAGATTAGATCGTATAATGAAGAGTTGGCTAAGCTACAGCAGGTGTATAAAGAAAAATCGAAATACGATACCTCTTATTTTATCCCAATTGAACGTTCGCGAGATGATCTTATTAACAAACTGGACACTGAAAAAAGGGAGCTCCTTAAGCCAAATAGAGTCCCACAGCGTAAAAGGTTCTATACGCGGCAACCTTCTGAAAAACTCATCGCCCTTTTCAATAGCCGGGATTCAATCACGGAGATTTATTCAGATCAGCTTGAGCGATATCAAAAAAAATTAAGTCAAACACAAGTAAGTGATTTAATGGATTCATTGGTAGCACCTCAGATTCAAACGGTGCAACCCGCCGAGATCTCTCGGTACATATTACTTCCCAACAGTGCATTGAAATGGTTATGGGTTGTTTTGTTGCTTGCTGTTTTTGTAGGGATCATACCCTTTTTTATTGGCTTTTTTAGAAGGTATAAATCCCCCATTGTAAAGCGGCTCGAAGACCTTGACATCTCGCTTCGAACAGAAAGCAGTAAGCTGGAGCTAAATAAAAATGTAAATCAAGAGCTTGTTGCCTTTAACTACGGAGAACTCATTCAAGAAGTTGAACGTTTAGCAAAAAAGCCAAGTCTTATTGTCTTTAACTCTGTTGAGGCAGAAAAAGAACAATATATAATAAGTGTACAACTTGGAGCTTTATTGGCGAAGCTTGGAAATGAAGTGCTTCATATAAATCTCTCAAATCAATTTGATCGACAATATATGGATAACGTATATACATACGATTTTATTGAGTTTATTGGCAACGCTGAGCGTATAAAGAATCAGCTTTGTCAAACGATGGAGAAGAAAACGGAAGGCCCGGTACTGGTTAATATTGTTAAAACGTTTCGAACGGGCGACGTGAAAGGCGAATCCGGCTTGAATGACTACGGGAGCTTGCAGCATTTTTTTGCGAAGGCAGGGTTAAAAGAAATACTCTTAACGCTTAAGCAACACTTTAATTATGTTATCATTGGTACGCCTGATTTTTTAGCGCTTGACTCCTCTTTATTGGCTGTTCCTCAAAAAGAAATAAACGTTTATGTCTTCAAAGCAGGAATCACACAAAGAAAATCAGCAAACATGTTGTGTAAACTAAGTGAGTCCGAATCGACAGCAACGATTCATGTATTAGACTTTTCAGAAAAAACGATTCAACAAATCTCGCCAAATTTGCTGGCTAAAACGAAGCAAATAAAAACCTTAGCATAAATGAGTAGAATGTCTATACAACACCGTGCAAATATAAAAGCTAATACGGTGATTCGCGGATTGCGATCTTGTTGATTTAAGGTTCGGATGGATTGTTAATACGCTCGAATTTGCGGCAGGAAATATTCCGGTATGGGTGTGTTTTTCTTGTAAATTTCTTCGGGGGCGTCCAGAATCCAGTGTTGGTGGGAAAAATATCTCCAGGAAGTTGCCGCTAAATCAACGGTGGGATCAATAAATGGGTAATAGGGGCTACCATTTACGGAAACCATACTTTGCGCAAATACCGAAACTACTTGTCCTCTTTGCTTATATTCCTTTGCTAAGCGCTGGGCGAATTGCCAAATAGCATCCGGGGCTGTACTGACAAGGTGTAGTTGATGGGGCATTACGTATTCGTTTAACCGAATCTGTTCTTTCTTACCGGTTTCTTTATTAACAACGTAAAATGTGATCTGCCCGGATTTTCGTCTGAGCATCATACGCCATGCCAGGCGATGGCCTTCTTCCGTCCAGAGTACGTCACCTGCTATTAGGTGATGGCGCAACGGTAAATAGAGTTGCCAGAGTACATAAGAAGCCAATAGAAGCAATAAATATTTGCTCAAAGGGCGGGGAGGAGATGAAACGACACGATATGGATTATTCGTCAAATATTGTCCAAATCGCTTTCGAATTAATTCAGGTGGAAAACAAAATATAGCTAATGCTAAAGCAAAATAAGGGAAGATACCGATGTGTAAAGTGATTGAATTGAAAATATGAAATAGCAGTGCGGCGATAAATGCAATAGTACGTGTAGGTTTCCATAATAGAAGGGGTATTACCAGTAGATCAAAGCCAATGCCAAGCCAGGATAATAGTCGTGCAAAATTTTCAGAAGAAAGTAGGTCGGCGAAATGACTCCAGGAAAAATGTGTACGGTACCAAGTTGACGAATCGGAAAGTCGTAAATGCAAATATTGTCCATTGTACCAACCGGGATATAACTTTGCAATACCGGCAAAAGTGTATACAATCAATAATTGAGTAACAAATAAATAGCGTTGCCAATTAAACATGCTTTGCTGACCTTTTGTACGTCCTCGTCTAACATCCAGTGAAAGTGCGCGATTCGCCGGCATAAAAACCATAAACCATGCAATGAGCATCACTAAATAGTAATGATTGTTGTAGTTTGATTTTTGCATGAAATAAACCAACGACCAACCCAAACTAAACAGGAGAATGCTGACCCGATAACGGTAACCGATTGCGATACAGAGCCCAGATAATCCGAGTACCACAAATAAAAGGTACATGATATCTCCTAATAAAAATTGGGTCCATTCGAAACCAAAAAAGGGGAATGTAAAATTAGGGTCGACGAAGGTTTCCTTTACCCAGCCCGTTACAATAGCCCCCCAACATTCCAGCAAAGCCAAGAGCCCAAAAAATATCCTAAAAAGAATGAGTTGGATATGGTCGATCTTTTTAAAAAGCCAAGGCATCTGCATGGTATCTTCTGTAACCAAACTTACATAACAGATATTAAGTTTGCAAAATTTGCGGCATAGGTTTTCAGGTCATTGCTTTAAAAAAACACAACCATACTGATTGACACTGTATATTGCTTAAAAACAGCCATAAGGTTGCTGTTGAGTTAGAATATGTTCATTAAATACCTATTTTTGGAGGATAACCGTATACGGACTTAACATGAAAAGAAGAAGCCTTTTAAAAGGATTGTCCCTGGCCGGACTGGTTGGTATATATAAACCTTCAACCTTACTTGCTCGTACTGAAATAAATAACGATACAGCGTCGATCAATGGCTCACGCGATCGGGCTTATTGGGTCTCGTTAATGGATAAGATAGCGAGTCCGGTACTTGACAATATGAGTAAAGGCCTGTTACGAAAAAATATGGATATGCGGGTCAGTCCGATATGGGATAACCGCGATATAGGAGTCGGATATTTAGAAGCTTTAGGTCGTTTAGCTGTTGGTATGGGGCCCTGGCTTGCTTTAGAGGAGGTGAATGCCAATGAAAAAGTAATCCAATCACGATTAAAGAAGCAATTGCAGGATAGTATTGCAAAGGGAGTTGATCCGAAAAGCGCAGATTACCTAAGTTGGGACAAAGGATCTCAACCCCTAGTGGATGCTGCTTTTTTAGCACAGGCTTTCGTGAAGGCCCCGAAGGTATTGTGGGAACCGCTAAGCGACGGTACTAAGCAACAATTAATCCACGAATTTAAGCAGCTTCGACGCATAAAGCCTTACGAAAGTAATTGGTTGCTCTTTGCCGCTATGATAGAAAGCTTTCTTTTGGAAATAGGTGAAAATGTGGAGGAAAAAAGAATTGATTATGCTATTGAGAAGATCGTGACTTGGTACAAGGGAGATGGATGGTATAGTGATGGAGCGGTTTTTAGTTTCGATTATTATAATAGTTATGTTATTCAACCCATGCTGGTGGATATTTTACGAGTAAATGTGAAACAGGGGCGCCGTACGCGGGACGAATTTGATCGGGCGTATAAACGCATGCAACGATATGCCGAATTTTTGGAGCGCATGATTTCACCGGAAGGAACGTATCCAATCTTCGGAAGATCGGCAACCTATCGTACGGCCATTTTTCAGCCTTTGGTGCAACTGGCCTTAGAAGATGCCCTGCCTGATTGGATTACACCTGCACAAGTGAGGAGTGCAATAACAGCTGTGAAGAAGCGGGTGTTTATTCCGGAGAGCTTTACAAAGGATGGTTGGCTAACTTTAGGAATTATCGGGGATAGGCAAAGTGGTTTGGCAGACAGTTATAGTAATACAGGAAGTATGTATTTAACATCATTATCTTTCTTGCCCTTAGGCTTACCCGAGACGCATCCTTTTTGGTCGGCTCCTTTTCAAGAATGGACCATGTTAAAAGCATGGAAAGGAGAGCCTTTTAGAAAGGATTACCACGTAGATTTTTAAGACTAAAATAGGTTGTTAAAATGTTTTAGCAGAATGTTAAAATATGTTAAAACCCCAAAAAAAGTTTTGCGATGTACCTGCTCCTTATTATCTTTGTGTCATCATAATTTAGGTTTATAATTGGTTAGTAAAGGTCTTCAATCTCCCCGGTTGGAGACCTTTCGTTTTAGCTAATTGTTAAGTTATACTATCCTTTTGAACAAACCCTCATGTTTAGTAAGCAACCGTGAAGCGTTGTTTAATATGTTGCGGATTTAAAGCTTCGTCAACAATGGCTACGGCCAGATCGTCTACCGTTATCCAACTTCTTCCAGCTTCATCAGCAACAGGATAATCAGTACCGGTTCGATAAGTACCTTTTCGTTCTCTCGGTAGGCCATGGTGCATTTCAGGTGCAGGGCTTATAAATGTCCAGTCGATATCTTGTTCTTGTTTTAGGATGTTTAAGTAATCACGGGCGGCCTGAGCGCCGGGTTTCCACTCAGCCGGAAATTCGGGTGTATCAACGATCTGTAAACCCTCAGCAGCATATAGGCTGCCTGCACCTCCAATTACCAGTAATCTCTTTACGCCAGCTTTTTTTACGCCTTCTTGAATAGCTTTTGAGCCGGTTAAGAAATCATTGTACAAGTTTGGATTTGTCCAGCCGGCATTATAAGAACTGATCACAAGGTCGAAACCTTGGATGGCTTTTACAAAATTTTCTGTATCAAGTACATCAACCTGGGTGATGTGCAGCTTTTCATCCTGTGTATTTAATTTAGAAGGATCTCTCAGCAAGACGGTTACCTCTTGCCCTCTATTTAATAACTCGTTTAAAATAGTTTCGCCAACAAATCCCGTGGCGCCAATTAATGCAATTTTCATTTTATTCGTTTTAAGTTTACGTTATAAGCTTTAACAGCTTGTTTTATATAGATTTTGATGCTTAATTAATTATGCAAAATTTTCCAACCGGCGTGCCAATTATAATGGTTTTTTATTCCCAGTTGCATTAACAGAATCTGCATATTTTCCAATGTTCTACTTTTGCTCAAATTTCCGGCAATCACCGGCCTAAAACCAACTTCTTTCACCAGTGCTTCCGTCTGGCTTAAAGCGGCCTCATCGTCACCCGCTAAAAAGCAATCAGCCACGTGATTTGAAAATACAGGCTGACCAAAATTGGCTGCAAAGGTGGTATTAAATGCCTTCACGACTTTCGAATAGGGTAAAAGAGCTTGCAGTTCTTCCGCTGCACTGGTATGCTCGGGCAAAAGTGATCCCTGAAAATCAGGTGTTATCGGATTTGAGATGCTGATAACGATCTTTCCCGTAGTCACCGGTGCGATTTTGGCCGCCAAATCCTTCTCTGCGCTATAAGGAACCGCCAAAACAATGATATCAGCTTCCCAACTGGCATCGACGGGGCATAAAATCCAGTCGCTATCCACTTCTTGATTTATCTTTTTCAATTGATGATATAAATCTTGAAGCTTGGCCTGGTTTGTTCCCATTAGTAATAAACGATAAGAACTCCCTGCCAAGCTCTTCGCTAAGGCAGAGCCCATTTGTCCGGTGGCTCCAACAATAGCAATCGTTTGTTTTGTATTCATATTTCCTTCGTTTTGTACTACAAAGGTAGAGACAAATGGAGCCCTATTCTGTTGATATGAAATAAGAAATAGGATTGATATAGATCAAGAGGGGGGAGGTAGTTGTACGTTCTATGTGATAAGTTATACGTTTTAAGTAGAAGCCTCCCCTCATGAGTCTTACGTCCTGATACTTATATCCCGTTTCTACGTATTACCTACTTTGACAATCAACTTTTCTTCAATAATTGTTTTCTAACCCGACTTAAGGTTTCAGGAGTCATGCCAAGAAAGGAAGCCAGCATATGTTGAGGTACTCGTTGGCCGATATGGGGATTTTCGGCAATAAAGCCCAGGTATCGCTCTTCTGCCTGTGTAGTAAGTGTACAGGCAATTCGACGTTGCATGCTGATTAGACTATTCTGCATCAGGATACGCATATAGCGTTCCATTGCCGGAATCGCTTGTAACATCTCTTCCATCGCCGGTTGCGTAATAAGCAAAACTTCTGCTTCCTCTAATACATCAATATCGTAGCTAGCGGGAGTACCCGTTAAAAAACTGTAGCTGTCACTAATCCACCAGCCTTCCGGCGCAAATTGAACGATATGCTCGTTCCCTTTGTCGTCCACCTGATAAGATCGCAACATGCCCTTTTCTACAAATACGATGTATTTGCATGGATCTCCTTGTTGGAGTACATACTGTTTTCTGCGGTATTTTTTTGGAATGAAAAAAGTTTTTAATTGTTCCATTTCCGCTTCCTGAAGCGAAATTTTTCTGTTAATGTGTTCAAATAAAATCTCGAACATAGCGTTATCGGAAAACCGAAGCAATATATTAAAATTCGGTGAAGAACTTTCTTATATTTAAGCCATATTTAAGGAAATACGTAATTACAAAAGGAATGAAGAAAGTCAGCAGTGTTTTACTACTCTTAATAATCAGTTTAGCGATTTCATCTAATCTACAGGCCCAAAGCATTTTTGACAAAGTTAAAAAGGCAGTAGAGCAGCAGAAAAATGCGGATAGTAGCACCACGAATAAATCAACGAGCAGCAATAATAGCGCGGTGGAGAAACTAAGTAGCACTGATGTTTCGGGTGCATTAAAGCAAGCGCTTAATATAGGTGTCGAAGAAGGTATAAAAAAATTAGGAGCGGAAGATGGTTTTTATAAGAATAATCTGGTAAAGATTTTACTACCTGAAAAACTACAAAAAGTAGAATCCACTTTACGAATGATGGGTATGGGAAGCTTGGCTGATCAGGGAATTAAACTATTGAATAGAGCGGCCGAAGATGCCGTGACTGAAGGCGTGCCTATTTTTGCTAATGCGATTACATCCATGACTTTTGATGATGCAAAGAAGATTCTTTTAGGTACGGATACGGCGGCCACCAGCTATTTAAAGGGAAAAACATCTGCACAATTGTACCAGGCTTTTGAACCAAAGGTTGAAAATTCGTTAGGAAAGGTGGGTGCCGATAAAGTATGGAATCAAATCATTACCAAATATAACAGCATCACTAAACAAAATGTTACCCCTGATTTGAATCAGTATGTAACGGAAGAAACGCTTAATGGTGTATTTAAAATGGTTGCCGAAAAGGAAAAAGGTGTGCGCGATAATGCGGCGTTCAGAAGTACGTCCTTGTTGAAGAAGGTGTTTGGTGCACTGGATTAACCCATTTTCTGCTTCTTTGCAAGCTTATAAACTATGGTCTAAACAACCGTTTAAGAAGGCAACAAACAGGGGGAGCGACTGTGAAATTCTTTTCAGTGCTTGTTTTGGCGTATATCCAAAATGCTTTTTATAGGTACTGATAAAATGGGATACGCTGCGGTAGCCCAATATGGAGGACATCTCATTTACGGAATAATCTTCGAGTAGCATTTTTTCAGCTTGTTGCATACGTAAATGGATGACATAAGCGTAAATGGTTGTCCCATATAGATTTTTGAAACCCTGCTTCAATTTAAGCTCGTTCAACGAGAACATCCGGGAAAGTTGTTTGATAGTAGGCGGATTGTCGAAATGTGTGGTTAGGTATGCCTTGACTTTTTCAAGCGTTGTATATAACGTGTTTTCTAATCCTTTATAAGTAGTATCCAGTTGAGTATGTTCTACGTAGGATAGAAATAAAAGCTCTTTCAGTTTTAGCTCTATAAAATAACGTTGATGTAAACCGTCATAAGTTGATCGAAACAACTCTTGCAATATTTTCAGAACCGGGAGGCTAATGGCACAAATTTCGTCATTCGAACCGCTTTCATCCCTCTTCAACACACGTTGCACGAGGGAATCTTTAGCCGCCCAGTGTTCTTTTTCTACGAGTTTGCGAAAAAAGTCGCTCGATAGGTAAATGGCGACATAATTTACCTCATTCCCTCCCCGCATGTCAAAGTTGCGATGATAGTCTTTAAAATAGTTCCTTCGCATTATCCCTATATCAAGGTCGCACGAGGAGTCTTGTAAAGGCTCCATCATGCGCGATTTCCCGTTCAAGAAGAAGCTAAGTTGAATATGCTCGCCCTCAACAATAAATTGATCAGTAACTTTTTTCCGAATCGAAAAATAGGTTTCCAGCATCAGAAAGCCTGAGCTGTAGCGAGATTTACTTTGGATATCGGCGCGTTCACTTGTTTCATTGACTTGGCTTTCTGTTACTAACTCTTCCTGATTGTAAGCATTATCCAGCCTTATATCACAAACTACGGTTTCTGACTCTATTAATTTAGAATAAATATACATAATTCTTTTTGCGCTATTTTTATTCCGTTTTCCGTCATCCAATCTCTTACGACCTCTCTATTTTTGAGCGAAATTATTTAAAATAAGTCTAAATACCAATTCCGATACAGGAATATGAAATGGTAAAGATGCTCAACCAAATCAAAGATTAAGGATATACGTGAAAAGATTTTTATTTTACCTTTCGTTTTTTTTCTTCTTTTTCCAAGCGGCACGAGCGCAAGAGCCAAGTGCTCTCTTGTCGGGCCATGTAAAAGATAAAAACGGTCGACCCATAGCGCAGGCCGGTATTTATGTAAAGTATACCAAATTCGATACCATAACAAGCGAAGATGGCTCATATTTTTTGCATCTATATCCGGGCGATTATGAGATCACCTGTTCGGCTTTAGGCTATGAAACGCAATCGATCAAAATTCACGTTGGAAAAGGAAAACAACAAAATCTATCTTTTACCTTAAAACCTGATGCGCGGATGGCACTCAACGAAGTGGAGGTTATTGGAAAATCAGCCATCAAAGAAGTGCGAGAAACTCCTTACAACGTGGTGGCACTAGATGCGAAGTCTTTATATAATTCAACCCTCGATTTAGGTCATATGTTAGATAGGGCTTCGGGGGTTAAAATACGAGAAACCGGCGGTACCGGCTCCAATATGTCGGTTTTCCTCAATGGATTCACCGGGCGACACGTGAAGCTGTTTATGGACGGTGTGCCGATGGAGGGTTTTGGCTCTGCTTTTCAATTGAATAATATTCCCGTTAATATTGCCGATCGTATTGAGGTGTATAAAGGGGTAGTACCGATTGAATTTGGAGCAGATGCTATGGGCGGTGTCATTAACATTGTCACCAATCAAAGTGCAAACAGCTATTTAGATGCGTCCTATTCCTACGGCTCTTTTAATACACATAAATCGAATATTAGTTTAGGGCATACCACACCTAAAGGCCTCACATTCCAACTGAATGCTTTTCAGAATTACTCGGATAACGATTATCGGGTTTTTACGACGGTGCAATATCCCAACGGTAACCAAGAGGACCAATGGGTACGCCGCTTTCATGATACCTATCATAATGAAACCATTATGGCGAAGATCGGCTTTGTGAAGAAACCCTGGGCCGATCGCTTATTGTTGGGTTTAACATTAGGGCAGGAGCACGCGGATATCCAGCATGCCAATATTATGAAAATTGTCTATGGACAAAAGGAGCGAAGGGCATCGACCATACTGCCATCTTTGACCTATGAGAAAAAAGATCTGTTTGTTGACGGGTTGAACCTACGCCTGACAGCAAATTACAACAGTAATTACAATCGAAATATAGATACCGCTGCTCGTCAATATAATTGGTTGGGCAACTCGTGGGCAAAATCTTCAAAAGGAGAGTCGGGTGTGCATACACTAGGCGAGTTCCGTAACAAAAATGCCTCGGCTACGGCCAATTTAAGTTATCGCATCAATGAGATGCACTCCTTCTCGGTTAGCGATGTAATAGCTGGTTATAAAAGGCAAAACACAGATGAGGTGGCTATTCTTGATCCGATATCGGCAGCCGATACGATTAAAAGGGAGAACCGAAAAAATATCTTTGGTGCTTCTTACCGCTTTAGTTATAAACGCAGATGGGTAACCTCAGTTTTTATGAAGCATTACACCCAAAACATTACCGGGCCGGTTGATACCTCCAGGACTTCAGGTACTTTTTCTTACGCTCGTTTTGATAAAGCTTATCATACTACCGGATACGGTATTGCCAGTACTTATTTTTTACATAAACACTTGCAGTTGAAAGTGTCCTGGGAAAAAGCCTACCGCTTGCCTACCGAGAACGAGTTGTTTGGCGATGGGGTGCTGGAGACGGGAAATGCTTCGTTACGGGCAGAGAATTCGTATAACTATAATCTGGGTTTGACGTTCAATAAGCAACTCACGAGTGATCATAATCTGTATGTAGATGTAGCAGGTTATTATCGGGATATTAATGATTATATCCGTCGGTTAATTGATCAGCGCTTGGGAGGGGCGGCTTACAGCAACCACGGCAAAGTGCGTAACGTTGGTGTAGACACCGAGCTTCGTTATTATTATCGAGACATTTTTTCGCTTGGCGGAAATGTAACCTATCAGAATATGCGCAATAAAGAACAATTGGTTTCCGAAAATAGCACACAGCTAAGTAATGTTTATGACGATCGGGTACCGAATGTGCCTTATTTCTTTGGAAATGCTGACGCTGCTTATTTTATTCGTGATTTTTGCGGCAAGGGTAATGTGCTTTCCTTAGGCTACAGCCTAAACTTCATTGGCCAGTTTTACCTGCATTGGGAAAGCCAGGGCGATCGTAATACGAAGCTCGAACTACCTCAACAACTTTCGCACGACTTTAATATGAGCTATATGATGAAGAACGGACGCTACAATATCGCATTTGAAGCACGCAATTTCACCAATGAAATGCTTTATGATAACTATAGCTTACAGAAACCGGGCAGAAGTTTTGCGCTCAAGTTGCGCTATTTCTTAGTGAAAAGACATTAACAGAAATATATACACTCAATTTTCATGAACATGATTCAATTCAACACCTTTAAAAAAAATAGTTGGTTGCTTGGTCTGGCGGTGTTTGGCCTTACAGCTTGCAGTAAAAGTGATGGTCCCGATACCGGGGGCGGTGATTTTAATGGCCAAAAGTATTTTATTGCTGCTACAACCGGTACAGCGACCTATTTGTTAACAGCGGATGATTTAACCAACCATAGTGATACCATTACTACTACAGGTAATGGTGTGGAGCTGCTCACGACTTATACCACTTGGGTAAATTATGGTACAAAGGCCACCGTTGGTCTTTATTATGCGCAGGGGAATCCGGGCGTTGGCGTTACCTATGGTTTAGCATCGGATGGTTCCTTGGCACCTGTTGGGAATGAATTTTTGATTAATTCGCGGTTTACTACTTATGGGACATATGACCATTATGTGTTAACAGGCGTAAGTGGACAGACTTTAGATGATGGTAGTATTGGTTCTACTTTCAACTTTATCGATATGAACAATCGCAGTCAACTCACCCAAAAATCCATCAATACAACCAATTTTACAGGAAATGGAGATATAGCCACTTTTTCGGGCATTGTTGATTTAGGAAACGGTGAGTTCTTAACAGGGGTAGTAGCTTCGGGGCTGAAAGAAGAAGGTTCAGGTGGAGGAAGTAGCACTGGCAAGGTAAACTTCCCGGACAGCGTTTGGGTGGCGGCGTTGGATGCCGATTTGAATGTAAAGCGAATTTATCGGGATGATCGTTTAAGTTACAGTTCCGGAAGATTTAAATCCCAATACTATTCACAAATAGCCAAAGATGGAGAGGGGAATGTATATGTGTTCTCCGGTTCTTATGATGGTACAACAACCAAACCGGCTGGCGCTTTACGCATTAATCGGGGTGCCGAAACATTTGATCAGGATTATTATTTCAATATCCAAGAAAAGTCAGGTGGTTATCGCTTTAGAAAAGTATGGTATATTACAGAGGATTACTATTTACTCGAATTCTACAATAGTGTTCAATACGATACCAATACGCCTGCAACGCAATATGCGATCGTAAAAATGGGAGATCGATCCTTCACCTGGTTAACCAATGGTTTCCCATCGAAAGATCAAATAACAGCCACAGGTCTTCCTTTTGCCGATGGAGGCAAGTTGTATTTTCCGGTGACAACCGATACAACGGCTCCTACAATTTATGTGATTGATCCAACGACAGCCAGCGCAACGGCTGGTCTAGTAATACAGGCAGAATCTGTCAATTCGGTAACAAAATTAACACTTTAATAGCTTTGTCGACATCTCCGGTATTCGTTGAAAACGAATACCGGAGATCACTTTTACCTTAACCATTGAGCTATGATTGCTAAACAAAGGACTGTACAGAAAAAATACACCCTGCGAAAATTTATTGGTGATATTCATTTATGGTTGGGTATCGCTAGTGGATTGATACTGTTTATAGTATGTCTTACGGGTACGATTTATACCTTCAAGGATGAAATAACCCGCTTTTTGAATAGGGAGGTTTACCACGTCGTACCGAAGGCCGGGCAACAACTGATCCCGGTAGATCAGTTGATTGCACAGATTTCGAGGGAAACCAAGTCGCGTGTTACAGCCGTGACCATACCGAACAATCCGCAAGAAGCCTGGACCTTTGCAACTCAACCGGTCAAAATAAAAAAAGAATTAGCGAAAAAGCCTAGGCAGGACAGAAAAGAAGGTAAAAGTGGCGAGGGCAAGGCCGGTGGACATGGCCGCAATAGAGGTACCAACTATCTCGTGAACCCTTACACCGGCGAAATACAGGGGACAACACAACATGCATCATCCCAATTCTTTTTGATAATGATGCAAGCGCATCGCTGGTTACTCATTGAGGGAGGAGTTGGTAAAATGATTGTTGGAGTTGCTACGTTGGTTTTTCTGATACTCGAAATTTCCGGATTGGTCTTATGGGCTCCTGCTAAATGGAAGCAGATGAAAAAATGGAAAATGTGGAAACCGGGATTTACCATTAAAACTTCCAATTGGAAACGATTTAATCACGATTTGCACAATACCTTAGGTTTCTATTCATTTATCCTGTTAACCATTATGGCATTGACGGGCCTTTGCTGGTCTTTTGAATGGTATCGTGATGGGGTAAGCAATGTAATGGGTGCAAAGGTTTTCGGTGGAAGGAATGAAAAATTCCCGGGATCCGAGCTTAAGGGGCAAAACCAGCGGTCTTTGGAAATAGCGGATTATATAGCTTTGGCTAATGCGCAACTCTCCTATAAAGGAGACGTTCGGATTAGCTTACCGGCAGATGAGGCTGCTTCGGCTGTAGTTTATAAGAACAAAACCGGTTTTTTTGCGCCTGCTGCGACGGATAAAGTAGTGATTGATCAATATAGCGGTGAATTAATTAAAGTCGATCGATTTGGTGATAAACCACTGAACGAACGCATCGTTGCTTCCATTAAACCTTTGCATCTTGGAGATATCTACGGCACTTTTTCCAAAATTCTTTATTTTATCGGTTGCTTAATAGCTACCAGTTTGCCTGTAACCGGTACGATTATTTGGATCAATAAGCTTAAAAAGAAATCAAAAAAGACAAGCGCGAAAAAGAACCTTGACCAACCAGTTGAATTTAAGACGCGTGTTCGTGATATGCGCATAGAAATAGAAGAATAGATCGGAGTGATGGAAAGGAGGGGAGCCTAAACGACTATTATATGCTGTCTGGAACAAACAGAACATATTTAAAGTTGTTGTAGAATGAAATATACCATACATACATTATTTGTGTTTTTTTTCTTTATGATGGATTTGCAGGCAAAGGAGAACGATAGTCTTTTAATTGTTGGGAAAAAGAATAAAATTGTTTCCCGGCAATTGAAAGAAGAACGATCTATTTGGATTCATTTGCCGGAAAACTACCACGATAAACGCGCAATCAATCATCATTATCCCGTAATTTACGTGTTGGATGCCGAACTGAATTTTTTAACCGTAACCGGAGTACAGGCCGCCTTACATCGCGGAGGCCGTAGCCGTAAACCCGATGCCATTATTGTTGGGATTGAAAATACCGATCGTACCCGGGACTTGACGCCCACACCGGCAGTTAGCGAGCGTGGACATGCCACTTTAACAAATAGCGGTGGTGGAGAACGCTTTGTCTCCTTTCTTGAAAAAGAACTGCTTCCCTTGGTGGATAGCCAATTTCGTACGAGCAAAAGACGCGTGCTCATCGGCCATTCTTTTGGCGGGTTAACAACCATCAATATCTTTCTAAAACACACCCAATTATTTTCCGATTATTTAGCTATCGATCCAAGTTTATGGTGGGATGATTCCAAATTGTTGACAGAAGCAAAGGAGATTCTGCAAAGATCGCAATTTGATCACGTTGGTTTATTCGTCGCCAGCGCCGGAATGGAAAAAAACATAAATCCAAACCATGAAAAACGCTTGTCATTGCCTGATATGCTCAAAGAAACGACACAACCAACCTTACGATGGCATTATAGGCGTTTTGATGAAGAGAACCATGGGAGTGTAGTGTTACCCGCACTATTTTATGGTTTACGCTTCCTTTATCAGGATAACTATCAGCCCTAGTCTCTTAAGCGTCTAATTTCTTTATGCCAATTTTTTGTGCACTATAGATTCCATTATGTCCACTGAAAAAATAAGCCGTATAACAAGCGATGGCGAAGTAGAGTACATATTCTCCTCCGAACAGCTCAACGCCCATAATAGTACAAGCTAGGGGAGTATTGGTGGCACCGGCAAAAACGGCCAGAAAACCTAAGGCAGCAAAAAGACTGACGGGTGCATCTAATAACGTTGATAAGGTATTTCCCAAGGTTGCTCCAATATAGAATAGCGGTGTCACTTCGCCACCTTTAAAGCCGCTGCTTAGGGTGACGCTGGTATAAATGGTTTTCCACAGCCAACTCCAGGTATCAGCCCCGCCAGCTTGGAAAGCGGATGGGATGGTAATCGCGCCATTATATTCCGCATCAACACCTAAGCTCAAATAATCGGGTTTACCTAAAATAAATGTTAAGAGAATGATCGTTAGCCCACCCACCATAGGCACAATCCATGTTTTAGAAAAAACGCTAAGGAAAAGATGCTTCATCCTATGGACCATTTGCGCAAATAATAAACTGGCTAAGCCAAAGGCAATTGAGGCGATTACAACTTTTATTAACAGCAAAGGGTTCAACGAGAAATAGGCGTCAAAATAATTTGGAATATCAATTGCATCGATCCGGTAACTCGTATGATGGACCTGCCATGCCGAAACGGTAAGGTCGCCGATAAGGCTTGCCACTAAGCAGGGAAAAACGGCTTGGTATTGAATGCGTCCGATGGTTAACACTTCGAGCGCAAAGATGGCACCGGTTAGTGGTGTACCAAATACGGCACCAAAACCTGCAGCTACACCAGCGGTCAATAGAATACCAGTTTCTTTGTCGTTTAAACCAAACCATTTGCTAAAGGCTTGCGCAATACTTCCTCCAATTTGTACAGCCGTACCCTCTCTGCCGGCAGACCCTCCGAAGAGGTGGGTAACAACTGTGCTCAATAAAACCAAAGGTGCCATACGTTTCGGAATACCTCCTCCCGGTTCGTGAATTTCGTCGATAATTAAATTATTACCCCGTTCGGCATTTTTTCCGTACAGTTTATAAGCAAAATGGATAAGCAAACCTGCTAGGGGGAGGAAATAAAGTAACCAAGGATGCTCGAAACGAAAATGGATGCAAAGATGAAGCAACCAAAGAAACAGGGCAACCATGCTCCCTATCGCGATAGACACAGGGAGGATAATAAGGGTCCACCGCAGTAGATTTTTCAAAACGCGAACCTGTTCAAGCAAGAAAATTTTATCTATCATGGTATACAAAGCTATGTGTCTACAAAATAGGCTCTAATAGACCGCATATAAGTGTCTATCGCATTCCTTTTATTTTAGTAGACGCCATCAGCTTTTTTAAGGCGGTTCAGTCGGAAGGCATCATTTCCGTTTCGCAAAAATAGCAAAATATACGGTATTTAACAATCAGTGAAACCTCTCTTTTTTATTCCATTTCGATAAATGAGTTGCTAACAGAAAACGGTCTATCTTCTTCACGAACACCTCTTTCCTTATCTGGATTTGCACCCATTTCCAATACTAAGATGCCTCCATTGTTTATAGCTGAATAGGTGAGGTAATTTTTCGAATAGTCCTGCCCGTTTAAAGAGGCCTTTTGTATGTATACGTTGTCTGCGTTATTTTTATCCGCCTGAATAATGAATTCTTTCCCATTTTCTAAACTAATGGTGATTTTATTAAATGCCGGGCTTCCCAGGACATATTGATCAGTTCCGGGACAAACGCTGTAGAAACCGAGGGCGCTTAATACATACCACGATGAGGTCTGTCCTTGATCCTCATCACCAGGATAGCCGTTTTCTGTGCTGTTATATAGCCTGCGCATAACTTCCCGTGCATGATACTGCGCTTTCCAGGGCTGACCCGCGTAATTGTATAGATATACCATATGCTGAATCGGTTGATTGCCGTGAGCATATTGTCCCATATTCGCCATTACCATTTCGGTCATCTCGTGAATCAAGCCGCCATAAGTGCCTACATTCACGCGGTTCGGTTCCGTAAATACGGAGTCTAATTTAGCAATAAAGTTGGCATCTCCACCTAAGAGTTTAATCAGTCCTTCTGTGTCATGGAAAACCGACCAAACCCAGTGCCAGGCGTTTCCTTCAGTAAAAGGACCACCCCATTCGGCGGGATCAAAATTGTTGTTCCAGTTACCATTTTTATCTCTTCCGCGCATAAATCGGGTTTTGGAGTCGTAGACGTTCCGATAGTTAAACATTTGCCGTTTAAAAATGTCCGCGTAAAAGGGTTGATTGGTCATTTTTGCAAGTTGGTAACCACAGAAGTCATCATAAGCGTATTCCAACGTTTTGGCAGTAGCTTCTCTTACCTCCGGATAGGGGACATAACCCAACTGGTAATATTCCTTCCAGCCATCCCTGCCATTGGCTGGCCCCCATGGTCCCTTGTTAGTAGCCTCATGTAAATAAGCCTCCAGTGCTTTTTTAGGGTCAAATGTACGAATACCCTTAGCCCAAGCATCGGCTAGTAGCGAAATGGCATGATTGCCGATCATACTTCCTGCTTCACTGGGAAAAGACCAGGAGGGTAGCCAACCACACTGTTCGTAAGCGGCAAGTAGCGCCTGCATATACTGGCCATGCATTGTTGGATAGAGAAGCGCATTTAAAGGGAATTGTGCCCTAAACGTGTCCCAAAAACCGGTATCCGTAAACATATGGCCCGGATACACTTTTCCATCATACGGACTGAAATAATAAGGTTTACCATCCTTATCATACTCAAAATACTGACGGGAAAAAAGACTTGCTCTGAAGAAGCAGCTATAAAAGGTAGCTTTGTCTTCTTCACTGCCTCCTTCCACCTTAATTCTTCCCAAATGTTTATTCCAGACAGTAGCCGCACGATTTTTGGTTACTTCCAGCTTTTTATCATCTCCCAGTTCTCTGTCTAAATTAAGTTCAGCCTGCTCTTGACTGATATAAGAAGAGGCCACTTTAACTTGTACAGTTGCACCTGATTTGAACACCAAATAAGCACCTTTTCCATCGCCTTCTGCTTCCAAAGTCCGTGCATCGGTCGTGTTTTTCCTGTTCTCCCACGTACCATAATCAAGAAACGGCTGATCAAACTCGGCCACAAAGAAGCTTTTAAAACCCTCTTTAAATCCGCGACCATTATGTACATAGCCAATGATTTTCCTTTCTTTGGGTAGAATTTTAACCAAGCTATAACCCGTATAACCATCAAGCACTAGAAACGCCTTATGTCCCTTTGGGAACGAAAAGCGCAAATGCGCGCCTCTCTCGGTTGGAGCCATTTCTGTTTGGATATGATTATCCATTTTTACCTGATAGTAATAGGGCTTGGCAATTTCATTTTCATGTGAAAATCCCGTCGCTCGCTTTTCTTCGTCTACCTGTAGACTGTCAATCGTTGGAAAAAAAGAAAATACAGCATAATCATTTGTCCATGAACTGCATTGGTGCGCTTGTTGAAAGCCTCTTAAGGTTTTCTTAAAATACTGGTATTTCCAACCGTCTCCATTTTTTCCGGTTTGTGGCGTCCAAGTATGCATACCAAATGGCAATGCTGTTGTTGGATAGGTATTCCCTCGAGTAAGCTCATGCTTGGAATTAGTCCCTTGTAAAGTATTGACATAGTCAGCCAGTTGTTTTTCTGCTGCTAGGCCCGATGAAGAGCATAAAAGAAGTAAGGTAACTGTTTTTAGTTTCATGACGGTTTTTTTGGTTATAGCTATTTCTATCGGTTTCAAATATAATTAAATCGTTTTAGCTTTCTTAAGAATTTTTTACCTTACATTTTATACCGGTAGTTATCCACCACCACCTAACTTGAAACTTAGCGCGCGGATTTGTGTAATCGAGGTCACTTTGAAAGTGTAGCGGCTTAAACTGTTCTTTTCTTTAAGGTAATGACGCTGATTTCAGGCCAAATACCTACTCTTCCTGAAAAGCCTATAAAACCAAATCCGCGATTTACGTTAATATATTGCTTTCCTTTATTATATAGGCCTGCCCATTGATTGTAAATATATTTAACAGCGCTCCACCTGAAACCGGGAATTTCGATGCCGAATTGCATGCCGTGTGTATGGCCCGCTAAGGTTAGATGAACCGGCATGGGGTGCCGTAAAATTTCAGCTTCCCAATGAGTAGGATCATGTGATAATACGACCGTGAAGCTATCACGATCTACGGTAGACATCGCTTTTTCGAGATTGCCATAGCGCGCGAAATTCTTACCCCAGTTTTGTACACCAACCAAGTTGATGAATTGACCATTTTTCTCCAATTTGACATGTTCATCAAGCAATAAACGGAAACCCATTTCTTTTTGCATGGTCTTTAATCGGTTCAAATTGGCTGCCTTTGCATCCGGAGAAGGCCATTCGGTATAGTCGCCGTAGTCGTGATTACCTAATATGGAATAGACACCAAAGGGAGCATTTAATCGGGCAAATAAACTTTGCCATTCATCCAATTCGATGGACTCATTGTTTACCAAATCACCGGTGAAAACCAATAAGTCGCTTTTCTGCTCATTTGCTAGTTCTATTCCTCTTTTAACCGAGGCGTGATCCGTGAAGCTGCCACAATGTATATCGGATAGTTGTGTAATGGTAAAGTTATCAAAGGCCTCGGGTAAATCTTCGAAATATAAGGTATGATGATGCACTTTATATTGATATTTACCTCGAGACATCCCGTAAATGATGGCAGGGAAAGGGACGGCGCTAACGCCAAGTATAATTTGACCAATGAATTTTCTTCTTTCGGGATAAGGGATGTTGTTCTTGAAATTCCATGCATAGCTTCCTAAACGAGTGATATCCTCCAAGAGGAGGAAAGGAAGTACTAATAACTTGGGAACCAAGCTAAGTAAAACAAAACCGACGAGTACAAAGATGTATTTGGCCGGTAGCAGTTTTGGGTTTATAAATATTAAAAAGAGTACGATTAAAATCAACACAAGATCAAACAGCCAATAAGCCCAATGAACTCCATTTCGAGTGGCACTTGATAGATTTTGCGTAACTGACTTTAGCGATTGAAAAAAGTAAAAATCTAAAATCAACCAAATTGGTATAATAAATAATATTCTACTGAACATTCCTATAGTTTTTAATGCATTAGACGTACAAGGTAGGAAAATGTTGTAGCATGTGTTAAGAAATTTTTATGAGTACAGCTATAAATGAAATTAGCCTTACATTCATTTATTTCCAGTCGTGTTCTATTCGTTTTCCATTCCTGTGATATTCGTGCGCTATCCGTGCTATGTACGCTCTATAGAAAAGCAAGGAAACACGGGTATACACCAAAGGGATACCGAATGACAGGTGGATCTAACGTGGACTAAAGGTGGATTTCACGTGGATTTGACGTGGAATGCAAGGCCAAAAATTTACTGAGAATGTTTAGGAGGAGAAGGGTATCACAAATTTACGAAAAAACGATGGATTTTGTCGTTATATGGTGTTTTCGTTAAATTGTTTTCTCTCCATGTAAATAGTATCATGAAGCTTATACTGAATGAAATAAATTACTTCCTATTTGCGCTTTAGCGAGGAATTATTTATGTTTGGATAATGACAAGGTCTGTTTAATAAACCAATATAAAATATTTATGCGAGTCTTTCACACAACAATCAGTTAATTGAGATGTTCGGTAAAGCCAACGTTGGCACTGCTGTTTGTAAAAGATTTCGTTATGATCGTCGGATACTAAAAACACATATATGACAGAGAAAAATTATGATGCCATTGTTATTGGGTCAGGCATTAGCGGTGGTTGGGCCGCTAAAGAACTTACAGAGAGCGGATTAAAAACGCTGATGTTGGAACGTGGCCGGAATGTAGAGCATGTAAAGGATTATGGCTTTGCGGCAAAGGATATATGGGATTACCCATACCGTAATAATAGAAGTCAAAAAATGCTTCATGAGCATCCTATACAGGCTCGTTATTGGCCTATGACGGAAGGTAATGTCAATTTTTTAGTCAATGAAATTGATAATCCTTATGTAGAAGTCAAACGTTTTGATTGGGTTAGGGGATATCAGGTAGGAGGAAAATCATTGATATGGGGACGGCAGAGCTATCGTCTGAGCGATGTAGACTTTACAGCTAATCTTCGCGATGGGATTGCGGTCGACTGGCCCATCCGTTATAAAGACCTCGCTCCTTGGTACAGTTATGTGGAACGCTTTGCCGGTATAAGCGGTAATCGTGATGGGATTTCTATTTTACCCGATGGCGAATTTTTGCCACCGATGGAACTGAATGTTGTAGAGAAGGATGTAGCAGCTCGTATTAAAAAGCACTATAGCGATAAGCGCGCGATGATTATCGGTCGAGTTGCCAACATCACGAAACCGCTGCCCGGAAGGATTAACTGTCAATACCAAAACCAATGTAGCAACGGATGTAATTTTGGAGGCTATTTTAGTACACAGTCGTCTACTTTACCTGCGGCGGTCAAGACGGGTAATTTAACCGTTCGGCCGTGGTCGATTGTCATGGAGATCCTATATGATAAGGAATTGAAAAAAGCCAAAGGTGTTCGGATTCTAGATGCCGAAAATGGACAGACTTATGAGTATTTCGCTAAAGTCATTTTCGTAAATGCATCGGCACTTAACTCCGCTTGGGTATTAATGAACTCTGCGACGGATATCTGGGAAGGCGGATTGGGTAGCAGTTCGGGGGAATTAGGGCATAACGTAATGGATCATACACTAGGTAACGGAGCTAGAGGGATTGTAGAAGGCTATGAGGATAAATATGTCTATGGCAGACGAGCAAATGGCGTGTACATACCGCGTTTTCAGAATATCGGTGATGATAAACGTTCATTTATTAGAGGATATGGTTACCAAGGTGGAGCAGGTCGGGATGCATGGCAACGATCTATAGCTGAATTGAGTATTGGGGCGGGGCTGAAGGAAGAATTATGCGAACCGGGAGTTTGGTCGATTGGCCTTACCGGTTTTGGTGAGATTTTACCTTATCACGAGAACAGGGTATATATCGATAAAAATCGGAAAGATAAATGGGGTTTACCGGTTTTGGCAATCGATGCAGAAATTAAAGAGAATGAAAAATTGATGATTGATGATATTATAAAAGAAGGAAAAGAGATGCTCGAAGCTGCGGGGGTTAAAGAAGTAACGGGATACCGTAGTGTATTTGCCATGGGACAAGGCATTCATGAAATGGGTACGGCCCGTATGGGACGAGATCCCAAGACCTCCGTGTTAAACGCTCATAACCAAGTTTGGGATGCACCTAATGTTTTTGTAACAGATGGCGCTGCCATGACTTCCTCGGGTTGCGTTAATCCCTCGCTTACTTATATGGCCATGACGGCGAGAGCGGCTGCTTTTGCTGTAGAAGAGTTGAAGAAAGGGAACCTTTAGGCGTTCATCCATCCATTGTAATTCCCTTCCTTTTTGCTACCTTAGTGATGCAAACAGGAAGGAGAAAGAGAATCATCTGATGGTAGGTGGGGGTATTGTCTATTTCCGCTAATATTGGGCGTTCCTAAGCAATGGTATCGTAATTAATAAATGAAAACACATACCACAAATTACAAAAATACATTCATTGAAGTAGCGGATGATTGTACTGCAAAAAAGGGCGAAATTCCTCCGGAGAAAAAATCCGGCAAAACGATTGCCAACATGCAGTTTGATCTGATTATGAAACATCCTTATCAATACACCTCTGATGATATCTTGTTTCAATGTTTTGTCTGGAAGAATGATTTAAAAGGCGATCTGACTGCTGCGAGAGCGGATTTTTTTTCCAAGGGACAGGCCTGCTTGCGATCTTCTCCTTTAGCAAAGCGCTATGGATGGGGCATTCATAGTAACGAAGAAGGAAAGGTGACTTTGTATGGTGTCGACTCGGACGACTATGCTTATTTCTGCAAGGATAAGCAATTAAAAATAGTAAAAGCAATGCGTTCGAAAAGAGTGTAGTTTGTTCATCAATAGTAGATTATGGTTAAACAAAGCAAAACACTTCGTACCTGCGACCAAGGACATCAGTATTATAAAAGTAGCGATTGCCCCGTATGTCCCCTATGCGAACAGCAACGCGCGGTAACCGAAGATTTTCTTGCTGCAATTGCTGCACCTGCCCGAAGGGCCTTGGAAAACCAAGGCATTACAACCTTGCGTAAATTGGCAAGCTTTAGTGAAAAGGAAATTCTTAGCCTGCATGGTATGGGACCTGGATCGATCCCGAAACTTAAACAAAAGCTCGAAGAGAAAGGGCTGGCTTTTCGAAAATAGAAGGCCGTTGTTGCCAACATATCCCCGGTAAAATAATTATAAAACGGATAGCCTATTGAGATTGGTAATATCGATTTCTTTTTCCATAAAGATGCTTTCAAGCGCATCGAAACCATGTTTCTCCCGATATTTACATTCGGCATCTGAAATGGGGATTAGCAATAAGAAATGAACCTTTTTGTTGGAGAGTTTCATTTGCTCAAGCTTTTCTTGCCACATCACCGGCTCCACAAAAAGCAAATGTTTTAAATGGGTGCCCTTATGGTACATATCAATCATGTTCTTAAACACGGTGCCGGGTTGACAAGTCCACTTGTTCTTGGTAACGAAGAAGCCTGCCGTCGATAATATATTTGCCCATTTATCGCTACTTTCGTTACCTGCTATCATCAATTCAATTGGGATGTTTTTTAACACGCCCTTGATCATTTCTATTTCATTGGGGTAATCTGATAAGCCTATCGTACAGTAAATCTTACTTTTTGGATCCATTGGGTCGATGCAGTTTAGGATATGGAGACTATTTTCTCTATTGTCATCGTAGTAAGCATAAACCTGTGGATCAATGCCAATGGCTGCAGCTACAGCATGCGCTAGCTGAACGTTATCTTGACTGGGAAGCATTTGATTATGTATAGGGTAATCTGACATGTGTTTTTCGTAGTGTAAAGAAATAATATTTTCTACAAAAAGCAAAACGAAGAAACCGCTTTCTCGCCAGAAATCTATAATAAGCTATTTGGGTCCGTCCGGTCGATAAAAATTAACAGCGTTTTATCTCTTTCTGATAAAGCTTGTTAAATCCCGAGAAATCTTGAATTAAGATAATCGACGTGATGAGGCGATCAACCAAACTAATAATATTGACATAAGGCCTGTGATAGGTCTCACCGGATTTGACAAGCGTGAAGATGTTTTCTCCCACGACAATTACCCTGTCATCTCGCATAACGAAAACGGAAGGGGTCAATTTTTGGAAAATAGCTACTGAAGGCAGCAGATTCTTATAGAAATTAATGACATTCTGTTTGCCTTTGAAAATTCCGCTTATGGGTGTGCCTTCCGGAATGGTGGAGTGGAAGATTACATCTTCTGCCAAACTATTAAATATCGGCAGCATATTGCCGGTCCGGTCAGCTTCGGTATAAATGTTTTTCACGATATTCAATGCTTCAATTTTATCCATGGCTGTATCAATTAAAGGGTCCCGTTTCCTTCCAATAACGCTTTACAAAATAAATAATCGTATTTAAGGAGCTATGCGCTAAAACACGACAAATAAAGGGTAATTTGCGTATCGCTTCAGAGCAAAAATACTAATAAAATACGCAGTATTACTAATTAATTTAGTTTTAATTTTTTGTTAAGGATTTCATTAAAGTCAACTGGAGAAATATTACTAATGCCGGAAATTGATTAAGTTTGAGTAATAAATTCTAATCCGCTTAAACTCAATCGATGAATAAAAAAAATGGCATATTGCTTGTCTTTGTTTTACTGAAGTTTATATTGCAATATGCTTTGGTAAATTCAACGTACGAATTGCATCGTGACGAATTTTTGCACCTCGATCAGGGAAACCACTTAGCATGGGGATTTTTATCTGTTCCACCGGTCACCTCTATCATATCAAAAATAATTTATTTTCTGGGTAACACCCTATTTTGGATTCGATTTTTTCCGGCTCTGTTTGGAGCCCTCACCTTGATATTTGTTTGGAAAGCAGTCGAAGAGCTTAAGGGAAATCTTTTTTCTTTGATATTGGCTGCTACGGCCATACTTTTTTCTGTTCTTTTACGCTTGAATATTCTTTATCAACCCAATTCATTGGATGTGCTTTGCTGGACGGCTTTTTACTTCATCTTTTTGAAATATATCAATTCGGCGGATAGCAAATGGCTTTATGCGGGCGCACTTATCTTCGCTTTAGGCTTTCTGAATAAATACAATATAATTTTCCTGCTGGTTGGACTTTTTCCTGCGTTGCTTTTGACCCCGCAACGAAGTATTTTCCTTAAACCATCCTTTTATATATCCACTTTATTAACCTTACTGCTTATCGCGCCAAATCTTTGGTGGCAATATAAGCACCACTTTCCCGTATATCATCATTTAAAAGAATTAACGGATACACAATTGATTAATGTCAGTAGAGTAGGCTTTTTGAAGGAACAGGTCATTTATTTTTTAGGTTCTTTGTTTGTTCTCTTTGCTGCCTTTTATGCATTGGTCTTCTATGCTCCTTTTAAAAAGTATCGGGTCTTCTTTTGGTCTTTTTGTATCACCTTAATGGTGTTTATTGCTTTAAAAGCTAAAGGATATTATGCTATTGGCTTATATCCTATCTATTTGGCTTTTGGATCCGCTTATCTGGGAGAGTTATTAAAAAGAGGAAGCACTAAGGTTAATAATTTACGCTTTGCCTGCGTTTTGCTCCCTTTTTTGTTTTTTATACCGATGTACCATACTGCATTCCCGAATAAGACTCCGGCCTATATCTTGGCGCATCAGGCGACCTATCGTGCTTTAGGCTTGCTTAGGTGGGAGGATGGTAAAGATCACCTTCTACCGCAGGATTTTGCTGATATGCTGGGATGGAAGGAATTGGCAAACAAGGTTGATCTTGCTTTTTCAAGGCTTCCGAAAGGAGAGCATACACTGGTGCTTTGCGATAATTACGGACAAGCAGGTGCCATCAATTATTACAAGAAGACAAAGGAGGTGACTGCCGTTTCCTTCAATGCCGATTATCTTCATTGGATAAATTTGGATAAAAAGTATGTTCATTTGATACGTGTAAAAAATTACAGAGAGGTAAAGGAGGAGTTAAAGGAAACCAGTCCCTTTTTTGCCGATACCTTTGTGGCTGATTCCGTAACCAACCCCTACGCGCGTGAATATGGGACGACTGTCTTCATTTTCAGGAATACCCATATTGATATAAACGAACGTATCAAGCGAGAAATTAACGAAAATGAAATTAGGGACTAATCATGGGGTCGTTTACTTGATGGACAGCCTATCAATATACTATTTTTGTTTCGACTGCAATTGTTCGATTGCTGTCTGCCTTTGGCAATAAGACATGATAAGTGACAGTAGCCGCTACGGCACTTATATCCTGATGAAAGGTGACAACTAATCGTTCCTCTCCCGTACAGCTTTTTTTTAACTCATACGTTATTGAATGATTGCCTGATTTTAGTCCTTTTCTTCCTATTAACAGGTCATATTTCTCGAAATCGATGGCTGGATGACAGCTCCCTGTTACCTTTTCATCATAAGTATGCTTCGTTCGGATTAATTCATGTGTTTCCTTTAGATCGATATGAAATGCATAGCGAGTATCGGTACACCCGTAAACTTCTTCAAGGGAAGGTAATGGCACATACATAAGTAGCATGCATTCTTTGTCCTCCCTATCTTCTTTATCGCAAGCGAAAATTGAAAGGAAAAAAGAGATTAATATGATTCCTCGTTTCATAACAGGCTTTAATGAGGTTAGGCCTATACAACGATTTCCCTTCAAAAAACGCGACAACTATGTTCAAAATAGCGGTGCATAGGTTAAATCGATTTCCGGTAGGGGTCTTCTGCTCTAATGTTGTCTTATCATTAGCTGATGCGCAGCAATGAAATTTTTTAAAAAGATGACGATTTTCTTATCAATTTGCTTTTGGACCGGATTCGCTATCCTTTCCTTTGTCCTTTTATCCGCGATGGTTTTGATAGGTGTTTTTGTTTGGGTTTTAAATCTACTGCACGAGGCAACAGGGGATATTTAGTATATGCAATTATGGCGAGCTTCATTTATAAGAATAGCAACATCGGTAAAGGGTTTATCAAGGGCGCCTATCACATTTCTTTATTTTTATTAGAACGCACAGAATAGATTTTCTTCATGCGTTGCAGCTTATAATGATCCAATCGCTGGGTTGTAAAGATTATAAAATTCTGAAACTCTTGTATTTGCCTTGTGTCAAAAAATATTTATCCAAATAGCAAAAAACCTAGAAAGAAAAACGATGAGCTTCTGAAAGGCGCATTTGAAGAATGGTTCCCGGAGTTTTTACGGTTCCTTTATCCCAACAAATAAAGTTAAGGACTGATTTAGGATGATGTCTCAATTATGAATAAGCATCGTCCATTTTTCAGAGATTTCTGTCAAAGTCAAATATACTTTTCTACACTCATTTTCTTATACAAAACTAGATATAGGCGTTTAAGGAGGGCTTTGCCCAGTAGGTAGGCAGTCGGCCAAAGACTCTTCCCAAAAGAAGAAAATATTTAAAAATCAAAAAGAGGCCCTAAATACGCAGGCCTCCAATATAGATAATAAATCGACACATGCCGTCGAGCCCCGCGCTTATACCTCTCTTGAAGATGGCTTCGGTGGTTCGATTAATATTGGTCGGAACTTAATGGGTACTCGTTGCGAGCTCCATGGGGAAATTCCCAATCGAGTGCACCTTCAGTGCCGCTCAAGTTGGCTCGCAGGGGAGAGGACAGGGAGAGGAGAGAGGCTAGCTTTTTCTGAGACGAAAAGGTTTTATCCAGACATCACATTTAGGAATGTCCTGTTCTAATAAAAACGTGTTCATTTGGAAGGTGTTCTTTCGTAAACGAGCCGGTCTCTTCGACCTGTGTTCGACCGGTGCCCAGTAAGTTATTGAGTGTTTTTCGAGAATGCAGGTTCCCGAAGGGGGTAATACGCATGTCGGTAAAAATTTCGGAAATCGATCCAATCTTGCCCGAATAATTCTGAGACGCCAGCCTATCGGCAGGTAAGCGCTGTGGAATGATATGGTATGCGCCCTTCTCTTTCATTACCTTGTAAAGCTCCTTAAAAACAAGCGAGTAACTTTATGCAATCGATTGTGTTTCAGCAACATTTGCATCTGCTGGACTTTTTGACGAAGTTTATGTCAGGTTATCTCTTAGAACTCCGTCAACGGTATTGGGTGGAGTCATGTTGGCATCAATGAATAATGACATATTATGAACTTAAAAACACAAAAATTAAAAGGTATGCTATGTGGTGCTATCCTCATTGGAGTGACTTCTGCATGCGGCCAAAACCAACAAGAACAGGAGCGGAGAACTCCTTTGGATTTGGTCAACTTTAAGGAATTACCCGACCCGACGGCAGATACATTGTCTGATTGGTCTAAAGTAGAAAATGGATTACACGCTTCTTTTGTGACGATTGATAAACGTTTTCCGAAGTCCATAGCTCCTGACTTCGCCGTCGAAAAGCAAGCGTCTGTGACAGGGTGGAGAGGAGAGCGTGTCTCTGCTCAAATATTACTATGGACAAATGCTGAAATTGCCGGTGCGCAAGTGGACGTATCAGGTTTTCGTGCAGAAAGCGGCAGCGATTTGCCATCGGATATAGCGTCTACCCATTTTGTTCGTTATGTGATGACAGATGAGTACGCCGGGGGATGTGGTCATCGTAAGCCGGAAGATTTCGCCTCGTCTCTGTCGCCCGATATGTTAGATAATCTGAACTCTTTCGATCTCGAAGCAAAGAAGGTACGGCCAGTTTGGGTAACATTACGTATTCCGGAAGACGCAAAACCAGGTTACTATACGGCAAAGGTACAAGTGAAAGCTGCTGAAGTACCCACGCAAGAACTGAATCTCTCTTTACATGTTATAGATAAGCTCCTGCCTAAGCCATCGGAATGGACTTACCATTTAGATCAATGGCAACATCCATCGGCAGTAGCACGTGTAGAAGGGCTCGAAATGTGGTCGGAGGAACATTTCAAAGCGCTGAAACCACAGATGCAGATGTTAGCAGACGTCGGGCAGAAAGTGATCACTGCGACCCTTAACAAAGATCCTTGGAATGTGCAGACATTTGACCCTTATGCAGATATGATTATATGGACAAAGCAAAAGGATGGTTCCTGGAAGTATGATTACAGCGTATTTGATAAATGGGTGCAGTTTATGCTGGATCTTGGTGTTAACAAGATGATAAATTGTTATTCCATCATCCCTTGGAATAATGAAATCCATTATAATGATGAAACAAGTGGTGAATTGGTAAATGTCGAGGCTAAACCGGGTACACCTATATTTGAGCAATTATGGACGCCGTTCTTAGAAGATTTCGTAGAACACCTTCGGGGGAAGGGGTGGTTGGAAAAAACAAATATAGCCATTGATGAACGTACGAGGGAAGAAGTGGACGGTGCTTTGACTTTATTACAAAAAGTGTCACCGGAATTAGGTGTTTCTTATGCTGATAACCAAAGAACTTATCGACGTTATCCGAATAGCGACGATGTTAGTATTGCAATGGGACACCCATTTTCGGAAGAAGATCTAAAAGACCGTCAATCACGGGGATTGAACACGACGTTTTATATCTATTGCGGTAATGCGTTTCCCAATCAGTTTACATTTTCTGACCCAGCGGAATCTGTCCTCGTGGCGTGGTTTGCAGAAGCAGCGAATTTTGACGGTATGTTACGATGGGCATTCAATTCTTGGGTAGAAAATCCATTGTTAGATTCCCGTTTCCGTACCTGGCCGGCGGGCGATACCTATATCGTCTACCCAAATGCTAGAAGCTCGATTCGTTACGAGCGACTGTTGGAGGGGCTTCAAGACTATGCGAAGATTCAAGTTGTGAAACGAGCACTGGAAAATAAGGGAGACCAAGCTAACTTAGATCGGTTGGAAACGGCCATCCAGAAATTGAAGATTACGAAACCTAACCAGACTTGGAATCAAGATCTCAACGATGCAAAAGGATTGCTTAATGAGCTTTCGGTTCAATTGGTACAATAGGAGGAAAACAACTTTTGTTCAAATAAGAGGCTTTCTGAAAAGCTTCACTAAAGAAGATTCCCGATACCCAGAAGTGTCGGGGATTTTCATTGTCGCCTTAAATATTATAATTTAAGAGTGCTTGTAACGAAGAAAGGACCTCAAGGCTCTTCCCTCAAACCGTCCGAGCCTATTTCCGGAAGATATTTTTTTCCAGCCCCCCTTTTAACCATCCTGTTCGACTTATTGCTTATTTACTGATCAACAACGAATTAGACGCAATAAAAAAAGGGAAAGATTCGTTTAATTTGAATCTTTCCCCTGAGGTAGCCCGTAGGGGAATCGAACCCCTGTTTCAAGAATGAAAATCTTGCGTCCTAACCCCTAGACGAACGGGCCTTTTTTATTCCGGAATGCGTGTCCGTTTTTCGGTCTGCAAAGATAGACAAGGATTTTATATTTCAAAAGACAAATTTTAAATATTTTGTTAGAGCTTGACTATCAGTAAATAAAAATTACAGCGCTTTCTTAGCCTTCTTATTTGTCAACAGTAGTAGGACGCTGCCCGCGATGCCGGATAATACGGAACCGGCTAAAATGGAAAATTTAGCTTCGGCTAATACATGCGTAGCATTCGCGAAAGATAAGATGGCAATAAAAATCGACATGGTAAAGCCAATTCCTCCCAGCATACCGACTCCTAAAATGTGTTTCCAAGAAGCACCGTGTGGTCGATTACTAATTCTTAATTTAACAGCTAACCAGGAAAAAGCAGTAATCCCGACTGGCTTTCCAAGAAACAAACCAAGCGCTATTCCTAATCCTAAAGGTGTAAATAAACCTTCTAGCATGCCATCTTCATATTTGATGTTCGTGTTTGCCAAAGCGAATATCGGCATGATCAGGAAATTCACCGGCTTTACTAATAGATGCTCTAATTTTTCTAAAGGAGACTCTGTAGCGTCCGGCGTGGTAGGTAAGGTAAAAGCTGTAAGAACACCGGCAATCGTTGCATGAATACCTGAATGGTGAATGAAATACCACATGAATATTCCCGGGATTAGGTAAAAAATAATTTTTTTGACTCCTAACTTATTGAAAATCAAAAGTAGGGCGAACAATAGACCGGCATATAGGAGGTATTGATATTGCAGGGAGGTTGAGTAAAATATAGCAATAACAAGTATGGCCATTAAGTCGTCTACAATAGCCAATGCCGCCAAGAATATTTTCAATGAGGAAGGTACTTTATTGCCTAAGAGCGTGATGATAGCCAAGGCGAAGGCTATGTCAGTTGCCATTGGAATGCCCCAACCTCCTGCGAATTCCGAGTTTTTATTGAAAAAGGTATAGATCAATGCCGGTGCGATTACACCACCGAGTGCAGCAAATACAGGTAAGGTTGCCTTTTTGATCGATGCCAATTCACCTTCTACCAATTCCCGCTTAATTTCCAAGCCTACTAAGAGAAAGAAAATGGCCATTAATCCGTCATTAATCCAAATGATAATAGGATATTCCAAATGAAGGGTTTCAGAATGGTAACCTACTTTCATTTCTAAAAAATTATTAAAAGCACCACTGAAGGTTGTGTTGGCAATGATAAGGGAGATGACAACACAAAGAATCAGAATTACCCCACCCGCAGTACCGGATTTTAAGAACTCTTGAAAGGATTTGAAGTTAATTATTTTAGCCATACTGGCGAAAATAGCAAAAAAAGCCTGTATTTGGCAGAAAAAATGGTAAAACTATAGGGGTATGAAAGGGCAAAGGTGTCATAGTTTTAAAATAATATGAGAACTATGAAGCTGTTTAAATTATTGGCGATTATCGCTATTATCGTAACAAGTGCATCAAGTACAAAAGCGCAAGTAGGGGATTGGACCATTGGCTTAAAGGCAGGAGCCAACTACGCTAATCTTCATTCGGATGCACAAGGACTAAATGACAAAAAAGGAAAGGTAGGTTTTACGGCGGGTGCATTCGCTCGCATAGGCCAAACAGTTTTTTTTCAACCGGAGCTCAATTTTGTACATTTTTCCAATGAATTTCAATACAACGGCCAAAGGCATAATCCAAAGCTGAGCCAGTTAAATGTGCCTTTGATGTTGGGATATAAGCTGCTGGACCAAGAAGCACTTGCGTTAAGAGTTTCTTTAGGGCCTGATTTTAGTTACAATCTGAATGAGCCGGATGTGTTTAAATCCGGCGACTTTAAAAAATTCAACATAGGCGGCGTTTTTAATGTGGGGGTGGACATAGGAAATATTACCTTGGATGCGCGCTATAGTAGAAGTTTTACCGATCTGGACAAGCGTCTTGGCCAAAAGACAGGCATATACTCATTAGCTGTCGGATTTAAGATTTTTTAGGTAACAATAAATTGTTTTGTAGACACTTATCTTTTTGTTGTTTTTTAAAAAAGTTATAACAGCTTAGAAAATTTTGTGTTTATGGAAAAAAGTATTAGCTTTGTGCTTTCATAATTTAGGTTTATAATTGGTTGACAGGCCTCTAATCTCCCCGATTATTGGCCTGTTACTTTTTAAAATTATTTAGTATTTTTATACTTTAATAACCATTTATAAACAGAACATGCGTCTCGTCTTTTTTGCCTTATTACTGGTGGGCTATATGCGTAGTGCTGCGCAAGAAGAAATTGTTCCTTCGCCTTCTCAAGTATTAAGCGAGGTGCATTTTAAAACCTTAATGGGTGGAGTGGTTGTTTTGCCCGCCTTGTTGAATGGTTTTCCAGATACATTAAATTTTATTTTAGATACCGGGAGCGGGGGTATTTCCCTGGATTCTTCCACGGTTGTTTCTCTTGGATTGAAACCGACGCCAAGCGCCACCCGCATCCGAGGCGTTGCAGGCATTAAACAGGTTAGCTATCTATATAATCAGCATCTTAAGTTCCCGGGATATACGGTTGATAGCTTAAATTTTCATATCAACGACTATTCTTTTCTTTCAAGTGTGTACGGGGTTAAAGTTGATGGGATCATTGGCTACTCATTATTTAGCCGATATATAGTGAAAATAAATTATGATGATAGCCTGATGCATATCTGCTCGCAAGGCACCATTCGTTATCCAAAGGGAGGTTTTCTTTTAAGGCCTAACATAAAAAGTTTAGTGGTGCAGCGGGCCTTATTAAAAGATAAGCACCAAGTGAATGCGCGCTTTTTGCACGATATCGGTGCGGGTGTATGTGTTATGCTTTCGAAAGAGTTCGTTGAAGATAGTACACTGTTAGCATGGAATCGAAAGCTATGGCCGAAAGAAGGACATGGTTTGGGGGGTAAGATACAGATGGATTTAACGGTTATTAAGGAGCTCCGTTTTGGTCCGTACAAATTTAAACATGTCCCTACCTTGATTTTTGATGATGTGTATGATGTGACTTCCTATCCCTACTTGGGCGGCTTGATCGGGAACGATATTTTCAGGCGTTTTAACATGATCTATAACTATGAAAAGGGAGATATTCACCTCATACCTAATAACAGTTTTCGGGATCGGTTTGATTACGCCTATTCGGGCTTGGACTTGCAATTAATTGATGGAAACATAGAAATCGGAGGCGTGGCGAAAGGGTCACCCGCAGAATTGGCCGGGTTAAAAGTTGGCGATTTGTTGCTCGCTGTAAATGGTGATTTCAGTGTGAATTTTGCCCAATATAAAAAGGCGCTGCAGCGGCCAAAAAAGGAAGTCATGTTGCTGGTACGACGAAAGGAAGAGCTGCTAATATTTAAGTTCAAGATAAAAAGTATAAAACAAGTTTTTTAGTCACTTAACCTAATTTTACTTCTATGCGGATAGCTTTGATGAAGTGGGGCTTATTCATGAGATAGAATATTGATAATATTGTCGAAAGGATCCTTTACAAAAAAACGCCTTACTCCCCAAGGTTCATGGGAAGGTCCATAAATGATCTCAAAGCCATGTTTTGTTATTTCCGTTAATGCTTGGTCTAAGTCGTCCACTTCGATAGACAAATACGGTACAGGCAGGCCGTCTCCTCCCTGAGAGGCGAAACTTACCTGCGTTCCGCTTTCTTCAGAGGACGCATAAGTTGCGATCCATCCATGGTTCATCACGTTTTGTAAGCCTAATACGTCACCATAAAAGGTTGCTGCCAATTCAATGTTATCTGTTTCTATATTTGCTACAATACGTTTTACCTTCATGAGCTTACTTTTTCTTTGTCCCCTTAGATGAAAATTTATCTAGCTGAAAACAGGGGTTTTCCGGGTTCAATCAGCCTAATTTAAGAATCTTTCTTTATTATTGTAAACGTTGCTTTTGAAATCGTTGTGTTTTTTGGGATGTGTATTGCAAACATGTTGACCTTAAAATGAAATATAATGAGTTACTTTTGGAAAGCTTACATGTTCTTCTTCGCGGTTCCCTTTCCGATGATATTGTACTATAGTATCAATTACAATTCTGAAATAAGGGGAGACGGTACAAATCCTTGGTTGGCTTTAACCTATCTGTTAATTTCGCTGGTATTGTGGACGATCGTTTTATATAAGCTTTATCAGCGATGGATCGCACTCACTTTACAGACCAAATCAAATATTGAGTCGCTGCTTCGTGATGGCGTGTTAAAGGATGGGGAAATTGTGGACGTGAAAACGCTCAAACCTGTCGCAAAAGACGTTGAAACCTTGGAGGTATCGGTGCGGTTTGAGAATTTTTCAGGCACGAAGGTTTTACAGACAATACCTATTAATGATAGTAAGCCGCAACAGAATCGATACGAAGCAGGTAAACGTATAAAACTACGGATTGATAAAACCTTAAAAAGCAGCCCCGTCTTCATACCGGATGGGGTGCAAGTAGAATTAAGGAAAAGTCAAATGTTTCTTTCTATCATAGGATGGTTATTGGCTTTAGGGCTTGTTATCGCCTATTATATTTTCTCCTATCAATTGGAAAGCAGAGGCACCGGGTGGCGATTCCTTATCTTCTGGCATCCCTTATTATTATGTCCTTTAATTTTATTGCTCAGCTTCCTCGGCTTGGATGCTTTACTGGGACAACTTAGTGGCTTACCCAAGGATGTATTACGATTGATCTTCTATGGAAAGCAAGCTACTGCGAGGATTTTAAGCGCAAAACAAACCGGTACTTACATTAATGAACAGCCACAGGTGCGGTTTGAGTTGGATTTTAAGGACGAGAGGGGTCGGACGCATAGGGTAAGTCTTAAGAAAATCGTAAGTCTGCTGGAGGTGAGTATAACTCAGCAACAGACGGTAGACATTTTTTATTTAGAAGAAGATCCCCAAACAATAGCTTTTAGCAAGGATCTGAATGATTAATTTCAATAGGGTATTTAAATTTTCATGAAAACTTACAAACTTACTATCTTATTGATAGGTTCCCTAAATATTATGGTTGCTTGTAACAGTATAACCAAAAGCATTCGAGATACTTTTGATGACTCTTCAAAAGCTGAGAAAGATACTGCGGCTTCAGCAAGTAACCTCATGCCGGATACTAGTAAGCAAGAAACTGTTCAACAAAGAAAAATATATAAAGAAGTTACACCACCTCCGGTAAAAGATTTTTTAAGTGATACCCTTGCCCTTGGAAAGGCAGAGCAATCCTTAAGGAAACTTCCGCAATATAATGGAAAGAAAATCAGACTATATGACGATATTCACTTTTACGATGATGGAAGGGTGATGCTTAATCTTCAACATCCCGAGAATCCGGAGTATATTGATGCTTACGAATATGATGATGGGGTATGGAGTGAGCCAAAGCCTGTTCAAATTTCTATTAGAACTAATCTACAAAGTAAGCTGTTTGATCTGGATAGAATTAAATTCAGAACGGTGTCAACTATTATGAATAACTATAACGAAAAGGCGGGAACGATAGAGGGAGCAAAACCGGTCAACCATGTGTACGGTATTGTTTGGGATGGTGAATTTATTTGGTATCCTCGAAGTATAAACGGTTCAAGGCAACGTTTTGCCATCGACTTTAACCTAGATGGTTCGGTGAAAATGTTTAGGCGTGAGTAGTTGGACAATATGAATTTAGCCTTAACATTGGTTTTCTGTTTTGCAAAAAAGAGTGCTTAGCTGTTTATCGCTTTCCAGATTAAATCTTTAAGTTCCTGCAGTCCTTTTTGTGCGACGGAGGAAATGAAGATGTAAGGGATTTGCTCTGGAAGGTCTTGCTCCATTTCCAGCTGTAGTTCCTCGTCTAGCATATCGGATTTTGTAATGGCTAACAGACGGGGTTTATCCAAGAGCTCCGGATTGTAAGCCGTGAGTTCGTGTAAGAGAATATTAAACTCTTCTGCAATTGAGCGGTGAGTGTCAGCAGGAACCATAAAAAGCAATACGGAATTACGCTCGATATGTCTTAAGAATCGATAACCCAGTCCCTTTCCCTCAGAGGCGCCTTCAATGATGCCAGGAATGTCGGCCATCACAAAAGATTTGTTATCGCGATAAGATACGATACCCAAATTGGGAACTAATGTTGTAAAGGGGTAATCGGCTATTTCGGGCTTAGCTGCAGAAACTACGGAAAGTAGCGTGGATTTACCTGCGTTCGGAAAACCGACCAAGCCTACATCAGCCAATACTTTGAGCTCCAAAACAATCCATTCTTCTATGCCAGGCTCACCAGGTTGAGCAAAGCGTGGTGTTTGTTGCGTTGGTGTTTTGAAATGCCAGTTGCCTAATCCGCCGCGCCCCCCGGGTGTGAGAACCTTGGTTTCACCGTCTTCGGTAATATCAAATAGGACTTCCCCTGTTTCGGCATTCCTGGCGATAGTGCCCAACGGAACTTCCAAGATTTCATCTTTTCCGTTCTTGCCATGTTGCAATGCGCTGGAGCCCGGCCCGCCGGGCTCAGCGATAATGTGCTTTCTGTATTTAAGGTGCAAAAGCGTCCATAATTGACTATTGCCCCGCAGTATAATATGGCCTCCTCTGCCCCCGTCGCCCCCGTCAGGTCCACCCTTTGCTGTATGTTTGTCGCGATGGAGGTGGGCAGAGCCAGCCCCTCCATGACCGGAACGACAACAAATTTTAACATAATCGACAAAGTTTGAACCTTGAGCCATTTTTTGTTATTGAATTACTGGAATTAATAGCGGTCTACAACAGCGCATATTGCCTTAAAAATCTCATCAATGGATCCTATTCCATCAATATTCTGTAGTTTTCCTTGTTGCTGGTAATAACCGGCAACCGGTGCTGTTTTTGAATTATATTCTACGATACGTTTGCGGATGATTTCGGGATTAGCATCGTCGGCACGACCGGAATCTTTTCCACGTAGTAATAGTCTTTTTTCCAGCTCGTCTTCATCAACCTGAAGTGCTATCATGCCGGATATTTGCGCTCCTTTTGATGCTAAGAGTTTGTCAAGAGCTTCAGCTTGCGCTACGGTACGTGGAAAACCATCGAAAATAAAACCCTTTGCCTCTTGATTACTATCAAGCTTGTTACTGATCATACCGATTACAACTTCATCAGGAACCAGCTTACCATCATCCATCAGTTTTTTAGCTTCTAGTCCTAAAGCAGTTCCCTGCGCAATTTCACTTCTAAGGAGGTCTCCTGTAGATAGATGGACTAATTGATACTTTTCAATAAGTTTTTGGGATTGTGTACCTTTTCCGGCGCCTGGAGGGCCAAATAAAACTAAATTTAGCATGTTATGAATTTTTTGCTCAATGTGTTTTTACATCGAGACACGGTTAAACTTGTACAACCAACGGTTTCCACAATCTACATCTTTGCCGCTAGCTTTCTTCGGAACTTTACTTCTTTGAAGTTTTGTACGTTGTTAATGATAACAAAAGCCTTGCCCACTTAAGAATTCGGCCCTTGTTACATTCGTATAAATGACTCTTTAGTAAAAAAGAGCGGTCGCAAAGGTAAGGCTTATTTTTTTATTTTTTTGCATTCAATCATGAAAGATTCATATGTGCAAACAGGCGCTAAACGATAAGTATCCGAATACTTTGTAAGAAGGAAGGTTTGTTTTATAGGTGGATGATATGTTTTAAGTCAAAAGAACCTAATGTGCTGACTATATACAGGAAAAGAAAGATGATGGATAAAACATCATCTTTCTTAGATATGCTTTAGCGTGTGGTGTAGCCACCGTTTGCAAAAATGGTTTGTCCGGTGATCCACCAACCATCTGTTACCAAAAATTCAACTAACGGCGCGATATCTTTGATGTCTGTTAGGCCACCCAAAGCGGAGGCAGATTTATGATAAGCCACCGCATCGTCGCTTTCTTGCCCATAAAAGAAGGGGGTATCCATTGGTCCGGGCGCTACTGCTGTAACGGATATGCCACGTTCACCGAATTCCTTCGAAGCCGATCGCGTAAAGTCTTCTACCGGTGCTTTTGCACCGGCATAAGTTGAATAATAACCGGTATAGGCAGCAAGTAAGGAGGTTACAATGGTACATATTTTTCCGTTATCGTTAAGCTGTTTTCCAGCCTCCTGAAGGAAGAAATAGGCTACTTTTGAATTGATGTCAAACATGTTGTCATATTCTTCTTCTGTAGTATCTACGAATGGTTTTTTCAATACACGTCCTACCGTATTAATCGCAATATCGATTCCTCCATATTTGCTTTTTGTTTCTTCAAAAAGCTTTTTGATATTGGCAATCTGGGTGAGATCAGCCTGAAAAAGAAACGCATCACCACCCGATTGTTTTATAGCTGCAAGTGTTTGCTCGGCATCTGGCCGGGTCTGCTCACTGTTGTAATGAATTGCGACTTTTGCACCTTTTGCTGCCAGATTTCTACTCAGCAAACCTCCAAGGTTTTTACCTCCACCGGCAATAAGAACTACTTTTCCATTCAAATCATTTCGTGCCATAGCATTTAAATTTTAAGTTTATGAATTAGACAAAAATCGGATTCGGTTCACTATTATTATGGTGAACTTTTCGGATTTTTATTTAAGAGACCTTCGGTGTCCGGGATTCCCGGAATTGACCGGGAGTTTGACCGGTCATTTTCTTGAAGAATTTTGAAAAATTAGAAGGATCATAAGTTAAGAGAAGCGCAATTTCCCTGACAGGATGTTCAGAATCAGACAAAAGCCTTTTTGCCCAATCAATTATTTTTAGATCGTAGAAATGACAAGGATGGTGGCCCCTCGTCTTTTGTATTGTATCAGTTAAATGATTGTGCGATACAAAAAGCTTTTCAGCGATTTGCTTAAGGGACATCATTTCTGTGGCTCGCGCCTCAACGATATCCAGTAGATGCTTATCTAATAAGCGAAAGTATTGTTCCGTGATCTCTTCACTCCTTGTAAGCTGTTTCTCGTTTTTCATCGTAGACTGATTAACGGTTTTATTAAACAGTTGAATTATTTAGCGTTAATCGCAAGTTAAAAATAATTCTATAAAGACGAATAGCGTATAGTCCTGAAATTTGCGGCTTGTTTGTGCATTTCGCCAAATACCGGAAATTCAGTTCGCAAGTTTAAGGAATAGTTTACTGAGCTCCTTATTGATTTTTAATCGAACAATACGGATATTTAATTGGAATAATTTTTACAAATAAGTTGTCCGAAAAGATTGTTTAACATGTATTTTTATGACAAAAAAACGCTTCCTATCCCTTTGTCTGTTCATTGTAATGATATTTGTTGTGCATGCACAGTCGTTAAGGATTAACGGTGTATATATTGGTGCAGAGCTATATACCACACCCTTTCAAGGCATGCAGATCAATAATATCGTGATCTATTTCAGAAACGATGGTACCTTTAATAACGCATTAAGCCAAACTGACTGGAAAACGAAAGTTAGCGGTTATTATACAAATACAAATAATATCGTACAGCTGACATTCCAAAACGGGGATGAAAGCGAAAAGTATACGTTGGCAACCAATGGTAATCTCGAAAGCACCGCTGGTGTGAAGCATACTTTACATAAGGTGAAGAAAGTGGCGGTTCTTCCCGCGGGCGTATATGAAAAAAGGAATGCTTCTACCAGTGGGGGTATGGGAACAGGTACGCCGGCTGTAGGTGCTTTTTCTTCAAATTATCTGTATTTTGATGGAAAGGGAAATTTTTCGATGGACCGTTCCGGCATGGTAGGAGTAGCAGGAGATGCAACAGGGGGTACCGTGGGTGGCCAATTTGAAAAAAGGGGTATAAGCAGTGGAACGTATCAGCTTGGCGATGGAGAAATAACGTTTACATTCGGCAATGGAACAGTTTCCAAACATAGCTTCTTTTATAGTCCACCGAACGAAGAAGACCTGGTTTTGCTGGATGGAGAATTCTATTTCCGACAGGAAGAGGGGGAAGCGACTATAACTACACAACGAACAACAGAGGATAGCGGCCCCGCCGACCTATCTGTGACAACCCGGCTTCCTACACCAGCCGATCTATTAATTGGTCTCCGGAGGCAGTATGGTGGCGAAAGTATAGATAAGATAACAACTGTCAGAGAAATTGCCACCATAACAGGTAATATACAAGCTACCCTTGTAACCGATATTGTCAACAATAAAATACGCGCCGAGCTGCGACGAAACGGTAAGTTGCTGCTGGTAAAACAGCTGAACGGAAATGAAGGCTGGCAGTGGGTAGAGGGAGTAAAAAAAGCCCTGTCGCAAGACGAAAAAGAGGAGCTAATGTTAAGCTTGTACCAAGGGGTGCTGGGTTTACATAAAAATTTAAATAGCTATTTCTTAAGCGGAGTTGTCTCTCCATCCGGAGACGATTATATCATTACTTTCTACAAAAATCAGCATAAAATTGTTTATTTGATTGGCAGTGATTATTCCTTGAAAGGAAACGCCTATACCATTCATGCTGATCCCAATATGTCCATTTATAAAGATTTTAGGGAGACAAACGGCATCACATACCCCGGTACTACGGAATCTTCCGATGGAAAGACAAAAGTTACCGCAACCACTACTTCGATTGAGTTTAATCCGGTTTTGATGAGTAATGACTGGAAGATACCGTAGAAATATAAAAACGAACGCAATAGAACGGACAAATTAAAGTGGTAGAAAATTAAGAGCAAAAAAAGTTGAGAGTATAAAATTATTCGAAGGAACAGGGTTTCTATAATGGATGCTATAGAAAGGAGCCGAATGAAAAGTGAAATACCAAGTACGCAAGGTTACATTTGGGCTAGAAAAGAATAAAGATTTTTGCAAAATAAAAAAGCGAAATATATTCATTATATATCTCGCTTTCTGATGTGCACTTGAAGGGAGTCGAACCCCTAACCTCCTGATCCGTAGTCAGGTGCTCTATCCAATTAAGCTACAAGTGCGTTCCGAATTGGAATGCAAAGATATGAACGATTGTTAAAATTCCAAAAATATTTAAATAAAAATAGCTTAAAAATTTTGTGCTCTTTGTTAAATAATTGATTATGTGGGTAAAAAAAGAAGTGATTTTTTTGATGGGATGTATTTCAGTGAATATTTGTACATCTTGGTACAAGATATGTGGTAAAATGCATGCATTGGTAAAACTTATTTTTAGCTTTGAAGTTTATAAAGAACATGAATTATCAGTTTTCCGTACAACGAAAAAAAATACGAGTGGGGGATATCAGCGTCTCTTATTTGCTGAAAGAGTCTGCCCGTCCAACGAAGACCGTCATTTTTATCCATGGCTTTCCCTTTAATAAAAATATGTGGATATATCAGTTAGAAGCACTACCGGAAGACATTCGAGGTATTGCTATGGATGTGCGTGGCCATGGGAGGAGTACAAGTGGACATGGTTACTTCAGTGTGGATGTTTTTGCACAGGATTTAATCGCGTTTGTAGAGAGATTGGGATTGGATAAAGTGGTGTTGTGTGGAATTTCTATGGGAGGTTATATCGCTTTACGGGCTTATCAATTAGCTCCTTCAGTCTTCCATGGAATGGTGCTGGCCGATACGAACTCGCAAGCGGATTCAAATGAGGCTAAAATTAAACGCTTCGATACCATACAGTCGGTACTAAAATATGGTAGACGAACTTTTGCTATAGGTTTTGTAAGGAATGTTTTTTCGGAGACGAGCTTGCAGACAAGGACGGAAGAGGTCGACTTGATTCGTAGTAGCATCAGAAGGAATGATATCCGTAGTATATGTGCAACTCTTTTGGCTTTGGCTTCAAGAACGGATACAACAGAAAGTCTGCATACCATCCCTTTTCCTTGTTTGATCATTAGGGGAAGTGAAGATAAGTTGATGACCCGAGAGCAAGCCCAAGTATTGAAAGAGCATATTAAATATGCAGAATTAGTGGAGATTGAGCACTGTGGGCATCTGCCTAATTTAGAAGCCCCTGAAATTTTTAATCAGATCTTGGAGCAATATCTTGCCAAACTTGTTTAGTTGTGGGTATTGTGCTTTGTGGGAGGTTGTTCGCTGAATTCTTTCTTTTTGGCAGGGCTTTTTAAATTGGCCGGCTCTTTTTTGTATTGCGTGTCTTTCTTTTTTTTAACGACTTTATTATCCTCCGGTGTAGATTGCTCGGAGTCGTGGGGTTCAAACTTGTTTTTGCTTTGCCTGTTCATGGTGTAACGATTTGTTTGTAGAATGTTTACGTTGATTTAACACAAAAACACATTTTTTGTTTTAACTGCACAGTTAGGTAAAGTAAATTTGCCTATTCCTAATATATCAAACGAATGAGGGTAGCTATTAATGGTTTTGGTCGTATCGGCCGAAACACTTTACGAAATATAATACGAAGAAATGATGCGATTGAAATAGTTGCCATTAATGACTTGGCTGATGTAGCGACGCTTGCACATTTATTTAGATATGATTCGGTACATGGTCCGTTCGAAGGGCAAGTCGCTATCAGTGGTGATGATTTGGTTGTAAATGGAAAATCCATTCGGATTGTTAACGTCCGTTCTCCACAGGATTTACCTTGGGATACGCTCGACATTGATGTGGTGGTAGAAAGTACCGGAAAGTTTACGGCTAAGAACCTGGCAGCGGAACATTTGAAGGCGGGCGCGAAAAAGGTTTTGATTTCGGCTCCCTCTCCTGATAAGGAAGTGCCAACAATCGTATTAGGAGTAAATGATGAAACGGTCGATTGGAGTAGTCCCATTTTGTCTAATGCTTCCTGTACCACAAATAATGTAGCTCCACTCATTAAAGTATTGGATGCACATTGGAAGGTTATAGATGGTTATATAACGACCGTCCATTCCATGACCGGTGATCAGAATCTGCACGACGCGCCACATAAAGATTTGAGACGAGCGCGAGCTGCTTCTTCATCCATTATACCGACCACAACAGGGGCTGCGAAGGCAGTAACGAATGTTTTTCCTCATTTGGATGGAAAATTAGGTGGTGCAGGCATCCGTGTACCTGTATTGAATGGTTCGCTAACTGATTTTACCTGCATATTGGAGAGAAAGCCGTCGGTATCGGAAATTAACAATGCGTTTGCTAAAGCAGCTGAAAACGATCTGAAAGGAATTTTACAGTATACGGAAGATCCCATCGTTTCGATCGATATTGTCAACTCACCTTTTTCCTGTATTTTCGATGCCCAACTAACGTCAGTTGTAGGGGGACTGGTAAAGGTTGTGGGCTGGTATGATAATGAATTTGGGTATTCTAATCGCTTAGTAGATCTATTGCTTAAGTTAAAAGCTAATCAGGCTTTTTAGTTATCGATTTGATGTTTAGGGAATAGGACTTCGGAGCGTGATGTGTTTAAGTCTATGTTAATTCACGCTTTCCGCGGTATTGCTTTATTGCAGAAGCAAGCATTTTTCTATATGTTTGCTGCAACAGTGCAAGCTGCAAGGTTAATGAACAGGGGGCTTTCGAGCTTTTGCGAGACGGAAGTAACCCGTAATGGCATACTGAGCAGCAGGTTCTTTTTTACTGACTTAGCAACGCGAACAACATATTATTAATAACTATTCAAATGAAGACAATTGAAGATTTTAACTTTTCCGGGAAGAAGGCTTTAGTGCGGGTGGATTTTAATGTGCCATTGGATGAAAATTTTAATATCACAGACGATAATCGTATAAAAGGAGCAAAACCAACAATCGAAAAGATTTTAAAGGACGGTGGAGCTGTGATTTTGATGTCGCACCTTGGACGACCAAAAGATGGGCCTACCGACAAATTTTCCTTAAAACATATTGTAAACCATCTCTCTAAAGAGCTGGGTGTTCAGGTCGCTTTTGCAAATGACTGCATTGGTCAAGAGGCGATTGATAAAGCAAAGAATCTAAAAAATGGCGAGGTATTGTTGCTAGAGAATTTGCGCTTCTATAAAGAAGAGGAAAAAGGTGATGAGACTTTTGCCGAAAAATTAGCGGCATTGGGTGATGTTTATGTAAATGATGCATTCGGTACTGCCCACCGGGCTCATGCATCAACAGCAGTGATTGCGAAGTTTTTCCCTCAGGCTAAATATTTCGGTTATTTGATGGCCGCAGAATTAAAAAACGCGGAAAAGGTATTGAATAATCCAGAAAGACCATTTACAGCTATTATGGGTGGTGCAAAGGTTTCTGATAAATTAGAACTGATTGATGCATTACTTTCTAAAGTGGATAATCTGATTATCGGTGGCGGAATGGCCTATACTTTTGTGAAAGCAAAAGGAGGAGAAATTGGACAATCGCTTGTTGAGTTGGATAAACTTGACTTAGCAAATAGCTTAGTGGAAAAGGCGAAAGCAAAAGGAGTCCAGTTGATTTTGCCTACAGACTCGCAGATTGCCGACAAATTTGCAAATGATGCTGCTGTCTATGATGGTCCGAACAACCAAATACCAGCCGATAAGATGGGCTTAGATATTGGGTCCGAATCAGCGAAGAAGTTTTCAGAAGTTATTAAATCGTCTAAAACTATTTTGTGGAACGGACCAATGGGTGTGTTTGAGATGGACACTTTTGCAAAAGGAACCAAAGCAGTTGCGGAAGCGGTGGTGGAAGCGACGAAGGAGGGGGCTTTTTCTTTAATAGGTGGTGGCGACTCTGCTGCGGCTGTTACAAAGTTTAATATGACAGATGATGTAAGTTACGTAAGTACCGGTGGAGGTGCCCTGCTTGAGTATATGGAAGGTAAAGAGCTGCCAGGAGTAAAAGCAGTGAACGATTAGTTTTACCTAAAGATATAAGACAGCAAAGGAGGGACACTGCCCTCCTTTGCTGTTTATTTTTACAGAAATTATTGCGTTGGTTCATTTGAATCTACCGCTGTTTGCACTTTGTGTGCGACGGTGGCCTTGTTGACTACCGATTTGACACTTTTAATACTTCTTGCCGTCTGTTCCGCTTCTCTCATGCTTTCTTCATCCGGAAAAGTGCCGGTAAATGTTGCGATGCCTTCTGACACAACAACTTGTGCTCCTGGTTCTAATACGTATTCAATTTCCTGCTGGGCACGCTGATCCTTCAATGATTTTGAGCTACATGATATTAGCCAGAAACATACTCCCATTACTATAACAGGTAGTACGAATAACCGTTTGGAGTTCATGACTGCTAAAATTTGATTCTAAATTATAATTGGCCGCTATTTGTTTTATGGATGCGGTTTTCTCTAATACAATTTTGGTTGTATAATGTTTTAAACTGTTGCTCCTCAGTTGTTTAATCTGTTATAAATTTAGGGATATTCCATCAATGTTACAATATTTTTCAGTATTTCATTCGGTTTTTTTCAGCTGATATTTTTTCTTTTTTCGTTTGAAGGGGCTGATGGTCAAAGGTAAAAAAGGACTTGAAGCGCTTAAGAGACTGGTTTTTTCCAATCGTCAATTTATGGTTGGAAATTGCGAAAAAATGGCGGTGAGTGGGAGGAAGTACCTGTGGAAAACTTTTTTGTGGGAGAAAGTGGGAGAAAGTGGAAGATTTATCTAATTTTACATTTGATTATTTGGATAAACTGTATAGATGGCTCATTTTCTCGGAGAATTTGAATGCAAGCTAGATACCAAAGGAAGAATGGTATTACCTGCCGGCCTCAAGAAGCAAATGCCTGAGGTGGAGCGGGAAGGGCTTGTTATTAACCGGGGGTTGGAAGCTCATCTAGTGATTTATCCAAGAAAGGAGTGGGATCGTATTATGGAGGAGTTGAGTAGGCTAAATACCTTCGAGCGTAAGACTCGGGAATTTGTGAGAAAATTTATGCGCGGAGCCACTGAACTTACTTTGGATGCTGCTAACCGGGTATTAGTACCCAAGCCTTTGTTAGAATACGCGGGAATTGACGGGGAGGTGGTCTTGGCGAGTCAGTTTAACAAGATTGAAATGTGGGCCAAAGATGCTTATGACGCGCAATGGGATGATGAAGGAGATGATTTTGCTGCTTTGGCGGAGGAGGTGATGGGGAATTTAAATAAAAGACTGGATGGATAATGGTTATCATTTACCGGTCATGTTGCAAGAATGCATCGAGGCACTTGCCATAAAGCCCAATGGCGTTTATGTAGACGTCACATTTGGAGGCGGGGGGCATTCGAGTGCTATTATCCAACATTTAGGTGAGGAAGGGAGACTCATTGCTTTCGACCAAGATCCGGACGCTTTAAATAATGCCCTGCCGGATGAACGGTTTACGCTGATTCATCAAAATTTTAGGTATTTAAAGAATAATTTGCGTTTACAGGGACTTAAACAAGTTGATGGGATTTTAGCAGATTTGGGTGTGTCTTCGCATCAATTTGATGAAGCGGAAAGAGGGTTTTCCATTCGTTTTGATGCAGACTTGGATATGCGAATGGATCGAGTAGGTGAATTAGATGCAAAAGGTATTTTGAATTCGTATTCCGAAGAGGATTTGCATCGCATTTTTGGGATGTACGGAGAAGTTCAAAATGCAAAAAGCCTGGCCAAGGTAATCGTGACAAGTCGTTTGTCGAGGCCTATTAATACGGTGTCTGACTTGAAGTCCATCGTATCGAAATTGGTTCCGAGGGGAAAGGAGAATAAGTACTATGCACAACTTTTTCAGGCCCTACGTATAGAAGTAAATAAAGAATTGGAGGCCCTGCAAGAGTTTTTGGTACAGGCGCAAGCGGTTTTAAAGCCGGGAGGAAGGTTAGTCGTGATGTCGTATCATTCACTTGAAGATCGATTAGTTAAGAACTTTATGGCAAAAGGCAAATTTAAAGGGGAGGTTGAAAAGGATTTTTATGGGAATGAAATAAAGCCTTTTATGCTGGTGAGTCGAAAAGCCATTATTGCTTCGGAGGATGAAATAAGACAAAACAACCGAGCAAGAAGTGCTAAATTACGGGTGGCGGAGAAGTTAAATGGTTAAAGGTATGTTGAACAGGTACAAAAATGAAGGATTAAGTGAAGAGCAACAAGAGGCCTTGCAAAATGATGTAGAAGCGAAAGCAGATGAATCAAAGGACTTTCTGAAATCGCTGTTAACACCTAAAGGCTTTTCCGCGGCAAGGGCGGTTGCGGCGGTTCCTTTTATTGGTTATTTGGCACTTTTAGCTATTATATATATAGCCAATCGGCATTTTGCAGAAGACAGTGTACGTGAAATCGACACCTTGTCAAAAGAAGTAAAGTATTTGAGCTGGGAATATAAGTCGCTAAAGGCCGATCTCATGCTTAAGAGTACACAGAGTGAAGTGGCGAGGAAGGTTGATACGATCGGACTGAAGGCTTTGGTTGAGCCACCAAAGAAAATCGTTTTAGGGCAAGAAGATATTGTTAATAAATAAATGAATATTAGAACAGACATATTGTTGCGGGTGTACCTCTCCTTCGGGGCTATGGTTCTCTTTGCGGTGGCTGTACTATATAAAATGTTCAGCCTTCAGGTTGTACAGGGAGCGCATTGGCAGGCAATGGCAGATAGTTTGTCTACCCGCTATCAAACCATAGAAGCCACTAGAGGGAATATTTTTTCAGTAGATGGAAGTCTGCTTGCCACATCGGTACCGGAATATGATGTACGCATGGATATGATGGCGCCAGGTATTCTGGAAGACGATGTCTTTTATTCTAAAGTTGATTCATTAGCTGCGCGTTTGGCATCTTTCTTTCAGGATAAATCGGTTGAACAGTATCGACGTTTATTGCGTAAAGCCAGAAAGGATAAGAACCGTTATTTTTTGGTGAAGAGAAACGTGAGCTTTCAGGAAATGAAAGCCGTGCGTTCTTTTCCCATATTTAAATTGGGGAAATACAAAGGAGGGCTTATCGCGGAGCAAAAAAACAAAAGGATTTTGCCTTTCAAAACCTTGGCGGCCCGAACAATAGGTTATAAAAATGATAACGTGCAGCCCGTTGGTTTAGAGGGGGCCTACGCTGAGTATATGGACGGCGTTAGTGGGAGCAGGCTGGTACAACGAATTGCCGGCGGAAGCTGGATGCCTATCAACGAGGATACGGAAGTAGCTCCAACCGATGGAGCTGATATCATATCTACTATTGATATCAATATGCAAGATATTGCACAAAAGGCGCTCGAAAAACAGTTGATTGCCAGCGACGCAGATAATGGCTGTGTGATTTTAATGGAAGTAGCAACTGGGGAGGTGCGCGCTGTAGCGAATTTCACAAGGGTGGAAGAAGGTGTTTATAAGGAAAAGTTCAACTATGCCATTGCGCAAAGTTCTGAGCCCGGATCAACGTTTAAATTGGCCTCTTACATGGCGGCGATTGAAGATGGTAAGATTGATACCAGCGATATTGTAGATACGGAAGATGGAACATTTAGAGTCTATAGGCATACGATTCGGGATTCGCATAAAGGAGATGGCAAGATTTCAGTAAAGCGCGCCTTTGAAGTTTCATCTAATACCGCGGTCACCAAATTAATCTATAAATATTATAAAGATAATCCGTCTGCTTTTACAGATAGACTCTATGCAATGCATCTAAATGAGCCGCTCGGGTTACAAATACCGGGAGAAGGGCAACCTTTGATAAAAACGCCTAAAAGCAGATCGTGGAGCGGGTTAACGCTCCCTCAAATGGCTTATGGATATGAACTAAAGATAACGCCATTACAAATGCTTACGTTATACAATGCGGTCGCAAATAATGGTAAAATGATCGCCCCACTTTTTGTAAAAGAGATTCGGCGCTTAGGCAATACTGTAGAGAAGTTTGAGGCAAGAGTGATCAATGAGAAGATTGCTTCAGACCAAACGATTGCTAAAATGAGGGGAATGTTGGAAGGGGTCGTTGAAGAAGGAACCGCTAAACAGCTAAAAAATTCTCTTTTTAAGATGGCGGGTAAAACCGGAACAGCCCAAATGGCAGATGGAGCCGCCGGATATAAAACCAAAAGAAGGTATCAAGGGTCTTTTGCAGGATATTTCCCGGCAGATAACCCAAAATATTCGATGATTGTCGTTGTACAAAATCCAAGGAAGGGAGGGTACTACGCAACCACGATTGCCGCGCCTGTTTTTAAGGAAATTGCAGAAAAGGTATACGCAGGAGACAGTCGGATGTATCATGATTTTAAGAAATTGCAAATGGCTTCCGTACCAGCTGCTCCGCCGATTAAATATGGCTTTCAGAAGGATAGTCAATATGTATTCGGTGCTTTAGGGTTAAAGTCGACACAACACCTGAAACAAGATACGGCGAAAGTGTTGTTATCGGATGATCATCTACCGGAAGATAAAATCCCTGATTTGAAAGGGATGGGGCTTAAAGATGCCATGTATCTATTAGGCAATATAGGAGTAAAGACCTTTGTAAAGGGAAAAGGTAGAGTAGTTAAGCAATCTGTTAACCCCGGAGAGCTGGTAAATAAAGGTGGATTTATTACAATTGAGTTAGAATGATTTCGCTATCGAAAATATTGAATGGTGTATCTATAAAACAGGTTATAGGTAGCATGGATGTGACTGTTCATGCGGTACGTTTTGATTCCCGCCAGGTGGTAGATGGTGATCTTTTCGTTGCTGTCAGGGGAACTCTTACCGATGGTCATGTATTCATAGATAAAGCAGTTGCCCTGGGAGCTAAGATAGTGGTATGCGAGCAGCTACCTCAAGACCTTAGTGGGCACATTACCTATATACAAGTTGAGAATGCAGGCTTTGCACTAGGGTTGATAGCTGCTAACTTTTATGATAACCCATCCGCCAAATTGAAGTTAGTGGGCGTAACCGGCACGAACGGAAAAACGACGGTTGCGACGTTACTATATAAATTATTTATTGAACTCGGATTTAGAGTTGGCCTTATTTCGACTGTACAAAATAAGGTGAACGAGCGCGTCATTGAATCAACCCATACCACACCTGATCCGATAAGCTTAAATGAGCTTTTATGTGAGATGGTAAACAGTGGTTGTGATTATTGCTTCATGGAGGTTAGCTCGCATGCGGTTGCACAGCATCGAATTACAGGTTTGTCCTTTGTTGGTGGTGTTTTTACCAACTTAACGCATGACCATTTGGATTTTCACAAAACTTTTGATGCCTATCTAAAAGCGAAAAAGGCTTTTTTCGATATGCTGCCTAAGTCGGCTTTTGCCTTGGTGAATATAGATGATAAAAATGGAAGCGTCATGCTCCAGAATACCGACGCTTACAAAAAGACATACGGTTTAAAGAATATTGCCGACTTTAAAGGGAGGATTGTGGAAAGCCATTTCAATGGTATGCTAATGCAAATCGATACACGTGAAGTATGGATACGTTTAGTTGGTGCGTTCAATGCTTATAATTTGTTGGCAGTGTATAGTGTTGCCATTCTTTTGGAACAGGATACGACCCGAGTGTTAACGATTTTAAGCAGATTAACCGGAGCAGAAGGTAGATTCGATACGCTGGTTTCGGGTAACGGTGTTATTGGTATCGTGGATTATGCGCATACGCCTGACGCGGTGGAAAATGTCTTGCGAACGATTGTAGATTTGCGAAAAAATAAGGAACAAATAATAGCTGTATTAGGGTGCGGCGGAGATAGGGATAAGACGAAGCGACCCGAAATGGCGGCGGTAGCCGCAAACCTAAGTGATAAGGTGATTTTAACCTCAGATAACCCAAGAAGCGAAGATCCGCAACAGATTATTCGCGAAATGGAAGCTGGGATACCTGCCGATAAGAAAAGACATGTGTTTTCCATCACGGATCGCTATGAAGCCATCAAAGCAGCTGTTCATCTTGCACAACCAGGTGACATTGTTCTCATAGCGGGCAAGGGACATGAAAAATATCAGGAAGTTATGGGGGAAAAAAGACCTTTTGACGATAAAGCAATATTAAAGGATCTTTTTAAAGAGGTAAACGACTAATAATAAACAATATACCAAAGGGGATGCTGTATTATTTATTTACATATTTACATGATCATTTTAATTTACCTGGTGCCGGGGTATTCCAGTATATCTCCTTTCGCTTTGGTATGACCGTTATATTGTCCCTTATTATTACTACTGTTTATGGTGGTCGGCTTATCGGTCTGCTACGGAAAAAACAGGTTGGTGAAACGGTGAGAAGCTTAGGGTTGGAAGGCGAGACGCAGAAGCAAGGTACGCCTACAATGGGTGGGCTAATTATCATCGCCGGTATTCTTTTACCTACGCTGCTGTTTGCTAAGTTAGAGAACGTTTATATTATTCTAATGATCATTGCTACGGTCTGGATGGGAACCGTTGGTTTCATAGATGATTATATCAAAGTATTTAGAAAGAATAAAGAGGGACTCGCCGGAAAATTTAAGGTGGTTGGACAGGTAGGATTGGGAATTATTATTGCCTGGACAATGCATGATCATCCGTCTATTGTGACAAGACAGAAAGTGAATGGCCCAATAAAAGGTGAGAATATTGAAATGCAGCAAAACTTTGATGGTACGAAAAGCTATTACAACGTAGAAGTTAAATCTACAAAAACAAATATTCCTTTTTATAAGAATAACGAGTTTGATTATGGAAAGGTATTAAGCGTTTTTGGCGTTCCGGATGGAAAATATGCTTTTTTTGTTTTTTTAGCTTTCGTCGTATTTATCATTACCGCTGTGTCAAATGGTGCTAATATTACGGACGGCATTGATGGTTTGGCAACAGGTACATCCGCTATCATAGGTGCAACATTAGCCATTTTGGCCTACGTGTCGGGTAATAGCATTTTTGCCGATTATTTAAATATCATGTATATCCCCAATTCCGGTGAGCTAGTAGTGTTTGCGGGCGCCTTTGTTGGGGCTTGTGTCGGGTTTTTATGGTATAATTCCTATCCTGCTCAAGTCTTCATGGGTGATACCGGGAGCTTGGCTATTGGTGGCGTTATCGCTGCTTTTGCCATCATGATTCGTAAAGAATTACTCATACCTGTATTATGTGGCATCTTCCTCATTGAACTTGTATCAGTCATTATGCAGGTATCGTATTTTAAATATACAAAAAAGAAATTCGGAGAAGGAAGAAGAATCTTCTTAATGTCTCCGTTACATCATCACTACCAAAAGAAGGGCTATCATGAATCGAAGATCGTTACTCGATTCTGGATTGTCGGAATCATATTAGCTGTTATTACAATTGTAACGTTAAAAGTGAGATAATAACGAGATGGAGCATAGGAGTCATCATACACGTCAAAAGAAACCACTGCTAGTAATTCTGGGAGCAGGGGAAAGTGGTTTTGGTGCAGCTGTTTTAGGAATGAAACAGGGCTTTGACGTGTTTGTGTCGGATGGAGGCGAAATCAAAGAGATATATAAGAGTCAGCTAAAACATCATCGCATTCCATTTGAAGAAAAGGGGCATTCGATCGATAAAATTCTAGTCGCTGATTTAGTCATTAAAAGCCCGGGCATACCCGAAAAAGCAGGGATTGTACAAGCCTTAAGGAAACAAAGGATTCCTGTGATAGGAGAAATCGAATTTGCGGCACGTTATACGGATGCGAAGACCGTTTGTATCACTGGCTCAAATGGCAAATCGACAACCACGATGCTTACGTACCATATCCTCCAAAAAGCGGGTATCAACGTTGGCTTAGCGGGAAATATCGGGAAAAGTTTCGCCCTACAGGTCGCTACGGAACAATATGAGGTATATGTGCTCGAAATTAGCAGCTTCATGTTGGATGATATGTACGATTTTCGAGCTGATATTGCAGTGCTGTTGAATATAACGCCCGATCATTTGGACCGCTACGATTACAAAATGGAAAACTATGTTAATTCTAAATTTAGAATTACTAGAAATCAACGCGGGAACGACATCTTTATCTATTGTAAAGATGATCCGGAAACAAATAAAGCGCTGACCGCGAAAGAAATTAACGCAACAATGTATCCTTTTAGCTTGACAGAAGAGGTGCAATATGGGGCTTATTTGAATGAAGAAAAAGAAATAGTAATAACATTACCTAACCAGGAAAGATTTATCATGTCTATTAACGATTTAGCATTACAGGGAAAACACAATGTTTACAATAATATGGCTTCTGGAATTGTTGCCAAGGTTTGGGAGTTACGGAACGAGTCGATTCGGGAGAGTATGGGCGACTTTGTGAATATTCCGCATCGTTTGGAGCATGTAACCAAAATTTCCGGGATAGAATTTATAAACGACTCAAAAGCAACGAACGTAAACTCTGTATGGTACGCATTGGAGAGCTTACCAGGGAAAATTGTATTGATTATGGGAGGGGTAGATAAGGGCAATGACTATAGTATGCTTCGTGAATTGGTGCAAAGTAAAGTGCGCGGTATTGTTTGCCTAGGTAAAGATAATCGTAATATTCATAACGCTTTCGAAGCTGATACGGATGTAATTGTGAATACCCAAACAATGAGTGAGGCCGTTCAGATTGCTTATCATATTGCACAAAAAGGGGATACGGTGTTGTTGTCACCTGCTTGCGCCAGTTTCGACCTGTTCAAAAATTATGAGGACCGGGGCGATCAGTTTAAAGCGGCTGTGCGTGAGCTTTGAATAAATTGATTTATTTTATAATAACGAATTATGGAGCGTATATTCAATAAACTGAAAGGAGACAAATGGATTTGGATAATAGTCATATTATTATCCGTTTGGTCTTTATTGGCCGTTTATAGCTCTACAGGAACTTTGGCTTATAAAGAGGGGCGAGGAACTGAAACATACTTGATCAAACATTTTACGCTTATTTTTGCGGGCCTTATCCTGATGTATTTTTCCCATCTTTTGGATTATAGGTATTATGCGGGAATCTCAAAAATTTTGATGATCATTACCATCCCGCTTCTTTTGTATACCCTATTGTTTACCGAATCAGTGAATGATGCCAACAGGTGGGTTACCATTCCGGTTATTAACCAAACGTTCCAAACATCCGACATGGCTAAATTGGCGCTTATAACCTTTTTGGCTAGGATGTTAACTCGAAAGCAGGAAAATATAAAAGACGTAAAGAGAGCATTTATGCCTATAATGGGGTCAGTTTGCATTGTTATCATTCTGATTGCTATTGCAAACATGTCTACGGCCATTATGCTCTTTGCGGTGAGTATTTTATTACTTATTATCGGACGCATCAGTATTAAGCAAATAGCTTATGTAAGCGTAGCGGGTGTTTTCTTGCTTACATTAGTTGTGCTCTTAGGCCCTCGTCGACAAACCTATATATCCCGTGTAGAAACGTTTTTAGGCAAAGGTGAACCCGATCCGGATAAGGAGTTTCAGGCTAATCAGGCCAAGATTGCAATTGCGACCGGTGGCCTGTTTGGTAAAGGCCCCGGAAATAGTACACAGCGTAATATGTTACCTCACCCTTATTCTGATTTCATTTTTGCTATAATCATAGAAGAATATGGTGCCGTAGGAGGCGTCGTTTTGGCAGCTTTATATCTAGTATTTATGTATAGATGTATACGTATCGTTACGCAGAGCCCGAAAGCCTTCGGCGCCTTATTGGCTGCGGGCTTAGGTTTTAGTTTAACGATCCAAGCCTTTGGAAATATGGCTGTGGCCGTGGGGCTTGGGCCGGTAACAGGTGTGCCTTTACCCTTGGTGAGTATGGGGGGGACGTCGATTTTGTTTACCAGTGTGGCATTCGGAATTATTTTGAGTGTAAGCCGAAATATTGAAGAACTTAAGTCAAAAGGAAAGGAAAAGGAAACTAGGGGTAAAAAGGCAAATGACAAAGTGATTGTTGGTGAAATTCCGGCAATGGCATAAACTTAAAAGGTATGGAAAGCAAGACAAAACGTGTGATTATTAGTGGAGGAGGAACAGGAGGACATATTTTCCCTGCCATCGCCATTGCTAATGCGTTGCGACGTCTGGAGCCGTCTATTGAAATTCTATTCGTTGGTGCTAATGGGAGAATGGAGATGGATAAGGTGCCTGCCGCTGGCTATAAGATTATCGGTTTGGATATCCAAGGTATCAATAGGCAGTCGCTGCTTAAAAATATACTCCTACCTTTTAAATTGTGGAAAAGTATACAGCGGGCAAGAGCTATTATCCGAAATTTCCGCCCGGATGTAGTCGTCGGTGTGGGCGGTTATGCCTCGGGACCTTTATTGCATGCTGCCGGTCGACTGAATATTCCATATCTAATACAAGAGCAAAATTCATATGCGGGCATAACAAACAAGAAATTAGGAGCGAAAGCATCAAAGATATGTGTGGCTTTTGACGGGATGGATCGCTTTTTCCCCAAAGATAAATTGCTGATTACGGGAAACCCCATTCGACGTGATGCCGTTGATATTGTAGGGAAGGAGTTTGAGGCGAAAGAATTGTTGGGCTTAGATCACGATAAGAAGACGATTTTACTAACAGGCGGCAGTTTGGGTGCTCGAACGCTAAACGAAAGTATACTGAACGGTCTGCAAAAAATGCGTAAGGCTAATTTGCAGATTATATGGCAGTGTGGAAGCTACTATTATGAAAAAATGCAAGATGTGCTCAAAGACGATGGGTTGGAGGATGTTTGTTTGAAGCCCTTTCTCCACCGCATGGACTTAGCTTATGCGGCAGCTGACGTAATCGTTGCGCGGGCGGGGGCCGGCACAATTGCTGAATTATGTGCTGTTGGAAAACCGGCAATCCTGGTGCCGTCGCCAAATGTCGCTGAAGATCACCAAACAAAAAATGCGCTGGCATTGATCAAGAAAAATGCAGCGATTATGGTGGAAGATTTGAAGGCACAGGAAACATTAATGGACGAAGTGATTGCGTTAATAAAGGATAAGGAAGAATGTAAAGTTTTATCAGCAAATATAAAAAATTTGGCAAAAGTGGATGCTGATGAAGTAATCGCGAAAGAGGTTTTAGAACTTATTAAACTTAACAAATAACGGGCACGTAAAGGTTGACAAATGGAAAATACGGTATTGACAGCGATAAAACAAGTGTTCCTGATAGGTATAGGCGGTATCGGTATGAGTGCGCTCGCCCGTTACTTCCATCATAAAGGAATGCGTGTTTATGGCTATGACAAGACCGAAACTTCTTTGACAAGGCAATTGACAAGTGAAGGAATCAATGTTTTTTATAGCGATAACATAGACCTGATTGCGCCACCGTTTGTTGAAGATCGAGAGGGCAGTTTAGTGATTTATACACCTGCTGTTCCAAAAGATTTGGATTTGGTAGCTTTTTTTCAACGGCTGGGCTATCGCTTGTATAAACGATCTGAAATCTTGGGAAAGATAAGTGAGTCGCATTTTACGATAGCTGTGGCGGGCACCCATGGAAAAACGACGACAAGTAGTATGATTGCGCATATTTTAACAAGTAGCGGGCGCCCTTGTTCTGCATTTTTGGGTGGGATTGCAGCTAATTATAATACAAATTTACTGCTTGCGGATTCTGATTTATTCGTAGTAGAGGCGGACGAATTTGACAGGTCATTCCTTACGCTGCATCCCAATATTGCGGTGGTGACGGCGACTGATCCTGATCATCTTGATATATATGGCGATTCAGAACATATGTTAGAATCTTTCCGGCTTTTTGTAAATCAAGTAGCCAAAGATGGCAAACGTATTATTAAGGAAGGTTTGCACTTGCCAACAGATATTCGTTATGCAGTTGAAAAAAGGGCGGACGTATACGCAACAAATATCCAAATAAGGAATAAATGCTTTTATTTTGATTATCTGGGTTACAATAAATCCATTTTTGATATTAAGCTAGGTATTGCTGGCAAACATAATATTGAGAACGCCGTTGCAGCAATCACCGTTGCCAAGCTGTTGGGTATTGACGACGAGGCGATTAGCGGATCACTTGCTTCCTTTAAAGGAGTTAAGCGTCGTTTCGAATACATTGTAAATCGCGAAGACCAGGTTTACGTGGACGATTATGCGCATCATCCGGAAGAGTTGAGGGCTTGTTTGTCTGCTATGAAAGAACTGTATGGTGACAAGGAAATTACCTGCGTTTTTCAGCCCCATTTATTTACACGTACACGTGATTTCGTCGACGAATTTGCGGAGGTGCTGGGCTTGGCAGACGTTTTGTTATTAATGGATATATACCCTGCCAGAGAGCAGCCTATCGAGGGAGTGAATTCAGATTGGTTATTGAGTAAAGTGCAGTTAACACATAAGTATAAGCAATCGGCATCGGATGTGTTGGCTTATATAAAAAGGGAACGGCCGCCAGTGCTGCTTACTGTTGGGGCAGGTGATATTGATCTGTTAGTAAATCCAATAAAGGAGGTTTTGACAAATGTTTAATAGCATCAAAAAGATCAATTGGCGTCGGGTGACTTATTTATTCACCTGGGTGTTAGCCTTAGCCGGTTTTTTTGTGCTGATGGGGTTTATTAATACCAAAAAGAATGAGATAGCCTGTAAAGGAGTTAAAATTATTGTTCCCGGATCGCAGGCTTTTGTTTCGCAGGAAGATGTATTCGGCATTATCGAAGAAAGCGAAGGTCCGCTGACAGGACACCTTTTGAAAAACGTGCCGATACACGAGTTAGAAAATAAGTTAGCGCAAAATCCTTTTATTCAAAGTGTAAAGGTTTTTACCGAGATGGACGGCATGGTGCATGTTAAAATTGAGCAACGGGAGGCCATCATGCGTATCATTAATAATGTTGGAAATGATTTTTATATTGATAAAGAAGGTGTCAAATTTCCCACATCTAAATTGTACGCACCGCATATCATAGTTGCAAATGGGAATGTATCAGAACGTTTTGATGGAAAAAGAGATACCGTTCGTTCCACACTCGTAAAGGATTTATGCAAGGTGGCTGATTTTTTAGGAAAGGACTCGTTATGGAACAGTCAGGTGGAGCAGCTATATGTAAATGAAGAACAAGATATCGAAATTGTGCCTAGAGTAGGAAACCAAAAGATCGTTTTGGGTAACGCTGATTCGTTGCCGAATAAATTTAACAGGTTAATGGTCTTTTATAAGCAAATTATTCCGAAGGCAGGATGGGGAACTTACAAGACCGTGAATTTAAAATTTGCAAATCAAATTGTTTGCGAGAAGGCAGATAGTATTATACAGAAGGAAAAAAATAATAAACAGCATATTAACACGCATTAGACATGGAAAAACGAACTACTAATCCGAAGGACGCTCCTATAGTTGTTGGTCTAGATATTGGTACAACAAAGATCTGCGTAACAGTAGGTCGGAGGAGCGAGCATAATAAGATAGAGGTATTGGGCATTGGTAAAGCAGAATCGCTGGGCGTGAGCCGTGGAGTAGTTGCCAATATTCAAAAAACAGTTACAAGTATTGTTAAAGCTGTCGAAGAAGCAAGTGCGCAGTCCAATGTCGATATCAAAGTTGTAAATGTTGGTATTGCTGGTCAACATATCAAAAGTCTTCAACATCGGGGTATTCTAACAAGAAAAGATGATAATGAGATTGGTAGGAAAGATATAGAGAAGCTGGTAGAGGATATGTATAAATTGGTGCTTCCTCCGGGGGAGGAGATCATCCATGTGCTACCGCAAGAGTTTACAATTGATAATGAGCCAGGTATAAAAGACCCGATTGGTATGGCCGGTCGACGTATGGAAGCTAATTTTCATATTATTTCGGGCCATGTCAGCGCGGTAAGAAATATTAAGCGTTGTGTTGAATATGCTAGTTTAGAGGCGCAAGAGCTTATTCTGGAACCGCTAGCCTCTTCCGAAGCTGTGCTTAGCCCTGAAGAGAAGGACGCAGGTGTTGTTTTAGTCGATATTGGTGGCGGAACTACGGATGTAGCGATTTTCCATGAAGGTATTATTAGACACACGGCCGTTATTCCTTTGGGAGGGAATATTGTAACCGAAGATATCAAACAAGGATGCTCGGTTCTGCGTAATCAGGCAGAATTGTTAAAAGTTAGATTCGGTTCCGCATTAGCGGAAGAAAACCGGGAAAATGAAATAATTTGTGTGCCGGGGTTGCGTGGAAGGGAACACAAAGAGATTTCGGTTAAAAATTTAGCCTATATCATTCAAGCCCGGATGGAAGAAATTATAGAGCATGTTTATTATGAAATAAAGTCATCCGGATATGAGCGTAAACTTATCGGTGGAATCGTTATTACAGGAGGAGGGGCGCAATTAAAACACCTAGTTCAATTGGTGGAATACGTGACTGGTTTGGAATGTCGTATCGGTATGCCAAATGAACATTTGTCGAAAAATGAAGTGCTGCCGAAGAACACTTATGATGAACTGAAAAGTCCACTCTATGCAACGGGTATTGGCTTGTTAATTAAGGGAATTGAGGCCGCTGAGTATAATGAGGTGGAGCACCCGGTAAAGAGCCAAGCTGTCAAAGGTATAGCGGAAGAAGGAAAGAAGACATTTGGCTTCTTAGATAAGATTATTCGCTATATCAGCGATGATAATAAAATTGAAGATACAGACTATATTAAATAGTTTTCAACACTCGGTTTTTTTTCCACATTATAAACAATTGTGGAAAACAATTGTGGAAAAAGTATTAATATTACAATGCGAAAGTTACGTAAATATTAAATCAGGATACCACTCATTTAGAGTAAATTAAGACAGTATGGGTACGCGTACTTGCAGATGAACAGGAAGAAAAGGGCGCGGCATACTTTTACAGATTTGAAAAGGAGCAGGGAATAAATACATTTCATAGAGCCTTTAAGGAACAAATTATACACGTATGAAATTTGAAATGCTTAAAGAACAATCATCTATTATAAAGGTAATAGGTGTTGGCGGAGGTGGTGGCAATGCAGTTAACCACATGTACAGACAGGGTATTAGCGGTGTGGACTTTATAATTTGCAATACCGATGCACAAGCATTAGAGTTAAGTCCTATACCTAATAAAGTACAATTAGGTGCCAGTTTAACAGAGGGGATGGGAGCTGGTTCGGATCCTGATGTAGGTGAAAATTCTGCGATTGAAAGTATCGAAGATATAAAACGCATGCTAGGGGTGAATACCAAAATGTTGTTCATCACTGCCGGTATGGGTGGCGGAACCGGAACCGGTGCAAGTCCTGTTATTGCGAAAGCGGCTAAAGAGCTAGGTATCTTAACCGTAGCAATTGTTACCACCCCTTTTGCATTCGAGGGAAAGAGGCGGAGGAGTCAAGCGGAAGAGGGGCTTGGCGAGTTGCGGAAATATGTCGACTCATATTTGGTTATATCCAATGATAGATTAAGGGAAATCTTTGGTAATCTCACGATGAGTTCAGCTTTTGCCAAAGCAGATGATATTTTAACAACGGCGGCAAAGGGTATCGCGGAAATTATCACCATTCCCGGTTATATCAATGTCGATTTCAAGGATGTTCGGACGGTGATGAATGATAGCGGCGTGGCTATTATGGGGAATGCGAAAGCTAGTGGCGATGATCGCGCGCAAAAAGCTGTGGAAGGTGCTTTGGCATCACCTCTGTTAAAGGATAGTGAAATTGAGGGTGCTCGTTATATTTTGTTGAATATTTCTTCCGGAACGCAAGAGGTTACGATGGACGAAATTTCGGTCATTACGGATTATATCCAGGAGCGAGCCGGTTTCACGGCAGAAATTATCTGGGGTAATTGTTTAGACGAGTCCTTGGATAAGGATCTGTCGGTTACTATTATTGCAACCGGTTTCCAAACTACCGAGGAGCGTAAACAGGAGGAAAGCAACCGACGGATTGCAATTCCATTAGAGGAGGAGAAAGTGCCTTTGGTAAGGCCTGTAAATCAAATTATTAACAAGCCTAAAGAAGAGGTTGTAGAAAAAGCTCCAGCTGAGCCTGTGCAGGCAAAGGTACAGCCGACGGCGATGCCGCAGGCCGATTTATTTAGCGGCTTTGGACGACCATCTGGCCAGAACCCGGTTGATAATAAGGTGGCAACACCGAAGAAAGAGGAGATTATCAGACACACGTTGGTAGAGGAAGAGCCGGTATCGGAGCAAAATAAGCCCGCTGACGAATATCAATTGAAGGTTTCCGAAAGTGAATTTCTCTTTACGAACGAAGCGAATACTAATCAACAGGTGTCTGATCCAGCGGCCACCTCAACGCCGGAATCTGTTGATTTTAATGAAGCACCAAAAGCAGAGAGCACCCCGGTAAGCAAGCAAGTTGATGAATATAAATCTGACGAAAGTATTGAGGAGCAACTTCGAAAAACAAAGGAGCGTATATTACGTCTAAAAGACTTAAGTATGAAGCTGCGTTCTACCAATGGCCTACAGGAGATAGAGAATGAGCCAGCCTATAGAAGGAAGCAGCGGTCTTTAGATCAGGTGCCTCACTCTTCTGAGTCACAGGTTTCAAGATTTACACTTTCTTCAGAAGATGGAATCACTGAAATAAGACCTAACAACTCTTTTCTTCATGACAATGTCGATTAAATTGTTATAAACGATATCAAAAAAAGGCCGGAAAGAGTGGTATACTCTTCTGGCCTTTTTGTTTAAATAAATGCATAAAAGAGAAGTTTTTATACTCATTTCGAATATGGTTCACTAGAAAGTTGATAATTCTGAGGTGAAACTTTATCTTTGTAAACAATTTAATAACCACGTATTGTGGCTTTTAGGAAATCTGAACAGTAGTGATTAACCCGTGGGTAGGCAAGTAAACGGGATACATTTCAATTCGTTTTCTACGAAAGACCTAAGTTGGATTTGTGGTTTTGAGAGGTATTAATTAAATTAAACGTATTTACTTTGGATTTATTCGATAAAATATCAAAAAATTTAGGTCCAATCGGACAACATCACAAGTGGTCTCATGGTTATTTTTCTTTTCCCAAATTGGAAGGTGAGATTGGTCCACACATGAAATTTAGAGGGAAGGATCATCTTGTTTGGAGCCTAAACAATTATCTCGGTTTGGCCAATCATCCGGAAGTGCGCGCAACAGATGCTGAAGCCGCAAAGTTATATGGTATGGCTTATCCGATGGGCGCAAGGATGATGTCCGGTAATTCAAATCAACATGAAGTGTTGGAACAAGATCTAGCCGCTTTTGTGGGAAAGGAGGATGCTTTTCTTTTGAATTATGGCTATCAGGGTATGGTGTCGATCATCGATGCCTTGGTTGATAGAAATGACGTGATTGTATATGATGCTGAGTCGCATGCTTGCATTATAGACGGCGTTCGATTGCATATGGGCAAGCGATATGTCTATCAACACAATGATGTAGAAAGTTGTAGAAAGCAATTAGAGCGTGCAACCAAAATAGTTGAACAAACAGGTGGAGCCATTCTTCTTATTACTGAAGGTGTATTTGGTATGTCGGGTGCCCAAGGCAAATTAAAGGAGATCAACGAGTTAAAGAGTGAGTTTAATTTTAGATTGTTAGTAGACGATGCCCATGGCTTCGGCACTATGGGACCAACTGGAGCTGGAACGCATGAGGCTCAGGATTGCGTAGATGGTGTAGATATTTATTTCGGCACTTTTGCCAAGTCAATGGCCGGTATTGGTGCTTTTGTGGCAGCTAATGAGGAAATTGTAACCTTCTTGCGCTATAATATGCGTTCTCAGACCTTTGCGAAATCTTTACCTATGCCTATGGTTGTGGGCCTTCAGAAGCGTTTAGAATTGTTGAAGGGGCAGCCTGTGCTTCGGGAAAAACTTTGGGAAGTAGCTTTATCCTTGCAGAAAGGCCTAAGAGATAACGGATTTGATATAGGCCATACGAATACCATGGTTACGCCTGTATTTCTGAAAGGCGACCTATCAGAAGCGACTGCATTAACGATGGACTTAAGAGAAAATTACGGTATTTTTTGTTCTATTGTTGTTTATCCGGTAATTCCGAAGGGACAAATTGAACTGCGCTTGATTCCGACGGCAATGCATACTCTTGAAGATGTGAATCGAACAATTTTCGCTTTCTCGGAAATCGCTGAGAAATTGAACAACGGTCACTATAGAGAACAACAAGTTGTGCCGGCCTAATCGCGCGACCTTGCTTTTATGATAAAAAAGCCTTCTAATCGAATATTAGGAGGCTTTCTTATTATTGTCTTAGCTTTAGCTTTATTGTTATTACTGCTTAGTTTGCTTCTGCTAGCTTTGTTTTAGCTTGTAGATCATTAACGGCCAGCGCAATTTTCCGTTTTGTTTCTTCACTTACACTTACTAAAGGTAACCGTACATAATTTTTGCATACGCCGAGCTCCTGGAGCATCTCTTTGACACCTGCAGGGTTCCCTTCAATGAAACATAAGTCATCGATGTTTAGTAGCTCATAATGAAGCTTGCGAGCTTCTTCATAGTGCCACTCATTGCAATATTTCACTAGCCGCTGAGTTTGCTTTGGGAAGGCATTCCCGACTACCGTGATTACGCCAACAGCTCCCAAAGACATCATGGGAAGGGTAAGGGCATCGTCGCCTGAAATCAATAAGAAGCTATCCGGCTTGTTTGCCATAATACGTGTAAAATGCTCAAAGTTGGCGGAGGCTTCTTTTACACCAATGATATTGTCAAAATCATTGGCTAAGCGAATAATGGTATCGACATTTATCATACTTCCCGTTCTGCCGGGTACATTATATAGTATAATAGGAAGATCCGTAGCTTGTGCGATTGCCTTATAATGCTGATAAATTCCTTCTTGAGTTGGTTTATTATAATAGGGGCTTACGGATAAAATAGCTTGATAAGCCGGATTTTTGAAGTCCTTTATTTGCGCAACCAATTCAGCGGTGTTATTTCCTCCGAAACCGGCTACCAAAGGTACGCGTCCCGCAACTTTCTCGGCAGTGAAGTCTAAAATACTTTTCTTCTCTTCTTTTGTCAATGTAGCGACTTCTCCGGTTGTACCCATACTAACCAGATAGTCCATACCTCCTTCTATTTGATACTCGATCAAATTAGCTAATCCCTCAAAGTCGATACTCCCATCACTGTTGAATGGGGTTACTAATGCCACTCCGGCACCATGTAGGCTATTCATTCCTTTTTATGTTTTGATTTATTATTCTTTCTTCTATATTCATTATGTGAAGTACGTTTTGCAAAGCTACTGAATCATTTTTATTAACTCCACTTCTGAAATGATTGGGATATTAAATTTCTGTGCTTTGGCGAGTTTCGACGGGCCCATATTTTCTCCGGCTACGAGGTAATTTAGCTTGGCGCTAATACCGCTTAGTAGTTTGCCTCCATTTTGAACAATGATTTTACCGAGGTCTTCTCTACTATAGTGTTCGAATACGCCTGATATCACGAAAGACTTGTCGGCTAGCTTATTGCTGTTCAATTGAAATTCTTCTTCAATAATAGCGAACTGTAGATTCTCGCCTTTTAGGATTTCAACTTGATGTAAGTGAAGCGTGTTGCTGAAATACTCCTTAACGCTTTGGGCAATTCGCTCTCCTATTTCGTCAACAGCGGCAATCTCTTCTACACTCGCCTGAATGAGGTTGTCGATGTTTTTAAAGCTATTCGCTAATTTCTTGGCAATAGTTTCGCCTACATAACGGATTCCGAGACCGAACAGCACTTTCTGAAAAGGTCGCTCTTTCGACTTCTGAATACCAAGAAGCATATTGTTGATCGATTTTTCACCAAAGCGTTCAATCTGTTCAAGTTCTTCTTTATGATGATGTAATTGATAAAGATCGCTTATCTGTTTCAGTAATCCCTTTTTGTACAATACTTCAACTGTTTCATTTCCCATCCCTTCAATATCCATTGCTTTTCTGCTGATGAAATGTTGAATCTTCCCGACTATTTGAGGAGGGCATCCCAATTCGTTGGGACAATAATGTACGGCTTCGCCCTCTTTGCGGATCAACACTGTGTTGCATACCGGGCAGTGTGTGGGGTAGGCTATCTGTTTCGTGTCAGGAACGCGTTTGTCCTTGTTTACACCAATGATTTTTGGAATAATTTCGCCGCCCTTCTCTACCATGACGGTATCCAACTCATGAAGATCGAGTCTCGTTATTTCATTGGCATTATGAAGTGTGGCTCTTTTTACTGTTGTTCCGGACAGTTGTACGGGTTCTAGATTTGCAACGGGTGTTACTGCACCGGTTCGTCCTACTTGATAGCTTACGGATTTGAGGATGGTCTCCACTTCCTCAGCTTTATATTTATAAGCAATTGCCCAGCGCGGCGACTTTGCGGTAAAGCCGAGCTCGTGCTGTTGTGCATAACTGTTTACTTTAATCACTATCCCGTCAATATCGTAAGAAAGCTTATGCCTAGCATCATCCCAATAGGAAATAAACTGTAAGACCTCGTCGATCGTGCGGCAAAGCTTTGTATGTTCGCTAACATGAAAGCCCCACGATTTAACGGCTTCCAGGCTCTCCCAATGTGTTTTGAATAACCGATCGCGGTTATCCATATATAAGAAATAAAGAAAGCAATCCAGTGGACGCTTAGCTACTTCTGAGGAGTCCTGCAGCTTGATGGTGCCTGCTGCGAAATTACGCGGATTGGCATAAGGAATTTCGTCGTTTTCCAGACGTTCCTTATTCAGTCGTTCAAAGGCCGCTCTATGCATAAAAACCTCTCCTCTGATCTCAAAAAGATCCGGAAAGTGGCCTGATTTAATTTTATTGGGAACACTTTTTATCGTTTTTATATTGCTGGTTACTTCGTCGCCTTGCGTACCGTCACCTCTTGTGACACCCCTGGTAAGTACGCCCTGTTCGTAAGTTAAACTGATAGATAGGCCGTCAAATTTCAGCTCGCATACATATTCAAAATCGTCACCCAGCACCTTACGGATCCGTTCATCAAAGTCTTTTAGCTCTTTCTCGCTATAGGTATTACTCAAAGAGAGCATAGGCCACTTATGACGGACTGTCTTGAATTGTTTAGTAATATCCCCGCCAACTTTCTGCGTTGGTGAATCAGGGTCTAAAAACTCGGGATAGTCCTTTTCCAAGGCAGCTAATTCAGCTAACTTTTGGTCAAAATCGAAGTCAGATATACTCGGTTGTGCGAGTACATAATATTTGTAATTGTGATCGTTCAGTTCTTTTGTTAGCGCTTCAATGCGGCTTAATGCATCATTCCTTTGCATATGCGAAGTTAATAAAAATTCTAGTTCTCTAGGACAATCTTAAATAGGAATGGTGTTTTTTAGGATCGGGTGCATTTTTTGGGAGAGAAACTATACTTTGAATCTGAACGTGCCACCTTATTAGAAATTGTAGCTGCCTATTTAAACCGGGAAATCGAGTTGGAAAAATGAATTGCTATCAATTTTAGAGTAGTACCCTTGCACAAGGGTACTACTTATTCATTAAATTTGCGTTTAGGACGCTTATAAAGCACGGTTGCAATAATTGTTACCAAGATAACGCCAATAACAAGATAAGCTACGGTTTTGGGTGTACTATACTCTTCGTCCGTACCTACCTGGTTCGCTAATGCTAAGTTAGAATAAATCGCTGCCATCAACACTAAAAATAATTTCTTCATTTTCCTAGTCCCTCCTTGATTTTAATAAAAAGTAAAAACACGTAACGTGATTTTTAGGCCTTTATTGATTATAAAACATAAATATAAGAAAAATAATATAAAAAATGAAATTTAATATTATTTTGTGCTTAATTGGAGAAAATTTTTACAAAAACGTGCTAACAGTCTGAAAGATAGATTTGTATGCTTGTCTTTCTTCGTTTTATTTTTTTAAAAAATCTCTTAAAACATAGTGGAGTATGCCGCCGTTTTTGTAGTAAGCTATTTCAATAGCCGAATCAAATCGAGCTTTAACTTTAAATGATAAATTTCGTCCCTGTTCGTCTTTTGCTTGTACGTCGAGCAGCTTGTGCGGTACTAAATCATCGGCTATCCCGGTGATATTAAAAGTTTCCCTACCGGTTAAACCCAGCGTATCGGCACTTTCTCCAGGTAAAAACTCCAATGGCGCTACTCCCATACCTACCAGATTACTGCGGTGTATGCGTTCGAAACTTTCCGCTATAACCGCTTTAACGCCGAGTAGGTTCGTACCTTTTGCTGCCCAGTCCCGTGATGACCCGCTGCCGTATTCTTTGCCGGCAAGGATAATAAGTGGTGTAGAATCCCGTTGATAAAGCGAGGCAGCATCATAAATGTTAAGTGTTTCATTGGTTCCAAAGTAGGTTGTATAGCCACCTTCTTTATCGGAAATTTTATTTTTGATGCGTACGTTGGCGAATGTTCCTCGCATCATCACTTCATGGTTACCACGTCTAGAGCCGTAAGAATTGAAATCCTTAACCTCGACGCCTTTGTTTTCCAGATATTGGCCGGCGGCCGTATCTGATTTGAAGGAACCGGCAGGCGAGATATGATCGGTCGTTACAGAATCACCTAAATATAGCAGTACACGCGCTTCTTTAATATCGCTTGATGGTGTAAGCTCGCTACTAATGTTTTTAAAGAAGGGAGCTTCCTGTATATAAGTAGAATGCTCGTCCCACTGATAATCGCTTCCGGTAGGTGCAATTAAATTTTGCCATTGTTCATTTCCGTCGAAGATTACGTCATACACTTTCTTAAAATCGCTCTGCTGAAGTGACGATAGAATGACTTGATTAATTTCCTCTTGCGTCGGCCAAATATCTTTTAAATAGACGGGTTCTCCATTCGGGTCCGTGTCGATGGGGTCATTTAAAATATCAACATCGATTCTGCCGATAAGTGCATACACAACAACGAGCATTGGTGAAGCAAGGAAATTCATTTTTACCTGAGGATGAACGCGTGCTTCAAAATTTCGGTTGCCACTTAGAATGGAGGCTACCACTAGTTCCGCTTGATCAACTGCTTCTGCAATGTGGGGCGGTAGCGGACCACTGTTGCCGATGCAAGATGTGCATCCATAGCCTACGTGATGAAATCGCAGGGCTTCAAGATCTTCTAATAAACCTGAGCGCTCCAAATAAGCCGTTACTACTTTGGAACCAGGGGCCAAGCTTGTTTTAACCCATGATTTGGTCCGTAAGCCGCGAGCAACGGCCTTTCGAGCGACTAAGCCGGCACCAATCATGACCGCAGGGTTGGAGGTGTTTGTGCAGCTAGTGATTGCAGCAATTACGATGGAACCGTCACTCAGTTCATATTCTTGGTTATTGTCGATTATTCTTACTGTTTTCAGTTGGTCACTTTTGATCGTAGTTTGCGGCGATGGATGGGGTTTCGTAGGCGTGAACTGTGTTCTGGATCCACCTTCCGACAGCCAGGTATTAACCTCCCTGTCTTTGAAAGAAACGTAGGTACGACTATATTCCTTTTCTAACAAGGCACCGAACTTGTGATATAGATCTTTGATCAGAATCTTGTCCTGAGGTCGTTTTGGACCGGCAACTGTAGGTTCTAAAGTATTCAGGTCCAAATGAAGGATATCGGTATAATGAATTTTTTCTTCCCCCGTACGCCATAATAGATTTTCCTTGCAATAATCCGCTACCAAACGAATGTGGTCCTCTGATCGATTTGTCCGCTGCATATAATCAAGTGTCTGGTGATCAATGGGGAAATAAGTGACGGTACAACCGAACTCGGGCGACATATTGGAAATGGTTGCCCGATCGGTAACCGTTAAGTTATCGAGGCCTTCTCCAAACACTTCTACGAATTTTCCCACAACTCCATAATCTCGGAGCAGCTTGGTAATAGCTAATACCATATCGGTAGCTGTACATCCCTCCGGTATTTTTCCCGTAAGTTTTAATCCGATGACTTGAGGGCAGGTGAAATATATCGGTTGCCCCAGCATCGCAGCTTCTGCTTCTATACCACCGACACCCCATCCCAACACACCGATGCCGTTGACCATCGGAGTATGTGAGTCTGTGCCTACCAAGGTATCCGGGAAATACCAGCCGTCTCGGTCAATAACGCCCTTGGCCAAGTATTCAAGATTTACCTGATGACAGATTCCCATTCCTGGAGGAACTACTGTAAAGTTATTTAATCCTTTTTGCGCCCATTTCAGTAATTGATAACGCTCTGCATTTCGTTCATATTCTAAGTCAACATTTTTTTCATAAGCATAGTCGGTACCGAAATAATCCACTTGAACAGAATGATCAATTACCAGGTCGACCGGGATTGCCGGGTTAATTTTATCTCCGTCTTTCCCCTTTCGTATTACTTCAGCCCTAATTGAAGCAATATCTACGACTGCAGGTACGCCGGTAAAATCCTGCATTAACACACGTGCAGGTTTGAATGGGATCTCTTTGTCAGTACCGGCGGGGTTCCACTGAATAAGTGTTTCTAAATGCTCATCGGTAATAGAAAATCCATCATGATTGCGTATAACATTCTCCAATAGGATTCGAATAGAAAATGGAAGTTTTTCTATAGGCTTTCCCTCCTTTCTCAATTGACTAAGTGAAGCTATTTTTTTGTCCATTTTAGTTTAGTTTTAGTACTATTATAATACTTCATTTTCCTTAAAAATGTTTTTAACTACATCATTCCTGAATTTTAAATGACTTATAAAAAGAAAAGCCAAGAGATGATTTAAAATCTCTTGGCTCATCAATATAATTCGGTGTTTATTACTTTAGTTCAAATACAACACGAAATTGATAGTTAATCTTAATTTTCTTAAAATCGATATCTAGTGATTCCTCCTGTGCATAATCTGCCGCTTTTCCGCGCATGGCCATTGCACTGTACATAGCTGGCTGCGGACTGCCTGCGTCTGTATTATTATCGTTTACTTCCAAGGCCTTTCCTAAGCTGTCGCCTAACGCTTGAGCTAACACGGTTGCTTTCTCCCGCGCATTTTTTACCGCTTTTATGCGTAGCTCATTCCGTATTTCGGTCATCCTGCTATGGTCATACCCAGCAATAGCGGTAGATTGAATTCCTTTTTCATCTACGCTTGAAAGAATGGAATTGATTGCATTTAAATTAGCTACTTTCACTTTGTATTGCTTGCTTGCTAAAAAACCGGGATCTTTCTTCTTCTTGGGATCTATATAATTATAGCTTGAGATGTTTTCTATAGTGAAATCCTCTTCCTTTATTCCGGCTTTTTTTACAGCAGTTGACAACTGCTTTTCCAATTCATCAATTGCTACCTTATTTTTGTTGTTATTATCCTTAAAATACTCTTTTAAGGATATGGACACATAAATAATATCCGGGGTTACTTCCTCCTCAGCAGATCCATAAACTTCTATCTTCCTTCTTGTATCAACATTTTGTGCTGAAGCGGATAATGCGATTGTTCCTAACAATACTGCTGCTAATATTTTTTTCATCTGCATAATTTTTTCTTAAAAGTGATGAATCCTGCATGAGCTTTGCACGTATTACTATGGCCCAAACAGGTTGCTTATGCTATAAGTTTTATATTTGTGTATGAAACGATACTGTAAAAGAAAATGCTACAATAGGTTATTTTTTTAGAATTTTATTCTTCTATAACTTCGCTGTGATAGCTTGCAGATTCTTGAACTTCCTCCTTAAAATAACGTTTCTGGAAGATTAGTATGATAATTACGCCTACTGAAATGGCAGAGTCTGCTAAATTAAAAACCGGTCTGAAGAAGATAAATTCTTCATTTGACCATAACGGAAACCATGATGGGAAAGTCCCTTGCAACAGAGGGAAATAAAACATATCTACTACTTTTCCGTGGAAAATACTACTATATCCACCTCCAGCAGGAAACAGAACCGCTTTTTCATACCACGTGCTTTCACTAAAAATCATACCATAGAAAGTAGAGTCAATGATATTTCCTACAGCACCGGCAAAAATTAACGATACACAAAGAATGAGTCCGCGGTGATATTTACGTTTAATCATGTAAACCAATCCATATCCAATGCCCAATACAGCCAATATACGGAACACAGATAATGCTAATTTTCCGCTCTCGCCACCAAATTCCATACCGAAAGCCATACCGTTGTTTTCAGTAAAATGAATGAGTGCCCGGTTTCCGACAATTTTAAATTCCTGTCCCAAGGTCATGTTGAGCTTGACCCAAAATTTGATAACTTGATCTAAAAATAAAACAACTAATACGAGGAAGAGCGGTCTAGTATATCCTTTCATTATTTCGTTCGCACAAAATCAATCAGCCATTTCCCTAAAGAAGAATGAGATCCTCCGTTAATGAGAAATGGCCGATTTGTTTTTAATATTGTTTTAATTTGGCTTCCATGCTTAGAGTAGTGTGGGGAACAGCGCGTAAACGCTCTTTTTGAATTAGTTTACCCGTTTCTCTGCACACGCCATATGTTTTATTTTCTATTCTTACCAATGCAGCCTCTAAATTGTCAATGAACTTTTTCTGACGAGCAGCTAATTGATTGATCTGCTCTTTTTCAAGCGTAGCCGAACCATCTTCCAACGTTTTGAAAGTACCCGCCGTATCATCTGTACCATTGCTGTTTGGGTTACTTAAAGATTTAGTCAAAGAGGCTAATTCTTCTTTCGCTACTCGAAGTTTTTCCAAGATAATTTCTTTAAACTCTTGTAGTTCGGCATCGCTGTAACGTGTCTTTTCTGTGTTTTCCATTTTTCAAATTTTTTAACAAGAATCTAAATCTGCCAAGGTTTTGCTAAAGACCTTGCTATAATACGGGTTATAGATTCTAAAACTACACTTTTTCAATTAATACATTTAGCTCAGTCTCTTCTATTTCAACACGTTCTCCACCGGTTAAGTTGTTTTCAACTTTAAACGAGTTGGCTAGGATCTCTGTGCTAATATAAGATAAATTATCTTTAATAGCATCGGCAATTAAGGAACTATTGCTTATCGTCACATTGATCTTATCAGTTACTTCAAAGTTAAGTTCCTTTCGAAGTGTTTGTATGCGATTCACAAGTTCACGTGCCAGGCCTTCATTTTTTAGTGTCGGTGTAATATGAACATCTAAAGCTACCGTGAGCTTGTCTAAGTTGGCAACTTGCCAGCCAGCTACATCTTCTGCGATTATTTCTACATCCGCTAAGGTAACTGTATAAGGAGCCTCCGTTAAGGTAAAGGATCCAGATGTTTCCAATTGACTAATTTCCGACTCTCCAAACGCTTGAATAGCTGCTGCAACCAGTTTCATATCTTTTCCAACCTTAGGTCCCAAGGCCTTGAAGTTAGGTCTGATTTTTTTTCGTATAATCCCGGAAGTATCCTTTATAAACTCTATTTCTTTGATGTTTGTCTCCGATAAAATCAAATCTTTCACTTTCTCTACTTTCTCCCTGAATGTATCATCTAACACCGGAAGTAGAATTTTGTTTAGTGGTTGACGAACATTTATACCTACTTTTTTACGTAGAGATAAAGTTAACGACGATATATCTTGGGCCAAGGTCATCCGTTCTTCCAGATTTTTGTCTACAAGCGCTTCATTATAAGTCGGGTAGAAAGAAAGGTGAACTGATTCCGCCCGATCTTTCTGCGTTGCGTTATTGAGGTCCAGAAATAGTTGATCACTGAAAAAAGGAGCGATTGGAGACATGAGTTTCGCAACTGTGTCTAAGCAGGTATATAGGGTTTGATAAGCAGAGATTTTATCTTCACTATATTCGCCTTTCCAAAAACGGCGGCGACATAGTCGTACATACCAATTACTTAAATGCTCATCCACGAAATTTTGGATGGCACGAGCTGCTTTTGTTGGCTCGAAATCTTGATAGAATGTATCTACCTCTTTTGTCAAACTATTCAAGAGTGATATGATCCAACGATCAATTTCAGGACGGTCATTATAGGCGATCTCTGCTTCCATGTAAGAGAAGCCGTCAATGTTGGCATATAGCGCAAAGAAAGCATAAGTGTTGTATAGTGTTCCGAAGAACTTACGCCGCACTTCATCTAAACCTTCTTCATTGAATTTTAAGTTATCCCAAGGTGCAGCATTGCTGATCATGTACCAACGGGTAGCATCGGCACTGTATTTTGAAATGGTGGCAAAAGGATCTACCGCATTACCTAAGCGTTTGGACATTTTGTTTCCATTCTTATCGAGCACCAGACCGTTAGAAACCACATTTTTAAATGCTACGGAATCACAAAGCATGGTTGCTATTGCATGCAATGTAAAAAACCACCCCCGCGTTTGGTCTACGCCCTCAGCTATAAAGTCGGCTGGATACGCCTCTTCAAAACCTTCTTTGAATGGAAATTTCTCTCCTTTTGCTAATTTTTCATGGTCTAACCCCCACTGTGCATACGGCATTGATCCGGAATCGAACCACACATCGATAAGGTCAGGCTCTCTAAACAATTTCTGAAGGCTATCAGACACAAGCACAATGTCGTCTACATAAGGTCGGTGAAGATCAAATTTATCAGTGTCGAGTTTTACCAGATATTCGCGTAGTTTGGCGCTTTCTTCTTCATTTAACACATTGGTAGTTAAACTAAACTCGATATATTCACGTAATTCCTGTATCGATCCTATACAAATTTCTTCATTTTCATCTTCTGAACGCCAGATAGGCAGGGGAGTGCCCCAATACCTAGATCGAGATAGATTCCAATCAACTAGATTTTCCAGCCAATTTCCAAAACGTCCTGTGCCGGTAGCTTCAGGCTTCCAATTGATCGTTTTATTAAGTGCCACGAGTTTTTCCTTAACGGCAGTGGTTTTTATAAACCAGCTGTCTAAGGGATAATACAAGATAGGCTTGTCGGTACGCCAACAATGTGGATAACTGTGTTCATATCGTTTGACATCAAAGGCTTTATTCTCCTCCTTTAACTTGATCGCAATTAACACATCCGTTGGTTTAAAGTCCGGCTCTTGCCTTTCTTCGTCGCTGTAGTATTCTTCCTTAACAAAACGTCCGGCGAAATCTGTAATTTCTTTGACGAATCGTCCCTGTTTGTCTACAATTGGAACATCTTTGCCATTTTCATCTTTTACTAAAACTCCGGGAACTCCGTTTTCACGACAGGCTCTAAAGTCGTCTGCACCAAATGTAGCAGCAGCATGTACGATACCGGTGCCATCTTCGGTCGTCACAAAATCCCCAGGGATGACACGGAATGCATGTTGCTGTAAATCATCATTAATGACATAAGGAAGTAGTTGTTCATAACGTAAATTGAGCAAGTCTTCTCCTTTAAATTCAGTTGCAAGTTCCCAAGGAATCAGTTTGTCACCTTCTTTGTAATCTTGGAAGGGAAGATCTTTCGCCTCCGATTTGAAATACTTGCCAACTAAATCTTTTGCCAAAACAATGCTGATCGGCTCAAATGTATAGGGATTAAACGTCCGTATCTTTACGTAGGTAATATTTTTTCCCACGACGAGTGCGCAATTTGCCGGTAAAGTCCAAGGTGTGGTAGTCCAGGCGATGATTGCCGTATCTTCTCCTTCCTCTTCGAACAACTGAGGCATTAATGGGTGAATCTGATCTTTGACGATTCTAAATTCTGCTACAATTGTCGTGTCTTTAACAGGTTTATAGGTGCCGGGTTGATTTAGCTCATGTGAGCTCAGGCCGGTTCCCGCAGCAGGAGAGTATGGCTGAATAGTATAACCTTTGTATAATAGGTCTTTATTGTATAATTCCTTTAATATCCACCAAATGGTTTCGATGTATTCGTTTTGATAAGTAATGTAGGGGTTTTTGAGATCAACCCAATAACCCATTTTTTCAGTCAGATCATTCCAAACATCCGTATAGCGCATTACTTCGCGCTTACAGGCGTTATTGTATTCCTCTACTGATATCTTTTTACCAATATCTTCTTTAGTAATACCTAAAGTTTTTTCTACAGCAAGTTCGATGGGAAGACCATGGGTATCCCATCCGCCTTTCCGCTTTACCTGGAAGCCTTTTAAGGTTTTATATCGGCAGAAAATATCCTTTATTGTCCTAGCCATGACGTGGTGTATGCCAGGCATACCATTGGCAGAGGGAGGACCTTCATAAAAAGTATAGGGCTTTGTAGAAGGCCTGCTGGTGACACTTTTCTCAAACACATTCTTTGCCTGCCAATTAGCTAAGATATTGTTGCCTATATTTGGTAAATCGAGCTGTTTATATTCCTTGTACATCAGTGTATTAATCCAAAAATTAAGGATGCAAAGTTAAGACATTAAGGCGAAAAGTGAAAACGGTGTAATCGCTTCCCTGCTTATTCCTGTATTTTCTTTCGATTTAAACCTTTAGATCGTCACAAAGCGAAAATTTATTATCTTTAACTGACAGTTTAGCTCTTAGTAGTTATGAATAAATATCTGAAACGCGGTATCCTAATTACAATGTTGGGAATTCTGATGGGCATGTTGGGCATGTATCTGAAAAGGTTGGAAAATGATTTCTATGGAATCACATTAACATTGGGTGTACTGGTATTTGGTGTCGGCTTTGTTACTATTGTCTATAGTTTAATTAGAAAAATAGAGCGTCAAAGCATCCTTGAATCAAGAGAAGAGCAACAGCAATCCTCCGAAAGTGATTAATTATGGGCTTTCTATCTGCGTTGAGATTTGCTTGGTATGGTTTACGTGATACATTTAAAACCGAAAGGAACTTCAGGATCCAATCTGCTTTTGCAATACTTGCCCTTATAATGGGGCTTTTATTGAAAATCGATCTCAATGAGTGGCTTTGGATTGGGGTATCCATTTTTCTTGTATTGGCTGCTGAGCTATTTAATACTGCGCTGGAAGCTTTAACCAATCTGGTTTCACCTACCTGGCATCCCTTAGCAAAAAAGGCGAAGGATGCCGCCGCCTCCGCCGTTCTGCTGTTGGCTGTATTTTCTATTATTTGTGGAATCATTATTTTTTTGCCTAAACTTGTGCAAGTAATAAAGCATTTCAATAGTGTTACATAAAACCAGAGGAATTGTCCTGAAGATTACTCCTTATGCCGAGACGAGTGTTGTGGCGCAAATATTTACGGAAAAGTTTGGTATACAGTCTTATCTTATCAACGGCGTAAAGAGGGCACGGGCGAAGATTCACCTTAATATATTGCAACCACTACATTTATTAGATCTTGTCGTATATCAAAAAACTACAACGGGATTAAACCGGATGGCGGAGGCTCGGCAATTACCGGTTTTTCAACGGATTCCCTACGATATTATAAAAAGCTCCATGGCCTTGTTTATTACGGAAATAATATATAAAAGCATTCGGCAGCAGGGGCCGGATGAAAAGCTTTTTGAATACCTCTTTAGTGCAATATGCTGGTTAGATTCGTCCGAGGAAACACCGATCAATTTTCATTTAGCTTTTCTTCTAAAACTCACCAAATATTTAGGCTTCTATCCAGCATCCCGAACAGGAGAACAAATTTATTTTGATCTTAAGGAAGGTGTTTTTACTCGATTCACCCCAGGTCATATCTTAGTTTTGCAGGAACCACATACCGGTCAGTGGAATACACTTTTAAATACCAGTTTTGCATCGCTTAACAATGTGAAAATAGGTAACCGGGACCGAAGAATTCTTTTGCAGAAATTGATCGATTTTTATCAACTCCATATCGATGGTTTAGGCGAAATAAAATCACTCGAAATACTGGAAGAAGTTTTGGCTTAAAGCAATCATATCATATACGAATAATATGTTTACATTCATTAAAAGTTACGTGCTGCCTTCTATGTTTTTTTTAACTGTTTCCTTTTGTCATGCTCAAAGCGGCGAAATTAAAGCAGACTCACTTTTGATAAAAAAGCATATCTATTTTTTGGCAGCAAATAAGTTGGAAGGTAGAGGAACGGGCAGTAAAGGTATAAAAAAGGCGGCGAAGTATATTGAGCGCTATTTTAAGAAATATGGCCTGAAGCCATTAGGAGATAAGGGTTATCGACAGCCGTTTATAGCAAAAGTGAAAAAGGTGGTTGTTCCCGATAGTTTGCGGAAAGCCGATAACCTGATAGGATATTTGGATAATAGGGCGACAAATACAATCATCATTGGAGCCCATTATGATCATTTGGGGCTAGGTACACAGGGCAGTTCTAAGGACGCTTTGCCTGAAGGGAAGATCCATCATGGTGCCGATGACAATGCCTCGGGCGTCGCGGGACTATTGGAACTAGCAAGGTGTTTTTCACAAAATGGACGGCAAGAGAATTATAATATTCTTTTCGTAGCTTTTTCGGGAGAGGAATTGGGGCTGCTGGGCTCTAAGTATTATGTAGAACATCCTGTTACATCAATGAATAAAGTGAATTTTATGGTGAACATGGATATGATTGGCAGGTATGATCCGGGGCGTGGACTTGGAATAGGCGGTTTCGGTACAAGCGATAGTTGGCCAGCCGTTTTTGAAGGTATTACAAGCGATATTAAATATTTTACAGACAGAAGCGGAAGTGGTGGTTCTGATCATGGCTCCTTTTACGCTAAAGGTATCCCGGTTCTTTTTTTTCACACGGGTGGACATGAAGATTACCATATGCCTACGGATACTCCTGAAAAAGTCAATATAACAGCATTGGCAAAAATAGTCGATTTGGAAATAGAAATCATTTTGAAAGCAATGAATAAAAATAAACTTAACTTTACGGAAGTCAAGTAAGATTTTTACATGTTTGTATATTTATGCGTGTGTCTCTTGATCGATGTCGATAATAAAAAAAATTAACAATGAAATTTGGACAAGTTGAAGACCCCGGGCAAGTGGATTTTACTTTGCCTGACACCCATTCGGATACAATTAACCTACTGAATGCTACTAGAAACAAGGCGGCTTTTAAGGTGAGCATAGGATGTGCTAAGTGGAATAAACAAGATCTAAAAGGATTTTATCCACGTGGAACAAAAGACGAGTTATCGTACTACGCAAACCAGTTTAATGCAATTGAACTCAATGCTACCTTCTACAATGCGCCGGATAAACAACAAGTATTGACTTGGAAGAATAAAGTGCCTGCTGATTTTAAATTTTTCCCAAAATTGCCAAATCAGATCAGTCACTACAGACGTTTATTAAATGCTGAGGAACCTACGATTGCTTTTTGCGATGCGATTAGCTTTTTTGAAGAAAAACTTGGCATGGCATTTTTGCAGCTTCATGACAATTTTAAACCAACTAATTTGGACCGCCTTTCTGCTTATTTGTCAGCTTTTCCAAAAGGCATACCATTGGCGGTAGAGGTTAGAAATGAAGAGTGGTTTCAGAATAAAGAGATATTTGACGAGTATAGTAATCTACTAAAAGAGCATCGTATGGCAAATATAATAGTTGATACCGCGGGTCGTAGGGATATGTTGCACATGCGACTAACCTCTCCTGAGGCCTTTATTCGCTATGTTGGGGCAAATCACTCAAGCGACTACGAACGTTTGGATCGATGGATAGACAGAATACAGGAATGGCGATCGGAAGGCTTGCAATCTTTGTACTTTTTTGTGCATCAGAATATAGAAAGGGAGTCGCCTTTACTCTCCTCTTATTTTATTGAAAAGTTGAACAGCGTTTTTGATCTTGACTTACACGTTCCGAAAGGACTAGCGGAGACAGGTGAACAGGCTAAGCTACTTTGAAAATAAGCTACAAAAAAAAGAGTGTCTCCTATATCTTGTCAAAAACATGGAGCACTCTATATTATGGTTTACAGCCTCTTGTTTAATTCATCTTGGAGCTGCCTGTTTAGCTTTTGTTCCCTTTCCATAGCTTTCTTGCGATGTTGCTCGAATTCGAGGCGTAGTTCTTCCAATGTTTTTTTTGCATCGGCAGTTACTAAATGACTTTGGTTGAAACGATATATATAAAACGTAAGTGCCAGAGCAAGTACACCAATTATACACCATATAAGTAAGTTATAGGTACTCTTCGGTAAGAGGATCCCTAAAAAACTAAAGCTCTCTTTTTGTTCCCTGGTAGTTTTGAGTTCCTGTGCTACCTTGTTCAAGCTATCTTGAAGAGAAGAAACCTCACGATCATGGTTGTCCAAAGTGGCTTTTACATTGGCCAGTTTGGTCTGCATAGCTTTGATTGAATCTGTTATGTTTGTCTCTAATTTTTCTAAGGAGGTTTTTCGAACTACTTTATAGTCCTGATAATTATTTGAAGTGTTGTTAATATAGTCAAACTGACTTGCAATAGATCCTCCGTTCAATCCCTGTTGTGATTTTGCCTGGGAAATTTTTGACGTTTTAACAGGTGAAGTAGGTGCAGTTTGCGCTTGTGCATTAGCTAAAGAAAAGGAAAGAACGAAAATGAAGAAAGAAAATTTTAGTCTTTGCATAAGTAATATAAGTTGTGTTTGACGTATTTAACTCCGGCAAATATAACACAAACCTTATAGAATGCCATGGTTTTCCGGTATTTGGATAAGACGGCAGACCGTGGGAGCAAACGAAAGTGTATAAAAAAGGCTTTAAATGACGATAAAAAAGCCCAGAAGGAAGGAATAGCGTCGATAAGTTTAAGAAAACCACTTTTACCAAAAGAGTAAAATATTAAAAATTAACTGATTACATAATAAGCGAAGAAATAGTTCAAAAATATTTTGCATTGTTGTGGAACAACTCTATATTTGCAGTCCCAAACGGGAAGAATACCTGGATAGGTAGGAAAAGGAGGCTTAGCTCAGCTGGTTCAGAGCATCTGCCTTACAAGCAGAGGGTCACTGGTTCGAATCCAGTAGCCTCCACCATAAGGTTTTTATAGGTTATATGATCTACTTTGTTTAAGTAGATAAAATTTAAGGAGGCTTAGCTCAGCTGGTTCAGAGCATCTGCCTTACAAGCAGAGGGTCACTGGTTCGAATCCAGTAGCCTCCACACTTAAGCATCTATTCAAGGTGCTTTTTTATTTTATATCTATTTTTATTCCCTTTTATTGTTTGATATTAAATGACACTCGATTGATGAGTAAAACTGATACTACTTTCTAACTGACAGCGATTACTGAATCTGTGTCATGACAATAAAAAAGATTGCAGTTTAATTTTGATTTATCACTTGTTTGTCATACTTTTATAAATACCGATTACAAACCTAAAATGTAAATGGGCAATCCGAAAAAGGGTTGCTCATTTTTTTTATTGGCATGGACTTTGTGGTAAGTGTTTTGACTGCTGTCATGCAGTATTAAAGTAGTCTTTTCATAATTTAGGTTTATAATTGGTTAAGTAAAAGCCTTGATGCCCATCATCAAGGCTTTTTATTTCAATTTTAATATATACTCAAAGTTGAGAAGTGATTTCAGTTGATAGCGGCTTGGTGGCGGAACGATAACGATGTATCAAGTGGCCGTTTTCGTCAATTAAGAACTTCTCAAAGTTCCATTTGATGTCGCCTGTAAAATCCGGATTCTCCGCTTTTGTTAAATAATCAAAAATAGGGTTAATATCGTCGCCTTTCACACTGCTTTTTTCTGCGAGTAAAAAAGTCACGCCATAATTTTGTTCACAAAACGACTTTATGTCGTCATTAGAACCAGGCTCCTGTGAGCCGAAATTGTTGGCAGGAAATCCGATCACGACAACCTTGTCTTTGAATCTTTTTGATAATTCCTCCAGTTCTTTATACTGGGGAGTGAAGCCGCATTTAGAGGCGGTGTTAACCAAAAAGATTTTTTTTCCTTTGAAATCTTTTAGATCAATTGTTTTACCGTCGATGGAGGTAAATGAAAACTGATAAATATTTTCAGGTGGGAGAGCCATAAACATGCTCATAATTAAAAGCAGCGTTTTCATGTTTCTATTGATTTAAACTGTTTCTCTTTCGATAACGAAGTTAAACAATTCTTCAATAGGCTGTTTAATTATTTTGCCGATTTGTACGGCGTATTGCTCGCATACGATCCTTAGTTGGTCACTGAAGTAATAAGCGATAGATCCCACAAAATGAAATAAATGATTTTGATAATCAGGGAACAATAAAATGTTTGTTTTTACAAATTCCTCAAAGCCACGGTGCAATAGACCCATAATATATGGGTGCGTTTGATTGCTTTCCATGAAAGGCGCAAAGGAGGCGAGATAGGTGTTTGGAGAATTCCTTTGATAAACGTTTTTGATAACCATTTCTTTATTGATCCGGTAAGTACTTTCAAATTTCCTGGAGAGCTCTTCGGGTAAAGCACCATAGAGAAAAGCTGTTATCAATTTTTTTCCGAACCAAGCGCCGGAACCTTCATCACCTAGTATAAAACCCAGTCCTTGCCTTGTTGGTTGTACCTGTTCACCATCAAAAAAGGTAACATTTGACCCCGTTCCAAGTACTGCGGTATAACCACTATCATTTCCACAGGTAGCATAAGCGGAGCCGATAAGGTCGGTTTCTACTGAAATAAAAGCCTTTTTGAAGATTTGAGAAAGAGCATTTGATACCATTTCCCGACGGTCGGGATTTGTGCAGCCCGATCCAAAAAAATAGACTTCTGAAATAAGATCTGCATAGGGTGCTATATCTGTGATATTCTGCACAATCTTTACGATTTCCTTCTCCGTGGTAAAAAAGGGATTTAATCCTCTTGTTCTGAAAGTTAAAGGTTCGCTGTTTGGAAGTGCAAGCATCCAGTCAGATTTATACGATCCGCTATCTACAACCAATATCATAGTAAAATTTGGTAGGCTTTATGTGTTAACGTTTTAGATACAAATATACTAAAATACTGGAATAACCATTTATAAAGTGTCTAAAGCACATTAATTGAGCGTGAGTGACCCAGCAATCTGTTTTAGACCAATTTCTGCCATTTTTGCTTCATATTGAGCATTGCTGAATCGAACGCTTGCATCAACATAGTTTCTTTGGGCTTCGCGAAACTCTAAGGGTGTAATGCTTCCTAGACGATATTTTTCGAGCGTTATATCCATATTTTGCTTAGCAACCATTTGATTTCCTTGTTCTCGATCAACTAATTCTAGATTAACGAGATAAGTCTGATAGGCAGATGAAAGCTGTGAAAGAAGTGCTTGATTCGTTTTCTCCAGGTTAATGCTCGCATTTTCAATGGCCAATGCTGCATTCCTCTCATTCCTTTTCTGTAAAAACCCATTGAATATATTCATTGATGCTGACACGCCGTAACTAAATCCATTGCCCTGATTTTTCGTCGCAAAGCCTAATTCAGCCGTAGTTCGTGTTCGTGTATACGCGGAATTTATGTCTATTGTGGGATAACGCTGACCTTTTACTTCTTTCAATTCAAGCTGTGCTATCCTTCGATTAATTAAAGCTGCTTGCAAAGCCGGATTATGTTGGAGTGCGAGATTTAATAAGTTATCATATTTAAGATTGTCTTCTATACTGATACTGTCCGTTACGTCAAAAAGCGTATTGACATCGCGAGCTAAGATTTCGTTCAATCTGATTTTTGTGTTGCTGAAAAGCACATTTTGACGCATAAGATTTGTGGTATCGGTATTTAAGTCGACTTTGGAGGCTAAAACCTCTAATTTAGAGGCTCTTCCAATCTGATATCGATTCTCAGCCATTTCTAGGCGATATTTTGAAAGGTCTAGTGCTGTTCGTAAGGCGGTAAGTTGTTGTTTTTGTTGTACCAGGTTAAAATATTCGCTAACGACGTTAAAAACGGTGGATAAAATTGCCTGTTTTAAATTCGCATCACCTAGCTTCTGTAATTCTTTCAATTGATCGTAACGCGCAAACATTTGAAACCCATCAAAAACAGTCCAATCCAGATTTGCACCATAAGCCATGGATGTGTTCCGTGCCCCTTTTAACGATCGGGTTTCACCGCTTAATAGTGTTTGTGTCGTGTTCTGTGTAGCAGCGGATGCAGAAGCATCGCCCGTAACACTTGGCAACATGCCGGCATTGGCCAAATTTGCATTGTTCTTTGCAATAGCAACATCATTGCTAACAAGCCTGATGTCATAGTTTTGTTTAAGGGCAATAGCGACAGCATCTTCCAAATTCAATATCTCTTGTGCAAAGGCAATAAAGGGCAAAATATATATCGGTAAAAAAATATACAATAATTTTTTCATAAACGATTAGCTATTATAGCATTGCCTGAGCGGCTTTTAGTTCCTGTCTTTCTACTTCTTCTGCTTCTTTCAAATCCAAATTCGGTTTATACTCTCTTGACCATAACGAGTAAATGGCAGGGATGACAAATAATGTTAGGATCAATGAGAAAATCGTTCCGCCTACAATTACAACTCCCATGCCTATTCTGCTTGTTGCAGCTGCACCAAGGGCCAATGCAATGGGAAGAGCTCCCAATGCGATTGCAAAGCTTGTCATCAATATCGGTCGTAACCGAGCCTCGGACGCTTCTAAGATAGCCTCTTTAACGGTCTTGCCTTCTTCTTTAAGTTGATTGGCAAATTCAACTATCAGAATACCATTTTTAGTGACTAAACCGATCAACATAATAGTGCCGATCTGACTGAATACATTCCAACTTTCTCCAACCACCCATAAGGATAACAGTGCACCGGCCACAGCCATAGGAACGGTAAGTATAATGATAAATGGATCGAGAAAACTCTCAAATTGCGCCGCCAATATTAAATATACTAATAATAAAGCGAGCCCGAATGCGAATAAGGTATTCGACCCACTTTCCCTAAAGTCGCGTGATTCACCGCCTAAATCTGTAGAAAAGCTGTCGTCAAGTACTTTGGCTGCAATTCTGTCCATTGCATCAATACCTTCGCCGAGACTTACGCCGGGTGCTAATCCTGCCGATACGGTAGCCGACATAAACCGGTTATTATGATATAATTGAGGTGGGCTAGAACGTTCTTCGATCGTTACAACGTTGTCCAATTGAATCAATTGCCCTGTATTGCTTCGAACAAATATAGCGGCTAAATCCAAAGGAGAACTTCTGTCTACATCGTCAAATTGACCGATTACTTGATATTGTTTGCCATTCATGATAAAATAGGCAAAGCGTTGGCCGCTTAGCGAGAGCTGCAGGGTTTGAGCAACGTCGAGTACCGATACGCCTAAACTTTGGGCTTTGTCGCGATCGATGCTTATATTGAGTTCCGGTTTATTGAACTTAAGGTCAATGTCAACCACAGAAAACGTCGGATCATTGTTCGCTTCGTCCATAAATTCCGGTATTTTTTCACGGAGCTTGTCGAATGTTGGTGCTTGTATAATATATTGTACAGGTAGCCCGCCTCGTCTATTTACCGAGATTGTCGGCGTTTGCGTGACGAAGGTCCGGGCTTCGGTATATTTTCTCGTTTGTTTAGTTAATGCCTCTGCAATTTCTGCCTGTGAACGTACCCGGTCTTCCGGAGCTACTAGGGTCATGCGCATTCTCCCGCTGTTAATTGAAGATGAACCGAATCCCGGTGATGTCATGACCAAATTAACAGATTTTTCAGGAATGGAGTCATTAACGAGCTGTGTAAGTTCGGTCATAAAACGGTCCATGTAATCATAGGAACTTCCTTCTGGAGCTGTTACATTGACGCGAATCAGACTCCGGTCTTCATATGGAGCCGTTTCTTTTTTGATATGTGTCCAAAAGAAGGCAATCAATCCAAAACAGATGAAAAGGATAGGAAAGCTAAGCCATTTATGCTGTAGGAAATGAGTCAATGATTTACCATAACCAGTAGTCATTTTTACAAAATAGGGTTCGGTGAGTTCATAAAACCGAGAGTGCTTGGTGCCGCCCTTCTTCATTAGGTAAGCATTCAGCATTGGCGTTAATGTCAGCGAGACAAAGGCAGAAATGAGTACCGCCGACGCAATAACGACACCAAATTCACGAAAAAGCCGTCCTACAAATCCTTCCAGAAACATAACGGGTAAGAAAACCGCTGCTAAGGTTATCGAAATGGAGATGACAGCAAAGAAAATTTCATTTGATCCTTTGATGGCAGCCTGCATCGGTGACATACCTTCTTCCACCTTTTTGTAAATATTTTCGGTTACAACGATTCCGTCGTCCACAACAAGTCCGGTTGCCAATACAATGGCGAGAAGTGTTAATACATTAATGGAAAAACCAAAAAGGTACATAATAAAGAAGGTGGCAATTAAAGATACAGGGATATCGATTAACGGCCTGAAGGCGATCCCCCAGTTTCGGAAGAACAAAAATATGATCAATATAACCAATACCAGGGCTATAGCAATCGTTTCGGCCACTTCCGTAACGGATTTTTTGATGAACAGCGTGTTGTCCAATGCGACGTCTAGTATAATATCGGTAGGAATTTCGTTCTTTATTTGTTCAATTCTTTTGTAGAATGCTTCTGCAATTTCGATATAATTAGTTCCGGGTTGAGGAATCACAGCTAGCCCCACCATTGGAATACCTGATTCCGTCATCTTCGTTTCAATATTTTCAGGTCCCAATACGGCACGTCCAACATCGCTAAAACGTATAATCCGATTACCATCGGTTTTAATGATCAATCTATTAAAATCTTCTTCGGTTACAAGGTTTCCCGCTGTTTTAACAGTAAGCTCTGTATTGGCTCCCGTAATCTTTCCGGATGGCAATTCGACGTTTTGTAGCGTCAATGCGTTTCGGACATCTAGGGGAGTTAAACCGTAAGCGGCTAAACGCATTGGCTCAATCCATAGACGCATAGCGTAACGTTGTTGTCCCCAAATTTGAACGGTACTCACGCCGGGAAGGGTTTGTAATCGTTGTGCAATGACATTTTCTGCGATGTCATTTAGGTCTAATGGATCGCGCGTGTCACTTCTTACAGTCAAAGTAAGTATGGGTTCCGAATCAGCATCTGCCTTTGAAACAACCGGAGGTGCGTCTATATCTTGTGGCAGGCTTCTGAGTGCTTGTGAGACTTTGTCTCTTACGTCGTTTGCTGCTTCTTCTAAATTTTTACCAAGAACAAATTCTATGTTAATATTACTTGAACCTTGATTGCTGGACGATGAAATATTGCGAATACCATCTATTTGATTGATCGACTTTTCCAGGGGTTCCGTAATTTGTGATTCGATGATGTCGGGGTTTGCCCCGGCATAATTGGTACGGACCGAAACGATAGGGGGGTCGATAGAGGGGAATTCTCGTATACCTAAAAAGGTGTAACCAATAATCCCAAAAAGAATCAAGATTAGGTTCATGACGATCGTCAGAACTGGACGTTTTATACTGGTGGTTGAAAGACTCATGGCTTAATTTTTTAAGTTAACATGCACATTCATCCCGTTTTTTAAGGCCATGACACCCGAAGTGAGCACGGTATCACCGATAGAAATACCCTTGTTCACGAGGATATCTGTGCTTGTTCTGCTATCGCTTTCAATGTCCACCGCGCTCGCCTTGCCTCCCTTGCATACAAAAACTTGTTTGCCTCCTTGTACCGGGATAACGGCTTCCGTGGGGATTAAAACGGCTTCTTTTACCATATTGATGGGTAGTTGCACCCTGGCGAAAGAACCTGGAAATAACTCGCCTGAATCGTTGGCAGCTAAAGCTCTAATTTGTATTGTCCTTGTCTGTGCATCAATTCCAGGTTCGATGGCATATATTTTTGCGCCATACTGTTTTGACGAGCCGCTTATCGTAAAGTTTAAAGGCAGCCCTTCTTTTATTTGTGCTGTATATTTTTCAGGAACCGAAAATAAAATTTTTACCGGGTTGGTACTCATTAAATTTGCGACAATCGTAGTGGGTGTCAAATATTCTCCTGCCGATACCGAGCGAAGACCTATTTTTCCACTGAAAGGTGCCCTTACCTTTGTTTTCGCTATCTGCGCTTTTATTAATTGTGTTTGCGCCTGAGCTGATTGTAAATCTGCGAGTGCCACATCCTTTTCTTGCGTGCTGATCGCCTCCTTTTCTAACAAGAGGGAGGCTCGGCGAGCGTTCTCTTCCGCAAGTTTTTCTTCGGTTTGACGTTGCAATAATTGAGCTTGTAATTCTGTGTCGTCAATGTTAAACAGAATTTGTCCTTTTGTTACAAAAGATCCTTCATGGAAGTAAAGATTTCGTATAATACCTGAAACCTCGCTCCGAATTTGAACTTGCTCGTTTGGTTCAACGCTACCCGATACCGTTAAAATATTCTCAAAATCTTTCGGTGATACCACAATCCCATTTACTTCAATGGGAGCACCTTTTGGACTTTCACTAGGTGGGGCAATTTTACCTCCTTTTTCACTGGAAAACTTGTAGGCAACGAAAGCGATAATACCTACAATAATGATTAAGTAAATGTACTTTCTCTTCATTCAGAAAAAATTGACTGCGTTTTAGTTCTCTTTTATATTAGATGTTAGCTCACAAAAGTTGATCTGACGGATTCTGCCAAGCGTTACAAGGCATAAAGTTAATTATTATTTGCCATACAGTTTTGCAACATTATTGATGTTAAAATCGCCCTCCCAATGGAAGAGGACAAATAGGTGCAGTGATGCTGCTGTAAATTGCTACCTTTGCAGTTTAATTCTTTCACGCATGAACAATATATTTATTAAACTTTTTAGCTTTTTAACTATCATGATAACAACCTTATCTGCCGAAGCGCTGGCACTTAACCCTATTCGTTTTGAAGTGTCTTTTAAAGAGCCTCAGGCCCATTACGCGGAAATTACCATGGAAATTGATCGCGTTAAAGAAGATTACGTGGACGTAAAAATGCCTGTTTGGGCACCGGGCTCTTATTTAGTGAGAGAATTTTCGAAGAATGTAGAAGGGTTCCATGCCAAAGATGCCAATGGGAGGCCGCTGACCAGTCGAAAAGTAAGCAAGAATACCTGGAGGGTTTCAAGCAAAGGCGCCGGAAAGATTATGGTGAGTTATCGTGTTTATGCGTTTGAAGTATCGGTGCGCACTAGTTTTATTGATGCTTCGCATGCTTTTTTATCGCCGACGGGTATCTTTATGTATGTAGATAATCAAATAAATCGGCCTGCAGAGGTGAAAATCATACCTCACAAATCGTGGAACAAGATTTCAACAGGATTGATGGAAAAAGAAGGCGAAGTCAATACATATTTCGCAGCTGATTTTGATATTTTATTTGATGCACCGATAGAAGTAGGAAACCAAGATGTGTTCGAGTTTACTGCGGCCGGAATTCCGCATGAGGTTGCAATGGTTAGCGGCGGTAATTACGACAAGGTGAGGTTGGCTAAAGATATGGCTAAGATCGTGGAATCTGCTACCGCCATTTTTGGGGAGAACCCGAATAAAAAATATGTATTTATTGTTCATAACTACCATTCAGGAGGTGGTGGATTGGAGCACCTTAATTCTACTGTACTCGGTGCAAGTCGGTTTAACTATAACAGTGAAAGCGGATATAAATCTTTTCTCAGTTTAGTTGCACACGAATATTTCCACTTATGGAACATTAAAAGATTACGCCCGGAAGCTTTGGGGCCGTTTAACTATGATCAGGAGAATTATACTACTAACCTTTGGATAGGAGAAGGTTTTACCGCTTATTATGATAATTTATTAGTGCGACGCGCTGGTTTTCATACAGAAGACAGTTATTTACAGATGTTGGCGACAGACGTAACAGCCGTCGAAAACCGACCAGGCAACCAGGTTCAACCGTTAAGTGAATCAAGCTTTGATGCTTGGATCAAATATTATCGCCAGGATGAGAATTCATTGAACAGTATCGTCTCCTACTATAATAAAGGAGCTTTGATTGCGATGATGATGGACCTGAAAATATTGCATTCTACCAAAGGGCAAAAAGGTCTGGATGACGTCATGCGAGAGGCTTATAACGAATTTTATAAAAAACAGGGCAAAGGCTATTCTGATGCAGCCTTCAAAGACTTAGCTGAAAAAGTAGCAGGAACTTCTTTAGATGATATTTATCATTTGGTTAATACCGCCGGTTCGCCTGACTATAATAAATATTTGCAGTTTGTCGGATTGGAGCTTGTCGACTTAAACGCCGGCTACGAAACGCCGGATCTAGGCATTAAGACTTCAACAACAGATAATAAATTGTTGGTTCAGAATGTAATACGTGGTGGAGGAGCATGGGACGGAGGCATTAACGTGAAGGATGAGCTAATTGCAATTAACGGCTATCGCATAGACGCAACCGGAAAAGAGTTAGAACGAGTAGTTCAAGCCAGTAGAATCGGGGACGTTGTAAAAATGCTTGTTTCCCGTGATGGCATTATTCAAGAATTAGCTGTAAAAGTGCAGGCAAGTAAAACAGGAAAATATGCATTCATGCCAGCTGAAAATGTGACTGCTGAACAACAGCAACTAAGAGAGAAGTGGTTGGCTGAGCAATAAATAGTTGTTTAAGAGAGGGAAGGACGATTGCTTCCCTCTTTTTCGATTGTTTAAAAAGCGAAGCGAATGGAAAGGCCGAAACCGGCAAAGTCTAAACCGGTATTGTCGGGAGCAAAACGCATTTCCGGTTTCCAATCCAAAGAAAGGTTAATCGGCGCGCCATCAATTTTATAATCTAAACCTAGGACGCCGTCAATACTGAAAGCAGCGCCGCTATTATCTGTCTCTTTATTTTTATAAGTTCCGATACCAGCACCGGCACCATAATACCACCGTAGACCGGGAGCACCTTCAAAGTCATTATGGATTTCGTATAAACCTACCAGCTTGAAGGTGGATGATTTACTATTGGAGCGGAAGTTCAGAATCACATCCAATGCATTTTGGCCTTGTAGAAAAGTTTTAAAAGTCACTCCATTGGCGACACCAAAGCGACCTCCGATTGCACTTTTATATTCGTAACCGTCTGTGGCTTGCGCTTGTGATTTAACGGATATGAACAAAAGAGAAACCACACCCCATGCAATAAAAAGCAATTTTTTCATAGAATTAATCTTAAATAAATGTTAACAGTAAGTCGTCAGTTTTAAGCGCCAAAGTTACGCTAACTTGTTACAAAAACAATTTTTGATTGATTTTATTGTTCAAGAGACAAAATGTAAATGTCTTTTTATTATGTATACATAGCATATATTTGCCGTTTTACTTGTTCTGCTTCAATTTTTTCTTAGCTTAAAATGATACAGAGCCGATAAATTTTGCTATCTTTAATGGACGCTGAATAAACCGATTCATAAATTAATACGTAAACTTATGGCACTTTCGCGCGTTTTTGATTTGTTATCTAATTATAAGTCTTCCTTTGGACAAAAAACGGTTGTAGCGGGGAAGGAGGGAGGAAAATGGATGTGTTATGAAACCGATCATTTTCTTCAGATTGTTGATAACCTTAGTAAAGGCTTGCTCAATTTAGGCATAAAAAAAGGAGATAAGCTTGCCATTATGTCAGCTAACCGACCGGAATGGAACTTTACCGACTTTGCGATCAACCAAATAGGTGCTGCGGTAGTTCCGTTGTACCCAACCTTATCGGATCACGACCTAAATTATATTACCGAAAACGCAGAAGTGAAAATGGCCTTTGTAGGCACCTCGGATTTAGCTAAAAAATTGAAGACTGCACTTACCTTACACAATCTGGATATTCCATTATATACTTTTGATAAAGTAGAGGGGGAGAAATATTGGAAGGAAATTGAAGAGATTGGGGCATCGCTCACCACCGTTGATCTCGACGTTTACCGAAATGATATTCATGAAGATGATTTATTGACGCTCATTTATACCTCGGGAACTACCGGTAGTCCTAAAGGCGTGTTTTTATCACACAAAAATTTGGTAAGTAATTTCACCGATTGTGCCCATTTGCTTCCGGAGAATTATAAGACAGCCATTAGCTTTTTGCCTCTATGCCATATCTTTGAGAGGATGGTCGTTTACCTATACTTTTATAAAGGGATAAGTGTTTATTATGCGGAAAATATGGATACCATTGTTGCCGACATCAATGACGTGAGGCCGAATGGCTTTACAACAGTGCCCCGGGTATTGGAAAAGGTTTACGACAAGATTGTGGATAAAGGAAAGGCACTTACCGGGATTAAACATGCGCTGTTCTTCTGGGCTTTAGACTTGGGCTTGAAATTTAAAGAACCCCGTAAGAATTCGTTTTTCTACAAGATTAAGTTGGCAATAGCTAGAAAGCTTATCTTCAAAAAGTGGCAGATGGCTCTTGGAGGTAATATTGTGGGCATTATCAGTGGAGGTGCTGCTTTACAAGAGCGTTTGGCACGAGTATTTTGGGCCGCAGGTATCCCGGTGTTGGAAGGTTACGGTTTAACGGAAACTTCACCGGTTATAGCAGTAAATAATTTTGAGAGAAATGGATTGGGGTTTGGAACTGTAGGTCCTTTGTTAAAATCAGTGAAGGTAAAAATAGCTAGTGATGGAGAGATTCTGTGTAAAGGGCCAAATGTGACGAAGGGCTATTATAAAAATGATGAGGCTACACGAGAGGCTTTCGATGAAGATGGGTACTTTAAAACCGGCGACATTGGTGAGTTGACAACAGAGGGCTTTTTGCGAATAACAGATCGTAAAAAGGAAATGTTTAAAACGGCAGGTGGTAAGTATGTCGCTCCTCAGATAATAGAGAATAAATTTATGGAATCGACATTGATTGCACAAATTATGGTGATTGGAGAAGGAAAACGTTTTCCTGCCGCGCTCATCGTTCCTGCGTTTGAGGAATTAAAAAAGTGGGCAGGCAAAAATGGAATTTCCGGAAGTACGAAGGAAGATCTGATAAAAGATCCCAAGGTTATAGAAAAATATCAACATGTCCTTGATAAAACTAATGAAAGTTTTGGGCATTGGGAACAGGTTAAGAAATTTGTTCTGCTACCAAATGAATGGACGATTGATGGTGGTGAGCTGACACCGAAATTAAGCCTGAAACGAAAAGTGATATTAGAGCGAACCAAAGAACTGATTGATCATATTTATAGCGATGAACATGATCAGAAACCAAGGGAACAACATCCATAGCAGCTAAATAGAGGAAATTATAATCCTCTATTTAATCTTTTTAATCGCTCTGTTTGCCCGTGAAGTCGCTATAGCGATCTTGTACTGATACCACCTGTCCTTGAAGATTTTCCGCATCGTATTGTCGAAATGACGTGTGATCACCAGGTTTCTGAAACCGCGCCACTTGTCCATTCTTTTTGAAGGCAATGCCCGAACACTGATGGAATAGCCTTCTGTCACATACTGTATGTAGTGCCAATAGCCGGAAGGCATCAACAAGGTTTCACCAGGATGGATTTCCGCTTCATAGCCGTTTAAGTATTTAAGCGCTGGGTATTTAGCGTAGTCGGGATTTTTTAAGTTGGCAATACTATGAAAATTATAAGGAAGTTTGTACATCAAATCCGACTGGTCCAAAGGAAAAAGCCAGATTCGCTTGATACCTTTGTATTGTGTAATGAACACATGTGACATATCGATATCAAAATGATTCCGTGTGCTCGAGCCTTCTCCGCCGAAAAATAAAAAGGGAAGCCATTTAAGAACCTTGCCACCCGTTAAATCATTGTATATTATATCATTATTTAGTTCAGGTTTTAGTTTTATCAAATTAAACAAAAATATACGCAGGTCCGTTGGTTCACGTTCGATCAAATCCAGATATTCGGAGAATTTCATCTTCGTCACCGGAGCACTTTTCGCCCGATCGTTTGAAGTGTCCTCTTTGCCATATAGTTCAATAACATGATCGCCTGCAATCTCCTTGAAGTAGTCGTAGTTCCATTTACTGAATGCAGGACTATCTTTACTGACGAAATCTTCCAAGATAACCGGAACCCCTTTGTTAAAATATTGGTCAAGGAACTCTTTTGAGCTCAACCCTGATCGCCTATCTGTCTTCTTTAGTTGCACTTCTTATAGGTTATGACACGTGTAACTGCAAACTTATAAATTCTTTTGCATATGTAGTATGCTTTTTATTTAGATAAATTATATACAAGAGAAATGCCAAAATCGCTCTTAAGAGACGATATGATCTTAGAATTGAATGATAAAGACAGTGTGGAAGCCAAATTGCTTCGAAAATCCTCAATTAACTGAAAACTTTATAAAGTTCTTGTTTCTTATGGAATTATAGATTAGATTTGCTATGCAAGCATAATAAAAAATGAGCCAAGAGAATACCATTGATTATTACTTAAAGATTACCTGGCAGTCAATTGCTAGTAAATACAATCAATTAGCATCGAAACACGGCATTACACAGGCAACAGGATATGTTTTGATCAATATCAGAAAAGACGGGACACCCGTTACGCAAATAGCCGGATTATTAGGTGTTAAATCAACAAGTTTATCGCGTATGTTAAGCGGAATGGAACAACAAGGGCTAATTTATAGAAGAGCCGACGCACAGGATAAGCGTTCGGTACGTGTTTTTTTAACGGAGGAAGGACAGAAAAGGCGAGAGATTGCAAAAAATATTGTAAGGGAATTTAATAGTTACCTGGACAGCTTAATTAAAGATAGTGAGCGACAAAAACTTATAGATACATTGAAACGATTAAATGAATTGGCTGTTAAATATGTTCCGAAAGAAGGGTAAGCTGAATAAAAAGCTTGAAAAAAGCTATTGTCACTATGTTTTATCAAAAGCCTCTTAGTTATGATCAATAAAAGTATAAAGAAGGTAGCCGTATTGGGTTCAGGGGTAATGGGGTCTCGTATTGCCTGTCATTTCGCCAATATAGGTGTTTCTGTTTTATTATTGGATATCGCTCCGACGGAGCTTTCCCCTGACGAACAGGCCAAAGGTCTAACTTTGGAAAGCCGACAGGTTAGAAACCGTATCGTTAGTCAATCATTAGAAACCGCATTAAAGACAAACCCATCGCCTATATATAGCAAGCAATATGTTCAGCGTATCACAACAGGTAACTTTACAGATAATATGGCTGATATAGCGCATGTCGATTGGATTATAGAGGTGGTTGTAGAGCGTTTGGATATTAAGCGACAGATTTTCACGCAGATAGAACAATATCGAAAACCAGGGACGCTTGTTAGTAGTAATACCTCTGGTATTCCTATGCATCTAATGATTGAGGGACGAAGTGAAGATTTCAAAAAACACTTTTGTGGTACTCATTTCTTTAACCCACCTCGTTATCTGAGGTTGTTGGAAATCATCCCATCACGCGAAACGGAACCTGCGATTATCGAGTTTTTAATGCATTATGGAGATAAATTTCTAGGCAAAACAACTGTGTTGTGCAAAGACACTCCCGCATTTATTGGAAATAGGATTGGTGTATACTCAATGTTGGCCGTCACACATTTGGTTAAGAAGCTAGATCTCACCCTAGAAGAAGTAGATAAATATACAGGTCCTGCTATGGGACACCCCAAATCTGCCACTTTTAGGACCTCGGATGTTGTCGGGTTGGATACGATGGTGAATGTTGCAAAAGGCCTATACGAAAATGTTCCTGAAGATGAAGCGCGGGATATTTTCGTTTTGCCGAGCTATATTGACAACATGGCTGAAAGAAAGTGGCTGGGTGAAAAAACTAAACAAGGCTTTTATAAGAAAGTAAAAGATGAGAAGGGAAATAGTGAAATCCTGGTGCTTGACTTGGGCACCATGTCTTATCGAAAGCAGGAAAAGATAAAATCGGTAACATTAGAGGAAACCAAAAAGATTGATGACCTGGCGAAACGAATGAAAGTTTATGAACAGGGAAATGATAAAGCAGCGGAATTATTTCGCGCCATGCATTATCCACTGTTTGAATATGTATCTAAACGTATTCCGGAGATAAGTGAAGAGTTTTATCGAATTGACGATGCGATGCGCGCGGGCTTTGGTTGGGAATTAGGACCCTTTCAAGTATGGGATGCGCTAGGTGTTGAGGAAACATTAGAAAAAATAAAGCAAGAAGAAAAGCGGATTCCAGGGCAAACGGGCGAAGTCGCATCGTGGGTATTGGAAATGTTGCAATCCGGGCATAAAAGCTTTTATAAGGTCGAAAACGGGAAAAGATTATTTTATGATATTCAGAGCAAAGACTATAAAGAAATCCCTGGTATAGCTGATTTTATCAACTTAGACGATCTCCGAAAAACGAAGACCTTATGGAAAAATAGTGGCGTATCAATCATCGACCTAGGTGACGGGATACTTAATGCAGAGATCCATACGAAGATGAATACGATCGGTGGAGATGTGATTCAAGGCATTAACAAAGCAATTGATATGGCCGAAAAAGAATATAAGGGCTTGGTTATCGGGAACGACGGAGCCAACTTCTCTGCCGGAGCCAATATCGGGATGATTTTTATGATGGCCGTAGAGCAGGATTACGATGAGTTAAATATGGCCGTTAAGTTATTTCAGAATACGGCCATGCGCTTGCGTTACTCGAATATACCCGTCGTAGTTGCTCCATTTAATCTGACCTTGGGAGGAGGGTGTGAATTTGCTATGCATGCTGATTTCGTGCAGCTCCATGCGGAAACTTATATGGGACTCGTTGAATTTGGGGTTGGGGTGATACCGGGTGGTGGTGGCTCGAAAGAATTTGCCTTAAGGGCTTCAGATGAGTATAAAGCAGATCAAATTAGTCAAAATGTGCTAAAGGAACGTTTTTTAACCATCGGCCAAGCAAAAGTAAGTACTTCCGGAATAGAGGCATACGAACTAGGTTATCTCCAACAAGGTAAATTTGCCATTACGATGAATCGTAGCCGATTGCTTGCGGATGCAAAGGCAAAGGCTTTAGGTCTGGCTGAAGCCGGCTATACTGCGCCTATTCCGAGAAACAATATTAAAGTATTGGGAAAGCAGGGATTAGGCATCGTGTACGTTGGAGCAAACTCAATGAAATCAGGAAATTATATTAGCGAACATGATCAGAAAATATCAGAGAAGCTTGGCTGGGTATTGTGTGGGGGAGACCTCTCGGCACCTACGGAAGTTTCCGAGCAATACTTGTTGGATCTTGAAAGAAAGGCCTTTTTGGAGCTGACAGCGGAAAGGAAAACACTGGAACGAATACAGCACATGTTAACTAAAGGTAAAGCACTCAGAAACTAAGTTATCTTAAAATAGTGAAGATATGGAAGCATATATAATAGCGGGTTACAGAACGGCTGTAGGAAAGGCTCCAAAAGGCGCTTTCCGATTTACACGTGCTGATGATTTGGCTGCGGCGGTCATAAGACACCTGGTCAATTCTGTTCCTAACCTTAATAAAGAAGAAATAGATGATGTCATTGTTGGAAACGCTACGCCTGAAGCAGAGCAAGGGTTAAATATGGCAAGGCTCATTTCTTTGATGGCACTCGATACTGATAAGGTTCCCGGCGTTACGGTCAATAGATATTGTGCATCAGGTTTGGAGACAATAGCAACTGCTGTGGCTAAAATAAAAGCAGGAATGGCAGATGTAATTGTTGCCGGCGGTGTTGAAGTGATGTCGGGTATGCCTATGGGGGGGTGGAAAGTGGTTCCAAATTCAGATGTAGCAAAGACACACCCCGACTGGTATTGGAATATGGGCTTGACGGCCGAAGCGGTCGCTAAAGAATATAAGGTGAACAGGGAAGATATGGATTCGTTTTCTTATCATTCGCATCAAAAGGCAATTTCAGCGATTACAAAGGGTTTGTTTAAAGAGGAAATTATGCCTTTTACGGTAATGGAAAACTTTGTTCGCGATAATAAGATCGGTACGAGAGAATATATAGTGGATACAGATGAAGGACCCCGGGCTGATACAAGCCTTGAAGCGCTGGCTAAACTGAAGCCTGTTTTTGCGGCGGACGGACTTGTAACAGCTGGTAACTCGAGCCAGACGTCAGATGGTGCAGCGTTTGTATTGGTTGTATCAGAGAGAAAGCTAAAGCAATTAAATTGCCAACCGATTGCCAGATTAGTTAGTTATGCCGTAGCCGGTGTTCCACCACGTATTATGGGAATAGGTCCCATATTTGCTATACCAAAAGCGCTGAAACAAGCGGGACTAAATTTGGATGATCTTAGTCTTATTGAATTAAATGAGGCCTTTGCTTCCCAATCGCTGGCCGTTATTCGCGAGTTAAATTTAAATCCTGATTTAGTTAATGTAAATGGCGGAGCTGTTGCTTTGGGACACCCATTAGGTTGTACAGGAGCTAAATTAAGCGTACAAATTTTTAACGAACTAAAAAGAAGGAGGCAAAAATACGGAATGGTGACGATGTGTGTCGGAACAGGGCAAGGGGCTGCAGGAATCTTCGAAATGCTTTAGTGTTTATGCTTTATGTTGTGGAACTTAAGACCATTGCCTAACAATTACTAAAAATACAGATTATGGAAACCGTGGATAAAAAGAGAGCAATAAAAGGTGGCGAATTCGTTATTAAAGAGACCCGTTACGAAGACGTTTTTATTCCTGAGGAGTTTGATGAGGAACAGCTGATGATCAAGAAAACCTGCCAAGATTTTCTTCAGACGGAGGTTACTCCAAATTTAGAAAGAATCGATAATCAAGAAGAAGGCCTAATGCAAACCTTGCTTGATAAGGCAGGAGAACTTGGTTTGTTAGGTGTTTCTATACCGGAAGAATATGGGGGCTTTGGAAAGAACTTCAACACGTCTATGCTTGTTACAGATGCAGTGGGTGCCGGACATAGTTTTGCAGTAGCACTTTCTGCTCATACCGGTATAGGAACTTTACCTATCCTTTATTACGGGAATACCGAGCAAAAGCAAAAGTACATTCCAAAACTAGCCACAGGAGCGTATAAAGCAGCTTATTGCTTAACGGAGCCTAATGCAGGGTCGGATGCTAATAGCGGTCGCACGACCGCTAAATTAAATGATGAGGGAACGCACTATCTGATCAACGGTCAAAAGATGTGGATTACAAACGGTGGTTTTGCCGATATATTTATCGTATTTGCTAAGATTGATGATGATAAGAATCTTTCGGCGTTTATTGTAGAGCGTGCCTTTGGGGGTATTACGATGAATCCCGAAGAACATAAACTGGGAATTAAAGGTTCTTCAACAAGACAGGTGTTTTTTAATGATTGCCCTGTCCCAAAAGAAAATCTGCTATCAGAACGCGAAAACGGATTTAAAATAGCGGTCAATATTCTAAATATTGGGCGAATTAAACTTGGTGCAGCAGCTATCGGCTCTTCACGTAAGGTTATCTCGCAAGCAATTAACTATGCAAATGAACGGGTGCAGTTTAAATTGCCAATTGCGAAATTCGGTGCAATTCGGTATAAACTTGCGGAGATGGCAATTCGAAATTTCGCAGTGGAAAGTGCCGCTTACCGTGCAGGGCAGAATATTGATGATGCCTATGAAGCGCTTGTTTCCGACGGTATGGAACCCGCCAAAGCTAAACTAAAGTCGACCGAACAATTTGCTATTGAATGTGCAATTCTTAAGGTTTGTGGTTCAGAAATGCTCGACTATATCGTTGATGAAGGCGTGCAAATTTATGGTGGAATGGGTTATTCAGCCGACGCTCCAATGGAGAGGTCTTATCGCGATTCGAGAATTAATAGAATATTTGAAGGAACTAACGAAGTAAACCGTTTACTCATTGTTGATATGTTACTAAAGCGAGCGCTCAAAGGTGAACTTGATCTCATGGGGCCAGCACAAGAGGTGGCAGGAGAATTAATGGCTATACCTGACTTTTCAGAACCTGAGGATGTTTTGCTTGCTTACGAAAAAAGAGTTATTGTGAATCTGAAGAAAGCGGGCCTATTAGTTGCCGGTGCTGCCGTTCAGAAGTTAATGATGACGCTACAAAAGGAACAGGAGATCTTAATGAATATCGCCGATATTATCGGCACCGTTTATCTTGCTGAATCTACTTTATTAAGGGTGGAAAAATTAGTACACTTCAAAAATGAGCAAGAAGTGGCGGGACAAATAGACATGGCACGGATCTTTTTATACAATGCAGTTGACAAAGTGTACTTGGCTGGTAAAGAAGCACTGAATTCTTTTGCAGAAGGCGATGAGTTAAAAATGATGTTGGCAGGCTTACGAAGATTTACAAAGCTAGAGCCATTTAATGTTAAAGAGGCGAGGCAACGAGTGGCCAAGCTGCTTATTGATGCCAACGGATATTGTTTTTAGATAAATTATTAGCAAAGTCAAACCTCATGGCAAAATCGAAGTTTTGCCATGAGGTATTGATCAAGGTCATTAATGTTGGAAAAGTGTTAAAATTAGTTCTAAGGCTTTTTGAAGTAAAAATTTTATGTTAGGTTTGGACTTACTTAACGTTGAGGATAGTCCAATGTATAATATGATCAAAAGTTTCCTAGTCATCTCTTCTTTTCTTGTTTTATCGATTTTTCAAGCCAACGCGCAAGATTATTCCCTGATTGCCGATAAGTATGTCGCTTCATCAGGAGATAGTGTAACTTACACCATATATCAAGGAAGAGGCTTAGAATCTTCAGAAATAGCACCGGAAGCAGTTAAAAATCTAATTTATGCAAATTATACCCAAGGAGGAAAGAAGGTGGCCGACACTATTCCATTGAATAAAGACTTTCTAAAATATGCGGCTGTTCAACAAAATGGGGGACAAAGTCTATTGACAATTGAGTTTAAAGGCGGAGCAGTTACTTATGACCAACTAGTAGTAGAAGATTTCGCAAAAACTGAAAATTTGACTGATTTGGCTTCGGTTATTGACTCATCGGGGTTTACCACTGAATATACTGCAAATACTTTTTTTACTGCGAAGGCTCTTACAATCACTGACAAGTCAAATGGAAATCTTTATAAAGCAAAGGAATGCAAACAGCTGGAAATTATACTTGAACAAAATCCCTATAAATTACAATATGGAGATGATATAACTGCCGTAATCTTATTGGATGGCAAACCATTGGAAGGAACGAGTACCACTATTTACACGAAATCAGGCAATGGGCAAGTGCATGCGGCAAAATATCGCTCCAATGCAGAGGGTAAAATATACTTTAAACTTAATCGATCCGGGTTGTGGCTTTTACAAACAGTGTACGCTAATCCAAGTCAGGAAAAGGGCATTAATTACAACTATTATCAAAGCTCCTTTTCCTTTCGGTTTCAATGATAATCGGTGTATCCGTATCAGATCTTGTCCTTTTGCTGTTCTTTCCATTGCTTGCTAAAGGATTCAGGGGCAATAGAGGGTAATGTTCTTTTGGTTCCCCAAGCTTTTGCAAAAAACCTGCTTAGAAAGAAATTTTTCCATTTGCCACCCCAAAAGTCTAGCCATTTCCTTTTGGTTGCAATCTTCACGAAAGCCTTCCATCCCCAGTTTTCAACTTGAGGGTTTAGTCCTTCCTTAACGGAGTCCCGCCGATTTAGTAAAAGCATTTTATGAATATCAATTTTAACGGGACATACTTCTGAACACTTGCCGCACAAGCTACTGGCATAACTTAAATGCTTGAACTCTTGCATCCCCTTCATATGGGGCGTAATAATTGATCCTATAGGGCCGCTGTAGGTTGTGCCGTAAGTATGGCCCCCAACATTTTTATAAATTGGGCATGCATTCAGACAGGCTCCACAGCGGATGCAATAAAGTCCCTGTCTTTGATCTTTCTGTGCTAATAAATCTGTCCGACCATTATCGAGTAAAATAACATACATCTCATCAGGTCCGTCAGACTCGTTTTCTCGCTTCGGGCCACTTAAAATGGTGTTATAAACGGTGAGGTTTTGGCCAGTACCGTGATTGCCCAAAAGAGGCCAGTATAAATCCAAATCGCTGATAGACGGAATCAGTTTTTCTATACCAACAACGGCTATGTGTATTTTTGGAAAGCTCGTGCTTAATCGTGCATTCCCTTCATTCTCGGTAATGGCGATGCTACCTGTATCTACAAGGAGAAAATTTGCGCCTGTAATTCCAACATCGGCAGACAGATATTCATCTCTTAATAACTCCCGTGCTTTCAAGGTAAGTTGTTCTGCACTTGCATTTTCGGGTGTGCCGAATTTTTCGTGGAATAGCTTCGCTATATCGGGCAAGCTGAGATGCATAGCTGGAGTGACAATATGATAGGGCTTTTGACCAAGCAGCTGAACAATATATTCTCCTAAATCAGTTTCAACTGATTCGATTTGATTGCTTTCCAAGAAGGCATTCAGTTCAATCTCCTCGGTTACCATTGATTTTGACTTCACTACCTTCTTCGCCTGTATTCTTTTCAGTATCGTTAGTATTTCCTGCTGCGCTTCTTGTATATCATTAGCCCAAATGACTTTTCCGCCATTTTTTTGGAAATTCGCTTCAAACTCAGGTAAAAGCTTATCCAAATTTTCCATTACCCGCCACTTCAGGCTGTGCGCTTTGCGTTTTGCATTTTCTAGATTATTCCATCGCTTAAGCCCATTACTGACTGCCGTATCATATCGGTCAATATTAAAGCTAATAACCCTTCGATGTTGTAGATCAAAGGCTTTGCTCTCGCTCGCTAATATGAAATTTGATGCAGTTTTTGTAGACATAGGGCAGCGTGTTTTTACTTTAATAACGTAAATACCCGATCGTTATTTTTTATGTGAATCGACAATGGGTTTTGTATCTCTCGTGACTAAATCCCATGCTGTATAAAAGACAAGCTTTGCTCGTTTGCAGAGCAGTGGGAAATCAATTTTATCCACTGTATCTCCAATATCATGATAATCCTCATGGACGCCATTAAAGTAAAAAATAACAGGGATGTCGTTTTTTGCAAAATTGTAATGATCCGAACGATAATATATCTTTTCGGGATCGTTAGGATCGTTATATCGATAATCTAAATCCAATTTGGTATATGTTTTATTCGCCGCTTCACTAATGTGATGAAGTTCTGAACTCAATTTATCCGAACCTACCAAATAAACGTAATCCGCTTTAGCGAAATGCGACGGATCAATTCTACCAATCATATCTATATTAAGATTGGCGATGGTTTTATTTAATGGAAATACAGGGTGCCTCGTATAATAGTCGGATCCTAATAGACCTTTTTCCTCGCCTGTAACCATCATAAATAAGATACTTCTTCTTGGAGAATGACCATTCTCCTTCGCTCGTGCGAATGCCTTTGCAATATCAAGTACAGCCGTAACCCCCGAGCCATCATCGTCCGCTCCATTGTTTATTTCACCATTTGGGTTAACCCCAATGTGATCATAGTGAGCTGTTATCACTAAAAGTTCGTCCTTTAAGTCGGTGCCCTCCAAATAGCCCAAAACGTTTTGCGCTTTGACATCAATGATTTTTTGCCCGAAGGATAATTTTAAGGTACTTTTAAGCACCCGACTTCTAGGTTTTCCACTTTCGGTAATCTCCTGCTTCAATTTTTCAAGATTGGATCCGTGGGATGATAATATTAAATTAGCCGTTTGTGGAGAAATATAAACAACTGTAGGGGAATGATCCGTGCTTAGATTTTCCTGTGTCAAATCTTCTTTTAATTGAATCTTTTCTGCATATTTTTTCTTACTGATTTGCTGTATTAAGGTGTCTGCATTTTTTGATATAGCTAAAATCAATTTTGGCTTCTTACTGATTATATGCTGCATTCGCTTGCTATTGCTGGTCGACCAAATAGAGCCTTTCGTTTGCCCCGTTATAAGTGATTTCCCCATCTTATCCCTCGGTTCATCCTCATTAAGTAACAGAACTACCTTATCAGCAATATCGATTTTAGCTAAATCGTCGTAATGCTTGTCGCTAATACCATAACCAATAAAAACCATCCGGTCAGTTTTTATTTCCTGTTCCGATCTTTTGCCAATAATCAGAAAATCCTTCTCATGCCGAAAGGTATGTTCACCTACTTCAAAGGTATCAACCGAAAAAGCTTTCGTAGCTAGTTCCACGGGTTGGTAATAGCTACTGTTAACGGGTGCCGTTAAACCTAATAGTTCAAATTGCTGCGCAATGTAATTCGCAGCTTTGTCTGCTCCTACTTTTCCCGTTTCCCTTCCCTCAAACTCATCTGATGCGATAATTGTTAAGTGTTTTCTCGCAGATGTAGGGTCGATGAGCTCGGCATAGGTGGAAGGTACGCTGTGTTGTGCGTAACATCCGATAAGAACGAAAAAAAGTATTGTAGTGACTATCCCTTTAATCGACATAGGCCAAAAACTATAAACAGGCTATCTTATTAACACGAGTACCGTGTCTACCCCCTTCAAATTCGGTAGCGAGAAAGATCTGTACCATTTCTTTACATTCTTCTATGGATGTGAAACGTGCCGGCAAACAGATAATATTTGCATTGTTGTGTTGGCGAGCAAGCGCTGCTATCTCTGGCTTCCAACAAATGGCAGCCCGTATTCCTTGGTGTTTATTAGCTGTAATGGCGACACCGTTAGCACTGCCGCAAACCAATATGCCTATATCGCAAGAACCACTTTCTACTGCGCTCGCAGTAGGATGGGCGAAATCAGGATAATCTACGGATTCAACACTATCCGTTCCAAAGTTGCGCACGGTATATCCTAATTCTTCTAAATATTGAATAATGGCTGCTTTATATTCGAAGCCTGCATGATCGCCGCCGATAGCTACTGTTTTGATTTGCATCTTTATACTGATTTATTGTTCGTTATTGTAAAATGCTTTTTCTGCTTTTAATTTAGCTCTTTCAACCCGTCCCGCAATTACTATACTAAGCTCATATAGCAAAAACAGAGGGAAGCTTACCGTTAACATGGTTAGTATGTCTGGCGTAGGTGTCACAATAGCGGCTATCACTAAAATGACGACGATAGCATAGCGTCTAGTTGCTCTCATAAATTGGGGTGTCATAATGCCGATTTTCGACAGAATGTATATAATGATCGGTAGCTCAAAAACGATACCTGTACCCAGGGTCAATGTGGCAACCGAAGATAAGTATGAGTCGACCGTTATTTGGTTATCAATCTCCGGACTTACCGAATAATGCGCCAGAAAATTGACAGACAAAGGAGCAATCATGAAATAGCCAAAAAGGATTCCTAAAATGAATAAAAGTGTCGCGTAAAATACAAAACCATTGGCCGACTTTCTTTCAATATCGGTTAAGGCCGGTTTTACAAAGAGCCATATTTCGTAGAGAAGATAAGGAAAGCCCAAAACCAAGCCAATTAAAAGCGAAGAGTTCAATTGCAAGGTGAATTGTCCCGCCATATCAGTGTTTATAATATTGATCGGGATTTCGGTTACACAGAAATCAGGGCCTAAATTAAATTTTTCTCCAATGATACACATCATTCTATATGTCCAAAAATCAGGTTTTTTCGGACCCATAATAACGGTATCGAAAATGAAATCATAGAAGGCGAAAGCCAACCCCATAAATATCGCTATTGCTATGGCTGAACGAATCAGATGCCATCTTAGAACCTCCAAATGGTCAAAGAATGACATTTCGGCTTCGATGGTTTTGCCTTTTTGTTTAATGGTTTCAATAATTTTTTTTCCGGAGATTTCACTCATAATATTTAGTAGTAAATAAAAACCAATCAAAGTGTTAATGAAATAGGTTGATCCAACTCACCAATCGTATTTCATAAGAAAACAAAAATACCATTCTTAATATAAGAATGGTATTTAAATTAAAGATTATCGCATGAAAAGCTCATATCTTAAAAGACTTTCGCTTATAAAAGCGTATTTTATTTTGAAAGCTAGCGACAAGAGTAGCGTTGCCGGGGCTATAACTATTACTCTGAAAGGTCGAAGTTTTCCATAAACTTTGTTGTGAAATTTCCCGCTCTAAAGTTAGGATCTCTCATTAATCGTAAATGCAAAGGAATGGTAGTTTTAATACCTTCAATAACAAATTCGCTAAGAGCTCTTTCCATTGTCGAAATAGCTTCTTCTCTAGTTTGTGCAACACAAATAAGCTTAGCGATCATAGAGTCATAATTAGGCGGGATCTGGTAACCTGCATAAACATGTGTGTCAACTCTAACTCCGTGACCGCCAGGTGAATGAAATGTTGTGATTTTTCCAGGGGATGGACGGAATCCGTTGAAGGGGTCCTCTGCGTTTATTCTACATTCTATTGCATGCATATTCGGCTCATAATTCCTGCCAGATAACGGAACACCTGCTGCAACTTTTATTTGCTCTTTTATTAAATCGAAGTTAATGACTTCTTCCGTTACGGGATGTTCCACTTGAATGCGTGTATTCATCTCCATAAAGTAAAAATTTCGGTGTTTATCCACAAGAAATTCGATGGTACCGGCTCCTTCATAATTCACTGCCTTTGCACCTGCAATTGCTGCATCACCCATTTTTTGTCTGAGCTCAGGTGTAATAAAGGGAGATGGCGCTTCCTCTACCAGTTTCTGATGGCGTCTTTGTATAGAGCAATCTCTTTCGGACAGATGACAAACGGTTCCATACTGATCGCCAATGACCTGGATTTCGATATGACGTGGATCTTCCACAAACTTTTCTAGGTAGATACCATCATTTCCAAATGCTGCACCTGCTTCTTGACGTGCCGAGTCCCATGCCGGTTCAAATTCACTATCTTTCCAAACAACACGCATACCTCGTCCACCACCTCCAGCGGTAGCTTTTAGAATGACAGGATAACCTATTTCGTTCGCTATTTTTAACCCTTCCGAAACATTGGGAACCAAACCATCAGATCCAGGTATTGTGGGTACGCCAGCATTTTTCATGGTCTCTTTGGCTGAGGCCTTATCTCCCATACTGCGAATCTGCTCAGGCGTTGCACCGATAAATTTAATGCCATAGTCTCGACATATAGCAGAAAATTTCTCATTTTCCGATAAGAAACCATATCCGGGATGGATCGCGTCCGCATTAGTGAGCTCAGCAGCGGCAATAATGTTAGGAATGTTAAGATAAGAATCTTTACTGGCTGGAGGGCCGATACAGACAGCCTCATCGGCAAAACGCACATGTAAGCTCTCACGGTCGGCAGTTGAGTATACAGCAACACTCTTAATCCCCATTTCCTTACATGTCCTTATAATTCGTAGAGCAATTTCTCCTCTATTTGCTATTAAAATTTTTTTAAACATGAATTTTTTTCAATAAACCAGTGTACTAAATTCGGTCCAAAAGTTACTATTATGAAGGATCAACTAAAAACAAAGGCTGATCGTATTCCACTGGTTGTGCATTGTCTACCAGTATTTTAACAATTTTTCCTGAAATATCTGATTCAATTTCATTGAATAGTTTCATTGCTTCTACAATACAAACCACTTGCCCTGTTTTCACTTCGTCTCCTACATTCACGAAGGCTGGTTTATCTGGGCTTGAAGAACGATAAAATGTACCGATCATTGGTGATTTGATCGTTAAATATTTTGAAGAGTCTTCTGCAGGCTTTGGCGTATCTGTGTTTAATACCGGCACTGCTGCAACAGGAGAACTTACAGGAGTTTGTGGCACCACGGGAGTAGCAGTGGGCAGGGTTGCAGTGACATAAGTTGGCTCTTGATTTGTTTTTATGGTTATTTTAAAGTCTTTTTCCTCAATAGCAACTTCATTGACTCCTGATTTTGCGACAAACTTTATCAGGTCCTGAATTTGTTTAATATCCATGCTCATATTCGTTGGTTCTAAGTTTAATATCTAACAATTGTATATTTTACGAAATCGATAAAGAGATTGCAAAGTTAGTATCTTTGATCAAAACTGAAACTAAAATTGTATTAATAAGCCCATTTGAGGTATACAGAACCCCAAGTGAAGCCCCCGCCAAAAGCGGCTAAGATCAGCACGTCGCCTTTCTTCAGCTGGTTTTCCCATTCCCACAAGCACAAAGGGATTGTACCACTGGTTGTGTTCCCGTATTTTTGAATATTGATCATTACTTTTTCGGGACCTAGTCCCATTCTTTCAGCAGTTGCATCGATAATGCGTTTATTTGCTTGGTGAGGAACAAGCCAGTTGACATCTGCAGCGGTGAGTTGATTCCTTTCCATGATCTCAGCGGCAACGTTAGCCATATTGGTAACAGCAAATTTAAATACTGTTTTACCTTCCTGAAAAGCATAATGCAACTTTTGATCGACAGTTTCATGGGTTGCAGGCATTAAAGATCCTCCCGCTTTGATATTGAGGTATTCTTTTCCACTGCCGTCACTTTTCAAAATAGCATCCAAAACTCCCAGTCCTTCTGTATTAGGTTCTAATAAGACAGCCCCACAACCATCTCCAAATATGATGCATGTCGCTCGATCTTCATAATTTATAATCGAAGACATTTTATCTCCGCCAACTACTAATACCTTTTGATGTTTTCCGGACTCGATAAATTGGGCACCGGTAGTAAGACCATAAATAAAACCTGAACAGGCCGCTTGAAGATCATAGCCCCAGGCATTAATAGCGCCTATTTTATCGGCTAAAATGTTCGCGGTAGCAGGAAAAGGCATGTCTGGAGTGCTGGTACAGAAAATGATTAGATCAATCTCCTCCGCTGAAATCCCTCGTTTGCGTAAAAGGCCCTCAACAGCCGGTACTGCCATGTCAGAGGTCGCTTGTCCTTCCCCTTTTAAAATGCGCCGTTCCTTAATACCTGTTCGTGTGGTAATCCACTCATCGTTCGTTTCAACCATAGTCTCCAATTCCTGATTTGTTAGTATATAATCAGGAACATATCCGTTAACGGCAGTTATGGCAGCATGAATTTTAGACATTCTCTTATTTATTTAAAAGCAGCTTTTACCTTATCTACGAATTTTGATTCAATCATATCCCGAGATAAAAGGATCATGTTTTTGATTGCTTCCGGATTGGAAATACCATGTCCTATGATCACGGGGGCATTGACCCCTAAGATTGGACTACCCCCATATTGTTCATAATTGAATCGATCAAAAAATGGATCTTTAAAACCTTTTTTTACAGTTAAGCTGTAGAAAGACTCTGCAAGCTTTAATACAACATTTCCTGTAAATCCATCACATACGATAACGTCAATATGATCTTCAAACAAATCTCTGCCCTCAATATTTCCGATAAAATTAAAAGCTTGTGCTTCTTTCATTAAGTTATGGGCAGCGTTGGTAAGCATATTGCCCTTTTCTTCCTCTTCTCCTATGTTTAATAAAGCAACTGCAGGGTTTTCACTGCTGTAGACATGTTGGGCATATAAACTTCCCAATATACCAAATTGCAGTAAATTATCAGGTTTACAATCTGCGTTTGCACCAACATCTAATAAAACGCTGAATCCACTGGTTAAACGTGGCACATTTGTAGCTATGGCTGGTCTGATAACACCTGGTACAGTTTTGACACTGAACATAGAGCCAACTAGCATGGCACCCGTATTACCTGCAGATGCGAAAGAGTCAATGCCTCCTTCTTTTAGCAATTGAAAACCTAAACTAATACTTGCGTTGGGTTTGTGAGTGATTGCCTTTGTTGGATGCTCGCCCATACTGATTGTTTCGGTAGTATGTATAAATTCAAATAATGACGCGTCTATACCTGCCTGTTCAAAAATGGGTAATGCTAGTTCCTTATTGCCAATCAGTACTAATTGCTGATCGTTCGATAATACCTTTGAGGCCTCTATTGCACCTAAAACAGTGGCGTTTGGTGCAAAGTCTCCGCCCATGATATCTAAACCAATCTTCATCCTTGATTATCGTTTGCTGTTCTATTAACTAAAAACATCCCAAAGTACCGCATTTTTTCAGAAATAGCGAACCTTGGGATGTTTTTTTAATATTGAAAAATCAACTTAGGCAATCGAGGTGTTTTCAATGAGTAACTTGCCGTTATAATAAAGATTGCCGTCAACATTGTAAGCACGGTGTGGCAAATGTACTGCACCGGTAGTTTGGCAGGTCGTAAGTGTAGGTAACTCTGCCTTATAATGTGTTCTTCTTTTGTCTCTTCTAGACTTAGAGGTTTTACGTTTTGGATGTGCCATCTCGTCTTTTCTATTTAATTATTGTTTTTTATTTTTTTTAATATTTCCCAGCGGGGATCTGTATCGGTTGATGCATCGTCCTGACTATTTAAACTGTTTAATTTATCAATCATCGACTGATCGCAACTAACATTTATCCCCTGTTCCTCACATCGACTATAATACGGTACGGATAATGTGATATACTCGTAAAATATATTCGCCAAATCAAGTTCGTGTTCGTTCTTTTTAAGAACCATTATTTCATCCGTAAGATCTGAAACACTGTCTTCATCATCAAATTTGATAATGAGTCGCTGCAAAATATCCGACTTACCCCAAAATTGATTGAGACAAACATCGCAGGTCAATTCTATCTTGCCGGTGATATGGATATCTGCAACCATCATTGTCTCTTGCTTATCAAGAACAAGGGAAACTTTTAGCTCACCATTTTTAACCAAGGAATAGTCGAATTCCTCAAAAAAAAGTTTGCTTATCTCAAATTCAAATTCGTGTTTCCCAGGCTTTAAACCCGTAAATGGTATTCGATATTGATCTAAAGTTTTCAAAGCACGACAATTAAGCTCGCAAATTTAGAAATAATAAATTAGAACTGAAAGTTTTTTTGAAAGTAGTGTGTCTACTGGCTTGGATACGATGTAGAGATTTTACCACCCCGTTTTGCTCCTTGCAAGTAAGCGTATCGATGATAAACGATGGATGCTATAAGATTGTTAATCCCTATCCTTCGAGAGTTTTCTTATTTTGAGTGGATTTGCCATCAGTTCTTCCTGTTCTCTTCTTCTCCTGACGATTTTGAGAGCAGTAAAAATAGCTTCTCTAAAGGATGTTTCTGATGCTTTACTCTTTCCCGCGATATCATAGCCCGTTCCATGGTCGGGAGAGGTTCGGATAACAGGTAATCCGGCCGTAAAATTGACGCCGTTGTGAAAAGCAATCTGTTTAAACGGAATAAGGCCCTGATCGTGATACATGGCTAATACACCATCGAAGTTTTTATAATTGTCTCCCGCAAAAAAACCGTCTGCAGCATAGGGCCCAAAAGCAAAAATATCGCGTTCATTGGCTTCTCGTATGGCGGGAAGAATGATTTCAATATCTTCTGTGCCAATAAGTCCGTTGTCGCCAGCATGAGGATTCAACCCTAAAACGGCAATTTTTGGTTTCTGGATCCAAAAATCTGTTCGCAAACTTGCATTCATCAACTCAAGCTTTTTTAGAATGGCTTCTTTTGTAATTGACTTTGCAATTTCGTTGACCGGAATATGCCCAGTAACCACCCCTATTTTCAATTCGTCACTTACCATAAACATAAGTGCGTCATCTGCTCCTGTTTTTGCTTGTATATATTCGGTATGCCCTGGAAAAGAGAATGCTTCTTGCTGAATGTTGTGTTTATTTATTGGAGCCGTGACTAAAACGTCGATTTGGCCATCTATCAAATCTTGAGTCGCCCGTTCTAAGGATAAGAAAGCATATTTTCCTCCTATTTCATTTGACTCTCCGAGTGTGATTTTGACATCTTCCTGCCAACAATTAATCATATTTGGTCTTTTGTCATGCGCTTGCTCCGGACTATTGATTACATTAAAACTGAAATCGTTGACTCCTATTGTTTTGCGGTGAAAAGAAGCAACTTTGGTGTTTCCATATACAATTGGTGTGAAGAAATCTAATATTCTATTATCCGCAAGAGTTTTTATAATAATCTCTAGGCCGATTCCATTCACGTCTCCAATAGTTATTCCAACCTTCAGTTTGTCGCTCATATTAACTGCTTCTTTTAATAGGCCAAACTTATGTAAAATTGAACTTATATGCAATTCGGATAATGCTGCTTAAAACAATTATTAGACAGAACACAGGAACATGGAACTCTTTTATCTGCCCTTTATGCCAAATTGCAGGATAAAACTGTTTATCTAAAAGTACATTTAAGCTAATAAATGTATCTTTGGCGAAAGGTACCATCAAAGATGACAGTAGTTCGCGCGAAGAAACATTTAGGGCAGCATTTTCTCACGGATAAGAATACAGCAAAGCGCATAGTGAACGCTTTGCGACCCGAGAAGGGTTTTGATAAGGTTTTGGAGGTAGGTCCAGGGATGGGGATATTATCAGATTTTCTCCTTGAAGATAAACGATTTGAATCTTGGTTAATTGATTTGGACATAGAATCAGTTGAATTTTTGAAGACTAAGTACCCCTCACTTGATAAAAGATTAATACATGGCGACTTCTTATTATTAGATTTTGCTTCTGTTTTTCCCGGACCGCTAGCGATCATCGGGAATTTCCCTTATAATATATCTTCTCAAATTCTATTTAAAGTGTTAGAGCATAGACATCAGGTTATTGAGTTGGTGGGAATGTTTCAAAAGGAGGTCGCTGAACGCTGCGCGGCGAAGCCGGGGGGTAAGGATTATGGTATCTTAAGTGTGTTTTTGCAAGCTTATTATGATATTGCTTATCTTTTTACCGTGAAGGCGGGGGCGTTTAACCCACCACCAAAAGTTTTATCCGGCGTTATTCGTTTGGAGCGTAATAGCATTGACAGGTTGGCTTGTAACGAAAATCTTTTCCAAAAAATCGTTAAGGCGGGATTTAACCAACGTCGAAAAACATTACGAAATGCCTTAAGCGTAATAGCTGATAAGGCAAGGATGCCCAATCATCCATTTTTAGATTTGCGTGCCGAGAGGCTATCGGTCGACGATTTCATAGAGTTAACGAATGAAATCGAAAAGTCGCTAAAATAAATATTGTAATGGCTCAAAAAGACAATTCTTTTATGTGGAGAGTTTTGGTTGTAGACGATATCCATGGGGTTTTTCTTGATAAATTAAAAAATACAGGGGTGATTTGTGATTATCGTCCTGAGATTACGCGTTTCGAAGCACTTCAAATACTTCCTAACTATGAAGTTTTAATTATTCGATCTAAGTTTAGGATCGATGCGGAGGTTCTCCATGTTGCACAGCGGTTGAAATGCATAGGAAGGGCAGGAGCAGGTATGGACAACATTGATGAGCCTTTAGCGGTAGAGAAAGGTATACAATTATTAAACGCTCCTGAAGGCAACCGGGATGCAGTGGCCGAACATTTGATAGGTATGTTGCTTGCCATGATGAACAATTTAATTCGGGGAAACGTTCAAATCAGAGAGGGGCAGTGGTTGCGTGAAGCTAATCGAGGCTTTGAATTGGCGGGACGGACGGTAGGTTTAATTGGCTACGGCAATAACGGACAGGCGATGGCAAGAAAACTCAATGGATTTGGTGTAAAGGTCATAGCGTACGATAAATATAAAACTGGTTTTTCTGATATATATGTGGAAGAAGTTCGTATGGAACAAATGGTGAAACAGGTAGATGTGTTGAGTTTGCATATTCCATTAACACGAGAAACTCGTAACATGGTGAATGAAGAGTATTTGTCGCAATTCCGTAAGCCGATTTTCTTTCTAAACGGAGCACGAGGTGAAATTGTTGACGTGAACGCTGTGCTTAAAGGGATAGAGAAAGGTAGAATTTTAGGCGCATCGTTTGATGTCTTGCCAATCGAGGGCTTCCCTGCTTTGACACAAAGCGATTGGTACGAGAAATTAAAAATGAACGAGAAGGTGTTGATGAGTCCTCATGTAGCGGGATGGACAGTTGAGTCGTATTATAAAATAGCGGCTATTTTAGCCGATAAGGTAATTGAATTTTTTCATGCGAATGAAACTAAACTCCACATATAGCTTGGATTGAATCGTTTCTGCCTAATAATTTAAGAACGCTGCGATATCCGGAACGACATCACAGCGTTGCTATAGCTTTCGGTTTCCTATTATTTAAGCAGAAAAAGAAGTCCCGCATCCGCAAGTGCTGGTTGCGTTAGGATTATTAAATGTGAACCCGCGGGCATTCAATCCGTTTTGAAAATCAATTTCCATTCCAGCGAGATATAATCCGTGAGCTTTATTCATGAACACTTTAATTCCTGAGATAAGGTATTCCGTATCGCCCTCTTTTCTTTGATCAAAACCTAAAATATAATTCATGCCGGCACAACCACCGCCTTCGACGCCGACGCGTAAACCGAAGTCATCTGCAATCTCTTGCTGTTCCCGGAGCTTCTTCAATTCCTTTACTGCACCTTCGGTCAAGGTTAAGGGTGCAGCACTTGTTATTACTTCTGTACTCATAATCGTTTCTTTTATTCGCTTTCCTTTTGAAATTTGAATACTTGTTTACAAAGATACAGGAAATCAGTGTTTTTTCGAAGTGCTATGGCTTTATGACCCTTTATTAACAAAGTGATTAAGCTCTTGCAGCATCAGTTTCTTTTGCTTCTTTGGGATCAAAACTGTTTCGTTGCTTCTGTAATCGATACATACACATACAGTTTTTGCCTTGGCATGTGTCGTTAGCTTCCCATTTCGTTTCGAGATCATAAGATACTCCAGTTCGAAACTTTTATTTCCCACTTTTGATGTTCTTATATATACGCGCAGATTATTTTTGAGCGTTAAAGGACTCAAATAATCAACTTCCGCACGCGCGATAATCACGCCGATTGTATTCCAGTTCCATTTAATCTTTTGGTTCCAATAAATAGTACGCGCAATTTCACAATAGGTGAGGTAGTTAGCATTATTGACATGCCTAAAGGCATCAAGATCAACAAAGCGGATCTGAATTGATGTTGAGAACGCAAAATTGGCTAATTGATTTTCTGTCATATTGTCGTTATTTGATGGATTTAAATGACAAAATGTCTTATTGTTTCTGATTTCGCATTATTTGTTTCTGTTGGTATCCAATTTGAACAAAGTTTGTCAAATAAAAAGTAATAATTAGGAGGACAATATAATGAACATTTCAAGATTTATTGATACGAATAACCGTGTTAAAACCTTTGATCCATGGGTAAGTAATTTAATTGACAATCTGTTTTATGATGGATCCGGTCGTAGCTTATCGAAGTTCCCTGCCGTAAACGTTTCTGAGTCAGCGGAGGGTTTTCATGTTGAATTTGCGGTACCTGGATTTAGTAAAGAAGATTTTAAAATTAGTGTAGAAAAGGATGTTTTAGCTGTTAGTGGCGAGCATAAGGCAGAGAGTTTAGATGAAGCGAAGCAATATAGCCGCAAAGAGTTTAGTTATAGCTCTTTTAAACGTTCCTTTACTCTGCCAGAGAGTGTAGATGTGAATAAGATCGAGGCTAATTTCAAAGATGGTGTGCTGACGTTAACTGTAGCAAAGAAAGAAGAAGTGAAACCGGTTGTAAAGGAAATTTCGGTAAAGTAAGTTGATGCGAATAAAATAACAAAAGGCCTATACGGCCTTTTGTTATTTTATTCGCATTTTCGTTCAGAAGGTTTTTAACTCATTTTAAGCTTTTTCTGAATGTCCTGCACGTAAGCTTTAAATTTTTTATCAGTATCTATTAAATCCTCTACCGTTTGGCAGGCGTATATCACGGTAGAATGGTCACGGCCACCGAAGTAAGCCCCAATTGATTTAAGAGAAGTTTTAGTGTGATTCTTGGCAAGATACATAGAAATTTGTCTCGCCTGAACGATTTCTCGTTTTCTGGTTTTTGATTTAACCATCTCTACAGGAACTTCAAAATATTCACAAACTAGTTTCTGTATGTAGTCAATAGAGATTTCTTTATGCGAATTCTTGATGAAATTCTTTAGCATTGACTTGGCTAAATTCAGGTCTATTTCTTTTTTGTTCAATGTCGCTTGCGCTAGTAGCGAAACCATTGCCCCTTCAAGCTCACGGACGTTGTTGTCAATATTGTTAGCCACATATTCCACTACTTCATAGGGGAGTTCAATACCATCTGCATACATTTTTTTCTTGAGGATGGCCATTCTCGTCTCTAAATCGGGTACTTGCATATCGGCCGAAAGTCCCCACTTGAAACGACTTAACAGCCGCTCTTCTAATCCAGCTAAATCCTTGGGCGCTTTATCCGATGTGAGTATGATCTGTTTGCCTGATTGGTGAAGGTGATTGAAAATATGAAAGAAAATATCTTGAGTTTTATCTTTTCCTGCAAAATTGTGCACGTCATCCATGATAATCACATCCATTGCCTGATAGAAGTTGACAAAATCATTGATCGTGTTGTTTTTTAAGGAATCAACAAATTGTTGACAAAACTTTTCACAGGAGACATAGATGACCAACTTGTCTGGCATATGACGCTTTACTTCATTTCCTATAGCTTGGGCAAGGTGCGTTTTTCCCAAACCGACGCCACCATATATCATGAGTGGATTAAAAGAGGTTCCACCAGGTTTGCTAGCTACCGCAAAACCTGCTGATCGTGCCAGGCGGTTACAGTCGCCTTCGATAAAATTATCAAATGTATAATTTTGGTTAAGTTGTGGGTCGACTTGAAGCTTTTTTAACCCGGGGATAACAAATGGATTCTTTATATCTTTATTGAGTGCAACAGGTACGGGGATAGATTGTTTTTTGCCTTCTGCGCCATTCCCATTAGAGGGCATGTTTGTTGTATAAGGTATGTTTTTATTCGATGACTTTTCTACAACAATGTTATATTCTAGTCGACCATTCTCTCCTAATTGCTTCTTTACCGTTTTTCGCAATAAGCCAACATAGTGTTCCTCCAACCATTCGTAAAAAAATAAACTGGGTACCTGTATGGTTAATACGTTTCCTTCCAAACGCAAAGCCGATATTGGTTCGAACCATGTCTTGAAGCTTTGAGCCGGAATGTTATCTTTGATGATTTCTAGACAGCTATTCCATACACTTGTACTCGTTTTTTCCATACCGTAAATTCTAATATTCTGATTATCAATAATCGAAGGTTAAAATGTTAATAACCTATCGGAGAGTCGAAGTTCACAAAAAAAAACAACTAAAAAAATTAAAATTTAAATAATGTTTTAACTGATTGTTTTATAGTTTATTATATCGTTTATATGCTGTTTATCTATACTTGTTTTTTGGAATGTGAAATTTTTCCACAACCAGATAAAGTGTGGTTTTTTTCACCCATGTTTTTGTGCTTTTTTTTGGTAAAAAATGATAGTTGAATTCCCTTCGGTGAGGGTTCTATGTCTGCCATAAATTTCTCAAATTAATCCTAAAAAAAAAATAAAAATTTAAATTAGCTTTTTCTTTTGTCCCGCTGTTCGATAAGGGAGTTTATGAAGCAGTTTAAAAAATGAGTGACTATTATATATAGGCGATAAGATTGGCTATCAATCGCAGCGGACAATTATCATGCTATTTAAATGTCATTTAACAGAGCTTACTTGTCTAGTACTATAAAAGGTGTTATGAATCTATTCATAGTACCCCTAAATGGAGCTAGATCTTTTTTCGGCGCTGCCTTCCCGCATGGTCTGTAGATCGCGTAAGTACAAATGGTGCATCAAATAACGAAAGGAGTAAAGGATAAGATACGGCAGGTTCTAAGTTATGCGATTTATGAATGAATCCATATTCAAAGCTTGCATAGCGGGAGGAAAAAAAACGATTTGATTTCCAGTTTGTTGTAAAAAAAGCTGTTGCCCGGGGCGTGAAACATTTGCGGGAACGGCGGAGATTCGTACCTTTGCCATCCCGTTCGGAAGGCGGGCGTTCCGCAAACGAAGGGATGCGGTTGTTTTTTGAGGTACGGAGGTGAACGGCAGGAAGGAGGAAAAAATATTTTAAAAAAATATTTTGGAGAAAAGAAAAAAGCTGTTACCTTTGCACTCCCAATCGGGAGAGAGGGGACGACGGAACGGGCGCGATGCCCGGGAAGGTGAAAGAAAAAAGCAGGAAGTACCGGAGGGGAGACCCGATGGATACGGCGGAGGCCGAAGCGTGAGCGGAGGCATTTAAAGTTCTTTAAGAAATCAGATTCATGTAGCGTAACGGGCGGCCTGTTTTTTGGCGGAAGTCAAAGGGACAGGCCTGAACGGTCCGTCGGCCGGAAGATACAAAAAAGATCGGAAGGCTGCACTGAAAGAAGTGCGAATGCCGAGATCGGAAACTTAACATTATACAATGGAGAGTTTGATCCTGGCTCAGGATGAACGCTAGCGGCAGGCCTAATACATGCAAGTCGAACGGGATCGGGGGCTTCGGTCCCCGTGAGAGTGGCGCACGGGTGCGTAACGCGTGAGCAACCTGCCCGTCCCAGGGGGATAGCCCGGAGAAATCCGGATTAATACCGCATGAGAATGCAGGTCCGCATGGGCCTTCGTTTAAATATTCATAGGGGACGGATGGGCTCGCGTGACATTAGCTTGTTGGCGGGGTAACGGCCCACCAAGGCGACGATGTCTAGGGGCTCTGAGAGGAGAAACCCCCACACTGGTACTGAGACACGGACCAGACTCCTACGGGAGGCAGCAGTAAGGAATATTGGTCAATGGGGGGAACCCTGAACCAGCCATGCCGCGTGCAGGAAGACGGCCCTACGGGTTGTAAACTGCTTTTGCACGGGAATAACCCCCGGTATGTATACCGGGCTGAATGTACCGTGAGAATAAGGATCGGCTAACTCCGTGCCAGCAGCCGCGGTAATACGGAGGATCCGAGCGTTATCCGGAATTATTGGGTTTAAAGGGTGCGTAGGCGGCGCGCTAAGTCAGGGGTGAAAGACGGTGGCTCAACCATCGCAGTGCCTTTGATACTGGCGCGCTTGAATGTACCTGAGGTAGGCGGAATGTGGCAAGTAGCGGTGAAATGCATAGATATGCCACAGAACACCGATTGCGAAGGCAGCTTACCAAAGTACGATTGACGCTGAGGCACGAAAGCGTGGGGATCGAACAGGATTAGATACCCTGGTAGTCCACGCCCTAAACGATGAACACTCGATGTCGGCGATAGACGGTCGGCGTCCAAGCGAAAGCGTTAAGTGTTCCACCTGGGGAGTACGCCCGCAAGGGTGAAACTCAAAGGAATTGACGGGGGCCCGCACAAGCGGAGGAGCATGTGGTTTAATTCGATGATACGCGAGGAACCTTACCCGGGCTTGAAAGTTACTGAATTGTCCAGAGATGGACAGGTCCTTCGGGACAGGAAACTAGGTGCTGCATGGCTGTCGTCAGCTCGTGCCGTGAGGTGTTGGGTTAAGTCCCGCAACGAGCGCAACCCCTATGTTTAGTTGCCAGCACGTCAAGGTGGGGACTCTAAACAGACTGCCTGTGCAAACAGAGAGGAAGGCGGGGACGACGTCAAGTCATCATGGCCCTTACGTCCGGGGCTACACACGTGCTACAATGGGGGGTACAGAGGGCAGCGACACCGCGAGGTGAAGCCAATCTCAGAAAGCCCCTCACAGTTCGGATCGGGGTCTGCAACTCGACCCCGTGAAGTTGGATTCGCTAGTAATCGCGTATCAGCAATGACGCGGTGAATACGTTCCCGGGCCTTGTACACACCGCCCGTCAAGCCATGAAAGCCGGGGGTACCTAAAGCATGTAACCGCAAGGAGCGTGTCAGGGTAAAACCGGTAATTGGGGCTAAGTCGTAACAAGGTAGCCGTACCGGAAGGTGCGGCTGGAATACCTCCTTTCTAGAGGGCCCTCGGGCCGTTCTGTTACGCCATGAAGATTTCTTGAAAAAAGAGAGAGAGAAAAAAGAGGAAAGTGCCACAGTGCCCCTTCGGGGTCACCGGTGCGGAAGCGAAGCAGTCCCGTAGCTCAGTTGGTCAGAGCACTACACTGATAATGTAGGGGTCAGCAGTTCAAATCTGCTCGGGACTACCTGAAAGAGGGAGGCCGTCCGGGAAACCGGAGGCGGGCGGTCCTGTCCACGTAACGGGGGGAATTAGCTCAGCTGGCTAGAGCACCTGCCTTGCACGCAGGGGGTCAACGGTTCGAATCCGTTATTCTCCACGCTTTTCAAATTCAAAAGTAAAAATTCAAAATTCAAAAACGCGGTACGCCGGTCGTTTTTACTTTTTGATTTTGACCTTTTAATCTGAAAAAAAAGTTCTTTGACATATCGGAAGAAAAAACACAAGAGAAGACAACAGCAGAGACGTTTCTTTCCTACGGGGAAGGGACGTGACACAAAAGCATCCCCGTACGGCAAAAGGGTACGGGGAGAAGAAAGTAAGAAAGGGCACACGGGGGATGCCTAGGCTCTCGGAGGCGATGAAGGACGTGATAAGCTGCGATAAGCGCCGGGGATCTGCAAATGAGATGAGATCCGGCGATTTCCGAATGGGGAAACCCGGCATGTTGAAGACATGCCGTTTAACAACGCGAACGCGCCGAACTGAAACATCTAAGTAGGCGCAGGAAAAGAAAATAATAATGATTTCCTGAGTAGTGGCGAGCGAAAGGGAAAGAGCCCAAACCGGATATGTTACGGCATATGCGGGGTTGTAGGACCACAATGTGGCACGGTCGGAAGAAGTGGAAGGGTCTGGGAAGGCCCGCCGTAGAGCATGAGAGCTGCGTACACGCAATGAGGACCGGCCTAGTGAGTTCCTGAGTACCGCGGGGTCGGAGACGCCCTGTGGGAATCCGGCGGCACCATCCGCCAAGGCTAAATACTACCGAGAGACCGATAGTGGACCAGTACCGTGAGGGAAAGGTGAAAAGAACCCCGAACAGGGGAGTGAAAGAGAACCTGAAACCGTGTGCTTACAAACTGTCGGAGCCCCAATGGGGGTGACGGCGTGCCTTTTGCATAATGAGCCTACGAGTTACACTTCACTGGCGAGGTTAAGCGGTTAAGCCGCGCAGCCGAAGCGAAAGCGAGTCTGAACAGGGCGTACAGTCAGTGGAGGTAGACGCGAAACCTTGTGATCTACCCATGGGCAGGTTGAAGGTGCGGTAACACGTACTGGAGGACCGAACCGATAAACGTTGAAAAGTTTCCGGATGACCTGTGGGTAGGGGTGAAAGGCCAATCAAACTGGGAAATAGCTCGTACTCCCCGAAATGTTTTTAGGAACAGCGTGGACATTGAGTCTTCCGGAGGTAGAGCTACCGATTGGGTGCGGGGGAGTCACATCCTACCAAATCCAGACGAACTCCGAATACCGGGAGATATGGTCCGCAGTGAGGCGCAGGGTGCTAAGGTCCTGCGCCGAGAGGGAAAGAACCCAGACCACCGGCTAAGGTCCCCGAGTGTACGCTAAGTTGAACTAACGAGGTCCGGTTGCCCAGACAGCTAGGATGTTGGCTTGGAAGCAGCCATTCATTTAAAGAGTGCGTAACAGCTCACTAGTCGAGCGGCCGGGCGTGGATAATAAACGGGCATTAAGTGTACCACCGAAGCCGTGGGATAGAAATATCGGTAGGGGAGCATTCCGGCGCGGGAGAAGCGGTTACGTGAGTATCCGTGGACGTTCCGGAAAAGCAAATGTAGGCATAAGTAACGATAAGGCGGGCGAGAAACCCGCCCACCGAAAGACCAAGGTTTCCTGATCAACGCTAATCGGATCAGGGTAAGTCGGGACCTAACGCGAACCCGAAAGGGGCAGCGGATGGCCAACGGGTAAAGATTCCCGTACTCTTGTATGCTGCGAAGCGGGGACGGAGGAGTGACACCGCCGCGCACTGACGGAATAGTGCGTTGAAGGCCGTAGGTAAACGTGACCCAGGCAAATCCGGGTCGAGTGCCGAAGGCCGAAAGTACGGCAAACCTCCGGGGGCGCCGATAGCGCGGGTAACCATACTCCCGAGAAAAGCCGCTAAGCTTCAGGCATATAAGACCCGTACCGCAAACCGACACAGGTGGTCGGGGAGAGAATCCCAAGGTGCTCGAGTGAATCATGGCTAAGGAACTCGGCAAAATGGCCCTGTAACTTCGGGAGAAGGGGCGCTTCCTCCGGCGACGGAGAAGCCGCAGTGAAAAGGCCCAGGCGACTGTTTAACAAAAACATATGGCTTTGCCAAATCGAAAGATGACGTATAAGGCCTGACACCTGCCCGGTGCCGGAAGGTTAAGAGGGGATGTCAACCTTCGGGTGAAGCATTGAATCGAAGCCCCGGTAAACGGCGGCCGTAACTATAACGGTCCTAAGGTAGCGAAATTCCTTGTCGGGTAAGTTCCGACCTGCACGAATGGTGTAACGATCTGGGCGCTGTCTCGGCCATGAGCTCGGTGAAATTGTGGTACCGGTGAAGACGCCGGTTACCCGCAACGGGACGGAAAGACCCCATGAACCTTCACTATAGCTTAACATTGGGACTGGGTGCAGGATGTGTAGGATAGGCGGGAGATATTGAAGCGGGTTCGCCAGGATCCGCGGAATCGTCCTTGAAATACCGCCCTTTCTGTATCCGGTTCCTAACCCCCCTCCGGGGGGGACATTGTTTGGTGGGTAGTTTGACTGGGGTGGTCGCCTCCAAAAAGGTAACGGAGGCTTTCAAAGGTAAGCTCAGTACGCTTGGTAACCGTACGCGGAGTGCAATGGCAAAAGCTTGCTTGACTGTGAGACATACAAGTCGGACAGGGTCGAAAGACGGACATAGTGATCCGGTGGTTCTGCATGGAAGGGCCATCGCTCAAAGGATAAAAGGTACTCTGGGGATAACAGGCTGATCTCCCCCAAGAGCTCATATCGACGGGGAGGTTTGGCACCTCGATGTCGGCTCGTCACATCCTGGGGCTGGAGAAGGTCCCAAGGGTTCGGCTGTTCGCCGATTAAAGTGGCACGCGAGCTGGGTTCAGAACGTCGCGAGACAGTTCGGTCCCTATCTGTTGTGGGCGCAGGAAGTCTGAGTGGGGCTGACCTTAGTACGAGAGGACCGGGTTGGACCGGCCGCTGGTGAATCTGTTATGCCGCCAGGTGTACGGCAGAGTAGCTATGCCGGGAATAGATAAGCGCTGAAAGCATCTAAGTGCGAAACTAGCCACGAGATGAGACTTCCTTACAGGGCCGTGGGAGACTACCACGTCGATAGGCGGCAGGTGTAAAGGTAGAGATACCACAGCCGAGCCGTACTAATAGCCCGAAGCTTTCTCAAGCGCAGCAGGCTGTTGTCTTCCTGTTTTTTTTCTTCCGTTATATATGTCGACCGGGTTATAAGTTGTAGGTTATAGGTTATAAGTTGCAGGTTATGGGAACTTAAAACGAATAACTTAAAACGTAAAACTCAGATAAGATATTCAGGTGCCTATATCGGCGGTGTCCACCTCTTCCCATCCCGAACAGAGAAGTTAAGCCCGCCAGAGCCGATGGTACTGCAGTAACATGTGGGAGAGTAGGTCGGTGCCGATCTTTACAGAAGGCCGCCGTGCATTGCACGGCGGCCTTTCCTGTTTTGATGTCCATCGGTTTGTAATCATGTCGGAGCAGCTTATCGTAAGCCGTCAAAGTTACCGTCGGCTGCGGAGAAACTTCCCATGTGGCAGGACTTGAATTTATTAACCTGAAAATCCTTTCCCAGTTGATTATAAAGGAAAAAAGGATCGGCACGGAATTGATGCCAATGCTGTAATAATTGCTTTTCTAAGGAATTTCCTTGTAAAAAAGGAATCAGTGTTAACTAAAGAAATCGTAACGGGAAGGAATGAGATTTTTTTAAATATAAAAAGGCGCTTATTAGTATGATAAGCGCCCTTTCTTTTTATGCGCAAAATTGAATTATTTAATAAAATGCTTTAGCTGGATAATTTCTTTTTCTTCTAGATACCTCCAACGGCCTCTTGGTAAATCTTTTTTAGTTAGGTTCGCATATATTACACGATCTAGTTTTATAACATCATAGCCTAAAGATTCAAATATGCGCCGCACGATTCTATTTCTACCACTATGAATCTGTATCCCAATTTCCCGTTTACTTGCTCCTTGAATATAACTTACTTCATCGGGTTTAATGAAGCCATCTTCTAGTTCAACCCCATAGCCTATTTTGTTGAAATCTCCCTGGGTTAAGCTCTTATTTAGCTCCACATGATATATTTTCATGATGTTGTTTCTCGGATGAGAGAGCTTCTCTGCCAGATTACCATCGTTTGTCAAAAGCAGAAGGCCTGTCGTATTTCTGTCTAATCGACCTACAGGATAAATCCGCTCTCTTGAGGCCTTTTCAACCAAATGCATCACCGTTTTTCTTTCTTGTGGATCATCAGTTGTGGTAATATAGTCTTTAGGCTTGTTCAGAAGCACATACACCATTTTTTCCCTTTTCAACTTCTCACCATTATATCTTATTTCATCTTTCGCAGCATCGACCTTTGTGCCTAATTCCGTAACAACCACACCGTTCACTGTCACAACTCCTGCCTGTATGAGTTCGTCCGCCTTTCGGCGTGAACAAACACCTGAATTCGCAATATAGCGGTTAAGCCTGATTAAACCATTTTCTTCTCTTTCTTTTGAAAAGCGCTGTTCGTTGGATTTAAATTTATCACGCTTTGTGTTGCCATAAGATCGGTTACCCATTTTTTCATCGGAACGATACCTTGATCCCTCAGCAAAATTGTTGTCAGACTTAAACCTCGTATTTTGATTTTTCCTGTCCGACGAGTAAGGCCGTTCGTCTCTTGTGTTTCTTCTAGTTCCCGAATAGGACCTTTCTTGTTTATTATATCTATCTGTTTTGTTCGTTTGATTTGTACTGGAAGATCGGTCGTCCCTTTTGTGTTTTTGACTTCCGTAATTCGATTTTTTTGAAAAGGCCGATTTTTCCTCTTTGTCTCTAAATTCTTTGTTGTTATCGCTTTGTGAGAACGAACGCGTAGAATAAGGTTTATCGCTTCGTTGATTCCTGTCTTCATCCCTCGAAGAAGAACGTTTTACATAGGGGGACTTGTCATCTCGACTGTTCCTGGTGTCGTTCCTTGAAGAAGAACGTCTTGAATAAGCGGATTTGTCATCTCGACTGTTCCTTTTGTTGCTGAATGGCATAATTATTTTATCCGTAAAATTATCTCGCAAAGGTACTCAAAATAATGAGTATTAAAGTACTTTGAATGTGAATTTTACCAAAATATTAGACTTATATTATACGTATAAAATTTCACATAATCAAGGTGTGTTTTGTAAGTGTTTGTATTGTAAGGAAATAATTTTTATATTTGCTGCGCTTTTTTGCATAACCAAAACAGAAAGGTAAAAAATGATAAAAAAACACCTATGTACAAGCGTGGTGGTTTTAGTTGTTTTAGTTCTTTCAAAAATGTTTATTTACAGCCGGCCTGTAGTTGAGCATCGAACTTATAACGCCATACCAGCAAGTACAAAAAGTGGGTCAAAAAGTAAGAGATCTTTATTTGCGAGCTTAAATTTTGCAGATGAATATCTTCCAGTAGGAGATGAAAATGTTGAACGAAAGATTAAGCGTTCTTTAAAAGCACACTCCTTTGAGCGACTTAAGACTCACAAACTTCACAAGAATGCGAAAGCATGGTTCCCAAAAATTGAACCTATTCTTCGCGCATACGGAATCCCAGAAGACTTCAAGTATTTGCCACTTGTCGAAAGTGGGTTGATCGAAGGCACCTCACACAAAGGAGCGGCAGGTCTATGGCAATTTATGCCAGCTACCGCGAAGGCTTTCGGATTAAAAGTTGGACCGTCCTTCGATGAGCGCCTTGACGTAGAAAAGTCTACTGAGGCAGCATGCAAGTATTTGAAAGTCTTATATAAAGATTTTGGAAACTGGACACTCGTAGCTGCGGCTTATAATGTAGGAGGAGGGAGCCTTAGAAAGACTATCCGTCGACAGAACGAGGAAGATTACTATAAACTGAAGCTGAATAAAGAGACAGCTAATTACGTTTATAAACTAATTTCTACGAAAGAGGTTATTGAAAACCCAACAAGCTACGGATATAAGGGTGTCAGCAGCCCAAACTCAAAACTTGCGCTTGATGCCAACCATGAAAGCGAGGGACATTCCGATCGGCTGTAGCTTATTACGCTGATATAAAAAAAGTCGCAGCTTATGCTGTGACTTTTTTTGTTAATTTTTTTAGCAAAAATGATTAGTATTGACGTAGCTTTGATTGTATATCGAAGTAATTTACCTAAGTTTGTACTATGCTTTGGCTGTTGAGGAGAGGTTAAAAATACTAAATAAAAGCATCAGCGATTATCCCTTGACAGATTCACAATTTATATCCTTTTTTATACATGAGTAATCGGAATACACCTGATTTAGGAGAGCAAAGTGAACTTGAAGTTTTTGGCGCGCGTGTTCACAATCTAAAGAATATAGACGTTGTGATACCACGGAACGAGCTGGTAGTAATAACAGGTTTAAGCGGAAGTGGTAAATCGTCACTTGCATTTGATACAATTTACGCCGAGGGACAGCGGCGTTATATGGAGACTTTTAGTGCTTACAGTAGGCAATTTATGGGGGGCATGGAACGCCCTGATGTAGACAAAATTGCTGGTCTAAGTCCTGTAATTGCAATCGAGCAGAAAACAACCAGTAAAAATCCGCGGTCTACAGTTGGCACTATTACTGAAATATATGATTTTATGCGATTACTGTATGCCCGTATTGGCGAAGCATATTCATATGTTACGGGCCGTAAAATGGAACGGATGTCCGAAGATCAGATTATTACAAGAATATTAACACAATTTGATGGGCAAGCCGTGAATATTTTGGCCCCTTTAGTAAAAGGCCGAAAAGGGCATTATAGAGAACTGTTTGAGCAGATTCGCAAACAAGGCTTTGTTAAAGTGAGAGTTGACGGTGAGATGATGGATTTAGTACCTAAAATGCAGGTTGATCGATACAAGATTCATGATATCGAAATGGTTATCGATCGGTTGACGATTAGTGAGCAAGAGAGAAAGCGGCTTCAAGCATCTATTCAACAGGCTATGAAAGCAGCCAAAGGAATCATAAAGCTGAGTGACCAAGATAATAATGAATATTTCTTTAGTCGTTACTTAATGGATCCGGAAAGTGGCATTTCTTATGATGAGCCACAGCCCAACACTTTTTCTTTTAATTCGCCGTATGGTGCCTGTGACCAATGCGACGGTCTAGGTTATGTGTTTGAAATCGACAAGGAGTCCGTTATACCTAACCCAAAATTAAGCATTCTTAAAGGAGGAATAGCTCCGCTGGGAGAGTATAAAGACAATTGGACCTTTCAGCAGTTAAAGGCTGTTGCCAAGAAATATGAGTTTTCATTGTCTGAGCCTCTAAATAAGCTTACAGAAGAACAGTTGGACATATTGTTAAATGGTTCGCCTGATTTAATAACAGTGCCCGTTGCCTATAACAAGTGGAATGTTAAAGAATACAAGATAACCTTTGACGGAATATTTAAACTACTGGAAGAACAATCTGAACGGAAAACGGAAGACATTGAACTTTTCAGGGTGATGAAGAAATGTCCAGCTTGCAGTGGTGCACGACTAAAAAAAGAATCTCTTCATTTCAAGCTTGCTAATAAGAACATATCCGAACTGGCAAATATGGATGTTGTAGCGCTTAGCTCTTGGTTTTCTTCTTTAAAAGAGAAACTAAATGAACGTCAGATCGTGATAGCCGAGGAAATTTTAAAAGAAATCATTAATCGTTTGAATTTTCTGTTAAACGTTGGTTTAGGTTATCTTACGTTGGATCGTACTGCAAAAACGCTATCTGGTGGGGAGGCACAGAGGATACGTTTGGCTACTCAAATAGGATCACAGTTAGTTAATGTACTATATATTCTGGACGAGCCGAGCATTGGTTTGCACCAACGAGATAATGCGCGTCTAATTAATGCATTAAAAGATCTTCGCGACATCGGTAATTCAGTGCTTGTTGTGGAGCACGATAAGGATATGATATTAGAAGCTGATTATGTTATCGATATGGGCCCCGCGGCCGGCCTCAATGGCGGGGTGGTCGTTGCACAAGGGAAGCCTACGCAGATTAAAGAAGCTGATACGTTAACCGCCGCATATTTAAATGGCACAAAGCAAATCCGTGTACCGAAAAATAGAAGAACAGGCAATGGCTTTCATTTACGCTTAAGAGGGGCTACGGGCAACAATTTAAAAAATGTTTCAGTAGATTTTCCATTGGGAACGTTGATTTCGGTTACTGGTGTGTCAGGAAGTGGTAAATCAACTTTAATTACGGAAACTCTTTATCCAATTCTTAACCACCATTTTTTTAGGGCAAAAAAGACTCCGATGCCTTATGCGAAGATTGAGGGCTTAGAGCATATTGATAAAGTAATCGAAATAGATCAGACTCCAATAGGCCGGACACCTCGGTCAAATCCATCAACGTATACTGGCGTATTTTCAGACATTCGAAGTCTATTTGTTCAGCTTCCTGAAGCTAAAATTCGTGGATATAAGCCAGGTAGATTTTCATTCAATGTTAAAGGTGGACGTTGCGAAGTTTGTCAGGGAGCCGGAATGAAGGTGATTGAAATGAATTTTTTGCCGGATGTACAAGTACCATGTGAAGGATGTAATGGAAAACGTTATAATAGGGAAACGCTCGAAGTAAGATATAAAGGAAAATCTATCAGCGATGTGCTAGATATGAGTATTGACGAAGCTGTTCCGTTTTTTGAGTCAATTCCTGCAATTTATCGGAAAATCAAAACATTGCAAGATGTTGGCCTGGGATATCTCACTTTAGGACAATCTTCCGTAACTTTATCCGGAGGTGAGGCACAACGGGTAAAATTAGCAACTGAATTATCAAAGAAAGATACCGGGAATACATTTTATATACTTGATGAACCCACAACAGGACTACACTTCGAAGACGTTAACGTTCTGTTGGGTGTTTTAAATCGATTAGTAGATCGGGGTAATACCGTTCTGGTTATAGAGCATAATTTAGACGTTATTAAGGTTTCGGACTGGATTATAGATTTAGGCCCTGAAGGTGGAGCGGGTGGGGGAAAAATTCTTTTTAGCGGAACGCCTGAGGAGATGGTGAAAAATAAGAAGAGTGAGACGGCTCGTTTTCTTAAAACAGAGCTTCTGGAAAGCGTCAAAGAGAGTATTGCTAAATAATTCGATATAACATGATAGTTTTAGATAAACTTGGAATAGCGGATAAAATCAAGTCAGAGTTAGAAACAGTTTTCGATCCTGAGATTCCTGTTAATATATGTGAGCTAGGACTTGTCTACGAGATTATTACCAAAGAGGATGGGACGGCTAAAATAGTTATGACGCTTACAGCACCAGCCTGTCCGGTTGCAGGTGAGTTGTTGGATGAAGTGCAACGAAAGGTAGCGAAGGTGGAGGGAGTAAAGAATGCTCTTGTGGAGCTTACGTTCGAGCCTAAATGGGATAAAAGTATGATGAGTGAGGAAGCTCGATTGGAGTTGGGATTTATGTAAAAATGTTTTATGTTATCCTATCAGGAAACCGTTATACGTCTTGTGCTGGCAGCTGCATTTGGCGCTGCTGTGGGATTAGAGCGCGAGCGTAAGAATTGGGCTGCGGGTATGCGCACCCATATGATGGTCTGTCTTGGCGCTTCTTTGATGATGATGGTGTCGTCTTTCGGTTTTTCGGATATTCTCAAAACAGGGCATGTAACTTTAGATCCTTCTCGTGTCGCGGCTCAGGTAGTGAGCGGTATAGGTTTCTTAGGTGCAGGCACCATTATGTTTCTAAAACAGGGCATTGTGAAGGGGCTTACGACAGCCTCAGGATTATAGACCGTTGCCGGAATTGGTTTGGCCTGCGGTGGTGGCATGTATTTTGCCGCGCTAATTGCAACAATCTTTGTTCTTATTATATTGTGGGTTTTGCAACCGCTAGAAAAGCGACTTGTACAACGTTATGCACCTCGTATCCTACGTTTAACGCTTACCAACGATACCAATCCGATGAGATTCGTTGACGAATGGTTAGATACGGAGCAATTAAAGCTGGCCAATTTGTTTTTTGATAAGGCTAATAATGAGATCACTATTGAAATTGGGTTTCAGGGGCAGAAAGACAAAGAGATCTTGGCTGCCATAGACAAAATTCAACATCATAGTTCCATCAAAGAGATTGCTTGGAGAAAATAATAATAATATTTGTAGGTTATTTATCTTCTACCTGTACTTGCTCCGCACTCTTCGCTTCTAATGCCTCAAGCGTTTTCGCTGGTTGCTTATCCTTCGCATATAATCCTCCTCCAAATATTCCATGCCAGATATTTCTGGATTCTTTGGTTAATATTGGAGCAACGATAGCTAGAATTAGCACGTATACGACCACAAAAGACTGGATAATCGGATTAAGCCCTCCCGCTTTGCCTATGTTAGCCATGATAATGGAAAACTCTCCTCTAGCAGATAAGGTAAAGCCAATATCAAAAGAAGTTTTCTTTTTCAACCCAGCAAAATGTGAAGCAAAATAACCAGAGGCGAGATTTCCGAAGATAGTTATCAATGCAGCTATAGCTCCCCACATGACGGCGCCTCCAAGGGAAAAAGGATCAATGGATAAACCGAAGCTAAAGAAGAACATCGCACCAAAATAGTCTTTATATGGCAATACGATTTGTTCTATTCGTTTAATATATTGAGAATCAGCAAGAACGAGGCCTGCCATCAGCGCCCCAATCGCTTCAGCAACGTGAATTGTTTCCGAAAAGCCAGCAACTAAGAATAGAAGTGAGAAAATTATCAGTATAAATAGTTCGCCCGATTTAACATTTAGTACCTTATCGATATAAGGGATCACCTTCCTTCCGAGAACCAAAAAAAGCAGAATGAAGGCAAGTGCTAGTAAGGAGGTGCTGGCTACGGTCCAAAATGAGCCACCACCGGTTAGAACCAAACCGGAAAGAAAAGAGATATGCATGGCTATAAACAAGTCGTCAAACATGATCATACCCATAATAACCTCCGTTTCCGGGTTTGCGGTTCGCTTTAAGTCTGTCAACACTTTTGCAACAATTGCTGTGGACGAGCTGGTCATGATGCCGCATAGAATCATCATTTCCGCAAAAGGTAAATTCATCATCCACCCCACTAATAAACCGGAAACAAAATTTAGAAACACATAGATTGATCCGCCGGATACAATTGCTTTTCCCGATTTTATGAGCCGTCCAACTGAAAACTCAAGACCTAGATAGAAAAGTAAAAACAAAACACCTAATCTGCCCATGAAATCGATAAAGGGTTTGCTTTCAGTGAATTGCAAATCGATTAAACCGATTGTTGGTGCGTGTTCTCCCAAGGCCATGCCAATCAAAATAAAGAAAGGTATAACTGAAAAACGCAGTTTATTGGCTAATAGACCTACTAAAGCAACAAGTCCAACGGCTATTCCAATTTCTAAGATCAGGGTTTCTGTATGCATACTTTCACATGGGTTTTCCTATAAGGTTAACTATACAACTTGATAGCTTTTTAATAATTCTTTTAACGCTTTTATATTACTCCGCTTTCCAGCAACCACTAACGTAGTACCGGGTGTTATTAAATAGTCAGGACCTGGGTTTATTACGCTGTCTTCATTTTTAATCGCTGCAATAATAGAAGCCCCGGTTTTTTGCCTAACGCCTAATTGTCCGATAGTTTGTTGATTAATGACTGCCTTTTCTTCGATTTTATACCATTCAATAACAAGATCATTAACTGCTAACTCCATCGTCTCAAGAGCCTTGGGTTTGTAAGATAAACCACCTATAATACCTGCTACTTGACGAGACTCCTCATCATTTAGTGTCATTACACATTTAGATTCATTCTCTTCCTCATCTAAACGATACAACTCGCGATTACCATCATCGTGGATAACCACTACCATGTTATCACCGGCTCCGGTTTCAATTTGGTATTTCTTACCTATACCAGGTAAGTCACTTTCCCTAACTATAGACATTTTGATCCTTAATTTAGTTAACAATATATGAGTTGGGCGCCATTGCCAACCCTGTACTATCTGTTTGGCGGAAATTTTATTATTGTAGTAGTCTACCTATTATGTCGAATACTTTGTAAACAAATTGCAAAGTTACTAAAAATATCTTAGGTTTGGAGACTTGTTAATCAAGTAATACTCAGATTGAGCGTTTAATGGTTTCCCTTAACGGGAATTAATAAGGAACCATGTGCAAATCATGGGCTGTCGCGCAACTGTAAGCATTCTCCCTCTTGGGATAGGTTTTACATACCACAGTCACTGTTCAGGAAAATCCAGAATGGGAAGACGTAAAACGGACGAATGCAAGCCAGGAGACTTGCCATTGAATTTTCAACAGGCTTTCGCGAGAAGAAGCTGTGTTGAGGCCCATTTAGTATACTACTCCTTTATCGGAGCCTGTCGTACTATGCCTTAAACTTCCTTCTTTACAAGCCGCGGGTTTTTGAAAAAGAACAAGTGTTATTCATTAAATTATTTAACTATGTTGTTTACAAACAATTTAGGGTACCCGCGCATTGGTGCCCAACGGGAATTAAAAAAGGCAAGTGAGGCCTTTTGGAGCGGTAAGATTACGAGAAAAGAGCTATTGGATGCAGGACTTAAAATCCGCGCTACTAATTGGAAAATTCAAAAGGAAATAGGAATAGATCTTATCCCTTCGAATGATTTCTCTTTCTATGATCAAGTATTGGACACAACACTGATGGTAGGGGCTATCCCTGCGCGGTATCACGGACTTGCAGCAAATAAGAGTTCGGAACATGAACTAGATCTCTATTTTGCTATGGCAAGAGGTTTCCAACATGAGGGTATCGATGTCACTGCAATGGAAATGACTAAATGGTTTGACACCAATTACCATTACCTAGTGCCGGAATTTACAAAGAATCAGCAGTTCAGTCTTTTTTCGGAAAAAATTATCAACGAATATTACGAGGCGAAACAATTGGGTGTCGATACCAAACCGGTATTGATCGGGCCAATAACTTATCTTCTATTGGGTAAAGAAAAGGAAGCGGGTTTCGATCGCTTAGATTTAATCGAGGCATTACTGCCTGTTTATGAAGAGGTGATTGGGAGATTGCGAAAGTATGGGGTGAAATGGATTCAATTCGATGAACCTTTTTTGGCATTGGATTTACCTGATAAAGCTCGCAAGTTATATCAGCAGGTCTATAAGCGTTTAGCTAAAAGTGCCGGGGATACTAAACTTTTAATTGCAACCTATTTCGAGGGAGTAAATGATAATTTAGAGGTCGCTTTGTCACTTCCTATTAATGCGTTACATTTAGATCTTGTCAGGGCAGCAAATCAACTCGAAGCAGTGCTGGATAACATACCGAACGAGCTTATTTTGTCTTTAGGAGTCGTGGATGGTCGAAATATTTGGAAAAATGATTATGAACGCTCTCTCACACTGATTGACAAAGCAATCCGGAAAATCGGTAAGGAGCGGATATGGATTGCCCCTTCATGTTCGCTGTTACATGTTCCATGTGACTTGGCTTATGAGGATAATGAAGAGACATTACCACTGGAAGTGAAGGACTGGCTTGCTTTTGCTAAACAAAAATTGGAAGAAGTAAAAGATCTGGCCTTGTTACGAAGCGAGTATGAAGATACAGCTGTTCTTCAGCGATTTAAGGATAACAAAGTTTCGCAAAATCGGCGTAAGACTTCTGCCTTAATTCATCATCAAGAGGTAAAAGACCGTGTTAATGCAATTTCAGATAAAGATACAAACAGGCGTAGCGTTTTTGCGGAGCGAAAAGCAAAGCAGCTCGAAACGTTAAACCTGCCCTTATATCCAACCACTACCATCGGTTCATTTCCGCAGACAAAAGAAGTGAGGGGCTGGCGGGCGAAATTTAAAAAAGGAGAAATCACCATTGATGAATACGAAAATCTAATTAGAGCAGAAACAAAAGAGGCGATTGCCTGGCAAGAGCAGGTCGGTTTGGATGTCTTGGTACATGGGGAGTTCGAAAGGAATGATATGGTTGAATATTTTGGCGAGCAATTACAGGGCTATGCCTTCACAAAGAACGGATGGGTGCAAAGTTACGGATCACGTTGCGTAAAACCGCCCGTTTTATTTGGTGATGTTAGCCGACCAAAAGACATGACGGTATATTGGACGTCTTATGCCCAGTCAATTACTCGACTGCCTGTAAAAGGGATGTTAACGGGGCCGGTCACCATTCTACAATGGTCATTTGTAAGAGATGATCAACCTCGCTGGCAAACTGCTTTTCAAATCGCACTAGCCATAAGAGATGAAGTACTGGCATTGGAGCACGCAGGTATTAAGATAATACAGATAGATGAGCCAGCTATTCGGGAAGGACTGCCCTTGCGTCAAAAAGACCAACGAGATTATTTAAACTGGGCAGTAAAAGCTTTTAGATTAACTGCTGCTGGTGTCGAGGATGATACCCAGATCCATACTCATATGTGCTACTCTGAATTTAATGACATTATTTCAGACATCGCTGCTATGGATGCTGATGTTATTACTATCGAAACGTCTCGTTCACAAATGGAATTACTGGACGCTTTTGCTAACTTTAACTATCCAAATGACATCGGTCCGGGAGTTTATGACATCCATTCCCCGAGAATTCCAAGTAAGGAGGAGATGATCTCGCTAATGGACAAAGCATCGGCTGTAATAAATCCTAAACAATTATGGGTAAATCCGGACTGTGGACTAAAAACAAGAGCTTGGCCGGAAACAAAAGCAGCGCTGGAAGCAATGGTGGACGCTGCAAAAACACTCAGAGGTGTCATAGAAGTCGTTTAATAATGAATAGGCTTTTTTCAGTTTGAGCTGTGCAGCTTGTTTTCTTCTAAATAAGCCTCAATAGCGACGGATATTGATGAGTCCCTTATTAATAGATAACGTATTACGTTTCCTATAATAAGGGATTTATCTATGTTTAATATGCCACTTTTTTTGGTTAACTTACGCTATGCAAAATTTATTGACAGCTTCTCAAATTCGGGAGGTGGATGCTTATACGATAATAAATGAACCAGTTTCGTCCATTGATTTAATGGAACGAGCAGCCGAGGCTTTTGTGAATAAGTTTGTTAGTTTATATACAGACCGCCCATCTGTAATAATTTGCTGTGGCACGGGAAATAATGGTGGAGACGGTCTAGCCATAGCTCGTTTACTTTTCGAAAGAGGTTATACCAATATTGTGGTATGGATAGTTAGGTATAATAATAAAAAAACTGATGACTTTGAGGTCAACTATAAACGATTATTGACCTATTCTATTCAAGTTCAAGAATTATTTCCCGCTGAGCAGCTCCCTTCGATAACAGCTGACGTTGTGATTGATGCACTTTTCGGTTCAGGATTGAATAAGCCACTAATTGATCCTTGGCGTTCCCTTGTTAGATACATTAATAAAGAGGCAAAGGTGGTAGTTTCGGTCGATATTCCAACCGGAATGCCTGCAGAAGGCAATATGGAGACTTTCGAAAATGTTATTATCGCGCAGGATGTGATTACTTTTCAAGCACCTAAGATAAGTTTCTTATTTCCCGAAAGCGGAAAGTTTTTGAAACGCTTCCATGTGGTGGATATCGGTTTGCACCAAGGTTTTATGGCCTCCTTGGATACTGAATTTTGTTCGATTATGAATGACGATATCCGTTCTCGCTTAAAGGTGCGAGAGAATTTTAGTCATAAGGGTACCTATGGACATGCCTGCATATTGGCTGGCAATGAGCATACAATGGGAGCTGCATTGCTGTCTGCTGAAGCTTGTTTATATACAGGAGCGGGGCTGACTACTGTTTGTATCCCGTCAAGCGGATTAAGCGCCCTGAATACTCGATTGCCCGAGGTAATGGCACTTGACCGATCAAAACTATCAGAATTAGGAACAGGGAAGTATAAGTCATTAGGCATAGGCCCGGGTTTAGGAACGGGAGAGGAAATAAGGGGATGTTTAAGCGAATTGTTAGCAGATGATCTCCCCCCCCTCGTGTTGGATGCAGATGCGTTAAATGTAGTGGCAGCAAATAAAAACTTGCTGACGCTATTAAAAGCGGAAACAATCCTTACACCTCATATGAAAGAATTTGACCGCCTTTTTGGACATAGTGATCACTGGTGGGATCGTGTCATAAAAGCAAGAACAGAAGCTTCAAGGAGGAAACTAATCATTGTACTAAAAAATCGATATACCTTTGTGGCTCTGCCTGATGGCAAGATATGGGTTAACTTTACGGGAAATCCCGCTATGGCGAGTGGCGGTATGGGCGATGTATTGACGGGCATTTTAGTAGCCTTATTGGCGCAGGGTTATAAAGCAGCAGATGCTGCAATATTAGGTGTTTTTATACATGGAAAAGCAGGAGACCTATTAGCTGCAGAGGGCATGGGTGTAATACCCGCAAGCTGTTTGATAAAAAAAATCCCCAATGTTATTGAGGATTTTTCGTCGTCGATATAGACATAAATCAATTATTGCATATCGAATAAATGCTTTTCTGCATGGTAAGAAGAACGTACCAAAGGTCCACTTTCTACATATTTAAAGCCCATCTTTAAGCCAATATCCTGATAATGTTTAAATTGCTCGGGCGTAATCCATTCAATTACGGGGTGATGAGCTTTCGTCGGTTGTAAATATTGTCCCAACGTGAGAATATGCACACCGGCATCATATAAATCCTGCATCGCCTCAATCACATCAGCTTCCGTCTCACCGAAACCAAGCATTATACCAGACTTCGTGCGTAAGCCTGCAGCAGATATTCTTCTTAAACATTCAAGGCTTCTGTCATATTTGGCTTGTATACGTACTTCTCTTGTGAGACGTCGAACAGTCTCTAAATTATGAGATACGACTTCAGGACGTACCGCTAATACCCGATCTAAATTCTCCCAAATGCCTTTAAAATCCGGTATGAGTGTCTCTAGAGTTGTTCCGGGACTTTCCCTTCGAATGGCATTTACTGTTTCGGCCCAAATAGTCGATCCACCATCTTTCAAATCATCTCGATCTACCGAAGTAATTACGCAATGCTTTACCTGCATGAGCTTAACAGAGGTGGCTACACGCATGGGTTCATCTAATTCAACCGCTTTTGGCCGGCCAGTCGCTACTGCACAAAACGAGCACGACCGGGTACAGATATTCCCGAGAATCATAAATGTCGCTGTACCTGCACCCCAACACTCACCCATATTAGGACAATTACCACTTTCGCAGATGGTATGGAGTTTATGTTCGTCTACTAAACCTCTTACATGTTTATATTCTTTACCTACAGGAAGCTTAACACGTAACCAATCTGGCTTGCGCTGCAATTGATTGGCAGGGATAACGGGTAGTTCAATCATAACACAAAAGTAATTAATAATTTTCTAAATTAGCGGCGTATTTTGTGTCAACTTGGACAGTTGCACACACAGACAATAGCTTATTACATTCTAATTATATTTACAATGACTACTGTTCGAACAACCTATTTAGGCGATTTGCGTACCGAAGCAATACACCTGCAATCGCAATCGAAAATAATAACCGATGCGCCGGTTGACAATCAAGGTAAAGGAGAGGCTTTTTCGCCGACCGATCTCTTGGCTGCTTCGCTTACCAGCTGCATGCTAACTATCATGGGCATTGCTGCGCAAGCTCACGAGATCTCACTTGGAAAAATAGAAGCAGCCACCACGAAGATTATGCAGTCAAACCCACGAAAAATTGCAGAAATACAAGTTGTACTGAATTTCGCTGATAATGTAAACTATTCGGATCATGACCAAAGCATTTTGCAAAAGGCAGCGGAAACCTGTCCGGTTTACTTAAGCTTACATCCTGATATTAAGAAAACCCTAACTTTTAATTGGCCATCTTAACAACAATCTTGGCGACTTCTATTTCATTGTGCGATTCGTTATATACACAATCATCGCCCTTAATTAACAGTACCTGGGGAGATTCGTGCCGTACTTTCCATTTATCAGCGATTTGATTAGATATCTCACGATATTTAATCAAATCGACCAAGTACACTGGGGTTTCTTCTGGTATCAGGGACGACTCAAATTCGAACGTTCTTTTTGCCATACTGCTCACAGGACAGCGCGTACTATGTTTGAAAATAATGGCATACGAGTTTGATGCCGCTATCGTTTCAAGCGTATCTTGTGTGTTCAGTTCAATCCACTTCATATGTATCAGCTATGGTTTTGAAAATTTATCAGATTCTACGTTAATAAGGGCGGAAACAATGGGGAATTTTATAAAAAAGCCATCGTTTGTATCTGTAAAGGTAGTAGCAAGGGTGAGTCCGCCTCCTACATCTTTGAAATCAGATGTCACAAAATTGTATTTAATATAGCCACCCTCGTCCAGTGTTTGCCATTGAAAGATCCGACCCGTATTGGTATCGATGTATATTTTTGTACGGAATTCTGCGCTATCTGTAGGTGACTGTCGAATTTCAATTACGTTGTATCGAACGCTTCCTATTAGCTCGGCTTCTTTTACGGTGAGTAGGGACGATTCTGTCAGATTCCTGGGCGGAAATAACCAAAATGTTTCTGTATTAAAGGCATTGATTATGGAAGAAATTAGAAGAGCCGCCGAATCACTATTGTTTATTGTTTTATTATCTACAAAGGCTCTGCCTTTATTATTTTCCGTATTAAATAATGCAATAATTTTCTGCTCTTGCTCATTTGTTCCCTCAAAACGACAGTTGCCGGTGTTTCGATCCCATATATATGCATGTTCCCGGGAGAGTGTTTTGTTTAGGTTCGATTTACAGCTAAACATAAAGTAACGAGCTTCATTCCAACCTTGTTTGCCACCCAGCCCCTGCCATATTAGATCAACTATTTGATCCTTGGTTTGGGCAGAAGTTTGTTTTTCGGAAAAGAAGGAAAGTAAAAACAGCATTAAAAAAAAAGCATGTTTAATCTTTAGAATACACATTTTCCTTTGTTTGTTAATTTATATGCTAAATTTCCAGGTTCGCTATAAATCATAGGTGAACTAACTGAAAAAACTTGGCACATTATTCGGGAACAAGTTATGCGTTAAATTGTTTCAAGCGAGGGTATTTAAGATTAAAAACTACCGCTTATCGTAGCCTTTTTGCCTTCGGATAGGAGTTGTAAGCCGGACATGTTTTACGAGCGCAGCCCTGGGATAAAAGCATACCTAAAGCGAGCACTAACATATAAATCAGTAAATTTCTCATGATCCATTTATTATATAAAACACGTAAACATAGCCTAAATATAGGTAATTTACAAATATTTTATAGCTAAGCTTGTATTGATTTGCTCAAGTTGGCCATTTGAATGGCAGTAACCGCTGCCTCTTCGCCCTTATTGCCATGTTTACCTCCCGCTCGTTCCAACGCTTGTTCCAATGTGTTGGTAGTGAGTACGCCGAAGATGACCGGTTTATTGTGTTTCAGGGATACATTTGTAATACCATTTGCTACGGCATCGCATATGAAAGTAAAATGCGGAGTATCACCCTGGATAACACAGCCTATGCATATTACTGCATCAATTTGCTTTTTACGCAGAATAATATCGGCGCCGGCGCTTAATTCATAGCTCCCAGGTACGTTCAAGATGTGAATTTTATGATCAGCGGCGCCTTGTTTCAAAAGCAGATTGTATGCGCCTTCTAAAAGGGGAGAGGTCACTTGTGCATTCCATTGTGCAACAACAATAGCAATCTCCAAATCGGATGCAGAGCCCACTTCAATATGGGAGAAGTCAGACAAATTTTTTAAGTTCGTTGCCATTTAAATAGTCTCAGTCGTATAATCGCACAAGATTAACGGGCTTCACATCGAGCAATATAACCATCAATGATAGAAGCTTCATAGCTCTGTGGGTAGTCTTTTTTAATTTTTTGGTAATTCTCTAATGCCGATTTATAATCGTTTTGTGCTTCGTACACCAAGCCCAATTTTTTTAGAAATAAAGGAGCCGTAAAAGAGTTGTCGCTCTTACTTGCCGCTTTTTTGTATTGATCGGCCGCCTTTTTATAGTCTTTTAATTCAGTGTAGGCGTCACCCAATAGACCTGTTACCAGCGGGTCTATAATTGGGCTTCCGGTATCTGAATATTTTGATAAGGCATTGACAGCTTCCTGGTATTTACCTTGACGCAAATACAAACCACCTAAGTACGCATTCGCCACATTAGCCGATTTTGTGTTCGAATATTCTTCTGCAATTTCTTTAAAGCCAGGGTAAGAACCATCTCCGTCAATCGCTCTATTCTGTAAAGAATCTACCATAGCGTACTCTTCTGCCTTAAACATTTCATTGGTAGCTCTTTCTGCCCTTGGTGCCAGATAGAAACGTTGATAACCGATATAAAGTAAAATTAAAACAACAATTCCAATGGCAATAAATGCTAGACTCTTTTGATTATCGCGGATAAAACTTCCTGTTCCGCCGTTTTTTGTATTATTAACGCTCACGTTATTTTTTGGTTAATTTGAGTTCAGTTTTTTAAGATTGCAAAAATACATTTTTAAACCTTAGATACAAGAACCTAAGGTAAAAGATTTTTAGCAGAGGTATAAGCCCGTATCCCATCCAGCTTATAACCTCGCCTTCCAACCTAATTTGTGTCTTGCTGCTTATTTATCTATGTTTGTACCTATGTGGGTTAAAGAATTAACGGTAATCAATTTTAAAAATTATGAAGAGGCGTCGTTGACATTTGCACCTGGCGTAAATGCTTTCACCGGTGATAATGGTGCAGGGAAAACGAATATTTTAGATGCATTGCATTACCTTTCCTTGTGTAAGAGTTACTTTAACCCAATAGATTCGCAGCAAATCAAACAACAAGCTGACTTTTTTATGGTACAGGGTGTGTTTGAAAAGGGCGATCAGGAAGACGTTTTAGCTTGTAGCTTAAAACGAAACCAAAAAAAACAATTTAAGAAAAATAAAAAGGATTACCAGCGCTTAGCCGATCATATAGGCGTATATCCCTTGGTAATGATTTCTCCTAATGATTCTTTTATTATTTCAGAAGGAAGCGAGGAGAGGCGTAAGTTTATAGATAATGTCATCTCACAAACGGATAATCGATATCTGGACGATTTGATCTTATATAATAAGTATCTTCAAAGTAGAAATAGCTTATTGAAGCAACAAGCGTTGAGCAAAAACTACGATGATGATTTATTAGCAGTATATAATGAACAACTAGTTTTGGTAGGTGAGCAGATTTTTGAGAAACGTAAACTTTTTATTAATCCCTTCATAGAAATTTTTAACAAACACTATCAATACCTTACCAATGATACCGAACCAGTTGAGCTGGTTTACGAATCGCAGTTGTTTGAGAACAGGTTTGTCGATTTGCTGAACAACACGTTATCAAAGGACCGTGCCTTGGAACGAACTACGACAGGTATCCATAAGGATGATTTGTTATTTACTATTCATGGGATGCCATTGAAGAAGTTCGGTTCACAGGGGCAGCAAAAGTCGTTTTTAATTGCATTGAAGCTGGCACAATATAGCTTTTTGCGCGAAAGAAAAGGATTTAAGCCTTTGTTACTGTTAGACGATATTTTTGATAAATTAGATGACAAGCGTACCAGAAAGTTAATGGAAATGGTTTCCCACGATGATTTTGGGCAGATTTTTATTACTGATACCAGTGCTGAACGTGTTCGAAATACCTTTCATGGAATTGATGTTGACGTTCGTATTTTTGAGGTTTCCAACGGAAAAATACGATAACGGAGGCCAATAATGCAAACTAGCTAATATGTCAGTTAGCGTTTCGGTTAATGTTGAAAACTTTTGCTTAAAATGACTAGTCTATTTGTAACTTTGACGTCAATACGTGAGCCAATAATAGTTTTTGATACGAATGACAAGCGGAAATAAAAAGAATAGGTTGGCTTAATCTTTTGGTCAAATAAAAAGCCATCGTTGAGCAGGCTTTGCTATATTTTGACATCAATATTTTATCCAAATTACAAATGGGCCGTACAAATGATAAGACATTGAAAGAAGCGATTAGTCAATACCTAGACGCATTGAAACTGCGGCGGAAATTTGATGAAACTTCTATATTGGCTGCATGGCCCGACTTAATGGGAACTGCGATCGCCAATCGCACGAGACAATTATTTATACGGGACAAGAAGCTGTTCGTAAGAGTAGAATCGGCTGTTATAAAAAATGAGCTGATCCTGATGCGTTCTCAGATTATAGGCAAACTTAATGAATATGTAGGCCGAGTAGTAATCGAAGATGTAGTTATTCTATAAGTTCAAGTTTTTTATAAGCTCATCAATATTGAGATCGATGACATTGATATGATGATGTGCTTGAGCATAATATGGATGCCGAACGAGCATTCGCTCATTGATGAATTCAAAAATTTGTTCTTCACTCAAATCCTGTATCAATGGTCGTTTATGTCTTTTGCTTGCGGCTAATCGTTTCGCCAAAGCGGCTGTGGGGATTTGCAGATAGATCGTGATGCCATTTTTATTCATCCATTCCATATTGTCGAAGAAGCAAGGCGCTCCACCTCCAGTCGCTATCACTGCAGCTTCGGGAGCCGAAAGATTTTGTAGGATATCTCTTTCTTTGACACGAAAAGCTTCCTCTCCATGCTTCTTAAAATAGTCAGTAATGGACATACCTGCCTGCTCTACGAAAGTTTCATCTAAGTCTATGAATTTTCTATTTAACGCTTGGGCCAGCTTTTTACCATTCGTAGTTTTTCCAACACCCATAAAGCCCACTAGGAAGATATGTTTTTTTAACATGAAATATAACTGCTTATTCTAAATGTTCAAAATATCGTTTGGCTAAGGTTTCAAAAGTAGGAAGCGTGCGATAGTGCCACTTTTTGACAACGACGCCATCTTTAAGTAAAATGATACCGGGATTCGCCCGTACCATGCTTTTTAGAGGAACCGCATCGGCAAAAAAGGTTTCTGCATAAAGTTTAGTCTGATGGTCAAGTTCGCTCACGTCTTGTGCTGTACTAGCCGTGAGTAGCACCGCTCGAACATTATACTCTTCCGAAGCCCGTTTCGCAAGATCATTCACTTTATTCAATGCCTTTGGATTTGTCTGATCAAGATTATAGGCAACAAATATCAGGTTGTAATAAGGGTTTTCAATGATTTCCTTTGTATAATCAACACCCTGAGCATCGGTTATACTCAAATCTTTAATGGGGGCTTGATATCCCTCTTTTATTAAACGGCTTGTGGGTTCGCCTATAACTTCCCAATTTTCATCTTTCCAAAGCTCCTGCTGAAGATAAACCTTATCTGTCACCGATTTGGTCTCCTGAGTCGTTTTATTTTGAAGTGTATAGGTGATTTCATATTCATCCAACGGTGCTCCTTTGGGAACGTGCATCAAGGCAGGTAGATTATTTCCTTCTTTATAAGGGAGGAAATCGATGAAGGGTAAAAAACTGTAAGTGTAAACTCCAATTCCTATGCTTAGAACAATGGCAGCCGAAAGGGTAAGTGCTTGGCTGATCTCATTGGAAAACAGAGGCTGTATTTTTTTTCTGTTCAAAAAAATAATGAGAATGAAAAATGACAGAATCAAATCCTTGCTAAAAGACTGCCACGGTGTCAGTTTTATAGCATCGCCGAAGCAGCCACAAGAAGTTACTACATTGAAAAATGCCGAATAAAAAGTAAGAAAGGTGAAAAACACTATAAGTAGCAGTAGGCCGAGAGCCACCTTTTTGCTATATAAGCCGAAAAGCAATAAAATTCCGAGCACTATTTCCAAACTGCATAAAACAATGGCAAAAGCAACGGCATAGTTGTTAAGGAATGCTACATGAAAGACCTCAAAATATTCTTGAAGTTTGTATGAAAATCCTATCGGATCATTCGCTTTGATTAATCCGGAGAAAACAAATAAAAAGCCAACGAACAAACGGGAAAATATCAATAGAAAGGAACTTTTATGTTGCTTTACGGTTGTAGCGTTCATAGCATTTTATATGTTTGGAACTTGTTCTTCCTCCAGGTGCCTTAATTTTATAAGTGCGAAAACGGAGTAGTTAAGCATATCCTGATAATTAGCTTTTACGCCCTCAGAGGCAAGAGTTAATCCGCTGTTATCCTCAATTTGTTTTACCCTGAATATTTTCATCAAAATCAAGTCAGTGAGTGAGCCGATACGGAGGTCTCTCCAAGCCTCACCATAATCGTGATTTTTTGAAAGCATTAGCTCTTTTGTTTCGTTAATATATCGGTCATACAATTCTTTCACTTTTTCAATAGGCAAATTCTCCTCTGTATCGGCCGGCAGCTCGAGTTGAATCATGGCAATTATACAGTAATTGATAATACCAATGTACTCAGACGGAATATCATCGGGAATTTTGGCGAATTTGTTTTCTTCAATTGTCCGGATCCGTTGGGCCTTAATGAAAATCTGATCGGTAACAGAGGGCAGCCGCATAATGCGCCAAGCCGTCCCATAGTCCGCCGCTTTTTTCACAAACAGATCTCTACACTTGCTAATTATTATATCGTAAGCCGTCGATGTATTCATTTGGTTCCTGTTCACGTGTATTTATCATTCTCTTAAGTCTTGCAAACCTAACACAAAAAAAAATCTATTTCGAATATATCGAATTGAAATTTAAAAAAACACATCGGAATGTAAAAGCCCCTTGTCAGAAATCAATTTATTGCATGATAATCGCTTTTTCTCTAAGTTTGCAAAAGATAGTCGATCCTAAGCATTAACTCGGGTTCAATACCTGCTCAATTAGATATATGAAATTTTGCAATGTAGGCGGTAAATTGTTGGATTTCCACATACCCAAGATAATGGGGATACTCAATATGACACCCGATTCTTTTTTTGATGGTGGAAAGCATAACAACCTTAATAATGCATTGGATAGAGTGGGAACGATGTTAGAAGAAGGGGCGGATATAATAGATGTTGGTGCTTACTCGTCGCGACCTGGTGCACGCGTGGTGGATTTCCAAGAGGAGTTGGACCGATTACTACCAATAGTTGATGCTATTCGAAAAACTTACCCAAACGCTGTTTTATCCATTGATACCTTTCGTGCGGATGTTGCTATCGAGGCAGTTAAATACGGTGCTCATATAATTAACGACATTGGAGGAGGAAATCTTGACGAAAAAATGTTTACTACTATCGCCAGACTGGGTGTTCCCTATGTACTTATGCACAGTAAAGGGACGCCCGAAACCATGCAAAATGAAACCGCTTATCAAGATCTGATAAACGATATTACCAGTGATCTAACAAAGAAGATAGAGGCGTTGCGTTCAGCAGGGGTCAAGGATATTATAGTTGATCCCGGCTTCGGTTTTGCCAAAACATTAGAACAGAACTATCTGTTACTGAGTAGGATTGAAGAGTTGAGAGTCTTGGGGCTTCCCATATTGGGTGCCGTGTCGAGAAAATCAATGATATATAAGCTGTTAAATAGCAGTCCTCAAGAAGCATTAAACGGAACCAGTGTATTAAATACAATCTTACTGTTTAAAGGCGTTGAAATGATCAGGGTACATGATGTTAAAGAAGCGGTTGAAGTCAGAAAACTCGTCATGAAAACCCGTGCCGGTGAAGCTAAAAGGAGTTCATACTATGAATAAATTTATACTATCTTTTATTTTTTTTATTGTTATAGATGCCGCAAAAGGTCAGCAATACAAGCTAGAGAAACTGCAAGAAGGAAACGAAGTCAGCTTCAGAGGAATGTCTATTCCAAATGACAGTGTGGCTTGGATTACCGGAACGAAAGGAACCATCGCGAAAACAACAGATGGAGGCAAAAACTGGACTTGGCTAATTGCCAAGGGTTACGAAGATTTCGATTTTCGGTCAGTAGTGGCTTTTTCAGATAAAAAAGCGGTTATGGTAAATGCGGGAAGCCCTGCTGTCATTCTATTAACTGAAGATGGAGGAGAGTCGTGGGAAAAAGTGCATAGTTACGATATCAAGGAGATATTTTACGACGGCATGGGGTTTTGGGATGAGAAAAGGGGAATCGTATTTGGCGACCCTATAGAGGGGAAACTTCAGCTTGTCGCGACAGAGGATGGTGGACGTACTTGGCTAAATATTAGTGACGAAGCTAACGTCCAAATGAAAGCAGGAGAAGCGGGCTTTGCGGCAAGTGGTACCAGCATTCGAACAGTAGGAAATGGTTTAGTGTGGATTGGAACCGGTGGAACGCAAGCACGTTTGTTGTTTTCTTATAACTTCGGACAATCTTGGACGAGTTATAAAGTACCTATTGAACAGGGCGAAGCTTCGCAAGGTATATTTTCGTTAGCGATAAACGGACAAAAACAGCTCGTTGCTATTGGAGGTGATTATAAGAATTTTAAAAACAACAACAATGTAATCCAATTATCAGGCAATGGCATAACATGGAATGCACCCAAAACCAGGTTGTCTGGCTTTAAATCCTGTGTTGAATTTATTAATGATACGTTAGTTATTGCAACAGGCACATCAGGCACCGATCTTTCCATGGATAGCGGACAATCATGGAAATTAATGGATGAAAAAGGTTATAATGTGGTCCGATCTTCCGAAAGCGGCCGTTTTGTTCTGTTAGCAGGCGATAAAGGAAGTATTTATCGGTTAGTGGAACCAAATAAATAGTTTTTGAACGATGGAAGAGTCGGGAATGATCATTTTGAATCTCTATTTCCATTAACTATCAACTAACAGGTAATTATTTCTGTATAAAATTAATACCTACTGCCGTTTCGTATTAATAAGAATATTGCATAAGATTAGTATGCTAATGCCTATACAGAATATATTCCAACCGCCCATATGAAACAGAAAAATCCCAATAGCTGATCCCGCGGCACCTCCTATAAAGGTGGAGGTCATAAATACAGTGTTGAATCGATTTCTAGCGTCCGGTTTTAACGAATAGATGAGCGTTTGATTGCTAATCTGTAAAGCTTGATGACCTATATCTATTAAAACGATGCCTATGATGAGCAGGATTATTTTACTACCCGTAAAATAAAAAGCAACATATCCAAGTAGTTGTGCTAATAAACCTAATAAAGATATCTTTTTAACAACCGCTATACTTCCGCTACTTCGCTTACCAACCAAAGGGGCTGCCAATGCACCGGAGGCCCCAATAATGCCAAATAAACCGATCTGAACTGTATTGTATTCAAAGGGCTTAGCCGATAAAAATAAAACCATAGTAACCCAAAAGGCACTCATGCTGGCAAATGATATGGCATTGCTGATCGATGCGATTCGTAGTTGCGAAAATGTTTTTACATAGTAGATAATCGATAACATAAGCGATTGATAAGTACCTTGGTAGGTAGGCTTGCTTTTCACAAATACCCTTTGCATGATTAATACTAGGAGAAAGCAGATAGTGGCGGCTGTATAATACATTTGTCGCCAACCGAAAGTGTACCCAATATAGCCACTTAATGATCTGGAAGAGACAATGCCTATCAACAGCCCTCCCATTACCAGGCCGATCACACTGCCTCGTTTTTCCTCGGGAGCAAGGCTGGCCGCTAGCGGAATAATCAGTTGCGGGACAATCGAAAACAATCCGATGAGAAAGCATAGTACCTGTAGAAGAAGGAATGATTTTGTAAAGGCCGCACCGAGGAGGACAATAACGGAAAAAGTGGTTGTAACGATAATCTGTTGTTTCTTTTCCAATAGGTCACCTAGCGGAACAAAGAGTAACAGACCTGCTGCATAACCTAATTGGGTAATATAAGTAATGCTTCCGGCTTCTGCCTCCCGTATACCAAAATCGTCTGCTATAAGAGGTAGCAGAGGTTGGCAATAATACAGGTTAGCAACGACCAAGCCGCAGCAAATGGCCATAAACAACGTGAGGTACTTCATTAAGATATAGCTAAGCATCTCGTACGCCTAAGTGATATAGGCATACGAGTGCAATTAAATTATTTGGCAAAAGTTCTGAAGTCCTGATCAGCTTTGATATTTAAAAGTACTTCGTATATTAATCGAATTACATTATCAACATCTTCTTTATGAATCATTTCGACCGTGGTATGCATATATCGGAGTGGGAGAGATATGAGCGCCGATGGCACCCCCCCATTAGAATAGGCGAAAGCGTCTGTGTCGGTACCGGTTACTCGTGAAGAAGCCTGTCGTTGGAAAGGAATTTTCTTTTCAATGGCTGTATCGATCAGGAGCTTGTTTAAGTTAATTTGAATTGACGGCGCATAAGAGATGACGGGACCTTTTCCGCATGCCAAATCACCTTGTGTGATTTTGTTGATCATCGGCGTCTGCGTGTCATGCGTCACATCCGTTATAATAGCGAGATTAGGTTTAATGGTTTGGGTGATCATTTCGGCACCGCGTAAACCAACCTCTTCTTGTACCGCATTTACAATATATAAAGAGAAAGGTAATTTCTTTTTGTTTTCTTTCAGCAATCTGGCAACTTCTGCAATCATAAGACCTCCGGCCCGATTGTCGAGCGCACGGCCGACATAGTAACGGTCGTTCAATAACATGAACTCATCCTCATAGGTAATAACTGATCCCACATGAATACCCAGCGCTTCAACTTCTTCTTTGCTTGTACAGCCACAATCGAGAAAAATGTTTTTTAAAGAAGGCGCTTCTTCTTTTTCCCCGCCTCTGGTATGAATGGCAGGCCAACCAAATACAGCCTTGACAACGCCCTTGTCGCCATGTATATTCACGCGTTTAGACGGTGCAATTTGATGGTCAGAGCCGCCATTCCTGATAACATAAATGAGACCGTCATTTGTAATATAGTTAACAAACCACGAAATTTCATCTGAATGAGCCTCTATCACCACCTTATAAGTAGCCTTTGGATTAATTACTGCTACCGCCGTGCCATAGCTGTCTGTAAATGTTTCGTCTACATAAGGTTTTATATAATCTAACCAAATACGTTGCCCTTCCCATTCGTAGCCTGTAGGTGAAGGATTGTTTATGTACTTCTCGAAAAAGCGCAGAGCTTTTTCATTGACAATTGCAACCGGATGCTGATCGGTATTCTTTTTTGATTTTGCCATATATGTGATAATGTTCCTTAAAAAAGGCTTAATACTGTAAAGTTAGCAAAAGTACAAAGTTTTAATTAATTACGTTCGTCGATCACCGTCACGTAGGCAACCGGATTGGGTCTTTAATAGGATGTTTCATTCGGGAAACATTAAAGGTCTTTCTCTATATCGTAATTAAAGAATGGACCCCACGTATGGGTGTGACTTACAAACATTTTAGTTTTCTCTGCGTTATTGGAAGAAACTCACCTTCAAGGTAAAAAATATGAATTTCATAGAAAGGTTTGATCAGGGAAGTCAAGATCGCATTATTTTATGCTACGAAGACATAGGAGAGGGTCAGCCTCTTGTGTTTATTCACGGATGGCCGTCCAGTCATCTAATGTGGGAGCCGCAGGTGGACTTTTTTGTTCAGCAAGGTTTTAGGTCCATCGCCTATGACAGAAGAGGTTTTGGCATGTCGTCCCGTCCATTACATGGTTATGATTATGATACGCTGGCTGATGATTTGAATGATATATTGGTGCAGCTTGATTTACACCAGGTGATCTTAGTCGGATTTTCAATGGGTGGAGGTGAAGTTGCTCGATACTTTACTCGTTATGGTAGCAGTCGGATTCATAAGGTTGTGTTACTTAGCTCTGTTACACCTTATATGCTTAAAACTGCTGATAACCCGGATGGTCTGGAGGCAAAGGTATTTAATGAAATGATTGACGGGCTCGTGAGCGATCGACCTGCCTTTTTGGAAAGCTTCTTTAATGATTTTTTTGGTGTTAATTTGGTTAATAAACCGGTAAGTAAAGCGATGTTGGAATATCAAATGTCGATTGCACTTACAGCGTCTCCCATAGCCACCAAGCAATGCGTAAAAGCTTTTTCGGAAACCGATTTCCGTGATGACCTAGCTAATATTTCGGTTCCCACGCTCATCGTTCATGGCGATGCCGACAAAATTGTTCCGGAAGATATAAGTGCTAATGTGGCTTGTACATTAATAGCAAATTGCCAATTTATTCTTTATCCAGGTGCCCCACATGGTCTGTTTTTGACACACAAAGAAAGATTGAATAACGATTTGTTGTTATTCTTTCGTGATTCGCTGTGATAAGTTTAAGGTGTATTGATACGTCTTCTCAATAGATGTATATAGGAGATTAAATCGCTGATCATAAATCAGATAGTTGGAATATTTTCTTCATCATTCACATATTTAAAAAAGCTTCGTATCTTTAATTTCGATTAAGAGCCACCAATATGCTGAATACTACAATTAATATCCCTCGTCTCAACCTGTTAGATTTTACAGAAGGGACCGCTGAACAACGGAAGCAATTTTCTGATGATATCGGGAAAGCTTTTACAGATACCGGGTTTGTCACTGTTGCCAATCACGGAATGAACAAAGAACTCATCGATGAATTATATGAAGTTGTTAAACAGTTTTTTGCTTTACCGGAAGAGGCAAAGCGTGCTTATGAGATACCCGGTTTAGCTGGACAGCGTGGTTACACAGCAAAAGGCAAAGAAAAGGCAAAGGATGCGAAGACCCCGGACTTGAAAGAATTTTGGCAGCGCGGCCAAACGATTATTGGCGATGAAACGTTGAGAGCATCGTATCCTGAAAATGTAGAAGTACGGGAGCTACCGCGCTTTAATGCTGTAACAGAGGAAGTTTACCGTCGTCTGGAAACTGCCGGACGTGCGTTATTAAAAGCAATTGCCGGTTTTTTGGAATTGGAAGAGGATTATTTTGAAGACAAAGTCATTAACGGCAATTCCATCTTGCGCGCGATACATTATTTTCCTATTGAAAACCCGGATGAGATAGCGCCCGATGCCGTTAGGGCCGGGGCGCACGAAGATATTAATTTAATTACCTTACTGATAGGTGCGAGTGCAGATGGATTAGAGGTACTAACAAGAAACGGTACATGGTATCCGGTAAAAGCATATGGCGAGGATATTGTCGTTAACGTTGGGGATATGCTGCAAAGACTTACTAACAATAAGTTAAAATCTACAACGCATCGCGTGGTCAACCCGCCTAAAGAGCTCATGAAAACCTCACGTTATTCTGTGCCATTTTTTTTACATCCTAAAGCTGAAATGAGTCTGGCTGCTTTAGAAAATTGTGTCGATGCAAGCCATCCTAAGATTTATCCGGATTGTACCGCTGGTGAATATTTAGATGAACGACTCCGGGAGATTGGGCTGAAGATGTAGTTTAAGGTGTAAAGTATAAGGTTTAGATATGAGGTATTAGGTGTTAGGTAGGTGAAAACTTAAGAAAGCCCTCAAATCCTAACGCCTAACGCCTAACTCCCATCCTCCCTAAACCCCAAAACACAAATATTTTATTTCCATATATTCTTCAAGTCCGTATTTGGAACCTTCGCGGCCAAGCCCGGATTCCTTTATGCCACCAAATGGTGCAACCGCTGTTGAAATGGCTCCTTCGTTTATACCCACCATACCGGCCTCCAATGCTTCTGCTACACGCCAACAACGTTTAACGTTTTCACTGTAAAAGTAAGCAGCAAGCCCAAATTCAGTATTGTTCGCCAGATTTATAGCCTCTTGTTCCGTTTTAAATCGAAATAGGGAGACGATCGGACCAAAAGTTTCTTCATGTGCAATCTTTGCATTTAAGGGAACGTCACTTAGCACAGTCGGTTCAAAGAATAAATTAGCGATGGGTTTTCCACCTGTAAGCACTATTGCACCCTTTTTTACAGCGTCTTGTACATGGTCTTCAACCTTTTTTAGTCCATTTTGATTGATTAACGGGCCAACTTTTACTCCTTTTTCTAAGCCATTTCCGACTTTTAAATCCGCAATGGCTTCACTTATTCGCTGCGCAAACTTTTCGTAAATTGCATCCTGCACCAAAAATCGGTTTACCGCGACACAAGTTTGGCCCGAGTTTCTGAATTTTGAGGCAATAGCACCTTGAACTGCCAACTCTATGTTTGCATCATCAAACACAATAAACGGTGCATTTCCTCCAAGCTCTAATGAGATTTTTTTAATAGTAGATGCAGCTTGTTGCATAAGCGTTTTACCAACCGCAGTTGAGCCGGTAAAAGATATTTTTCTTATGGCGGGACTGGTACATAAAAGCTTACCGATACCAGCTGAATCCTTTCCCGTTACAACATTAAGTACGCCTTTTGGCAAGCCGGCCTCTACTGCGAGACGAGCAACGGCTATGGCTGTAAGTGGTGTTTGAGAGGCTGGTTTTAATACAACCGTACAGCCAGCGGCCAGTGCCGGTGCCACCTTCCTAGTTACCATAGCTAAAGGAAAATTCCAGGGAGTAATAGCGGCACTAACGCCCACCGGCTGTCGTAATGTCACAATTTGTTTATCATTCGTAGGCGATGGGATGTGATCACCGTAGGCACGATACGTTTCTTCTGCAAACCAACTAACGAATGAGGCACCATAGTTTACCTCAATTCTGCTTTCTTCCAATGGCTTACCTGACTCCATCGTTATAATTTCCGCTATTTCTTCGGTGTGCTTGATAAGTAAATCATACCATTTCTTTAAAACAGTACTGCGTTCGGCAATCGAAGTCGCTTTCCACGATATCCAAGCCTCCTCAGCAGAATCTATAGCTTGCTCAATGTCTTTAGCTGTAAGATCAGTTACGGAAATGATCGCTTCGCCTGTTGCAGGATTGATAACATCAAATGTTTTTCTTCCGGTTATTGGCTCGCCATTTATAAATGCGGCACCATTAATCAATTTATTTCTTGTTTTCATTTCGTAATCTTTAAAGCGGTTTTAACACCTCAAATAGCCAGCGGCTCAATATAATCGTTATAAAGTTAACACTAATTTCGTTTCTTGGTTTTTGTCTATAGAACCGATTATGGCGATCGAGGGCTTCTAAATACGTTTATTAAATGATTCCATTGATGAAGCTAGCTAAAGTATCGTTTTGTCTATTTCTTTTAGCTGGAAACAACTAACTTTGCAGCTTAAATCCGATTCAATATAGATGCTAAAAATTCGGCTGGTTTTTCTATTACTGTTTAGTTTTGCTTTTTTTTCTGCCATTGCCGTTCAGGACACGTCGTCACGTAAACCAGTGCCTCTCTCTTTGAAGTACCTAGTAAGAGACTCAGCCCGTTTTGCACGGGCCATTGAAAAGCAGCGTGTTAAGGACTCGCTAGAGCGAGTTGCAGATTCACTGGCGCTAGTCCGTGATTCGATGCGTATGCACTATATAAAACCCCTTGCTCGCGGAAGTAAGAACCAATTTTTAGATAGTTTGAGAAAGGTTTACATTATTACGGATGGGAATACACTTGTATGGGGGAAAAATATTAACTACAGCGGAAGTAAGCAACTGGGGGTACGAAAGGTACATCGGCCTCGGTGGGTTTTATATACTGTATTTTCCCTGTTCTTGTTTTTTGCACTCATTAGAATGTTTTTTATGAAAGACCTAGAAGCAATAGCTACGTCTTTTTATAGTAATAGAGTCCTTTTGCAGGTTAGTAAAGAAGATAATCTAATCACGTCTTGGCCTTTCGTGTTTCTATATCTATTATTCGGATTCACCATTGGACTTTTTTTGTATTTGTACGTTTCGTATGGCCAGCTTCAACTGGGATATTCGGAAATAGGTCTTTTTTTTACTATTACTGCGCTTGTATTGATGCTATTTGTCGTTAAAATATTAATAACCCGAGCAATCGGTTTTGTATTTGGTATTCAAAAACTTGTGAGAGACTATATTTCTATATTATATTTAAGTTATTTTAATGCTGCTATAATTTTTCTTCCTTTACTTTTGGTATTGAGTTTAGTGCCGACAAATCATGTAAAAGTTTGGATACTAGTTTCTTGTGCTGTAGGTCTTTTTGTCTTTGCTATGCAGTTTTTGCGCGCCTCAAATACCGTTTTAAAAAGCTATCAGTTTTCAAAGTTTTATTTATTTATTTATCTTTGCACCCTCGAAGTTGGTCCAATACTTATTTTGATCAAGTTATTAGGCATTTAACCGAAACAAAAATAAACACACGTGGCAGCAGAAGATAGAGAAAAAAAAGTAAAAAGCATCTTAGTAACCTTACCGAGACCTGAGAATGATAAATCGCCTTATTTTGCTTTAGCTAGCAAGTATAATTTGAAGCTGGATTTCAGAGCGTTTATTCATGTTGAGGGTGTTCCGGCTAGAGAATTTAGGAAGGAAAGGATTAATCTGGCCGATTTCACGGCAGTGATTTTTACCAGTAGAAATGCTGCGGATCATTTTTTCCGGATTTGCGAAGAGATGCGGTATGAGGTTCCGGCCGACCTTAAGTATTTCTGTTTATCGGAAACAATAGCACTTTATCTACAAAAGTACATCCAATACAGAAAGCGGAAAATTTTCTTCGGTAAGCAGACTGCCCAAGATTTGGAAGAAGTACTCAAAAAGCATGCAAAGGAGAAATTTTTGTATCCTTGTTCGGATGTAGCCAATGAAGAAACGCAAAATTGGTTACAGGAAAACGGTTATGATTTTACTCCTGCAGTATTATTCAGAACTGTTGTAAGTGATCTGTCTGATCTTGCAAATGTGTTTTACGATATTATTGTGTTTTTCAGTCCATCAAGCATTCAATCACTATTTGAGAACTTTCCTGACTTTAAACAAAATGATACGCGTATTGCTGCTTTCGGACCCAGCACCCATCAAGCAATAGCCGATAGAAATTTGATACTAGATATTGCCGCACCTACACCTGAAGCTCCAAGTATGACCATGGCCGTTGAACAGTACATTAAGAAAGTTAATAAGTAGTATCGTTTTAGAAAACTGAAATAATATATAGTAGCAGAACCTTTTAGGTTCTGCTTTTTTTATGGCTTATTAAATTGAAGTAGAAATTTGATAACCTTATTCGTTTGCATCGAATTACTTTTCTATTTGTAATTCAGTTAGTCCATCCCTGAAGAATCTGTCGGTTCAAATAATGAACAAAATGAACAAAGTTTAGCCTGATAAGTCAAATTATATTTGTTACAAGGCTGTAATGCGTTCTAAGAGCTGCTTTACTTTTGCTGATTGAGTGATTATGAGGTGGTTATAATGATCAATATGAGGAAAATTTACTATTGTTGTTTTGCGTTGTTGTCCTTTTTTGTTTGTGCGTGTGGTAATCGTAAAGCAGGCGGTGAACTTACAGGTGTTAGACTGAAAGGACTTAAATCGAGTAAGGCCCCAAAAGGAATGGTTTTTATTCCTGCTGGAAGCTTTATAGCCGGTCAGTCTGATGAAGATATCACCAGTGCACAAATCGCACAAAACAGGCAGTTTACACAATCTGCTTTTTTTATGGACGAGACTGAGATTTCAAATAGTCAATATAGGCAGTTTGTCAATTGGGTAAGGGATTCCATCGCCATCACCCAGTATTTAAATGATCCTTCTTATTTTATACAGGGAAAGGAAGGTGATAATGCGGGGCAACGTTTTATCGATTGGCAAAAGGTAGGGGACGGCAATGGTTTATGGGGAAAGAAGAATGATAATAAAGATGCCTTAAATCAGATGTACTATCAGGGAGATGATCGCATTTTTGGTCGAGACGAGTTAGATGTACGTTTGCTCAAATATCATTACGAAATTTATAATCATCGCATGGCCGCCGCTAATAAAAATAACAAAAACATGCGACGCTCGGATTTTATTATTCGCGATACGATCGGGATTTATCCGGACACCTTGGTATGGCTAGCCGATTTCTCTTATGCTCAAAACGAACCTATGGTAGAAGGATATTTTTCGCATCCGGCTTTTCAGGATTATCCTGTGGTGGGAGTCAATTGGCGACAAGCGAGAGCGTTTGCTGTATGGCGTACTCGTTTATATGAAAATTACGCCCAAAGGGTTGGCCTTTCTCGATTAGCTCGCTTATCGTACGAATTACCTTCAGAACACCAATGGGAATACGCAGCTAGGGGAGGACTAAATGGAGCCCCTTATCCGTGGGGCGGACCAACTATCCGAAATGCAAAAGGGTGTTTAATGGCAAATTTTAAACCTGGCAGAGGGAATTATGCGGATGATGGAGGTGCTTATACGGTGCCTGTACACTCTTATTTTCCCAACGACTATGGACTTTACAATATGGCAGGAAATGTGGCAGAATGGACAGCCTCTTCATTCGAGGAATCGTCATCATCGTTTATCCACGATATGAATCCAACGTATTCATATGAGGCGAAAAGTAATGATCCTGAAATACTTAAACGGAAAGTTGTTAGAGGTGGGTCGTGGAAGGACATTGGTTACTTTTTACAGAACTCTACCCGAACTTATGAGTACCAGGATACAGCCAAATCTTATATCGGGTTTAGATGTGTAACTTCATACGCGGGACGCGATTTATAGAACGATAGATATGAAACGACTATTTTTTACTTGCATCGGTTTATTGGTTCTATGTCAGGCATATGGACAACAGGAAAATTTATCGAACAGCGTTACACCGATACAGGATGGACCGCCGGTAGACGGCTACTATGTTAAGTCTGACATCGAGAATAGGAAAGTGATTCCTTATTCGCACATAAGAAGTGTTGACGTAATGTATAGTAAACGAGTATGGCGTGAAATTGATCTGCGCGACCGGTTAAATGCTAGTTTCGCTTCTCCTAAATCGCGGCTCATGGATATTTTGATGGAAGCAATTAAAGCCGGTGAGCTGACAGCCTATGATCCTACACCCTCTAAGGACGATCCAAACGGCGACAGCTTTAAAACAACTTTAGATCCGTCTAAGCTAATGAGCAACTTGGCTGATAGTGTATTTGTTCCTGAATTTGATGCTGAGGGCAACCAGATCGGCGGGAGTTTTCAATCAGGTGAATTCAATACTGATAGCGTGTTAAAATTCAGAATCAAGGAAGATTGGATATTTGATAAGCAACGATCGGTTTTTGAACCCCGTATTATTGGGATTGCACCTTTAGTTTCCGTGAAGGCTGCTGATGTTTATTTAGACCCACAGCCAGCATTTTGGGTATACTTTCCAGAAGCTAGACACATATTGGTAAATAAAGAGGTAGTAAACAGAAACAACGATGCTACCGGTTTAAGCTATGATGATGTGTTTACAAAAAGGATATTCGCTAGCTATATCGTTAAACAATCAAATCCTGAAGACCTGCGAATTAAGGATTACAAAGAAGGAATTGATAAGCTATACGAATCGGAACGCATCAAGCAAGCCTTGATGGATTACGAGCACGATTTGTGGAGTTATTGATATAACTTTTTAGGATTAGCTATTAGGTGTTAGTTGTCCTTTTTAAGTATTAACAACGGAAATCGTTAGCTGTTAAAATACGCTAGTACCGCTTCGGCTTGTTTTGTATTGACCACTTCCATAAGCTGGTCTTTGGATGCTTCCTTGATTTTTTTTACAGATTTAAAGTTTACTAACAACTTCTCTGCACTCGTTCTGCCAATACCGGGAATTTGCTCTAATTCCGTTTGGAAAGTTTTTCTGCTGCGCTGGTTTCTGTGGAAAGTGATCCCAAATCGATGGGCTTCATCACGTAAATGTTGTATGATTTTTAAAGTTTCCGACCTTTTGTCAAGATATAAGGGATACTGATCTCCGGGGTAGTAAAGCTCTTCTAAACGTTTAGCAATACCGATAACCGTAACTTTTGATTCGATACCTAGTGTTTTAAGGCTTTTTAAGGCTGCCGATAATTGTCCTTTACCTCCGTCAATAATAATTAGTTGCGGTAATGAACTACCTTCATCTAACATGCGTTTATACCGACGGAACACAGCTTCTTCCATCGTAGCAAAGTCGTTCGGGCCTTCAACAGTTTTAACATTAAAATGCCTATAATCTTTTTTAGACGGCTTGGCATCTTTAAATACGACAATTGCTGATACAGGATATTTACCCTGAAAGTTCGAATTATCGAAACATTCGATGTGTTTAGGTAATACATTGAGCCGTAAATCCTCTTTCATCTTATTAAGCAGCCGTTCTGTTTTGAGCTCCGGATTTAACTTTTCATACTGGTCCAAGCGTTCCCGTTTGAAAAAACTTACGTTTTTATAAGAAAGGTCCAATAACTTTTTCTTATCGCCTAACTGAGGAACGGTCTGTTTGAAGTTGGGGCTTTCAATGTCGAGGTTAAAAGGAACGATAATTTCTTTGGATGTACTATTGAAGCGGGTGCGAAGTTCCTGAACGGCTAAGCTGAGCAATTCCTGATCACTTTCATCTAATCTCTTTTTCAGCTCAAGAGTTTGCGTTTGTATAACCGTTCCGTTCATTACCTTTAAGAAATTAACAAAAGCATATCCTTCTTCAGAGGCAATATTAAACACATCTACATCGTTGATGGTGTTGCTTACGATCGTAGATTTACTTTGATAATTACTCAGAAGCTCTAACTTTTGCTTAAGAACATGTGCTAACTCGAACTGGAGATTATTGGTGGCATGTTCTAAATTGGCTTTTAATTGCTTGAATACGACACCGGTTTTCCCATTGAGGATATCTTTTATACTTTCGATATTCTGATTATATTCTTCTTCTGTTTGGTACGCTTGGCAAGGACCTTTACAATTGCCGATTTGATATTCCAAACAAACCCGAAATTTCCCTTGTTCAATATTGTTAACCGTTAATGGTAGGTTACAGGTACGCAGTGGAAAAATTTCTTTGATTACACTTAAAATGGCGTGCATCATCCCTACCGAAGCGTAGGGCCCAAAGTATTTTGAACCGTCTTTAATAATTTTACGTGTCCAGAAAATTCGAGGGAAGCGCTCATTTTTAATGACAATCCACGGGTAAGTTTTATCATCTTTTAAGAGAACATTATACCGAGGTTGATGCTTTTTGATAAGGCTGTTTTCCAATAGCCACGCATCGATCTCCGTATCTACAATAGTAAAGGAAATCTTGTTGATCTTTCTAACGAGAACACGTGTTTTCGCATTGTGCAGGTATTCGTCTTTAACGAAGTAAGAGCTTACTCGATTTTTTAAGTCTTTGGCCTTCCCAATGTAAATGAGCGTACCTTGCTTATCGTAATATTGATAAACACCGGGCTTATGGGGTATTTTTTTTAACTCTTCCCTGTAGTCAAATGTGCCCATAACTAAAAATCCAGCCGATCGTCAATCTTACCTTCCTCTTCTGAAGGGTAGTCATATTGGTATTTGCCACAGTCCAGTTCCCGTTGCAGGCCACCTGGCGGCAGTTCAAAATCACCCTGACTATATTTTAAATTCTTGTCGGCGTATACTTTTTGCATGAAGAGGGCAAACATCGGTAATGCGGCATTAGCACCTTGGCCAAGCCTAGTGCTGCTAAAGTGTATACTTCGCTCGTCGGCTCCTGTCCATACCCCACTTACCAACTGCGGTGTTACGCCAATAAACCAGGCATCGGAGTTAGCTTGGGAAGTACCGGTTTTTCCGCCGATCGGATTAAGCAATTTGTATTTCCATCGAATTCGGCCGCCGGAGCCACTTTGCACCACACCTTTCAGCATATCAACCATAACATAGGCTGACTGATCGTTCATGACCACTTTGACTTTTTTCGTGTGTTCGTAAATCAGCGCACCATTCTTGTCCTCGATGCGTAAGAGATAGATAGGTTCTGTCCAAACCCCGTGATTTACAAAGGTAGAATAGGCGCCTACCATATCATAAACAGAGGCATCAAAAGTTCCCAGGGCGATGGAGGGGTAGGCTGGTACCTCCGAAGTGATGCCCATATTTTTTATCAAGTTAGCTACATTCTGCGCACCAACACGTTGGATAACATCGGCTGTAGCCCAGTTTTGCGAATGCGCTAATGCCGTTTTAAGGGTAATAGGACCGGCAATTGTACCCTCACTTTTCGGTGCCCAGCCGTCGACATTAATGGGCGTATTGGGCACTTTAAAGCAAGGTGAATAGCCATTGTCAATAGCAACTGCATAAGTAAAAGGTTTTGCCGTAGACCCAACTTGACGTGTTCCCATTTTGACTTGGTCGTATTTATAATGCGAGAAGTTAATGCCTCCAACCCAAGCTTTTACATGCCCGGTTTGCGGCTCCATCGACATCATGGCATTCCGCAAAATCAGTTTGTTGTATTTGATAGAATCAAGCGGCGTCATGGTGGTGTCCAAATCGCCCTTCCAACTGAACACGGTCATTTTAACCGGTGTATTGAAATTCTTCTTAACTTCATCTTCAGAAAGGTCACCTTGTTTTAACCATCTGTAGCGATCCGATTGTTTTACCGCTCTATCGATCAGGGTTTCCAGGCCTTTAAATGGGTCTCGACCCTTATATTGGTTGTTGAAAGTTACTTGCAACTCGCGCATCATTTCCTTTTGGGCCTCTTCGGCATAGACTTGCATTCTCGAATCGATGGTGGTGTAAATTTTCAAACCATCACGATCCAGGTCGTATGGGGTACCATCCGCTTTAGTGATCGATAGCTTATTAAATATATTCTTTATGTCGCTTTTTAATACAGCCCTTAAATAAGGCGCAACACCGTCACCATATACATTTGGTCGGAATGCGAGTCCCAGCGGTTGTTCTTTATAGTTTGCAGTTTGTTCGGCTGTAAGAAAACCTGCTTTTCGCATATTTTCCAAAACAGTATTTCGTCTATTCAATGAATTTTTGGGATAGCGGATAGGTGAATAAATACCTGGTCCTTTTAACATTCCGACTAAAACGGCCGCTTGTGGTGCGGTCAACTTCGAAGGAGTTGTATTGAAATACGTACGCGCTGCGGATTTAATGCCATAGGTGTTATAGGCTCCGAAGTCGACCGTATTCAAATACATGGTTAATATCTCCTCTTTGGTGTAATTACGTTCTAAACGTACTGCTATGATCCACTCCTGGAGTTTTTGAATAAATCGTTTGGAAAAGGAACGTGCTCTTCCTTCCTCTTGAAACAGATTTAAGGCCAATTGTTGCGTAATGGTGCTTGCGCCTTGTTTCTTGCCAATAAGGTTATAAAAGAGTATCGTGAAAGTACGCTTGAAATCAATACCGGAGTGAGTATTAAAGCGAATATCTTCCGTCGCAATCAGTGCTTGAATGAGAGCCGGTGATAATTCTTTATAAGTAACATTCGATCTATTTTGGACATAATAAGTGCCGAGAACGACGCCGTCGGCTGAGATAATTTCGGAAGATAAGTTGCTTTTAGGGTTTTCGAGGTCCCTAAAGGAAGGTAACTCACCAAATAAGCCAAGGCCTACACTTGTAAGAAACAAGAAACCTAATATAATGAGTCCTACAACCAATTTCCAAAAAGAAAAGGTGTAGCGTCTAATGTCGTTGTTTGTTAATTTATTGTTTTGCTTTTTTGTGTTTCTTTGCATTTTTCTATATGCCTTTAGCGTTGTTCCTGATATTTGATGAAATAATCATTCACTTTATCGAAATCATCGAGTCCTTGCAGAAATTGCTCTGTTATAAGGAACGTATTATAACTCGCTGATGGTATTTTCATAATATTTTTTAATTGTGTTACCATTTTCTCGGCATAAGCGTTTGCCTCGTCATAGGTGAAAAATTTGCCAATATACAACAGCTGTAATTCATCATCAATCTTTTTTAGTTGATGGATTAGGTTTTTTGAAGGATACTGCCCTCGGTTAAATTGACCAATTCCATATCGAGAGGGACTTAGATTTACGTTTGGATGTTGTACGTTGATAACGAAATAGTACACTGCCGAATCCGGTAAAAGGGCCAAATCCCTATAACTATTGACATGTTCACCAGGCTTATATTCCGCCACTTGAATGCTTCCTTGAAGATTCACTTTTTTATTGAAAGGAGTTACCTGAATGCCTGGTTGATTTTTAGACAAATTTCCTGCCAAATTTCGACGAGGAGTAGGAGTAGGCGCAGCCATTTCCCGATTAAAGGCCAATTCGGGCCACTTAGTGAGAATAGGTTCATCTACAAATTGCTCTCTGCCTGCTTCAATGTCCATTATTGCGACTTTCCTCTCCTGCAAAGATAGTCTATTCGAATCAATATAGCTTAGATGTTGTTCTATTAGAGGTGTAATCAATTCATTATTAGGATAATCGGATTTAATTTGTTTTAATTCTTGTTCAAAAGTGTCTAATGGGCTCGTTCTGCCAATTGCCAATGCCTTTAGATAGGCCAATTGAGCTGCAATAGCGGGTCTATCATCTCCGTCTATAAGGGTGTTAATGCTATCGGTTAATGCAATCACTTGGTCGAACTGTTTTTCCCCATAAAGTGTATATACTTCGCCATAAAGGTTGTTCAATGTTTGTGATTCCTGATTCAACTTATTGAGGTAATCAGGATCTTGAATAACTTTGGCATAAATTGACTGTGGAGAAGAAGACAGGAGCTGGTTTTTATAGCGCGAGCTTTTCTCGAGCTCGCCTAGCTCGCTATACAACCTGTAAAGATTATAGTTAATCAGATCTTTTTCTGTCAACTGTGGAAAGCGAGCTAATAACGTGGTGTAAACTTTGGCGGCAGCTTCTTTATCTTGTAGGTTATCGCGGTAAATTTCGCCCAGCTTAACATAAGCGTAAATTATTTTCCGGTTAGACTCTTTTAAAGACTCTTCTGTCAAGGGAATCGCCTGAATAAAGTTTTCCTTTTCCGCTAATGCGGCCAACTCGTTCGTCATCGAATCTTTCTTGATCTCCAAGAGCTCTGTCTCGTTGGCATATGACGCATCCGTACCCTTATTTTTAAAACGCCAATTATCTTCCAATGAACGATTGCCCCACCGTCTTCGAAAGGCACTGAGCCCACTGCTTACGGCTGCCGGATTATTGAAATAGAAGCTTGTTGAAGTCGCCCCCTTATTCGCTGCATCACGAAGGGGTACATCGTTAAAGTTTAGGTTTTGCGTTTGATTGGCTGATACATTTGTCTGAGCAACGGATTTTTCTTGAAGTTTTCGGTGCTCAAAGATACTGTCTATTTTTTTTACTCTGGCCTCATCCGGTAATTTTGCCAGCATTTGAAGGGTGTCTTGTGTGGAAATGGTATTTAAATGAAGCACTAGCTCATCTAAGTGGCTGACTTTTGATCGAATCAGTTCATAGTTCGGAAAATTGGTGTCTATAAGCGTTGAGGTACTGTCATAATAAAGTTTCGATTTTTCATAGGCACCCTGTTCAAAATAAAGATCGGCCATCTTCAAATAGGTGAGGGCTCGCTGAAAATTATTGGTACTCTGCTCTTTTAATGATGAATTGAAACTTTTCAAGGCTTCTTCTTTCTTTTCTGCCTGCAGATAGGTCTCGCCTATGATATAGTGGATTTGGTCAGTGAACCCCCTGTTTTTATCGTCTTTGAGCATCCTTTTAAGCTTGGATATGGTATTAACATACGAGGAGTCCCCCTCATTTTTTTGCATAAAGACCTCATTCAATTGTGCGTTGAAAGCCATTTCAAAAGAAGCGTTGCTTTTGATAACCCGCTTAAAATGAGCCGAAGCTCCAACGTAGTCTTTTTGCTTTTGCAATAATTGACCTAGCAGGTAATGCCAGCGTAATTTCTCTTTCGCGTCCTTACTTTCGTCAATAGCTAGATTAAGCGACTGTATCGCATGGTCAAGGTCGCCAGTTTCAATGTCATATTTAGCTCTTGTTGCGTAAGCCAAGGCCGAAGTGTGTTTATTTCCGGCGGCGACACTAAAAGTAGAATCCAGTACTTTTGCGGCTTGCTTTACATAGCCAATTTGGAGAAGTGCCCGACATTTCCAGGCCAAAGACGCTTCTAGTAGCTCGGTTTTACCTGGAGTTACGGTATTGATTACATAGGAAAAAAATTCGGCGGCGTTGTAATAGTTGCCCTTTTCGTAGTTAGCTCTTGCCATGATAAAATAAGCATCATCTATATACTTGCTGTCGCTCTTATCATTGATAATAGTAACTGCTTTCTGTATAACAGAGTCCATCAGTTTGGCATTTGAGGGAATACTCGCTTCATTCGGTTCAATAAAAACCGGCAATGGATGTTGATAATTGGGCTTTGCCAAGCTAATCCGGTTTTGTTCCGCATCATGCAATATTTTTTTTGAATTATATAGAATATTGAACTTGGTGGTAATGTTTTGCATCAAGTCTGTTTTTACCCCCTTTTCTTTTTTATTAAGGAAGCAGCTCGATAAGAATAGTACGCTGATAAACAGGATATGGAATGTAATTTTAGGCTTTTTCAATGGATAATTGGTGGATAAAATGGTTTCTGGAAAGATATAATGCGGATTTATGCTTCTGCGTCGATGAGTCATCAATTTAAAAATATATACAAAGTTAAATCTCTTTTGCTAATCTGAAAATCTTATTATAACTCCGCTGATCCGCTTTCAACACTAATTATAAAGATACAGTTTTTGTTATTGCTAACAAAGGATTCTTCCAGATACGTTGTAGTTTTAGATGACCTTTTTTAAAAAATATTCAATGCCTAATTGTCAGTCATCATCCGGACGCAAGCACTGTTAAAAGACGCCTATTTTATTTTGGATTGCTCGAATAATAAGCATTTTAGCTAAGTTTGCATCTTCAAGGATACAACATGAAACCTAAAAGAGATCGATCAGACTTTCAGAAGGAAGGAAAAGCATATGTCTATTATACGGGATTAGGATTTCAAATGATTGCGACCATTGGTGTATTTGCTTTTATTGGTTATAAGATCGATATGGCAAAAAAGGGGGATGTGGGTATTTACACGGGCCTGTTTTCGCTAGTAGGCGTTTGTGTAAGCCTATATTCTACCATTCGATCGGTTTTGAATAAAAAATAGCATATATTAAGAAGGCGCATGACATTACTAAGATTTACCCTCTTTTACGGAATTTTCGGGTTGGTATTAGCCTTATTATCTTATTTGCTTTCTGTGCTTTTTCAAGGGCATGCGTTGCTGGCGTCCAATTATTGGCTCATTTTTCTTTTTCTTTTTTTTCTTACCTACATTGCCTATCTGGTTTCTTACTTCGGGATTCAAAAAACACCTCAAACAGGGGTTTTGGCCATAATGGGAGGGATAATTTTGAAGCTACTCTTTGCCCTATCCTTTGCTTTGGTGATCTTGATGAAAACAGCTGAAAACCAGCTAGTTTTTGCGTTGAATTATTTTTCTTTATATTTATTATTTACACTCTTTGAAGTTATGTCTTTGTTGCGTAACTTGCGCCACCAAAATAATAAGTAAAAATCACGGAATAAATGAAATTTAGCCACTTTTTGACTTCAAAAAAATCAGGAATACTAGCGTTTTTTGCCGTTTTCTTCGCTTTTTTGAACGCCAATGCCCAAAATCATGATCATGGTCAACATGCAGATTCGACCGCAGTAGAACAGGTGGAAGCAGGCCATCATGAAAACCATGAAGAAAAAGAGTTTGATATTACGAGTTTTATCTTTCATCATATAGGTGATTCGCATGAATTTCACTTTTGGGGACATGGCGAAAGTTGGACAGGTTTGTATCTTCCGGTTATTCTTTATACACATAATGGGTTGGTTACTTTTAGTGCAAAAGAATTTCATTTGAATGATGATGGCAGTGTAGTAGTGGAAAAGGCGGGTATGCGTTTTGCTCGCTCGCACGGAAAAATCTATTACGCCGCAGAGGAGGCAGTGCATGGAAGTTATGTACATCATGAGCAGAACACTGATGGACAAGAGGTGGTGACGAATTCCCGTCCGATTGACTTATCGATCACCAAGAACGTATTTACGATTTTCTTATCGGTTGCTATTTTGCTTATTGTATTTCTAACGGTAGCGAAAGGTTACAGGAAACGCGAAGGTAGGGCTCCGAAGGGGTTACAGTCTGTATTGGAACCGATCATTATATTTGTTAGGGACGATATTGCAAAACCTAATTTAGGACATAAATACGAGAGATATATGCCGTATCTTTTAACGGTTTTCTTTTTTATTTGGTTGAATAATATGCTGGGTTTGGTACCTTTCTTCCCGGGAGGTGCCAATGTTACCGGGAATATTGCTATTACTATGATATTGGCTTTATTTACATTGATTATCATCTTGTTCAGTGGTAATAAGTATTATTGGGGCCATATTTTTAACCCCCCCGTTCCATGGTGGTTGAAACCGTTGATGATCCCTGTTGAAATTTTCGGAATCTTTACAAAGCCTTTTGCTTTGATGATCCGTTTGTTTGCGAATATCACCGCAGGTCACATACTTGTGCTGTCTCTACTATGTTTGGTATTCATTTTTAAATCGCTAGCTGTAGCACCGGTATCCGTGTTTTTTGTTGTATTTATCGGTGCCATTGAATTGTTAGTAGCCTTTATTCAAGCTTTTATCTTTACCATTTTATCTGCGCTTTTTATTGGAATGGCTATAGAAGAGCATGCTGACCACTAGAAAATTATTAAACATTATTGTTAAACTAAATATATAAATTAAATCAAAATGACTGGAACATTAGCTGCAATTGGAGCAGGTCTAGCTGCGATAGGCGCTGGATTAGGTATTGGTAAAATCGGTGGTTCTGCAATGGAAAGCATCGCTCGCCAACCTGAGGCTGCTTCAAAAATTCAAACTGCGATGTTGATCGCTGCTGCCTTCATTGAGGCTGTTGCGTTATTCGCTGTGGTTGTTTCTTTAATTGCAAAATAAGGAAACCCCGAATGAAAAAAGGGAGCCTATCCTCGGGATTGCCGTTTATAGGCTCTTTTCACAGACATTAAAGCACCGTTTATATATAAAAGCACTTAATTAATACACAATATGGATTTACTCATCCCTGAGATTGGCTTAATTTTTTGGCATACCCTTTCGTTTTTGCTATTGTTGTTTTTACTGGCAAAATTTGCATGGAAGCCGGTGATGAAAGCGATTGGAGATCGCGAACGCTCAATTGAAAATGCGTTAGATGCAGCGGAAAAAGCGAAACAGGAAATGGCACGCTTAACAAATGAAAATGAACAATTGTTAAAAGACGCCAGAGCCGAGCGCGATCTTATTTTAAAAGAGGCTCGCGAAATAAAAGAGCAGCTATTGAAAGATGCAAAAGAACAAGCGCAGTTGGAAGGAAACAGAATGATTGAAAAGGCACGTATTGAAATTAACAATCAAAAGGCCATCGCAATGGCTGATGTTAAAAACCAAGTGTCTAAGCTTTCATTGGAAATTGCCCGTAAAGTTTTACAACAAGAGTTAGCGGATAAGAACAAGCAAGAAGCTTTAGTCGGTGAGTTGTTGAAAGAGGTGAAATTAAACTAATCAGCTAAATCCTATTAAAGATATGTCAGAATTTAAGGTTTCATCTAGATACGCTAAAGCACTGTTGGATTTATCCATCGAGCAAGGTGCGCTTGATCAGGTACGAGCGGAAATAGGGCAGCTAATCGCCGTAGTTAAAGACCACGTGGAATTGCAGGCGGTATTGAAGAATCCGATTATCAAACACGATAAGAAAATCAACATACTTACTGCACTTTTTGGAGCGAAGTTTAGCTCGGTTGTGATCGGATTTTTTAAAATTATGATCAACAAAGGACGAGGAGATATTCTGTATGCAACTGCACAGGAGTTTGTCCGCGAATACAATGAATACAAAGGCATTGTTACCGCCAAGGTAAGCTCGGCTGCTCCATTATCAGCTGAGAATGTGGCTCAATTGAAGCAGCTTATTGCCTCTTCAACAGGCAAGGAAGTAATCCTTGAGAACTCGGTTGATGCCGATTTAATAGGCGGTTTTGTGGTAACTGTAGGCGACAGGCAAGTTGATGCGAGTTTAGCAGGTCGTCTGAATAAGTTAGATAGGGCTTTTCATGCCTAATTATTGTAAAGGTTTAAAAGAGAAATATATAAAATAAAGATAAAATGGTAGAGGTAAGACCAGATGAAGTATCGGCAATCTTAAGAGAACAATTGTCGAACTTTAAATCAGAAGCCGAACTAGAAGAAGTTGGTACCGTACTCCAGGTGGGAGATGGTATTGCTCGGGTTTACGGCCTAACCAAAGTCCAATCAGGTGAATTGGTTGAATTTGAAAACGGATTACAAGGAATTGTACTTAATCTTGAAGAAGATAATGTAGGGGTGGTGTTGCTAGGACCTTCAGATGAAATCAAGGAAGGTGATACCATTAAACGGACCAATAAAATTGCTTCCATCAACGTTGGTGAAGGAATGCTTGGACGTGTTGTAAATACGTTGGGACAGCCGATAGACGGAAAAGGTCCGATTACCGGTAAAACTTATGAGATGCCTATTGAGCGAAAAGCTCCAGGCGTTATCTATCGTCAACCAGTAAATGAACCGCTTCAAACGGGAATTAAAGCTATCGACGCAATGATTCCGATCGGTCGTGGACAACGGGAGTTGGTGATCGGCGATCGTCAGGTGGGTAAAACGGCAGTTTGTATCGATACCATTCTTAATCAAAAGGAATTTTACGATGCAGGTGAACCCGTATATTGTATTTATGTGGCTGTGGGACAAAAGAATTCAACCGTTGCCAATATCGTTCGTACTTTAGAAGAAAGGGGAGCATTGGCTTATACGATCGTAGTTTCAGCTTCTGCTTCCGAACCGGCACCTATGCAATTCTATGCGCCCATGGCAGGTGCTGCAATTGGTGAATTTTTCCGCGATACAGGTCGCCCGGCCCTGATTGTATATGATGACTTGTCTAAACAGGCTGTGGCTTATCGCGAAGTATCTTTGTTACTTCGTCGCCCTCCCGGACGTGAGGCTTATCCTGGGGATGTATTTTACCTTCACAGCCGCCTTTTAGAGCGCGCTGCAAAGATCAATGCGTCTGATGAAATTGCACGCAACATGAACGACCTTCCGGAATCATTGAAAGGCATTGTTAAGGGAGGAGGATCGTTGACAGCGTTGCCTATTATAGAAACACAGGCAGGCGATGTATCTGCTTATATTCCAACAAATGTAATTTCAATTACTGATGGTCAGATATTCCTAGAGTCTAACTTGTTCAATGCTGGTGTAAGACCTGCTATTAACGTTGGTATTTCGGTGTCTCGTGTTGGAGGTAATGCGCAAATAAAGTCGATGAAGAAAGTTGCCGGAACTCTCAAATTAGATCAGGCACAATATCGCGAATTGGAAGCTTTTGCCAAGTTCGGATCGGATCTGGATGCTGCAACAAAGGGCGTGCTTGACAAAGGTGTGAGAAACGTTGAGATTTTGAAGCAAGGTCAGTTTGCACCGGTGCCTGTGGAAAAACAAGTTGCTATTATCTACGCAGGTGTCAAGGGCTTGTTCCGTAGTGTTCCTGTAAATAAGGTGAAGGAGTTTGAGGCTAACTATCTGCAACAGTTGGAGTTACGTCATCCTGAAGTGCTTAAGGACTTGAAGGCTGGTAAATTCACGGATGATATTACCGCTGTTTTAGATAAGGTAGCTAAAGAGATAGCTGCTAGTTATTAATTTTTTGGTATCAAGACGCAGATATCAGGACATAAGACTAAATGCAGGCAGATGGAAGGTGTAGTCTTGATACTTATTACCTGATACTCGCTACTAATAAAATATGGCTAATTTAAAAGAAGTTAGAAATCGAATTGCATCTGTAAGCTCTACACAGCAGATTACAAGAGCCATGAAAATGGTGTCAGCTGCGAAGTTAAAGCGCGCTACCAATGCGATTGTACAATTACGACCTTACGCTGAAAAGTTGAAAGACATTTTAGCTAATTTATCAGCTTCAGTGGAAGGTACTTCTTCTCCGTTTATGGCTGTTCGGAAACCAAAAAAGATTTTACTGGTTGTAGTAACTTCTAACCGTGGTTTAGCGGGCGCTTTTAACGCAAATGTGATAAAGGCAACCAATCTGTTGATTACCGAGAAATATCAAGAGCAACATCGCAAAGGAAACGTAAAGATTATTGCTATTGGAAAGAAGGGACAGGATTATTACCGAAAGAATAAATATGAGGTTTTAGGTAACCATACTGAGCTGTTTTCGAAACTGAATTTTGAGAATACCTCAAAGATCACCGAAGAAATCATGGATGGTTTTATAAACGGTGAATTCGATCGAGTTGAACTTATCTATAATCAGTTTAAAAATGCTGCTGTCCAATTCTTAAAGACCGAGCAACTTTTACCTTTGCTTCCTGCTGAAAAGGATGAAGCAAAGACTTCTCAGAATGTAGTCGATTATATTTTGGAGCCGTCGAAAGAAGAGATTATTCAGGAGTTAATACCAAAGTCCATAAAAATACAGTTATATAAGGCGGTTCTGGATTCGCATGCTTCTGAGCATGGGGCCCGGATGACTGCAATGGATAAAGCTACCGACAATGCGGGGGAATTGCTTAAATCACTTAAGCTTTCTTATAACCAAGCACGTCAGGCGGCTATTACTACTGAGCTTACTGAAATTGTCAGTGGCGCAGCGGCTTTGTCCAACGGCTAGTAAGCTACGACTATTTAAAAAAGGCCTCAGCAATACACTGTGGAGGCCTTTTTTTATTTGAAGGACAGACCAGTCTTATTATCCGTTAACAATGGTTATGCGACCGTAGGAAGCCATGAAAGTCTATTAAAGAGAACGTTTATGAATAACACCGTATTGACTAGCTAACAAGCGTCCTTGCTATTTTTCTACTTAACTACGTAACAAAGCACCAAATATTTTTATTCCATCAAAAAAAGTTTATTTTTGCATACAAAGAAATTATTATGGCAAATTCAGCAGAGCAGAGACCTCACGTCAGTACCGATAATAATGCAAATCAGACTCATTATTACGTAACCTTAGTTGTGGCTATAGCCTTTGGCTTAGCCGGTACCTTTTTCCGTTTCATACAGGATTCTTTTTTGTTCACTTCCATTTCTAATATTCTATTGATTATCGGTAGTTTTATAGCTTTCCGTACGGTTTTCAGAATAATGAAATAAAGCAACCGAATCTTAAAATATAAGAAGGCGTGAAAGTTTTTCGCGCCTTTTTTATTGCCGGTAATTTCAAAAAAATCTTATAAACAAATGGTTAGCAAATATCTATTTACAGTGAGTGTTCTCTTTGCTATAGCAAGCGCCCATGGGCAGGAGTTCCATCGGGATTATACCAATGCGGTTTTATGGCAACAACAATCGGGAGAATATCGGGCTTTATGTTTTCAGGCCTATAATTACGCGCATAGTAGCCTTGATAAGGCCTTAAAAAAGTACTCGAAGTTACCTAAATGTGTTATTGTAGACATCGATGAAACGTTATTGGATAATTCTCCGCAAAGCGGTCAGGCTATTCTATCGAAGAAAGCCTTTGATTTGGCTGAATGGAAGCGTTGGACCGGAATGGCCATTGCTGACACGGTTCCTGGAGCGTGCTCATTTCTCCAATATGCCGCTTCAAAAAAAGTCGCAGTTTTTTATATCAGTAATCGGGATCAAAGCGAAATTCCCGCCACCATGCAGAATTTGAAGCAATTTGGATTTCCTTATGTCGATACGGACCACCTATTGTTTAGAGATAGTACCTCTAATAAACAATCAAGAAGAAACCAAGTGGCTAAAACGCATCATATAGTCATGTTGGTCGGTGACAATTTAAGTGATTTTTCTACCATTTTCTATCAAGAAGATAAGGATACAAAGAAAGTGGTGGATCAACATGCGGGGAAGTTCGGAACCACGTTTATTATGCTTCCAAACCCCATGTATGGGGATTGGGAACAATCTTTATATCCAAAAGGGAATTTAACAGAAGCAGAGAAGGCAACTATTCGATTGAAAAAAATAAAAGGCTATTAAAGGTCGCTGTTTTGCTTAAACCTATTACCGGATTTTCTGTCTAATTAGCAGCTGAACAAGTTAAGTGATAGAAATAGCTATGCGTTTTTGGCGAACAATTGACAAAAAACGAGGTTATCATCTATATCAAATTAGATATGGTTATGAAGGGTAAAATGATTTTGACACTCCTATTACTTTTGGTAGGTAGTACATGGGGATTTGCCGGTTCTCAGGATTCGGTGCAACATATTCAAAAACTAGAGATTGGGCATAAGAAGAAAAGGAGCTTCACTACAAAACGTCAAGATTCTACTTTGGTGCTAACTATCGATACATTGATTATGCAAGACAAATCTTCCCTTGAATTCTTCGGAAAGAAAAAGGTGAAGCTAAAAATTCACTATGCGGAAATTCCAAAGCAAGCTTATATTATTGGTACCGATAGTAAGAACAATGGGTCGGATATGGATATTCAAATCCATTTTGCAAAACTTGGAGCACTTTACGTATTAGCAGGAGGACGTGATGCCAACAATGGGACACGTACTTACCCTAACGGGAACGGCGGAAATGTTACATTCCGCTACGATAAGTCGGGCATTAACCCCCAGCAGGAAGATAAAGAGCAAACTGCTTACTTACGAATAGATACGCGGGCCGGTGGTTATCGAGTAAATCCCCAATCCGATCTATACAATATTTACACACAGATCGGAATGGGAATTCGGGCTGGCGGCGGCCGGTTAGGCGGTGTGCCTCAAGGACAAATCTATTCCGGATCCCCGGGTAAGGATGGTAAAGTTACTGTAGAAAGCTTCTAACTGAAATCGGATAGCGATTAGTTAATGCCTTTATAGCGAGCATCTCGCAGTAGTTGTTGAGCATCTTCAATACGGAGTAAGTCCATTAAAGACGTTTGAGGATGCGCTTCCATATATTTTTTTACTATTTGCCAGCCTAAATAAATACCTAACTTCGGCGCTGACTCATTGTGACTGCCGAGTTCGGGTGTAAAAGGAGCTTCGCCAAAGTGTTTCTGAATTTTATAGTAGTCAGTTTCGTACAGCAAATTTTCCTCTAAAAACCAGGCCCATATATCTTTTTCGTAAGTGTTAGCCCAATTTATCTGCGCGGTGGTATAGCCGATTTTTAAACTATCAGCTAGGAGAGGCATCGACCTGTCCATGAGGTACATGATTTTTCCATTGTACAGCATTAGATCCAGCATACTTGGATTTCCTTTATCCGGTTCCGGAAATAGCTCTTCCCGCAGGTAAGTTTCAACCGTACGAGGCACGATATTCTCCTGCGTAAATCTTCGCGATATATAGAGTGGGATGCTTTTAACTAAAGCTGGATAAAACGGCGAGTTGGCACCTAGGAACATGTCTAGTCCAATACCAATATAATGCTCGTTAATGGGGGATTGGACGGTGAAGCCTGAGAAAAAGGCGATGAATTTTGGAATCTCTATGTTTGGAAAATAATACTTTAGATGTTTAAAGGCAATCGTTAGCTGCTCTTCTTGTGCGTTTAAAGTTGGATAAGTTTGTGAAATACTTTTTTTCAGCGCTATAAAATCACGACTCTGTAATATTTTTCTATAATTGTTGAAAAGCTCCGAGGTGTCTTGTAGATTTCCTGCTTGGAGCATATGCGTTATAAAGTCGCTATAAAATTGATCGTATTTTTTTTGCCATTGCGAATGCTTTTCAGATAGGTTATACGCGGTAAGGCTATCCAAGGATTGGTCGAAACGTTCGATTTTAATGTCAAGTTGGATGTTGCTTACATCAGGCTCTTGCCTATGCTTACATGCCATCAAAGTAATAGTCAAAAAAAAGAGGTAGATTTGTGCGCCTTTCAAATTAAGTGCCTTCATGCTTGTGATGATAGGCCGCTAAATTAATAATATAAAAAGTAAAAAGTGGAAAGGAAAGTTTATTTCGAAGTACGTGGAATAGGGAAATGGTTGAGTAGAGGAATAGTTGAGTAGTTAATGAGCCGATTAGCCAATGTGATGATGGGCTTATGCAGGCTTAAAGCATATTGTTTATGGCTTAGAGCTGATAAAATGGTTGAGTAGTTAATTAGCCGGTTAGCCAATGTGATAATGGGCTTATGCGGGCTTAAAGCATACTGCTTATGGCTTAGAGCCTTAGTACAGTAACTGTAATACGTCAAAGCACTCGACACTCAACGTCTCAACCACTTAACGTCTTGACCATTCAACATTTTAACGACTAACGTTTTTTAATAACTTCAACGAATAACAAAAGATCAATGAAAATAAACATACCATTTAAAAAATTGGCGCTTATTACAAGCATATTTTTTTTCATGTTATCAAGTGCTAATAGCCAGGATTACTATGCATCAAAGTATGATAATAAGCGTATCAGTTTAGGAATTATGTTGTCGCCCAACATTAACTGGTTGCGGTACGGCGACTTTGATGTGAAGTCAAATACAGCTAAAATAGGTTACAATTACGGCTTAGTCGCCGATTTTGCGTTTTCAGAGAATTATTATTTTTCAAGTGGTTTGTTGATTGATAACTTGCGCGCTCAATCAGAAACCTATCAGAATGGACCTGAAGGGAACGATTTTGTGATCAATAACTATCGATTACAATATGCCCAAATTCCCTTAGGCGTAAAACTAAAAAGCACCCAAAAATATTATAGAAGTTATTATGGCCAGTTCGGCTTTACTTTAGGCGTTAAATTAAGTGCGAAGCAAGAAATATTAAACAGTAACAGGGTCGTAGTCCAAGAATCCAATAATATGAAAGGTGGCGCCGATATTTTCAGATTAGGTCTCCAAATAGGAGGAGGGGTCGAATGGCTGTTAGATCATAATTTGCGGCTTATGACGGGACTAAGCTTTAATAACGGATTTACACGTGTCATTAAACACGGAGGGGCTAATAATTCTTATTTTGCCTTTAATCTTGGTATACTTTTTTAATAAACGGATAGGTTCAGTAACATATGATTATAGCGATTGCGCAGACAAACTACCATATTGGTAATTTTGAGAGAAACACAGAAAAAATTATAGCAACAATAGCTGAGGCTAAAAGGAAAGGCGCTGATCTGGTGGTGTTTCCGGAAATCACAATAGGCGGCTATTTAGCTAAAGATTTATTTCGATATCGTTCTTTTCTGGATGCCTGCGAGACAAGTATTGAACAGATTGCGGCATCTTGTGTTGGGATCGCCTGTATTATTGGTGCTCCTGTAAGGAGTAAACTGACCAAAGGAAAGCAGCTATATAATGCTGCGCTTTTTATCGTAGACGGAGCGGTAAAGGACACGGTTCACAAAACCCTTTTGCCGGATTATGATGTATTTGACGAATACCGGTATTTTGAACCAAATAATACCTTTAAGTGTGTCGATTATAAAGGGAACCGCATTGCACTTACTATATGCGAAGATCTATGGAATGAGCATTTCCCTTCCCTCTATCCGCAAGATCCCATGATCGAACTGGCAAAGCAACAGCCGAACATTATGATCAATGTCGCCGCTTCTCCATTTTCTGAAAGCCATTTTGAAGCTCGCTGCGCCGTTGTAACCGCCCATAGCAAGCGGCATGCATTGCCTGCGCTGTATGTCAATACCATAGGTGCTCATGCAGACATTATCTTTGATGGACGTTCGTTAGTGTTTGATGAGAAAGCTAAATTGATAGATGTGCTGAATCCTTTCGCCGAGGATCTTCGTTATTACCAACTCAACGGGAAAGAGCTTGTTGCACGACAGTTGACCACTGTTTATAAAGAACCTGAGTCAATTGTTAATATTCATGAAGCTTTGGTTCTCGGAATCAAAGATTTTTTTGCAAAATCGGGCTTTAAAAAAGCCATATTAGGATTGTCTGGAGGCATCGATTCTGCAGTGGTTGCGGCTTTAGCCTGTGAGGCATTGGGATCTACGAATGTTATGGGAGTGTTGATGCCTTCCATTTATTCAACCGGGCATTCCGTAGACGATGCCATGGATTTAGTAGGGAATCTAGGGTGTTTACATGAAGTGATTCCGATTAAAGAGGCGACGGAAGCTTTCGATAATATGATGGCGAAGGCCTTCAAAGGAAAGGAAAACGATATTACCGAAGAAAACATACAAGCACGTGTACGTGCAATCGTTTTGATGGCTATGTCTAATAAGCATGGCTATATTTTATTGAACACTTCTAATAAAAGCGAGGCAGCCGTTGGTTATGGAACCCTCTATGGAGATATGGCCGGTTCCTTGGGTGTTATCGGCGATGTACTCAAAACGAAAGTCTATCAGCTTGCCCATTATATTAACCGTAACGGCATTGTTATTCCGGAAAATACTATTACTAAAGCACCGTCGGCTGAATTACGACCCGATCAAAAGGATTCGGATTCGTTGCCTGAGTATAACGTGCTCGACGCGATACTGCATCGTTATGTAGAACTTGAGATGAGCAGTAAAGAAATTATAGCTGATGGTTTCGATGAAGTTTTGGTACAACGTGTTATTAAGTTAGTAGTAGGTTCAGAATTTAAGCGATTTCAGTCGCCTCCCATTTTACGTGTTACACGAAAAGCATTTGGCGTAGGTCGGGCGATGCCTTTGGTAGCTAAACATCCTTTTTAATGTAAAATATTGTTACAATGCATTAAATTTTTCTAATCTGTAGCAACTTGGCATTAAATTCGTTATTTTTATAACACAATTGGGAGGTAAGTAAAATGAAAACAAAGTGGTTCCTGTTGGTTGTGGCAGTCGTGATGATAGCTGCCTGCTCACCATATAAATACTATACAACACAGAGTAAAAACGGGGCTTTTTCTCAGTATAAAACCTATGCTTGGTTACCGGGATTAGATTCGCTTTCTAAATCGTACTACAATAACTCAATAGCTGAGGAGAATATTTACGAAGCAGCGGATGCTGCGCTGAAAGCGAGGGGTTTGACTTATGATAAAAGCAATCCTGATTTGCTCTTTAGATATAAAGCGATCGTAAACAACACCAGTAGAACTATCTATGCGCCAATGTATGGCGGATGGGGTTGGGGCTGGGGTTGGGGTCCTTACTGGGGTTGGGGCATGGGAGGTGCTGTCGGTAGAGAGCGCTATCGTGCCGGTCATATTATCATAGAGGCAATCGATGCCAAAACAAAGAAGATTGTATGGCAAGGAAGAGGTACGGGTGAAGTTAGAAATCCTGAAAAAGCAGTAAATGACCTGCCGGTAGTTGTGCAAAATATTATGAAACAATATCCGGTAATGGCCCAGAACTAAGAATTTTTTAAGTGATGATTTGAAAAGGGGTTCTTCTGTTAGATTGAGCCCCTTTTTTAGTTTATAGTTGTGGTCTATACCGTCATGCTATTCTTTATTTGTTTATTCCAGTACTTATGAACTGACTTCGTTCATTATCACATGCGCTAATTATCTACTGAGTGATCTTCTACACAACAACGCAACCTCATGGGCTAATTAACTCATACCTCATCGACTAACCACTCCACGACCAAACCGTTTAAAAAAAGTTCCCAAAAGTAAAACCAAGTAGATTGCACATCCAAAGCAAGCTGCATAAGCAAAATAGTCGCCCGTTGCTGTATAGAACGTTATTTCTTCATTCAGATTAATATCTGCTTTAAGCGCAGTTGGTACCCACCATTCGCTCTGGCTAACGATATCCCCCCGTTGGTTGATAAAGGCTGAAATACCCGTATTAGCTGCCCGCGCCACCCATCGTCGGTTTTCTATAGCTCTCAATTTAGCGTAAGCCAAATGTTGGCTTTTACCGGAGGTGTTGCCCCACCAGCCGTCGTTTGTGATTACAGCGATAAATTGAGCGCCCTGTCGTACGTATTCAGCTACATAATTTCCCCAAATGGATTCATAACAAATGACGGGGGCAGCTCCAATGCCGCTTTGCGAGTAGAAGACCGAAGGTTTTTCTTGCGAACCATAACTCCCGGTGCTACCGCCGAATGCGGCAAATAAAGGTTTTAAAAAGGATAGATACGAAAATGGTGTTTGTTCAACACCTGGTACCAATTTCGATTTATGATAGAATTGCACTTTTGAGGAATTGTCAATTAGTACGGCAGCATTAAAAACGTCATAGTATTTGGATACGTTACTGAATTGACGAGCAGATGGTGTCTGAAGCGAATCGTACAACTGCATTGATTCAATCCCGGATAATACATTTCCGTTTTTATAATTATACAGAAAATCCCGTATGCGAAGATAGCTGTCGTTATTCCTTATTTCCTCTTCATTTACTCCGGGCGGTCTTTCAGGAATTGCTGATTCGGGCCAAATAAAAAATTCGGTATTTGTTTGTGCTTTATCTCTTGATAGTCGAATAAGGTTCTCAACTTGAGTGGCGACAGGTATATTGCCGAATTTGCCATAGGGGTCAATATTTGGTTGTACTACCACCACATTAGAGGGATTTTCATGCTCCTCATACGAGAAATATTGTACTAACGAAATAATAGATGGAATTAGAACTGCTAAGGCAAAACGTATAAATTGTTTGAAGTTTAGCGTGTGTTTGAAGTTTAGCGTGGAAGTTTTCTCATAAATTCGTTTACGTAGTACAAGAAATAAAGCAATGTTGCACAACCAGATCCAAGCCGTTCCGCCATAAACTCCGGTGTAGGCATACCATTGAATTAATTGATGTGTATTGGAAAAACCGTTTCCCAAGGTCATCCAAGGAAATGCGAGATCCCAGCTTTGATGGAGATATTCATAACCGATCCACAAGCACACAAGTCCAACGAGGCTACCGGATACACTATATCGTTTTCTGAGTTGATAGTAGAGCTTAAATACGATAGCTATCATTAAGGCGGCCAAGCCAAAAGGTATTAAGCTAATAAAAATAGCGATATAGGCTGGCATTACTGCACTTATTGCATTATATACCCAGTAAATTGAAGTTGTATTCCATATCAGCGCTGTAAAACCGGCTAAAAGAAATATTTTTTGTCCTTTCTTTGTTGTGTCATCTAAAATAACACGTTCAATAGCCATTAATAAAGGGACGAAAGCTATCAAAAGAAGTAGAGCAGAATAAGGAACGGGCGGCCAGCCCAGCCATAATAAAAAGGCACTTATTAGGGCCCAAATGTAATTGTTCTTCACCTTAAAATTGAGATAGGATTTCGTTTTTCTTATTTTCGTATTCGGCTTGTGTAATTAGCTGCTTTTCAAATAGCGTTTTCAGCTTCTTCAATTTGATGGTTACTTCGTCCTCCTGTTCGGCGGATGTTTTAAGGACCGGCTCTTCTTCCGGTTTCAGTGGTGGTTCAATAGGTAATTCCTCCGGTAATGATTTTAACATAACAGGAGGTGTCGCGGCCTTTTTTAATTCTATTTCTCGTAGACGTTGCTCTTCCCGCTTCCTTTCGAGTGCTTCATTAGCTAGTTGATAAAGTTTTCTAGCTTGCACTTTCGGAATATATTCTACCGTTAAGTTCTCGCCACTTTGCGGAATTACCGTAAATTTTGCTCCAAAGAATTCCTCTTTAAACGTCACATCTTTTACATCCTGCCAAGTAAATATCTCAAAATTGGTAGTAAGACCTAGTTTAGCAGACTCACAAAGAATGATTCGCTTGCTGGTAATTACAACACAATCAGGTAGCAGTGTAACCGCTGGTTTTTTTTGTACAGCAATATAAGTGATCACTTCACCGGAAGTAAGCATGTCTTTTAACTTGCTTACGAGTTTTTCTACCACTTTAGGGTCTTGTTCCTCGTTTAGATATTGTTCTATGTACATCTTTTAAGTAAAATTCAAAATTCAAAATAAAGAATATAGGGTAAGTCGTTGAGACGTTAAGTCTTACATTCGACCATTCCCATTTCCTAATCAACTTACTCACAACTAAGCCATGCTAATTTACGATTTTCCTGCCACACAAATTACAAACTCCCCTTTTATCGGATTGTTTTTAAAATGTGTCAATACAGTTTCGATGGTGCCCCTTACATTTTCCTCGTATATTTTACTGATCTCTCGTGATACAGAAATGAAGCGGTCTTTCCCGAAATATATACTAAATTCCTCCAAGGTTTTTAGAATGCGGTGGGGCGACTCGTAAAAAATAGTAGTTCTTTCTTCGTCAATGAGCGATTTGAGTTTTGTTTGTCGGCCTTTTTTTATCGGTAGAAAGCCTTCAAAGACAAAGCTGTCCGTAGGTAATCCCGAATTTACCAATGCCGGAACAAAAGCTGTTGCGCCGGGAAGGCAAGAAACTTCCAGTCCATTTTTTATAGCTTCTCGGACTAACAGAAAACCAGGGTCAGAAATGGCGGGTGTTCCCGCATCGGATATGAGTGCTACTTTTTTACCTTCTTTTAAAAAGCGAATAATCTCGTTCAAGGCCTTATGCTCGTTATGTTGATGGTGAGCATAAGCCTTTTTATCAATCCCAAAATGCTTGAGAAGAGGCGCACTTGTACGTGTGTCCTCAGCCAAAATGATATCAGCCTCTTTTAGAATACGTATGGCACGGAATGTCATGTCTTCTAAATTGCCGACGGGTGTTGGAACGATATAAAGCATTTGTCTGTTATTAAGATCAAGTCATGGGTGTGAGGTGTCAAGAGATACCTGGATGCTACCGATGGCTTTTTATGAACATATCTTACTTACTTTTAAAGATATCAATGAGCTCGCTTTTTGCCATCCCTACAGGAGGGCAGGCCATCCCTACGGGAGCCAAGTTTTTGAATTTTTACTTTTTACTTTTTACTTTTAATATCTTTGTCTGCAAAAATAAGAATATATGTTGCAAATTAGCTATATCCGCGAGAATAGAGAGGATGTGATTAAGCGCTTACAAGTGCGTAATTTCGGTCAATTGGAATTGGTAGATGAAGTCATTCGTTTAGATGAAGGCATTCGTTCCATCAAAACCCGATCAGAGTCCATTGCAGCGGAAGGTAATGCAGCAGCGAAACAAATTGGCGAATTAATGCGTCAAGGGAAAAGAGAAGAAGCGGAAGAAATCAAAACCCGGTCAGGAGAATACAAAGAACAGCTAAAAGTATTAAACGAAGAGTTAGGCTCTTTGGAAGAGCAGTTTTTTCAGAAAATTGTTCAATTACCCAATCTCCCCTACAAAGATGTACCCATGGGTAAAACAGCGGAAGACAATGAAATTGTATTGGAGCACGGTGAAAAGCCTGTTTTACCTGAAAATGCGTTGCCACATTGGGAATTGGCAGCCAAATATGATATCATTGATTTTGAGTTAGGAGTTAAGGTTAGTGGGGCTGGTTTTCCTGTTTATAAAGGAAAAGGAGCTAAACTTCAACGCGCTTTGATCAATTTCTTTTTGGATCAAGCAATTGAAAATGGTTATCGGGAAGTACAGGTACCTATTTTAATCAATGGGGATTCGGGTTTTGGAACAGGACAATTACCGGACAAAGAAGGGCAAATGTATTATGTAACCGATGATGACTTATACCTTATTCCTACAGCGGAGGTGCCGGTAACCAATATGTATAGAGGGGAGATTCTCAAGGAGGAGGATTTTCCTATAAAAAATACGGCATATACACCTTGTTTTAGACGAGAAGCCGGATCCTATGGAGCACACGTTCGAGGATTGAACCGGTTACATCAGTTTGATAAAGTAGAATTGGTTCAGATCGTTCACCCCGAAAAATCGTATGACGTATTGGAGGAAATGAGCAAGTATGTGCAATCACTGTTGCAAAAGCTACAACTACCGTACCGAGTGTTACGCTTATGTGGCGGGGATATGGGCTTTGCCTCTGCTATGACCTATGATATGGAAGTATGGAGTGGCGCACAGCAACGATGGTTGGAGGTTTCTTCTGTTTCTAATTTTGAAACTTTTCAAAGTAACCGTTTAAAGGCACGATTTAAAGGACAGGATGGGAAAATGCATTTAGCCCATACACTCAATGGAAGTGCTTTGGCGCTTCCGAGGATTGTTGCTTGTATTTTGGAGGAAAACCAAACAGATCAAGGAATCAAAGTTCCATCGGTACTTGTGCCTTATACAGGTTTCGAATGGATTGATTAAGAAAAGTGGAATAGTTGAGTGGTTAATTAGCCGATTAGCCAATGGGATGATGGGTTTATGTGGGTTTAAAGCATTACTGTTTATGGCTTAGAGCTGGTAAATGGTTGAGTGGTTAATTAGCCGATTAGCCAATGTGATAATGAGCTTATACGGATTTAAAGCGTTACTGGTTATAGCTTCTTGGTACTGTAACTGTAATACATCAACCACTAACCACTAAACATCTTAACTAGTTTACCACTCAACAACTTAAGATATATGCTTCATCAATGTGCGCTTGGCCAGCGGTAACAATGTCTGATCGAGTGGAAAAGTAATATCGCTTTCCACATGGTAAACCGCCGGATTGGGTAGCTTTTTCCGTTTGTGTATAAGATCTTTACGAATCGACTCCGGTGTTCCGTAAAGAAAATGCCGATCGTATTTGGTAACGTAATGCATATGAACGCCACGATATTTTTCGTCTTTTCCTTCAAACAAAGTCACTTGATATTCATATACTAAAATGCCTTTCTCATCTCCGTTTTTTAATAGCATATATCCATTATATGGGTAAAGCGGCATTACTCCAATCGACTCAATGGTCAAACGGCTCTCTACAAAATCATAAATCTCTTTTCCTTCTTTTAAGACGCTACCTAACTTTACGATAGCGTAACTGATAATGCGTTCGATCTCCATCATTAATTCATCGTCGTTCACTAGCTTTTCATAGGTTAATTTTACTGCTTCCGTATCGGCATGGGTTAAACGCACCGGAAAAGAATCTTGCAGTGTTGTCTTATCCTTCTTGAACTTTTGTAAATTATTATAATGAAAGACCAAATCATTTAAGTTAGGATATAGCCTGTTTTTGTGGAAATGATGGTTGATTTCTTTAAGATAGGCTAAAAGGTGATATTTCTTGTATTCAAAATCCAAGGGAATTTCGATAAACCAATCGGCATTTAATTTAGACATATTAACCTCCGGTTTTATATGTTTAAGTTATGAAAAATTTATCGAATATACAAATCAGCTATCCATCAGCTTTTTTACCTGTATTAAAAGCAACTAACTACTCAACCATTGCCGATGCTCTAAGCCATAAGCAGTACGCTTTAAGCCCGCAATAAGCTCATCATCACATTGGCTCATCGGCTAATCAACTAGTTAACAATTTCCCTACTCAACCATTGCCGATGCTCTAAGCCATAAGCAGTACGCTTTAAGCCCGCAATAAGCTCATCATCACATTGGCTCATCGGCTCATCAACTACTTAACAATTTCCCTACTCAACCATTGCCGATGCTCTAAGCCATAAGCAGTACGCTTTAAGCCCGCAATAAGCTCATCATCACATTGGCTCATCGGCTAATCAACTAGTTAACAATTTCCCTACTCAACCATTGCCGATGCTCTAAGCCATAAGCAGTACGCTTTAAGCCCGCAATAAGCTCATCATCACATTGGCTCATCGGCTCATCAACTACTTAACAATTTCCCTACTCAACCATTGCCGATGCTCTAAGCCATAAGCAGTACGCTTTAAGCCCGCAATAAGCTCATTATCACATTGGCTCATCGGCTCATCAACTACTTAACAATTTCCCTACTCAACCATTGCCGATGCTCTAAGCCATAAGCAGTACGCTTTAAGCCCGCAATAAGCTCATTATCACATTGGCTCATCGGCTCATCAACTACTTAACAATTTCCCTACTCAACCATTGCCCATGCTCTAAGCCATAAGCAGTACGCTTTAAGCCCGCAATAAGCTCATCATCACATTGGCTCATCGGCTAATCAACTACTTAACAATTTCCCTACTAACTATTTCCTAAACTAGTACCTTTACAAGCTAAATTAGAACCACAATATGATGAAGAAAAAAAATCGGAGCATTTGGCTCTTTAGTGTACTAGCAGTCGCACTTTTACCCGCTTGCAATACTTCTGAAAAGCAAACTTCAGTTAAGGACACGTTTAAAGTTTCCGTCGATTCCTTCACAGACCTCGAAATCTTACGTTATCAGGTACCAGGCTGGGAACAACTTACATTAAAACAAAAGACTTTCGCGTATTATCTCTATCAAGCGGCACTTTCGGGTCGTGATATTATCTATGATCAAAGAGGAAAGTATAATTTAACAATTAGGAAGACGTTAGAAGCCATTTGGCATAACCCTAAAACGGAGCAATCCGGAGATGAATGGGAGAAATTTAAGGTTTATTCAGGACAATTTTGGTTCAGTAACGGGAATCATCATCATTATTCAAACGATAAATTTGTGCCTACTTGCACTTTTGACTACTTTGCTAAATTGGTGAAGGCTTGCGACGAAAAGTCGCTCCCGTTAAATGAAGGCGAGACCGTAGAAGCCTTTTTGGCAAAAATGAAAGAGATCATCTTTGATCCGTCGTTTGAGTCTAAAATGGTTAACTTGACAGAGGGTATTGATCACGTCGCGCAGTCGTCTAACAATTTTTATGAAGGTGTTACACAACAGGAAGTCGAAAATTTTTACAATTCATTTCCACATACAGGGCAAGATCCGGAATGGGGCCTGAATAGTAAAGTTACCAAAGAATCGGGCAAGTTGATTGAACGTGTTTGGAAAATGGGCGGCATGTATGATGCAGCCATCAAGCAGATGGTGCATTGGATTGAGAAAGCTATTCCATTAGCGGAAAATGACCAACAGAAAAAATCGCTGTCGTTGCTCGTAGATTATTATAGAACGGGCGACTTAAAAAAATGGGATGAATACAATATTGCATGGGTGCAAGATACCACCGCTACCATTGATTTTGCGAATGGTTTTATCGAAGTTTATAACGATGCCATCGGCATGAAAGGTAGCTATGAAGCCGTTCTTTCCCTAAAGGATTTCGAAAGTACCAAACGAATTAAAGCCATCGCGGATCAGGCGCAATGGTTCGAAGACAATTCACCATTGATAGCAGAGCACAAGAAGAAAAAAGTAAAAGGAATCAGTGCCAAAGCTATCACGGCAATTGTAGAAGCAGGTGATGCCGCTCCTAGTACTCCTATCGGAATTAATTTACCGAACTCTGACTGGTTACGCAAAGAGTATGGCTCAAAGTCAGTGTCTTTGAGCAATATCATACATGCTTATAATGAAAGTAGTGCCAGCAGCGGGTTCTTGGATGAGTTTGTTAATAATCCGAAAAAATTGGAGCGTATGAAACAATTTGGGAACCTGGGAAGCGATTTGCATACCGATATGCATGAATGTATAGGTCACGCTTCGGGCCAGATAAATTCGGGCGTTGGAACTCCGGATAAAACCTTGAAAAGCTATGCTTCGTGCTTAGAAGAAGCTCGCGCTGATCTCGTTGCCTTGTACTATGTGATGGATCCTAAATTAGTTGAAATAGGCGTTATGCCTTCTTTAGAGGTCGGGAAAGCCGAATACGATAACTATATGATGAACGGTTTAATGACGCAGTTGACACGGCTAAAGTTAGGTGATAATATAGAAGAAGCCCACATGCGCAATCGCGCGTTGAATGCTTACTGGGTATATGAGCGCGGGAAGAATGATAAAGTTGTTGAATTCATCAAAGCTAACGGTAAAACCTATGTGCAGATCAATGATTATGAAAAATTGCGTACTTTGTTTGGCGAGCTGCTAAGAGAAATCCAACGCATTAAATCCGAAGGTGATTATGAAGCGGGTAAAAATCTCGTTGAAAACTACGGCGTGAAGGTTGATCAAGCGCTGCATAAAGAAGTGTTGGAGCGGTATGCGAAATTAAATCTCAAGCCGTACAAGGGCTTCATACAGCCAAAATTGATTGCAATAGAAGAAGATGGACGAATAACGGATGTTAAAATCGAATATCCCACTTCTTTTTACGAACAAATGTTGGAATATGGGAAAACGTATGGCTTCTTACCGATAAAGAATTAGAACGGTGCGAGAAGTACGGTATAGGGTGTAAGGTCTAGGGAGTACAGTATGGGGTGTAAGGATTAGGCTTTTCACCTTATACCTTTATCACTATCTTTGCGACATGAATCATCGAGCCGTAATTTTCGATATGGATGGAGTCATTTGTCATACCAACCCATATCATGCAGAAGCGTTTAAGCAATTTTTTGATAAAAGATCAATTCCGTATACCGAACAGGAATTCATAGATCATATATATGGTAAGCATAATAGCTATATCATGAAGTATTTTCTAAAAAAAGAGCTTAGTGATGAGGAGGTGAAAGAACTGGAGGACGAAAAGGAATTGTTATTCAGAACCATTTATGCCAATCATATTGACCCTATACCAGGATTTCTGAGTTTTTTGTCGAGCTTGAAAGATGCAGGATATAAAACCGGGGTGGCTACTTCGGCGCCTTACTTAAATCTCGAGCTTATTTTGGACAAGTTAGCATTCGCGCCTCAAATGGAATCGGTATTAAGCAGCGAGGATGTAGAAAAGCATAAGCCTAATCCCGAAGTATATTTAAAATCGGCGAAAAATTTGCAGGTATTACCAACGGGCTGTGTTGTTTTTGAAGATTCATTTTCGGGCGTGACGGCAGCGGTCAATGCAGGCATGAAGGTTGTTGGAGTTCTTTCTTCTCATACCAAAGAAGAACTACCACCCTGTGACTACTATATCCGCAATTACCACGATATTGACCTGGAGACTCTCGATCGGTTATTTCGCTAGCTTGTTAAATAGTAACAGTGGCAGCAGCACGAGCACGCTCTCTCTTATTGATGTTGCTACAGTTCGTGCCGCTGCTACATTTAACTACACTTCTTCCTCACTGCTGATCCACTTGCCTACAGCGGGAGCTTCATACGAATACATCTGCTCAATCAGCGTATCAATATCCTGATTAACCAATAACATATTACGATTGCTTTCCTTTAAGAGGCCGTTATTGACCATTTGATCGAGCAATAAGACGAGGTGGTCATAAAAGCTATCTGTGTTGAGCAGCCCGATGGGCTTTTTATGTAGGCCAAGTTGGGCCCAGGTAATAATTTCAAACAGCTCTTCCATGGTTCCAAAACCTCCCGGCAACGCTATAAAACCATCAGACAGATCATGCATCTTTGTTTTACGTTGATGCATGGTTTCAACGATATGCAGTTCGGTAATACCTCCATGTGCCAACTCCTTCTTTTTTAGAAAATCAGGTATGATACCGACGACTCTGCCCTTCTTGCTCAACGCGCCATCCGCAACGGCTCCCATTAAGCCTACTTTAGCGCCACCATATACAAGTTGAATACCCTTTTGCGCTAACGTTTCGCCAAGTAAAAAGGCTTGTTCCATGTAACTGCTTTTCAGTCCGTTACTAGATCCGCAAAATACGGTAATACTCTTAATGTTGTTCTTCATATAATTTTTCCAATTCTGCTTTCACAAATTGTATCAGCTCTTTTATGTAAGTTTGGCTGAAATCGAAGGCAATTCCAGCCGTTTGATAAATTTCGGGAATTGTTTTCGTGTACCCCAGTTTAAGGGCATCTATGTATTGCCTTAAACCTAATTCAGGGTTTTCCTTATAATTTTTCCATACAGCAATCGCTCCCAATTGAGCCATACCATATTCAATATAATAGAACGGTACCTCGTAGATATGCAGCTGCTTTTGCCAAAGGAACGATTTTGCCTCCTCTTGGCCGTCCCAGTTCGCGAAATTATGGCCAAAGCGATCAAAAATCTCATTCCATGCGATAGCCCGTTGTTCCTCTGTATGGTCGGGATTAGTATAGAGCCAATGCTGGAATTGATCAACGGTAGCCACCCAAGGTAAGGTTTTCAATACATCTTCCAGTTGTTCTCGTTTGGCGCGTACGAGATCCTCATGGTTTTCGAAGAACGAATCCCAGTAATCCATCGAAATGAGCTCCATGCTCATGGATGCTAGTTCGGCAATCTCACTGGTAAGGTGCTTGAAGTCGTTCAGTTCTAAGTCGGCAGTTAGAAAGGTATGCAAAGCATGCCCCCCCTCATGGACCATAGTTGTTAAATCTCTGAATGTGTTGGCCGAATTCATAAAAATAAACGGAGCACCGCTTTCCGCTAAGGGATAGTTATAGCCACCGGGAGCTTTCCCTTTTCTGCTTTCCACATCAAAAAGTTCACGTGCTTGCATAATTTCGATGTATTTGCCGATAGATGGATCTAATCGGTTGAAACAAGCAGCGGTTTTTTCGATCAGTTCTTGTCCGTTATCAAAAGGTTTAAGCGCTGGTTTTCCCGTAATATCCACTTCCAGATCCCACGGCTTTAGCTCGTTAATCTGAAGCGCATTTCTACGTATTTCTGCTTTTTCTAGCAAAAGCGGAACCACTTCTTTTTCGATTGCTGCATGGAAGGCATAACAGTCTTGAGGAGTATAGTCAAAACGACCTAGGGACTGAAACATATAATCGCGATAATTTTCAAAACCGGCATTCAGCGCTACTTGGTGTCTTAGCTTCAGTAAACGGTTAAAAAGACTATTCAACTGATCTTTATCTTGTAGGCGCCTGTTGTTTATACGCTGCCAAACCTCTACCCGTTTTTGCCGGTTAGTAGCCTTTAAAAATGTGGCCGCTTGGGGAAGCGTATAACTTTTGCCATCAACTTCCACCTCCATATTTCCGGTGATGGATTGATATTTTTGCTGTTCCACCTGCAATTCGGTTAAAAGTGGGATGTTTTCCTCTCTAAATATTTCCAACGCTTTCTTAACCCCCCTCAAATAGATAAAATACTTTTCTTGATCCAATTCCTTTACAAAGGGGGATTCTATAAGTTTTTTATTTAATAAATTGGCAATGGGTGCTATTTTCGGCTCAATCTCGGTAGCGAAATATTGAAAATCTTGAAGTAATTTCTCATCTGTTGTATCGCATGTCATACGGATATAACGCCAAGCGAAATCTTCTTCCAAAACTGCTTCTAATTCACTACGGTCAAGCATCCATTGTTCCAATGCCTCTTTGGAATCAATGGATCGATTTTGTAAGTCTTGAAACAAAGGATTCAGATTTTCCCATAAGATGGGCAAATCTTGTGATACAAATCGACGGTTAATTTTATTTGGTGTCTGCATATATCTTTTTATGAATAACGTTTGAAGTGGAAAGGACATTAATTTCTTTGTCCCTTATTCCCATTTTATAGCGATTGTATTAAGCGGTACGCCCTTATTGGCTAAAGGCTTAGCTTCATGTTGATTAAATGGAGGATAGGAGACAAAAGCTCCGTTTTTAATGTATTCAATGGCTGTAATCGCTGCAGCGACCAACTTTTTATTGTTTGAATAGGAATGGCAGTCTGCATTGCCATAATATCTAAGTTGTGTACAACACATTAACAGTTTATTATCCACTGATCCTAGGTGTACACTTCCCTGTATTTTCGCAAAGTGCGATTGATTTAACGGGATTATGATCTCCTGTGTTTGATGGTGGGTATGAGATGGTTTTTCTAAGTCAATGATTAAAAAAAGAAATCTGATTGAAGCTGCATACATCTTTAAATGGTTCGGAAAAACCTCCGTTGGATTATGCTCATTTACCATGATCTTTATTTCTCCTGTAGGGCTATAAAGGAGTTCTAACGGGTTTTTATATATCAGTGATTCAATAGCTGTGTGCCTGTTTAAGTTCAAACCGAGCAGCATTTTAATATTATAGTCTTCGAATCTTTTAGTTTCTGATGGATGTATCGGCCCCTTTCTGAAAATTTGTTTGCAAACCTCAGTTAATCTATTGTGTATACCATCATATTTATATTCATCTAAAACAGGCTTTAAAGCTATTTTTAACTGCTTCCCTACGGCGCTGCCCAAACCGAAAGTTTCTTGGGCCGCAACACTTCCCGGTGAAAAATTATGGGGCTTAGTGGAGGCCCTTTTTGTAAAGTGCTTGCCGTTACGATGATAATGAACATGATCACCTAATTTTCCGCTAAGGGTAATATCACTTGTTTGTTTTGCCATAGTATTACCAATTAGCCGGCATTTTACAATATTTTTCGTAAATTTGCAAAGTATTCCTACCAACACGTAAAAGCTTCCTGATTTCAATTATTACATCAGATTTTTTCAATGTTTGAATCCACGTCAAGTCCACGTGAAATCCACCTTTAGTCCACGTCATATCCACCTATCATTCGGTATACCTCCGCTATCCATCCGTATTTCATTGCTTTTCTATAGAACGTATATAGTACGGATGTTACAGGAATATCATAGGAATGGAAGACGGATGAAAAAGGGATCTCCCAGGACATCTATTTAAGCAGGGCTTTTATTTGCTTTTGACTGGAAAAGCATCGAGTAGTGCAAACACTTACTCTTTTTCCATTGTGTCTACTGTCATATTAATAATAGCACCTTTTTAGTAAAGGCTTAACCAAAGAAATAAATATCCAATAAAAAGAACATAGCAAAAATAACGGAGGCAATCCCATTGGTGGTCATAAACGCCCGATTAACTCGTCGTAAGTCGGTAGGACTTACGATAAGATGTTGATAGACGAGTAGCGAACAATAAAAAAGAACACCTATAATATAGAACCAACTTAAATGTAGATAAAACATAGGGATGATTACGCAACAAGCCGATAGTATATGTAAAACTTCGGATATACGTAATGCACCCTTCTTGCCAAAGTAAGCCGGTATCGAGTTTAAATGATGGCTTCGATCAAATTCTTCATCCTGTAAAGCGTAGATAATGTCAAAACCACTTACCCAGAAGAGTACAGAGAACGCATATAACACCGGTACGATATTGAAGCTGCCCGTTACAACCAAATAAGCACCGAGAGGAGCTAAACCTAGACCTAATCCCAATACCAAATGGCACAGAGGCGTTATACGTTTGGTATAGCTATAAAACAATACAACAAATAGTGCTACAGGCGAGAGGTAAAAGCAAACAGGATTAATAAAATAGGTGGCTATTACAAAAATAATGCAGTTTATGGTGGTGAAAATTAGTGCGCTCTTTGCACTTATACGGCCTGCTGGAATATCACGCATAGCTGTGCGGGGATTAAGCGCATCAATATCCCTGTCTAGATAACGATTAAAGGCCATAGCGGCATTACGCGCTGAAACCATACAGATCAACATCAGTAACAGTAACAACCAATTGAACGTATAATTGGTTGTGTGAATGGCTAAAAAGAAACCAATAAAAGCAAAGGGCATCGCAAAAATGCTATGTGCAAAAAGAACAAGCGATAGATATTTTTTCATTTGTGTAATTGTAACGGCGTGCTACGCACCGGCTGATGTCAGCTTATGTTTATATCGATGATATTAAACGGTGAATCTCTGATTAACTTCGTCAATTAAACCAAGTACTTCGTCGCACCCATTTCGGGTTTCGGACGAGGTGAGTATATGTGGTGGAACTTCTTCAAACCAAGTTAAAAGAGCCTTACGAAACAGTTCTATATTATGTTCCGATTTTATTTTAGACTGTTTATCAGCCTTGGTAAAAATAAGAATAAAAGGAATGCCTTTTTCTCCCAACAAACAGCAAAAATCCAAATCATTTTTTTGTGGTGTTAATCTGCTGTCTATCAGTACGAACACACATTGTAGATTCTCCCGGTTAAATAGGTATTTTTTTATAAATTTTTCCCATTCGCTGCGATTTGTTTTAGAGGTTTTTGCATAACCGTACCCCGGTAAATCTACCAAAAACCACTCCTTGTTAACTAAAAAATGGTTTATTAACTGCGTTTTTCCGGGTGTTTGCGAAGTTTTTGCTAAACCTTTATGCTGAGTTAACGCATTGATCAATGAAGATTTTCCCACATTTGAACGTCCTATAAAGGCGTATTCAGGAATCGTAGGAGGAGGAAGCTTATCTATCCTTGTGTTGCTACAAACAAATTCAGCACTTTTTATGATCATAATAGGCAAAGATAGCATTTTAGTTGTACGTTTTAAGCCGTAAATAGTTGAGTAGGGAAATGGTTGATAAAAGACAAGGGATAGGATACTCGGCATAAGACATGACAAATTATGTCTGCAACGCTAGTCGACCACTCACAACGATTATTACATAGAGACCCTTGGCGAAGAACGCAATTTTGTATAAGTTTGCGTACGCATGGATTCAAACACAATTACCCCATATAAAGATGACAAGGTAGGCAAGAAACAACAGGTCGCTACCATGTTCAATAATATATCGAAGACCTACGATTTCCTCAATCACTTTTTATCTTTTGGTATTGATATCATATGGCGAAAAAAGGCGATTAGGTCGCTCCGCCAATTGCAACCTAAAAAAATATTGGATGTAGCTACCGGGACGGGTGATTTTGCCTTTGAGGCTATTAATATACTGAAGCCTGATAAAATAGTCGGAGTTGATATTTCTGAAGGGATGTTAGCGGTTGCCAAGGAGAAAATCGCAAAGCGAGGTGTGGGCAATAAATTTGAAGTAGTGTTGGGAGATTCGGAGGGTTTACCTTTTGATGATGGATCATTCGATGCCGTTACGGTCGCTTTTGGCGTTCGCAATTTTGAAAACCTGGAAAAAGGTCTTGCTGATATTTGTCGCGTGTTAAGGCCGGGAGGGAAAGCGGTTATATTGGAATTTTCAAATCCAAAAACTTTTCCCATGAAGCAACTTTACAGTGTTTATTCCAGGACACTCATGCCTTTCTTCGGAAGATTGTTCTCCAAAGATCGGGAAGCTTATAGCTATTTGCCGGAGTCAGTTGTACAATTTCCGGATGGAGAGCGGTTTACAACAATTCTTGATCGAGTAGGTTTTTCAAAAACAGTATGTAGACCGCAAACTTTCGGTATTTGTAGCATTTATATAGGCACAAAATGATGATAAAAAAAGGTATTGCATTGGGCGTTATGCTCGTTTTTTCTTTTGTTGCGAGTGCGCAAAAAAGAATGACTTTACCTTTTAGCGGCGAGTACGATGAAGATCAGATACTTCATCTCGGCTTTTTCTTTACCTATCAGACTTCTTATTATAAGGCCACAAAAAATGCCCATTGGCAATCATCCAATGGTGGTGTTCCGGGAAGAAGGTTGGTAGGGTTAAAAACGCCTGCCGCCATGGGCGGAGTAGGCTTCGGCATCCCAATTGATGTACGGATTGGTGGGAATGCAAATTTTATTGTCAGGCCCACATATTTGATATTCGCTAACCAGTCGTTGGACTATACGTTTTTGGACGAAGCCACAGGCGAACGGGTTACGATATCTAAATATCATAAAGAGGAACCCAACCCTAATGCAAGCGGCAACAGCTTAGATAAGAACTTTTTTGCATTTGAAATGCCTGTTCTATTTAAGTTTAAATCGGATATGAAAAAGATCTACGGCGAAGATAAATATCGGGGCTACCTTGTTGGAGGTGCAAAATTCAGTAGAAATATAGGACGGAACAAATACTATAACGAGCTTACAGAAAATCGTCCGGAATTCATGCCCCTTATTGTAAAACCTTATTATTTTTCATATGAAGCGGGGGTAGGTGTCGATTTGTTTTTTGAGTACTTCAAGATGTCGGCAGAGTTAAAATGGTCGCAAACCATGAATAGCATTCTCGATAAAAAATGGAAGAACTTACCCAATCCTTTTATGGAACCACTTGATAAACTATCGCTAAGAAGTATCCAATTCAGTTTGATATTTGAGTAGTTAGCTGAACGAGTCTTTTATGAGGGAGTGATTTCAGAAAGCATAAAAGGAGATGGGCTTACATAGATAAAAGAACAAAACAGAAGGAATTCATTTAAAAATATCGTGTTTACCTTGAGCAGTATAACACGATAAAAATAACATGTTAGGAATGAAGACGGTCTTTATAACAGGTGCAAGCTCGGGAATTGGTTTTGCCTGCGCGGAAATATTTGCAAGGGAAAAGTACAACCTTTTATTGGCATCCCGCCGGGTAGACCGGTTGCATGCCATGGCTACTGATCTACAAAATAAATATGGCGTTCAGATTCATGCAATAGGTTTAGATGTACGGGATAAGAACCTAGTACAAAAGGTATGGGATGAATTGCCTGAAAATTGGAAGGTTATTGATGTTTTAATCAACAATGCAGGTTTGAGTCAGGGATTGGAACCCATACAAGAAGGCAACACTGACGATTGGGATCGCATGATTGATACTAATTTGAAGGGCTTACTTTATGTTACGAGAGCCGTAGCTCCTGCTATGCAAGAGAGAAAGACAGGACATATCATCAATATCGGTTCGATTGCCGGGAAGGAAGTTTATCCAAATGGAAACGTGTACTGTTCAACAAAGCATGCAGTAGATGCCTTGACGAAAGCGATGCGAATCGATTTGTTGCCGTATAATATAAAGGTCACAAGTGTTGATCCGGGAGCAGTCGAAACTGAGTTTTCCGTTGTTCGGTTTAAAGGTGATAGAGAGAGAGCTAAAAAAGTATATGAAGGTTTTACTCCCTTGTCTGCCGAGGACGTTGCAGAAGCTATTTGGTTCGCAGCTTCCCGTCCACCCCATGTAAATGTAAATGATTTATTGCTAATGCCAACGGCTCAGGCAACCGGCACTCTTTTCCATAAGGAGCCATAAAATATTTTTATCGAAACTTGGATTGTATGCTATTTTGTGGTTATTTTGAGACTGATCGATTAGCAGGAAAGGTAAATCTTAAGTAAATACTTGTTCCTGTTTACCTGTTTTATGTGTAAAATAATTAGTTTTGCCCAAAAAGTAATGTCGCGGTAGCTTATAATATAGGGAACAATCCCAAACGTTAAATAATTCGCATCATAAAGGTGCATAATATAAAATGAATATGGCTCTTGAGAACACGATAAATCAGGATATTAAAGCGGCTATGTTAGCCAAAGACGAGGCTCGGTTGAGAGGATTGAGAGCAATTAAATCTGCTCTTTTACTAGCGAAGACAGAAAAAGGAGCAACCGAAACGTTAACAGAGGAAACAGAGGTAAAAGTCCTACAAAAACTCGTTAAGCAGCGCAAAGAATCTGCTGAGATTTATTTGCAACAAAACAGACAGGATCTTTATCAAATAGAAAAAGAAGAACAGGACGTTATAGAAGAATACTTACCCAAACAGCTCAGTAGGGAAGAGATCGTTGCAGAGGTACAACGTGTAATACAAGAGGTGGGTGCAACAAGCGTCAAAGATATGGGTAAAGTAATGGGCCTTATTAATCAGCGTTTAGCAGGCAAAGCTGATGGAAAGACGATAGCAGAAGTAGTTAAGGAGCAGTTAAGTGCCTTATAGGAGGTGCTAAATATGATTGCATTTCATCAAAAGTTATATAGATACTAGGAATTATTATATGGAGTTGACCATTAAGGAAGATAAGGGTTTTAAATATATAGATGAAGGTACAGGAGAAGTGGTGCTTATGCTCCATGGTTTAATGGGAGCCTTAAGTAACTGGGAAGATACAGTTAGCGAATTGAAAGAGACCCATAGAGTGATCATCCCCATGTTGCCGATATACGATATGCCGATAATCTCAACGGGTGTTAAAAGTTTAACAAAATGGTTTGAAAAATTTGTTAACCACCTCAAGTTAAACAATTTTGTACTAATCGGTAATTCTTTAGGAGGCCATGTGGCTCTCATGTATGTCGCGGAGCACCAAAATAAAGTGAAAGCGCTGGTATTGACGGGAAGCTCAGGATTATATGAAAATTCATTTGGCGGCTCATTTCCCAGAAGGGAAAGCTACGATTATATAAAGGAAAAGGTAGAGTTTACCTTTTACGATCCAAAAATAGCTACTAAGGAACTAGTAGATGAAGTTTTCGAAACCGTAAATAATAAAGAGCGAGTCATTAAAACAATCGCTATGGCTAAATCGGCAATTCGGCATAATATGGCCAAGGAATTGCCAAATATTAAAATCCGAGTAGGCTTAATTTGGGGGAAAAATGATAAAATTACGCCGCCGGAAGTAGCTGAGGAATTTTTAGAAAAACTGCCCAATGCTGAATTGACCTGGATCGATCAGTGTGGCCATGCTCCAATGATGGAACAACCTTTGCAGTTTAATCAACACTTAAAAGCATTTTTGAATAAACTGGATGCATAGGTATTATCAAAAAAGACCTCTTTTTTGATAAGGGATTAAACCAAACGTTGTTTTTATCGTATATATAAATAGTTATTGATGACTCGCGCGATGAGAAATTGCAGCACTCATTACCCGATTAACTAAAAAAGTAAAAGCAACGATGACTACAGGTGAAATCATAAAAAACGACATATTTCCAGTCCGCCCGGAAGATACCTTACAATTTCTTTTGGATAGAATGACTGAATATAAAGTGTCGCAACTTCCTGTAGTGCAGAATAACGCTTACTTGGGTTTGGTTATTGAAGATGATCTTTTGGAGCATGTGGGAGAGATGCGCTTGGAAGCGGTTGCATCCAAGCATGCCTTAAAACTGATTTTTGCCTTCGAAAATCAACACGTTTATGACGCGCTACGTCTTTTTCATGCACATAGCTTAGATATATTGCCGATTGTGGATGAACAACAGCAGTACAAAGGTGTGATTACGTTGAAAAATCTAACAGATTTCCTGGCAGAAAACATGGCGTCCGATGCAGAAGGCGGAATCATTGTGTTGGAAATAGGAAATAGAGATAACTCATTGTCCCATATATCACAAATTATCGAATCAGATAATACCCAGATTCTCAGTTCAAGTGTCAGAAGCTTTCCTGACTCAACGCGGCTTGAAATCACATTGAAATTAAATAGAACGGATATATCTTCTATTGTGGCAGCGTTTTTAAGGCACGATTATATCGTCAAGGGAATTTATAATGATAAGAGAGGCTACGACTCTACCCGGGATCGGTATGATCAGTTAATGAGGTACCTGGATTTATGATTTTACGGATGAAACAGACAGACGATATGACACAGCCGACCGCCTCATGCGATCAAAGCTTCATCTCCGTTAAGAATAAATTATTTTAATGAAAATAGCTATATACGGAAGAGAGTTTCAGAATGCTGTCATTCAATATGTACAAGCGTTGTTCGATCTTTTAGCAGCAGAAGATATCGAAATATGGGTATATCAACCTTTCAATGAATTTTTAGCCGATAAAATAGCTTGGAGGAAGGAAACCCACTCCTTTTATTCTTATACAGACCTTCCCGGTGATACCCGGTTTATGTTGAGCCTTGGCGGTGACGGAACCATGTTGGCAGCCGTTTCCATTATCGGTGATAGCGGTATTCCGGTGACCGGTATAAATTTTGGGCGACTTGGTTTTTTGGCAAGTATCAATAAAGACAAAATTGAACATGCGCTTGCCCAACTGCTTAGCGGGAATTATGATATCGAAAAGAGGGTCTTGCTCGCTACCTATAAAGGTAATGGGCCGGAACCGGATGCGAGGCAATTAGCTTTTGCTTTAAATGATATTACAATCATTAAAAAAGATAGCTCTGCTATGATAACGGTTCATGCTTATGTAAATAACGAACTGTTAAATGCTTATTGGGCGGATGGACTTATCATCGCGACCCCGACGGGTTCTACTGCATATTCATTGAGCTGCGGTGGGCCAATTGTAATGCCCGGCTCGGGAAACTTTATCATTACACCTATTTCACCTCATAACCTAAATGTCAGACCTATCGTGGTATCAGACAGTAGCACGATCCGTATCGAAGTCGAAAGCAGAAGCGACTCTTTTTTGTTTTCTTATGATTCAACAACTGAAACGGTCAATACCGGGACAGCGATCCATATACGGAAGGCCGATTATGCTGTTAATCTGATTCGGCTAAAGCAAGAAAGTTTTTTTAGTACCATACGCCATAAACTTTTGTGGGGGCTGGACACGAGGAACTATTAGTGAAAATAGTAACGTAGTTGAGTAAGAAACTTATTAATTAGTCAATATGATAATTACTAATGTGATAATGAGGGTCCAATGCGAACGAAAGCTGACAGCCGGTTAATGAGCCAATGGGGAATAAGTACCATGGGTAACTAAAACAGGCAGTGCCGATTGCCGAAGACTGAAGATGTCATGGACCACTCAATAACTAATAACCACTCAATAACTAATAGCTAAAACCTAACCGCTTATATAAAATTTCTCTTATCTTTACCACCTTTATTGGAGATGCATGCACGTTATGCTAAAAAATACATCGCTGCTAGTTGCGGTTATGCTTCTTGTGACAAATGTAGGAAGATCTCAGGACTGGGAGTTTGGGCTTAGTGGGGGCATGTCAGGTTATATGGGAGAATTGAATCCTACTAATCCGCTTAAGTTAAATGACTGGACGCTTGGTTTACTCGTGAGAAAAAACCTAAGCAGAAATTGGGCAGTGCGGTTTAATTTTCTTCGCGCCAATACACAGGGTGATGGAGCTTCCAATTCCAACGAATTTGTAAGACAGCAGCAACTGTATTTTAAATCACCAATATATGAGGCATCGCTAGTAGGTGAGTTTAATTTTTTTAAATTTGAACCGTCATATGGTCGGGTTTCTTATACTCCTTATCTGTTTGCGGGTATTGGAGGTTTTCATTTTCAGCCAAAGAACTATAATTTTGACGGAGAATTAGTAAATCTACACGATTATCAAACGGAAGGTGTTGATTACAAAAGGTATGCGCTTAGTATTCCCTTTGGCGTAGGGTTTCGTTATAATCTGCGCGGGCCCTGGACAATTGGAGTGGAGTTGGGATATCGCATAGCATTTACCGATTACATAGATGATATAAGTGGAGATTACATAAATGGATTTGATTGGGTGCCGGGAAGAAACAGGTTGGGGGATGAAGAGCTCAATCAACGGCTGTATTTTATTGATCCATCGCAGCAAATGCTCGTGGGAACGCAGCGAGGTGATGGCCGACAAAAAGACACGTATATGTTAGCCACCTTTACGGTAACATATGCGATATTTAGGGCAGGATGTCCTGTTTATATAAAGAAGAATTAGCTTACGATGACTAATGTTGAACTGATAGATCGCAGTAAGTTGCCGCGACATATAGCCATCATTATGGATGGAAATGGACGCTGGGCAAAAGAACGCGGTAAGTTGAGAGTGTTTGGCCATAAACGTGGTGTGGACTCGGTGCGAGATGTTTTAGAAGGTGCTGTGGAAATCGGTGTGCCTTATTTAACCCTATATACATTTTCTGCTGAAAACTGGAACCGCCCGAAATTGGAGGTGGCCGCCCTTATGGAGTTGTTAGTGTCTTCAATTGGTAAAGAAACAAAACGATTGATGGCAAATGGCGTGAAGCTAAACGCGATCGGAAATCTCGATCTGTTGCCTGCTAAAGCGTTAGCGCACTTGAAACAGTGTATGGAAGAAACGGCGTCCAATACCAAATGTACGTTGACGCTGGCCTTGAGCTACAGTTCCCGCTGGGAGATTGCAGACGCAGCAAAAAAAATAGCACAGTCTGTTCAACAGGGTTTATTGAAAGCTGACGATATCGACGAAGCCCTGTTTGCTCAGCATCTTAATTCTTATCCTCTACCTGATCCCGAACTTATGATCCGCACAAGCGGAGAACAGCGCATCAGTAATTACTTACTATGGCAATTAGCTTACGCTGAATTGTATTTTACCAGTAAATTATGGCCGGATTTTAGAAGGGATGACCTGTATGCCGCTATTGTTGAGTTTCAAAATCGAGAGCGCAGATTCGGCTTAACCAGCGAACAATTAAAATAAGTATTTTAACTTTATATATATCAAAATATCAAAAGCTAACGTTCAAAATTTGAAAAAAAATAGTTTAACAAAAATTAACAACTGTTTATTTTACTTTAGCGGCGATAAATAAATTCAATGAAGCGACTTTTTCTTTTAATAGGTTTTTGTTTGATAGGAGCGCAAATTGCTTCAGCACAACTTCGAGTAGGTAATTCGTCTAGGCAAACGGGTGGGTCTGGCTACCTGAATCCAAAGGATTATATTATTGGAGGTGTTACAATAAGTGGTACTAAGTTTTTAGATAACGATGTATTATTGACGATTTCGAAACTTTCTGTCGGTGATCGTATTGAAGTACCCGGAGAAGCAACTTCCAACGCAATCAAGAACCTATGGTCGCAAGGGCTTTTTGATAATATTGAACTTACCATAGACCAGGTTCGGGGTGATACAGTATTTTTTAATATTGACGTGGTAGAACGACCGCGTTTAACGCGTATCGACCTGGATGGTTTGAGTAAAAGTCAAACAGAGGAGGTTAGAAAGCGACTAAACGAAAATACGGGGAAAATCATTAACGAAAACTTACTGAATACCACCCGAAATACGATTAAACGTTACCTTAGGGAAAAGGGCTATTTATATCCTGATATTAACATTTCGCAAGTAAAAGATACAACAGAAGCAAATAACCAAATTCTAAAAGTCGCAGTTAAGAAAAATAAAAAAGTAAAAGCGAAAGAAATTAACTTCACCGGTAATAAAGAATTTTCCGATGCGAAAATGCATAAATACCTGAAAAAAGTGAAGCAAAAGAGGTGGTGGCGGTTTTGGGGCCCCGGTAAATTTAACTATGAAAAATATGCTGAGGGTAAAGAGGCGCTTATTTCGAAGATGCGCAGTAAAGGTTATCGCGATGCAACCATTGTTCGGGATTCTGTTACCCAGTTGAATCGAAAAAATGTTCGCATTGACATTGATGTGTATGAAGGGCCAAAGTATTACTTTGGTGACATAACCTGGTCGGGTAACGCAAAATATACCGACGAAACACTTAGCAAGATCTTGGGGATAGAAAAGGGAGAGGTATTCAGTGAAGAGAAATTGAATACCAAATTGTTAGGCCCATCCAAAACAGGAGCCGATGTTTCTGCCTATTATATGGATGATGGTTATTTGACCTTCCAGGTAGATCCTGTGCAGACAAAAATCTATGGGGATACCATTGATTTGGAAATGCGTATGTATGAAGGACCACAGTATGATGTCAATCGGATTGTGCTAAAAGGAAACGACGTGACAAACGATAAAGTGGTTCGGCGTCAATTACAAACGAAACCGGGACAAAAATTCTCCAAGACGAATATCATGCGGGATATCCGTGAAATTGCCACCTTAGGTAATTTTGACGAATCCAAGACTTCACCGGTGCCGAAGCCAAACCCAGCCGATGGAACGGTCGATATTGAATATACGGTGGCTGAAAAACCTTCCGATCAAGTGGAATTGTCTGGAGGTTTCGGAGCGGGACGTATTATCGGTACCTTAGGTTTAACGTTCAATAACTTCTCTACCAAAAATCTATTTAATAAAAAAGCTTGGAAACCGCTTCCTCGTGGAGACGGGCAAAAGCTAAGCTTGAGAGGCCAAACGAGTGGTAAATCGTATCAATCCTATAGTTTCTCTTTTTCTGAACCTTGGCTAGGGGGGAAGAAACCGATTTATTTTGGTATAAGTGCCTTTACTTCTATGTCGGCCTATGGCGGTTACGATTATTATACCGGCCGCGAGAACGTTACGGAGAGTACCCCCAAAATCCGGATGAACGGTGTAACGGTTAGCTTAGGTAAGCGTTTAAAATGGCCCGACTATTATTTTCAGGTAAACTATTCGTTAAACTTACAACAATATAAGTTGCGTAATTACGATGCTTACTTCCTGTTTAGAAATGGTACATCTTATAATATTAACTTAACGCAAGAGATAAGCCGGAACTCGCTGAGCGATCCGATTTTCCCTACCTCCGGATCGAATTTGCGCTTCACGGTACAAGCAACGCCTCCTTATTCTTTGTTTAATAACATCAATTACCCTACGGCACCGGATCATATCCGTTATCGTTGGGTAGAATATCACAAATGGAAATTTGATTCGCAGTGGTTTCAAACGGTTGTGGGTAAACTGGTATTTAAAGCTCAAGCTCAATTTGGATTTATTGGCTCTTATAGTAAAGTTACCGGTACCTCGGCCTTTGAGCGCTTTAAGTTAGGGGGAGATGGTATGATGGGCTTCGACTTTCTACAAGGTTCTGAAGTAGTTGCCATGCGCGGTTATGCCAATGGTTACGTGATACCGGAAACGAAAACAAACAGCCAGGATATTCAAATTGCAAGAAACTCCGGTAGCCCGATTTATACACGTTATCAGATGGAGTTGCGTTACCCTGTCATGATGAATGAGCAGGCGAAGGTCTTCTTGCTTGGATTCGCTGACGCGGGTAATACCTGGGATGCCTTTAAAGATTTCAATCCGTTTAAGGTGCGTCGTTCGGTGGGTATAGGGGCGCGCATTTTCCTTCCAATATTTGGTTTATTAGGAATTGATTATGGACATGCCTTCGATCCTATACCGGGGGTTGATAGAAGCCAATGGCGCCAACCATTCACGTTCAGCATTATGCAACAGATGGGAGGGTTTAATTAATAATAGATATAAGACATAAGTGTCTGGACATAAGATAATAATATAGGGTAGCAGAAAAATAACCTGATGTTAGTTCTGATACCTGATGCTTTAGTCTTGATACTGATATCTTGATGCCAAAAGAATTGCTAAAAAATGTTAAATTTTATATCTAAAATATAGGAATGGTATTATATTTGGCATTCATTAAGAAAAGATGAGGTCTTTCATCCCGATTAGTCAGGTTAAACCTTGGCTGAAAAGTCGAGTCTGAAAGAACATAAAGAAATGATCATATGAACACTAAAAAAATATTCTTAACGTTAGCTTTTATATTTATTGCCGGCGCTTCTGCATTCGCTCAACGCTTTGCTTATGTAGATAGTGAATACATATTAAAGCACATTCCGGAATATGTTTCTGCGCAGAAGCAACTGGAAGATATGTCCGAAAAATGGCAAAAGGAAGTGGATGCTCGATACAGCAGCATAGAAAGAATGTATAAGGCTTATCAACAAGATCAGGTGATGTTGAGCGATGAGATGAGAAAGAAAAGAGAGGACGAGATTGTGCAGAAGGAACGTGAGACTAAAGAGTTTCAAAAGAAAATTTTTGGCTTTGAAGGTGATCTGTACAAGGAACGCCTTAAACTAATCAAGCCGATACAAGAGCGTGTTTCCAAAGCCATACAAGCGGTTGCCGAAAGCCAAAATCTAGACGTGGTACTCGATAAAGGAAGTGAAGTGACATTCTTGTACTCTAATCCGAGGTTGGATAAAAGCAATGATGTAATCACTCGCTTGGGTTATAAACCGGAGGCACTTGCAAAATAGAGAATACTTGCTTAAAATTGCACCAATTTTCAAATCCGTAGCTGAGCTTTTGCCTACTACGGATTGTGTTGTGTAAAATGTAATTAACTTAAACAAAAATTATAGACGGCTCTGTTGAGTCAACAAAATTAAAATTGCGAATGAAACATTTATTTAAGTCGGTTTTAGTAGCTGCAGGATTATTTTTAACAGTTGGCGCTGTGAGTGCACAACAAAAAATTGGACACGTGAATTCACAGGAGATTTTGCTTCTAATGCCGGAGTACAAAACAGCCAATCAAACATTGGAAACTTTTGTAGGTACTAAACGTACTGAGATTCAACAAATGGATGCTGAGCGTCAAAAAAAGATCACAGCATTTATGGACAAGCAAAAAACCAGAAGCGAAGCTAATAAAGAAACAGTAGATAAAGAATTGCAAACCTTAAGTACAGAAATCCAGCAGATGGAAGGACGTATGGGAGAGGTGCAGCAGAAGGCAGAACAGGAAGTAGGTGCGAAAAGAGAAGAGGTGTTCCAACCGGTTTTTGAAAAAGCAGAAAAGGCTATTCAAGCGGTGGCAAAGGAAAAAGGTTATGCCTATATTTTAGATATTGCACAACAATCTGTTTTATATTTTGAGGGAGGAGATGATATTAGTGCTGCAGTAAAAACGAAGTTAGGAATCGATCCAAATGCGAAACCTGTAGCACCGGCAGCCACGACGCCTACTACTACCACTCCAGCAACAAAATAAGTGATCTAAAGGTAAGGAAAACCGTTTCTATTTATAGGAACGGTTTTTTTGTTTTATGAGGAGGGTGAGAAGAGAGGAGTAGGGTGTAAGGAGTAGGGTGTAAGGAGTAGGGTATAAGGTATAGGGTATAAGGTGTAAGGTATAGGGTATAAGGTTTAAGGTATAGGGTGTAAGGTTTAAGGTTTAAGGTGTAAGTAGTGAGGTATAAGGTGTGATTAGATGCTGGGCCTCAGAAGCTAAATTCTTGAAATCCCTATTATTTAAAAACATTCTAAATAGCTGTGTTTGACAAAGTTTTGACACTGTAACAAGCGTATAGATGTACTTTTGTCGACAGTATAATATAGAGAGGGTAAAGAGACCTTGGAGCATCTTAAAGTAATAGCATTTACACACAAGCACGTTGACCTAAAAGATTTAGGCAATTTGGTTATTTGTAATGAAGAGCTTGAAAGCCGATTGATTAACGTCAAAAACAATTTTGACATCGAAGAGATTTTTTACGTAGGCACATGCAATCGGGTTGAATTCGTTTTTCATGGAAAACATACCTTAACAAGTGAGTTCGTGAAGAACTTTTTGCGTGGATTGAATTTTTGTGTGCCTGATGAACAATTTGATCAATTTCTTAATCAGGTGACTACTTATGAAGGACTGGATGCTTTACATCATTTATTTAGGATGTCCTGTTCTTTGGAGAGTTTAGTTGTCGGAGAAAAGGAAATATTAGCGCAGGTTCGACGAGCTTATGAAAGATGTCGTAAAGGGGGATTAACGGGTGATTTTATGCGCTTAATGATGAACAGTTTGGTGAAGACGGCTAAGGAGGTTTATACGCATACCATGATCTCCCGTAATCCGGTGTCCGTTGTATCATTAGCCTATCGTAAATTAAGAGATCTCAAGTTCACTGATAATCCCCGTATCTTATTAGTAGGCGCAGGTGAAACCAACCAAAATATCTCAAAATACCTACAAAAACATAAATTTTCAAACTTCGTAGTATTCAACCGTACAATGGATAAAGCGGAACGTTTAGCGAAAGAGTTAAATGGCCGAGCCTTTCCATTAAGCGAGTTAAGGCACTATAAGGAAGGATTTGATATACTGATTACCTGTACAGGTTCTACAGAACCCGTTATTACATCGTCTATTTATGCCAGTTTGCTAAATGGGGAGACATCCAAGAAGATAGTCGTTGATTTGGCAATCCCGAACGATGTTTCGGAGGAGGTACTTGCTGAAAACGCAATACACTACATAGAAGTTAGCGGCTTGCAAGCAATTGCGAATAAGAATCTTCAGGAACGTTATAACGAACTTATCCACGCGGAAAGAATTATTGAAAGCAATGTTGCCGAGTTTTTACCTATTTTAAAACAACGAAAGGTAGAAATAGCCATGCGCCAGGTACCCGAAAGAGTGAAGGAAATAAAATCTTTTGCATTGAATACGGTATTTGCTAACGAGCTTAATTCCTTGGATGCCAGTTCCAGAGAGGTTTTGGAAAAGGTTATTAACTATATGGAGAAAAAATATATCAGCGGTCCGATGGTGCTTGCAAAGGAAATATTAATCGCAAAAAGCAAAGAGGCGGCAGAAAATTAGAGGGTAGGGTTTCTTTCTACACATTGCTTTTAGCTTATCACATTATTTTTTTTATTTTTATAGCAATTAAAGATGGTTATCTAACAATACACCATCTTTTTTGGCATTTAGTGAAGTGTTTTAGTTGAAGCATCGGACTCTAGCTGCGCTGAATGGATTCAATGAATAGATAGCGGACGAATAAAGGGAGTATTCCAAGGGCGGAATAAAAGTTGAGTTGGGTAATGAGGGTTAGAAAATGGATTATTTACAATTGCAACATATATTATAAAGGTGGACAGAACGCTTATTATTGGAACAAGAGGTAGCGATTTGGCTTTGTGGCAAGCTAACCATGTGAAAGATCGTTTAGCTACAATTGGCGTACAAGCAGAGCTTAAAGTTATTAAAACACAGGGAGATAATATACAGCATCTTCGTTTAGATAAATTAGAAGGCAAGGGTTTTTTTACGAAAGAATTGGAAGAAGAACTGCTTGCTGAAAAAATCGACATTGCCGTACATTCGCACAAAGATCTTCCTACTGCAAATCCACCCGGATTAAGAATTGCAGCGGTATCTGAAAGAGAAGATCCTTCAGAATTATTGATTATTCTGAAAGATTGCGTTGATCTTAAGAAAAGATTATCCGTTAAACATAACGCCATTGTTGGCACTTCCTCCAATCGGCGGAAAGCACAGTTGTTGGCTTTCAGACCGGATTTGGAAATCGAAGATTTACGAGGTAATGTAAATACTCGTTTACAAAAGTTGCGTGATGAAAAATATGATGCTATCATGTTGGCAAAAGCGGGTGTTGAACGTTTGAAATTAGATTTAAGCGAGTTTCATGTGGAAATCATACCTCCAACGGAAATTATTCCGGCTCCCGCTCAGGGAGTTTTAGCTATTCAAATTCGTGAATCCGATCATACATTGTATGAAGTTTTGCAAAAACTGCATCAAAAAGATGTGGCTGAAACTATAGGAGTAGAGCGTAAAGTCCTTAACCTTTTTGAAGGAGGATGTCATATGCCATTAGGTTGTTACTGTCGGAAAACTACAACCGGTTATGAAGTTTGGACTGCAAAAGCTAAAGACGGAGAAAGCTTTCCTACACGTTTATATCTTAAAGCGGAAAGTGCTGCTGGCTTGGCAGAAGAGATTGTAGAGAAATTTGATCCGGATAGGAAATTGCCAAGTTCCGTTTTTATCACCCGTGAACTTGCTGACACCTCTTTTCTGAAGCGGTCCTTGGAACAACATCATATAAAAGTTGAAGGGCGATCGCTCATTAAAATTTTTTCCATTATAAATACCTTGGATCCATATATACTCAAATATGTTCGATGGGTATTTTTTAGTAGTAAAAATGGAATCGAAAATTTTTTCAAGCTTAAACCGAGACTTAGTAAACATGTGCAATATGCCGTAGTTGGTCGGGGTTCCGAAGAAGCTTTAAGAAGCCATGGGATTATACCTGCGTTCACTGGAGAAGCCGAGGGGATTGAAATGGAAAAAGTGGGAGATGCCTTCGCCCAAGTAGCAGCAGGTTCTACAGTACTATTTCCTCGCGCAAAAGGCTCGCTGCAAACCATTCAAAGTCGGCTAACTGCCGATACGAAGGTTATTGATTTACCGGTTTATGAAACGCGTATTGATGAACAGGTAGAAGGCTCGGGAGCGGATGTCCTAATCTTTACTAGTCCAACCAATGTTGAAGCCTACTTTAAAGATAACTTGGTAGAGCCGGGGCAGAAAGTGATCAGTATCGGTAACTCTACAGGAAAAAAGCTCGAGGAGATAGGAGTTCAATACACATTGCCTTTCTCACCTGACGAGCTGGGGTTGGCAGAAGCAGTTTTTGCACTGAATTACAGTAAGGGAAAGCCGACGAAAAATGATTCATCAGGAACTGTCACCCCATTGCTATAATATGTTTTGCTACTTCAATCGCACATTTTCATGCTTATCTTTGTAACAAGAAAAATCTCAAAAGCTTCGTGTACGAGCACCTCCCTTTTTCTTTCGAAAATACCTGGTGTTTAGCTTGTAAAGCTACGAGATTTGTCTTGAGAGATTAAGATTAAAAAAAAGAAAATGATTTATCGACAACGTAGATTACGTAAAAATCCAATTGTGAGGGAGATGGTGGCAGAAACTCATCTGTCAAAGGATATGTTTATATATCCTTATTTTATCGTTCCAGGAAATCAAATAAAACATGCCTTGCCCTCCTTACCGGGTATACACCATTTTTCTATTGATAAACTGATAGAGGACGTAGCAATTGGATTGAAACTGGGCGTTAATAAAATCATGCTTTTTGGGGTTGGAGAAGAGAAGAGTGCGGATGCACACACGGCTTATGATCGCCATGGGCTGGTTCCTAAAGCCATCAGAGCACTTCGAGAAGCTTTTGGTGAAGATCTATATATTGTAACGGATGTCTGTGTATGTTCTTACACGACACACGGACACTGTGGGATTTTAGAACATGATTATGTTCAGAATGATGCCACCATCGACGTGTTAACAAAAATGTCACTTGCGCATGCGGAGGCCGGGGCGGATATGTTAGCTCCTTCCGATATGATGGACGGCAGAATTAGTGCAATCAGAAAGGCACTGGATGAAAATAACCAGGTAAACGTAGCGATTATGTCGCATGCAACAAAATTTGCTTCCTCTTATTATGGTCCATTCAGGGAAGCAGCAGATTGTGCTCCAAGCAAAGGAGATCGAAAGGCTTATCAGATGGATTTCAGAAATCCTAATGAGGCATTAAGAGAAGCCTTTTTAGATGAGCAAGAGGGCGCTGATGTGCTAATGATTAAACCGGCTTTAGCTTATCTGGATGTTATTAGTAGGATCAAGGATGAAACCACTTTGCCTTTGGCATGCTATAATGTTTCAGGCGAATTTGCAATGGTTAAAGCAGCTGCGCAAAACGGCTGGATAGACGAGCAAAAAATTGTAATGGAAACCATGTATGCTTTTGCTCGTGCGGGTGCTCGTATAATTACCACTTATCATATTAGAGATATGGTAGAGCAGCAGTGGATTTAATGGAATGTTGAGTAGTTAAATAGGGAAGTAGTTAAGTGGTTAAGAATGATGAATACCCCACTTAACGTTTTAACGACTCTACTACTTAACGTCTAGACAACTCAACTATTTAACGTTTCAACAAATAACGAACATGTTAGATTCCATAAAAAAAATGTTTTCGGGAAATGAGGAAGAGGTACGGGTGGCCGGGTCTAAAGCAGACATATCGCGCGAGAAGTCTGCAATTTTGTTTGAGAAAGCAAAAAAGTACTTTCCAGGTGGCGTAAATTCGCCTGTGCGGGCTTTTAAATCGGTATACGGCACCCCTTTATTCATTGAGAAAGGCAATGGATGTTTTTTGTGGGACGCTGATGGAAATCAGTTTATAGATTTCTGTTGCTCTTGGGGTCCGCTTATTCTTGGCCATAATCATCCCAAAATAAGGGAAGCCGTCATTTCTACACTCCAGCATGGGCTGAGTTTTGGAGCACCAACAGCCTTGGAAAATGAATTAGCAGAGTTAATTCTTAAAAATAATAAATATATCCAAAAGCTACGATTTGTCAGTTCCGGTACAGAGGCTGTTATGTCGGCCATCCGTTTGGCTAGGGGCTATACCAAAAGGGATAAGATCATTAAATTTGAGGGCTGTTACCATGGGCATTCGGATTCTTTATTGGTAAAAGCTGGCTCTGGATTGGTAACTTTTGGTGAGACTTCCTCTTTAGGTGTGCCTAAAGCATTTGCCGATGAAACAGTGGTAATCGGCTTGAACGATAAAGAGGCTTTGGAACGTGCTTTTGCTGAATTTAAAGAAGAAATTGCAGCTGTTATTATTGAGGGAATCCCTGCAAATAACGGCTTATTGATGCAGAATAAAGAATATATCGAATTTCTGCGTAAGATAACAAGCGATCACGGGAGTTTACTTATTTTTGATGAAGTGATTACCGGTTTTCGTCTGGGATTTGAAGGCGCAGCGGCTTATTACGACGTGCATCCGGATATTATAACCTACGGAAAAATAATTGGGGGAGGGATGCCTGTTGGCGCTTATGGATCCTCGGAGGAAATTATGGGCTATATTTCACCGGACGGCGGCGTTTACCAGGCAGGCACCTTATCCGGCAATCCAGTTGCGATGGCTGCGGGGATTGCACAGCTAAGCGAACTGAATAAACCCGGATTTTATAAAGAATTAAATAAGAAGGCAGCTGAATTTTCAGCTTCCATACAACGATATGCAAGCGCAAAAAATTATAAGGTACGTGTGTTTAACGTAGGGTCTATATTTTGGATTGCCTTTACTGATAAAGATAATATCCAGGCCGCATCTGATATTGAAGCAGAAAGCATGGATAAATATAAGGTAATGCATCGGGAATTGCTGAATAGAGGTGTCTACCTCGGACCTTCGGGCTATGAGGTTGGTTTTGTTTCGGCTGCCCATTCGAAAATAGAACTAGAGAAAGCGAAAAGGGCTATATTTGAAAGCTTGGATGTGGTGTTTAAGTAGGTGTTAGGACTTAGGTATTAGCTTTTAGCTTATAAGCTTGAATTAGCTAACAACTAACAACTAACAACTAACAACTAATTAGGTATGCGAAAGCCATTGTTTTTATTTTATTTTCTTGTCTTCTATGCAATAGCGCAGATTGTATGGTGGGGAATGCTTTTAATGGAACTGGAGCCATTACGAAAAGGCATGGTGATAGGTGAGGGGTTTATTTTTATGACCATCTTTTTGGTGGGTGCTATTAAGCTGAAAAGAGCTTTCGTACACGAGCATAAAACACATAAACAACAACATAACTTTCTTCTTTCCGTTACACACGAGCTAAAGTCGCCCTTAGCTTCAATTAAATTGTATATACAAACCATATTAAAACGTGATCTGAATAAAGAGCAACGGGATCAATTCCTATCAAATTCTCTAAAAGATATTGAGCGTCTAGACGATTTAGTGGAAAATGTGCTGCTAGCAACTAAACTGGAAAGTGTAGGCAAAAGTATTCCAAAAGAGGAATTTGATTTTTCTGAGCTGACCGGACGAATAGCTGATCGATTGCAGGTACATTCCTGCACCTCCCAGATTATTAAAACGGATATTCAGCCAAACATTTTTTTTGTCGGTGATAAGCTGGCTATCACTTCAGTTGTCACCAATTTAATTGAGAATGCTATCAAATATTCGCCACCGTGTGCACATGTTAATGTGCGACTGTATAAACAAGATGGGCAGATACGGTTCTCAGTGGCTGATTTAGGAATAGGCATTAATGATGAGGAAAAAAAACGTATTTTTAATAAATTTTATCGTGTAGGGAGTGAAGATACCCGTAAAACTAAAGGTACGGGATTAGGGTTATACATTGTAAAATCAGTATTAGATAAACACAACGCCCAAATTAAAGTATTAAATAACACTCCTACAGGGAGCATTTTTGATGTAACATTTAATTGATTATGCAAGCAAAACAACGCATACTTCTCGTAGAAGATGAAGAGCACTTGCTCGAAGCCATCAAGTTGAATCTTGAATTGGAAGGATATAAAGTAACTACTGCTACAGATGGAAAAAAGGCACTTAAAAAGTTCAAGGAAGAACGATTTAATTTGATCATCCTTGATGTCATGATACCGGAAATTGATGGATTCCAAGTTGCTGAGACTATTCGACTGGAAAATACAGAAGTGCCCATTATGTTCCTCACGGCCAAGAATACAAGCGAAGATCGTATTACCGGTTTAAAAAAAGGTGCTGATGATTATCTAGTTAAACCTTTTAACCTGGAAGAACTTATCCTTCGAGTGGGCAATTTAGTGAGAAGAGGCATGAAAGGTGACGACCTGAAAGAGTTAAATTCTTATCAAATCGGCGACAAAACGATTTATTTCAACTCGTTCGAGTTACACCACGCCGACGGAACGATTACCGCTTTAACAAAAAAAGAAACGATGCTCCTTAAGTTATTAATCGAGCGAAGAAATGAAGCCGTGTCCCGCGAGCAGATTTTAGAAACCGTTTGGAATTACGATGTGTATCCTTCAACACGCACTATCGATAACTTTATTTTGACCTTCCGTAAGTATTTTGAGCCAGATCAGAAAAACCCGATCTATTTCCACTCGATCAGAGGTGTTGGTTATAAGTTTACCGATAACAAGACACATTAGCCTATGATGACTTCAAAAGCTCGACTAGGTGTTATCGTGCTTGCTTTATTGCTATTAGCCTATACGGTGTATGCAAAGACATACCAATTGACAGCCTTAATGGTTTGTTTGATCGGCTATACGATATGGAGTTACTATAGAGAAGGTACTGTACTCTTGGCTTCTGAGGCTTTTAAGAAGAAACAATATGATTTAGCGCGTAACCTTTTGGCCGATATCAAGAATCCTGATCATCTGCGGAAGAGGAGACGAAATTACTATGAATTTATCAGCGGTAGCTTGGATCTGCAATTACTTAATTATGATAGCGCGGAAAGACATTTCCAAATTGCCAGTAGATTGCCTTTTCGACGGAAAAGTGATAAGGCACTGATTTTTGTAAACCTGGCGAATATCAACTTAATGAAGAAAGACTATGATCGGGTGAAGACGTATCTGGAAAAGGTGAAGGAATTGGAAGTGAGTAGTCGAATTGCCCAGATTGTAAATAGAATAGAAAACGAAATACCAAAATAACGTGACCACAGCTATAAAAGATAGTTTATTTATCAGAGCTGCTTTTTCGCAGCCAACAGAACGCCCCCCGGTATGGATGATGCGGCAAGCGGGCAGATTTATGAAAGAATACTGGGATATAAAAAATAAATATTCTTTCTTGGAAATGTGTAAGACGCCTGAAATAGCGGCGGATGTAACCATGCTGCCTGTCGATTTGTTGGGAATTGATGCAGCTATTCTTTTTTCAGATATATTGGTAACGGCGGAAGCGATGGGCGGTGAATTGAGTTTTACGCAGGGAGTGGGGCCTAAATTTGCAAATCCGGTACGAAATGAAAGCGATATCGATGCCTTGCAAACCGACGTCGCGGATAAACTACAATATGTAGCTGATGCTATTCAGGTTATCCAACAACGACTTAATGGAGCAATTCCTTTAATAGGCTTTGCCGGGGCCCCTTTTACGGTTCTAAGTTATTTAATCGAGGGTGGATCATCCAAAGATTTTAAGCTTACTAAGCTTTTTTTGAACAACCAGCCGGAATTAGCCCACAAATTATTAAAGAAGATTGCTGATGTGACGGTTACTTATCTGAACATGCAGATAAAGGCCGGAGTGAATGCGTTGCAGCTATTTGACAGTTGGGCACTTGCATTATCATGGGATGATTATAGCGAATTTTCTCACCAATATAATGCTGGAATTATTGCGCAACTTGATCGAAAAGATATACCGGTTATTTCTTTCTGTAAGGGAAGTTCGGTGTTTGCACCACTTATGGCCGAGGCGAAACCGGATGTGATCTCGGTCGACTGGAACGCAGACTTGAAACAAATAAAAAACAATTTGCCGAAAGGAATAGCCGTACAGGGTAACTTAGATCCCTTTATCTTATATGCTGACAAAGCGGTAATAAAGAAAAAAATTTTACATCTCTTCGAACGTATGCGTGGTGAAGAAGGTTTTATCTTCAATTTAGGACATGGCATCATGCCGGATATTCCTTTTGATAACGTAAAGTATGCAATTGATGTAGTAAAGGAGTTTAGGTATTAAGTTTTTTGTTGTCTGTTGTTGGTTATTTGTTATTCGTCCTAGATTTGATATTCTGGTTTAATCATTATCATAAAAGACATACATTTCTAACAACTAATAACTAACAACTAATAACGGAAAAATGTATTTATACGCAAAGGCTGTACATATTATCTTTGTTGTCTGCTGGATGGCGGGCCTATTTTATATGGTCAGGCTATTTATTTACCATACAGAAGCAAAACAGCAGTCTGAAAATGAGTACCGCATTTTACATAAGCAGTTCGTTTTGATGGAACGCAAGTTGTGGTGGATTATCGCTACTCCATCTATGTATTTAACCATTATTGCTGCAGCGGTGATGATGCACCTGAATCCGGCTTGGTGGTCTCAACCGTGGATGCATGTCAAACTTACTTTTGTTTTAGGATTGATTGTCTATCATTTTATTTGCCAACGAATTATGTTTCAGCTGGCGGGAGAAACGAGCAAGTGGACCTCCATTAAACTTAGATTATGGAATGAATTAGCAACGGTTTTATTATTTGCTATCGTTTTTACGGTGGTGCTAAAAAGCGCTATAAACTGGATATATGGCGTGGTAGGTCTGGTACTATTTGCTGTCATGCTGATGATAGCTGTTAAGATCTACAAGAAGATACGGGAAAAGAGCAATTAGCCTATTGGCTAATTGCTGCTATTTTTCTTTCGAGCATGGCGTACTGGTTACCTAAGTATTTTTCCATATCCATCTGTTTGTATTTTTTGGAATTGTCTAGCATAGCATTCAAGAGGCCCATGCCTAAGCGAATATTACGTTCGTCTATAACATTTGGTTTATCTTTTGCGATTGCTAAATTATAATTGAGCTGCTCTATAATATAGTCGCCATTTCTTTTCATAAGCTCATTTGCTTTATTTTTTTCGTTTACTTCATATAAGGTATCCGATATAAAATAATAGTCAATCGCTTGATTCATACTTAAAACCTGTTTTGGAAGTACCTCTAGACACTTATTGACGACATCTTTGGCTTTTGCTTTTTGATCAACTTCCAGGAGCTCTCGAGATAAAATATTAAAATTGTTCGTGTATTGCGGAACGATGTTCCGGGTAAGGGGATCTAAGTAATTTAACTTATTCACATTCGCCCAGTTATATCGATGCATCAAGTTATGATACATAGCCCACCTATTGGTGTGCTGCGTATCGACCGGAGCCTTGGCAGTTGCTTTGGTGTTGGTTTTAGCTAAGTCTACCGGCATTAATCGGTATAACAGTCCTTCGTTTACGAGGTATTTGTCCAATCCCAGGGTTTCACTTGGTGGAATTTTGACAAAATAAATGGGACGCTTCCACGCATTATTTTTCAAAAGATCCAAAATTGCTAAGTCACCACGGGTGATATAGTTACGATTGAAATCCCATTCCATGCTATCGGTTATGAAGTCTTGCCAAGCTTTTGGTACCACCTTGTTTTTCATTACATCTTCCTTATTTACCATCAGCTTCATCTTCTTGGTAGGTAGAAAATTTTCTCCGGTGCGATCAGATTTGTCGTCGGGATGGTCCGACAACATAATGTCTAATAAATCTTTAATTTCCACCGGCTTGTCAATATGGTAATCCTCGTATACCAGATAGTCCCTTACACCTTTATCTACTTTTGCGGGTTCGATGTCTATAGGCAAGGGCGCTGAATTGTTGATCCTTTTGCGCATCTGCTTTAAATACCAATCAGAATTCAGATAGCCAATATTAACGATCCTGACATCCGGACGAATTCCTTCTACCTCTTGTGCATACCAAATAGGGAAGGTGTCGTTATCACCATAAGTAAATAAAATGGCATTTGGTTCACAAGATGCAAGATAATTGCGCGCATATAGATCTCTAGTTGTATACTTTTCCGATCGATCGTGATCATCCCAGCCCTGGTATAATAATAAAAACGGAACGGCGAGTAGACAGAGGAGCGTTGTTGAGAAAACCAACGATCGTTTCTTAGCTAGACTAGTCAATGCAATAACGCCAAGGCCAATCCAGATAGCGAAAGCGTAGAAAGCCCCTACATAAGCATAATCACGTTCGCGTGGTTGCAGAGGTGTGTCGTTTAAATAAAGAACGATTGCCAATCCAGTGAAAAAGAAAAGAAGCAATACGATACTCATATCTTTTCTATTATGCTGATAGTGCCACCCTAAACCAATTAAGCCCAGTAGTAGTGGAAGAAAATAAAAGTGATTGCGAGACGGATCTTGCTTAACAGATGACGGTAAATCATATTGGCCTCCTAAACGCATATGATCGATCGCTTTAATTCCGCTCAGCCAATTTCCATCCGTAAGATTGCCGAATTGTCCCGATTCGTCGTTTTGCCTTCCAACAAAATTCCACATAAAATAACGCCAGAACATAACGCCTGCTTGATAGCTTGTGAAAAACTGCAAATTGCTCCAAAACGTTGGACGTTCATTTTCTGCTAAACGAAGCCAATGTTTGTAAAAATCGCTATCCTTTTGGCTGTGCACGCGTGGGAATAATGTCGTGCGATCATAGGTATATTCTGATTTATGTCCTACAATGGTGTATTTCTCGGCGTCTTTTCTATAAATCGGTGCTCCGTTTTCTACGGCGATCGGGTTGGAATCAAAATACTGACCTACGATTAATGGGCTGCGAGGGTATTGATCACGCGTTACGTATTCTAGGAAGGAGAAAATGTTGTCGGGATGATTATTATTGAGCGAAGGATTGGCTGTCCCTCTAACAAATACCATAACGAAGGAGCTATATCCAAAGAGCACAAAGCAAAAACAAAGTAGTATCAAATTTAGTTGAGCCTTATTGTATTTAATGGAATAGCGAATGCCAAGAATGATTGCTGTAACCAATAATATAATAAAGGTGAAGATGCCACTTCCGAACCCAAGTCCTAAGGTGTTGACGAAGAAAACATCAAATTGTGCGACCGCTTTAATTAAATATTGTATGACACCCCATAAAATAGCGCCTAGTAGAAGAAAGCTAATACCGAGCTGTTTAATAATTCCTCTTGTCGTAATTTGCTTTGCGTTCTTGAAGTAAATTACCAGGGTAAGTACGGGAATAGTTAATAAGTTTAGTAAATGTACTCCGATGGATAGCCCAATAATATAGGCGATTAAGACAATCCACTTTGATGACCTTACTTCATGTGCGTGGTTTTCCCACTTCAAAATAAGCCAGAACAAAATCGCCGTGCATAAAGAAGACAAAGCATATACTTCGCTTTCCACCGCCGAAAACCAGAAGCTGTCTGAAAAAGCAAAGGCCAGAGAACCTACTATACCAGCTCCTAAAAGCTTGACTGTGATTAGCAGAGATAGTGAATGGTCTTCAGTAACAAGTATTTTTTTCGCCAATGAGGTAATAGTCCAGAACAAGAACAACACCGTAAGGCCGCTGCAAACAGCAGAACCTGTATTCATCCAGTAAGCCAGTGATGTTTTGTCGCCCAATGCAAGGTTGGAAAAAATATTTTGCAACATTAGGAAGAGGGGTGCTCCAGGCTGGTGTACAATCTCCAGTTTATAAGCAGCGGCGATAAATTCGCCACAATCCCAAAAACTAACGGTTGGCTCTTTAGTAAGAAAGTAGATGAAGGTCGCAATAAATGCGCATAGCCAACCAATAAGATCGTTCAACTTTTTGTAGGTCTTCTCCATAATAAGGCGTTTTGTTAGCTAAAATTAACGGAGAAAATGTTAAAAGTGTCGGGCGAAATGTTAAATATATGAATGTATACGTTTTTGTTACGATAACGTCTCTTTGATTCGTTGTGGAAGGCTGTTATAAACGAGTTCGTAACTATGGTCGATGAGTTCTGTAAGCTGCTTAAAGGAGAGCTCCCCGTTTGCTTGTACTGTGTTCCAGTGTTTTTTATTCATATGATAACCGGGAAGAACACTTGAGGGATACTGTTCTCGTAACTCAATAGCTCGTTCGGGATCACATTTTACGTTAAAAGATAATGGTTGTGCATCAAGGCCAGTCAAAAGAAAGACTTTTTCTCCGACTTTAAAAACTAGCGTGTTCGGACCAAAGGGGAATCCTTCCGTCACTCCTCTTTTGCTTAGGCAATATGTCCTTAGTTCTTCGATGTTCATTTTTTTAAGTAAAAATTCAAAATTCAAAATTCAAAATTCAAAATTCAAAAATTTAGGTTAACACCTAACACCTAACACCTAACACCTAATAACCAATAACTAATACAATATCGTAAACTTCATATCCAGCGGGTTGAAGAATTTGAGTAGATCGTTTATGAGCTCGTCACCGTATTTCACATAGAGTAATCCAAAATTCTCCACCCGCTCTTGAAGTCCACCATTTGGAAAAAATTTCTCCTTTATTTTGTCTATCTGTGATACAGCGTCTTCAAAGTTCAGTTTATCTGCTTTAACAAATTTCTTTTCGAGGTTATTGATTGCTTTACATAACCTGGTTTTTATAGCCTCTGCACTGGGACGTAAGGTAGGATCAATCTTAGTGGCTCTTTCTTTAATACGTTCAAATATAGCTTCCATCTCAAGCCACTCATCATTTAAATTAAGGCGATGTTTTGAATGTATACGTACATATTCTCTTTTTAACTCGTTTGCGTCGCGAAAGAGACTTTTAAATGTTAAATTGAGCCTAAAAATTTTATAGTCGAGATGCTCATTAGATACGATTGCAGAGTTACGAGGAAGTAGAATGGGAAAGTCCACCTTATAATGATCGAAATTACTCTTTAATTGCAACCAGTACACAATTTCTGCACCGCCGCCGATATAACAGAGATTAGGCAAAACAACTTCCTGATAGAGCGGCCGCATCACCACGTTTGGGCTGAAACGCTCAGGGTGGTTTTCAATTTCTTTTACTAATTCTTCCTTTGAGAAAAATAAATTATGGTGCAATACCTCAAAATCGCCTGATGTTGTTTGAACGATCCGTTCCCGGTACTCTTCCGTCAAGTAAAAAAAATTAATCTCTCGGGCATGAACTTGCGTTTCGAAACCAGCTTTCTCTAAGGCTTCCGTTGTACGTGTAATATTGTGGTAACTACGTTGTTCTAGAATATCTTCTTTGATATAGGGAGCGAAAAGCGTTTTTAAGTCGCGATGATCAGCATCCATTACAACCAGCCCGTGTTTTCCGAACAAACCGTTCACTAAATAGCGGGTAGCGTCAGCCAAGTTGGTATGTTGCAAGTACGCTTCTTCAACCAGCCTGGCTAGCTTATCTGAATTGTGACTTAAGCCAAGTAATTTTTGGTATTTCTTCACGGTACGTGCCATGGATAGTGTTTCCATTCGACCCGTGGCAGCCTGAGCAGGGATGTCCCATTTAATCAATTCGCCCTGCAATTGGGTGTGGTTAATCTCAGCGAAGTCGTGGTCTTCTGTCGCCATCCAATAAATAGGAACAAAATGGTAGTCAGGGAACTTTTCTTTTAATTGCTTGCACAACTTGATCGTACTGACAATTTTGAAGATAAAGTACAAAGGACCGGTGAAAATGTTTAGCTGATGTCCGGTGGTTATCGTAAAAGTGTTCGCTTCTTCCAGTAGGTTGATGTTGTTTTTAACTTCTAATGGAAGATTGTGGAAAGCGCTATATTGATCTCTGAGTGTATTTACCAATACCTTGCGGTTAGTCCGATTCGCTTTCTTCTGATTAATTTGCTTTTCAAAACCAGCAATATCCGGACTGTTGCCCAAGAAGGGTGTTAGTTTTTTATCTTGTGCTATATACGCTAAGAGCGTTTCGGAAAAACTATTGGTATCGCTGTAATTAATATAACTTGCTTTCATGTTTTATATAGGCTTTCAGCAATCAGCCGTCGGCAATCACATAATATAGCTACAATAATAACTTATAAAACCGATTGTTTTCGTCCTTTTATCGTCAATTTAATAAATCCTTAGGATTTGACGGTTCCGTAAAGATCAAAGTCCTCAGCTCTATCGATGTGAACATCAACAAATCTCCCCACAGCCGCATAATTGTTATTTGCTGCAATCAATACTTCGTTGTCTACTTCCGGCGAGTCATATTCTGTGCGGCCAATGAAATATCCCTCTTCTACTCGGTCGATCAGGACCTTATACGTATTTCCGACTTTCTCTTGGTTAATTTCGTAAGATATACCCTGTTGAATTTCCATAATTTGCTCCACTCGCGATTCCTTTTCTTCCTGAGGTACATCATCAACTAAAGAGAAAGCATGCGTTTTTTCCTCATGAGAGTAGGTAAAGCAGCCTAAACGATCGAATCGAGTACGTTCGACCCATTCCATCATTTCAGCAAAATCTTGTTCTGTTTCTCCCGGGTAGCCACAGATTAACGTGGTACGAAGCGCAATATTCGGTACTTTGTCGCGAATTGCATTTACCAAGTCGATCGTTTTTTGTTTGGTAATTCCCCTGCGCATGGATTTTAGCATATTATCAGCAATGTGTTGCAAAGGCATATCTAAGTAATTGCAAATATTTTGCCTTTCATTCATCACATCCAATACATCCATCGGAAAACCTGACGGATAGGCGTATTGCAAACGTATCCATTCAATACCTTCCACATCGGATAAGTTTCTTAAGAGATCCGCTAAGTTTCTTTTTCCGTATAAGTCCAAACCATAATAGGTCAAATCTTGCGCGATTAGTATAAGCTCTTTTGTGCCGTTTTTTGCCAGGTGTTTCGCTTCGCTAACTAAATCCTCGATGGGTTTCGATATATGTTTTCCACGCATTAAAGGAATAGCACAAAAGGAGCAGGGGCGATTACAACCTTCGGCGATTTTAAAATAGGCATAATGCGAAGGGGTTGTTAACATCCGCTCACCCAATAGCTCGTGCTTATAATCGGCGCCTACACTTGCTAATAGCTGCTGTAAATCGTTGGTTCCGAAATAGGCATCCACATTCGGGATTTCCGTTTCCAGTTCAGGTTTATACCGTTCTGACAAGCAGCCCGTTACAATCACTTTTTCCAGCTTGCCTTCTTCCTTCAACGCACTGTATTGCAGAATGGTATCGATAGATTCTTGTTTGGCATTATCGATAAATCCACAAGTATTGATAACGACAATGTCGTTTTTAGAAATATTATTAGCCTCATGCACAACTTCCATCTGATTACTACGAAGTTGCCCCATAAGCACTTCACTATCGTGAATGTTTTTTGAACAACCCAGTGTGATGACATTGACACGTGGTTTTGATGTTAAGTTGTTTATTTTTTTTGTTCTCATTCTTCTACTATCCCTATTTAAAAAGGGAATCCACAAATTCTTTTTTATTAAATAATTGCAAATCGTTTATTCCTTCGCCGACACCGATGTATTTTACCGGTATTTTAAATTGATCCGAAATCCCGATGACAACGCCGCCTTTGGCAGTTCCATCAAGTTTTGTCAATGCTAATGCGTTGACATCAGTTGCTTGGGTAAATTGTTTGCATTGTTCGATGGCATTTTGCCCGGTGGATGCGTCAAGTACAAGTAGTATTTCGTGCGGTGCACCCGGTACCACTTTTTTCATCACGTTTTTGATCTTCGTCAGCTCATTCATTAAGGCAAGCTTATTATGCAAACGCCCGGCAGTATCAATAATAGCGACATCCTCTTGATTTGCTACCGCTGATTGGATGGTGTCAAAAGCCACGGAAGCGGGATCAGAGCCCATGGCCTGTGCAACGACGCGAACGCCCACTCTTTCTCCCCACAGTTTTATTTGATCGACTGCGGCCGCCCTAAAGGTATCGGCAGCACCCAAGACGACCTTATTCCCTGCTTGTTTCAGTTTATGTGCGAGTTTTCCAATGGTTGTAGTTTTACCAACACCATTTACACCAACAACCATAATAACATAAGGCTTATGGTTGCCGTATTCAAAATTCTCGAAATCGTTGCTGTTGTTTTCGGCTAATAACTCTTGTATTTCTTCCCGTAGAATTCCGTTTAGTTCCGAAGTATTGATGTATTTATCGCGGGCTACCCGGTCTTCAATGCGCTCGATTATTTTCAAGGTGGTGGTAACACCTACATCTGAGGTAACTAGCACTTCTTCCAGATCGTCCAATACTTCTTCATCAACGGTTGATTTCCCTACCACTGCTTTTGTGATTTTCGTAAAGAAACCCTCCTTGGTTTTTTCTAAGCCTTTATCCAGCGCTTCCTGCGCTTCCGGGGTCTGCTCTTTCTTCTTGAAAAAATCGAATAATCCCATAATATTAAGATGCCAGAATCTAGTTTTTGTTGGTAAAGGTACTAAATTGACCGTAATTTATTGTTTGCTCAGTATCAAGATCTCAGCTTTCCGCTAAATGGTGATGACGTGCCGGCCAATAGCCCATCATTGATAAAGGACGGTAACAAAAAAAGCCCTTCCAATATGTTATCGGAACGGCTTTTTTATTTCTCAACTTAATAAATTAAGCGTTGCTTTCGGCAACAATCTCTTTTGCAGCTTCCACTGCATCCTTGATATGATCGTTGTGAGCAATTAATTCTTTAAAAGTATAAGCACCTGTTTTCGGTGATCTAACCGCAGTAATTACTTTCGTGTAATCTTTACCTTTACCGGTTTTAAGGGTTGCAACGGTTTTCTTAGCCATTTTCTTTTATTTTTATGCTCTTTCGAGCTGTTGTTATCAAAGATTTATTTAATCTCTTTATGAACGGTTACTTTTTTAAGTACAGGGTTGTATTTTTTCAACTCTAAGCGTTCAGTAGTGTTTTTCTTATTCTTGGTGGAAATATAACGAGACATTCCCGGTAAACCACTTTCTTTATGTTCAGTGCACTCTAAGATTACTTGAACTCTATTACCTTTTTTAGCCATTGTTATTTGTCTTAATGCCGCAATTCTGCGGGATATTTTTTAACAGGATCGATAGATCACTATGCGTGATAACGTAGGAACTAAACGTATCCTTTTTTTATGAACTTATTAATAACTGCAGTAATACCATTTTTGTTGATGGTTTTGATTGCAGAAGTTGAAACTTTCAACGTAATCCAACGGTTTTCTTCCGGGATAAAGAACCTTTTAGTTTGAAGGTTTGGGTAAAATTTACGTTTGGTTTTAACGTTTGAGTTAGAAACGTTATATCCATTCATTGCTGCTTTACCGGTTAAATCACAAATTCTTGACATGACTATATGATGTTCGTTCTATTTTAAAAAACAATTTTCTCAAAGAGTTTGCAAATATCTGAAAATGTTTTTTCTTATGCAAGTGTTTTTTAAAGGATTATAAAAAAAGCAGTTCATCATTGCCACCGTCCAAATAGATGATTGCATTAGGATATGAAGAGATTCGTCGGCTACCCGTATTTTATAGGTATTAGCACCATAGCTATCATACGGTAACGTGAAGTTATTGAATAAAATCCAAATATTCAACAGATTGATAATGTCGCCTGCTAACTATTTTCTGCCTTACATAAAAAGATACATAAATAATCGCTATGAAGTTCAGTAATCGAACAACACGATCCTGTTTACGCCGATAAATTCTAAACAAAAAAACGCTTACTGAAAGTAATTATTTCCGGTATTATTATTACTTTGCGAAAGGGCAATGCCTAGGAAATAAAACCTTATTTTAAACCATTATTGAATTATGAACGAACCGTTATCGGTTAAACCGACTACTACCAAAGGCTTATGGAAAGTTATTGGAGCCTCTTCACTGGGAACACTTATCGAATGGTATGATTTTTACATCTTTGGCAGTTTGGCCGTTATTATCTCGACGAAATTTTTTCCGGCAGATAATCCAACGGCGGCTTTCCTATCGACATTAGCGACCTTTGCAGCGGGGTTTGTTGTCAGACCTTTCGGGGCTCTCTTTTTTGGTAGGTTAGGCGATATGATCGGTAGGAAGTATACCTTTATGGTAACACTGCTGGTGATGGGCTTATCGACCGTGGCTATTGGATTAATCCCCGAATATAAAACCATTGGATTTTTAGCCCCCATTTTAATTTTACTACTTAGACTTTTACAGGGTTTGGCACTTGGCGGTGAGTATGGTGGAGCAGCTACTTATGTCGCGGAACATGCCGAGCCACATCGGAGGGGAGAAAGGACATCCTGGATACAGACAACAGCTTCTTTCGGCTTATTTATTTCCCTTGCTGTTATTTTGCTAACCCGCAAATGCATGTCCAATGAAGCGTTTATGGACTGGGGCTGGCGGATACCCTTTTTGATCTCGATATTAATGGTTATTGTGAGCTACTTTATCCGAAAGAATATGGATGAATCGCCCTTATTCAAAAAGGTAAAGGCGGAAGGTAAAACTTCTAAAAACCCACTTAAAGAGTCTTTTGGTCACCGATACAACTTTAAATTTGTGCTTTTGGCGCTGTTTGGAGCAGCGATGGGGCAGGGTGTGGTATTTTATACCGGACAATTTTATACACTTTCATTTTTGCAAAGAGTTTGCCACGTCGATTTTGACCAAACAAACTATATATTAGGTATCGCTATTTTTTTAGGTACAGGACTCTTTATCTTTTTTGGTTGGTTATCCGATAAAATTGGTCGAAAGATTGTAATGATGACCGGGATGCTACTGGCTATTCTTACCTATCGGCCAATTTTCGATAAATTGTATCAGTTAGCAGATGTAGGAGAAAAAAAGGAACAAATAGATGCGTTGAAAAATACAATGAAGAGAGAGCCTGTACCGGATGGGGATTTCGGCGCAAAAGAGAGGTTGGTTACTACAATACACAGAGTGTATGAGGATGGCACACAGAAGGATGAAATTAGCAGACAGTACGTGGATCCTATCGATGGCCATATTATTCATCGAGAGGATGTTGTTTCTATTAAATTGGTCACAAAGGATATGTGGATAGCGATTGGACTCATATTTTTGCAGGTTTTATATGTTACCATGGTATATGGTCCAATCGCTGCCTTTTTGGTGGAGATGTTTCCTGTAAAAATCCGCTATACCTCCATGTCTTTACCTTATCATATAGGAAATGGTGTTTTTGGTGGATTGATGCCTACTGTCGCGACTTATCTGGTTGCGAAAGCTCAATCTGCTAACGATGCTGCGCAGGCAGCCGGAAAAGCATTGCCTTTTGACAAACCGTATTTAGAAGGACTTTGGTATCCTATTATTATCATAGGAGTGAGCTTCCTTATTGGGATTGTCTATTTATCGAATAAAAAGACCGAGTAGTTGTTTTTGTTAATCTAATTAGCTATGCGTTACATAAAAAAATATTTAGGTGTTCTTTGGATCGTGCTTGCCGTTGTTTCGGGCTATTATTTAATAGTAAGTCAGGCTATCCCCCAATTTCAAAGTGAAAAACCCGAAGACTTGGTGCCGGCGATTGTTTATACCTTTGTGTTAATGCCGATTATAAGTGGTGGATTGCTTGTGTTCGGATGGTACGCCTTACTCGGAGAGTACGACGATTAGTCGGCTCGTTTTTCCCTTTTCTGTTATTTCAAAATGTGCTTGGCTGAATATAAATAATAATTGGCCGAATCGGATAACTGCTTGATTAAATTGTACATAGTCCCTTGGAAAGGGCAACAAAGATTATTAACTTGGGTGCAAAAAATCAAATATATTTAAAAAGCTAACCGTTTAGAATGCAAAAGGTAGTTCCTGATTCTTTCCATTCTAATCACGCACTAAGGGAATAAACGATAAACTAAACTAAATTAATAACCAATGAATTTAAAAGTTAGGTCATTTGAGGATTACAAGGAAACGTACAAAAAGAGCGTCGAGCGGCCGGAGGAATTTTGGTCAGGCATAGCAGAAGAGTTTAAATGGCGTAAAAAGTGGGATAAAGTATTAAGCTGGGATTTTAAAGGTCCGGATGTTAGGTGGTTTGAAGGTGGGAAATTGAATATTACCGAGAACTGTTTGGATCGTCATATCCAAGAGTTGGGAGATAAACCCGCTATTATTTGGGAACCGAACGATCCGAACGAAAATTATCGTATATTAAGTTATAAACAATTACTTTTCAATGTTGAGCAGTTTGCCAACGTATTAAAAAACAACGACATTGTTAAGGGCGATCGCGTCTGTATCTACCTCCCTATGGTGCCTGAGCTAGCAATTGCCGTATTGGCGTGTGCTCGTATTGGAGCAGTTCATTCGGTTGTTTTTGGTGGATTTTCTGCTCAATCTATTGCTGATCGGATCAATGATGCGCAATGTAAATTGGTGATTACCGCAGATGGCAGTTTTAGAGGCACAAAAGTAATTGAGTTAAAAGATATTGTAGATGATGCCTTGGGACAATGTAAATCAGTGGAAAGAGTGATCGTTCTGACGCGAACACGCACGCCCGTTTCGATGATAAAAGGCCGTGATGTATGGTGGGAAGACGAGATTAAAAAAGTGGAGACACAGGGCAACCCCCATTTTCCGGCAGAGGAGATGGATGCAGAAGATATGTTGTTCATATTGTATACATCCGGTTCAACGGGAAGCCCGAAAGGGGTGGTACATACATGCGGCGGCTATATGGTTTATACCGGCTATACTTTTGCAAATACTTTTCAGTATGAAAGGGGAGACGTGTATTTCTGTACGGCGGACATAGGCTGGATTACCGGACACTCCTATATCGTGTATGGCCCTTTGTCGCAGGGTGCCACCTCCTTAATGTTTGAGGGAATTCCCACCTATCCGGATGCGGGACGTCTTTGGGATATTGTTGAAAAGCACAGGGTTAATATTGTATACACGGCGCCAACTGCTATCCGTTCATTGATGGGTTTCGGAGACGAATATGTGGAGGGTAAAGACCTGAGCAGCATTAAAACCCTGGGATCGGTCGGTGAGCCCATTAATGAAGAAGCCTGGAAATGGTTCGATGAAAAAGTAGGTCATGGAAAAGCGCCTATCGTAGATACCTATTGGCAAACGGAGACGGGAGGTTTTATTATTAGTCCGATCGCAGGAATTACACCAACGGTACCGAGTTACGCCATGTTTCCGCAACCGGGTATACAATTGGCCTTAATGGACGAAAATGGGAGGGAAATAGAAGGGAATGATGTTAGCGGTAATCTATGCGTTAAATTCCCTTGGCCGGGCATGTTGCGAACAACATACGGCGATCATGAACGTTGTAGAAAAACCTATTTTGCTACTTACGAAAATATGTACTTTACAGGGGATGGTTGTTTGCGGGATAAGGATGGGTACTACCGTATTACCGGCCGTGTGGATGACGTACTGAATGTTTCGGGACATCGTATCGGAACGGCGGAGGTAGAAGATGCCATAAACCGTCACAGCGATGTAGTGGAATCAGCCGTTGTGGGGTATCCGCATGCAATTAAAGGACAAGGAATATATGCCTTTGTCGTTGCAGGAGATCATTTAAAAGATGCTGATTTAATGCGGGGAGATATTAATAAAACCGTTTCCCGTATCATTGGAGCCATCGCTAAACCGGAAAAAATCCAGTTTGTTACCGGGTTGCCAAAGACCAGATCAGGGAAGATCATGCGACGGATCCTTCGCAAAATTGCGGAAGGTGACACTTCAAATCTCGGTGATACGACTACTTTGTTAGATCCGGAAGTAGTTGAAGAAATAAAGAAAGGTGCGGAAGCCTTACGTGGATAGGTCAATAACCGTATTTTTAAGCAACGACTTTTGAAGTTGCTAAAACAATTTGTTTCTATGCTTGTTTAACTAGAAAAGAATAAAATTATTTACTTATTAAAAACTAGTCGAAATGAGCAATTTGAAGCTAAAAGGAATGTGGAACGAAGTTAAGGGTAAAGCAAAACAGGCTTATGCCGATTTAACCGATGATGATTTATTGTATGAAGAGGGGAAAGAAGATGAGTTAATAGGACGTTTGCAGAAGAAGACCGGAAAAACAAGAGATCAGGTGGTGGATTGGTTGAATAACCTGTAGGCTTTACTTTCAGTACTTTAAATAAGAGAGAGGATGGCAATAGATGTCATCCTCTCTTGTTATATATAGCCAGATGTTGGATTCCGTATTCGTTCCTAATAAAGGAACTATTTTTTTAATCAACTTTTTCTTGGCAAAAAGTTGAACAAAAGCCAAGGCTATGTAGGCTACCTTGCAACTGATTGCAAAAGCATTTACGGCGCATATTGGAGCCGTTTCACTTCCTCAATCCGCTTGGATATTGCAAGGTGAACGATTGTGCACATGCTTTGCTGCTCGTTGCGTCGGTATCCTCCAAGGTCATTCTTCCGGCACACAGGGGCACATTCCGCTAAAGATAATACGTCCGATTAAACGTAAAAGCTCTTTAAATATCGCCTAGAAATTTGCGGCTTGCATGTTGATGCACTCCCGCAACGAATAAAAGTGACTAAAAAAATAGTTCATTTTACCTTATTATGAGATCGGCAAAATCTGGAATCAACCAGCTTTGGTTATATTTATAAACCAAGGTTTAGTATCTTCGCAACATGACAAAGCAAAAGCCAACAATATTGGTAGTAAACGATGATGGGATTACGGCACCCGGCATTAAGGTGTTAATGGAAGAAATGCAAATGTTGGGAAAGGTAACAGTTGTTGCGCCTGAAAGCCCTCAGTCGGGAATGGGACATGCCATAACCATAGGTAAACCACTCCGTGTTGATCCGGTAAATATATATCCTCATGTTGAGATGTATCGATGCTCTGGAACGCCCGTAGACTGTGTGAAGTTAGCGGTCAACAAGATTTTCAAAGGACGTAAGCCGGATCTTTGTGTATCAGGTATTAACCATGGACTAAATAATTCAATCAACGTATTATATAGCGGAACCATGTCAGCAGCCGTTGAGGGCGCTATAGAAGGTATACCGTCTGTCGGGTTTTCTTATGACGATCATAATTTAGATGCCGATTTTGAAAATTGCAGGCCATTTGTACGGGAAATTGCAAGTCAAGTCTTAAAGAACGGGCTTCAGTTGGGAACGTTGTTGAATGTAAATTTTCCTCAAGGCGCGATTAAAGGAGTGAAGGTATGTAGACAAGCTGATGCAAAATGGGCGGAGGAATTTGAAGAACGTATCGATCCCTATCATCGGCCGTATTATTGGCTTACCGGTAAGTTCGTGTTGAACGATAGGGGAGAAGATACGGACGTATGGGCGCTGAAGCATAACTTTGCGTCTTTGGTACCTGTGCAATTTGATATGACTGCGCACCATGCTATCCCTCAACTGAATTCGTGGTCGTTTGATGTGTAGCTTTGTTGAAGTTAAACAGTTGAGCTATTAATGAGCTATTAAGTAGGACAATAGTTGAGGAGTTCATGAGCCAATGTGATGATGGGCCGATGGACCCGTAGCCATAACTGAGACTGACTAACGAGCAGCTGATAGCTGAATAAATATGTTAAAAAAGAATAACCCACTGCTTGGCATTTTGTTAGGTGCTATTGCTCCTTTAATTGCTTTTTTATTTAATGAATATACAAGCTTAGGTAGTAAATTTGCAGACAAACCGCTGACATTGTATGCCATTGCGGGGGCAGTAAATTTACTTATAGTCAGGTATTGTTATAAACAGCAGGCCTCGAAAACAGGTGGAAGTGTTATGGGGATCACCTTTATTGGTTTGATATTGATTTTATATTTCAAAGGTGGCATAAAGGTTTAAATAGGATACACGATTGATATGAAATATTATATTATCGCGGGCGAGAGCTCCGGTGATTTACATGGAGCTAATCTGATCCGCGAATTAGCGAAACAACAGGGCTCAGATGTCCAATTTAGGGTTGTGGGGGGAGATCGTATGGAGCAAGCGAGCCAACAAAAAGCCGTTTTACATGTGCGGGACATGTCCTTTATGGGTTTTGTTGAAGTGTTGTTGAACTTAAAAAGTATTCTTAAAAACTTAAAAATTGTTAAAAAAGACCTCCTCGCATACCGTCCTGACGCCTTGGTTCTGATTGATTTTCCCGGATTTAATTTGAAGATCGCGTCCTTTGCTAAGCAACATAATATAAAGGTTTTCTATTATATCTCGCCGAAAGTTTGGGCCTGGAATACAGGTAGGGTAAAAAAGATCAAACGTATCGTTGATCATATGTTCTGTATCCTCCCTTTTGAAGTCGATTTCTATAAACACTGGAATATGCACGTTGATTATGTAGGGAATCCGCTATTAGATGCGGTCACCTTACATCATCCGGACACGACATTTAAAGCGCGTTATGGATTGGAAGGTAAAAAAATAATTGCACTGCTACCTGGAAGTAGAAAAATGGAGATAAGCAAGCTACTTCCTGAAATGGTGAAGCTCGCTAAACTTTTTCCGGGGCACCAATTTGTAATAGCGGGTGCCCCTAACTTAAATACTCATTTTTACAGGCAATTTCTAGATAATGATAATATACCGCTCGTTTTCGGACAGACATATGATTTATTGCAGCATGCAGAAGCAGCAGTTGTTGCCAGTGGAACGGCGACGTTAGAAACGGCTCTGCTAAACGTTCCGCAAGTTGTTGTATATAAAGCAAATGCGTTGTCCATCGCCATCGGGCGGATGGTGATCAAAGTCGATTATATTTCTTTGGTTAATCTGATCATGAATAAAGAGATCGTTAAAGAATTGATACAAAAGGAAGCTAATCATCATACCATTGCCGAAGAGTTGGATCAATTACTGAACAATAAGGCTTATCGGGAAGAGATGCTTGCGCAATACAAGTCGCTGCATGAACGGATGGGCCTGCCTGGCGCATCACCAAAAGTAGCACAGCACATATTGCGATATCTTCAGCAAGGCACACCTAAGAGGGATTCTCATTAAAATTCACGATTTTTAACGTGATGATGGCTATTTTTCAGGCCATTCGCTTACAGCTATTTTTTGAAAGACCATATCGGCTTGACTACTTTCATATAAAATACCAATATGTTGTTCATCCACAGCGGCAATACACGAATATCCTCTGCCTTTCCATTCATCCAAAAGCACCCAGTATTTTTGTGGCCATGTTTGGCCGTCATTAGTGCTAACTTTAATCGTTAAGTGATCTCTATCCGTTTTTGAGTTTGGATTGGAAAACAGTAAAAGATGCCGTTGTTTTCCTGGATCCATAAACGAATGTTTATACAAGCTCGCCATACAAACCGGTTCGGGCAGTGCATGAAAAGCGCTTGGGTGTTGAGTCCATGTCTTGCCCATATCACGGGTTACACAAACGGCCCGGCCGTTGTTGGAGCCTATCTCGCCTTTGTTTTTATTAGCCCGCATATTGAGCATAAGCGATCGGTCTGCAAGTTGTACAACGGCGCATTCAGTCGTCGCTACCTCATTTAAGGCTCTTTTGGCGGTTTGCCATGTTTTTCCGCTATCCTTACTATATGTGATGGTTGAAAATGGCGTGCCTAAAGAATCACGACCCTGAGTGGGAAAAACCAGTGTACCATCGTTCAATACAATGCCATTACCAGGTGCCGGAGCAAAGAGCCACCAATCTTTCTTTTTACACATTTTTGTAATGTTCAGCGGTTTGCTCCAAGTTTTACCGTCATCGGTACTTTTAACCAGCATAAATTGTGATGTTTGCTTTATCCCGAATCCAGGTTGAGAGCCCTTGTTTTTCCATTGATGGTTCCAATGGTCGCTGTTTTCCTTTAAACCTTTTACCCACTGTCCATCTTTGTCGATAATACCGTGCATCCACAATGCTGCAATGTAAATGGTATTTGAGTTTTTGTCAACAAGTATGCATGCATCTGATACACCATTAAATTTTTCCGGTAAGCCTCCCCATTTGCCCATATCCATTGCAATTGTTAGAGGCTCCCAGGTTTGTCCACCATTGGTACTTCGACGGAGACCGATATCTATATCTCCTTGTAAGTCGCGAGAGCTTTCTCTGCGGGCATCAAAAATGGCAAGCAAAGTCCCTTTGGGAGTGACGGCCAAACCAGGAATGCGTGCGGTATGTATGCCATTTTCCATGCGCTGATGTATGGCAATGCCGATGCGTTGTTCCATTATTGGACGGTCGGTTATTCTCACATCGGTGGATTCATTAAAGTGTACATCTTTTAATTGGAAAGCTATTTTATGTAGCAAATTGGCTTGATCAGTAAGACGACAGGTGACCCAAAGATAATGTATTCCCGGATTTAGTTCCGTATCACCCTCTAGGGTTATATTGGCTTTAGGATTGGCTTTTTTACCGAAGAGCTTCAGTGCTGTCGACATTTTGTTCAACAGCGTGTCTTTGCCTGTATAGTATACCTCTACAGTATTTAAATCTTGAATAGCTGTTGTGCCTTGTGTTTGCAAGGAGAGAGCTTTAAGCTGATGCGGTTTTGTGCCCTCTATGGTAATTTTGATCCGAAGTACCGGGTTTACCGGTTTTCCAATTAAAATTGGAACTTGAAATTGTGTCTGTTCAATTTGGATAACCGGTTTAGCTATAGACAGATGGAAAAAAATGCCAAACACATAAATTAGTAATGATATTTTGTAAATACTCATGGTTCTTAATCTATCGATTTTTAACCGGAAGTGCTTTCTGCCATCCGTCATCTAACAACTGTTTCAGTGTAATCTTTATGTTATCGTATTGCTTCATTGCCGCTAAGTTTTTTTCTTCTAATCGGCCATTTGCTTGATAACGATAAAGTTCTGTGAATTCAATCGTGCCATTTTTAAAATTACGCCATTCGGTATAACGAAAATCTTTTGTACGTACCGAATAACCCATCACCCTAGGTAGGTTTTTATACATCCAGGGGCGTGGAAATTGGCTAAAGGCCGCCTTTTTCCAAGGTCTTTCCGGAGCTTCCATTAATGGAACCATGCTGAGCCCGTCTAATTCGTCGGGAATGGACAAACCTGCCAGTTGAGCTAAGGTGGGGTACAGGTCGACCGACTCCACAATGCCATCGGTATATACACCTTTATTTTTGATATTAGGTGCGGAAATGATCAATGGGATGCGGGTATCCGACTCAAAATTTGTGCTTTTGCACCAAAGACCGAGTTCACCCAAGTGATAACCGTGGTCGCTCCAAAGCACAATGATCGTGTTATCCATTAAACCTTGCTTGTTCAGTTCATCTAACAGTCTACCGATTTGCATATCGGTATACGTGACGCTGGCATAATAGCCATGGCGTAATTGACGAATTTTATCCGGAGGTATTGGTCCTTCGTCCGGAACGTCTGTATAACCTCTCAGTTCTGTGGAATTATGTAAGGCAATTTCAGGTACATTTTGAGGAGGTGCAGGCTGTTTTGGCATAGGGATTTCATCTCGTTTATAATAATCCCAATATTTTTTTGGAGCCGTGAAAGGTAAATGCGGCCTGCGAAATCCTACCGCTAGAAAAAAGGGTTTATCTTTAATCTCTCTAAGAACTTTTATGGCAGCATTACATACCATACCATCAACGTATGCACTATCAGGTACATTTACACATTCGACAGCTGCCGCTTTCCCCTTGGCTTTGCTGTTTTTTTTAAGCACATATTTATGTCCAACAGTACCCGTTACTGCCATGATCTCAGGAGCCGACCATGAAATCGAATCTTGCGAAGCTGCAGGATCATGATAAATTTTACCAACACACAGCGATTGATAGCCGTTTTCTTTAAAATATTGCGGTAGTGTAACTGCATTTGGAAGGGCCTTGCGGAAGTGGGTCTCTAAGTCCCAAACTTTCGTTACATCAGGCCGTCGTCCAGTTAATAAAGAGGCACGCGAAGGCCCGCAAACAGCTTGTTGGCAATAGGCATTGTTAAAAACAATGCCATTTTTTGCTAAACGGTCAATGTTAGGCGTTATGATCACTGAATCACCATAACATCCCAACTGATTTCTTAGATCATCAACGGCTATAAATAAAACATTGACTTTTTTAGCAGTTGTCGACCGCGGTAATATTTGTGCATAAAGATTTGGAACTACCATCAATACCAGCATAGTAATGATAACTGTAGTCATTTTCTTGATCTCGGACATCATACCCTCTAATTTAGCGATTAACTCAAAAGTAGATTATTTTTATACTTGTATTAATAGCCAGGTGTTTGGATAATGTTGGGATTCGTGTTAATCGAGTTGTTGTGAACCGGCCAAAGGAGAATATTCTGTTCGTTTTCGCGACCTACTAAACTAGGAACATCGCTGAACACAACACCAAATCGAATCAGATCCCACCAGATTTTCCCTTCAGCTACGAACTCTTTCTTCCGTTCGTCCAGAATCGCCCGATCTACTTGCTGTTTTGATAATATAGTAGGATAAAAATTAGTTATACCATAAGCTCGTAGGCTAACGGCGTTAAGCCGTTCAATCGCCAGGGCCGAATTACCCAAAGCGTTTTCAATTTCGGCACTCATCAGTAAGGCATCCGCGTATCGGTAAACGATAATGTCCGAATCAAAAACGCGAGTTTGATTCTGCCAGCTACCCGCATACTTATTGATCCATTGAAAAGTTGCATTCTTCGGTTCATCAAAAAAAGTTTCAAAACTTACGTTTGTCCGTTGATCATCTGCATTTTCCGACAGGAAGTCCTTATATTCATCCGTTAAGAAAATCCATTGTTGATGACTACCTACCTTAATCGGATTTTCTATGTATTGTGCCGATATGTATTGTAAAGGTACTAGGTGATCCGCAGGATAGCCGCCTGTATACTCATCCATTACAAAGCTCCATGCAAATATGATTTCTTGGTTAAGTTTGTTTTTGAACACACTTGAAAAATCATTCATTAATGTATAATTGGAGTTGTTCAAAACGACATCAATGGCTTGCTTTGCTGAATTTAAGGCTGCATCACCTCCGTTCCTCACCTTAGCAATCCACAAATAGTAATCTGCTTGCAATAGATTGATCGCTCCCTTTGATGCTAAATTGCGGTCGGTCACGTTTTCAGGCATGAGCGAATTAGCTGCTTCCAGGTCGACTTTCACCTGCTCGAACACACGGTCGGCGGGCTCTCGGGAAGGATAGAGGCCTTCTTGTTCACCGGACTCGAATCCATCGATTAATACAGGCGCATCTCCCCAAACGCGGCCAATCCAGTAATAACAAAACGCGCGAACAAATAGCGCGTTGGCTAGCACCTTGTTCTTGTCTGCTTCGTCAGCAAAGGAAATGGTAGGCGTATATTTCAGGATAAGATTGCAATCGTTGATTGTCGTATACAGGTTTTGCCAGTTAGCATACGTGTGTGAACTGTTCAATTGGTTGGTAAACGGGTCACTATAAGTTGCATTGGTGGCCAAACCCTTTCCCCATAGGCCAGATCGGTACTCTCCCCAGAAAATATAAGCATCCGCAAAAGAGGAACGCATTTTATTGTACACGCCATACATTGCCGCAGTGGCATCCCCTTCATCCGCCCACATGGCGGGCGCTGTAATAGCGCTTTTTTGATCAACATCCAATTTGTCATGGCATGCTTGCATTACGAGCGAGCTGACCATTATAGAGATTAGATAATATCGTTTGATTTTCATAATGTTTAGATTTACAGGGTGATTTTAGCGCCAATCGAAAATCTTCTGATTGGAGGATAGTTGTAATATGCACTGCCACTGGCATTACTATACGTAGTAGAAGCGCCTACTTCCGGTGAAATGCCCGTGCCCCGCACGGCGGAGAAATAATGCAGATTATTGCCGGAAAGGGTAAGAACCATGCTTTTTACCCCCAATTTGCTGAAAACGCTCTCGGGTAGACGATATTGTAGGGTTACTTCCCGGATACAGAGGTAGTCTCCTTTGTAATTGAAGACGTTAGACGTTCTCGAAAAGTTCGAATTACCGGCATCCGGATCGTTCGCCGTAAACCGGGCATATTTCGTGTCATCACCTTCTTGCTTCCATGTCTCCTTCACTCTGTCCACAAGTGTATAATTGTTGGCGAAGGTATTCATGAAATAGCGCATATACGCATTATGGTTGATGGAATGACCCAATGCCCAATCCACAAAGATATTTAGACTAAAGTTTTTGTAAGAAAAGGAGTTGTTCAATCCACCGGTAGTGTGTGGCACCGTTACGCCTAGCTCAAATTGGTCCATATTATTGATTCGTCCATCACCGTTACGATCCACCCATTCATAGTCGCCGGGCAGCTTGCGTCCGCGAACGCTCTTTCCGTCTGCAGGATCCCAGCCTCGAGCGCTCTCATCATATCGTGCATTTGCCGCTTGTTCGGCGTTTTGAAGGATATGATCTACCATATAACCGTAATATCTATACAAAGGTTCCCCTTCAGCCGTACCACCATAAGCTGTTCCATCCGATAAAGTGATTCCACCGATACGATTCCGATCACGGCCATTGTCGGGCAATTCAAGTACTTTATTCTTAACAAAGCTCCAGGTAAGCTTAGAATCCCAAGAAAAGGCGTCCGTCTGAATGTTTCGTGATGACAATTCAAGATCATAACCATAGAACCGTACCTTACCGACATTGGTTTGCACATTATTAAACCCGGAAGTATTGGGCAGCTCCATGCTGAAAAGAAGATCTTCCGTGATTTTGTTGAAATAATCGGCGCTGATTGAAATCCGACTGTTAACAACATTCAGATCGAAACCTGCATCGAACTGCGTAGAGGTTTCCCAAGTCAGTTTTCTGTTTTGCATAATATTCGGCAGAATACCCGCATTTCCGTTATATCGTGCATCGGTGGCGAAGCGACCCAGGGCATCGTATAATCCGATGGAGTTATTACCTGTTTGCCCGTAACTTGCCCGCAACTTTAGGTAGTTAATCAATCGGTTGTCTCTTAGGAAATTTTCATCCGACATAATCCAACCACCGGATACACCCGGAAAAAAGCCCCAGCGATTTTCTTTTGCAAATAAGGACGACCCATCCATTCGGAAGGTGGCCATCAGCAGGTATTTTTGTTTAAAATTGTAAGACAACCGCCCAAAATAACCGATAAGGACCTGTTTGTCAAAATTACTGTCCGCACCGGTTTTGTTCGGCCCGGCAGTAAGTGTGGGTACTTTATCCGAGCTAGCGCCCGTGGCGCTGGCGGAAAATCCTTTGTTATCTGTAACCTGATAAGAGTAACCTGCCATTCCGGACACGGTATGTTTGCTGTCAAAAGTCTCGTCATAAGAAAGATAGGCATCCAGTTTTGTTCGTTCCAGCTCTCCGAATTCCGCTTTAGTGGTCCGAAGGCCACTGAATTCGTGAGCTTTCTCAAAATAGTCATATTGCGTGACATGGCTATAATTAGAAACTTGAACATTGGCCTTTAATTGGTCTAAAATCCGGTAATTTAATCCTCCAATCAACGAAAGTCGTTTGTCTTTATTTGCTACATCCCGTGTGTAGTCCCACCAAACCGGGTTTGGCGAGCTGGCATTATAGCCAGGTGTTGGCCGTCCATCAGCATAGTATACTTTCTGGGTAGGGGGAGTGGCTAGGCCTCTGGCAATCACGTTCATCTGGTTCTCGAACTGACTTGAGTGTGTTGATGAGAAGTCAAAAACGGTGTTCAGCGTAAGTCGATCGGATATTTTTACATCAGTCTTTGCGCGCGCACTATAACGTTTATAACCGGTCCCTAAGGCTACGCCCGCGTCATCCGTATAACCTCCGCTCGCTGCATAGCGAAGAAATTCGTTACCGCCATCTACACCCAGGTAGTAATTTTGCCAAAGCGCTTCGCGGAACATCAGCGATTGGTAATCGTTATCCTGATAGATTAAAGTTTTACTTGGATCCAATGGATCCGGCATCGAATGATACCCTGCAGGCACAGCTTCACCCTCCCTTAGGTATCGAGTGGAATAAAGCGAATTTTCATCATTGCCCGAACTGGCCGAATATCCCGAAGCGTTGTTGTACTCAGGGGTCGGACTCAAGGCCACGGCGGGCCTTACCGTATTGATATAGTCGCGCGCGTTCATGAAGTCAATTAGCGTTTCCGGCTCCTGATATGCAAGGCTTGCGTCAAAAGTGATCAGTGGCGTTTGTGAAGCTGAACCTTTTTTCGTAGTAATCAGCACGACCCCATTGGATGCGCGTGATCCATAGATGGCAGTCGAAGCAGCATCTTTCAGTACTTCAATTGATTCAACATCATTGGGATTGATCCCCGAAAAAGCTCGTTCTACTCCATCCACCAAGACTAACGGATCGTTTGATTTATTAATGGACGAGCCCCCACGTATCCGAAAAACGGCATCTGCTCCCGGTGTATTGTTAGATTGATACACCCGTGCGCCGGCAACTTTTCCTCTCAATCCTTCTCCCACTGTGCTGATGGGAATGTCTCGCAAAACTTCTCCTTCAATTTTTGTAATCGCCGAAGTAATTGTTCTGCGGGATTGTGTACCATAACCAACCACTACTACTTCATCTAAATTTTCATGTGTCTCGGTCAGCGTGATGATAACTTCATTGGAAGCCGGGATTGCAGTTTCTTTTGTTTCAAAACCAATGGTTGAAAAAACAAGTGTTCCACCTGAAGAGGGAACGTCGATACGAAATGTACCGCCTTCATTCGTGGTGGCTTTTACAGCCGAACCCTTAAGTGAGACGGTCACCCCTTCTAACGGCTTTCCGTCAGCCCCACTGACAGTGCCGGTAACCTTTCTGTCTTGTGCGACTGCAAGTTGCGTTGCAAAAGCAGTGCAATACAAAAAAATAATGAATAACAAACGAACCTTCATAACATCGTGTTAAGTTTACTAATTGGAATTGGTTATTATGTAGAACATATAAACAAATATAATAGACTTAATTCCGTATTTCAAAACTTTTGTTAAAAAATCGAAAGTGGATTTTTTGTAGTGAAGGAATGTCTATTAAAAATTGCTTATAACTGGTTTTTTAGTTCTTATGTAGAACATATTTCAAATATACGATATATCCGATCAAAACAAAAAAATGTGTAGATCTTATTTTTTGAGAAAGAAGTGAAAGAGTTAACAATTACGCCATTTACCAAGCATATGACGAATTTCCTAGACTCAAGCAATTACAGTTGTACATTCAGGCCCATATAATAATTGCGTGGCATCGCTGCGTTGTAATAGCGCCCACCAAAGGCATTAATGTCATTTCCCAAGCTGTAATTTTCGTTCAATAAATTATCAATTCCAGCAAATAGTTGGAGTCTGGTTGTTCCGAAGATTGATTTTTCCCAGCTAAGTTTGCTTTGTACTAAGTGATATCTTTTTGCATAAGCTGTATTGGCATCGTTCAAAGGGATGGAAGAGGTATAATTATGTTGAAGATAAAAACTGAATTTTTTTGGGAAAAGTATGTGCATTCCGCTCACTACAGTCTCTCCGGGTACTCCTGTTAGTTTATTCCCGGAATAGTTATTTCCATTATCGCGGTAATCATCAAACCTAAAGTGACTCCATGTAAAGTTGCTTGAAAGACGCAATCCATTAATAAACCGATGCGTATCGGGTTGTAAGATCCACGCACTTACAGCGGCCTCCACACCCCGTTGTTTAACGCCTCCTGCATTGGTAAAAAACTCTTCTCCATTTTCATTGCTTAAACGTACGATCGCATCCTGCATTCGATAGCTGAACACTGAAATATCCAATTGGAATCTATTGCTGCTGCTCTGCCATCTGACGCCGGTTTCTTTGTTCCAACCTGTCTCCGGCTGTAATGCGGTGTTAATAATTTTATCCGAGGATCTTACTTCCGCAGCAGTAGGTGGAGAAAAGCCTCTTCCAACAGAAGCTCTCCAGCTGATAGCTGGCGTAATTAAATAAGAGGCTGCCACCCTCGGCATCCACGTTGGTTTAAAATCCACTATTTGATACTGATCATTGGTCTCTGGGAAAAGACCTTTGTAAGCATATTTATAATAGTTAAGACTTAAGGCGGCTTCTATATTCAGCCGCTTTGCTAAGTCGCCTGAAAAACGGACAAAGTAAAAGTGTTGATAATTTTTAAGCGCGTCTCCGGCTTGTTCCTTTCCCTGCACACCTCCATTATTGTCGAAATTAAGTATATCGGCTTTACTTTGCTGCCATTCTATGCCTGCATCTGCTTGCCAAGTGAAATTTGAGTGAAATTGGCCGGTATAAGAGAAATAGGAACGCACTCCATAATTATGTTCATATCTTTTTTCAAAGTTCGTTATAAAAGGATTTTTAAAATCGGTATACGATCCGAATACAGAAAATACGTGCTTAAGATGACTTGTTAAGAAGGCATCGTGAATAAGACCTCCCAAAAGGGTGTTGTTGTAAATCGCTGCTTGCTGTTGTGTAGCTCCGGGATTAGGGCCTGCGGCTGGTCTTGCCTGCTTGGGATTTTCTGCATATTGTGCTTCAGTAAGTCCTCCCGGTGTTCTGTAAGCCATACTGGAGTATAGACCGATAAAACGTAATTCGTTCTTTTCGGTATATTTGAAACGTTGGGCAGTTTGTATAAAGTGTCGATGACTGGCGGTATTTTCGCGATATCCGTCTGATCGTTGATAAGCATAATCTAAGCCTACATTATACTTGTTGTTGACCACATAATTGCCGGTAAGGTGATGATGGAACAATCCATAAGAGCCTGCGCTTTCTCTTATACCCCATGTGGTGGAGGGGTTACTTTGCAGTCCATTCGGTGTCATAATAACTACTCCGCCTGAGTTTGCACCAAATAAGCTCCCATCTGGTCCCTTTAAAATGGTAATATTATGAAGTGTAGATGGGTCGATGGAATTCAAATAGGTGTTGCCACTGGCATCGGTTAAGGGCACTTCGTCTAAGTATATTTTAACGTTTCTTACACCAAAGGGAGACCGTAGTAAGCTCCCTCGGATCGACAGTCGGTAGCTACCGGGCGAGCGTTCCTCCATGCGCACACCGGGAATTGTGTTAAAAGCCGGTAGCAAGGTGGTCCCCTGTTGCAAATTCAATAATTCTTTATCAATGAGACCAACAGAACTTGTCAGTTGAAGATAGGGCTGTGTTCTTAAGTAAGCTCTTACGGAAGCCGTAGGTAACTGACGTAAGGTATCAGGTGTTTTTTCTTGTGCGCGGCTTTCTTCAATAGATGATAGGCAAAGGCTTAGAAAAAGTAATGCAAAAAAACTAAATTTCATTTTTTGTCTCAGGATATTAAACTAAAGTAGTAAAAGCTTGTCAAATAAGCAATCGTAGACTTACTATTAAATCGTATCTTTATGAATAGACTGTTTTCCCTTCTTGGTTTGACATTTCTGTTTTCTTCCTGTTCGACCTATTATGTGAGTAAATTAAATAGCCCTGATCTAAATAAGAACGATGAAACGGGTGTGTTCGTTTTTGAAAACGATTCTGTACAAGTTACTTATAATTTTTTCGGAGAGAACGCGCCGGTTACCATTGACGTATATAATAAACTAAAGGAACCCCTTTATATCGACTGGCAGCGATCGGCATTGATTGTTGGTGACCAAGCAACCAGTTACGTAGGAGACAACCTGGTTATTAAGGGACGCAGTTTGTCTACCGGTTCGAGTTACCGCACTTTCGATGATTGGCGTACGTCACTAAGTGAGGGTGCCTTTGCCGGTACGGCAACTGTTCCGCAAAGCTTAACATTTATACCACCTCATTCGAAGATAAAACAGACCAAATTGAAACTCGCTAATTTGTTTTATGAAAATATAGCTGACTCAAGCTATAGAAGTGTCGACCTTGCAACGATTGATGGGGCGATGCGAAAAATTAAAGTAAGAAATTACACGCAAGAAAACACACCCCTTACCCTCAGAAGCTATCTAACAATGTATGTGCGTGACGATAAAACCGAAAAAACGAAACGAATGGTCTTCGAACAGAATTTTTATGTAAATCAAGTATCGAAGCTCGGGATAAGCCCTGCCAATCTTTTAAGCTTTAAAAGCAAAAGAGGAGATACTTTCTTTAACAAGAAGACAAAGGGGCGGGGCGTTGCATTAGTAACTGCTGCAGTGGCTATTGGTACGCTGGGATATGTCGCTAACGAAAGAAACCAAACAGCGCGGTCTATTGATTGAGTAAGGATTCGTTCTTTACCAATAGCACTTCATCTTGTTTGATGAATAGGTAACCAAATTCATAACAGAAAAAATACCTGCTTCCTTTGGCGGTATTGAGTATATGCGTATAATGTTTGAAATCAAAACCCATGTTTGAAAGGTCCTCTTTGAGGACCTTTTTCATTCCGTTGGGATTGAGATCCATTATTATCCGCCTATTCCTTTTGAGTATAGCGTTTATGCGACGAACATAGTTCTGATCTTGAGTTTTCAGTTTATTGTTGAAATTACTTCGGCAGGCATCGTTGCAAAACTTTTTATCTGAACGACCAATTAAAGGCTCCTGGCAATCTAAACAAAACCGATTCATAGTTAAATGCGCGATTAGTGTTGCTCAATAGGCTGAATGTTGCAATATACCAAAATAAACAACGAATGCTACGGCACGACTAGAGAATGAATAAACTGAACAATTTAAATTTTTCGATTTCATCCTGAAAATTATCCGGTGTTTGCTCACTCTACTTTCAATATAACATATCTTTTTATACCTATCGGCATTTTCCATTCTACCTGATCACCTTCTTTAAATCCGATTAGGGCAGAACCCATGGGGGTAAGAACAGATATTTTCTGTTGCTTCATATCGGCCAAGTCGGGTGTTACGATACGAAATACCATGGTGTTTTGGCTATCGAGATCTTTTACCATAACTTGCGAATTGAGTTTCACCCGTTCCTTTTCAATGGCATCTTTTGCAAGAACCTTTGCTCGCCCTAACTCATAAGCCAGCGACATGGTCTGGTCGGGATTATTGGAAGGTCTTACGTGTTTGATGAGTACATTATAGTCCTCCTCGGATAATACAACTTGATTTTTTAGATTATTCATATTCTTTATAGTTTTATAGATAGCAAAATTAAATTGAACGAAATTGCAGAAGCTCATCAATCAGGATGAGCTTAGAAAAATTATTGAATGCTAAGTGATTTTTCCCCGAGACTAAGTGGATTTCTTGAAAGGGAAGTCCGGGGTTTGCATGTGGAATTCCTTAAGACTGGAAAAACGGTAAAAACTTTCCACACAACGATGAATTGTATAGAAGGAGATCTTCCCTAAATGACCTTGTAATGTCTTTTCCACAATAGCAAAGCTATGTAAAATTTGTAGGAAAGACAATAGTTTCCTGCAACGGTTCAGTAATAACAGTAAGGGAATCATTTATCCCCGTTTCACTGAACACGTAGGGTGATGGTGTACTTTAAAATTAACTGAGTTAGCGATAAAACAAAGTTCATTTGCTTTCTTATGAAGGGCGATTGCCATTTTTATCATATCTTCTTCGGCGATAATCACACTTGGGTGAAGGTGAGCCTCGCTGAAAGCGCCTCCACCTTCATTTGTTTCAATCATGGATGCCGTCGCATCATCCGTATACGCTAGAACTGTTATCTTGGCCTCTGCGCATAGATGCAAATACCACAGCATATGACAGCTCGATAAGGATGCGAGCAAAAGCTCTTCGGGATTATATTTAGTACGATCCCCTCTAAAAGCGGGATCGGAAGAGCCTTCTATAACTACTTTTTGATTAACAGCTATTTTATAACTTCTATCATATGCACTATAGTTCGCCGTACCTTTCCCCAAATTACCCGTCCATTCCGTTTGAAGTCGGTATTGATGTGTTTTCTGCATGGTGGAAAATATAAATAAAATACAGCTCGTTTGTAAGCCGGTTTCTTTAGAACAAATGATCTGTTAACTTTCGATAATACCTTTAAGGTTGGCCGGAGAATAGTTGATCGACTTCAAGGTCTTGCGGTCTTCCGTTCTATATACCAAGTATAGATCTTCCTGTTGCTCGTAAAAACAGTCGACACCTTTGTTTTTATAATGAAGTACCGTTGCCTCGGCTTCTTCTATACTTTTGCAGGCTTTGCTCATGTTTGAACGTTGGACCTCGTCAAAAAGTGTCTTGAACTTTTCTGCTAAACCAAATTCAAGAATAGCTCCTGACAGCACATATTGAATATCGCAAAGCGCATCCGCAACTTCTACAATGTCGTTGTTTTGGATAGCCTCTTCTAATTCTTTCAATTCTTCGGCAATGAGTGAAACACGTAGTTTGCAACGTTGTTCACTGGGAATTGTGGGATCTTCAAGAATAGGATGTTTAAATGTTTTATGAAATTCTGCGACCGAGGTAAGCGTTATGGGATCCTGCATGATGATAATAAAATTTTTTTCAAACATAAAAAAAATGGAGGAAATCACGGCAATCAATAAGTGATCTCACGGAAAGATTTATTGGTCGTTTTCGGTTTCTTTAACCGTTTATAAACGGATATAAACGGATATACCCGTTTATTATACGACTAGATCATGGAGCTGTGCGAAATTTGTGGGTACATACAGTTTTTCAAATTAATCAATAATTATGAGCACTTTAAAAAACAGCGTAAGATTGACAGGCTTTTTAGGGAATAAACCTGTTATTAAAAAATTTGGCGATAACAAATGTTTAGCGCGTGTATCACTTGCAACCAACGAGCGTTACAAAAATCAAGAAGGAGAATGGTTAACGGATACTCAATGGCATCAACTGGTTTTTTGGGGGAAAGAAGCTTCCTTTGTTGAAAAAAGTTTGGATAAGGGAAGTGAAATATCCATCGAAGGAAGATTAATCAATCGAAGCTACACGGATAAAGAAGGGGTAATCAGATATGCCACGGAAATCGTTGTCAATGAGGTGCAGGCAATTCGTAAGATGGAAACGCATTCTGAATAGCTATCGGAGCATTGTCCCGCTATGGTCCTAGTGGGACAATTGCATAAAAATTAAATGTTTTTTGTATTAAAACTCTTACGAGTATACGGGCCGGGAACAGCATGATCCCCCTCTTTGAATACAAAATTTACCACTTTAATATTTGCTAAGTCAGTAAAAGCATACGTTGCTTCTGCCAGGTAAGTAAGAGCACCGGTTGTTCCCATTTGCTGCGTCAAAAAAGTAGCATTTGGAATATTGACTAATAACGTATCGTGGCTGGTTTTTCCAAGTTCTAATTTAATTTCAGGATATTTGATATTTAGTGCTTCAGCAAGTTCTTCTTTATTTAAAGGAACTTTACTCTTCTGTGGATTCGCCTGTAGCTCTATGCGTGTTGTATTTGAGTCAACAACAGCAATAAAGGGCAAGGTCAGCGTTTTGCTCGCTGAGGAAATAGTTTTCGCTGTATCAACGGTGTCTGAGCTAGTTCGATTAGCTTTATTCTCTTGTTCGTTTCGACAAGCGAAAATTAAAAAGGACATCATTGTTATAATGATAATTCTTGTGAATGACTTTTTTGCTCTCATGTGATTTTTACTAAAGTCCAAAAATTCCTTTTGATACTGACTTGCAAGCGTCTAGAACTTGCAGATCATCATTGCATTTTATGGTGTTGTAACCGCCACCGGTAATACTTTCCCATTAAAAAACTTATGTCCGGTCAATGCAAAATCCGCAATATATTTACCCATTTCAAAAGCAGCAATCGGTGATTGGTAATCAGGGAACGCTTTTTCAAGCATTTCTGTTTGTGCCGACCCCAGTGCGAGACAGTTGATGTGAATCTTTCTCTCTGCAAATTCAACGGCCAAGCACTCTGTCAGTGTATGAAGTGCCGCTTTACTCGCCGAGTAGGCTGCCAGGCCTGGAAATTTTACGCTACCCTGAAATCCGCCCATGCTGCCGATATTTAAGATATGGCTTCCAGCCGGCATGATTGGACAAAGGTGCTTAATCATTTTTACATGTCCTAAAACATTTGTTTGTAACATTTCTGCAAAATCAATCGTGCTCGTTTCTTCAAAAGATTTATTGATGAGAACCCCGGCGTTGTTAATTAATATATCAACATGACCTATTTTTTCTACAATAAACGGCAACAGACCCGACTCATAGTCATCATGGACGATGTCAAATCTTGCCGGATATATATTGCAATCGGGATTTAGACCTTTAGCTATTTCGAACAGCTTTTTTAGCTTATCATGTGATCGGGCCAAAGCCACGACATGATGTTCATTTCGTAAGATTAGCTCCAAAACGGCTTCAAATCCTACACCGCTGCTCGCACCCGTTATTACTATATTCATATTTAACACTAGTTTTCACCTACTATGCACTACATTCCAGTGCTGTAAATGTTTATATAAAGTTAATATTCTTTTCCTTAGTCGGCTAAATCTATCTCATTGGTTTCGGGAAGCTTTTCCTCTCCCAAGGCTTTCGGATGAAAGGTGAAATAGGAGCCCAGCAAGGATATAATTGCTGATATAAAGTATGATATTAAACTGATCAAGATCGCACGGTGGGAGTCTAAATGGAAAAAATCTGACCCATACATAAATACGACTTCCCTTGCTCCTAATCCGCCTATTGACAAAGGAATCACCGCAACAATTTGCGAAAGCAAAAAGAGCAATAGGTAAGGAGAGAATTTGCCTTCGAAATGTAGTCCATACAAAATGCATATCGCGCAAATTACCTGTAGCGATTGAACACCCAATGCCTTGAGGTGCTTGAAAGTAAATGAATAGGCATAGTCATTAAAAAATCGGCGCATAATTAAATAATATATAATCGTTCCGATGATGACTACGAAAATGGGGATCCAATTGGGAATGCCAAGTTTTGGAATGAAAATAACGAGTGCAGCAGTTATCAGACAGAGAGCCCATAAACCACTTAGTCTGTCAAAAAAAACGCATGACAGTAACTTTCTCCCTTTTACTTGATATTTTTTACGCAAAAAGTATATTTTGTAACCATCGCCACCTATACCACCGGGTAATGATATGTTATAGAACATACCCAACAAGTACAATTTGAAATTGTATAACTCCGGAAGATTGAGGTTAATGCCTTTGAAAAACGTATTTAGCCGCCATGCGGAGATAACAATCGAAATAAAGAAGCTCAAAAAGCCAAGGAAGAGAAACAAAGGGTCAGATTTTGTGAAAACTTCCTTCAAGTCGTTCAAACTTACTTTAGTAAATACTAAATATAAGGCCAGGGCGGTAACGGCAAATTTTAAGAGTAATTTGGAAGTAGTCCAGAGTGTCTGTTTGGTCATTGGGGCTATTTATAGATCAGAGGAGCTAAGCGGATAAAGAGCATGATTACATAAATGATCAGAAGTAAGGTGTTTAGCGAGAGCATCCAGTTGAGGTCTGTTTTTTCGTGGCGAGCCCTTCCTGTTAAGATTAATAAGGTTAAAAAGCTTAAAAATAAGATTAACGGAAATACAAAGACCCATTTGTTTTCAATATACACGTAAGTAGTTTCCATTTTTGCGCCGATCTCATCGTCTACAAAAACAGGGATAACAGCTGCTGCCAAGATAAGGATAAAAAGGCGTACCAATAATTTGGAAACAAATTTACTTATGGTATGATTTTTGGATATGGATTTCTTAGAACTAGACTTCATGTACTTATTTTGTTATTTTTTTGCAGCTGCCTATAATTAAATCGAGCGATAATAATTTTAAAAAGCTGCACAATGCTATATATTTGCGTTGCGTTTTTTATTACTGATAACCTTTACAAAGGAAACAAATGTACAACTTTATTGTATTAAGATTAAAATCTATCACTAAAGAATAAACGGCTATCGGATGCGATTCGTATCGCAATCGGAGTAATCTTTAGTGAGTACTTTACCATTAATAACTAGTAAGAATGAAAACAACTTTGAAACTTTTAATTTTAGTGCCCTTTCTGTTCTTTTTCGTTGGTTGTTCATCCTCGAAACAAGCAGTATCGTCATCCTCGCCTAGTTCCGGACAATGGAAGAGAGGTGTGAAGGGACAATGGGTACTTAATAGTGTTGAGAAAAAGAACTTTCCCTCAGGCGCTAATGTGAAGCGTATTTTTGATGAAGCACCGATTGATTGCTTTATAGGAAGTACTTGGAACTTGATCGCTAATGGAAAAGGCACCATTACGTTCTCAACTGATGGTGAACTTTGCGCACCTGGTGCAACACGAGACATTTTTTGGTCGATTTATGAACCTGAAAATGGGGGAGAGGCTCAATTTCAATTTAAAAAGCTTTATCCCGGAGAAAAAGCTAAAAATGTAACTGAAGGTTACCGGTTGGATTTGGCTTATGCAGATGAGCAAACATTTACTTTACAAATGCCCGTAAATACGGGAGGTAATAACGACTCGTTTTTGGAATTTAAATTCAGTAAACGCTAAGTTAGCTTAATAAAGATTTTACAAAGCTCTGTAAGTAATTAAGTTACAGGGCTTTTGTTCTTTTTTGGGTATCGTGAATAAGCACATTTTACCACGAACCTTCCAATATATCAACCTCTTCTTGTAGTTTGTTTCCTAAAATTCTACATTTACGGCCCTAAACATATTTCACACATGCTAAAATTTAATATGAAAACGCTCGTCGTTGCCGCGGCCTTCTTTATCGCAGGCAGTGGGCAGAGCTTTGCACAAGACAATCTGGTGAGGGCGCTTCAGAACAACCGAAGCGACAGCAGTAAATTTGGATTTAAGTTTACAGAAGTAATCAACCTGCAAAATACATCTGTAAAGAATCAAGGGTCATCGGGTACATGTTGGAGTTATTCAGGAAATTCCTTCCTTGAGTCTGAAATGATCAGAAATGGGCGAGAGCCGGTAGAAATATCTCAATTATTTACCGCAAGAAATGTATATATTGAGAAAGGCAAAAATTATGTTCGTTTACATGGTGGTTTGAGTTTGGGCGAAGGCGGGCAACTGCACGATGTGATCAATATGTATCGTAAATATGGTGCGGTGCCTCGTGACGTATATACCGGATTAAATTATGGAACGGAGGGGAACAAGTTGGCAGAAATGAGCGCGATGACAGATGCCATATTAGCTGCGGTTGTGAAAAATCCGAATGGTAAGTTAACGCCCAATTGGATCAGTGCCTATACCAATACAATTGATACTTATTTAGGGAAAGTTCCTGAAACGTTCAATTACAAAGGGAAAAGTTATACACCAAAATCCTTTGCTAAAGAAGTGATCGGCTTAAATGCGGATGACTATATAGAGCTTTCTTCTTTTAAAGACCATCCTTATTATAGTAAATTTACGCTTCTGATTCCGGACAATTGGTCTTTTGATCAAGTTTATAATGTTTCAATGACCGATATCACTGCTATTATCGATCATGCATTAAAAAATGGGTATACGGTAGGTTGGGCTACAGATGTAAGTGAGAAAGGGTTCAGTTGGAAAAACGGCGTGGCTTATGTGCCCGAGGAAGCTTATGAAAAAATGACGGAGGAAGAGAAGGCGACTATGTTCAATGGTCCGAAACCTGAATTGGCCATAACGGAAGATTTGAGGCAACAAGCTTTTGACGATTATTCTACCACAGATGATCATGGAATGCATATCGTAGGTTTAGCCAAAGATCAAAATGGTAAGGAGTATTATATAGTGAAAAATTCGTGGGGTGTATCAAACGATTATAACGGTTATCTTTACGTGACCAAAGCCTTTGTCCAATTTAAAACCACTGCGTTTATGTTGCACAAAGGGGGCTTGCCTAAAGATATAGCTAAAAAATTAGGATTGTAGCTTGTTCATTATGCTGCTTAGAAAAAAAAAGCGCCTATCGACAAATGCGATAGGCGCTTTTTTTTAGCCTTGGGGAGTTCCCGAAAATAGCTTTTCGATATTATTTAAGGCGTCTTCCAAAGCCTTTGCTTGTTTGCTTTGTTTATACTCTTTAGCAAGTTCCGCTGAACTGTAGATAATCTGTGTGCCGATTTGAATGTTTTGCATTTCTAAATTAGGCTTTGTGTTTGCGATTGCGATGTAATACCGCAGAAGCTCATCTACATATTTGCCATTTTGTTCCAAGAGTGCATTTGCTTTATCAGTCATACCAACCTGATACAATTGTCGAGACAAGAAATATAGCACCCTTGATTGGCCAAGTGAGTAAATACGTTTCGGAACCACAGCTAAGCATCTTTCCAATACCTTTTTAGCTTCCTCCTTGCGTCCATCTTCATATAAAGTCTGGCTAAGTGTACTGAAGTTGTTGATAATCAAAGAAAGCATTCCATAAGACTCATGATCAAGATAACGTGCCTTGGCCATATTGCCCCATACAAATTTATTCATCGTATTATCATAGAGGGCATCGACATTTACAGTTTCTCCCATCCGCATCTGCTCTTCCGTCTTATTAAATTTAACCGGCATGAGTCGTAATGCGAAACCTTCATTAATCAGGTAGTTGTCAAGACCCAAATAGTTACTGTTAGGCACGGTTGTAGCAAAATAGATCGGCCGTTTCCAGTTGTTATGTACCAAAATATCAAACATGGCCAATTCTGCTTTAGATACAAAATCCTTATTATAGGTCCAAACCATTGTATCCACAATATTATTATCCCATTTTGTAGGAACTACCTTGTTTTTCAATACGTCAGCCTTATTTACCGTCAGTTTAAAGTTTTTGGTAAACAGATAGTTTGACCGACTACCATCTTGGTATTCAACTTGATCATTTGGATTGTCGGACAACAAAACGTCCAGAACGGAGCTTAATTCAATCGGTTGCTTGAATCCGGCATCCATAAAAGATAAACCATCACGTGTTCCTTGTTTAAACTGACTATCCTTCATGGTGATAGGCAGGGCATCCGCTTCATTCACTTTTTCTTTCATTTGGCGTACATACCAATCTGCGCTCAATAAACTAAGATTAACAATGCGGACATCGGGTCTGAAATTTTCAACTTCCTGCACATACCAAAGCGGGTAGGTGTCATTGTCTCCATATGTAAACAAAATAGCGTTAGGCGCACAGGATTGCAAATAATCTTTTGCAAGATCCCTTGCTACATATTTAGTAGAGCGATCGTGATCATCCCAACCTTCTTTCGCCATTAAAACAGGAGCTGCGAGTAAGCTAATGAGCGTAGCCGCGATGCCTGCTGTTTTGGCATTGGTTCTCTTCTGTAGCATATCAGCCAGGCCAATGACGCCTAATCCGATCCAAATAGCAAAAGCGTAAAAAGATCCTGCATACGCATAATCGCGTTCGCGTGGTTGGAGTGGCGTTTGGTTAAGGTAAAGTACAATAGCCAAACCGGTAAAGAAAAAGAGCAGACCAACAATACCGGCATCTTTTTGATGACGCTTAAAGTGCCATAATGCGCCAATTATACCTAGAATTAGAGGCAATCCATAAAATTTGTTATTCGAGGGATCTGTTTTTAATGATTCAGGTAGTGCGTCCTGGCCACCTAGGCGGGCTTGGTCAATTGGTTTGATACCCGTAATCCAATTCCCTTCGGTGAAGCTGCCGTCACCTTTTTGATCATTTTGTCTTCCAACAAAATTCCAGAAAAAATAGCGGGCATACATATGTCCGACTTGGTAAGTGAAAAAGAAACTGAGGTTGTTCCCGAAAGTCGGTTGGTCGTTCTCTCCCAAGTTTAACCAGCTTCTGTAAAATTGCGGATGCCCTCTTCCCGGATCATTACTATAAATACGCGGGAATATGGTTTCGCGATCATAAACATAACTGTATTTTTTTCCTATATTCTCATACTTTTCTTCGCCTTTGATATAACTGTTGCCCCCTTCCTTCCGATCAATAATTTTTGAGGTAAAGTAGGGTCCTTTCAATAGTGGTTCTTCGCCATATTGTTCGCGATTAAGATAACCCAAAAATGAAAATGCATTATCGGGATCACTATTGTTTAAGCTTGGATCAGCTTTTGCACGTACTAAAATCATAGCAAAAGAACCATATCCAAAAATAATAAAGCATATGCCCAGCAAAATAAGATTGAGCCGGGGTTTTGCTTTTTTAATTGAGTGGAATATGCCAAATGTCAAGCCTCCTATTACCAATAAAGCAAAGAATACAACACCGGTACCAAAGCCCAGGCCCAATGTGTTGACAAAGAAAAGGTCAAAATAGGCGGCAAACTTGATTAAGTACTGAATGATTCCCCATAGTACAAATGCCACAATAACACAGCCGATAAGAAGGGTTTTAAAAACACCGCTATTAGTCGGACTTTTAACCCGTTTAAAATAAACGACCAGTGCCAATGCCGGAATGGTTAACAAATTGAGCAAGTGAACACCAATAGAAAGCCCCATTACATAAGCTATTAATAATAGCCATTTATCGGCACGGGGTTCCTCTGCATGAGCTTCCCATTTCAAGATTGCCCAGAACACGATAGCAGTACACAGTGAGGACATAGCGTACACTTCGGACTCCACAGCAGAAAACCAAAAAGTGTCTGAAAAGGAATAAGCCAGAGCGCCCACAAGGCCTGCACCCATAATTTGAATGAGATTCCCCTGTGTAAGTTCTGTACCGCTTCTCCATAGTACTTTACGCGCTAACGCGGTGATGGTCCAAAACAAGAACAGAATGGTTAAGCCACTGGAAACAGCAGACCCAAAGTTCATCCAATAGGCAATGGACTCTTTATTGCCGAAAGCCAAATTGCTAAAGATATTTTGCAACATCAAAAAAAGTGGGGCGCCGGGCTGATGCACAATCTGCATCTTATAGGCCGCTGCGATAAATTCACCACAGTCCCAATAACTGGCTGTAGGTTCTAGGGTTAACACATAAACTAAGGTGGACACCATAAATGTTATCCATCCAAGTAAATTGTTTGTTTTGTTATAATCCATCAGTTACTATTGTTTATTTCATTCTTTTATGCCCATACCTTGTTAGGATAAACGCATAATATATCATTATAATACAATTAAGTGCCGAAAATAAGTATTAGTATTGATATAAAGGAAAAATTAAAAAGTAAAAAGTAAAAAAAGGGGTAGTGAAAAAAATCCGCTTGATATTCAAGTAGGTGCTAAAAAAGCGAAAAAAAATGAATAAAATATTTTGAGTATTTAGAATATCGCTTTATATTTGCACTCCGTTTACGGCAGAAGGCTGATAAACACAAAGGATTGCCCGATAGTATAAAGGTAGTACAACTGATTTTGGTTCAGTTTGTCTAGGTTCGAATCCTGGTCGGGCAACATAACAAAGGAGAACTCGGGTCGTTTTAAAACGGCCCGAATTTTTTTAAACACCAAACCCGCACTCATGCCTCTTCAATTTAACACGGTTAAATTATTTGCCGGATCTGGTAGCAAAGAACTGGCTCAAAAAATCTCTCAAGCTTATGGAAAGGAATTAGGTGAGATGACTTTGTCTCGCTTTAGTGATGGTGAATTCCAGCCTTTTTATAACGAATCGGTTCGTGGTAGCGACGTATTTTTGATTCAGTCTACCTATCAGCCCACTGATAACTTATTTGAATTGCTTTTAATGATTGATGCTGCAAAAAGAGCATCTGCCCACTATATAACGGCAGTGGTGCCCTATTTTGGGTTTGCCCGTCAGGATCGCAAAGATAAACCTCGGGTGGCTATAGGAGCGAAGATGATCGCAAATTTGTTGACAGCTGCGGGGGCTCATCGGATTATGACAATGGATCTGCATGCCGCTCAAATTCAAGGTTTCTTCGATATACCTGTTGACCACTTAGATGCGGCGAGTATTTTTGTGCCTTATATAAAATCGCTGAATCTTCCCAATCTTACAATAGCTTCGCCTGACATGGGCGGTTCTTACCGAGCGCGAACCTTCGCCAAATACTTTAATGCCGAAGTGGTTATTTGCGATAAACAGCGCAAGCGGGCGAATGAGATTGAATCAATGTCTATTATCGGCGATGTAACGGGGCAAGATATTGTGTTAATAGATGATATTTGCGATACCGCCGGTACTTTGTCAAAAGCAGCTTCCCTCATCATGGAAAATGGTGCCAGCAGCGTACGGGCTGTATGTACGCATCCCGTCCTTTCCGGCAAGGCTTACGAGACGGTAGAGAACTCGGTATTAAGCGAATTGATCGTTACCGATACAATTCCTTTAAAGGGAGAGAGCAGCAAAATCAAGGTGTTATCGACGGCTGACTTATTTGCACGTGCGATAACAAACATCAATGAGCACGGATCAATAAGTGATCTGTTCAAAATTTTTGATCAAAATAGATAATCGATCAAAATTTTTTCTATCTTTGCAGCCTTGAAAAACGGAGTATATCATTATATTCTAGACGTATAAAAAATAAATAAATAGAAATAAATGAAATCAATTGCTATTAGCGGTTCTCCTAGAGAGAACGTAGGGAAAAGAGACGCAAAAGAATTACGCTACGCCGGTAAGGTGCCTGCTGTTCTTTACGGAGGTGGTGAACAATATCACTTCGCTGTGTCCGCAGCTGATTTGAAACCTTTGATTTATACACCTGAAGTTAATTTCGTAGATCTTGAAATTAGCGGAAAGAAGTATCAAGCAATCGTTCAAGAAGCACAATATCATCCGCTTACGGATCAAATTATTCACGTTGACTTTTTGGCTTTAAGTGATGATAAAGCTGTATCAATGAATATTCCTATTGCCTTGACAGGCACATCACCCGGTGTAAAAATGGGAGGTAAGTTGGTTCAGAAATTGCGTAAATTACGTGTAAAAGCCTTACCTAAAGATATGCCTCAAGTAATTGAAGTAAGCTTGGAGTCATTAGAAGTAGGTAAGTCAGTACGTGTCGGTGCGGTGGAAGTTAAGAATGCTAAAATCCTTAACAATGCTGATGATACGATCGTTTCAGTAATTATGTCGCGTGCATTAAAACAAGCTGAACAGGAAGCTGCTAAAGCCGGTAAAAAATAAAAATCTTTTTAAGAATTTACCAAAAGCATCCGGTGATCAGCATCGGATGCTTTTTTTATAGGGTAAAAATGAAATATTTAATCGTTGGTTTAGGTAATATCGGGCAGGAATACGCGGACACAAGACATAATATAGGTTTTATGGTAGCGGATGAACTCGTAAAAGAATTTGGTGCCGGGTATTCTACCTTGAAATATGCTTTTTATTCGGAATTTAAACATAAGGGTAGAACCGTTCATGTCATTAAGCCCACTACTTACATGAACTTGAGTGGAAAGGCCGTTAACTATTGGATGCATGAGCTTAAAATACCTATTTCCAATGTTTTGGTTATTGTGGATGACTTAGCTATACCTTTTGGAAGCGTTCGTATCAAACCGAAAGGGAGTGCTGCCGGACATAACGGACTCAAAAATATCGAAGCTCTTTGTGGAGGACAGCAATACCCACGTTTGCGCTTTGGTATTGGTGATAACTACCCAAAGGGGCGGCAAATAGATTATGTTTTAGGACCATTCGATCAAGAAGAAAAAGCCGACTTACCGGCACTTATTGCACATTCCGTGGAAGCAATTAAGAGTTTCGTAACGGTAGGCTTGGAATTGACAATGACAAATTTTAATAAATAACTGTAGTTAAAGCTGTAGGGCTTAGCCATTAGCTAATACCTAAGTGTTAAATATTAAAAATATGAAAGTTTACGGAATCAAAAACTGCAACACGGTAAAGAAAGCATTGGATTGGTTAAATAAGAACCACGTTTCTTACGAATTTCAGGATTTCAAGAAGTTAGGTGTCAGTGAAGATACTTTAGCACGTTGGGAAAAGGAAGTGAGCTGGGAATCCTTAGTAAATAAAAAAGGTACAACTTGGCGAAGTTTAAGCGATGCGGAAAAAACGGCAGTCATAGATCAGCAAACGGCCAATAAATTGATGCAAGCAAAAACCAGCGTTATTAAGAGACCGGTTATTGAATCGCCGAAAGGCCTGATTCTTGGGTTTGACGAAAAGGAATACCAAGATAAACTAAAATAATTGTTACAAAGGCTTAAAATATCTATTTTAAGCCTTTATTTTTATAGGCAGCCTTAAAAATAAAGTTATATTAGCGGCTTATAGTCAAAGCCAAGGCAAATTTTTGCCTTACAAATTATTTTTCGATTTATAAGTATGCTAAAACAACAACCCTTCATTGCGCTCATTGCTTTTATTCTTACGATAGGGACCTCCTTTGGTCAGACTGTCCCTGCGCCAAGCAAATACGATTATGAAAAAGCCTTTGCCCCGATCTTTTATACCCAAAATGGAAACGAATATCGGTCAGCTAGCGGGAAACCTGGCGTAAAATATTGGCAGAATCGTGTTAATTATACAATAAAAGTTCGCTTGAATGAGGAACGCAAAGAGATAGAAGGCGTTGTATATTTAGATTATACCAATAACAGTCCGGATAGGCTTGACTTCCTGTGGTTACAATTGGATCAAAACCTTTTCTCGAAAAAGAGTCGCGGGGCACAGATCGTTCCGGTAGGAAAAAGCAGATACGGTTCACATGATACACCTTTTGACGGAGGCTATACGATTGAGGCTGTTAAAGGAGCCGATGGTAAAAGTATAGCTTATCAGGTCAATGATACAAGAATGCAAGTTTTCTTACCGGAAGCTTTGGACGCAACGGGGGGAAACACCAAGCTTGCCATCCATTATCGCTATACGATACCGGATTATGGCGCAGATAGAACCGGCATACTGCAAACTGCCCATGGGGATATTTTCGCCATTGCACAATGGTATCCCAGAATGGCTGTTTATGATGATGTGTTAGGCTGGAATGTACAGCCTTATACAGGTCCGGGCGAATTTTATTTAGAATACGGTGATTTCAATGTTGAAATTACGGCTCCTAGCAAACATATTGTCGTTTGTGGAGGAGAGCTGTTAAATCCCGATGAAGTCTATACCGAGGAGCAGCTAAAAAGATGGGAAAAAGCTAAAAAAAGCGATAAAACTGTTATGATCCGTTCCGGTGAAGAAGTGACAAACCCAACATCCAGGCCACAGGGCAAAAAAGAACTGACTTGGCGATTTAGACTTAATCGTAGCAGAGATATTGCTTGGGCTTCATCGAGCTCGTTTATTATTGATGCCGCAAAAATTAACTTACCTAACGGACAAACATCAATGGCCGTGTCTGCCTATCCGATGGAAAGTAATGGTAATAATGCTTGGGAACGATCAACAGAATACACGAAATCATCTATAGAATATTATTCAAGCAAATGGTATCCCTATCCTTATCCGATTGCCGTAAATGTTGCCTCGAACATAGGAGGGATGGAGTATCCGGGAATTGTTTTCTGTAGAAGCACCGCCAAAGCAAGCAGCCTGTGGGGCGTAACAGACCACGAATTTGGTCATATCTGGTTTCCTATGATTGTGGGAAGTAACGAGCGTCTGTATGCCTGGATGGATGAAGGATTCAATAGCTTTATCAATACCCTATCAAAAGAAGCGTTTAATAACGGTGAATACAGAACAGCGAAATACAATGGACATGATTTGGCGCGTGTTTATTTTAGCGATGACGTTGAACCTATTATGTCGTCTCCACAAAATATGAAGGAAAGTAATATAGGGACACTTGCTTACAGGAAGCCGCAGTTGGCATTAACAATTTTGCGCGAACATATATTGGGCGAGGAACGCTTCGATAGGGCTTTTAAAACTTATATTGACTATTGGGCCTATAAACACCCTACACCATTTGATTTCTTTAGAACCATCGAGAACGTGGCAGGCGAAAATTTAAGTTGGTTTTGGCGGTCATGGTTTCAGTATAATTGGAAATTGGATCAAGCGGTTGAAGGCGTGAAATATGTAGAAAACGATCCTGCCAAAGGTGCGATCATCACCGTTTCCAATCTCGAGGAAATGCCTATGCCGCTCATAGTTGAAATTGTATCAGCAAACGGTAACAAGCAGCGGATAAAGCTTCCGGTAGAAATTTGGGAAAGAAATCAGACATTCTCATTTAAAGTGGCTACAAATGAAAGGCTTAAATCGGTTGTTATTGATCCTGATAAAGTTTTTCCGGACATTAATCCTGCCAATAATAATTGGACCGATGTGCAATAAATGTTAAATTTTATGTTTTAGCTAACACTTTTCGCCAAAAACTGTTTAGTTTGTACCTGAAAATACCAGATTCATTGAATATATGATAAAGCCTTTTATATTATTTTCCTTGCTATTGGCTAGTGTTATTACCGTAAGTGCTCAGGATCGTTTTAGAGGGATTGTCTTGGAGTATAAGAGCAACGAGCTAATGCCGGAGGTTTCGGTGAAGAATTTAAATAAACATGATAGTACACGTAGTAATAGATCAGGGGAATTTTCTCTTCGAGCCGATAAGGATGATATTTTGGTGTTTTCTTACCCAGGTTACCGTACGGACAGTTTAGTAGTAACAGATTTTGCTTTAAAAAGAGTATACCTCACCTCCGTTAACGATCCTCGAATGTTGGATGAGGTCAATATTAACGCTTTGACTAATAGCCGGATTGCCGAAGAGAAAGAACGTTTGAGAAAAGAAGGGCAGTTTGCGAATACAGTTTCAGGAGGAAGTAGCGCAAATGGTACACAGCGTATGGGAGGAATTGGTTTTTCTCCCTCGCGCATATTTGGGAAGGGCGCTCGTAACGCCCGAAGACAATATAGAATGTTGGAAGTAGAAAGTAATAATCGGATTATAGATGCGCGATTTACAGAGGAGTTGATTACAAGCTTGACACCATTAAGAGGAGAAGATTTGAGCTTATTTATGGCAAAATATCGTCCGAAAGCGTCATTCATTCAGGAAGCGAATGACGAGACCCTCCGTCTATACATTATGGATTCTTATAATAAGTATAAAGATTTAAGCTCCGCGGCCAAGGAGAAAATTAAGCTGGATAATAAGGAACCCGAAAAGCGTGCTAAATAAGCTCTGTATTCCAAATAAGGACCATTTTATCATCGCTTACTGAGGCGAAGGTATGATCGTTGATCCAGGTTATATTATTTATCGATAAACGATGTGTTTCGTACCCTTTTTCCAAACTAATATTTTTCATTAAGGAATAATCCGTGGCGCGCCATATCTTAATGCTTTTATCGCGGCTCGCGGTAGTAAATAAGGGAAAGCTTGGGTGGTAAGCGATGCCATAAATGCTGAACATATGTGCCGTGATATTTCTATTTAATAAAAAATCTTTTGTCTCAAATACATTTAATTGTGCATCGCGTCCGCCGGTTAATAGAAAGTTGCCATCGGGAGAAAATGTGAGTGCAGTAATGGCGGCACTATGCTCATTGATTTCTTGAAATTGCAGATAGTCCCGGGCATGAAATAATCTTATTTTACTGTCTTTTGCACCGAACGCGATGGTATCTTCGGTGCGGTTAAGTGCAATGCAGCGGACCGTTTCTGCAGACACATTGAAATGATATAGCAACTTGAAATTCACAGTGTCCCAGACAGATACCGTACCATCTTCTGACGACACAATCAGCTCAGGTTTTGTACGGAAGGCCTGTATCCTGAAAATCGGCTTTTCGTGATGTTGCAGTCTAGCCACCACCAAATGTTTTTCAACATCCACAATAGTCACCAAACCGCTTCTTTCGCCAATGGCTAGTAATTTGCCGGCAGGAAGGTAGTGTAGCGCATATACAGAGCTTTTTACAGGGAGGAGTATTCTTTTAAATTTACCTACATCGAGATCCCATTCCACCACACCTTTGTCATTGCCTGCCGTGAACAGCATAGAGGGAGTACTTCCCGTCTCAACGGCAAAGATCGGATTTTGATGCCCTGATAAAGTATATTTCTTATTAACCTCTATTCTGTTCATGACTATTTATGATGCCGTTTAGCTAAATTCTCAGCAATACGTACCAAGGGGATGTTTTTTTCTCTCAATAGAACAAGTAAATGAAAGATCAGGTCTGATGATTCGTTAATAAAATCCATGTCTGATTCTTTCAGTGCAGCTATAACGGTCTCTACAGCTTCTTCTCCCACTTTTTGCGCGATTTTATTAATGCCTTTGTCCCGCAGTTTGTTTACATAAGAACTTTCATTAGGATTGATAAAGCGATCATCAATAATTTTTTCTAATTGAAAAATGAAATTTTGATTAAAATCAGTTTTGAAGCAACTTCTAGATCCGGTATGACAGGTTGGGCCTTTTGGATTTACCTTAATTAGTAGGGTGTCGTTATCACAATCAACAGACGCTTCAACCAGCTCCAAGTAATTACCGCTTTCTTCTCCCTTTGTCCATAAGCGATTCTTAGTGCGTGAGAAGAAGGTGACACGTTGTTCTTTTTGCGTCTTTTCCCATGCCTCTTCATTCATGTAACCCAGCATAAGTACTTCTAATGTTTGATAATCCTGAATGACAGCGGGAACTAAGCCTGCTCCTTTATTAAAATCTAGCATCTTTAAAATAAATTACATTAACGGACTTCTATACCATGTGCTCTCAGTGTTCCCTTCAGGTCAGGTATACGAATTTCGCCATAGTGAAAAACGGAAGCTGCTAAAGCAGCATCTACCTGTGTTTCTAAGAAAACATCTACAAAATGTTGTTGATTGCCCGCTCCGCCGGAGGCAATAATAGGTATACTTAAGCTTTGATTAACAGTACGGAGTAACTTGCAATCAAAACCATTCTTTGTTCCGTCATGGTCCATGGATGTGAGTAATATTTCGCCGGCGCCTCTGCTTTCGGCCTCCTTTATCCACTCTTCTGTAAGGATATCCGTTTTTATCCGTCCACCATTGAGGTGAACATAATTTTTGCCGTCAACGTATTTCGTGTCAATAGCGACAACAACGAATTGAATACCAAATGCATCGGCCAGTTCGTCGATTAATCCTGGATTTCTAACAGCTGCAGAATTAATGGAAATTTTATCTGCACCGGAATTTAATAATATATCTGCATCGCCAATCTCATGTATGCCTCCGCCAATGGTAAAAGGAATATTCACATTTCTCGCAACGGCTTTGACCATATCAATCGTTGTCTTGCGTTTTTCGTGCGTGGCGGTTATATCCAGAAAAACCAATTCATCAGCATCTTGCTTGGAATATTGCCATGCCAGCTCAACCGGATCACCCGCATCGCGTAAATCGACAAAGTTAACTCCTTTAACGGTTCTCCCATCCTTTACATCCAAGCAAGGGATAATACGCTTAGCAACGCCCGTATTTAAAAATTGATCAGTGAGCGAAGGTTCCATTCTTTTATCTCTTCAATACTTATTCTATTTTCGTATATGGCTTTTCCAACAACACATGCTTCTATCCGAAGTTCGTCGAGGGCTTTGATATCATCCATGGAACTGATACCACCGGAGGCAATTAATTTGATGATAGGGGAGTGATCTAAAAGTTTTTTATACAAATCAATACCCGCTCCGCCAAGTTTTCCGTCCTTGTTAATGTCTGTGCAAAGGAACCTGAAGAAGCCCAAACCAAGGCATCTATCTATATAATCGATTAACTTTAAAGGTGAACTTTCCATCCAGCCCGAATATTTAATGACCTCGTCTAGTACGTCTATAGCAACTACAATGTGATCGGAACATTTGATCCCATTACAGTAAAGGTGGCTAAGCTCATCTAAAAACTCCGGATTGGTGATGGCTTGCGTTCCAACGATGACGCGATGTATACCGGCGTCAATCAATTCCTTAACTTTATCGATGCTTCTGACCCCACCGCCGTACTGAACCTTCATGTCGGTTTTTTTGATAATGTCAAAAAGATACTGTTGATTGCTGAAATCGCCTTTTGCGCCATTGAGATCAATAATATGTACAAATTCGGTGCCGTTCGACTGATATTTTTCTATCATCTCCTCCAAACTGATATCATAGGTGGTAATATCATCGTATTTACCTTCTCGTAAACGAACTACCTTTTTATCCAATATATCGATTGCTGGAATAATATACATGACTTTTCTTGATTAGATTGTACAAAAATTTTTTAATAATTGTTCTCCTGCTTCTCCTGATTTTTCAGGGTGAAATTGGACTCCATAAAAATTGTTAAACTGTATAGCTGAAGAAAACTTAAGACCATACGTTGTATAAGCGAGTGTAAAAGTAGGATTATATTCGATAAAATAAGAGTGGACAAAATAAAAATATGCATCAGCCGGTATTCCTTTAAAAAGGTTATTATCATAACTTGAATTCACGCTATTCCATCCCATGTGAGGAACTTTATAGGGGATCTTATGAGCAAAATGCAGTGTGTCAATATCCATAATATGCAATAATTGAGCATTTCCTTCTTCCGAATGGCGCGTCAGTAATTGCATGCCGACGCAAATTCCCAACACCGGTTTTGTCAGAGCCTTTATCGAATTAACTAGTCCTGATGTTTGCAGTTTCTGCATGGCGGCTCCTGCATGGCCAACGCCGGGTATAATAATGTGACTATATCGATCCATATTATCTCCTGCATTAACCATACCATATTTTAAGCTCAGCCGATCGAGCGCGGCAGTCAACGAAAAAATGTTGCCCGCACCGTAGTTTATTATTCCAATCATGTTTAGCTATTCGCCTTTAGCACACAGCTATCAGCTCTAAAAAATTACCAATATTATTACTATCTACTCAAACCGCTACATTCACCCTACACCTTACACCCTAAACCTTTAAAGCACACCTTTCGTACTGGGAAGTTCCATTCGGTCGGGATCCCTTTTTACCGCCATTTTAATCGCTTTGGCAAAAGCCTTAAAAATTGCCTCGATTTTGTGATGCTCATTTTGTCCTTCTGCTTTAATGTTCAGATTACATTTAGCTGCATCTGAAAAGGATTTAAAAAAGTGGATAAACATTTCTGTAGGCATTTCACCTATTTTTTCGCGCTTAAATTCCGCCTCCCATACCAGCCAGTTTCTTCCCCCGAAATCCAAAGCTACTTGTGCCAGGCAATCGTCCATCGGTAAACAAAAACCATATCGTTCGATGCCTCTTTTATCACCCAGTGCTTTCAATATCGTTTCTCCCAATGCCAAGGCAGTATCTTCGATTGTGTGATGTTCGTCGATGTGAAGATCGCCCTTTGTCTTTATCGTCAAGTCCATGCTTCCGTGGCGAGCTAATTGATCAAGCATATGATCGAAAAATGGAAGACCTGTTTCGATTGCCGCTTGACCTTTCCCATCCAAGTTGACAGAGACGTAAATATCTGTTTCATTCGTTGTTCGTTGATGCACCGCCGCGCGATTGCCAACTTTCAAAAATTCATACACTTTTTTGAACTCGGTTGTTTCTAAGGCAATAACACCGGCATCAACGAGAAGGTTTTCATTTGCTCCAAGTGCGTCGTTATTTCGTAACCAGATAGCCTTTGCACCTAGATTCTGTGCAAGACGCACATCGTTAATCCGATCACCTATCACATAGGAGTTCGCTAAATCATACTTTTCGGTATCAAAATACTCTTTTAGCATACCGATGCCTGGTTTTCTGGTTTCCGCTTGTTCATGTGGAAAAGTACGATCGATGTGCTCTTTGCTAAAGTGCACGCCTTCACCGGCGAAAGTTTCCATAATGAAGCGGTGTACAGGCCAAAAATTGGCTTCAGGATGCGAATCGGTACCTAAACCGTCTTGATTAGTCACTAAAACTAATTCATAGTCCAATTCTTTGGCTATCCGGGGTAAGTATTGTAATGCCCCGGGATAAAATTTAAGTTTCTCAAAGGAATCTATCTGTTCATCTTCCGGTTCAATAATCAATGTTCCATCGCGGTCGATGAACAAAATTCGCTTTTTATTATTGCTACTAGCCATATTATCGATCATTCTTTACAATCTAGCCAAGCACGCCACCGTTGTGTTTGCTTAGCTTTCTGTTTTATTATCCAAAAGTACTATTCTACTGACCATTAACCAACGGATACGTGCGAAGTGCATGTAAGAGTTGCTGGTTTTCTTCGGGAGTGCCTATAGTTATACGTAGGCATCCTTCGCATAATATGACCGACGATCGGTCGCGTACAATAATGCCTAGTTCAACAAGGTATTTGTAAATTTCCCGAGGGGTAGTCATTTTTACCAAGATGAAATTTGCCTCCGAAGGATAGATGTATTGTATAAGCGGGAGCGTTGAGAGGTCTTTAACTAATTTCTCTCTTTCTCTGACGGTAGTCTTTATCCATGTGTTGATTTCGTCTACATTTTCAAGAGCTTGTATTGCAAGTGTTTGAGACGCTTCGTTAATGTTGTATGGCGGCTTTATTTTGTTAAGCACATCAATGATATCGCGGGCCGCAAAAGCCATTCCTATTCTCAATCCCGCCAATCCCCAAGCCTTAGAAAGCGTTTGCAGCACTACCAGGTTATTATATTCTGTCAACTCTTGTATAAAAGATCGTTGTTTGGCGAAGTTTATATAGGCTTCATCTACCACTACTATACCGTTGAAGTTATTCAACAGCGTTTCTATATCTGCTCTATTGATCGAATTCCCGGTAGGATTGTTGGGCGAACAGATGAAAATAATTTTACTGTTTTCATCGATCGTCTCAGCTATGCTATTAAGGTCTAACTGGAATTCTGTCGTCAGCGGGACGCGCTTAATTAAAACATCATTGATATTGGCGGATACTTCATACATTCCATAGGTTGGCGGAACGATAATAATATTGTCTATACCCGGGCGACAAAAGGCTCTCAATAGAAGGTCAATTGCTTCGTCGCTTCCATTGCCAACAAAAATATGTTCCGTAGGAACACCTTTGATTTGGCGGACTTTTTCCTTTAAGTTTAATTGTAGCGGGTCCGGATATCGGTTGTAATTTACAGGTAAAGGTGAACCAAATGCATTTTCATTTGCATCTAATAAGATAGAAGCTTCTCCTTTAAATTCGTCACGAGCGGAAGAATAAGGTGTAAGCTTTCTAATATTGTCCCTTAACAGGTTTTGAATGTTGATGGTCATTTTTAAAGTAAAAAGTAAAATGTAAAAAGCTTGCCACCCGTAGGGGTGGTAAAAAAATGCTACTCAGCTTTATGCCTTAATCTAACGCTTACAGCGTTTTTATGTGCGTGTAACCCTTCAAGTTCTGCCAATATTTCAACGGTAGGACCTAATTGGTTTATTCCAATTGGCGTAATGTGTTGAAAAGTTATTTTTTTAATAAAAGAATCTACTGACACACCGGAATAAGCCTTTGCATAAGCACTTGTCGGTAACGTGTGATTCGTTCCTGAAGCATAATCTCCCACGCTTTCAGGTGTTAAGTGCCCTAAGAAAACCGATCCGGCATTGATTATTTTGTTTATAATAGATTGCCAGTCATCGAGCGCAAGAATTAAGTGCTCCGGGGCATAGGCATTGCTGAACGACATCGCTTGTGTTAAATCACTGCAAAGCACGGCATAGGAATGAGCGATGGCCGCTTTAGCTATTTCAACTCTTGGGAGCGCTTCTACCTGTTTAGCTAGCTCTTGATTAACTTGTTCTATAAGGGATTCACTATCACTAACCAAGATAGCTTGACTATCTTTTCCATGTTCAGCCTGTGCAAGCAGATCGGCTGCTACATAAATAGGATTGCTCGTCTTATCAGCTATAATGAGTACTTCCGAGGGGCCGGCAGGCATGTCGATCGCCGTATTCGTGGTAGCTTGTACAATGGTTTTAGCCTTTGTTACAAATTGGTTGCCCGGACCGAAAATCTTGTCAACTTTCGGAATGGTTGCAGTGCCATATGCCATTGCGGCGATCGCTTGGGCACCGCCGACCAGATAAATCCGTTTAATTTTTAATAAATATGCACAATAAGCAATATAGCCATTTATAAGTCCACTGGCTTGTGGGGGGCAACATACGACAATTTCTTTGCATCCCGCTATTCGAGCAGGGACACCAAGCATAAGAAAAGTACTTGGAAGTACAGCCGACCCACCAGGAACGTAAAGTCCTACACGCTCAATGGGGCGCGCCTCCCTCCAACACGTGACGCCTTGCATCGTGTCGATCTTCTTTTCCTTACGTAATTGATTTTGATGAAATTTGTAAATGTTGTTAAAAGCGATTTCCAACGCCCTTTGCTGGTCTCTACCAATGCTGGTTGCTAGTAACTGAATATCGTCCTCTTCAATATACAAACGATCCAGTTTAACTTTGTCGAACCGTTCCGTAAAGTCAAACAGTGCGGCATCGCCCTTCTGTCGGACATTTTGGATAATATTGTCAACCGTTTCCTGAATGGTATGAGCCGGATCTGTATTGCGAATAATCAGCTGGCTTAACGCATCAGGGGAAAGCTCCTTATAGTTATATGTGTTTAACATGCTTTACTTGTATTAGGATAAAGTATCAAGACGAAAGTATCGGGACAGGTAGACGTTATTTTTCTTCACCTTCTTATACGGTTGTCTTGCATCTTGCTACATACGTCTTGCTACCAATATCTTGGGTCCAATTACATAATAATCTTTTCAATGGGCATGACAACAATTCCCTGAGCACCGGCGGCTTTGAGTTTATTTATTTTTTCCCAAAAGTCACGCTCTTGTATGGCCGTATGGACGGCTACCCAACCTTCCTCGGCAAGAGGCACCACCGTTGGACTTTTTACGCCGGGGAGCAGGTCTACTATTATTTGAAGATTTTCTCTTTTCACATTAAGTACAACGTATTTAGTTTCCTTTGCCTTCAAAACGGATTGAATTCGCTGCATTAGCTCTTTCACAGCTTCTTCTTCTTCGATTCCGTTTTTGCCGATTAGGATGGCCTCCGATGACATAACGTCAGCAAAAGGTTTTAAGCCATTACTTTTTAAGGTGCCTCCTGTGGAAACGATATCGCATATAGCATCACTTAATCCTAATCCCGGCGAAATTTCAACTGATCCGGATATGGTGCGAATCGTTGCATTAATTTGATTGTCAGAAAGGTATTTTTTTAGGATGTTGGGGTAAGAAGTGGCGATGGCTCGCCCCTCTAAATCATTTATTTGTACTAATTCGCTTTCATTTGGTATGGCAATCTTCAAAGTACATTTTCCAAAACCAAGGCGTTGCAAAAAATGTACGTTGACTCCAGTTTCACTAATCACATTTTCACCGACAATACCTAAATCGGCGATCCCATCTTGAACGTACTCCGGTATATCATCATCCCGTAAGAAAAGAATTTCCAGTGGAAAATTGGATACGGAGGATATGAGTGAGCTTTTATAATTTTCGAAAGTTAGGCCACAGTTTTTTAATAACTCTACAGATTTTTCGTTTAATCTACCCGACTTTTGGATAGCTATTTTTAAGGATGACATGGATAGTATAATATTTTATTACATGTATCAAAGCACATGCAGATGAATATAAAAAAGTAAATGAATCGGGGTTTAACTGCTTCACGTAGAAACATACTTATTACATATCGCCACAAGGGCGATGATGGAAATGTACGTGATGTGTGAAGACTTTTAACATTTTCTTATTCTGAACTTCTTTGTTAAGAAGAATGTTGCAAATATAGGATTCAATTTTGTTTTTGCAAATAAAAGGTGAATTTTATTAGCAAAAATTCATGTGTAACAAAAACGATAGTACTTCACTTTTTAGGTTTTTTACTTATCTTCACATTAAATATGGGATGAATGCCTCATGTTATGAGACATTGACCTTGCCTATTAGTTTGGTCCCATAGCCTATTATAAGCAAATGAAAAGAAAATTAACTTTTCTGGAAGGAACTTTATATGCTGGCGGTGCCATTGCCAATAATGTCGTTACGACGGTTACGATTCGTGGAAGCTTTAGTAAGGCATGTTTACAGGCGGCTCTCGATAAAGTACAACGGAGACATCCTCTTTTAAATGTTCACATTGAGCAAGATGTTAGCAGTGCGCCCTATTTTGTCCAAGCTACAATAAAAAAAGATATTCAAGTCCGAGTTATTGACCGTCTTACCGACGACGATTGGAAAAGCGAATTCGTGCGGGAATGTCTCGCCCCCTTCGATGCCACTGATAGCTTACTTTTGCGTGTTGTGTGGATTAGAGGCGAGAATCTTTCAGACTTAATGTTTGTTGGCCATCATTGTATTTGTGATGGCAGATCCGTGCTGAATTTAATGAATGAGACCCTCTGTGTATTAGGGAATCCTGCAATGGATATTGGTAGCTATGACCAATTTTCGTCTGTGCTCGATTTTATCCCGGAGCATGTAAAACGTAATAAGGGTAACAGGTTTATCGCCAAATGCCTTCCAATGATAGTAAAAACGGCATTACGCTTTGCCGCCTTTAAGAAAGAAATCAATCGATGTAACCCCTATTTTATTCATTGGAATTTAAGCAAAGAAGAATCAAAAGCGATTCTTGAACAATGCAAGTTTAAAGGACTTTCTATCCACACCTTTTTGAGCGCCGTATTTTTGACAGCTTATGGTGATGTTGATGGCAGCAGGCGATGTGTAAAACTCTTTTGTTCGATCGATATGAGAAGATTTATTAAGGAAGTAAAAAATGACATGCTCTTTGCTTTTCCTGCAATGGTTCCCCTACATCTGAAAAAAAGTTCCGCTCGCAACATTTGGCAACAAGCGGAGATGTTAAAGGTTGCATTAGCAAAACGTATGGAAAAGTTAACGGTTTATGATACGTTGGTTTTTAGTGAAGGGCTCACGCCGTTAATACCGCAAATAACCAACTATGCAAAGAAAGACAAAGGGACGCACGCCTTTACTTTTTCAAATATGGGACGTGTTCAATTGGAGGAGCACTACGGCGCACTTGCCATTGAAAACTTGTACGCGCCAGCTAGTCTCTTTGCTTTGGGTAATCCTTCTACCTTATCCATTACCAGCTTTAAGGGACAGATCGATTTTATGTTTACATCAGACGAAAACTTCCTGTCTTATCCTGTGGCACGAGCCTTTCAAACGCGCGCGCTTGAAATTATTCGGACTTCTCTTTCGACCAAGTGAATGTAAAAAAAGCGGTAAAAAAAGACATCAATTCTTAGGGCAGATCGTCGTAGATATCCAGTATAAATGAAACAATTATAAATCGTTTTCAGACTATTGCATTCATACCGCAAATACTGTACATTGGCTATATAAATTTGAAATTGACGGAATATGGCTGAGACAATTAATAAAGATGCAATTGAACCGATTCAGGAAGAGACGTTAGAATCCGGTATACAACATGTTAATAACCCGGTACTGGATTTGCCGCAGATTGTGAAAAAGTATCTTCAAAAGATCACAGGATATGTACAAAGAGGTAATAGTTACGTGTTTACAGATGGTTCTGCCGCTGTAGAAGTAAAGGTGGTAAGTGATGAAATCATACGGATTAGGCTAGCACCCCATAGCCAATTTTTAGACGATTTTTCTTATGCAGTTCCAAATCCTGATCAACATGTAGCGCTTTACGCATTTCAGGAAGAAGAGGATACTTATAGCGTAAGTACTAATACTGTGACTTGCGTCATCAATAAAAAGGATTTCTTGATATCTTTTCAGGACCGTGAAGGACAGGTTATCAATCGGGATCACACGCCGATGCATTGGGAAGAAAATCCGGATTTTGGGGGGTATTATGTTTATTGTACCAAAGTTGCGGAAGAGCAAGAAGCTTTTTATGGTGTAGGCGATAAACCCACGCACCTAAATTTGCGTGGTAAAAGATTGACCAATTGGAATTCAGACACCTATTCATTTTCCTTTGATCAAGATCCCTTGTATCGAAGTATCCCTTTTTATATTGGATTGAACAAAGGGGAGGCTTATGGAATTTTCTTTGACAATACGTTCAAAACCTATTTTGATTTTGCTGCTGAAAAACATGACCAAACCAGCTTTTGGTCGGAGGGAGGTGAGCTACAATACTATTACATTCATGGCCCCCATATGATGGACGTCGTGAAGCGCTATCATAGTATTACAGGTACTCATTATTTACCTCCCTTGTGGGCTTTGGGATTTCACCAATGCCGATGGAGCTATTATCCGGAAAGCAAAGTACACGAAATAGCGGCAGGTTTTCGATCCAGAAATATTCCCTGCGATGCCATATATCTCGATATCGATTACATGGATGGTTATCGCTGCTTTACTTGGAATAAACATTATTTCCCAAATCCAAAAAAGATGATCAAAACCTTGGCAGATCAGGGATTTAAAACGGTTGTTATTATAGACCCGGGTATTAAAGTGGATGATAATTATTGGGTATTTAAAGAAGGCAAAGAAAACAAATATTTCTGTAGAAGAGGTGATGATTATTTTATGGAAGGTCATGTATGGCCCGGACGATGTCAGTTTCCTGATTTTACCAATCCCGAAACACGTGAATGGTGGGGCGGTTTATTCAAGGGGTTGGTTGATGTCGGGGTAGCCGGCGTATGGAACGATATGAATGAACCGGCTGTATTTGGTCGTGGTACATTCCCGAACGATGTGAGACATAACTACGACGGCTACCGGGGCTCTCATCGCAAAGCGCATAATGTATATGGAATGCAGATGGTACGAGCCACCTATGAAGGGCTTAAGAAATTGAATCATGGTAAGCGACCATTCACTATAACCCGAGCGGCCTATGCCGGAACTCAACGATATTCTTCCGTCTGGACGGGCGACAATGTGGCTACTTGGGAACATCTTCGCTTGGGTGTTCTGCAGCTCCAACGGCTTTCGGTATCGGGTATGTCTTTTTGTGGAACAGATATCGGTGGATTTAGCGGTGAACCTGATGGCGAATTGTTTACTAGGTGGATCCAATTTGGGGTGTTCTCACCTTTTATGAGAGCACATTCGGCCGGCGATACAAGAGAGCGGGAACCTTGGAGTTTTGGTGCGGAACTAGAAGCAATCAACAAAAAGTTCATCGAGCTTCGCTATAAGTTTCTACCTTACATTTATTCGGTTTTTTGGGAACATGCGCAGTATGGCTTTCCGATTCTGAGACCGATCTCTATGCTAGAGCAGGCAATAGAATCGAATATCCCAAGAGAGGAGGAGTTTTCTTTTGGTGATAAGGTGTTGGTTTCTCCTGTAGTCAATCCTGGACAAGTGAGCAAAAAAGTTTATCTACCTGCAGGTTACTGGTATCACTATTGGTCTGATACGGTGTTAAAAGGGGGGGAAGAACACGATATAGCAACGCCGTTAGATGAAATGCCTTTATTTATCAAAGCAGGAGCCGTAATTCCCGAGTATCCTGTTATGCAATACGTGGACCTTCGGCAGGTTGATAGTTTAAAGCTAAGAGTTTATTACGCGGACATAGAAGTGAATTCTTTCCTTTATGAAGATCATGGCGATACGTTTGCCTACGAACAGGAGATTTACCTTGAGAAAAAAATTGTACTAAAAGGCGAAAAAAATAGCTTAACCTTAAACCAAACGATCGATGGATTGTTTACAGAGAGATATGAAACTTATAAACTGAGTTTTATAGGTTTACCATTTGAAATAAATAGAATATTGGTTGATAATCGAATTACTGAATGGAAAGAAGAAGAAGGGGTTCCTACTATTCAGGTTGATAAAGATTTCCGGAATATTGTTGTCGAATAAAGAGTCAGAAGGGCGAAGGTTTGACGTAACGGTCAATATTCTCTTTTGTAGAAATGAAATGTGTCTCCGAAATAAGTTCGGACAGGTTGCTTTTTAGCTAAAGTAATCATTATAGAGCGCACCTAACTGTAAAAAAACACTATATGCATAATACTGTTGAAGTATTCTCACTGTTTACTGATTTTGATGTTAGTCTTTTCAAAGCAGGAAAACATTTTAAGTTATACGAAAAGTTCGGTGCTCATCATCTAGAAAAAGAGGAAAGAAAAGGAACTTATTTTGCCGTTTGGGCGCCTAATGCCCGATCAGTCAGCGTAATTGGTGATTTTAATGGATGGAACCCCCATTTGCACCACTTATATATTCGATGGGATGCCTCTGGTATTTGGGAGGGCTTCATTCCTGACGTGCCTTTAGGGGCCAATTATAAGTATCTTATCAAGACGGCAACCGGAGAAAATCTGGAAAAGGGAGATCCCTTTGCTTTAGTTTGGGAAACACCGCCAAAAACTGCTTCTAAAGTCGGTACCACCTGGTATGAATGGAAGGATCAGGATTGGATGGAGAAACGGCATCTTCACAATGGTTTGGATAGGCCTATATCTGTATATGAATTACACCTGGGGTCTTGGATGCGAGACCCCGAGCATCCTGATCATTTATTAAGTTACGGGCAGATTGCTGATAAATTGGTACCCTACATTAAAGAGGCCGGTTTTACGCACGTAGAGTTTATGCCTATCATGGAGCATCCTTACTATCCTTCATGGGGTTATCAAGTAACCGGCTATTTCGCCGCCAGTGCTCGTTACGGTCCACCGCAAGAACTCATGTATCTCATTGAGCAACTGCACCGGAACGATATTGGTGTATTTCTCGACTGGGTTCCTTCACACTTTCCGGGGGATGCTCACGGGTTGTATCGATTCGATGGATCGCATTTATACGAACACCAAGATCCACGACAGGGATATCATCCCGATTGGAGCTCCTATATCTTTAATTATGGACGAAATGAAGTTAGGGCCTTTTTGATAAGTAATGCAATATTTTGGCTGGACCGATTTCATGCGGATGGTTTAAGGGTAGATGCGGTGGCTTCTATGTTATATTTAGATTATTCGCGCAATGCAGGTGAATGGATACCGAATGAATACGGTGGTCGTGAGAACTTGGAAGCGGTGAGTTTCCTTAAAGAACTAAATGAAGCCGTTTATGCAAATTTTGCTGATGTGCAAACAATTGCTGAGGAATCGACGGCTTGGCCGGGAGTTAGTAGACCTACTTTTACCGGTGGTTTGGGATTTGGCATGAAATGGATGATGGGGTGGATGCATGATACCTTGAACTACTTTAAACAGGACCCCGTTTATCGTAAGTATAATCATCAACAGATAACTTTCAGTACCGTATACGCCTTTCATGAAAATTTTATGCTTCCCTTGTCGCATGATGAGGTTGTGCATGGAAAACATTCGTTAATCTACAAAATGCCCGGGGATGAATGGCAACGTTTCGCAAACCTCCGGGCGTTATATCTTTATATGTTTACGCATTCGGGCACTAAACTTTTATTTATGGGAGGTGAGTTCGGACAAACTGCGGAATGGGATTACAACCAATCGCTAGATTGGCATTTGCTCAATTTTCCGCCACACGAAGGCTTATTTCGTTTTGTGAAAGATTTAAATAATTTATATAAGACGCAACCCGCTTTATATGAAAAAAGTTTTTCGCCGGAGGGTTTTGAATGGGTAGAATTAGGTGACCATGAAAATTCGGTGCTTGTTTATTATCGGAAAGGGAGATCGGAGAAGGATGACTTGGTTGTTATATTAAATCTGACACCTGTAGTGCGATATTATTATCGTATCGGTCTTCCTCATAAAGGAACTTATGAGGTACTATTGAATTCAGACGATAAAGTATATTTTGGAAGTGGAATTAACTGCGAGCCTATTAAAGCCGAACCTTATCATTGGATGAACAAGGCCTATTCGGCGAAGTTTACGCTACCTCCATTAAGTGGTTTAGTTTTGAAAAGGACAAGGTAAAACGAAAGAAAAATGCGTGTAATTCATTTCGCCGCGGAATGTTATCCTGTGGCCAAAGTTGGTGGTTTAGCGGACGTGCTGGGTTCTTTACCCAAATATCAGCGGAAGGCTGGAATTGAATCCTCCGTTGTGATGCCTTTCTATAACAAGACTTTTGTACAGAATAATGAGTTCGAAGTTCTACACGAAGGTAGCATCCAACAAGGCAATTCCTCTTACCATTACAGCGTTTTACGAGAACGCAGCAATCTGCTAGGCTTTGAGTTAATTTTGATTAAAATACCTGGCTTACTTGATCGGGAGGAAGTATATAGCTACCCGGATGAAAGCGAACAATTCTTGGCTTTTCAACATGCCGCTTTGGATTGGCTATGTGCAACTTACCAACGGCCCGACATTATACACTGCCATGATCATCATGCAGGTCTGATTCCATTTTATATTGAAAATGTGGATCAATTTAACTTGTTAAAGGGTGTTCCAACAGTTGCCACCGTTCACAATGGACAGTATCAGGGATGGCTAAGCTGGAATAGCGCTTCGCTCATGCCCACTTTTGATACGTGGCGATGGGGCTTGCTCGATTGGAACGGATTAATTAACCCCTTAGCAGCCCTAATCAAATGTTGTTGGGCTTACACGACGGTTTCAGAAGGATATTTACATGAGTTATACGTAAGAGCTAATGGTTTGGAGGGCCTTTTTGAGGCTGAAAGGACGAAGTCATATGGGATTGTAAATGGGATTGATACAGAGGTTTGGGATACGGCTACCGATCCCATGCTTGAAAATAATTTTTCACCAGCTGCTGTTAAGAAGGGTAAAGAAAATAATAAGAGCATCCTGTGTGATACTTACGGTATGGACGCAAGTCTACCATTGTTTGTTTTCATCGGTCGTTTTGCTTTGGAGAAGGGAGCTGATCTATTAGCATCTGTTCTCGTATCTGTTTTAGAACGGTTTGAAGGAGAGGTTAATTTCTTCGTTTTAGGATCAGGAGATAAGGGCATCGAAGCGTCATTATTAAAAATACGCGAACAATTTTCACAACATTTGGCCTTGTTTATTGGTTATAATGAAGAACTGGCTCACCAAGTATATGCCGGTGCAGATTTTTTATTGATGCCGTCTCGAGTTGAACCCTGCGGGTTAAATCAATTGTATGCTATGCGTTACGGAACGGTGCCTGTAGTACATGCAACAGGAGGGCTGAAAGATACCGTGGTAGATATCGGTCGAGAAGGGTATGGTGTCTTATTTAATGACATTAGTGTTAACGGGGTTTGCGAGGGCATTGAACGCGCTTTGCACTTTTGGCGTCAAACGGACCAAAAGCAGCAGACTGCCCTAAGGAAGAAATTAATGAAGCTCGACTTTTCCTGGGAAAAATCGGCAGCCAAGTATACAGATTTATATAAAAAACTAATTAATTAATATGACTCCAAAGGTAATATCCATCGTGCTAGGAGGGGGGAGGGGTTCCCGGTTAGCACCCTTAACTGATAAACGGTCAAAGCCGGCGGTGCCAATTGCCGGTAAATATCGCTTAGTCGACATACCTATTTCCAACTGTTTGAATTCGGGATTCAATCGAATTTTTGTATTGACCCAATACAATTCGGCATCACTAAATACGCATATTAAAAACACTTATAACTTTAGTGTTTTCAGTAAAGGATTCGTTGATATTATCGCTGCCGAACAGACGATTGAAGGAGATAAATGGTTTCAGGGAACCGCTGATGCCGTGCGGCACTCTTTACGTTACATGGTCAATCACGATTATGATTTTATTCTTATTTTATCGGGCGATCAACTCTATCAGATAGATTTCCAAGAGATGATTGAATTTCATATTAGTAAGAAAGCAGAAATCACCATTGCCACGATCCCCGTTAACGCAAAGGACGCTACTTCTTTTGGTATATTGAAATCTGATGATGAGGGGCATATTACCTCCTTTATAGAAAAGCCTAAAACAGAATTGCTTGTTGACTGGAGTTCGGAGGTAAGTGACGAAATGAAAGATGCGGGAAGGGTTTATCTCGCTTCGATGGGAATTTACGTTTTTAGTAAAGGGGTACTAAACGACCTGCTAACACAAAATCAGGGATTGGATTTCGGTAAAGAACTGATACCTGATGCAATTACCGATCAAAAGAAAGTGATAAGCTATCAATATGATGGCTATTGGACTGATATTGGTAACATTGATTCTTTCTTTGAAGCTAATATTGGTTTAACAGATGAAATACCTGCCTTTAACCTCTTTGATAAACAGAGTATTTTTACAAGACCTCGTATGCTACCTCCATCTAAAATGGCTGCGACTACGCTCTATAACGCTATTGTGGCGGATGGTTGTATTATTGCTGCGAAGGAAATCGAACGCTCGGTTATCGGCGTCCGTTCTAGGATAGGGAAGGGTACGGTTATCAAGAATACCTATATGATGGGGAGTGATTTTTATCAAAACCTTGAAGAGCTTGAAGATGCAAAGAGAACTAACAAGCCCATTGTTGGGGTTGGAGAAGATTGCTATATTGACACGGCAATTTTAGATAAGAGCTGTTCAATCGGTAACAATGTACAGATTAAAGGTGGCCCACATCTGCCGGATGGAGACTTTGAAACCTATACGGTGAAGGACGGCATTATCGTTATTAAGAAACGAGCCGTGATTGCCGATAATACGATTATCGGTTAATTGTCGGCCAACTCGCAGTTAGCTAACGATCGTATCAGCTAACTGGCACATCAAATTCAGTACAAAATATTCGTTAGCATTAACGACTATTTTGTACTTTTGTTTTTTAATGAAAGTTCCTCAGATTGTACTTCATTCTTCAATGAGTTTTATAACCCCATCGGTTATATTAAAACAATTTTTCCCTTTTTGCACGATGTTGTCAAGCTTTTCACTGAAAGCCACTGACACTTTATATTTATTTGTCAAAAAACGTATTGTTTTACATGGATAAAATACTGATAAAGTCTGCCACGTTAGCCTTTCCCGGACATGAAAAAAATGGTCAAACGCTAGATGTTCTCATCAATCGGGGTATAGTCGAGGCCATTGAAAATAAGAATATCATAAACGACGAAGATGCAACGGTTATTGACGCTAATGGACAATACTTGGCTCCGGGATTTTTCGATTTAAACGTAAATTTAGGCGAGCCGGGATTGGAGACAAAGGAGACGATTGAAAGCGGTTGTGCCGCTGCTGCGGCAGGTGGTTTTACCGGATTAGCGATGCAACCTAACACAGAGCCTGCCCTACATAGTAAAGGAGAGATATCCATGGTTGTAAATTTAGCGAGAAATCAACTGGTATCTCTTTACCCGATTGGAGCTATAAGTAAAGGGAGAACGGGTAATGATCTGGCAGAGCTTTATGATATGAAGTTAGCGGGAGCTGTTGCTTTTTCCAATGGCAATAAAAGTATTCAACAGGCAGAACTAATGAGTAGAGCACTCCTCTACTGCAAGGGATTCGGTGCACTGATCATGTCTTTTGCGGAAGATGCTTCGATTGCAAATCACTCAAAAATGAATGAGGGTGTTATGAGTACCTATTTGGGAATGAAGGGAAATCCCGGGCTTGCTGAAGAATTGATGATATCGAGAGATTTATCGCTCGCTAATTACCACAACACTGTTATTCATTTTAGCACAATTAGTACAAAAGGGAGTGTATCCCTGATAAGGGAAGCCAAGCAGAAGGGAATACAGGTCACTTGTGACGTCGCCGCTCATCATCTGGTTTTAACGGATGATCGTGTCGCCGGTTTCGATAGTAATTATAAGGTGAGCCCCCCGTTGAGAACAGCAGAAGATATACAGGCATTGAAAGAAGGGCTATTAGACGGTACGATCGATGCGATTGTTTCTCAGCATACGCCCCATGAAGTAGAATATAAGCGCGTAGAGTTTGAAATTGCAAAAAATGGTATAATCGGCCTTCAAACTACTTTGCCTTTGCTACTCGAAGCACAATTATCAATCGATTTAATAATAGAAAAAATTTCAATAAGGCCGCGCGAGATTTTATCGCTTCCGACGCCATCTTTGACCGTTGGAGCTGCTGCGAATTTAGTTTTGTTTAATCCGAAAGAAAATTGGACCTTTGATATAAATACAAACTATTCCAAATCGATTAATAGTCCTTTTTATGGCGCTACTTTAATGGGCAAAGTAAATTTGGTGGTGAATAATAATAAAGTATATAGTACACTAAATTAATATGATGGACGCACGTATTGAGAAAGCATTAACTGCTGCACTTTCTGCTTTTGATAAGATAAACGGAACAAACGAGGTTTTTCGAACGAATTTATTCGCAGCTTTTAATAGCGATGAGAGCTATATGCAAAAGGTGGATTTGTTAGACGAATGTTTTGATGCTTATCCTTCTTATGAAGATTTAAGGGAAATTGCGTTCGACCTCTTGCTGATGAACTTTTTTGCAGCAGATGTCGAAAAATTGGAAGAGGATTATCTCGAATCGGAGGAGTGGGAAGATATTGAAGAGCAGACTATAGATCGGGGAACCGAGTTGCTCAATTTACTGTTATACTTAAGAGAATGCATTGATGAGGAAATCGAGCCGGAGTTAAGTGATTTTCTAAAAGAATTCCTGTTGGTAGATGAAGATGAATTTCAAGATGAACATCGTATTTATGAACCGATGATTGCCAACCAAATATTAGTGGAGAGCAATTATAAAGAAATAAGTCGAGTAGCAGCTAATCTTGGCGAGGAGCAAGAGCTGGCTGGGCTGTTTTATCCGATAATGAGCTTCTTTGCTGAACAGAATCCATCGGAAAGCCAATTTACCGAATATCTAAGAGCTAGTGGCGATCCGTCAATGGACGCAGCGGTTTATGCACTTATAGTGGCCTATAATAAAAACTAAAAGTAAATGGAAAACAACAGCTTATTACGGAAAGAAGGAGCTAAGTTAGGGATTGTAGTGGGAATACTGATGATTGTATTAACCATTATTCCCATGTACTATTATGCTTCCAGTTCCTCGTTTTGGATGGTCATTATTGGCCCGGTCATCACCGGCTTTTTTCTTCCTTTAGTATTAGCTATTTTATTCACATTTAGATTGCGAGGAACTATCGGCGGCTATTGGAGTTTTAAGCAAGCTGTAATCGGTGTTTTTTCCATGTTGCTTGTGGCAAGCTTTATTTCCTCAGTCTCCGGATTTGTTTTTGAGAAGTATATAGAGCCTGATATGAGAGAACGCTATATGCGTAACATAGCGAATAACTCAATTGAGTACATGGAGAAATCGGGTGCTGATGCTGAGCAGATTGACACGCAACTGGAAAAGATAGATGAGCAAATAGAAAAGGCAGGTGAAGTTAATATTGTTAATACATTGCGTGGTTTTGCGATCTCTACTATTGTTGTTTTCGTGATTGCTCTAATATTTGGTGCTTTATTTAAGAAAGAACGACCCATATTTCAAACAATCTCTGAAGAACCTCAGGAATAAACCGATAAACAAATCATTTGATAATTGCTTATTAACACATGGATATATCTGTCGTCATACCTTTGTACAATGAAGTTGAATCTTTATCTGAATTGGTGGCTTGGATTAAACGGGTAAATGATGAGAACAGCTTCAGTTACGAAGTGATTATGATAGATGACGGTAGCACAGACGGTTCATGGCGTGAAATTGAGGTGCTAAAATTAACCTATCCTGAAATTTATGCCATTAAATTTCGGCGGAATTATGGAAAATCAGCTGCATTGAATGTCGGTTTTGCAGCTGCATCGGGCGATGTTGTTATCACCATGGATGCTGACTTACAAGATAGTCCGGATGAGATACCGGTTCTTTTTCATCGAATAAAAGAGGAAAAGCTGGATTTATTGTCGGGATACAAACAAAAAAGGCATGACCCTTTAAATAAAACGCTGCCTACCAAACTTTTTAATGCGGTGACACGCAGGGTTTCAGGTATCAATAACTTACATGATTTCAATTGCGGGCTGAAGGCTTATCGAAAGGATGTAGTTAAAAATATAGAGGTTTACGGAGAGATGCACCGTTATATCCCCGTTATTGCAAAATGGGCAGGCTTTACAAAAATAGAAGAACAGGTTGTAAAGCATTATCCTAGGAAGTATGGCACGACCAAATTCGGTTTCAGTCGATTTATCAATGGTTTTTTAGACTTACTGTCAATATTTTTTGTTGGCAAATTTAGTAAAAGACCGATGCATTTTTTTGGAAGTCTAGGTGTACTGAGTTTTATGGGAGGCTTTATTATGACTCTTTGGCTGATTTCGGATAAACTGATCAGCATATCGAAAGGTACCTCCTATCGAAATGTTACCGATCAACCTTTGTTTTACATTGCTCTAGTTGCAATTATAGTAGGTACGCAGCTATTTTTAACCGGCTTTATTGCTGAGTTAGTCTCGCGCAATGCACATGACCGAAATAATTATCAAATAGAAAAAGTGATCTAGATAGCTTTTATTTTCCGCTATGATTTTCTTTTCAATTATTATTCCTTTATATAATCGACCGCAAGAAATAGACGAGCTTCTGTTTACACTGGTGCAGCAAGGCTATCCTGAATTTGAAGTGCTGGTGATTGAGGATGGATCTACAAATAGTGCCGGGAAGATCGTTGAAAGCTACCGGGATAAACTTAATCTTCGATATTTTTTCAAACCCAACGAAGGGCAAGGTTTCAGTCGAAACTTTGGTTTCGAACGTGCAAAGGGAGATTACTTTATTGTATTCGACTCTGATTGTTTGATTCCGGCTAACTATCTACAGCTGGTTAACGATTATCTATCTCTTCATAAGTTGGACGCTTATGGCGGTCCCGATGCCGCACATGCGTCGTTTACACCCATTCAGAAAGCTATTAGTTATTCCATGACATCGCCCCTTACTACCGGTGGGATTAGAGGGAATAAAAAGCATATCGGGCAGTTTCATCCTCGAAGTTTCAATATGGGCGTTTCCAGAGAGGTGTGGGAGGCCGTTGGTGGATATAAGTTGACTAGATTAGGGGAGGATATAGAATATAGTATACGGATTCAAAGAGCAGGATTTAAGATCGGCCTAATCCCCGAAGCCATTGTCTATCACAAACGGAGAACTGATTTTAGTCAGTTTTATAAACAGCTTCATTTTTTTGGAAGAGCTAGAATTAATATTTACAAACACTTTCCCTCAGAGCTGAAACTTGTTCATTTTTTTCCGGCACTTTTTACGCTATTTTTAATTTTTACCGTCGCACTGAATTTTTTACAAGGTTTTATTTTGTTTAGAATTCCATTAGTTACATGGTGTTGTAATTTTCTGCTAGGGGTCTATGTCTTATTACTTTTTTTCCACGCTTGGTCTCAGAGCAAGTCGCTTAGGGTGGCGGGCCTTGGTGTGGTAGCTGCTATGATTCAATTAACTGCCTATGGTTTGGGATTCATGCAGGATTTTTGGAAAAAGGTGATATTAAATAAAAAATAGTAAGTAATTTATCCAAGCGCAACGATTTTATTGTTTAAATCCTCGATATTAAAAGGTTTTGCTATATAATCGTCAGCACCAACTTCGGATGCTATACGTTCGCTTTCTCTGCCAGCGGAAAACATAATGATCGGTAAGTGAGCAGTTTCTTTATTGTTCTTTAAAATTCTCACAATTTCGTCCCCCATTAATAAGGGCATCCAGATATCGATTAACAGCAAGTCGGGCTTTTCCGATGAAATTCTTGGAAGCAAACGTGAGCTATTGGACTCCAGTAATACCTGATATCCATAGCTTTCCAATAATAAGCCCGTAATGTCTAATATGCCTTCATCATCATCACATATCATAATTTTCTTTATCATGATCTTGGTATTTAAGGGGTAATGTAAAACTAAAGGTGGCGCCTTCTCCGATTGTACTTTCAACCCAAAGGGTTCCTTTATGTTTTTTTATGATCTGGTTGCTTATATACAGACCGACACCGATGCCGGGATACTGTTTCTGTATTTCGTCCACCCGATAAAAAGAATCAAATATTTTCTTCTGATATTGATGGTCTACACCCAAACCATAATCGGTAATTGAAACTTTTATGAAATCACTTAATCGTGAAAGATGTATATTAATTGATCTATTGACGGGGGAAAATTTAATGGAGTTAGTTAATAAGTTTAAGATGACCTGCTCCAAGCGCAGTCTATCTCCTATATAATAATTACTTGCTGCTCCCTGAACCTCGAAATGGTTATCATGATATTTTCCTCGTAATTTATCTACGACCTCTAAGATCATTGCGTCAAAGTCAAATGCCTGTTTGGTAAGTTCTATTCTTCCGGTTTTAATTTTGGATGCATCCAAGAGGTCAATAACCAGATGCTCCAATTTGTCTACATAAGATTTTGTTTTATTGAGTGTTCCCTTAAGTGTTTCGCTTGCATCAGGAGGAAGCATCCGTTGTGTTAATTGTAAACTCGCTGTAATGGCTGTTAACGGAGTTTTAAGTTCATGACTGGCTGTACTTAGAAAGTCATCTTTTCTTTTCTCGAGCTCCCGTAACTCCGTTATATCGCTAATCGCTAAAATGATGTTTGCATTAGTCGTGTGTGATATAAAATGAGCATCAAAATTCAATACTTTTTTTCCGACACGAGTTGGAAAGTCTTCCAACAAATAATCCTTTATGCTCGTTTTTTTTGAGCTTAATTGCTCGGCGAGGTTTTGTAGCCCCATAGTGTTCCACTTCCCGTTGTCGATGCCCAGGATATGTTGGTCCAGTACCTCGTCCTCGGCAATATGGAAAGTTTTAAGGAAAGATCTATTGACCTTTATAATATGAAGATTCTCCGTCAAAATCAACACGGAATCCCTAACCGTGTCTATTACGGCCGTCAGGAGACCTTCATCATCCGATAGATTGTTGTCATGTTCAACTAACGTTTTTTTTACTTTAAGTTTTTCTACTCGGAGCTGCTGATTGGTTAGTTTTAAGCGAGTAACATCGTTTTGAACACCAATATAATAAGTAACATTATTTTCCTCGTCTCTTATTGGTTGTAAGCGAAGTTGATTCCAAAATAGAGATCCGTCTTTTTTATAGTTTTTTATTTCTATTTCACATGGCTGCCCCAGATGCAAGGCTGTTTTGATGACTTTTTTTTGTTCTTCGTTGTCATCATTGCCTTGTAAAAAACGACAATTATGGCCAATAACTTCATTGCGCGAATAGCCAGTGAGCTCTTCAAATGCCTTGTTGCAGTAGACAATGGGATAATCGGGCTGCGAGCAATCGGTTATTACTACACCGACTTTTGTAGTATCTAAAGCGGTTAGTAGCAGATCCAATTCCCTATTGTAAGTACGAGCGGAAAATGAAAATTTATTTTCGTCAATTTGCTTCATACATTAGCAGTATAGTATCCTATGCCTAGCAAAATAGGAGATGTTTTGTATAATAAAGTAGTCAAACTCCCCCACTTTCTATTTACAACTTAATATTACAAACTTCAAACCAAAGTAATTTAATGGTAAATTTACGTAAACGAAAGATGCTTGAATTGCTCACATTCTATACAAATTAAATATGGAAAAAAATATCATGGATAATCATGCAAGGGGAGGGATTGACAGTTGATAAATGAGCCTGTTCAACGTGAACAAAAAATTAACAAAAAAATGATAAATGGATTTGGTTTTAAAAATCAACTTGTTGAGTGTTTTTAAGGCTTGTTTTGTGGGTTAAAGCTGAGATTTTGGTTGAATATTTGATAACAAGACATACTGACGTTGCGATGGCCAACGTTATAAAAATAATTCAATACGATTATTTCTTGAATGGGTATAGAAACACGTATGGAGTTGTTGTTTTGGATTATATCGGAATAAATTAATAAAAGAAGCGTCTATTCAGTGAATGACGATTGGTCATTGTGGCTTTGCCCGCTTCAAAATTTTAAAAGTAAGACTGATATACTTGCATAAACCACCGCTTAAAGTAGGTGATAAAATATGCGAGTTGATGATTATCAAAAAAATAGGATTTAAAATGAAGAATATTCTTTGCGTAGATGACGATACGGATTTCGCGGCAATGGTTGCGGATATACTAAAACCGGAGGGCTACGATGTTAAAATAGATACAGGAAAAAATATGCACAGTATTTTGAGAACCGGAAAGTTTGGGTTGGTTCTACTAGATGAACGCCTCATGTGGATGTGGGGTAGTGATTTGTGCATGGAATTAAAGCAGAATCCGTTAACAAGCCATATTCCGGTTGCGATGGTATCCGCTTCCGATGATATAGCAAAAATTAAAGAGCGATGTGGAGCAGAAGCCTACGTGAAGAAACCATTTGAGCTAATGCATTTTTTGCATTTAGTGGACGAATTATATTTGTATAAAGATGAAGTCGCCTAAATAGTGTATACTTGAATATATTTAGAAAGTATGAGCAACGGACAATATCGTAAGGAAATTTTTAGAGGACAAAATGTAGGGATTATCCTGAAGAAAGATCAGCGTACGGGGAACATTACTTATGGCTATGTCAAGGATATTTTAACATCGGCCACCTTTCATTCCAGAGGAATTAAAGTTCGACTCGAAGATGGGCAGATCGGAAGAGTTGCCGAAATCTTGGAAGATTAATAGAATAAATACTAAGCGGGTGTCTCCTATGCTTGTCAAAGACAAATGTAGGAGACACCTTCGTTTTATAATAGCCGAGCAATGAATAATTCAATATAAACAGCAGGATTTTCCGTCTCTTATTGCACTTGTTATTAAAAAGAGTTATTTTTCTTGCATGCAAGAATATCTTTTATTTATTGACACGGAAACAACGGGGCTACCCAAAAAGTGGACGGTAGGATATTCTACAAAAGATAATTGGCCAAGTGCCGTTCAAGTCGCTTGGATTGTGTTTACAAAGGACGGAAGGGAAATCAAGCGAGAAAATTTCTATGTGAACGAAGACGATGTGGTGGTTAGTCGGCAAGCGCAATTAGTGCATCGGATAAAGGATTCATACTTAAGAACGTTTGGAGTACCGCGTTGTGCCGTAATGGAAAAACTCAGCAGTGATCTCCGGCAATTTAAACCTCTAGTCGTGGGGCACTTTGTCGCACTCGACTTTCATGTATTGGGAGCGGATTTTTATCGCTGCGCTATGGAAAACCCACTTGGCGATTTACGCCTATTTTGTACCATGTTAGCGAGTTCCGGATACGTTAAAAAACCTTGGATAAAATACCTCCGTTTAAACGAACTCTACCAGGAACTTTTTGAAAAGGAGCTGGAGAAGGCCCATAATGCTTTATTAGATGCAGACGCCACAGCAAAGAGTTATTTTGAGCTGGTCAAAAGAAAAGAAGTTACAGAAGAAACAATTGAAGAACAGCAAGTCAAATTATCAAAACAACTGATTCTTGATAAGTCACCATGGAGCATATCAACGGTGTTAATAATTTTGTTTTTTTTGATTGCTTTAATTGTCTGTTCGTTAGTTTTCAAGCGTTTATAAGTCGTTTATATGCACTTCAATTAATGACTATAGTTTTATAGAAAAACTCATGGATAATACAAAAGAACAAGCCCCTTCATTTGATGAAAGTTACCTGATGCCTGAACAGGTCTATTCGAGAAGAATCAGTGATATAGCTTTCAGGGAGCTGGTGACCTGCAAAGAAAGCATGCCGGTGTACGAAGCCGCCCGTATTATGGCTGCCAATAAGGTTAGTTGTTTGTTTGTCACCAGTGAAAGTGGAAATATCGACGGCTTCATTACTGATATAACGTTGCGTGATAATGTGATCGCGAAAAAAGCTGATCTTACTAAACCTGTGTATTATTTTATGGATCGCGCCATTGAGTCAATTTCCATCGATACCTATATATATGAAGCGCTGCTGACGATGTATGAAACAAAATTACGCTATTTGCTGGTAGAGTCAGAAGGCAAATACGTAGGATTTGTTAGCAGAAATAAATTGATGAGTGAACAAGCTCAATCGCCATTAGTCTTTATTCAATCTGTAAAATTAGCTAGAACGAGTATCGAGTTAAAAGAGAAGTGGTCTCGTGTTCCGTACATTGTCAATCAGTTATTGAGTAAAGGTGTACAAGCTGAGATTGTTAATCAATTAATAACCGCTATTGCTGATACAATTGCGCAGAATGTAATAGAAGAAGTGTTGAGCGAAATGAGCAATCCACCCTCTAAATTCGTTTTTATGGTGTTGGGAAGCGAGGGACGTAAAGAACAGACTTTGAAAACAGATCAGGATAATGCGCTAATTTATGAGGATAAGGCGAACGAACATCGGGAAGAAGTTCGGAAATGGTTCCTTGAGTTTGCGCAAAAAGTGTCTGATCGATTGCATTTTGTAGGCTTCGCGTATTGTACGGGGGGCTATATGGCGAGTAATCCACAATGGACACACTCCTTATCGCATTGGAAGAGCAATTATAAAAAATGGATGGAGGAATCGCTTCCGGAGACTGCCATTAAATTTTCGACTTTTTTTGATTGCCGATTGATTTATGGAGATAAAGCAATCATGGATAATCTTCGAGACTTTCTAGATGTAGAGCTTCAGCAGCCTTTAGAGAAGTTTTTTGTGTATTTGGCTAAAAATGCCTTGCAATACGTGCCGCCATTAACGTTCTTTAAACCAATTAAGACGATAACAGTACAAGGCCGCGAGGTCTTTGATATTAAAAAAGCGATGACCCCAATCGTAGACTTGGTGCGTGTTTATGCTCTACGGAATCGGATTTTTTTAGAGAATACCGGAGAACGAATGAAAATGTTGCGAGATATGGGCGTGTTCACTGAAAATCAATATCAGGAATTAAGCTTATCTTATTATTACTTAATGACAATGCGTCTAAAAAATCAGGCGGTGCGCATGATCGTTGATAAGGGTGAGCCGGACAACTATATTGATATTGATAAGATTACACGTATTGAACGTGTTACCTTAAAGGAAATTTTTAAGACTGTGGAAAATTTCCAGTCGGGTATACGTATTAAGTTTACCAATAATTTATTAGGATAAAATCGTTGATCTTATACAACCAGATTTAACAACAGAACACCGATGAGGCCGACGATGGCAACAATGGATTCCATTACCGACCAAGTTAGCACGGTATCTTTGATTGTCAGATTAAAGTACTCCTTAAACATCCAGAAGCCTGAATCATTGACATGTGAGAAGGCTAAACTACCTGCGCCGACCGCTAGCACCATCAAATTAGGGTCAGTTCCAGTGGATTGAATCAGTGGTAGAATCATCGAACCGGTCGTCAATCCCGCTACAGTTGCCGATCCGACGCATATTCGTATAATAGCCGCTATTAACCAACCTAAGGCAAGCGGCGGAACTGGAAGTGCTCTCAATGAAGTAGCAATCTCCTCGCTTACACCGGTTTGTGTAAATACTTCTTTGAGCGCTCCTGAACCGGCAATAATCAAAATGATGGTAGCAACGTCCTTCACCGCTTGCGTACAATGATTCATTAAATCGTCCATTTTAAGTTTTTGAACGACTCCCAAGGAGAAAAGTGAATAAAAAAATACAATCATCAAAACCACCGATGGCGAACTCAGAAATATTAATAGCTGTTGAACTGTTGGACTCAACGTAAATACATGTTGGATAAATGTCGTTGCAATTAGTAGTATAACGGGCAACAATGCCGTAAAAAAGCTATTAAAAGTGCCTGGTAATTGATCATCGGGTAAGTCTTCTGAAATGAATGTCTGTAAGGGTTGCGATGGGATTTTTTTGAGAAATTGTGCAAAGAAAGGACCGGCGATAATGATAGCCGGTATAGCAAGAGCGAAGCCATATACAAGCGTTAAACCCATATTGGCGTTGAATTGGATAACCAGTGCGGAGGGTGAAGGATGAGGGGGTAAAAAGCCATGCGTAACCGACAGCGCTGCTAACATAGGCAAGCCAATGAAGACCGCCGGAAGTTTATATTTATAGACTACCGAAAAAATAAGGGGCACCATCAGCACAAAACCTACTCCGTAAAAAAGTGGAATACCGATGATAAAGCCAACAATCATCATGGCCCACTGAATTTTTTTTTGCCCCACCCACGACATCATCACCGCGGCTATTTTTTGCGCAGCACCGCTTACAGCAATGATTTTACCGAACATGGCTCCAAACGTAATTAATATTAGTAAGGATGATAAAATATCGCCAATTCCTTTCTCTAATGTTGTCGCAATTTTATCAATAGATAAGCCTAAAGTAGCTGCGGCAAAGATTGAAACGAGTAAAAAGGCAGGGAAGGGATGTACTTTGAATGTATTAATCAGTAGGATTAACAAGAAAATGGATAGGGCAATGTAAACTAGGGTCATTGGTGTCTGTTTTGTTGGTACTGTGTTAGGCAAATTAACAGAATTGTTTTATTTATAAAAATAATGAACGAATATTGTTGAGAATATCTTTTAAAGTCAAGATGGCAAAGAGTTTTGATTGAGAAGCCATGCTCCCAACTGACCGTAAAATTGGTGGTACATCATTGGATATGATAAAAAGGCGCTCATTTTTTGAGCGCCTCTGTTGTTTAGTATCCCGGATTTTGCTTCAAATTTGGATTAATGGCAATTTGCGTATTCGGAATCGGATACAATTCCCGGTTTGGGTCACTACTAGGTCTGTGATCCCACCAAGCGGCTGTTGTATACTTTCCAAAACGAATAAGATCGGTACGTCTTTTTCCTTCAAAAATAAATTCACGACCTCGCTCAGCCAATAATTCATCTAGTGTCAAGCTTGCCGTTGTATATTGTGCAGCAGGCCAATCTTCGGCGGAAAAGGCTCGTTTTCTACTTTCATTAATTAAATTTACTGCCTCTTGGGTGGCAACACCGCCATTTTTTCGCATAATGGCCTCTGCTTTATTAAAGTATATTTCGGTAAGACGATAGATCATATAGTGGTTTTCACGATAGTTGGCATCTTGTAAGGTCCCGGATTTATATTTATTGAATCTAGCTCCACTATTTTCTTCTCCTTGTGCCATACCGCCTGCGCTGGTTAAGTCTCCCTCGCTTTCACGGCGGATACTGTTTACAAAAACAATAGGTTTTCCGCTCCATTCTTCCGTGCCTAACACCGGTGTTTGTGTGCCATATTTGTATTGTGGGCCGAACAAAAACCACTCTTTCTTGCGTAAGTCGTTTTCAGTGTAAGCATCAAAAGCGGTTGGTATCACTACGAAGGCATTCCATCCGCCGTATCCGACATTAAGTACATCTTTCATATAATCATAGCCCATAAAGAAGCCGCCCCAATCAAATGCGAAACCTCCTTTTTGACTATATGCAAATTGAAAAAGAGCCTCTGTTGCACGTTGATTCGTATTACTAAATGTAGACGTCAGATCAGCAGCCAGGTTAGGACCACCCCCTAAGCCGCCCCCTTCACCATTTAAAACCTGATCACAGGCTGCAATACACTCGTCCCACATGGGCTGTCCTACCCACTTTTCAGCATTAAGATAGAGTTCTGCTAGCATGGCGTATCCCGCAGCCTTGTTTACTCTTCCAATTAATGCATCCGAAAGCGGTAATAAATTAGGAACATTTTCTTCAAGCTCCTTTTGTATGAAAGCAAAGACTTCCGTACGTGGTTTGGTCTCTGGATTGGCTATTTCTTCAGACACTTCTTCAACAATGGGTACATTGCCCCATAATTCCATTATTTTCATGTAATTATAAGCGCGAAGTACCTTGAGTTCTGCAATGATCGCATTCAGTTCGTCAGGCTCCATACCTACCTTTTCTGGTGGGGTTGCTTGAATCCGATTGAGCGCGTTGTTAACATAACCTAAGCCTGTCCACATTCCAATCCAAGCATCGCGTGTGCGAGATTCATTGTCTGTCCATGTGTGATAATGCTGTCTAAAATGATCTCCTGCATCATAGCCATGTCTGCCTTTTTGCGGCCAGGCCAATTGATCAGACGACAATTCCGAATGGTAGTAATAACCACTGCCTCCGGTAGGCGCTAGCCATGATTGCATATGGGTCATTGGGCGTAAGGCCGCTTGCAATACTTCTCTTCTGTTGTTGAGAAATTTATCGTTGCTTATTTCGCTATAAGGATTTTCGTCCAGTTTGGTACAAGCTTGATAGCTCATTGCTATCATACCAAATACAGAAATATATATAGATTTTTTTAGGAGTTGTTTCATCTTTTTATGTTTTTAAAATCCAACATTTACACCAAGCGTGAATGATTTGGTTCGAGGATAGAAACCACGACCGTCTATACCTGTCGTAAAACCAGTGTCTTGAATTTCAGGGTCTATTCCACTGTAGCCCGTGAATGTTGCTAAATTTCTGCCGGCAGCGTATATTCTTAAATTTCTTATATAGTTCGAACTCAATTTGAATGTATACCCTAAAGTGACATTATCCAATTTTACAAAATCACCTTTTTCTAAGTAGTAATCCGAGTATTGCGGATCATCGTTCAGCTGGTTATGGGTAGTAATGGCACTTTTGAAGATATTATTTGGAAGCCATTTCTTGTTTCCAAAATACATTTCTTTGGTATTCAGAATGTCAAAACCGAATTTACCCCTGAAAAATACCGTAAGATCAAAGTTTTTGTAGCGTAATGTATTATTAAGGGATAGATTGTATTTCGGAACACCATTTCCGATTATGGTAAGATCGTCGTTATTCATTTCACTGGTAGTTGCCACCGATCCATCAGCTTTATAAAATTGCCATTTCCCATCGTCTGTGAAGCCCGCAAATCGTTTTCCATAGAAATTACCAACCTTACCTCCTTCTTCAAGACGAATGGCGTTTCCAAGATTGCCTGGAGAGGGCAGCCCTCCGAACTCAAGGAAATTAGCCTGAAATACATCACTTGATAACTGTTTTAGCCGGTTATTTTGCAAGCTACCAGCCAAATCGATGTTCCATGTGAAGTTGTCTTTTTTAACCGGGGTGCCGCTCAGTATCAATTCAACGCCTTTGTTCGTTATTGAGCCCACATTCATTAAGATCTTGTCGCGAACGAAAGATGGTTGCTGCGCATTATAGTCATATATTAAATCCTTCGTTAAACGGTTATAAACATCTAATGAACCGGAAAGTCTATTGTCTAATAAGGCAAAATCCAAACCGAAGTTCCACTCGGCTTTGCGCTCCCACTTAAGGTTAGGATTGGCGTTTCTTGCTGGGCCAAATGTTTGATAATAAGTTCCATCCATTAAGTATGTGCCTCCAGTACTAAGCGTAAGCAGGGATTGGTAATTACTTATATCTTGATTGCCTGTAACACCATAGCCAACTCGTAACTTTAAATTATTGACAAGTGTTGTATTCTTTAAAAATTCCTCTTCACTGATGGTCCAACCGATAGATGCCGCGGGAAAGTTTCCCCATTTATTGTTCTCACCAAAGCGGCTAGAACCCTCTCTCCGAAGAATAAATTGTGCAGAGTATTTTCCTAAATAAGAATAGTTTATTCGACCAAAAAAAGCTACAAGCGTATTGTCATCTTTAAAACTGCCCATACCCGGGCGAGGCAGTAGCGTGTTATTAATAGCGCTACCACCACCAAGATTCCAATCCAACATGGCGTCATTAGTAAAGCCGTTATTATTCACATTAAACTTTTCTAGCGTATTATATTGATAACTATAGCCTATTGTCGCGTTTAACGAATGGTCATCTGCGATCGTAGTGGTATAGTCGAGCGTCGATTCGAAGGTCTGCGACCAGGTGAGGTAGTTCGCTTTAGCGGCATATCCCATCCCCTGATATTCAGAATTTTGCCGTTGATCCCAATCATTGATCGAGCGATACCTCCGATCGTTATATTCATCCCGAACATAGGAGCCAAAGGCAGAAGCTTTTAGGCCTTCTATAATGTTGTAGGTAAATCGAGCATCACCACTGATAGTAGATTGATTACGTTCAAAAATGCGGTTCTCTAATCTGGAAAGGGGATTATAATTGTTAAAGCCTTGGGTCTCTAAAAAGGAACCATCGGGATTTCTAATCGGAGCCGTCGGATTTCGCTGTATCGCTTGTTCAAAATCAGAACCCGTTGTCTTTCCGTAATCTACCGAGTTGATATCGTCATTTACGCCGCCACCCAATAAGTTCGCCTTACTTAAGTTGGCTGCTAAGTTAAATTGCATCTCCAGTCGATCTTGCAATCCCTTTTGATTCACATTAACCCGTCCGCCAAATTGCCGCCTCCCATTTTCTTTTGCAATCCCTTGTGCGTTGTTAAAATAAAGTGACGCACGGTAATTCGACTTTTCACTTCCTCCTGACGCTGCTAAGTTATGGTAATGGCTAAAGTTGTCTTTGTTTACCAGCTCGTCGTATAAGTCTGTGGATCCGCCTAAATCCAAATCCTGAGCGATTAATCCCTGATTGATCAGATCGCGGAATTCGGATGCTGATAGATACTCCGGCTTTTTATCTACTGACTCATGCTGTATATAAGTAGAGTAGTCATACCTCGGTTCCCCTGCCTTACCCTTTTTTGTGGTAATTAAAATTACGCCCGCATTTCCGCGTGTACCATAAATGGCAGCAGCGGATCCATCTTTTAAAACTGAGAAAGATTCGATATCATCTTGTTGCAGTAAATCCAGGTTACCTCCCGGAATACCGTCGATAACGATCAGCGGTGTCGTGCCTCCTTTTAATGAATTAATCCCTCTTAACTGAATTGAAGTAGTCGAATTTGGATTGTTCCCTTGTGTGCGCGTAATATTCAAACCAGCTACTTTTCCCTGGATTAAATCCATGGGTGATCGTGTTCCCCCTGCATTGAAGTCTTCGGCCTTCACATTAGCAACCGCTGAATTGATTTCGCTCCGCTTTTGTGTACCGTATCCCACAACAACGACTTCCTCTAAATTATTGCTCTCCTCCCGTAAGGATACATTGACAATACTTCTATTACCAACAGGTTGCTCTGCGCTTAAATAACCTAAATAGCTAAACACCAGCACATCATTTGTTGAAGCTTCGATCTGAAAGCGGCCCTTTTCATCAGTTGTTACTCCTTTTGATGAGCCTTTTATTAAAACCGAAACTCCCGGTAAAGGAGCTTGATCTGTTGCGCTCGTTACCGTTCCGGCGATTGTCTTCTGCTGTTGTTTGAACGAGCGGGTGGTCGATTTGGAAGCGAATCTACTTGACGCTTCGGCAAAAGATGGGACGCCTGGCATCCCAATGGAAATTAACAAAGCCAAACTTCCCGTTAAGGCCATGCTTTTAATTGGTCTGTTTTTTTGATTGGTCATAAATGTTTAATAATCAAGTTTATAAATTGATCGGTGAGCAAAAAATCAAGTCAATAAATACTCACCTCACTAAATCGCTTTAGTAAAATAATCGAAAAAAAGGCCTTGGTTACCCTAAGAAAATGTAGATACGCTAAACTGTTTTAGTTTTTTTATCATAGTTTAAATGGTTTTTGTTAGTTTATATAGTTTCAAAAGGCTAACTTCTTAAGAAAAAAATTAATATCAAAGAGTTTTTGCTAATTTGTGAAATGTATACACAACTAACAATATTATTTGGCAAGTAGATTGACGGTAATGCACACTCTTTTTGTCATGAATAAAAACGTTGCTCGTGATCATAGAGGAGGGGTAAAAAAAACAGCAATTTTCCAAAAGGAAAATTGCTGTTTTGCATTTATCTAAAGAAGCCTTAAAAACTGCGCTATCTTTTGACTCGGTGCGATGAGTACGACCCCATTACCATCCGGGATTATTTGGCGCTAAATTAGGATTCGCCTGAAGTTCTCGTTGAGGTATTGGTAATAATAAGTACTTTTCTGTCCAAGTGGTACCGCTTTCGTTTCTATAACCTATTAAGTCAACAAAGCTATTAGCCGCTAAGTTATAGGCTTTACGTGTCCGTTGGATGTCGAAATAAGCTTTATTTTCATAGCATAGTTCGTGATATCTTTCACGCCAAACAGCTTCCCTAAATTGGCTTTGTGATAAGCCACTTAATGGTGCCAATCCTGCTCTTTGTCTTACTTTATTCAAAGAAGCATAGGCTGCATCGGTAGGTCCGTTAACCTCATTTTCAGCTTCGGCATGAATTAAATATACTTCCGGCATGCGGATTAACGTGAAGTTGATGTCCGGTGTTAAGTCGCCATTAACACCCGAAGAAGCTTCCAACCAATATTTATATAAGGCTGGTGGAAAGGTAATAGTTCCGGTACCATTTTTTGCCCTTGGGGCACTGGTAAAGAAAAATCCGCGTTCGGCGCTACGTTTATCACCCGCTTCATAACTGTTAACAAACTCTCGACGTGGAACCAATGAACCATATTCATCACCGTGTCTAGAGATTGAGGAATTATAAGGAATAATCATTTGGGTGATGTTATTTTCCGCTACACCGCCCAGGTATTGTACCTGTAAAATGAATTCCCCTAAATTTTTATTCGGTCTATCGTGGAGAAACTCCAAATTACTAAACAAGGGATACCAGGCATCACCCTGTGTAGTTACTTCGGCTGCTTTGGCCGCTGCTAACTGATAATATTCAGTACCCTTATTTAAAGGATAGCCCGCCATTGTAAGATAAACATTGGCCAATAGTGATTTAACTGCCCCTTTAGATGCTCTTCCCGTCCGGTCTACATCTGGTATAGAAGAATTTTCAGCGGCTGTTAAATCATTGACAATAAGCTCATATATTTCTTCTTTATTGGCTCTTTGAGGGCGTAATTGACTATCGTCTGTTGGATCAACCGGCTGTGTTACCAATGGGATATCCCCAAACAGTCGGGTAAGAAAGAAATAATAGTATGCACGCAAAAAATGAGCTTGACCCATCAAATTAGATTTTTGAGTGTCATTCATATCAATCTGCGGAATGCGGCTTATTGCTACATTGGCATTTGCTATACCTTCATAAAAGCCTTGCCAATAGCTGTAAAAGCCGGGGTTCTCGGTTCCGGTTGTGTGGTTGATAACACCCAAGTTAAAGTTACTTTGTGAATTTGTCGAAGCATGGCCAACGAGTAATTCGAGGTTTATCCAGGGGCTCTCACCATAACCAATCCCATCACCGCTTGTGTTGGCTCTTAAATTGGTGTAAATACCGTTAACAAAGGTCTGAGCTTGTGTTGCATTCTGAAAATAGCTATCCTGTGTTGGATTACTCTTGTTGTTTTCATCCAGGAAGCTCTCGCTGCACGAACTCGCTGTAAGTAAAGTTGCAGCTGCAAAGATGGATATTATAGATTTTTTCATCGTTCTTTCGTGTATAAGTTAAAAGGTTGCGTTTAATCCGAAGGTAAACGTCATGGGTTTTGGGTAATCATGAAACTCAATGCCTTGTGCAAAAGTGTCATCATAAGTAGTAACTTCCGGATCATAGCCACTGTAATCTGTTATTAAGAAAAAGTTTTGGACAGATGCGTACACTCTCAGTCTGCTTAACTTGATCTTTTCCAATGCACTAGAAGGAAGGTTATAACCTAGCATTAAGTTTTTACCGCGAATAAAAGACCCGTCTTCCACTTTATGTGAATCGAGTAAGGTGTCGTAACGTACACCCGCACCTCTTATTTGGGCAATCGGTGTATTTTGATTCTCCGGAGTCCATGCGTTCAAGACCGTGGCATAGCTATTAGCAATACCCGTGCGATCTTCCGATGAATGTTGACTCATGCGGAAAACATCGTTTCCGTAAGAATATTGTAATTCGAGCGTAAGATCAAAATTCTTGTAGCGCAAGGTATTAAAGAAGCCACCATAGAAATCAGGAATACCTTTTCCAAGAATAGTTCTATCCGCGTCATTTATCTGGCCGTCATTATTCAGGTCGCGATACTTGATGTCGCCCGGCAAACGGTTATATCTGGCTGCTTCCGCTTCTTCGGCAGTGCTCCAAGTACCTTCTCTGATCAATCCATAGAAACTACCTACGGGGTTGCCGACACGTAAAATATTACTGTTACTTCCAATGAAGAATGGGTTCATAAATACGTCTTCATTATTTGTACCCAAAGCCGTTACCTCATTCTTTAGATAAGAGAAGTTTAACGCGGTAGTCCAAGAGAAGTCGCCTTTGTCAATATTTACCGTATTGATTCCAAATTCAAATCCACTGTTCTTCATGTCTCCAATATTTGTCATCATGCTTGTGTATCCACTAGAAGCCGGAACAGGTGCGGCAAGAAGTAGGTCAGAAGTTTTCTTAAGATAAGCATCGAAGACAATGTTGATGCGATCATTCAATAAACCCAAATCAAAACCAGCATTATATTGCGCTGTTTTTTCCCATTTTAAGTTCGGGTTTGGTAATGTGCTAATAACGGTTCCGGCTGATAAACGTCCATCAAACACATAATTACCTGATTGTAAGTTGGCTCTAGACAGATAACTATCAATTTCGGAGTTACCGGTTAAACCGTAGCTTAAACGTAACTTCAGATTGCTAACTGTTTCGCTCCCTTTTAAAAAGTCCTCTTCCGAAATACGCCAAGCGGCTGCCGCGGATGGGAAAAAAGCAAACTTATTGTTTTCACCGAAGCGAGATGATCCATCAAAACGACCGGTAAGAGTTAATAAGTACTTATCTTTATAGCCGTAGTTAGCACGGGCAAAATAAGAATTCATTTGATAGTTTTGCACATCGGAAGTAGGCGGCATTGGTGTAGCTCCCATACCAAGGTTATTCCACTGATAAAAGTCGTCAGCGATATCATTAGCCGATGCCTCCCACTCTAATACTTCAAACTTTTGCGCTTCTGTACCTAGCGTTGCACTAATTGTATGATCGCCGAATGTTCTGTTGTAATTGATGTGGTTAGACCATTGCCAAAAGAATGAACTTTCAGCGCCAATTCTTGCAAAAGTTCTTCCTAAACCACCATCGAAGTTCGATAAACTACTTACAAAATAAGGTTGATGTTGGTCGCGTACGTTTGCACCAATAGTTGAAGTAAAGTCTAAGCCTTCCATTAAGGTAACCTTAGCATAGGCATTACCTGTGAATACATTGCGTTTATAAAGACGCGTTATTTCATCAGCTTGTGCCCGAGGGTTGTCACCGGTTTCTAAACCATCATAGTCTTCACGACGACCGTATGTGCCATCAGGATACTTGTAAGGAATGAACGGAACCATTTCAATCATCATGCGGGGTGGGATATTTCCCCCGACACCATCATCCTGTCTGCGTTCTGTGTTGTTAGAGTAACTGATCGTTCCACCAACTTTAAGCCAATCGCGCACTTGATGATCAATAACGGCGCGTGCGCTATATCGTTTTTGAAAACTATTTACAATAATCCCTTGGTCGTCAAAATATCCTAAATAAAGACCATAAGTTGATTTATCGCTTCCTCCTGTAAAAGATAAATTGTGAGATTGACCAATAGCTGTACGGGTTAATAGATCTTGCCAATCTACGTCGTAAAGAGGCTGTCCATCAGCGGTGAACAGTTCTCGGTTGCCGAAAGTGTTGCCAACGGCATAGCGCTTGTGCTTCTCAACAGGGTTTTCATATCGACCCGCTGCAAAGCCTTCCGGGTCATATTTTTGTGCATTTTGATAACCCAAAGCTTCTATCTCCATCCATTCCGCGGAGTTGAGTACATCTTGCTTACGTGTCATTTTGTTCACGGTCATAAAGGCATCATAGTTGATCTGGCTTTGTCCTTTTTTACCGCGTTTGGTAGTGATCATAATAACACCGTTTGCCCCGCGTGTTCCGTAGATCGCCGTTGAAGATGCATCTTTTAGAACATCAACTGATTCGATATCACTTGGGTTGATGGTGGATATATCTTCTGTAAAGATAATTCCATCAACAACGTAAAGTGGCTCATTTGTTGCGTTAATTGAACTAAATCCACGGATACGAACTTGTGTTCTACCACCTGGTCTTCCCGAGTTTGTTGATGCATTAACACCCGCTATCCGACCACTAAGTGCTTGGTTTACGTTTTGTGCCGGGCGCTGCGTTAGTTCTTCAGACTTAACGCCCGCAACGGAACCGGTAATATCTACTTTTCTTTGTGTTCCATATCCGACGACAACCACCTCATCTAAACTTTGGCTATCCTCTTGTAGTGCTACATTTAAATTGGTAGAGCTTCCGACAGTTCTTTCCGTCGTTAAAAAACCTATATAGCTGAATACTAGTATATCAGAAGAAGAAGCTTCAATGGTGAATTGTCCTTTTTCATTGGTAGTAACACCTTTTGAGGATCCTTTTACCAACACAGAAACACCAGGTAAGGGCGTTTGGTCGGTCGCACTGGTAACTGTACCGGCAATTTGTTGTTGCTTCTTATTCGCAAGATAAGTAGCATTGGAAGTTAACCTGTTGGAAGCCGCAGCCTGCGAAGGGCAGAAGGGGATCCCAACAGAAATCAACAAAGCCAAACTTCCTGTTAAGGCTATGTTTTTAATTGGTTTGTTTTTTTGATTGGTCATAAATGCTTAATAATCAGAATGTAAAATGCTTGATTTTGTACGGAATTGTAAATAGATTGTTACTAAATCGCTTTAGGAACGATCTAAAAAAATAAGAAGCGTGGCATTAACCAGCTAAATTGTTTTAGTTTTAAAGGCACAAATTTCGTTCATCATGGTCACCGTGGTTTGTTAGCTTGTTTTATTAATAGTCGGCTAACTTCTTAATAAAAATGTTAATATCAAAGAACTTTTTAAAATTTGTACTGGAATAGGGATGGTTTGAGAATCTTTTTAACAATTATGTGAAAACGATTGCCTTTTTCTTTCTTTAAATATTATCTTTACCACAACCTTATCAGCTAAACAATGCTATTACCAATTGCATAATCAATGAAAAGAAATAGAATCTCCATTAAAGATATTTCGAAGGCCTTAGGGCTTTCCAATACGACCATCTCTTTCATCTTGAATGGGAAGGCCGAGGAAATGCGAATAAGCGCGCAAGTTGCTGAACGTGTTTTAGCTTATGTAAAAGAGGTAGGCTATACACCTAATTACTTAGCAAGAGGCTTGGTGACAGGTAAAACTAATACAATAGGATTTATAGTAGAGAATATTGGCAATCCTTTTTTCTCGCAAATCGCCTCGCTAATAGAAGAACAGGCTTATAATAACGGCTACAAGATAATTTACAGTAGTACAAATGGACAGACAGAAAAGGCGGTTGAACTTATACGGATGTTCAGAGACCGGGGGGTGGATGGCTACATAATTTGTCCTACAGAAGGCCTGGAAGACGAAATCAAACAATTGAGGGAAGAAAATAGGCCAGTTGTACTTTTCGACAGATACTTGCCGAAAATTGATTCCCATTATATAGGAATTAATAATGAAAATGCAATGTATGAAGCCTGCCGGCATTTGGCGAACAAAGGAAAGAAGCATATAGCTTTAATCACGACTGATTCGCAACAAACTCAGATGCTTAGTAGGTTGGAAGGTTACAAAAAATTAATAAAAGAGCGAAATTTGAATGAATATATTTTATACATTCCTTATAGGGAAAGAAAAGAACGATTGTTGTCCGATTTTGAAGAATTTCTAAAGAAAAATCCAATGATCGATAGCGTCTGCTTTGCTACCAATTATTTAGCGGTAGGGGGCTTGGAAGTAATGAGACATCGTAAAATAAAGATTCCGACAAAAATTTCGGTACTAGCATTTGACGATAATGAGGCACTTCGCCTATTTCAACCAGCCATAACTGCGGTTGAACAACCTCTTGAGGATATGGCAAAATTAATTATTGATCGATTGCTTGTTGATTTAAAGCTTGGTAAAGTTACGGATAAAACCTTTCATAAAGAACTATCTGCTCAATTGATTTTAAGAGATTCAACCGAGAAAGCTTAAGTTATGAGCTCCATTTGATAACCGAACATAACAAAGGAGCCGGTTTACTTTTCCCATCTAGGAATGTCTATATCGAAACCGAATAAATCGAGTGCCCGTGCCACGGTGTGGGTAATCATTTCATCGATTGTTTGAGGTTGCATATAGAAGGCTGGCACAGGGGGCATCACAACACCTCCCATTTCAGTTACCTGTAGCATTGTTTTTATGTGCCCAGCATGTAATGGTGTTTCCCTAAAAAGTAGAACCAATCTTCGCCTTTCTTTTAATGTTACATCCGCTGCACGTGATAAAAGCGAGCTGGTTACGCCTGTAGCTATTTCCGACAAGGTTTTTACTGAACAGGGTGCAATTAACATGCCCATCGTTTTAAAAGATCCACTGGAAATAGCAGCCCCAACATCCGACAGGGCATAAACCCTATGGGCCAGCGAAACCACATGTTCATGTTTATAACCCGTTTCATAGGTTCGTACCATTTCGGCGGCCTTGCTTATAATGAGATGTGTTTCAATATCCAGTTCTTGCAGCAGTTCAAGTGCCTTTATTCCATATTGGATCCCCGTGGCTCCACTAATACCTACTATTATTCTTCTTTTAGTCATTTCTTTCAAAGGCTTTACCAACCGATACCGTAATCCTCTCCATGGTTACTGCTCCCTCCCCAAAAGGTGCCATGTTCCTGATCGACAAAGATAGCATTTATCGGTCCACTCGTACGTTCGCCGAAAGTCATGTTGTAGCCCATCTGTTTTAAGGTATTTCTTATTCCCTCTTTAGTGTTGCTATTTAACAAGATGCTTCCCGATTTTGGTACCCTATCTTTCATTTGAGTACCACCCAACGACAGCCAAAGTTGATTGCTGTTAATGTTGGCTGCTTCCGTTGCTTGCTGTACAGTCATGCCGAACTCAACAATATTAAGAAAGAATTGAAGGAGGTTCTGATCCTGTGTATCTCCTCCCTGTACAGCGAAAGCCAGAAACGGCTTGCCATTTTTTAATGCTAAGGAAGGTGTTAATGTCACTCGGGGCCGTTTGCCTGGTTGTATCACGTTGTAAGGATTAACGATTGAATCCAAAACAAAACTTTGTAAGCGTTGGCTCATACCGATTCCGGTATTTCCGGCAATGCAGGCGGGCACCCAACCACCGCTCGGTGTAATTGCAACAAGCCATCCTTCTTTATCCGCTGCAACAACACTAGTAGTCCCTCTCCAAAGTCGATCACGATATAGACTGTCTTCCGCTGTCTCACTGTTTAGTAGGGCTTGATTTGAAGCGTCGTGTTTAGGTACAAAATCCTTAATCTTTTCGTTACTGTTGCTGTCTAGCAACAAAGATCTTTTCTTTAAAAGACCTTTAAACGGATTGCTTTCATTTTGGAACGGAAAGGGATCTCCAGGTAATGCAATCATGAGGTTCCTGTCTTTTGGTATCATTGCTGCCCGTTTTTTGGCGTAATTTTTATCAAGCAACCCACTAATAGGAGGACGTGGCCTGAAGTAAGGATCTCCATAGTAAAAGTCTCTATCTGCGAATGCCAAATTCATTGTTTGATATAGGGTATGAATATATTGAGCAGAATTATATCCCAAATTTTTGAGATCAAAATTTTCGAGAATATTCAAACTCTGTAACAAGGCAGGGCCTTGCGTCCACTCTTGAAGTTTATATACCTCAACCCCACGATAATTTACATGAAGAGGTTCTTCTTCGATGGGTGTCCAGTTCGCCAAGTCGGCCTTTGTAATTAAACCTCCTTGCTCAGCTGAACCGCGTACGAATTCATCGGCAATATCACCTTTGTAAAAGCGATTATAAGCAGCCATAATTGCCTCTTCTCTGTTTTTGCCTTCTTTCAAGGCTTGTTGCTCGGCCTCTACCAGTTTGTTGAGTGTAGCTAACAGCTGTGGTTGACGAAAAATTTCTCCAGCTGCAGGAGCCTCCCGCTTACTACCAAGATGCGGTAGAAAAACGGCTTTACTATAAGGCCATTCTTTTATTTTTTCTTTATTACGTTCAATACTGTTCGCGGTTTGAGCATCAATTGGATACCCAGCGGCCATTTCGATTGAAGGATTCAAAACTTCTTGCAGACTTAGAGAACCATATTTGGCCAACATATAGCAAAGTCCACCTGGCGTACCTGGCGTTATTGCTGCCAAAGGACCGTATTCGGGTGGAAAGTCGTAGCCCTTCGATTTAAAAAAGTCAACAGTCGCGCCGGTAGGGGCAACACCCAAAGCATTGATGGCGATCACTTTCTTCGTTGTCGGGTTATAGATAAGTGCTTGAGTTTCCCCACCCCAACTTAAAACGTCCCACATTGTGCATGTTGCAGCAAGCATGGCACAGGCTGCGTCAACGGCGTTTCCTCCTTTCTGGAAGATCATGGCTCCGGCAGTAGCAGCGAGCGGCTTACCGGTTATCGCCATCCAATTTTTACCGTATAGAGGTGGTTTCTGTGTTTGTTGACTGTAAGAGGCTTTAGTAATTAACAAAAAAATGCAAAGGTATAGGGTAAATGATTTCATAAAAAGTGTCTGTTTTGACGGTGAATCAAATATAGGAAAATTGACCATATAGTGCTAACGAAGGCTTATGGCATAACTGCTGTATTAAACAATAATCATTTTAATGTGTAGAAAAAGAAAGGAGAAGCAATCAAAATGCACGCTTCCGTGTTTATAGAAAAAACATAATATGACCCGTATACCGCTTTATTTACCCAATAAACAAAATGGGAAAAATGTCTTATTGCTTGCTGCTGATATTGGAGGGACAAAAACAAGCCTAGGTACGTTTAAGGTAGAAGATGCACAAATTAAGTTACTACGGGAGCAAACCTTTCCGTCCCGAGATTATTTATCTTTCGATCAGATTTTAGATGAATATTTAAGAAATGATGTTAATTCACCACCTGAAGTGTTATCTATTGGTGTAGCAGGACCCGTGGTAAATAATGCCGTAAAATTGACTAATTTATCATGGAATATTGATGCCAAGATGCTGCAACAAAATAGCGGGTGGAGTAAAGTATGTATATTGAATGACCTGGAAGCAATGGCTTATGGTTTAGCGGGAATTGCAAAAGATGATTTGGCAACGTTATATTCGGGAGAACCTGAGGCCGGGAATATTGCTATCCTAGCACCGGGTACCGGATTGGGAGAAGCAGGGCTTTTTTGGGATGGAAAATTCTATCGGCCTTTTGCTACGGAAGGAGGTCATAGCGAATTCTCGCCGCGTACTGAAACGGATATAGAACTTTTTCATTATTTACGAAACGAAAGTCCGTTGATCAGTTGGGAGCATTTGATTTCGGGGGCCGGGATATACCGAATTTATTCCTTTCTACGGGATGTAAAAGGCTATAAAGAACCTGCTTGGTTGAGCGAAAAATTAACTACGGAAGACCCCGCTGCTGTGGTAAGCCACACAGCAATGCGTGAATTAAACGATGGATGCGTTAAAGCCATGCAGTTATTTGTAAGTTATATGGCTCGAGAAGCCACTAGTTTGGTTCTTAAATTGAAAGCTACAGGTGGTTTATACCTGGGAGGGGGGATTCCTCCAAAAATTTATCCACTCTTACGCGATGAGCTGTTCCGGCAGCAGTTTATCCAAAGTGATCGCATGGAGCTTTTATTGCAGCGTATTCCCATACACCTAATTCTAAAGAACCGAACTGCATTGACGGGAGCAGCATATTATGGAGCCTTTGGTAAAGAGCTATAGTCCCCTGTTATACACGCTCTTCGAGTATTGATAGAATATTGCCGGCAGGGTCTGCAAACCAAGCTATTTTGGGGCCTGGCCCTGTGTCATCGGCATTAGCGATACCTCGTTCGTCGGTGCGAATTTCTCCTGTATATGAAAGGAAATGAACACCGTCGGCAGAAAGTTGATTAACCGTACTGACTATGTCTTCTACCACAAAGTTAAGTACGGTAAAAGTGGCAGGTTGATGATTCTTTTTTGGATAGATAATAATGGTATGACCACCTGTCAAATGAAGTTCGAGCACACCCATCTCGGCACGTGTCACCTGTAATCCTAATGTGTTTTTGTAAAAAGCTTCAGCTTTCTCCATATCATCAGCTGAATAACTGCTGAATGTCTTGCGAGTTTGTAATATCATCTTTGTTTATTTTAAGCGCCTCACCATTCGCAACGCATCTTAGCTGTCCTGCACTGATTGATAACAATAAAATATCAATCTTGTTCTACTCACTTGCCATCGAAACGTTTGTCTCGCAAACGGTTGCGTTTACATTGCTTTTGGTTTTAAGTATTTTAAGCCGTAAAATTGCTCAGAACGCCAATATGGAACCGAAATCGAAAACACTAAATGTATAACTTATTATGAAATCTAATAGATTAATGCGGTGGCTTGCAATAGTTGGTCAAGTAATAATTTTTGTCCTGCCTTTAATGGGATACGCGCAGAATAATACGTTGCCGCCTAACATTATCTATATTTATGCGGACGATCTCGGCTATGGTGACATCAGTCCTTATGGACAGAAAAGAATAAAAACGCCTTATTTGGATCAAATGGCGAAAGAAGGCATGCAATTTACCAATCATTATACAAGCACACCGGTTTGTGCGCCCGCACGTTGTATGCTGCTGACAGGTAAGCATGGTGGCCATTCCTATATTAGGGGAAACTATGAGATGGGTGGTTTTCCGGACAGCTTAGAAGGCGGGCAAATGCCCCTTCCGGAGGGGACTTATACACTTGCTAAAATGCTAAAAAAAGCCGGATATGCGACCGGTTTAATAGGAAAATGGGGATTGGGAATGCATAATACCACCGGTTCTCCCTTAAAGCAGGGCTTCGATTATTATTTTGGTTATTTGGATTAGAAACAAGCGCATAATTATTACCCTTCTCACTTATGGGAAAATGATCAATATGTTAAATTAGGGAATCCGGATATATTTGTGCATCGCCCTGTCGATTCCTTGAAAGCAGATGATACTGATTTTGATTACTTCAAAGGTAATAGCTATGCCCCTGGTCTAATGACAGACAAGGCGCTTCGGTTTATCGAAAGATCTAAAGAGAGGCGTTTTTTTCTTTACCTGCCCTATACGATTCCCCACGTGTCGCTTCAAGCTCCCGAAGAATATGTAAATCAATATAAAGATCGGTTTAACGATCAACCTTATTACGGGCAGCATGGGTATGCGGCCACGAAATATCCCCGAGCAACCTACGCTGCATTGATATCCTATTTGGATGCACAGGTCGGTCTCATTTTACAAAAATTAAAAGAGCTGGGTTTAGATGAACGGACGATTGTTATGTTTTCGAGTGATAACGGGACCGCGTTCAATGGAGGTGTGGATTATACCTTCTTTGATAGTACTGCAGGTTTAAGAGGTCTGAAGATGGATGTTTTTGAAGGAGGAATTAAAGAGCCATTTCTGGTACGATGGCCCGGTAAAATAAAACCAAACAGCAAAACGGACCACGTTTCGGCGCAATACGACTTGATGGCGACTATAGCGGATCTTATCGGAGAGGATGCAGGTAATACAGATGGCATTTCGTTTCTCCCTACTTTGCTTGGGAAAGAGAAAAAACAAAAACAGCATAAATTTCTATACTTTGAATATCCGGAAAAGGGAGGCCAACTGGCAATTCGGAAAGGGGATTGGAAAGCAATCAAGCTTAATATGAAAGGGAATCGAAAAGCGAAATGGATGTTGTTTAATCTTGGAGAGGATCCCCGCGAAACCAATGACCTGGCACAACAGCATGCCGAACTATTGCATGAATTTGATAGAATTGTTGCTCGGGAGCACCAACCTGCTCACATCCTGGATTGGGAGATTATTGATAATAAACTTCAAAATGAGAAAAGGTAGAATTTGAGTGGCCGGTTTAAAAAATCACCATAGCACCGGTTCCCTATTAGGACAACCAATGGGTTTCGAAGATAGGGGTAAACGTGCTTTGTGAAAATTCGAGCAAGAAACGGATTGTAGACCAGTCTTACTTTCCTTAATTTCGACTCATGCAAAATCAGCATTTGATAATACCGGTTAACGGACCTCTTAACTTCAAAGAGTGTTTGTGGTTTCTTGATAGAGGATATGATGACTGTTTGATTCGCATTTATGACGATCATTTTCGAAAGGCGCTGATTGTAGAAAATGAAAAGATCATTTTGGATGTTTTTGGAGATACCGAAGGACTTAAAGTGACAATAGCAGGTAAAGTGTTAGAAGAAGAAACGATTGTTTATATTAAACAGTATTTAGCTGAATGGTTTGATCTTGAAAATAACTTAGAGAATTACTATGCGATTGTATCCTCTTCCGGGAAATTGAACTACATGTCCACCGCTTTTTATGGTTTGCGATTAATCGGTATTCCGGATCTTTTTGAAGCTATTGTTTGGTGCATTATAGGACAACAGATCAATTTGACATTTGCTTATAAAATAAAAAGGCGCTTGGTAGAGGAGTATGGCCGTTGTGTTGTTTATCAGGGCGATACCTATTATGTTTTTCCCTCTCCTCAGGATTTTATAGCCGTAAATCCACAGGACCTACTGAAAATACAACTCTCCAAGAGTAAAGCTAACTATATCATTGAGGTAGCTAAAGCCTTTTTAGAAGGTAGAATCAGTAAGAAAATTGTAGCAGGTTTACCAAGTTTCGAATTGAAACAGCAGTTATTAATGTCTGTGAAGGGAATTGGTCTTTGGACAGCAAATTATGTCTTGATGAAATGTTTACGAGTGCATAATAGCATACCTTACGGAGACGCAGGACTACTGAACGCGCTTGTGAAATTTCATATAATAGAAGACAAAAAAGACTTAGTTGGCACTAAGCAGTTCTTCAGACAGTTTAAGGACTGGGAATCTTACATCGTCTTCTATTTATGGCATAGTCTTTCGAAGGATGCGAAAATTAATTCAGCGCATCATGAAAAATAATACCAAGCGCGTATCGCTGACCGGTATGCAATGGACTCACGCCGTGTTTCATGTTCACTTTATGAAAACCTTTTACTCCCTTTACAGATCGGAAATTTGTAGTGAATATTAATAGGTCGCCTTGATCGAGCTGTAGTACATTAGCCTTTGATTGTGCACGTGGCACCTGTTCGGTGATGACAAATTCACCGCCCGTGTAGTCCTTTCCGATTTGATTGAGCATAATAACCATTTGCAGGGGAAAGTAAACGGTTCCGTATAAATCCTGATGCAAGGTATTAAATCCTCCCTCGTGGTACTTTAATATCAATACCGTAGGTTTCGTCTGTCCCTGCTCATGGCAATGTCTTTGCATTTCATTAAAAGTTGAAGGAAACGCAGCGTTTATTTTTAGTTCATTCATCCAACGATTGGCCACTGATACAATCTTTGGATAAATACCTTCACGCAGCGCCAAAATTGGCTCAGGCAAAGGATATTTAAAATACTTATACTCACCCAAACCGAAACGATACCTTTCCATTAGAATGGTCTTTCTGTAACGGGTGTCGTTATCATATGAGTTTATTAGTTCCTCACATAAATCGGTGGAGAAAAGGTTCTTTATAATTACAAAACCCTTTTCATGCAAAGACCTGGAAATGCGGCTCCAATCTTGTGTTTCAATTAATGAAAAAATTTGTTCCATCTTATTTAAAATAATGTTTTTGAGTTAATTTCCATTTTTCATACGCACTCCGCAGGCAATGGCCACACGGGCGATATCCTTTCGCAACGGCTTCCTGTTCGTCATAGAAAAATACACGATGTGCCACTTTCATACGTTTGCCCGAACCACATGACAATAAACCATATATTTTTTTTGGCCAATAACCCGCCAAGGTGACTTTTTTTTTATGAATTAATGCCCGAAGTTTGATCATTCTCTCTCCTCCGGTTTTGCCAAGTTCAATATGTCGATACATTATAATAAAACATTTCTTCAAAATAAATTAATGTTCAAGTATTGTAAAACCCGAATATTGCTGCTTTTTAAAAAGTACACAGGTTTGCACAATAGTGTGGTTTACTGTAACGGCAATTAAAAAAATTACTTTTCTTTAAAATAAATTAATATATTTACCTAGCGTAAATCGCTAATAATCACTTTCCAATTAATAATAACAGATTATGAAAAACTATTTCGCAGAATTTTTCGGAACTTTCTGGTTGGTTTTTGGCGGCTGTGGCAGCGCGTTGTTTGCTGCGGGTATACCAGATTTAGGCATTGGCTATATGGGAGTAGCGTTTGCTTTCGGTTTAACAGTCCTTACTATGGCCTACGCTGTAGGTCATGTTTCAGGAGGGCATTTTAATCCTGCAGTCTCTATTGGACTTTTAGTAGGCGGCCGTTTTCAGGCCAAGGATTTGCTGCCATACATTCTTTCGCAGGTTTTGGGAGCGCTTGCTGCCGGCGCAATTCTTTATTTAATATTAACCGGCAATGCGAACCCTGTTGCGATTGATAATACGAAGGCAGGGGCGTTTGCAGCAAATGGGTATGGTGTCTTGTCGCCCCATGGTTATCAATTTGGTGCGGCTTTTTTAGCAGAAGCGGTATTAACGGCTTTTTTCCTGATTGTTATACTGGGAGCGACCGATAAGTTTGCGAATGGTAAATTTGCCGGTATAGCCATTGGGTTGGCACTTACTTTAATTCACTTGATTTCAATTCCCATAACAAATACATCGGTGAACCCTGCTCGTTCTACTTCGCAAGCGATAATTGCCGGAGGCGAATATCTTAGTCAGTTATGGTTGTTTTGGGCAGCACCCATAATAGGAGCAATCATAGGAGCCTTAATTTATAAATCACTTATTCAGAAAAGCGACCCAAGCTGATCTTGTAAAAAGGTATATCTTGACAAGCGGGGTAAACAATTTGTTATCCCGCTCGTTACATTGAAGGTTGGCATTAGTGGCCAGTGTCGTTATTATTAGTCATATCGTTTAGCATTTCCAAGATCCCTTCGTTTTTTAAAAGCCAAGTGCCAATCCGGTCGCTTGTGATACCATCTAATAAGATATGGTTAAAGGTTGGTCCGTTTGTTCCGAATTGGGTTTGAAAATGCTTGAATTGAATGGGAGTGATATCTTTTAAATTATGGGCAATTTCTACCAAATGACTTGAAATCACAAAGAGGCTGTTTGGGTGCTTCGAAAAAGCTTCAACTATTAACAATGAACATTCATAGGCATCTTTTACATTGGTACCCCTAAAGAGTTCGTCGAAGATAATAAGTAGATTTTTGCGCGTAGAAAGCTCTTGTGCAACGAATTTTACGCGTAAGACCTCGTTGTAAAAATGGCTGCGTCCCTGTGTTAGGTCGTCCGCAAGATTGATTGTTGTCAGTAAGCCGTTAAACAATCCAGTTGTCATCTTTTTTGCCGGTATAGGAAAACCAATATGAGCGAGATAGGTTGCGATGGCAATTGATTTCATTAATGTCGATTTTCCGGACATATTTACCCCCGTAAGAAAGCATAGATGATTATTCGCTGTTAGGCTGAAGTCGTTAACAATGGGATTGTGTAAAAAGGGATGAAAAACTGCCTTCAGCTCGAGCTTGCTTTTGTCATGTTGGATATATTGGGGAAAAGAGAAGGAATGCTTTTTTGCCGCCAATGCAACGGAATAATAGGCATCTAATTGATAAACATAATTCAGTATGTCCCGAATTTCTTGTCTATAAATTTTCCTTATTAAATAGTCGCAACGTTCTAATCGAATTCCTTTTAACTTCCGGTAATTTTTTTCTAAGCAATTCCTTATGAACGCATCGGCATAGATTGTGTTTATCAATATGGATAAGTTCTTGATAAAAGAAACTTGGCCTTTTTTCTGTAATTCTTGACAAAGCTCGTTCAGGAAAGATATCGTATCCAGTATTTCGATTAAGCCACGCTGCTTATTATATTGTTCCTGTTTCTTTTTATATTGATATTGAATTGATTTTTTCAAGGCTCGAAAGAAGGAATATTTTTTTGGACTATCTGAATTCGCTAAATAAAATTCAATAAAGTCCGTCGGTTCTTTCTGAAAGGATATATTTTCGATTTCCTCGTAAAGAAATCTTAAATCCTCAACCCGTGTTTGTAAGTCATATATGTTCCTGAGCGGCGTTTGAAAGAGTTCTTTTAGGCGTGTTTTACCGCCAAGGGTAGTTGTATAATCGAAGTAAGCATAAACGCTGCGATTGTATTTTGGACTTTCGAAAAGCTGTAAATCGTCTATAGTTTGATTATCAATCAAAAACGTATCATTCATGTTTAGGGTGTTAATCGGCCTTTTCGTTTTAACGTATAAAAACATAATTTGTTGTTCTACTGAAAAGTAGTCTAAATTTCAGAAAATGCGTAAAACAGGAAAAGGCATAATATGATTTTTCTACCTTTGCTGACGAGTCTTGCTACGAATTTCGCAGATACATCGTAAATTATATGAACTTAAATGTTATTCATAGGCGCGTTATCGATTTTTTAACAAAAACGGATAAGCCCGTTTTTTTAACAGGTAAAGCAGGAACGGGCAAGACTACCTTTCTTCACTATCTAAAAACTACTATAGCAAAGAACATCGCGATAGTAGCTCCCACCGCAATAGCTGCTTTAAATGCAGGTGGTGTTACTATCAATTCGCTTTTCCAAATACCTTTCGGTCCGCTGATTCCTCGAAAAGATCTCGGTGATTTCAAAGATCATAAGGCGGTTCGCATGGCGCCCGACAAAGCAAAGATGCTCATCAGTCTACAGTTGCTCATTATTGATGAAATCAGTATGGTTCGCGCAGATGTCATTGACAGAATTGATTTGATTTTGAGAAGTATTAAAGGTTCTGACAGGCCATTTGGCGGCGTTCAGTTACTCATGATTGGCGATCTCTATCAACTACCTCCGGTTTATCAGAATGATTGGCCTATCTTAAAGCAGTATTATACCAGCCCCTATTTTTTCAGTAGTTGGATTTTTGCGTCTTTTCCGTTAGTCAGTTTCGAACTTACGGAAGTTTTTAGGCAGGCAGATCCCACTTTTATTAACATTCTAAACAGCATAAGGGATGGCAATGTCGATGAATCGCTTCTTTCTGTTTTGAATCGGCAATTTAAACCGGGAATGGCTGCTGCCGAGCTGACTGACTATATTACGCTTTCGACACATAATCGCTCTGTGGGAGAGATCAACGAGACCCGCTTAAGAGATTTGGAAGGAGAGATCATGGTTTATAAGGCGATTATTGCCGGCGATTTTCCTAAAGACGCCTATCCTGCTGAACCGGAACTACGTCTTAAGGTGGGTGCGCAAGTTATTTTTATAAAAAACGATCCAAGTGGTAAGAAGCAATATTATAATGGGCGGACGGCTTGCGTTTTAAAGGCAACACACGACAGTATACAGGTCCGCTTTCTAGATGATGACTCTATATTTGACGTGATGCCGGAGACTTGGGAACACACCAAATATGCTCTCAATGAGTTGGAAGGGAAAATAGCGTCATCATCCAATGGTTCTTTTACGCAATATCCAATCAAACTGGCCTGGGCAATTACTATTCATAAGAGTCAAGGTTTGACATTTGATAAAGCGGTGATCGATGTGGAGGCTGCATTTGCACACGGCCAAACATATGTGGCGCTCAGCCGGTGTAGAAATTTGGAAGGATTGATATTAAAGGCACCCGTAAAAGCCGAGAATGTAATGACAGATGCACGCATAACTTCGTTTATGCGTCAAAGTCGAATGCAAAGTGAAGAGGCTGACTTGCTAAGCCATGCGATGTTAGAACAGGAGTATAAGTTAATTGCGGATATCTTTGACTTTAAGAACATCGGAATTGAATGGAACCTCTTGAAGTCCATGTTACAATCTTCAGTCAATGAGGTTTCCGTTGCCACTCGTGTGAATGAGATTGAGCAGCTTTTAGTCGATCAGGTGAGAAAAGTGGCTGACAAATTCTTGAGGCGAGAATTGAATAATTTAGATTACCGGCTTCCGTTGGCGCAAGGCAATTTTACACTTCGCTTAAAACAAGCGGTAACCTATTTCAAGCCCAAAGTCGAATTGCTATTGGATATGGTAAAAGAAATACTAACGTTACCAATAGAAGAGGGACTCGACCCTGAATTTTTTGAGATATACAATCAGTTTGTAATGCATCTGAAAGGGAAACTGGCCGTCTTACAGATTGATCCGGTCCAAGTCGATAGCCAAAAATTATCATCAGTATCGATGGAGGCTGCCATAAATTACGTTCCGGTTTATCAAGTAGGAAAAAAAGGGATGAACGAACCTAAAATTAGCGACTTGGTTAATCCCTTATTACTCGACGAAATTTTCGCTTGGCGAACGAAAAATAGCGAAAAGAGAGGGGTTGCAGACTATCTCATTTTGAGTGAACAACTTTGTATCGCTATTGCAGCCAAATCACCAAAATACTTGGGAGAGTTAGCTCAAATTAAAGGTATAGGGGTCGGAAAAGCCAAAGAATTGGGAGATGAATTTGTGAAGATTATTCGTCAGTTTTACGGAGAACGTGATCTGTTCGGTTAGCGATCCGGAAACTTTTTAATAACTAAACCCTTTTAAGGATTCGTTCGTTAAAAACAAGCCAATTTGCTAGGAAGGGTAGTGGTAAGCCGATCATGCCTATCAAAATTAGGAGTTCTTTTATTGCATTACCTGCCTTAAACTCGCCCTTCGGAGTGCTGCTTAGCGGCACGATCAGGAAATTCATGATAACCCAAATCGAAAAGCCAAAAAAGATACCGGATAACACTTTATATTTCGATATAATCGGAAGCCTATGGTATATTACACAAAAAACTATCGTAAATGAAAGCGCAATACCGTAGTGTAGAAATAATCCGAGGAGAATTGCCGGCATTCCTGTTGAAAAAGCTTCTGAACCAAGTACCCCACTTGCAATATACTTGAAAATAAACAGCGGGTTCTTTCCCGTTTCTAAATAGTATTTTATGAAGGCTGCAGTTATATCCAACGTTCCTACAATTAACCCGACGATAAAAATTCGTACGACCACAGGTAATAACCGTAAATCAGATTGATTTTTCATTGCTATAAATTTGTTTCAATGACCATAAAGGCTTGTCTATTACAAGCAGGCACCGGATTTATTGAGCGAACAGTTGACTTAAATAATATAATGATGATTTCATAACCGGTTATTAACGTAGTGCAAGTGGCAACATCTACACAAAAGAACAAAATTTTGTTTACATTTTGCATTTCCGCACCATTGTTATCGCATTCTATCAACCGAAAAAGAATACAAAACATAAGCGCAGAGATTACTTGGTGTTAAATTACTTTATGTTCTCCCATGGTAATTTGTCCTGGATAAAATAGCGTCATCTCCATTAATAAATGCGCATTAATAAGCGTCCTCATTATTTCTATAAAATCTACGGAATATCAAAAGAATATCTATATTTGTCTACTTATTCTATAGATTTTATTATGTTTAAACAAAAGCTACTTTTCCTTTTTCTAATCACACTAATCTCGCAGTTTGTTTTTGCACAGCAAACGGTCACGGGAATTGTTAAAGATGCCAATGATGTGGCTATTCTTGGTGCAACAGTATTAATAAAGGGTACTAATTTAAAAGCTGTTACTGACGTTAATGGTGAATTCACCATTCAAGGGACAACAACTTTGCCGTTTACACTTTCTGTCAGTTCCGTAGGATTCAGAACAAAAGAAGTGCAGGTCCAACAGGCGAGTGGAAACAAGTTCAATATTGTATTACTTGCCGATGATTTCCAGCTTTCAGAAGTTGCCGTAACGGCTAGGCGTCGTACAGAACGTGTGCAAAATGTTCCCATTCCTATTTCTGTTGTCGGCGGAGCTCGTGTTGAAAATGCAGGTGCATTCAATGTTAATCGTCTAAAAGAATTGGTGCCAGCGGTGCAATTATATTCATCTAATCCTAGAAATACGACTTTGAATATTAGGGGGTTAGGTTCGACGTTTGGACTTACGAATGATGGCATAGACCCCGGTGTAGGTTTTTACGTCGATGGCGTCTACTTTGCACGCCCAGCAGCAACTACACTCGATTTTATTGATGTTGAGCGAATAGAGGTGCTGCGAGGTCCCCAAGGTACGCTATTTGGAAAGAATACGACAGCAGGAGCTTTCAACATCACTACTCGTAAACCTAGCTTTACACCGGAGGTTAATTTCGAAGCGAGCTATGGAAATTTTGGTTATGTCCAGGCAAAAAGCTCCGTTACCGGTCCCCTGACGAAAAATTTGGCAGCCCGAGTTTCTTTTTCCGGTACGCAGCGCGATGGTGTATTATATAACGTCGCTACCGATCAAAACGTAAATGATCTTAATAATTTAGGCTTTCGAGGACAATTACTTTATGCACCTTCCAATAACGTCAATATTCTATTTGCGGGTGATGTGTCAAGACAGCGTCCCAATGGTTATGCCCAAGTTGTCGCCGGGGTAGTTCCTACACAAAGAGCAGCTTATCGGCAATTTGAACAAATTATTGCCGATCTGGGATATAATCTACCAAGCCGTAATCCTTTTGATAGAAAAATAGACCACGACACACCTTGGCGATCAGATAATGACTTAGGAGGTGTTTCTTTGAATGCAGATATTAAAATCGGATCAGGTACATTGACTTCAACGACCGCGTGGCGATATTGGAACTGGAATCCCTCAAACGATCGCGATTTTACAGGGCTCCCAGTTTTATCGCTCTCACAAGCGCCTTCCAAACATCAACAATGGTCGCAGGAAATTCGCTATGCCGGTGATCTTTCATCCCGTCTAAGTGGAGTGTTTGGTGTTTATGCGATCGGACAACGATTGAAGACAGATCCATACCATACGGAGGAATCAGGTGCAGCGCAATGGCGGTTCTCGCAAAATTCAACGAGTGATTTATGGGCCACACCGGGATTGCTCGATGGATACGGTATTCGGACATATTCAAAGCTTACGTCTTTTAGTGGGGCAGTATTTGGCCAGCTCGACTGGTCGATCACAGACCAAATGCATCTATTGCCAGGACTGAGGTTTAATTACGATGACAAAAAAGTAGATTTCAACCGCCAAACTTATGGAGGGCTTCAAACCGATGACCCAGCCCTTTTGGCAATTAAAAGAGCAGTTTATACGGATCAGGTATTTAACGCAAATACCGATAATACGAATCTTTCCGGCCAACTAACCCTAGCGTATAAACCCAATGATCGTATCAATTCTTACGCTACTTTCTCAACTAACTACAAACCGGTAGGACTTAACCTCGGGGGGTTACCTACTAATAACGGTGAGCCAATGCTGGAACTGGCAAAAATTAAACCGGAATATGTTACACATTACGAAATTGGGATAAAAACTACTCCTTTGGACAATGCTACTTTAAATTTTTCTGTTTATAATACAGATATCAAAGATTTTCAAACGCAAGTGCAAACCGCGGAAGTAGGCGTAAATCGTGGTTATTTAGCAAACGCAGAAAAAGTGAGGGTACGCGGAGCAGAGCTTGATGGTAATGTGTTTATTGGCAACGTTTTTTCATTATATGGAGCGCTCTCGTATACCGACGGTAAGTACATTTCCTTTAAAAATGCACCTGTTCCGTTAGAAGAAACGGGCGGAGAGTCTGCCTTCAAGGATATTTCAGGCGGCAAGCTGCCTGGAATTTCAAAATGGGCGGGATCTTTAGGTGGACAAGTTGACATTCCGGGTAAATTCCTTACTTTAGGCGGGAGCTACTTTTTCGCGATTGATTCTTATTTTCGTTCTTCATTTTCATCGAGCCCGTCTCCATCTCAATATTTAAATGTGGACGGTTATCTTTTACTGAACGCGCGACTCGGGTTTCAAGCGAGTCAAAGTGTATCGTTCTTTATCTGGAGTAGAAACTTGCTAGATAAAGATTACTTCGAGCAATTGCTTCCCGCTGCAGGCAATGCTGGTCACTATGCTGCTGTGCTGGGTGACCCACGTACATTTGGAGCGACTATTCGTTACAGTTTTGGTAGAACGGTACGATAGGTTTACCGATCTGAAATAAAAAGGGGCTTGATAGTTGACTCAAGGCCCTTTTTTCTTATTGGGGGCTGATCGTCGCTAAAACCGATATGGTATCCGGTATCTGTTTCCGATAACCTACTACCAATTTAATTCGCATCTTTTGAAAAAAAACTCACTGTCTATAACTTGCTCATAGCCTTACTATAACGGAAAATTATCCGATATTTACATTTAGAATATACCAATATCTTGACTATGTTAATAAAAAAGTAAAACTTTCAAAAAAAAGATATTTTATTCGATGAGAATTTTAAACCATTGGCTACCTTTGGAACCAATAATTTTAACCACAGGTAATTTAGAGAAGCAGTAATAAGTTGTATCCGTCCGCAAACTTACTTTAAATACTTGTTTTACATGAAAAAAAATAATATATTTTAACTAATGGAACATAAAATAAAAGTCGCAATCCTGGGTGTAGGAAATTGCGCAAGCTCATTGGTACAAGGTGTTGAGTATTATACTAACCACCCCGATCAAAAATCTGGCTTAATGACAGATGACATTGGAGGATATCGTGCTGCTGACATTGAATTTGTTTGCGGATTTGATGTCGACGAGCGGAAAATCGGAAAAACTTTGAAAGATGCTATTTTTGAGAAACCAAATTGTACAATGGTTTTATATGATCAAATCAGCTCCAATGCACCCATATATCCATCCGTTGTTCTTGATGGTGTTTCACCAATGATGGCTTCCTACCCGGAGGCGCAAAGATTCAAAGTTGCGGAATCATTGAAAGCCACAGATATGCTCGATAGCTCAACATATGACAAAGGTCTTGTTGAAGTCTTCCGTGAGCAGATTATTAACCAGCTAAAGGCGCATCAGGTTGAGATTCTGATCAATTATCTACCTGTTGGTTCACAAATTGCCACGGAATTTTTTGCAGAAATTTGTTTAGAGCTAGGCATTTCACTTGTAAATTGTATTCCGGTATTTATTGCTTCTGATCCTGCCTGGGAGCAAAGATTTATTGATGCAGGCATTCCGATTATTGGAGATGATATGAGAAGCCAATTCGGAGCGAGTATTTTATCGCAAATGCTGCAAGAACTTGCGTTTGCGCGCGGACATCACGTAAAAGCCCATATTCAAAGAAATATTGGAGGGAATACCGATTTTTTGAATATGGAAGACAAGAATCGCTTGAAATCGAAGAAGATTTCCAAAGAGAATGTTATTAGAGCACAAAACGATATCAGGAACATATCTACTGAGAATAGCTTTTTGCACGCAGGGCCATCGGAGTATATTGCTTATTATGGAGACAACAAAGTGGCCAATTTTAGGTTGGAACTCGAAGGGTTTATGGGGGCACCGGTGATATTAGACGCACAATTATCTGTTCAGGATTCTCCAAATTCCGCTGGCGTCGTAATTGATGCTATACGATATGTATATGTAGCTAGGGAATTGGGAATCGTCGGAGCATTACGTGGGCCGTCTGCTGCAACTCAGAAAACTCCTCCTGAACAAATGATGTTCAGCCAAGCTTTGGAGGAATGTCATGCTTTAGCAAAACGCGAATTGACAACTTCTACAAGGAGTCAGCTTAAAAATACCCAATTGGTTACGGAGTAAATCTTTCGTAAACTAGACAGGAAACGGCAAGTGCATGAATAAGTACGTGCCGTTTTTTTATAGGATTCTAGGATAATTCACGAAAGCTTCCTCTTTTCGCAATGCTACTTTCGGGAGGAAACACCATACTTCTAATAGATGTTGTTAAAATTGTTTTAAAGACGGTGAAATAGATGTATATTCCGAAAAATTTTGTATTTAAACACCAAGATGACTTACTGGAGTTTATAAAAGCGAACAGTTTTGGTCTTATCATAAATGGGAATGAGCAGATGGTTCCAGTGGCAACGCACTTACCCTTCGCCATTGAACACCAAAACGGACAATTAATATTAAAGTCGCATTTTGCCAAAGCGAATACGCAATGGAAGTCGATAGAAGAAAAGAGTGTTTTAGTGGTGTTTTCGGGGCCGCATGCTTATATTTCGCCTAAAAATTATGAAAAGATAGAAAGCGTCCCGACGTGGAATTATGTTGCGGTTCATGTTTATGGAACCGTTAGTTTAATATGGGAGCGGGAAGAAATATTACGGGTACTTAATGCTACTATCAATTTCTATGATAAGGACTATAATGAGCAATGGAAATCGTTGCCAAAGGAATATATCGACCGAATGATTAAGGGCATTGTTGCGTTTAAATTAGAAGTATCGAATATTCAAGGAGTTAAAAAGCTAAGTCAGAATAAAACGCGTTTGGAACGGGAAAAAATCATTAATGACTTACAGTCCCATAGCGATTTAAGTGATCAGCAGTTAGCAATGTATATGCGGAAGGAGTTGTAAATACGATTGATCTTATCTTAAATACATTCAGCATTAATGCCACCATCCATTTACTTTTCTAATTAGGACGATTTGTCCGACATGATACGCATTGTGATCTAAAATCAACAAGGCCTCATTAAACACGCTTTGCCCCGTACCGTGATCAAAGCGTTTAAAAATTTCCATGCTTTCTCGTATTAATTCGATGAAGGCCTGATAATCTTCCCGAATTTTATCCTGCGTTTGCTTCCACTCCAAGCTGTTTTTTGGACTACTCTGTTTAGGCCAGTAACCTGAGGGCCAGTCAGGAGACCGGTAACTCGGATTGCGACAAAATTCCAATATATCAAATTGAGAAATACGAATATGTTCTGTTAGCTGCCAAATATTATAAGGAAAAGTTTCGTTTTTTTGTCCGGCCTGCTCCCAAGAAAGCCCATGTATTGCGTCGAAGAGGTCAACATGTGCGCCACTCGTTACAAAACGATCTAATAACTGCTCTTTTACTTGCGCGACGATATTATTTGTTGAGATTTCCATGCACATAAAAGAATTTAGATGCCGATTTTGTTTTAAGGAATTGCAAAATGTTAAAACCTGCCACAAATTTTGCCAGCAGGCAACTTGAAAAAGTAAGAAAGCGGCTTGCTTTCAGGCAGAACTAAGATACATGAGCAGCTCTACTCTTAACCTCGGGGAAAAAATGAATTGATTTGTATGATTTTGTTTTTTATCTTTGCAACTAAGATATTTAGTTGCTAATATATTTTGAAATGACCGATAGAACGAAAGAGCAGCAAGCTCAAAACTTTAGATCCCTCAGCAGGAAGTATTCAGACACCTCTATATTAATGCACGAAGCGATTGCTCGTGAAATAGGATTATCGGGGACAGATCATAAATACTTAGGTTTTATAATACAAAATGGAGAAATGACTGCCGGTGAGCTTTCCAGATTAACAGGTCTGACAACAGGGGCTGTCACAGGCTTGGTAGATCGGCTGGAGAAAAAAAAATTAGTCAAAAGGAAGTTTGATAGCGAGGATAGACGCAAAGTAATTATTGTGCCGAACACCAAAAATACCTTAAAGCTATTAAATCCCTTTTTTGATAAATTAAATGAAAAAACATCTAAGCTGGTGAATTCCTTTTCCGATCAAGAAATCACCGTACTTGAAAAGTATTTTACTTCTGCCATTGATATTATGAATGAAATGATTGAACAGTTAAGAAAACAATAAATATGGAATACGGCGCAAATTATATTGTAAGGGCTGAGACATGGCTCTTCATTACGACACTTGTTTACTTTCTGATGAATGGGGCGCAAATTTTTGAAACTGCAGTGATTGTTCCTAAATGGACAGCTTCACCACCTGAATCCTTTCAGTTACTGGGAGGAAGGTATGGCCTAAACTTAAAGACTTTCTGGATTGTTGTCCATACCATTCACGAGATCACCTTTGTAGTGGCACTCATTTTTTGTTGGAAAATAATGCCCATTAGAAATTGGTTGCTGCTTCTTTTCTTCTTGCATATGGCAGTCAGAGCTTGGACACTGATGTATTTTGCACCTAACATTATGACATTCCAAGATGTTGCCAATGGAGCTGCTTCAGAAACCGATTTGTTGGATAGGGCAAATCTTTGGCGAACACTTAACTATATTCGCGTAAGCATTTTTATTTTGATATCATGTGGTTTAATACCATTGTGTATATCCATTATAAATATGAAAACTCGATAAAGCGCTTTTTATTATTTATCCCAATCTCTCTTGAATTTATTTTTGAGGTAGGTTCGTATTGGAAGATCCAGTACGCGAAAAACGAAATAGGCGAAAATGATTATAGTGATGACTGCTAAAAGTACAATGATACGTAATTGAGACCAAGTTGGATGGAACTGTTCCACATAGCTCATAAATATCCAGATAAACGGATAATGAATCATATAAAGCGGATAGGAAATATCTCCCAAAAATTTGCAGATATTATTGGAAGATGATGGAACATTAACTCCTACACCGAGCACAATTAAGAACGGAAAGTAGAAGATCACAATAAACGGATCTAACACCCAATTGATTTTTTCAGAAAAAGGAATAAAGAAAGTAATTGCGAGTAAGCTTCCAAGCAAGATAAATCCTAATCTATTTTTGATGACCCAGTTAGAACGATAAACTAGCATGCCTACTAAGAAAGAGTAAGAGATACGGATACCGCCACCTCGAATATTGTCTGCTCCCCATCCCACACCCAAGTAGTTTGATCGATAGGCTTCGTAACATAGCGCAAGAGCTGCAATGCCGGTGAGACACCACAGTATCTTGTTACGGAATTTATAAAGGAATAAAGCGTAGGAAATATTCGCAATATATTCCCAAAATAATGACCAGGTGGGTGGGTTTAAATGAAATAAATTAAAGTATCTTTCCGGCACTGCAGGATATGGGATTAATAAGGAAGAGCTTGCAAACATGAGCGCAATCTGAATGGGGCTAAATTCTTTATACAGATCGCTGAAGGGATCATACAAAAAACCAAGTAAACCGATGATCGAGCCGATAATAACGAGCGGGTGCAAGCGTATGAGCCTTAGTTTAAGAAACGAAATAAAGCCGATGCTATCCATCTTATTATCGTAGGCGTATGCAATCACAAAGCCTGATAAACAAAAGAAGAAATCAACCGCTAAGTAGCTATGTGCTATAAAATTATCGTGATAGTCCGGAGTAGCTATTTCCATGAAGTGAAATATGAGCACTGCTATTGCGGCGATTCCCCTTAATCCGTCCAGAATCTCAAAATGCTGCTTTGTCTTTAAAAGGCTAAAATTCGGTTTTGTTTTATACATGTTTAATCGGTGGAAACTCGCAGGACATTCAAAGAAATATCTTTCCTAAAGCATCTCACAAATAAAGTCAAAAAATGGATGACTATCGTGAACGTCTGTCTCAGTTTTTCTAAATTTCGTCTCATCCGATTTGCTTTTTCTAATTTGAAAATATATGGCTCTATCATCGATAGATTGTCTCTGAACTTATTAGGCTAGTTGTTTTCTGAAGCGGAAATTATCATCTTTTTTATTCTTTAATTATATTTCTTTTTTATTAAAAATTGCCCAAAAAAGCGCCTTTTTTTGTATCTTTATAAGATAAAATATAACCCCGGTATAACAAAAGAGAAGACGTTGTACAGAAGTTTTTTACCTTTTTTTAGTTTGAATGTTCTTTAAATTATTTGTCACTTTCACTAGAATCGGTTTGTTTACAATTGGTGGTGGATATGCAGTTATCCCGTTAATAGAACGGGATATTGTGTCCCGAGGTTGGCTGTCTAAGGAAGAATTTTATGAATTGCTATCCATTACGGAATCTTTACCAGGTGTTTTTGCTACTAACATTGCTGCACTTGTAGGCTATAAAATAAACGGGCTAAAGGGTGGTGCGATAGCCGCATTAGGAACTATTGTAGCGCCCTTTGCAATCATCATTATGATAGCTGCTTTTTTTAGTAGATTTCAGGAAAATATATGGGTCACAAAAGCATTCAAAGCCCTGCGTCCAGCGGTGGTCGCACTTATTGTGGCGCCTTGTTTCTCGGCGATAAAAGCTAATAAACTTACTTATAAGACAGCGATTATACCTATTGTGGCATTACTCATAATGTGGCAAGGACATGTATCGCCAATTTTCATTGTTATTTTTGGCTGTATTGCCGGAATAATCTATAATATTTTCAAAGAAAAAAATAAGAGGAGATAGGGTGATTTTTTTTAGACTATTTTGGGTGTTTACAAAGATTGGTGTTTTTGGCTTCGGAGGTGGTTATGCCATGCTCTCATTGATTCAGGACGAAGTTGTGGAAAAAAACAATTGGATGACGAAACAGCAATTTACCGATCTAATAGCGGTATCTCAAATGACGCCCGGACCAATTGGGATAAATACAGCGACTTATGCCGGATATACAGCCCTTGAAAATTCGGGAAGCTCTCCCTTTGTGTCTATTTTGGGGTCAGTCGTAGCCACCTTCTCTTTATGCTTACCTTCGTTTATTCTGATTATCTTAATATCTTACTTTTTTAGTCGTTTTCGAAGCAATAAATATTTTGCCTGGGCCATGACTGGAGTTCGGTTATTAAGCGTTGCATTAATAGGACTTGCAGCGGTGTCTTTAATGAATCACGAAAACTTTATAGATTACTTCAGTCCTTTACTGTTTCTGGGGGCACTGTTCCTATCTGTTCGATATAAATTACATCCGGTTTTTGTAATAGCCGTTGCAGCGGTTATAGGAATCTTTATATATTAATCATTGAGGAAATACTTTGTGTTTTGGGCTTTAACTACGCTATCGCATCCACTTGCTGCATTAGATGAATTTATTAAAACCTTGCACATAAATTACTAATTTAGCATAGTTATATTTATAAAAATGAAACAGATATTTCAACACGGCCCGATAAGTCCATCATTCATCTCAGAAAGCATTGCCAAACATGCCACGAAAACAGAAATAGGGGCTCATAATATTTTTTTAGGTCAGGTACGAGCTGATTTAATTGATGGAAAGGAAGTTGTTGCCATAGCATATACTGCTTATGAAGAAATGGCATTGGAAAAAATGCACAATATCCGTGAAGAGATTTTCGACAAGTATGCTTTGACGTGTATGCACGTACACCATAGCTTAGGCGTTGTGAAGACGGGAGAAATTTGCCTTTTTGTATTCACTTCTTCACAGCACCGTAAGGCAGCAATTGAAGCATGTACGGAAGTAGTTGAGAGAATCAAGATCGAATTACCCATTTGGGGTAAAGAACTGTTCGACGATAAGAAATATCAGTGGAAGATAAACCAATAGGCAGCGTAAATTCTATGTTTAGCTAATTCAAGTTTTTCAAGGTGCGTTTAGTGCTACCTATCAACTGTATCAGCTAATAATAAGTCAATTTTCCGACTTGCACGTTTTACGATCCACATAGTATGTTTATTATTAGACGTTGCCCATCTTCTAAGTAAAGGCATGGTAGCATCCTTATCTACTTTCAGCCAATCGGTTAGATGGTTAGCAACGGATTTTTTCACAAACAAGACAGGGTCTTCTTTTAATATTTCCAGAATTTTAAAAACTTTTTCAGGACAATGATTAAAGGTGTCTAATCTTGTAGCCCACGGTAGTTTTGGGCGCAATCCTTCCGATGCCAAGCGCCGCAAGTGAAAATTGTCAGATTGCGCCCACTTTTCCATTATTTGCAACGTATGTGCAGGGAAGTTTCTTATAAAGGGACGTATCGCATATTCTCCTGTGTTTCTTTTGGTTATCTCGGCAATTGCTCGCATAGAAACATTGTAATCTGATAAGCCGTACTTTTCTACATATTTACCGATGGGTAAAACCCAGTAAAAATTGGTGAACATTCCCGTCTCCTTCGGATTTTCTTCTCCTAATATGGAAAGTAGTATATGAATAGCTTCTTTGTATGCAAACGGTAAATGAATATCTAACAAATCAGCAATCACCTCCACCCGTTGGGTATAAGTTTTGCCCTTTGTGCTGACAGCAACCTCTTTAATAAAAGCCGCTGATTGAAAGTCAGTATATCGTTTTACTATCTTTTCTGCTAGAAGACATGCTAAATCTTCTCCAAATTTGTCTGTAATACTATAACTAGTTCCCATATTGTCTAAAGTATTTCTTGTCTACCAAGGCGAAAACAACTGCTGTACAACTTTTCCGACAGCTAAGTTAAGATAGCTCATGTGAATCTAATTGTAAAAATCGGACACTTGTTAGAAAACAAATTATTGCTTGGTTCTTTTAGATTTGCTATCTTGTACGTACTTAGTCAGTTATATGCTAAATAAACCAGAACGCCTTTAAGTAAACCAAAATGAAAAGAAAAGATTTTATTAAAAACACCCTAATCGGGGCGGTTGGTATTACCATATTGCCGAGGCATGTATTGGGCGGTCAGGGCTTTTTAGCGCCCAGCGATCGGATCAATTTAGGTTATATAGGAACCGGAAAACAGAATAGTTACTTACTTAAGGCTATCGCTAAATGTCCGGAGACTATGGTACTAGCCGCCAGCGATGTGGATAAGCAGAAGTTACAACGTTTTGTTCAAGCTGCTATTGTCGAAAATAAAAAGAAGGCAGCAGCAGAAGTAGCAGCCTACAGACAGTATCGCGAGCTGTTAGATAGGAAAGATATTGACGCGGTTGTGATTGCTTCTCCGGATCATTGGCACGCCCAAATGGTTGTAGATGCGGCAAAAGCCGGAAAAGATATTTATTGTGAAAAACCTCTTTCCTTAACCATTGCGGAAGGCAGAGCGATGGTAGATGCCGTTGGTAAGTATAAAAGAGTTTTTCAAACCGGAAGTATGCAAAGATCTCAACAATATTTCAGAGATGCCGTGAATTTGGTAAGAAATGGCTATATCGGAGAGATTAAAGAGATCAACGTTTCGATTGGTGGACCTGTCAGGGCATGCGATTTACCAACTTTGCCGACACCGGATTATTTGGACTGGGATAACTGGATTGGCCCTTCCTTGTATCGGGGGTACCATCCCACACTTTCGCCACCTTTAGGTGATGAAAGCTGGGCCGGCTGGCGAAATTACCACGGCTTTGGTGGCGGTTATGTAACGGATTGGGGCGCTCATATGTTCGATATTGTCCAATGGGCTCTGGATATGGACCGATCGGGGCCTGTAGAGTTTGTGCCTCCACAACAACCGCTCGCACAAGAGGGTTTGTATTTTAAATATGCGAACGGCATTCAGGTAAATCATAAAAGATGGATAGAAGGTAATGCAATACAATTCGTAGGTACCAATGGGACGATTGAAGTGGCAAGAGAATTCCTTCGTTCAAAACCCGAGCCGCTAGCCAAAATCACACTTAAGGCGAGCGATAAGAAAGTATACCATAGTGAAAATCACTATCAAGATTGGATTAATGCTGTTAAGACCAGAAAGCAACCTATTGTGGATGTAGAAACAGGGCATCGCACAGCAACAGTTTGCAATGCAGTGAATATTGCTTATGAATTACAGAAGTCTTTACAGTGGGATCCTAAGAAGGAAATATTTGATAATGCCTATGCAAATGGAATGTTGTCAAGACCATATCGAGGAAACTGGGATTTTAACGATTTTTAACTGGAACATTAATCTGTTACGGGCTTCGGAAAAAGAACTTTGGCTCCACCATTTATGTCGTTCATATTATAAGGTTTTAGGTATAAATTAAACTCATCGTAATTCATTGATTTGGAAATCACTATTCGTGTCAAAATATTGATAAAGAGAACAATAAGAAGAAAAATATGTTGCTGTGGATAGAAGTTGAAAAGAATCAATATGGAAACTAACATCATCATTATTACATTAGTAAGTATTGCTATAATAGCAATACTTATATGGTTCCTTCGGAAAAATCGAAGAGATCGGAAAGATATGGAGAGGACCATCCATTTACGAGACGTCAACCCTGAAAAACATAAAGATGAGCAGGTTTAGCAGCGTTCTTTTTTTGTCGTAGACGCCCCCTTCCTTTGCCGTAATCACTACTGTTTTGTAACAGGTAATTTACTATTTTTGTTAAGCTTAATGGCAAATAAAATATGTCCGTGATTAAACAAATTAGAAGTGGACAAATGCCGATAAATTATAAATTAGTCAATATGAAAATTGTAAAAACTATTCTCTGCGTGTTATTTGGCTTGATGTTCATCAACGCCGGATTGGACAAATTTTTTCACTACATGCCCGTTCCGCCAATGGAAGGTGAGATGTTGAAGGTCGGACAGGCCTTTATGCAGATTAAGTGGTTATTCCCTTTAATAGGTGCCATAGAAGTAATAGGCGGATTGTTGTTTATCTTGCCCAGGACAAGAGCCCTTGGAGCCATTGTGATTCTTCCTGTTATGGTAGGTGTCATATTACACAATGCCGTCTATATGCCGTCCGGATTGGCGATTGCCGGTGTTATGTTTTTAATAAATCTTTGGGTTATTTTTGATAATTGGAAAAAATACCAGGTTCTTGTAAGTGAATAACTTCAGATCAATAGCGAATTTTACTGATTATTATTCTAAGAAAAATTTTAGAAACAGATCAAACAGGTGGCATTCCTTCAAATGAAGCCACTTGTTTATTTTTTCTAAAGAGTAGCATTTACAAGACATTTTTCGTCATTCAGTAAACGGCAACCTAAAATATGATATTAATAATTAGACCTTAATAATGAAAACGAAAACCTATGCCTTATTTATGTTAATTTTATTAGTTACTTATTTGGAGTTTAGCTGCAAAAAAGCAGAAAGAAGCCCATGTGAAGGTTTGTTAAACGAATCACAGCCAAAACAAATTGGATTTGTGTTCATTAACAAACAGACTGGTGAAAACATTATTATAGCTAATAAGCTGGATACCGCAGTTATTAAAACAACATCTGCGAATATCGTAAAGTCATATCCCAAAATGATTATTAACAACGATAGAAATCCATTAAATGGTACACTTATATTGATTATTCCGGAGACAGGAGAAGGAGATTACCCATTTAGCATTGACGTAGCTAATTTCGGGAGGGTGGAATTGTCCTATTCTATCAACCAAATAAAAAGTAATGACATATGTAAGCCCTATTACTATTCCATGAGTAGTATTGAGGTTAAAAGTCACCCTTTTGAATATTTCGAAAACGAGCATATACTTGGTAGAAAAAATCTGCTAAAAATACTATTGTAAGATTTAGATGGTCTGTTGGTATTTCATTGTGCGTTAGGCTTATTTCACCACAAACAACCGGGTTGATGCCGAAAAAAAATTCCCTGTCCTGAATCATCGTTCCCCTATTGACCCTACCACCTTGGTTGGCGAATATGTCATTGAGATTGAAGAGGTGTGAGTGGAAGTGTGTAAATAGGAGGTGGTATATGAGGCGGAACCTTTAAAAGTATGAAATTGTAGCTTGTTTAGAGTAATGGGCTGTTTTGAAGGTTGAATCCTGAAAAGAACAGTCTTTGTAAATATACTTTACAGAAATAAATCTCCTTTATAAGAGACCCCGTTGTCATTTCATATTTTTTCAATACTTTTATGCCGTTGACCTTGAGTCGAGAGCCAAAAAACGTTTACGGAAATATTCATTAACCATTTAAATATATGTTAGTAATCAATAATTTTGAGGAGTATCAATCGCATGTGGGAGAGGAACTTGGTGTTTCCGATTGGCATAAAATAGATCAATCGCAAATTGACAAATTCGCCGATGCGACATTAGATCATCAATGGATACATGTAGATAAGGAGCGAGCCGAAAGTGAGGGGCCGTTCAAAAGTACCATTGCTCATGGTTATTTAACACTGTCATTAATTCCATATTTATGGAAGCAGATTGCGGATGTACGGAATATTAAAATGGAAATAAATTATGGTATAGAAAACCTGAAGTTTGGACAGCCAGTCTTAGTAGATAATGAAGTTCAGTTAAAAGCAAAACTTGTTTCCGCTGTTAACTTGAGAGGTGTTACCAAAGTTGTTATTGAAGCCACGCTCGCTATTAAAGATCAACCCAAGCCAGCATATACGGGTAATGTAGTATTCTTATACCATTTTATATAGCCCCTTGCGGTTGAGAGGACAAATGAAGATCGGCCTTACTTTACCGGAAGTCCGTTGTATCTATTAGTTGGCAGAAATTGTTGGTTTTTTGTCTTTTCTGACATGAATAAGGAATGGTAGCTTTGTTTAAAAAGATAAAGTTATGATTAAAGTTGCAATTAATGGGTTCGGTCGTATCGGTCGTTTAGCACTCCGTGAAATGGTGAATAATGATAAATTGGAAGTTGTTGCTATTAATGATTTAGCAGATCCTTCCATGTTATCTTACTTGCTGAAATACGATTCCATACATGGAAGGTTTGAAAAAGATGTTGATTACACTACAGATGCCCTTGTTGTTGATGGAAAGAAAATCACGGTGTACACAGAGCGTGAGCCATCAAAGCTGCCATGGAGAGATGATAATATTGATGTGGTATTGGAATGCACAGGAATTTTCGAATCCAAAGAGAGAGCAAAGGCGCACTTGGAGGCGGGGGCTAAAAAAGTGATTATTTCCGCACCATCTGATAAAGACGTTAAGACAATCGTCTATAATGTAAATCACCAGCTGCTTAACGCCAGCGACAAACTAATCAGTTGTGCTTCTTGTACAACGAATTGTTTGGCACCGATGGCTAAAGTACTGAATGATAATTTTAGCATTATTGCCGGCCAAATGACAACCATTCATGCTTATACCAACTCACAACCCTTAATGGATACCCCGGATCCAAAAGGAAATTATCGTAAATCGAGAGCAGCGGGGGACAGTATCATTCCCTATACCACGGGAGCGGCAAAAGCGATAGGCCTAGTGATCCCTGAATTAGAGGGAAAACTTGATGGTTCGTCCCAACGGGTTCCTGTCCATGCAGGATCCGTTGTTGAATTGTTTACCATACTTGAGAAAGAAACGAGTGCAAAAGAAATCAATACAACGATGCGAGCCGTAGCTAATGAATCATACGGATATACAGAAGATTTCATTGTCTCGGCAGATACACTAGGCATACGTTATGGTTCGCTTTTCGATGCTACCCAAACAAAGATTGTAACGGTTGGCGACAAACAGTTAGTAAAAACTGTTTCTTGGTATGATAATGAAATGTCTTTTGTATCGCAAATGGTTCGCACGGTGGCCTATTTCGGTTCCTTATAGAACTTTTGTGTCTCAGCGGGGACTGACTGTAAATTGTCGTTCTCGCTGATATTAAGCGATTGCGGTAGTAAAGTTTCTGCGATAGTCACTAGGAGTTGTTTTCAAGTGACGTAAGAACAAGCGGCGTAGTCCCTCGGTGCTTCCGATTCCGCACTCACAGCAGATTTCGTCCAATGTCAATTGGGTTTCCTCCAATCGCCGGCGTGCCATTTCAAGTCGTATTTTTTCAATATATTTTGCCGGGGTAATTCCGGTTTCTCGTAAAAAGACACGCGCGAAGTTTCTAGGACTCATAGAAACTTTCTCAGCCAAGAACGCTACGCTCAGCTCATCCTCCAAATGATCGATAATCCAATCTTGGGCAACTTTAATAGGTTCGTAATCCACCGTTTGATGCATGAGAATACTGCTAAATTGTGATTGATTTCCAGGGCGTTTTAGGTATAGGACCAATATTTTTGCTACCATAACGGCTATATCACGACCGAAGTCTTCTTCTACCATTGCAAGTGATAAATCCATACCGGTGGAGATACCTGCAGATGTATATAAATTCCCATCCTTGACATAGATGGCGTCTTTTTCTACTTTTATTTCCGGATAGAGCGACGCCATTTTATCGCAAACCTGCCAATGTGAAGTCACTCGCTTGCCATTCAATAGGCCAGCTTCCGCCAAAATGAAAGCACCGGCACAAATGGATCCTATACGGCGTATTTTACTAATATTTTCTTTGAGCCAACTAGCGATTTTCTCGATTATGGAGCTACCGGCATTGCCTTTTCCGGCAAATAAGATGGTATCTATTTCGTAATCGATCGAGTCAATTCCTCCCTCGCAAACAATGGGCAAACCCGCCGATGTATTGACTACGAAGGATGAATCCGCTGAAAGGACGTGGGTAACATAGGCTCTCTTTATTTCGGGTTTATGCCCCCTGACGTAGTCGGCAGCTTTCGTAAAAACTTCCAAAGGACCTGCTATGTCTAAAATAGAAGTCATTGGAGGAACTATAATAACGATATGTTTCGTATTATCCACGCTTATTTTTAAGGAGAACGAAAATAGGTAAAATGGCAGAAAATACAAAAATCATGTTTTTCTGCCATTACTAATTAATTAAAGTTTCCTTATAAACTAAGAATAGCCTAGCTCGCCTGACGTTTGAATATCCACGTTGCAACAGGCATTGCTATAGCAATAATAGCGATGCACCAAATAAACGCCAACCAGGTCGAATTTCCAGATGGTTACTACCAGCCAAGCACGCATGGCGTTGATAACGTGTGTGAGTGATTGATTTTCAGCGAAAAATCGTAGTGCCTTAGGCATGGTGTCAGTAGGGACGAAGGCACTAGAGGCAAATGTCAGTGGGAAAATTACGACAAACCCTGTCCATTGTGCTGCTTCCAAACTTTTAACGAATAAGCCTAAGATGGCCGATAACCAGGATATAGCCAAAGTAAACAGCAAAGCAAGAACAATGACCAGTCCCCATCAATAGGAGTGGTCATCCCTTAAGTAGATCAAAAGAATATTTTCCATCTTTTACCCACAATTGTCTATTTTTTGCGGATCGACGCAACGTAGTTTTGCAATACCACGGGGCGATCATTTAACCAAAATAAATCTTTTATGCTACCAATTAAATCAAGTCTCAATCAGAAGGGTGCACGGACTTTGTCCAGGACGATTCTTTGTATCCTTTGCTTTCTCATTCCACTTGCATCAAGTGCACAGGACGACGGAGAACAACAAATACGAGGGAAGATCACCGACCCTGTAGGACAAGCTATTCCTGGAGTTTCGATTACGGTTAAGGGAATGTCTGCCAAAGGGACGTCTTCCGACTCTGAAGGTAATTTTCAATTAAGTGCTAACTCACAAGATGTGCTGGTAATAAGCGCTATCGGTTATATTACCCAAGAAGTAAAAATAGGTGAGCAACAGGTTCTCCATATTCAACTTGCAACCGATAATACAACGTTGGACGAAGTAGTAGTAGTTGGGTATGGTACACAAAAAAGATCAAATATAACTGGAGCAATTGCGTCTATTTCGGCTGAAGATATTGTTTCTGAGGGTTTTAGTAATGTTGGGCAAGCCATTCAAGGTAAAGTAGCCGGTGTACAAATAGAATCAGGGGGTGGCAATCCGGGATCGGGTGTGCGCGTACTGATTCGCGGAACAGGATCGTTGAACAATAATAACCCACTTTACATTGTCGATGGTGTACAGGTTGATAACATCAATAACATAGCACCTAATGATATCGCATCCATGGACGTGTTAAAAGACGCCTCTGCAGCCGCTATATACGGGTCGCGTGCAGCTAATGGCGTCGTATTGGTAACAACCAAGTCAGGTAAAAAAGGAGATCATATTATTGCGCTTAATGCTTATTATGGCTTTCAAAAATTGGCCAAGAAGTTAGACGTCCTCAATGCGCAGGAATGGGCATCAGTAAGCAATGCAGCACACGATAATGCTGGTTTAGCACGTCTTGAAGTTGCGGAAAACTATGCACAGTTAGCAGATGTAGATTGGCAAGATGAAATCTTCCACAAGTCGCCAATGCAAAATTACAATATGAATGCTGCCGGTGGGGGTGAAAATTATAACTATAGTATTTCGGGAGATTACCTTGGTCAAGAAGGGATCGTTCGTACCACTGGGTACGAACGATATAATCTGCGAATTAAATCAGATCTTACCAAAGGCCGTGTAAAGATTGGGGAAACTATTATTCTCTCGGACGAAAAATGGCGAAACATGTCAGGAGGTTGGGGAGGCCAGGGTGGCGGTCCAGTTGGTGCAGCTCTTAAAATGATTCCTGTTTTCGATATATACAATCCAGATGCCGTTGGAGGTTTTGGCGGAGCTTATGGTCCCGTGGTCAACGTAGCTAACCCTCTTGCTCAACTGCATTTGGATAGGCCGGAATACTCAGTGGCTAATGCTCTTATCAACGCCTATGCGGAGGTCAGTATTATTGACGGATTAAAATATAAATATAATGCAGGATATACCCGAACCTATGGGAAGGATTTCGCTTATCAGCATCCCTATGAAGTAGGTACCTTATTTATTAATCGAATGGCTAACCTCTATGAAAGACGTACGGAAAAACAAGTTATCTTGCAAGAGCACACGTTAACGTACGATAAACAGTGGAACAAACATAGTTTACAGGGAATGGCAGGTTATACCTATCAGAATACAAGATATCGGGAGCTGAGCGGGCGTAAAAGTGGTATGCCCCGAGGAATTGAGGTGCTTGATGCCGGAACCACTAATACTGTTACAGGCAGTAATGCGCTCGAGAACACCTTAATTTCGTATTTTGGAAGATTAATATATACCTTTGATGACAAATACACGCTGACCGCAATTATCCGCAGAGATGGTTCCTCTCGCTTTGGTGAAGCCTATAAGTACGGTAATTTTCCTTCTTTAGCGGCCGCTTGGAATGTATCGAATGAGTCGTTTTTCAAAGATGCCGTTCCGGCAATCAGTTCCTTCAAGATTCGGGCAGGTTATGGCAAGCTAGGTAACCAGGAAATCTCAGATTATCAGTTCCTGGCCAATATAAACCCTAATATCAACTATGTCATTGGAGCAGATCAACATTTGATGCCAGGTGCAACACAGGTGGCTTTTGCTACACCGGATATACGATGGGAAAGCTCGGAAACGTACAATGCGGGTATAGACTTAGGGCTCTTCAATAACAAGCTATCGGTGATCGCTGATTATTTTGTGAAAAATAGCAATGATATACTTTTGCAGGTTCCCATACCCTTATCTACCGGAGCCGGCGCCGCCAGTCCGTTTATCAACGCAGGGAGCATACGTAACAAAGGTTTTGAAGCAGATCTTTCCTTTGCCGATGAAAAAGGTGATTTTTCTTATGGCATTAATGCCACTTTTTCAACAATCTCGAATGAAGTGTTGGCACTCGGCACCGGGTCTCAACAGATTTTTGGGGGGCAGCCAACTCATCACGGCGCTTCTGCAACGGTAACGCAAGCGGGTTGGCCAGTTGGAGCTTTCTACTTGATTCATGCAGATGGTATATTTCAATCAGAACAGGAAGTACAGCAGCATAGCTTAAATGGTCAACTGATTCAACCGAATGCTAAACCGGGAGATATCCGTTTCAGGGACGTTAATAACGATGGTAAAATCGATCAAAATGATCGGCAATATGCGGGGAGCCCGAATCCTAAATTCAGCTACGGATTTGGGGGGAATTTGCGCTGGAAGAATATCGACCTCAACTTGTTCTTTCAGGGTACTTACGGCAACAAAATCTATAATGGTTTACGCCAAGATTTAGAAGGCATGAACTTAGAGTTTAATTACCTGAAAACTACGCTAAACGCATGGACTCCACAGAACACGAATACAAATATGCCTCGGGCAGTGATAAATGACCCGAATCTTAATAGCCAAACTAGCGACCGTTTTTTAGAAAGCGGATCCTACCTGCGACTTCGTACAGTACAGCTCGGCTATACACTTCCATCTGCCACATTGGAGCATTTGAAGATAAACAATTGTAGATTCTACGTGAGTTTGGATAATGTTTTCACGATCTCAAAATATAAAGGCTATAACCCGGATTTGGGAAGGACGGGGAGCGTTTTAAATCGAGGAGTTGATTTTGGGCATATTGCTTATCCATTGGCACAAACTGCCATGCTAGGCGTACAGGTTTCTTTTTAAAAGCTAAATCTAAGAAAATGAATATTGAATATATATCACAAGTAAAGCGTGTAATTACCGCTGTGTTGATCGTCAGTGTGATGATATTTGCAGTAGGCTGCACGGATAAACTGTCGTTGGAAAATCCAAATACACAGACGGATGCTAATTTTTGGAAAAATGAAGAAGACGTATTAAGCGGCCTTGCCGCTACCTATAAAGTGCTAAAAGATATTAATCGCGGATATTTCGGAGTAAGAGGGGTGGAGCTGTCAAATGGGAGAGGCGACGATTTTTTTATCAGAAATGATGTGCAGTCTCTTTATCAGTTATCTACTTTTACTAATAATCCTACTACTACAACCCCCAGAGATATTTATGACGGTTTCTTTAGGGGAATCTTTAGGGCAAATCAAGTGATCGAAAATACGCCTAATGCATCGATTGATGAAGCAAAAAAAGCAGAGCTAATAGCAGAAGCGAAGTTTCTCCGTGCTTTGAACTACTTTTATCTGATTATCAATTTTGGAGACGTACCGCTTATTTCTTCAGTACCGAAGGAGCGCGAACAATATTTTGCGCCCCCTGCCAATCAGACAGACCTTTGGAATTTTATAATTGCGGATCTTACAGAAGCGAAGAATACGTTGCCGCTCAACTATTCGGATGTTTACATTGGTAGAGCAACCAACGGAGCTGCCATTGCGCAGTTAGGGAAAGTTTATTTATATATGGAACGTTGGGAAGATGCAGCAAATGAGTTGGACATTATAACGAAAGCTCCTTATGATTATACCCTGCTGGATGATTACGAGCATAATTTTATGGCCGCCTATGATAACAACAAAGAATCCCTGTTTGAGGTTCAAATGCAAAATGTGGGCGGACCGCAACCTTGGGCAGGAGAGAATGCTAATGAGTCGCAGGGCACCACGGTGGCACAGGAATTCGCACCGGCCGAAGTTGCCGGTTGGTTTGAAGCTTTTCCTACCAACAAGATATTCCAGGCTTTCCAACAGGAAAAAACAGCGGATGGTGATTTCGACGCACGTATGTATGCGTCGTTGGTATGGGACTACCCAGGGGCCTTGTATTACAATCGTCCTTTTTCAACAATTAAGAAACAATTCGGCTTCAATGCCATGATTCGTAAATACCAAAATTGGAGAAATAATGATGAAGGAATTTTTATTTCCGAGAATAATGAAAAAGTCATTCGCTTTGCAGACGTTTTGTTAATGCGGGCTGAGGCTTTGGTGCAATTGGGGCGGATAGAAGAAGCATATCCGCTTATAGACAGAATAAGAACGCGTGCTAAACTCGCTCCGCTTGCGGCGGGGAAAAACCAGCAGGCTATGATGATAGAGATTATGCATCAGCGCATGCTCGAGTTTTTTAGAGAAGGATTGCGATTTTATGATTTAAGGCGTTGGGGTAAACTAGCGGATGAAATAGCGGCAAGTGATAAAGAGGGCCGACAGTTTTTAACGCTTCCACGCCATGAACTGTTTCCAATTCCACAAGATGAGTTGAATACAAATCCAAATATGGTTCAAAATCCCAATTGGTAATGACCAAATGAATACGAAAATTTAAAAACGATTATAATGACCATGAATAAATTGCTCTTACTTTCTTGTTTTGCGTTGTTCGCAGCTTGTAAGGTAGACAAGTCGACGCAGAGCCATCTTGATCTGACAGGTGAATGGACTTTTTCATTGGATACAGCGGATATTGGCGAAAGGGAAAAATGGTTTACAAGGCGTCTAAAGGAAAAAGTGAAGCTGCCAGGCTCAACCACTACAAATGGTAAAGGCTTCGATATAGATGTCCATACGCCTTGGACGGGGGGCATTGTTGATTCTTCTTACTTTACGGATACAGCGTATGCTCGCTATCGTAAGGCAGGGAATATAAAAGTACCGTTTTGGTTGCAACCAGTGAAATATTATAAAGGGGCTGCTTGGTATCAAAAGGAGATTCAAATACCTGATAGTGCCTATCAGGAGGGTGCAGAGCTTGTCATCGAGCGGGTCCATTGGGAAAGTTCGGTTTGGTTAGACAGCGTAAAGCTGGGAACTGAAAATAGCTTAAGCACGCCGCACCGCTTTTTGTTTAAAGGGAGTCTCAAGCCTGGAAAGCACTTGCTCACTATTCGTATTGACAATAGGGTTAAAACCATCGATGTTGGTCCCAATGCACATAGTATTACTGATCATACCCAAACCAACTGGAATGGAATGATCGGAAAGATGACCTTGAAGCCATTGGAAAGACTGCGTGTAGAGAGCTTACAGGTTTTTCCTGATCTATCAAAGAAAACAGTGGCTGTCCGTGCACGTATTGTAAATATAAGTCGGCCGGTAAACGCTTCTTTGACACTTTATGCAACAGAGAAAGCGGGCGAGAGATTGAAAGACGTGCAACAAACATTAGTTCTCACAGGTGGTGTTAATGAAATAAAAATAGACTATCCGATGGGAAATGCCGTTAAGACCTGGGACGAATTTAACCCCAATTTATATACCATGATAGCTAGTTTAGTGGTAGAAGGGAAGTCCTTTGGGTATCAAACAGACTTTGGGATGCGTGAGATAGCCCTTAAGGGAAAGGAAATCACTTTAAACGGACGGCCTGTTTTTTTACGTGGTACACTGGAAAGTGCCATTTTTCCACTTACAGGATATCCGGCAACGGACGTTGCATCGTGGGCGAAGATTATCAAAACCTGTAAGGCCTACGGGTTAAACCACCTTCGTTTTCATTCTTGGTGCCCTCCGGAAGCAGCTTTCAGAGCCGCCGATAGCCTTGGGATGTATCTTCAAATAGAATGTGCATCATGGGCAAATCAGGGAGTTACGATCGGAGATGGCAAACCCCTGGATGATTATATCTATCGTGAAAGCGAGCGGATCGTGACACAGTATGGAAATCACCCCTCATTTTTAATGATGGCGTACGGAAATGAACCTAGCGGAAAAAATCATGTTGCGTATCTTCGAAAATTTGTGGAGACGTGGAAAGCCAAAGATGGGAGGCGTTTATACACTACCGCGGCGGGTTGGCCTGCCATCGCAGAAAATGACTACAACAACATACCGGAACCGCGAATACAATCCTGGGGTGAAGGATTGAACTCGATCATTAATAAGCAAAAACCGAGAAGTGATTACGATTGGCACGAGCGTATTGCTCAATTCGACATTCCTACGATCAGTCATGAAATTGGCCAATGGTGTGTGTATCCGGATTTTAAAGAAATAAGCGCCTATACAGGCGTAATGAAAGCAAGAAACTTAGAGATTTTCCGCGATCGCTTACGCGAAACCGGAATGGACACTTTAGCTGATCAGTTTTTGCAAGCATCAGGTAAGTTGCAGACATTATGTTATAAGGCCGATATTGAAGCGGCTCTGCGAACACCTGGTTTTGCGGGCTTTCAACTATTAGATCTGCACGATTTTCCCGGTCAAGGTACGGCTTTGGTAGGTGTGTTAAATGCGTTTTGGAAGGATAAGGGCTATGTAGATGGTAAAACTTATAGGCAATTTTGTAATAGTACCGTACCACTGGCACGTTTTCCCAATTTTATATATACCAACGATCAATTATTAAAAGTCCCCATAGAAATTGCTCATTATGGGGCAGAAGAAAAAAGCAATGTGAGCGTAAAATGGCAAATTATTGATGAGGCAAAGCATGTTTATGGTACCGGAAGTCTTTTGATCAATACGCTGCGGATCGGAAACAACCAACAAGCCGGTGCCGTCACTATGAATTTGAATGAGATAAAAGAAGCGAAGAAACTCACGCTTATAGTGACCTTAGGCCAATACGCGAATCAGTGGGATTTTTTCGTTTTTCCAAAAACGCTGCCAAATGTAAATAGCGAAGTGTATGTGACGGCTAGCTTTGATCAAAAGGCAAGGGAGCTACTGGCAAGCGGAGGTAAAGTGCTGTACACTTTAAGAAAAGGTGTTCTTAAGAAAGATAAGGGAGGCGATATCGCTTTAGGCTTTTCAAGCATTTTTTGGAATACAGCTTGGACGCGTGGGCAGGCGCCTGTTACGCTTGGCCTCCTCTGCGACCCCCAACATCCGGCATTTCAACATTTTCCAACGGATTTCCATTCCAACTGGCAGTGGTGGGATGCAATTACTCATGCCGATGCTATGCGGCTCGATAGAATCAATCCAACGTTAAAGCCTATTGTTCGCGTAATTGACGATTGGTTTACGGCAAGACCGTTAGGATTAGTTTTTGAGGCCAACATAGGAAAGGGTAAACTGATCGTGTCTGCAATCGATTTATTGACGGACCGTCAAAACAGGCCGGAGGCTCGTCAATTATTATATAGCCTTAGTGCCTACATGCAGTCATCTTCCTTCGCTCCTAAGACAACATTGCAGGAAAATGAGATTGCTCAGTTGGCACATAATAATAAATTTTAGATGTACCACCTACCAATATGTGGGGGTACATTTTCCAGGACACTTAGGCCTAATTGATGTTAGCTTTTAACACGTTAGCCACTTCCTTTTGTGAGGTCATTCCAGGTACAATATGGACATGATGCTCATTTTCTTGAAAAGTTAATTGAAAAAGTATACCTTGAGATGATCTATTGAATAAATGAGAAATAGGGCACTTCGTTCTTTTGTTATAATATGTATTTTTAGCACCTACGTTTGCAGGCAAAATAACATGTCAGATGTCTAAGATAATGAAGCTCGACTTTAATAAGATTACCCCGTTTTTTGTCGTATATTTAGGAATGTGCCAAATTCTTTTGGCTCAACATACAAATGCCGTGATCCCTGGTGATTTTGCAGACCCATCCATTATAAGACAAGAGAATACCTATTATGCGATCGGTACATCGAGTGAGTGGGGACCGCATTTTCCGATTTTTAAATCTACTGACTTGAACAACTGGCAGCAAGTTGGTTTTTTGTTTGAAGACGCTCCAAAGTGGACCAAAGGATCATTTTGGGCTCCCGAGTACTATTTCCATAAGGGAACCTATTATGTTTATTATACAGCTCGAAGAAAGAGCGATGGTGTTTCCTGTATTGGCGTGGCAACTTCCAGATTCCCCGACCGTGGCTTTAAGGATCAAGGTGTTTTAATAGAATATGGAAAGGAAGCAATTGATGCTTTTGTTGTGAACGACAATGGACAGTTATATATCACGTGGAAAGCATACGGTTTGGACAAAAGACCAATTGAAATTTTAGGGTGTCAACTGTCAGACGATGGACTTTCTTTAATGGGGAAGCCTTTTACCATGCTAAAGGATACAAGAGGCGCAGGAATTGAGGGGCAAAGTATTTTAAAGAAGGATCGCTATTACTACTTGTTTTATTCTGCCGGTGCCTGTTGTGGTCTCGAATGCACCTATAATGTACGAGTGGCACGTGCAGAAGCAATCGAGGGGCCTTATGAAGAATATGATAGTAATCCTATTTTAAGTGATTTAGACGGTTGGAAATGTCCCGGACATGGCACTTTTGTTGAAGATAAGGACGGAAAATCCTTTTATATATATCATGCTTATAATAAGAAGAGCCACGTTTTCACAGGAAGGGAAGGGCATATTTCCGAATTAGCATGGAAGGTTGAATGGCCAGTCTTTGGTAAGGCCATTTCAGCCAAATTTGCCTATAATGATAGCCATCATGATTTTAGAAAAAACGAAGAGCAGGCCTACTGGCAATGGGATTTTCGAAATATGCAACCAAAGATTCAAAGGCAAAATGGGCAATTACTTCTTTCAGGGAAGTATGATGTGGCAAGCAGCGCCGGAATAGCGCTAACTTTAAGACCGTATAGCGTTGCTTATGAAATCAGTACACTCGTTCTAAATAATAATGAAGCAATCAAAGGATTGGTTGTTTACGGTGATGAAAATGCGTCAATTGGAGTTGCGAGTGAGGGTGACGAGGTGGTTTTCTGGGTAATAAAGGACGGAAAGCGAGAGGTGCTCGATAGGCAACCTTTATCAAAAAAGCAGTACCCGGTTTATTTAAAGATGCGAATATCTCCTGATTTTACCTGTAGTGCATATTGGAAGCAGTCTAACGAATGGCAAGAATTAGTTGGCAAAAATTACAAATATGCAATTGATTTTTTGCCACCTTGGGATCGTAGTCCCCGGCCCGGATTAAATTTTAAAGGACCGCAGGGTAACGAGGCGGCATTTCAATTCTTTAACCTGGACTATCTAGAACCGTAAGGTGCGATTGGTTTTTATAGATATAGTCATCTTCATGTTTATTACATAAAACCACTGTTTCGTTACAATGTTCTGTTTTTGGCTTTTGCGGTGATAATAAAGTGTTTATATTTGAAATGGACGCCGAAGCGAAATTATGTTGATTTATTTCAGATAGCTGAATCGTAATATAAAATCACTCATCGAAAATTTAATCGCAAGCTATGGAAACGTTGAAATTTATGACAGACATCAATTCACCTATGGAAATGGGCCGTATTAAGTCTATTCTTGATAAGTTTTCTGAAATCCGAGAATGGAAAATTGATTTTGACTCTATTTATAACCTATTGATAGTCCAGGCAATTAACTTAAAGGGTGCCGTGTTGGCTGAAGCGCTTCACCGAATGGGCTATAATGCCACTTTGCTATATGAGGAATAGCTTTTGTAAAGCTATTCCCGGCGTCTAGCTAAGCACAAATTTTTTATCCTTTAGTTGCATTAATAACGGAAATCCCCAGCTAATTTTATTGTAAATGATCGGTTGAGCGTGCTTGTATATTAGGCCATTATTGTAGCTCTAATGAGAAAAGCTGATTGATCGTGTTTTATAATCGATCCTTCATCATTAGTTTATCAATGTTAAGCTCGCTTATATGGAGTTTGCCGATTTTTCCGGTTTTAATTCGCAACAGGCCTATAGCTATTGCTCCTATTGCAAGCGCCCCAATAGCCATTGCCCCGATAGCGATTGCGCCAAGGGCAACACGACTAGCCGCGGCCTGTCCAACGATATTGTTTTTAGCGGTGTTTTCCAAAAAAAGTTTCCTTTTCATCCTCGTACTTTCTTTTGATTTATTGATTTTTTCTATCTCCTTGATCTAGCAACAACATTTTAAAGAAAGATAAGTTTAACAGGTTTTGTATTAAGCAAATTTGTGCGTTTCACTTGGGATTAACTTATCAAATGAGTCAAATCGCAGTTATTTTGATACATTATAGTTGTTTTAAACTCCATAAAATTTTGTTATTTAGCTTTCGATGCTAATCATAGATCATTCAGACCACTAATATGAGACAGGAAATGCGCTTACCCCTTATCGTTACAGGCTTCTTCTTTATCCTTCTTTGGTTCGGAAACTTATATGCTCAGGAGAAGCCCGAAATGTACTTTACTGATCGATCGTCGGGAAAACCCATTGCTAAAGATCCTAAAGTAATATATTTTAATGATGCATATTGGATGTATTATTCCATTCCTGGCAAAGAGGGGAAGGGTTGGCATATTGGTATTGCAAAAAGCAATAATTTGATCGATTGGGAGAAAGTTGGAACATTGAATAAAATGTCGACTTATGAGCAAAATGGCTTATGTGCTCCCGGTGCCTTGGTACGTGGTGACACCATTCACCTTTTTTATCAAACATATGGCAATGGTCCTAAAGACGCCATCTGCCACGCCTATTCCACTGACGGAATTCATTTTACTAGAAATAACAGTAATCCAATTTTTAGACCTACAGGTGATTGGAATAATGGTCGCGCAATCGATGCAGAAGTTTGTTTTTTTCAAGAGCAATATTTTCTCTTTTTTGCTACACGAGACCCTAAAGGTGAAATACAGATGCAGGGAGTTGCTGTTGCTCCTAAGGGCACTGATTTCAGCAAAGCGCATTGGAAACTAGCTCATGATGGTCCTATTTTAAAGCCCGAGCTGCCTTGGGAAGGTAGCTGTATTGAAGCTGCTTCTGTGATCGAAAAGGACAATACCTTATATATGTTCTATGCAGGAAGTTATAACAATGATCCACAACAAATTGGATTGGCAAAAAGTGAAGATGGAGTCCATTGGAAACGTGTAGTACAGGAACCTTTTTTGGCAAATGGCAAGGCCGGAACCTGGAATCAAAGTGAGTCCGGCCACCCGGATATCTTTAAAACAAAAAATGGAAAATACTATTTGTTTTTTCAAGGAAATAACACCGGAGATGGGCTGTCCTGGTATCTTTCGAACATACAATTAAAATGGACGGAGGCATTGCCGAAAATTCATAATTAAACCACACAGCAGGTTCCAACCATTCAATAGGCAGATGGCTCTTTAGAGATATATTACGCCTCGTCCAAAATAAGGCGATGTCCTTTCGGATGTGAAACTATCGAACGACCATAGGGGTAACGAACTTCTTTGTGCTCATTTTCTATTTGTTTTTAAATGATTGTACAAAGGTGGTTGGTTAGGATTGATACATTTAGCTCAATTAACGATAGTTGTAGGTAAACGGAGAATCTTTCTTTGTTAAGTGGTGGGTTAGTCGTTGAGCTCGTTCATCAGTATGTTTTTTAATAGAATGGATTGAACAATCCATATATGAAAGTAGCTTGAAGCTAATAAGCTCCAAGCTAATCTTCTGCAAAAAGAAAAATCGTTTATGCAGCGCCTCTTATTACTCTCAGTAGTATAGCAATAATAGCAATAACCAACAATACGTGAATAATTCCTCCCTGAGCGTAACCGCCAAAAAAGCTAATTGCCCAAATAATAACGAGCACAACGGCTACAATATAAAGTAAATTTCCCATAGGTTTTTAAATTTTAATTTAAATAAGATGTTATCTAATAAATAAGCAATTGACCAAAATTGTTTTAAAAAAAAATAGAAATGTATTCTTGCAGGGCGTACTTGAATGACTAGGCGATGCCGCTATCAGCCAAGCTTCCGAAATCGCACTTCGCTAAACACTTTAACTCCCTAATTGTTAGCAAAGAAAAGAACTTATTATGGCTGATAATAAAAACGAGTCATACCTTCCTGTGCCTTGGGAATATCGCGAGGTAGTAGAAGAAGAGATCAGTAAAAGAAGTAGGGGTAAAATTTTCTTTTTCGACGCAAACAATCAAGTTGCTGAAGCAAAGGGGAGTGTCACTCGCATAGAAGAGAAGAAAAGCGAAGGCGTTTTTGTGGTTTTGGATACAGGGAGTGAAATACGCATAGATAGAATAATAACGCTGTTTGGTAAAATCGGGGCTGCTTACAATGAATATGATGCATATGCCAATGCCTGCCTGGATTGTTTGGGTGGATATGAAAAGGAAGATCTATAGAAGAGGATAGACTATCGTCAAAGACTTGCTCCTGAAAATGGAGAGAAAATTTAGACAGTGCTATGTGAGGAAGGTATAAACGGATCAACGATGTTCTCCGTTTAAGTAATCCATTTGAATTAAGTCAAACTTCAATCTGACGCAGACTTATTAATTGTTACAAACAATTCGCGTAAAGACGAAGTTTTATAATAGATCCAGATAACGAGTAAATCTATCTACAGCAACAGTAAAAATAAACCAATAAAATCATCACTATGAAAAATGAAACAGGCACAGAGCCTAAATTTAAAACAAAAACTTCTGTAACAGCAGAGCCCGCGTTAAGGGCCTTGTTCCTGGACGGTATCATGGATATCTACTGGGCAGAGAACCATTTGGTCAAAAATCTTCCTAAAATGGTTAAGGAGGCTACTTCTCCAAAACTTGCTACGGCAATTCAAAATCACTTAAAAGAGACGATAGGACACGTCGCTAGGCTCGAGCAGGTGTTTAGTTTACTTGGCGAAAAAGCAATTGCTAAAAAATGTGATGCTATGGAAGGGTTAACCAAGGAAGGAGAAAGCATTATCGAAAGCACCGAGGCACAAACCGCGACGCGAGATGTAGGCATCATTTTGGCCGCACAAAAAGTCGAGCACTACGAAATTGCCAGCTACGGGGGGCTTCAGCAGCTCGCTGTTACTTTGGGTTTAAATGAAGTTGCAAATCTCTTAGAGCAAACCCTCATCGAAGAAAAGACTGCTGATCAATTATTAACTGACGTGGCTGAAAATGATATAAATTATCAAGCCGCGGAGGAAGCTTAAAGAACAAAACAAATGGCTAAACAAAAAATAAAACAATCAAAAGATCAACCTGTGAATAAGAAGATCGAGGAATTAGAGCCAGATAAGGAACAGAGTACCGGTCAATTCCTGACTACTAATCAGGGTGTAAAAGTTAATGATGATCAAAATTCGCTGAAGGGAGGTGAACGCGGTGCGACACTTTTGGAGGATTTTATACTACGCGAAAAGATCACGCATTTTGACCATGAGCGCATACCCGAACGTATTGTGCACGCCCGTGGTTCCGGTGCTCATGGAGTATTTAAACTATATGAGCCCTTGGATAAATACACCAAGGCACATTTTTTAAATGATATGACAGCAGAGACACCTGTATTTGTCCGTTTTTCAACAGTGGCAGGGTCTAGGGGATCAACCGACTTAGCTAGGGATGTCCGAGGATTCGCTGTAAAGTTTTATACACAAGAGGGAATTTTCGACTTGGTCGGCAATAATATGCCCGTGTTCTTTATACAGGATGCTATTAAGTTCCCTGATCTAGTTCATGCCGTAAAACCGGAGCCGGATAATGAGATTCCACAGGCGGCTTCTGCACATGACACGTTCTGGGATTTTATCTCCCTAATGCCTGAATCGGCCCATATGATTATGTGGCTCATGAGCGACCGGGCGATTCCGCGCAGCTATCGGATGATGGAAGGTTTCGGTGTTCATACCTTCCGTTTTATAAACGAAAAGGGAGAGGCCAGCTTTGTAAAGTTTCACTGGAAACCATTGTTAGGAGTCCATTCAGTGGCATGGGATGAAGCACAGAATATTTCGGGTAAAGATCCTGATTTTCATAGACGGGATTTATGGGAAGCGATAGAAAGTGGGGCCTTCCCCGAATGGGAACTGGGCGTACAAATTGTGCCGGAGGCAGACGAATTCAAGTTCGATTTTGATCTTTTAGATGCTACCAAGATTATTCCGGAGGAGTTGGTGCCTGTAAAGCGTATTGGAAAGATGACATTGAACCGTAATCCGGATAATTTTTTTGCCGAAACGGAGCAAGCTGCTTTTCATGTAGGTCATATTGTACCTGGGATTGATTTTACTAATGATCCTTTACTCCAAGGACGATTGTTCTCTTACACAGATACACAATTGATTCGTTTAGGTGGTCCCAATTTTCATGAAATTCCCATCAATAGATCGATCGTACCCATCCATAACAACCAGCGGGATGGTTATATGCGACAGCAGATAAACAAAGGCAAATCCAGTTATAATCCGAATTCATTAGGTAACGGAGATCCTATACAAGCGAAAGCTTCTGAAGGCGGGTTTGCAAGTTATCAGGAACGTATTGATGCAAAAAAAGTACGTGCACGGAGCAAGAGTTTTTTCGATCATTTTAGTCAGGCGCGTTTGTTTTTTAATAGCCAGTCCGACCCGGAGAAAAATCACCTGATTGATGCTTTCTCCTTCGAACTTGGTAAAGTCAAAACCGTTGCCGTAAGGCAACGGATGATTGGTATTTTGTCCCTAATCGATAAAGGGCTTGCTTCAGAAGTGGCCTACGCGCTTGGCTTAAAAGTACCTCAAAAGCCAGAGCAACCTATCAATCATAGTATTCCTGCCGATGGTAACGCCGCTGATTATCAACCGACGCAGGTAGAATCTTCACTGGCTCGTTCAGAAGCGTTGAGTATGAAAAATACAGTTAAAGATCGCATTATTTCAAGGAAGATCGCTTTTCTAGTAGCTGATGGAGTAAATGCGCAATCTGTAAACAACATGAAAACTGCTCTAGTCTCTGAAGGAGCTGTAGTGCATATCATTGCGCCGAGACTTAATGCAGTCGTCAGTATGGACGGAGAGGAGGTGCCAGTTGATGAAAGCTTTTTAACAGCAGCCTCTGTTTTGTATGATGCCGTTTATGTGCCTGGAGGTACAAACAGCGTTGCAACGCTTGAAGCCGAGGCAAATGCCGTTCACTTTTTAAATGAAGCCTTCAAACATTGCAAAGCCATTGCGGCTGATGAACAAGCTATACAGGTGCTCGAAGCAACCTACTTTGCGAATAAATTACCCGCTGATTTTTCTGAAGAGACGATATTGGCCGAAGGTGTTGCAGTAAGCTCCGACCAGAAAAAATTAGCGCGGCTGTTTATAAAGGCCATTGCTTTACATCGATTTTGGGAACGGGAGAAACCACGGCAGGTGCCTGCGTAAGATAGATAAAGCCATCTTATAGGGATGGCTTTATTCAGTAATATATTTTTCAATTATTGTAATGGCCTCTTCGTTGCCCTGTTGAGCAGCTAGATCAAGTACGGTTAATCCTCTTTTTTCGAGAATCGTCACGTCGGCCCCATGATTAAGTAATAATTCAACCAAATTATTTCTCCCGAATAGGGCAGCAAACATGATAGCCGTCCCACCATTTCCATGTTGTATGTTTAAATCTGCGCCATGGCTAATTAAGAGCTCGGCAATATCGGGATACCCTTTAAAAGCAACGCCCATCAGAGCGGTATTGCCACCAAAATCTTGGGCGTTAACGTCTACACCTGCTTCAAGTAGCAGCTTTGCAGCCGCATATCGGTTATTATAACATGCAATAATGAGTGGTGTGTAACCTCTTTCGTCCCGCTCATCCAGGTTTGCTCTCTCGGTGATATATGCTTGTAGCTGCTGTAAGTCGCCTATTCTTGCTGCGTTGATTAGGCTATTTATTTCCTCCTTGTTCATGAATTAACCAATTGATTTAATACTTGCACGATTGAGTGGTAAACCGTCGACCTTACAGTGGATAACGCATACTTTGCTGAAATGTTTGGTATCACGTTATTTGTTAATCGCCTGCTCAAGTACCTTATTAATTGTTTCTGAAATTCTCGTGAACCTCAAATCTGTTAAATGTTGTACCATCATTGTTGCTTCGTGATCGTTACCGATTAACTGCTTAGCTGTTATAAAAAAAATGTCTTTATTTTTTTCGTTTTTTAAAGCTGATAAATTCGAAATACTTTCATTTTGCCGTGTTACATTATTGCCCACCTGCCCAAAATACCCGTTTTCCCTAATTATACTTTAGATCAGCACACCACCCATTTATTCAAATCAATACCGGGCTTCTTCTTTCATAGTTTTAAAAAATCAACACCTTTTGACAAAACAGAAAAAGATATCAGTCACATAAATATACATTTTTCTGTGATTGTTTTGTGTCGAGTAAAGATGACAGACATTACTAAATTTGTTCTATAAACAAGGTCGGATGGCCGAGCGGTTAGGCAGAGCTCCGCAAGAGATCCCAGAGTGGTTCGAATCCACTTCCGACCTCAAGTCAGAAAAATACTTCTATGTACTTTCTCTACTAGTTGGAGTTCACCTGAATTAATTAAACCGCCCTTGATCACATCATAAAGGACGGTTTTTTTACATCGATTCTTATGGCAATTTAATATGTGAAGGCTAGCTTTGATATTCCACGTGTTCAGTGGTACAGGTAAATTTTTTTCATTCTGTTTGGCCGTCCTTTTTTGAGATTTAAGGACGGCTTTTCTTATTTCACCCTAATCTGTCACAACGATATTTGAAGAACAATTCATTATAAGTTCATTTGAGCTGCCTCTTTATTTTTTGAAGAGGTGGCTTTTTTTTCTTATACGGTATTAATTTCAGAAGCCTACCTTTATCGGTAGCAAGTAATATGATAATTAATGTGTTAGACTACCGCTCAAATTTTGAGCGGTGGTTTTTTCTTTATTTTCTTAAAATCTTTTCCATCGTCTTGCCTTTAGCCAGTTCATCCACCAATTTATCCAAATAGCGAATCTTCTGCATGAGTTTGTCTTCAATTTCTTCCACGCGATATCCACAGATAACACCTGTGATTTTTGAAACGTTCGGATTTATTTGTGGCGCTTGAGCAAAAAAAGTTTCAAAATTTGTTTTATCGTCGAGGTGTTGTTGCAGCGCGTCTTCATCATATCCGGTCAGCCAGTATATTATTTCGTCAACTTCCGCTTTCGTACGGCCCTTTTTTTCCGCCTTTTGTATATAATGGGGATATACGCCGGCAAAAGACATTTTGTAAACTCTTGTATTATCCATTTTTTTCAAGTTATTGCTCAGGGGCACTTGTGTACTTTAATACTACACCGCCCGTCAAGAGCTGTTGTGTTGAAACGAGCGATAAATTTTTTGACGAAATTCCTTGTTTGAAAAGAGGTCTTCCGCTTCCTAAAATTATAGGTGCAATACCAATACGGTATTCGTCAAATAAATTGTCATTTATAAAAGTTTCTGAGAGATTAGCGCTACCAAATACATATAGATCCTTAGCACTTTGCGTTTTGAGTTTGCTAATTTCTGCCGAAGCATTACCGCTGATTAATTTGGAGTTATTCCATGTTGCCGTTTTCAATGTTGTCGAGAAAACAATCTTCGGTATACTGTTCATAAGGTCGGCAATTTCCCCTTTAGCTTTCGTCCAGTGAGCGGCCATACCCTCATATGTTATCCGCCCAAAAATAAGATAATCCGCTGCGCGCAACTGTTCGAGGCTTAATTTTTCAAGTTCTTGCCCCCATACACTGTTATGAAAACTTAGGTCCCAATGTTGGCTACCTTCAAAGTAACCGTCGAGGGTGATGATGTTCCACATTATTAACTTGGTCATTTTTTTATTTTTTAGATCAAAATTGGTTCTGCTTATTGTGTTTTTACAGTGATTTACTTACTTCAAATATACAGAACAGCAAAATGGATACAAAGATAGGAGTATAACTTATTCACATGCATTACACGTTTTAAAGAAAGGTGAAATGCAAGAAGCAGATTTGAATAAGCTTGTGGAAGTAAAAGTAGGTGAAATAAATATGATAAATCTATAAATATAAAGCAATTAACCTTATCGGACTTTGACAGCATGATAGTAATGATTTTCACCATCGTCTTCAAATTCTTCTATCAAGGACAATCCAACAGCCGATAGTATTTCTTTGTATTTTTTCGTGCCAAGCGATCTTGATTGTTGTCCGGTAAGGATATCCGTCCATTCGCTTATTGAAGATGGGGCCGTGAATAACAATTTACCGCCAATCCGCAGTACTTCGGCCATCTTCCGTATCACCATGGCTTGGTTATCCTTGGGTAATAAAAATAATAACCCCCATGCGATAATGGCATCGAAACTACGGTTAAAGAATAATGAATCTTCTACCTGTTCACAGGCAATAGGGCAATGTGGGAAGTTTTTCCGAAAAGCTTGAGCTAATGTAGGTGATGCGTCCACTCCGTAAACCGACATGCCTTCATCTATCAAAACTTTCGTAATCGGAATGCCCGTTCCACAACCGAGATCTAATATAACTGTACCTTTAGGAAGTGTTTGTGCCCACATGCTGACGGAAGATGCACCGATTCCGTCAACAATTTGCCCACGAACTTCACTAAAGGTCTTCGCAACTTTTTCATAACCATTTGATTTGTCCATTTTTATTTCTTGGGTGTGAAGTTATGCCATTTATAGCCCTGTAATAAAAATAAAGAAAATATCAATCAAATTGAGCAATGAAACATCCTTTTAAATTAGCGCTTTTAAAAGAATAGCCAGATCATTGTTCATAAATCTTAACGGGTTGGGCAATCTTAATTAAGCCAATGGGCAATAATATCATGTCATTACGTTATAATAATAAGTACATCTATTAAAATACAAAAAAATGAAAGCATTTAACAGAATTAGAAGAAGGTATAATACAGCTTTGGGTGCATTTGCATTGCTATTAATTGTTTTGAGCAGTTCAGTCGTATATGGTCAAGCACCCGTCCAAACGCAAACACCACAGGTAAAAGAAGATTTTAATGAGCAGGAGTTGGATCGTTTCCTCAATGCCAATCAAAAGATAACCGCGATTCAGACAGAAGCACAAGGCGAGATGGTGAAAATTATAGAGAAGGAAGGAATGTCGGTAGATAAATTCAATGCCATGGCAGAAGCGCAACAAAAGCAGGACAGCACCGCTGCGAAGCAAGATCCGAAGGATCTGGCTGTATTCCAAAAGGCGGCAGAACAAATAAATGGCATGCAGCAGGGGTTGGAAGGAAAGATGACCAAGGCGGTCGAAGAAGAAGGCTTAAAGGTCGAGACCTATTTGCAGATTGCACAAGCCTATCAACAAAGTGAGAAAGTCAGGGGGATATTAGATAAGAAGATGAAAGAAAAACAGAACTCCGTACCCAGAGCGGAGCAGAAATGAGAAATCTGCCACCTTATAAGATAGAACGATTTATCTTATTTGAAGAAAATGTAAAAAGGCTTGTGTTCAACAAGCCTTTTTACATTTTTACCTATTTGTCTAACAAATTAAAAGCCTCAGTGTGATCTCTTCGCTTACCTTCTTGTTCCGGTAGTGTAGAAACTGCCTTAGTTAAGTACCAAGGTATTTGGTGTCAATACCGCCTTTCTGTACAGCCTTTTAAACCTTCACATCCTCGATGCCATTTAGCTGTACTGTATCAGTGCAAGGCGTGAATTCAGATCGGTTAAGTTTTCCTAATGCAATCCATCGTAAAGCGTAAAGAAACGGTGTCAAAATAATTTGTGGGAGTCAGAATTAATCTATTCTTTTGTATTTGGAATTAATCTAAATAAACAGTAATGAAAATAACACTACACGTTCAGTTATTCGTAACCCTTATACTGACAAGTCTGGCTGTCTTTGCGCAGCAAAACGGCGTTGTTCGCGGAACAGTTTTAACATCAGACGGAAATCCGGCACCGTATGTATCTGTTGTATTAACTGGTACTGGCCAAGGGGCCGTAACCAATACCGGGGGAGAATATAAAATCAGTAATGTAAAACCGGGAAATTATATCCTGAAAGCCACCGCAATTGGAGCAAATAGTGAAACACAATCCGTTGCGGTGAAGCTGGGAGAGACCGTTACCGCCAACTTTAATATTACTTATAATTCAGCACAACTACAGGAGGTTAATATAAAAGCAGGTCATACCAATAAGTTTGCTGTTAAAAAGACAGATGCGTCAGCAAAAATGCCGCTGCGAAATCTGGAAAATCCACAGAATATTTCCATTATTTCAGGGGATTTACTTGCCGAACAACAACTATTTAGGGTGGAGGACGCCCTAAAAAATGCCCCCGGCGTCCATAAAATGTGGGATGCAGTAGGGCGAGCCGGAATTGGAGGTCCAATTTTTAGCCAACGAGGATTCATAACGAATATAAAAGCTCGCAATGGCATATCGGGAAATGTTGCTTCAAGCATTGATGCGGTGAATATCGAACGCATCGAAGTCATCAAAGGCCCATCAGCCACCTTATTTGGTAATACAATTACTTCTTATGGCGGATTGATTAACAGAGTCATGAAAACACCGTATGATAGTTTGGGAGGCAGGATAGATTACAGTACAGGAAGCTTCGGGCTCAATAGAATATCCGCAGATGTCAATACCCCCTTGAATGCCGATAAATCTGTATTGGTTAGGGTAAATTCAGCTTATACAACACAACATTCTTTCCGTGATGCAGGCTTTAGTAAAAGCTTTGCTTTCGCTCCTAGTTTAAGTTATAAGGTAAACGATAAGCTGAACTTTAATTTAGACGCAGAAATCTTTTCAGGGAAAGCCAACGACTTTATGGGCGTTTTTTTCTATGGCAATACCGTGGCTAACTTAGGTACGGACCGGATCGATGAGATTAACATCGATTATGACAAAGCATTTATCAATAATAGTTTATATAACAAATCCGAAAATATCAATTTATTCGGTGCGATGAACTATCAAATCAATAACGACTGGAAATTACAAACAAATGTATCGGTAACCAACAGCTCTTCGGAGGGTCGAACACCTTATTTAATGCTCGTTCCTAACGCTTTGTTGGGGATCGCTACTCCTGGAGCGGACAACCTGGCACGAATGGTGTGGTCGCCGAATGGAAGCGATCATGCAATAGAAATACAGCCTTTGTTGCAAGGTGATTTCAAAATAGGGGGGATGAGAAATAGGCTGACTGTGGGACTGGATTATTTTAAGTATAAGAGTAATATTTCTTATGAGCGTTTTATCAATGTATTCGGCGGTCAACAGACACCTGATTTCTTTGATCTCGTGCCTGCTACAGGACCGGCACCAAACTACAACGACTTTAACGAGGATAAAGTTTCAACCTTATACGGAACTAAACCTTTATTAAACTACGAACCAAACTCAAACACCAATACCTACAGTGCCTTTATGTTTGATGCACTCAATATTACGGACAAACTGATTGCATTAGCAGGAATCAGGATTGACCGTTTCTTTAATAGGGGCATTTATAATGCGACCACTGATATCACTTCTGATAATTACGCTCAAACGGCATTCTCGCCAAAGTTCGGTTTGATTTATCAGGTTGTAAAAGATCAAGTATCGGTTTTCGGTAATTACCAGAACGGTTTTACAAATAAAACGGGCGTTGACTATGAAGGTAAAAGCTTTAAGCCGGAAGAGGCCAATCAGCTAGAGGGTGGCGTAAAACTGGACGCATTTGGTGGAAAATTATCAGGTACTTTTAGCTATTACAATATCAAAGTGAAGGATATCGTTCGCCCCTACGCGCAAATACCAAATCAAAACATTCAGGATGGCACCCAATTAAGTAAGGGTTTTGAAGCCGAGATTGTAGCCAATCCAATTAACGGACTTAATATTATCGCCGGTTATGCCTATAACGACAGTAAATATGAAAAAATTGATGCAGATGGTGCCAGTGGCGGCTTAAACGGTCTGCGACCCGAAACTTCAGGCCCCACCCACTTAAGTAATCTATATATAAGTTACCGTATTCCTTTCGGGTTAGCAGAAGGGTTGGGCATTAGCTTTGGTGGTAACTACGCCAGTAAAAACTACTTGGTCAATTCAGTTGCAGCTGGAAAAATCTATGCACCCGCTTACATTGTTATCAATTCATCCATATTTTACGACCTAAAGAAATTTAGAATTACCTTCTCAGCCAACAATATTGGAAATGAGAAATATTGGACAGGTTATTCCACATTCAATTCACAAGCACCGCGTAACTTCATTGTGGGCGCCGGGTTAAAATTTTAAAAAATGGAAATTATGAACATCCAGCATAGAATCGCCTTTATCTGGCTTATGATCGCACTTTGTTATCTGTTTCACAGCAGTTACCACTTTAGCCAGGCCGTATTTGGTATGGACATAAAAATACCTGGCGCTACGGGTAAAGTTCCGGTAAGTATGCACCTGATGCGATTTGTACTTGAAGTGTTCAGTATGTTGTTAGCCTTATTAACACTCTATATTAAAAAGAAAGGTTTCATATTGTTCCTTTTTACCTGGGCGATTATGCTACTCCTTTTAAATGTGTTTCATTTAGGAGAAACAATCTACAAAGAATCAGATAATATCTCACAAGTCGGTTTGCTCAGTTTTGTAGTTGTAGCTAATTTCTTTTTAGTGCTTGACGTTAGAAAGTGGAAGGCAGTGATGTCTTAAATGTTCCTATTGTGGAGTGAATAAGATCCGTTTTCGAAAGTGACTTGTTACGATTGTAAACCCTATTAAAATAGGCCCCTAAAAGAAGATATCTCTTGCAATTACATAGGAGATATCTTCTTTACAACGCTTATTTGCTTTTCTATAAATCAAAAAAATCAGTTAGATTAATGTTAAATTATTTACTTTTCTTAAAGTCCTCATACGACTGTTTGATGTAATCGTACAGTTCGTAATTCGTCCATTTTTTAATGTCCTCTATAGTTGGTCTGTACGCAGCTTTAAATGCGTTGATTTCGTAATCGTTAATGGCGACTACCTGCTTGATCGTCTGTGTATTGAATTTAGCATCAACTTCCTCAAGTTCAATCTGTTGGTTAATATATTTATTGAATCTCCTCACTTTTTCGCCGTCCTTACCGAGTAGCTCACGAAAAAAAGTTATTGGACTCCCTCCAAAAGGTGATAGCAACGTTATCGGCGGTTTTCCGCCGAAGTAAATGTTGTTTTGTTTGTTGTAATCAACTGCAGTCTTTTTCAAAAAGGTTTTATTGTTAATAGCTGCGTTTATATCAACTTCTTCCAAAAGAATAGTATTGTCTAAATACACGGTCATATGATCATGACTACTTATTATGACATACTTTTTGGAAAAGCCTCGGAGGTATACTTCCAACGAGTCGCCAATCTGGGCATCGATATAAAAATTGCCCAGATTATCAGGTCTAGTAGAAATCTTTTTCTTCATGTTCCTTATATCCGCTTCTGTTACTTTTATCTGATAACCACTGCTCTTGACCCCATTTATCACAATCGTACCACTTATTTTTTGCATCTGACCATACAGACCACCTGCCGTCAAAGATAGAATTATAAGAATTAGAAAGGACCGATAACTAGTCATAGGCTCTAAATTAGCAATAAAGAAGCTTGTAGTCGAAAGGCTTAACATCATTTAACGAAATCAGAGTATAAATCGGTTCTTACAAGGCCAAAAATATTGTATAGCATTATAAGCAAATGTTACTATATCACTAATCTTTACTTTTATCAAAATGCACCTCTTTGTATTTCTGAGGAGAAAGCTGATAGTGCTTTTTAAAGACCCTACTAAAGTAATTCGGTTCGCGATAGCCGCAATGGTAAGAGATCTCGTTAACGGGGACATCCTTTTCCAACATCATCAATGCTTTTTTTAGGCGATATTCATTCAGTAATTCTGTGGCGTTTTTTTGCAGAATACGCTTAAGATTGAGATGTAAAGAGGTTCGGCTTGTATTCAGTTCATTCGCTAAATCTTCTACGGATAGGTCCGGGTTTTTATAATGCCGCTCCAAAGCGCTACTTAATTTGGTAAGAAAGTCCTGATCCCGGTTATTGCCAACAACAGGGTTATCAATAAAAGCGCCTAGTCCTATTACATGTTCCCGTAAACTAATTCTTGATTTGACCATATTGGCTACTACCAACTCCAGTTCATTTAAGTTAAACGGTTTACCGATATAGGCATCGGCGCCTACATCCAATCCGTTTACCCTGATCTGTTCATCCTGATTGTCAGACAAAAGGATAAACGGAATATGATCAAACTGTTTATTTTGTTTTATCCTTAAACATAGGTCCAGCCCAGTGGTTTTAGGCATCTTAACATCACTGATAATAATGTCAGGAGATGTTTTACAGATCTTTTTCCATGCTATATCTCCGTTTGAGGCAGTTATTACCGAGTACGTCTTCTGAAAATGTTGTGCCAGAAATTTCAATAATTCTTTATTATCTTCTACTAAAAGTAGCGTATAATGCCGGTCTAGTCGTTGCTCTTTTTTTTCAATAGGCGGGGAGATGACATCCATATTGACGTCAGTTTCCGATGGATTTTGTTGTTCGCTTTGTTGTTCAGTTAATTGTTCGTATACTGGAAGACTGAAAAAAATCGTCGTACCGTTGCCAAGTGTGCTGGAAGCTTCAATGCTGCCTTCAAGGCTTTTAACCAAGTGGTGCACTAAGGCCATACCGATTCCCGAACCTGAGATGTCAGTCTGGGAGGGCGAGCGATAAAAAGGGTCAAATAGGTGTTTCAAATCGGTCGTAGACATGCCTGTTCCGGTATCACTGATGACAAAATCTGCTCTATTCTGTCCGTCTTGAAGAGTTGTTCGCATAGATACCGAAACACTACCCGCTTGGGTGTGTTTCAAAGCATTTGACAAGATGTTCGATATTATTTTTTCCAGTTTATCGCTATCAAAAAAAACATTAAGTCCGTCTATCTCCGTCTCAAAAGAAATAGCAATATCTTTTTCCTTTGCCAAGGGCTCAAAAGCGTTAACGATTTGCCGTACAAAAGCGGTCATATCCAATCGATTAAAATGCACAGACAGGTCGTCTCCCTCTACCTTTCTGAATTCCGCTAGCTGGTGAATGAGCTTAAATAATTTGGATGCATTCTTTTTGATATGTGATAGCTCCACATGTTGCTTGAGATCGATATTCTTCTCATTTATAAATTTGTCGATGGATGCAAGAATAAGTGTTAAGGGCGTTTTAAATTCATGGGATATAAAAGTGAAGAAGTTAATTCGATGTTGTGTAAGTGCTTTTGTTTTATCCTTCTCCATATGCGCGAGTTGAATCTCCAAACGCTTTTCATGAATAAAGCGTACAAAACGGGTATATATATAAATACATAGGCATAAGAGAAATGCATAAAAGAGGTAGGCCAGGTTGGTGCGGTAAAAAGGAGGAGCCACATGGATACTAATACTTTGTTGCTGGCCGGTAAAACCGCCTGCGTCATCTAGGGTTTTGACATGCAGTGTATAGCGGCCTGGTGACAAGTTGGTATAGGTTGCGCTCGTTTTATCACCAACATAATTCCATCGATCCTCAAATCCCTCTAAATAGTAAGCGTAGTTGGTGCTTGTTGGGTTTGCATAGTTGATGGTGATATAATTTATGGTAAATACATTCTGATCATAAGATAAACTAATTTGACGGGCGTAACCGAGCTGATGCTTCAAAACTGTAGAATCGGAATCCGGGTGTACTTCCTTATTGAATAACTGAAAGGTTGTAAAAACCAGGGGATAGGATTGCCTGTCTACCTGCATCTTCAATGGATTAAAATAGCATAAGCCATTAATGCTGCCGAAATAAAAAGTGCCGTCGCTGCCTCGCAAGAAAGATTTAAAGTTAAATTGATTCGTACTCAAGCCATGCCTATTATCATAGTTTATAAATCTTTTCGTGTTTGGATTCCACCTGGAAATACCTAAGTTGGTACTGAGCCAAATAAAACCGGCATCGTCCTCCAGTATGCCATAGACATTGTTATTAGCCAAGCCGGTAATTGTGGTATAATGTTGAAAAGCATCTGTTTCAGCATGATAAACACATACGCCGCCGTCTAACGTACCGAACCATAAACGCTGGTGACGATCTTTATACACACTGATTAGCTGATTGCTTAATAAAGGCGCATTTTTACCCGTGTTAGTATAGTGTTTCATGGTTTTAGATAGCGGGTTGTATCGGTAAATGCCATCCTGTCTGGTACAGATCCATAAATCACCATTTTTGTCTTCGGTGAGATCATATATGAATTTATCGCCTAAAATTTCCGGAGCAAGTAAAGTGAACTTGCCTGTTATATAGTTAAATTGATTCAAGCCCTGTTGAGTACCCACCCAGAGTATGCCGCGACTATCCTGATATATCGCATATACTTGATTGTTGGAAAGTGAGTTGCGATCGGCCGGATTCTTCGCATAAATAGTGGTCGTTCGCTTATTAAGGTCAAAGCGGTGCAAGCCTCCAAAAAAGGTTCCAGCCCATACATTTCCATAAGAATCTGTATGGAGTGCATGGACATTGTTGGTATTGAGATAAAAGGGGGCGGTGTTTTTATTAATTCGACTAAAAGCTGCGGTAGATGGATCGTAGATAGAAATACCACCATCTTCGGTTGCAATCCATAATCGGTGCAAGCTGTCTTCCATTAATTGACTGACAGCTTTTCCTCCCAAACCATTATTTTTATCGGTTGGTAGCATGCTCTGAAAACCATCACTTCCTACCGGGATGTAGTTGACTCCGCCAAAATAAGTGCCTATCCAAACTGTACCCTCTTTACCGATAAAGGTAGAATAGATAGCTTTATCATTTAGCTTTTTAGGCTCGTTATTGAAGGATTGCGAATGATTCTCCGTTCGGCCTGTTTTAATATCATATATATAAAGGCCATTTTCGGTGCCTATATATAAAAGTTCATCTTTGTCTGCTGTGATTGATCGAACGGTACTGTTCTCGGTGTTTTCTTCATTCGTAAAGGGCAGTGAAGTAAATTGTCGCTTTTCATCGTTATAAAGATAAAGTCCACGCGATGTAGCCAGCCAAATACGATTTTTCAAATCGCGATGCATTTGGAAGATGGTAAAATTGGAGAATGACAGCGGAGGAAAAGAGCTCGTAGTGAAGGTATGCTCAATATCACCTGCCTCATTGATAAGAAGAATACGCCGGTCGATAGCAATCAACAATCTGTTTGTAGATAGAGGGCAAATGGCTCTCGCGAATCCCTTAAGCAGTAGACTCGTTCTACCGTTTTTGATTTGAAATAAGCCTCTAGATGTACCTATATAAAGCACGCTTTGTTCTTCCGATATGAAAATTACAGCGGGCCTTTCCGAATTTAAAGGGTGGGCTATCAATCGATCTTGACGTAGATCGTAGCGGTAAAGTCCGTGATTGGTACCCACATATATGTTTTTTTGATGGCTCAGTAAAGCATTAATCTGATTGGTTGACGTTCCAGGTGGTGCAGCATCAATATAATAACTTCTAACATGACGACAATCGAATCGATTTAGGCCTTCTCGGGTGCCGAACCACATAAAGCCCTGTTCGTCTTGGGTGATAGCATAAACCGTATTGTGCGACAAACCTTGGCTTGAGGTTATTTTACGGAAGCGTATATCGCTACCTTTCGTTGCCTGTATCAGCAACAATAAAAAGAAAACGCAGGTGTAGAATTGCTTACGCATTGATTAGTCTATCGAGATCCGACGAAATTCCTAAAAAAATAGAAAATCGCTTTAAATGGGTTTAAGATACGGTTTTTGAACGAATGTCCTATAAAATTTAACATGTGTGCTACTGATGATAGCGTTTTTCGTCTAACATTGCTCTTGCAAACCAATCATACACTTATGGCTTTTTTTCGACACGCAAAAATTCTATGCTTATTGTTTATTTGGTTAATTTATGCAGCCGGGGTCTCGGCGCAAAATAAACCTAATATCATTATTGTAATGGCAGATGATTTGGGTTTCTCAGACATAGGCTGTTATGGAGGAGAAATTAAGACGCCTAATTTGGATCGACTCGCTTCACACGGTTTACGAATGACGAGTTTTTATAATGCCAGTCGATGTTGCCCAACACGGGCCTCCCTACTAACCGGGCAATATCCACATACAGCTGGTATCGGGAATATGACAAGCGATCAAGGGCAACCTGGATACAGAGGTTTTTTACAACCCAATGTAGTCACAATCGCTCAGGTATTAAAAGGAGCCGGCTACCAAACAGGAATGGTAGGTAAATGGCATGTTTCTGAAACAGAACCCTTACCAACTAAAGAGGAACAATTGGCTTGGCTCGATCATCAGATCACTAATCGCGACTTTTCAGATACTTTGTCATATCCTGTACATAAAGGTTTTGATAAATATTATGGTAATATTTGGGGCGTAGTAGACTATTTCGACCCATTTTCCTTGGTGAATGGCACGCGGCCGATTCAGTCAGTTCCCAAAGATTTCTATTACACTAATGCTATTGGGGATAGTACGGCCTCTTATATAAGGCAATTCGCACAAAAAGAGGTGCCGTTTTTTATGTATGTCGCCTTTACGGCGCCCCATTGGCCACTACAAGCATTGGAAAGTGATATCCGCAAATACGAAAATACATATAAAAAGGGCTGGAACTACATTCGTGAAAAACGTTATCAAAAAATGCTGAAGTTGGGACTGATTAAGCCTAATCAAGTAAAGCTTTCGAGATTTATGACACCAGAAAGGGGCTGGGAGAAAAACGCTGACAGTCTTTGGGATGCGCGTGCAATGGCGGTTCATGCGGCAATGGTAGACCGTCTGGATCAAAATATTGGCAAGATGATGGATGCGCTTCAGAAATCGGGCCAGCTTGACAATACGCTTATTGTTTTCCTTTCAGATAATGGCGCTAGCCCCGAGCAACCCGCTAAATTTGGCCCAGGTTTCGATCGCTCAGGAACGACGCGAGATAGTAGGAAGATCAGTTTTTCTGTCAACAAGGATGTAATGCCTGGCCCGCAAACAACACACTTCGGCATCGGACCAGAGTGGGCAAACGTATCCTGTACACCCTTTCGTTATTGGAAATCTAAAGAACATGAGGGAGGAATCGCCACGCCATTTATCGCTTATTGGCCAAATAAGATAAAGGCACAAAATAAAATCAGCGACGAACCCGCACATATTATTGATTTGATGTCCACTTGTACCGATATCGCGGGGGCAATATACCCTGAGACCTTTGAAGGACATCGTATCACACCTACACCGGGAAAAAGCCTATTGCCTCTGTGGACCGGTAAGCAGAAAGCACATCTTCATGACGAATTGTTCTGGGAACACAACGGTGCTGCTGCCCTGCGACAGGGCGATTGGAAAATTGTTCGGGTAGATATCAATGCGCCATGGGAACTTTATGACTTAGCGAAAGATCGTTCAGAAACCCAAAACCTGTCGGCTACTTATCCTCAAAGAATGGAAGCTATGAAGAAAAAATGGGAAGAATTAGCCAACCGGTACAGCGTTTTTCCGAAACCTTAAGACGCATGATGCCATCTAGATAGCGAGTCATCATTGTATCGGGTGAAATATAATGGAATCCCACCTTATCGGTGGGTAGGAAGGCATTTATTCTGACTAAAATGACGAGAGTATAAATACTTTGATAATACCTAACCAATAATTATGGATCGATTAAAAATAGAAAAGCTTACCAATAGGCTAAAGCACTTCCTATGGATAAGCCTGATGCTAGTACATATGCATCAACTTGCAGCTCAACAGACAAGCGTTAACGGAAAAGTGACTGATCAAGTAGGACAGGCACTGTCCGGTGTAAGTGTATCCGTTAAAGGGGCATCTTTGGCAACGATGACGGACGAAAAGGGCCGGTTTGCATTGAATGGCGTCCAAACAAACGCAACCTTAAAATTCACGTATGTAGGTTACAAAACACAAGAACTAGGCTTAAACGGGAGACATAACCTGTCAGTAACCCTGATAGCTGAAAGTACCGCTTTAGACGAGATTGTTGTTATAGGTTACGGAGCGGTGGCAAAAAGTGATCTCACCGGTTCTGTGTCATCTGTCAAGGCAGAAGACTTAACAAAGGGTGCAAATGTTAACATGCAACAGGCCCTACAGGGGAGAACGTCAGGTGTGCAGATTTATCAGAAAAGCGGCGAGCCAGGTGCAGCAATGAGTGTACAAATCCGTGGAATCACTTCCATCACCGGAAATAACGCTCCCTTATATGTGATTGATGGAATGCCCGTGAATGATGCAGCCGCTATCGGCGCAGCCGGTGTAGGGGGAGCGACGAACAATCCGAATAATCGTACACCACTAAACGCTCTTAACCCGGCAGACATCGCCTCGATAGAAATATTGAAAGATGCTTCTGCTACAGCTATCTACGGCTCGCGTGGTGCCAACGGTGTTGTCTTGATCACCACAAAAAAGGGGAAAGCGGGAAAAATTACAGTAACTTATGATGCAAGTTATGGACAGCAGCAGGTGGCTAAGACACAGCGCTATATGACTGCTGAAGAATATACCTCTGCCATTAATGGCATCATTCAAGAAGGACAGTTGAACGGCAGCGTATACCAACCCGTAGAGGCGAGCACTTACAATACCGATTGGCAGGACCTCTTATTGAAAAACGCACCAATACAAAGTCATGATGTGTCTTTTAGTGGTGGAAATGAGCTTACCAAGTTTCACATTTCGGCAGGCTATTTTGATCAAGAAGGGGTGATGTTAAATTCGTCTACTAAGCGGTATAACGCGCGAGTTAACCTGGAAACGGGTGTGGCATCGAAGTATAATGTGGGCATTAACCTCGCTACGGCCTATATAAAGGATCATTATAACGCAAATGGAACAGGTTTAAATGATAATGCCAGCGCCCTTTATATGGCACAGAATTACGATCCAACGGTCCCTCCTTATAATCCGGACGGTTCTTACTATCGTTCACCTTTAATGGCGCCGATGGATAACCCGCTAGCAGTCATTAATGGGCAGTACTCGGTAGGCGATACCTATCGAACTTTTGGAAACCTCTACGCCGAGTATTTTATTCTTCCTTCCTTATCAGCAAAAGCAAGGCTTGGAGCAGATATCAATATCTCACAACGAAACTTCTGGATAGATCCTTCCACGCTTACCGGCGCTTCCTATAATGGTTATGCTGACGCCCGTGATGGAAAACGAACATATTATTTGGTGGAGGGTACATTGAATTATAATAAAACTTTTGGTGAGCATAGTTTGTCAGCCGTTGCAGGTTCAACCTATGAGCGATACACCTCCAGCTCGTTAATTGCCAATTCGCGGGACTTCGCATTACCTGATTTGACATACTTCGGTATCGGATCGGGGGATGCAATGCTAAATGGGGTAGGCAATGGCGCACAGGAAAATATTTTATTATCATATCTGGGGCGGATAAACTACTCCTATGCCGGTAAATATTTGTTCACCGGATCGATACGTGCCGACGGCTCGGCTCGGTTCGGTCCGGAGCATCGCTTCGGGTATTTCCCTTCTGCGGCATTTGCTTGGAAAATGAAGCAAGAAGATTTTTTGAAGAACATGAACCTTATAGATGACTTGAAGTTTAGAGCTAGTTATGGCGCTACCGGCAACCAACCTAATGTAAATTATCTTTATTATTCAACCTATGCTGCAGGCAGAGTTGCCGTTTTTGATGGAGAGAAAGTAACCAGTATCGCCCCTACCAGAAGCTCAAATCCGTACTTAAGATGGGAATCTGCCCATCAGGTCGACATTGGGTTGGATTTTGCCTTTTTCAGTTCTAAACTTTCTGGAAGCATCGACTATTATAACCGAAAAACTTCCAACCTTCTGTATAACGTTCCTCAACCTTTAAGTTCAGGTTTCGCTGGTCGGACAGAAAATGTGGGTAGTATGCGCAATACAGGAATGGAGTTTTCGGTTAATGGTGTAATTGTTGAAAGCGAGGATTTAAAGGTAGATGCCAATTTTAATATTACAACGTTAAAAAATAGGGTGTTGAGCTTAGGAAATGTCGAACAATTTATCGGCTCAGGTCCTGGAAATATCGGTCAGTATAGCATATTAAAACCGGGAGAGTCAATGGGCTCGTTTTATGGTTACATCGTGGATGGCGTTTGGCAAGAAGGGGACGATTTTTCGTTGGCTCAACCGGGTGTTAGACCCGGTGATCTGAAATACAGGGACTTCGATAATAACAAAATCATCAATGCAGATGATCGCGTCATCTTAGGTAAATCCTTGCCAGACTTCTTTTATGGTTTTAACGCCAACATGCGCTACAAAAAACTAGCTTTATCTATTTTTTTAGAAGGCTCAAAAGGAGCTAAGATGCTCAATAGTAGTCTGGTAGATTCTTATTATGCTGTTGATTTTCGCCGTAATAAACTGGCTGAGCTATATCTTAACCGATGGACAGCAGCCAATCCAAGTAACGAGTATCCCTCTTTTATTCCGGGTGATGTACAGGGTGCCAGACAAATAACGAATAAAACCGTAGAAGACGCATCTTACCTACGTATACAATCCGTTCGCTTATCTTATCAGATCCCTTTACCTGAAAAACTATTTATTCGCAAGGCAACGGTATTTGTTAACGGACAGAACTTATACACGTTTACCAGCTATTCAGGAGTAGACCCTGCGGTTAATGCAATCGGAGATGATATCCTGCGGGTAGATTATAATTCATACCCACTTACAAGGACATTTACGGCGGGGATTAATGTGCAGTTTTAGTTTGGTAAGTATGTAAATATATTTTTTATAGAAAAATTTATGCAGATGAAAAAAATCACTCAATATATTACATTGTTGCTTTTGGCAAGCCTTTCGTCCTGTAGCGATGTATTAGATGTAACGCCGAATTCTGAATTTGCACCAGGCAACGTGCTCACAACAGAAGCTGGTATCAAGTCACTTTTATTTTCCGCCTATGCGCAACAACAAACGCAGCAGAATTCGCGCTTTATTATTAACGATTCGGAAGTATGCACTGATATGGCTTTCAATTCGGGCGGAGCAGAAAACGGACAATTATTACACTTAATTAATTTTAGCTGGGAGCCTAATTTAGGTACTTTTGAAGGTGATATGTGGGCACCGAATTACCGCTGTATCCGCGACGCTAATGGAGTAATTGAAAATATAGAGGGGGTAAATGCTTCGGAAGAAAGTAAGAAACTGATTCTAGCGGAAGCGCGCGCACTGCGTGCACAGGCTTTTGCTATTTTATATAATTTCTTTGGGCCGGTACCTCTTCGCCTTTCCACTGAACAAACAGGCGATTTAGCAAGAGCAACTGAGGAAGAAATAAAAAACTTCATCGAATCAGAATTTCTTGCAGCGATCCCCGATCTACCGGATCCAGGACAGGAGGAAGCCTTTGGTCGCTTCAATAAAGGAAACGCAAGCGGTATTTTGGCAAAGTTTTACTTAAATACTAAGCAATGGCAAAAAGCGGCAGATGCTTGTAAAACCATTATTGATTTTAATTACTATAGCATCGGTCAATATGCCTTTAAAGATCTTTTTCGAGTAGAAAACGAAGGAATGAACAACCGCGAAATGCTATTAGTATTACCTTGTCGTAATGAAGTAGATTTCGGAAACTGGTTTATGGCCGGAGCGCTTACGCCAAATTTTAAAAGCACAGCTCAACTTCCTGAGTTTGTTTACCAGGCATCTATGTCTAACTTCGCAACCCAATACCGTTTAAGGACCGCCTTTGTAAATAGTATGGCGGAAAACGACCAGCGGCGTACGTTGATCTGTACCAGTTATGTAAATAATAACAACGTAACAGTAAATATACTCAATGACGACAATGCCCGAAGCTTTAAATATTGGGATAACAGCACCATCGGAAATAACAGCGGAAACGACGTGCCTGTATTGCGCTACGCAGATATTTTATTATCGCGTGCAGAAGCGTTGAATGAGCTATCCGGGCCCTCGGAAGAAGCATTTGCACTTATTAATCAGATACGTAAAAGAGCCGGTTTGCCCGATTTAACACTTACCGAAGCAGGGACGAAAGAACTTTTCAGAGAAGCTCTGTTTAAAGAGAGAGGCTGGGAATTTATCTCTGAAGGTAAAAGGAGGGAAGATTTAATCAGACAAGGAACCTTCTTGTCGTCGGCAATAGCAAGAGGGGTGTCAGCTACTTTAGCAACGCCAGATAAACTTCTATTCCCCATTCCACAATCCGAAATCCAAGCGAATAAACTTTGCGTACAGAACAAGGGGTATAATTAGAGATTTTATTAACACACTAAGACGGCTATGTTAACCAAACGGATAAAATTCATACTCCTTATATTATGTTTAAGCTATTGCATTGGTCACGCTCAAAACCGGAGCAAGCGTCAATCTTTCAGTAATCCTTGCGCACCCGTGGGAGATCCATTGCTTACAGTTCCTCCAACCGTAAAACCATTGTTAGACGTATGGATGCGTGATACTTATGTGATGCTCGGACCTGACGGGAATTATTATTTAACCGGAACAACCGCCTCCCCGGGGAGGCGGTTTGCCGGACAAGTGCATTGCTGGGACTATAATGATGGTCTATATTTATGGCGTTCACCAGACCTTAAGAACTGGGAATCAATGGGTAGAATTTGGTCGTTCGACGAGAATGCCGCTACCTGGCAGAGGGTTGGTAAACCCATCAAAAAGGGATCAGTATCCCTAAACGGCGATCCCCTTGATTCAATGTATCGAGCCGTATGGGCGCCTGAATTACACTATATAAAAAGCAAGAAGAAATGGTTGCTCATTGCCTGTTTAAATGGTAATCAGGGATCTTTCGTTTTAGAGAGTATTTCAGGAAAACCGGAAGGGCCTTATCGCAATATCAAAGGAAATGAACAGCATGCTATTTTCGATAACATTGACCTCAGCGCCTTCGAAGATGAGGACGGTGAGGTTTATCTCGTCGGTCATGATCATTATATCGCTCGTATGAAGAATGATCTGAGTGATATCTCGGAGCCTTTTAAGCAACTTAAAGAAACACCTTATGCTAAAGAACCTTATATCGAAGGCGTGTGGTTGACCAAGCATCATGGCAAATACCAGTTATTACAAACGGTATGGTCTGTACCGCTTTCCAATGGTCGCTATACGTATTTAAGAAAGGAAACACCCGGTGAACAATTACATAGCTATGATGTGGTCGTGGCAGAATCGGATTATATTTACGGACCTTACGGACCGCGATACCCCGCTATTTTGGAAGGAGGACATAATAATCTGTTTCAGGATAAAAGCGGCCATTGGTGGTCAACCATCTTTTTTAATCCACGCGGCGCTATGGGTAAGAAATTCTCCCAAACCTGCCGCCCCGCTCTTGTGCCTGTAAAGTGGGAAGACAATCGACTAAAACCTGATATTAAAGCCGCAGCCGATTTCTATTCAACCGTTAATTCAGAGAAATGATGAACAGCAAGGATGCTTATTTGTTTCTGCTAAAAGCAGGCTTGGTTTAAAGATAACCTGGAGAATATGAATTTTTACTATTAGGCATTGATTTTCATTCAAAGAAGATGATAAAAAATATCTTTTACACCCTTGTCATCCCGATTGTATTCAGCTCTTGCCAGCAAAAGAACACTTCGCCGGTAAAAAAGCCCAATATCATTATTATTTATGCAGACGATCTTGGCTATGGTGATTTAAGTTGCTATGGAGCAAGCGCAGTGCAAACAACCCATATAGATAGACTGGCAGCGGAAGGCTTACGTTTCACCAATGCCTATTCCGAGGCTTCAACCTGTACACCGTCACGTTATGCGATGCTGACGGGAAGATATGCTTTTCGAAACGACGCGGCCATTTTGCCCGGTGATGCACCTCTGATTATTGAACCCGATCGTGAAACCTTGGCGTCGATGTTGAAGAAGGCTGGCTATACTGCAGGCGTAGTTGGTAAGTGGCACTTAGGTTTGGGCAACGGAAGTCCGGATTGGAATGCGGACATAAAGCCTGGGCCCTTGGAGATAGGTTTTGATTATAGTTTTTTATTACCAGCCACGGCTGATCGTGTGCCTACGGTATATGTAGAAAATAGTCGTGTTGTTGATTTAGACCATCGAGATCCGATCCAGGTGGATTATAATAAAAAAATAGGAAAAGATCCAATTGGTCTCGAACATCCCAAAATGCTGAAGATGGCGGCTGACACCCAGCACAGCGGAACTATTGTTAACGGAGTCAGCCGTATAGGTTATATGACGGGCGGGCATCAAGCTTATTGGAAAGATGAAGATTTTGCTGACGTATTTACGGATAAGGCGAAAGCGTTTATCCATCAACATCAGAATGAGCCCTTTTTTCTCTATTATGCACTGCCACATATTCATGTGCCACGTATGCCGAATAATAAATACGTGGGCACTACCAACATGGGACCTAGGGGAGACCTCATTGTTGAAATGGATGCCATGGTGGGGGAGATTATGAAAACGCTGAAAGATTTAAATCTCGATAAAAACACATTCGTCATTTTCAGTAGCGATAATGGGCCGGTACTTGACGATGGTTATGGCGATCATGCAGAAGAATTGATTGGCAACCATAAGCCGGCCGGTATATACCGAGGAGGGAAGTACAGCGCCTTCGAAGGCGGATTGCGGATGCCGATGATTGTTCGTTGGCCAAATGAGATACAGCCCGGAATTAGCGATGCGGTCATTAATCAGATCGATTTTTTTGCTTCCTTGGCAAACCTTACCGGAGTTAAAATCGATCGAGAGACAATCGCACCTGATAGCGAAAACTTACTTGATGCATTAACGGGAAAGTCAAAGGAAGGGCGTCGCGTTATGTTACAGGAATCGTTTACGATGGCTATTCGAAAGGAGAACTGGAAGTATATTGAACCGGTCTCCAAAAAAACACCCGATTGGTTGGATAATAAAACGGTTGAAACGGGTCTGCAACAAGAGCCGCAGTTATATGATTTAAAGCACGATCCCCGGGAACAACGAAATTTAGCCGGCAAATATCCTGATAAAGTGGCTGAACTGGCTGGTAAGTTAAAAGAGATTATGGAAAAAAAGAATTAGCATCACGGCTGTTTTTGATTTATTCGCCGAATCAAAATAGCAGCAAGCACAATATAGGAACCAAAACAAGTGAAATGATAGAAGAAATCCCAACCAATAGGGCTGAATTCTTTTTTTCAGTTTCCAGAAAGGACGCGAAGACCACAAGGTTTGCAGCAATAGGAAAACTAGCAATCAGCCCCATTAATTTCGATTTATCATCGTCAAGTATTTGCATAAATTGTTTTTCAAGACATAACAACAGGACCAGAAGTACCGCGCCCGAGATGTAGCGCAAGCCTAATATTTTAGCAAAATTCCATAATCGTATCTGTTGGAAATTGATGTCCGCCAGCGTGAGGCCAATGATGAACATTCCGGAAGCCGAAACTGTCCAGCCTACCACATCGCCAATAAGTTCAGCTCTTTGAGGTAAGTTCACGCTAAACAAGTTCAATAGCACCGCGATAATACAGGCATACAGAGCAGGTATACGAAAAACGTTTTTCGCAGCCTCTTTCACAGGAAGACCTTTCGTGCGCGATATCAGATAATAACCTATGGTGTCACCGTAAAATACATTGCCTACATACGCGCTGATAATTAATGGCATTTGTTCATTACCAAAAAGAGCCATTACAACTGGGATCCCAAACCATCCAATGTTATAGTAGGAAAAGCTACCTTTCAAAAGACTACCATTAAAATCTTTTGCTACAAAACGTTTACAGATAATAGCAGGTATATTCATTGCCAAGGCAAGAACAAAGATTATAGATCCAACCACAGCGCTTTCCGATAGCTCGGCCTGGAGCATATTTTCAATGATAAGTAAGGGAATTAAAAGGTATAAAAGAATTTTTGAAATCCATTTACTGCCCAACTGCCATCTTTTTTTAGCAAAGAACCCAATAAGAATGAAGCCGTAGAGAGGTAGTACCTTGTTAAGAAGTTCTTGCAATAACTCCATTATTGAAATTGACGAATGAGATCATCCGTCAGGAGATCTGCTTGTTCCACATTAAACCATAACGAATTTACATCCAATTGCAATCCCGTAATCGGATGCCCAAGCGCGTAGAACGGCGTCCTTTCCTCTGAGGAAACGTCTTTGACCCGCAGCGTATTCAGATCCACTATCAGTCCACCGGCGCCATACTCTTGAATATACTTTTTGCTTAATAAAGCTTGTAACAACTTTTGATCTTCCATCTTATGAATGACGCTCGCCGGTCCGGAGGCATTGATGACAAAGTCCGCTTCGTAGGTATGGCTGTCCTCCGTCTTCAATACAAATTTATTTCCTTTCCATTTGATGTCCTCGCTATTGCCGATAACCTCCAACTGATTTGATTTCAATAGGTTCATTATCTTAATGCCATTCTCCATGGGTACCGCATGCCGGTTAATGTCAAAATAGGGCTTTATCCATTTAACGAACAAAATTTTCTGATCAACGGGTAATAATTTCCATATAGCGTAAGTCTCTTCCCGTAAAGAATACAGAATATTTTGAAACAAACTGTCACCATTCATAGCTTGTCTTATGTCTTCTTCTAATAATTGAAGATGATTTTTATTGACTCGTTCTTCGGTCGCCCAGTCCAGCTTGCGTTCAAGATAACCTTCTACTTCACTCCGAAATAGGCGTATTAAATCCTTAACTCGCAATGATCGGCGATTCTCGCGGATCAGGGTCTTGATAGTAGATAGCGTTAATACTTTTCGCTGAAATGGTTTTTCCGATGCCGATTGTACCCGCGGTAAAAGCCCTCTCAATGAAAAAAACGTAATCGGACCTTTATGCCCGTTTGCAACCAAAGTAATCAAAGCATCAATGGCTGTCAGACTACTACCCACAATACTTATCTTCGCATATTTATCCTGAATGGTTTGTATAATTCTTTTTGAGGGCCAAGGGGAATCGATATACCTTTCCAAGCCCTTTAGGTTCTCAAAAGTTGCCGCTTCGGGCGTGCCTGTCGCCAATATAACATAATCGACAAGGTAGCTATGATCAGAGGCCGATCTCAATATAACACGCTTATCTTTCTGCACTTCGGCATCAACGATTTCTACTTGCTGTTTACTCACCTCAATGCCCTTTTGCCGGGCTAGCTGCCAATACTCGTCCAGCATGGCCTGAACATACTTACCGTAAAGCATTCTCGGCGGGTAGGCATCGGGATGAGGACTTACTTGAGGGAATTCCTGCTCAATCCTGTCTTTATGATCATGCATCCATCGTACAAAATGCAATCGTTCTTGCGGAAACAATCCCATTAAACCAGCCTTTGTGTTTAATAAATGTCCTTCTTGTCCGGTTCCATAGGCCAAACCAGTGCCAAATTCACCTTTCTTTTCGAATAGTATAATCGAAAGTATCTTGGACGGCTTGGTTATTATATATTTTAATACAAGTTGTATAAAGCAGGTAACACCACTGGCACCCGATCCGACAATGGCAACTGTCATTTTAAGCTTATGATCCATATGACTTAATAAACGTCGTCCAATCCATATTGTTTAGCACTTCAAGGTAAGCCTTCATATGCGTGTCGAACAACAGAGTTGGCAAGGGACAGCAACTAAAGACGTTTTTATCCAGCATAGATCATAACATAAACATCTTTGCCCGATACTTGTTGATTGAGTATCATGTTTATATCAAATGACCAAAGAAAAATTGTCCGTAAAAGAAAAGATGACGAAAGCCCGCGAATTAGAGCGTGAAGGAGATATGTCAGCCGCTGTCAAGATATATAAGGGCATCATACAAACCGATCCACTACACTCGGCAGCATACAATCGCCTGATGATTATCTATCGAAGACAGAAGCAATATCGGGATGAACTCGTTGTTATCAAGCAGGGCATTGATGCCTATGAAAAAGATCTATGGGATGATCAGATGGCTTGGAAGAAAGCGAATCGCCGCTCTGCTACCGTTAGCCGAAGCCTTGCTAAATCACTTGGCCTCTTGGATGACAAAGGAAGGCCTACCTATGAAGATCCGCATATTAACACTTGGAGAAAAAGAGAAGCGGTGGCTCGCAGAAAACTCGACACCGAAAAAAAAAAGCGAAGTGAATAGACTTATTACCGAATAAAATGATTGTAACTTATACCGATAGGGGATTCGAAATTGTACTCCAAAGGCATCACGGGCGATTAGCAGCGGCCATTTTAAATCAGCTTAAATGGTTAGAAGCAGATCCTTTCAAACTGGATGTGCTGTTTGCGACGGGAATACACGACGACACCTATAATGAATTCGAGGTTGAAGGGATTATCAACCGGTTTAAAGGGCCAAAAGATTTCAAAATGGAGTCCTTCAACCTTCAGCGTTGTGAGGCTTTATTGAAGAAAGGTCTTACCCGAAGTCTATACGTTGCGCTCTTGTTATCTTTTCATATTCAATTCTTGTATGCAACTGAATCCGATGAATCGGCGCAATATTGTAAAAGTTTACAATCGTTGCAGCATAAATGGATGGCGGAGCTTGGGATCGATAGGGATACAGTACAAGCCCATTATGCGATTTTGCAATGGTGCGATGCGCTATCACTGATCCTTTGCCAAGATCAGATTCCCCCCGAAGGGAGAAAGTTGGAAGTCAGTCAGGGGCCGGAAGCCCGCAGTTATTATGTTTTTGACAAAAGCGGTAGTATATTAAGTGTTGATCCCTGGCCTTTTACGGATAACGAATTTGAGCTTACCCTTGAATACAGAATCCTTCCTCGTCTCGAATATCAAAATGATGCTGTCTTTAAAGAGTCACTTTGGGAGAGCACCGTTCACTTTAGAAAGATTAATTTTGCTAAAATCTAACGAGCGTATTTTTGTAAAGGAAATGTCTCGTTTAACAAAGCGAGCTTGCGGTAGCAAGCAGTATTTGAGTATATTTGGCAGTAACGAAAATAATTGAGATCGTTTTTACTATAGTTACTTATGAAAAAAATAGGATTTTTATCCTTCGGGCACTGGTCTAATCATCCGGCATATAGCACTCGCACAGCTAGTGACACCCTGCTTCAATCCATCGATCTGGCTGTAGCTGCGGAAGAGATTGGCCTGGATGGAGCCTATTTCCGTGTGCATCATTTTGCTGCTCAATTAGCATCCCCCTTTCCATTGCTATCAGCCATTGGTGCTAAAACAAAAAAAATAGAGATCGGCACCGGTGTGATCGATATGCGTTACGAAAACCCATTGTATATGGTGGAAGATGCGGGTGCTGCCGACCTTATTTCAGGTGGCCGGTTGCAATTGGGAATCAGTAGGGGGTCGCCGGAACAAGTAATCGACGGCTGGCGCTATTTCGGTTATGAATTGATGGAAGGAGAAACTGATGCGGATATGGGACGCCGTAAAGCGCTGGAATTTTTGAAAAGGCTAGACGGTGTCGGTTTTGCACAACCCAATCCATATCCTATGTTTCCGAACCCACCGGGACTGTTACGCTTGGAACCACATGCTAAAGGTTTACGAGAGCGGATCTGGTGGGGCGCTGCATCCAACAGTACAGCCGTTTGGGCCGCCGAAAATGGTATGAACCTGCAAAGCTCTACCTTGAAATACGACGAAAGTGGGAAACCCTTTCATGTTCAGCAAGCAGAACAGATTCGGTTGTACAAAGAAGCTTGGAAAAAGGCGGGTCACCAACGTGAACCAAGGGTGTCTGTTAGCCGATCAATATTTGCCTTAATGAACGATCAAGATCGCTACTACTTCGGACAGGAAGTTAGTCGTGACGATAAAATTGGAATGATTGAAAAAGATAAACGTGCAATTTTCGGGCGAAGTTATGCAGCCGAACCTGATAAACTCATCAAGGAATTGGAGCAGGACGAAGCTATCCAAGAAGCGGATACACTTCTTCTAACGATACCTAATACCCTGGGAGTGGATTATAATGTACATCTCTTGTCCGCGATATTGGAACATGTAGCGCCGGAATTGGGATGGCGCTAAGTCAGATGCCCAATACCCATCCCACGTCAAAAGCATCGGTTATTTCGATTAATTTTTGATCGTCAGGATCGGGTATAATCCGGTCCTTTTTATTTGCTAACAATTTTTTTATCAGCGCTTTTCTTTCATAAACGTTGGTGCAATGTAGAAAAATAGATATATAATTTCCAATGGTCCTTCCTTCGTTGTGTACCAAGTCGGAGCCGTAAATAATGATGTTGTCGGAAACGAGCGATCCTACAACTACCGGTATTTCTGTATATCCTTGTAATTCTTTTTCAAAGGTTTCAAATTGTAATCTGCCACCAAAGCAGGTTTGATAAAAAGTGAGGGCCTTTCTGCAATTACCCGAAAAGGTAATGAAAATGGCCGACACTAATTTGCCAGTAGCAAATTCCTGAAACACCTTCTCGGGGCTTGCCTTCGTTAGCTTACGTTGCGAAATCATATTACTTGCCATTTTTATCCTTCACCCTTTCCTCATTCTCTTTTTTTCGGAATGATACGATTTTTCTAATCAATGCTTCGGGTAGTGGTTTATCCATTGGAATCTGAATGGCCGCTTTACTGGTTTTATACCCTTTGAGATCAGCCTTGAAATGTTCCCAAAATACTTCGCTGTAGGGATTCGACAAGGTGATGTGTTTCGGGAAAGCGCAATAGTAGATCAGGTAACCATTATATTTAAAACAAGGTATTTGATAGCTTATACTTTCCGCTACATCAGGCACCAATTCGTGAATGATTTTTCTGATGGTTTGCATTCGCACGAGGGCTTCACCGCTAAAATCCTGATGATACTCATCAATAGTTTGATAATTGGTCTTAGCCATTTGCATGGATTTTGTTGTTATAAATGTAAGAAACTGCTAGAATAGCTAGTACCACCAATGGCATTAACATAAAACCAATGTTTTTATCTACACATGCGTGGCTGATGAATGCGAAAACCAAATTAAAGGTAAGCCCTGCATAGGCCCATTCCTTTAGCTTGTTCGGTGTTTTGGGGAGAGAAATCGCCAACACTCCCAGTGCTTTGCAGATAATAAGCGTATAGGCAAAGTAATCGGGATAACCCAACGGTTTTGTACCCGCGTTTACATATTGCGGCGCAAATAGTAGGGTGCCAAGGGGCATTACACCTTCCCAAAGTATGATGATGGTGGTTGCTACCCAAAAGATTGTTTTATTCTTTTTCACTTTGCTAATGATTAATGGATCGATTCAACATATTTTACAAAATTGTCCAAGATAGCCTGCCATCCCTGTTTCTGAAATTCGGGATCATTTTCCGTTTCAGGATCAAACATAGTTTCAATATTCGTTTTACCATTTTGCTCGGTAAACAGTGTAGTGGCTCTTCTTCCATCAGCCATGGTATAAGTAATTTCCTTGTGTAGTTCCACTTTGTCATAAACACCCTCGAAGTCAAATCCGAAGCTGCCATCTTTAGCCTCCATTCTATTCTTGAATTTACCACCGGTTCTCAAGTCGTTTTCACTGCTTGGACAATGCCAACTTGGATCAGGAGTGTTCCATTGCATAATATCATTTGGTGTATTCCATGCTTTCCAAACTTTTTCCAAGGGAGCATTTGCTGTTGCTTCTACCGTAATTTTTGATGCCTGTGTCATTGTTTTTAATTTTTATTTGTTAAAATCTTATAATCCAAAATTACAACGGCTTAGCGAGTTATGGCTGTTGTGAAAATGACAACTTTAGGGGTGAATTGTGACAAACTTTTTTTTATCTTGCGACTTAATAGTAAGGATTTAATTTATGCAAGTTTCTGTTTTTGTACCGGAGTATGGCGTAATTGAAGCGGTTACACCACCATTTAGAACCTTTAATACTGCTAATGAGTTTTTAAACACTTTTGGTAAAAAGCCGATCTTCGAGGTTGAATATGTAGGTTTAAAAGAATATGTACCTGCCAATAACGGCGAATACACAATCAAAACCAATAGATTGCTCAAAGATGTGTCGAAAACGGACCTACTTATCATCCCGCCTGCCTATGGTGACACTGCCAAGGGCGTACAAGCCAACGCAGAAGCAATACCTTATTTTAAAAAATTGCATGAAAAAGGTTCAAGTATTGCCAGCTTATGTATCGGTGCATTTCTTTTAGCAGAAACGGGTTTACTCAATGGGAAAAAATGCTCCACACATTGGGCTTATATCAACGAATTTAAAGAAAGATATCCCGAAGTGGAGGTAGAGGATGGTGCGATAATAACCGAACATGACAACATATACAGCAGCGGCGGAGCAAGCAGCTTGTGGAATTTAATATTATATCTGGTTGAAAAGTTCGCCGACAGAGAAACAGCCATCATGATTTCAAAATATTTTGCTTTAGATATAGGGAGAGATAGTCAATCTCAGTTTGCAATATTTAAAGGTCAACGGAATCATGGTGATGATGATATTAAAAAAGTGCAAGATTATATCGAGAAACATTATCAAAATAAAATAACCATTGAAACGCTGGCAAACCTAATCAATACAAGTCGTAGAACTTTTGAAAGAAAATTTAAAGATGCAACCAACAATACCCCTGTTGAGTACATACAACGAGTAAGAATAGAAGCTGCAAAAAAATTCTTCGAAGCATCACGAAAAAATGTGACAGAAACCATGTTTGATGTAGGCTATACGGATACAAAGGCATTTAGAGACATATTTAAAAAGATTACTGGCCTTACGCCCATTGAGTATAGAAATAAGTTTGCAAGGGTTACGAACGAGGTGTAACGGTTACAACAAGTAGGAGAAAGCTGTCTCGCAGACATTCATTCGAAAGTTAAGGGAAAAAAGCCCGAAACATACCGAAGTCTGTCGGGCTTTTCATAAGAGTACTAATTTGGCATGGCCTGCTATTTTCTTAAGGGCAAGTCCCCAGACTGGTAAAATGCGAGCGGATGACCGTCAGGATCCGAGAAATCGGCGCTCCAACCACCCGGAGCTTCCGTTACCGGCGTAACCACTTCTACGCCCTCTTTAGCCAGATTTTCCACCACCGTTTCAATGTAACCCTCTTCCAGTTCGAACACTACGATCGGCGAACGGCCGATTTCTTCTTTTCCTTCAAAAAAAAGTAGTTCGACACCATTACCTATCGTAGCCAGTAGCCAATCCGGTTCATCGCCTCCAGGTTGGCGTTCCACTTCGATTCCCAAAATTTCTCTGTAAAAACGTTCGGTACGACTGATATCGCTCACGTTGAAAAGAACTGCGATACCTTTTTTAAGTTTTACTCCCATGTTGATTTTTTTAAAGTTTTAAATATTGTCCAGGATCTTAACCCGATTTATCATGGTCATTGTTGCCGGGAAATTCTTTTTTGTGAGCAGGAGAAGAATATATTCTAAATAAATGTCCATCAGGGTCGTGGCTGCCAATAACTCGCCCGATTAATTGCTGCTTTATATCGTTGGCATGCTTGAATGTTTGTAAAAGAGATTGGCGCATTAATCCGCTAGGTAGAGTATGCGTTAAAATTTCAGGTCCTTCCGATTCAAAACCTACGGTGGCATAAGTTTTCCATTCTCTTCGTAAGGCGGTTAATCGCTGGCGCAGGGCGGTATCCGGAATGTCCAGTAGATATAAAATTTCCTTTTTGCTCAGGCCGCCGTTGATTAGTCGTGCCAGTATTCGGAGGGATGGGCGGAGCGGAACAATAAAGTTTTCCGGAAGTCTACCTATATCAGTATCAGTACGGTTCGGATCATCCCCCTGATACCCTTCTTCCCGCTTTCTACGCCGGCCTTCTGTACGGGCAATGAAAGCGGCATGGTTACGTAAAAAACCTCTTCCCCAAGCCATAAAACGAGTGTCCAGGAAATCCTTTCCCGTTCTAACCGCTTCAAGAAGCAGGTCTTGTACCAAATCATCCACTTCTTCCGGCCGACGAGAGTATTGTTTCGCAATTTGATACATTTCTTCAATCGGGGGTTGGTTCTGATCGCGCGGCCTAAAGGTCATATATTGTAAGTTTTGATTACGTAAACGAAAATAACAAACAAAAACCGTCCTTACTAGCGGTGCTTTTGATTTTCTTCTTGTATTGCAGATTTAGAATGAATTTCTAAACCAGCCTCCGATTTTTCGGTGATTGCCTTTTTTGACTTATCGCTGGTTTTTTTAATTGTTATAAATTATTACCTTGCCCATTCAAATATCAATGATGGTAACTGTATTGAAACAATTGTTCTTGCGCGACCTCGGCAAGTTGAAAACAGAAATAACCTTATACCAAAACGAGCAAAGAATATGGCATGTTGAAAAGCAGATCGCTAATACCGCCGGTAATCTATGCTTGCACCTCATAGGCAATTTAAATACCTACATAGGTGCCGAATTTGCGCAAACGGGCTATGTTCGGAATCGCCCACTTGAGTTTTCCGCTAAGGATGTGCCAAGATCCGAACTGATCAGGCGCATTGATGAAACCATATCGGTGATAGAAATTGCTTTCAGTAAATTAAGTGATGAGCAACTGACAGCAGAATATCCACAAGATGTATTGGATCAGAAAGTTACGAACGGTTATTTCTTAACACATCTTGCTATGCATCTTTCATATCACCTCGGGCAAATCAATTATCACAGACGTTTGCTGGATAATTGATTCACTTAATTATCCGGCAAACAGTTTTTTATAATCGTGAATGAAGCCGTGTCTATTTTTACAATCAATAGATTTCCTCATGTAGGCGCATGGCGAACAAATGGATGATCAATAGCAGGCGACCATTAGGACTGAACCTTTGGATTTTATTTAATTGCCTCATTTTCCTTGTTGCTTAAAAAGAGACAGAAAGGTGAGTCATTAATCTGTTCCCCGTGTGAACGCGCTTATCTGCCAAGTGCTGATCAACCGGTAGCTGATAATTAACACCGAGAGCGTATCTGCCAATGTTTAACTCAAGCCCTGCAATGGCCGAGGTAAGGTTTCCTCCCGACTGGTTTATATAAAAGCGTCTATAAGATACATCCTGTTCCGCTTTTTCGTAACGTATTCCTATATTCGGCGCAATTCTAAGCTTTTGATCGATTAAGAATTTGTAGTAAAAAAGCGCATTACAGGTGAATTTATTTCCATAGCGATATTCGTATTGATTCTCGGTATTGAATTTATATAATAAGTTCAGGTTAAATCCCATGTCCATCAGACGCGCGTCGTAAGTGACGTTGAACGTGAAGTCTGTGCTGCCTGTTCCCAATTGGAAATTATTGGGCGAATCGGCGGAGACGCTTGCACGTTCGGAGTTATCATATTCGCCACTGGGCACTTTCACGCCTGCGCCCGCCCATAGGGAGTGGTTGAACAGCTTGAATTTGGTGGTGGTGTTACCCCCTTCAAAGATACGATAATAGGCCATTGCCGCAATATCGCCCAATCCGCTCTTTTCACCGGACTCTTCCATGGCATTAACCCGACGTTGGTTGAAATTGAACGGTAGAAAAGCCATCACCCTGACCCGATCACCAAAGTTGTAAGCGCCCCATAGCTCCACTATCTGATATGTTTCATCCGCAGTGAGTGGTGTATGCCGGCCCTCGGGGCCAAGATGCGTTTGCATGGTATTGTATTGATACCGCAAGCCAATAAAGCGTTTATTAAAGTCAGGCAAAATGCCCAGATAGTAGCTTCCGACACCACAGCCACAGATGTCACAAGCTTTTGCGGAAGCATAACATAAAACCATAATACAAATCAAAAGTAGTTCTCTCATTTTTCTTTAATTGATAACAAAGCCACCGCCCGGTTCCGATAGCAGTTGTTTTTTTACAAAAGTTTCATCATTCAATGTGTTAAGGAAATTCAATAAATCCTCCTTCTCGACATCTGTCATAGCAACCCCTCGTGTTCCGTCCATGTGCCGGAAACCCATGTCCAGATTTTCCGTATGCTGCATAAATTTCCGGTAATGGTCCAGTACACCGCTCAATGTATAAATACTGCCATCATGCATATAGGGAGCCGACCATTTTAAATTACGCAAGCTGGGTACCTTGAATTTTAGTTTATCTGTAGGGTTCAAGGTTACGGCATAGCGCCCCTCGTCACCTGCTGGATTTCGTCCCAGTCCATTGTCATGAAAATCGCCATCAGTAAACAGCGGTTCGCTATGGCAGCGAGAACAATTGTTCTGGAAAAATAGGTAGCCACGCTGTTCCGACTCAGTAAAAGAGATACCCTTTTCCCCGCGGATCACCTGATCGTATTTGCTGTTATCACTAACTGCCATTAGCATAAACTGAGACAATGCTTTAGACATTTTCGCCGAAGTGATCTCTCTGCTTCCAAAGGCCTTTTCAAAAAGTGTAGGATAATCCGGGTGCGTTCTCAGCTTTACTAGTACGTTCGGCACCCTTTCACCCATCTCAACCGGGTTTTCAATAGGAACAATGGAAAGGAGGTCGAGATTAAACACCCCACCATCCCAAAAAAACGCTTTGTTCCAAGCGAGATTCATGATAGGCATGGGATTACGGATACCCAATTGATCGTCAATCCCGTGACTAACATCGTGTCCGTGGTGGGTAAAATTGGCCGATTGAATATGGCAGCTGGCACAGGAAATCGTATTGTTGCGAGATAGACGTGGTTCATGGAACAGGCGCTTACCTAATTCAAAACCAGCCTCCGTTACTTCGTTTTCGGTGAATTTGTAAACAGGTTCGGGAAAATGTCCCGGTTTTAAAAAACCGGGAAATAATTCGTCAAGGTCTGGCAAGGTTTCATTCGCTTTTTTACAGGCATATGCAACAATTACCAGCCCGATTAAAACAATCCATTTTTTCATGGCTTTATTATAATTGATCCTCACTGGTTACACCATTTTCGGTATGATCATGCGTAAACATATCCAGAAAGTTATCGGCGATGTATTGGCTGTATTCGCTGAACATAACATTAGGGTGTTCAGCGATGCTGAAAGTATGTGTGCCATTAAACACTTTCATCAGATCAACAAAAAGATGTACATTGCTGCGGTAGCCAGCCCTTACCTGCGCAACGCCTGCTTTTGTTAAGTCTATTGTAATTGTCTTGATATTATTCAAGGTAGGCGCATTGTATCCGCCGAAGCCACCGATATGATACTTAAACTGCTTCCGTCCTGTTGGGTCGCCCTGTTGATCATCTGATATTACCGGCGAATTGCCTTCAAACTTGAAGAAAATATAGCCACTGTTCCACCCCCAGTACATACCCTGCGTTTCGTGGTCACCAGTGGTCGGGTCAAGTACGCCTGTGCGTGCATCAAGCCCCATGGTACTGCGCGCACTATCCACGCCTAATACAAAAGAAACCTGAGTATAATCCCCTTCGGGAACTTTCACTTTTGCAAAACGGGAGCCACGATTATCACCATATACCAAAAAATAACTTTCTTCAACCGGATCCTGAGGCACGGCATATTCCGATCCATCCGCCTTTTTTACCTTAATATTACTAATATAATATTGTACACGGGATACAGTGAAGGCTTCACCTTTGGCGTTTATATACGGTTTATTGGTATTGTTGAATTGTAATCCGTAATCGCCCACTAGGTTATCGAACTCGATCGAAAAGTCACCCGTTTTCGTGCTATCGATATCCAGAGATTCCACCTTCTTACAACTGACTACAGTTAGCATGAATAAGCCTATCCATGCCATCATTTTCCATTTTATTAAGTTTGTCATTTTCTATTATTAAGTTTTTTGTTAAAAATCGATTCTTTCAATAGCGTATAGGCATAGGAGTTCAATGCCAACGTAAATAGGCATGAATTATCCACTGCAGGCAATAGGCTTGTACAACCGGTATAACCTACATAATGCTTTCGAAAAATATAAATTGAGGAATGTTAGATTATTTTAGGAGGTAAAAATGGCTTGTTTGTATAGAGATATCTATAGAGGATGCCGTAGGACGGATGGTTCTCCGATAGATGTACCGGAAATGGACTTTGCAAATGGAGCATCTCTGAAACCACCATCGTAACTTCCGCCTTAGAGGAAGCGGCACCCCGCGAACCTTTTTCGGACTCTTCCAATTTCTTCAGTTTTTTCATCAGGACACACTGTCCGTTACACTGCATCTCAGGTTTATCCCGATTTTCACATAGAGCCCGGATAATATAATTTCTGTTAACCTGAAACCAAGTCAATACACCAAGACTTCCAAGACATTGAAACGTCAATGTAAATAATAACAGATAGACCAGTGTTTTTCTGACCATTTCCAGTGTAGTGTGTAAAGCGATTTCGATCAGCCGAATTGCAGCTGACGAAAAAATATAAATAAACAAAAAGCTACGCAGCCATGTAAAGGATGGTTGTCTTTATACATGGACGAATAAAAGAAAAATTGTTTAGCTGAGAGGAGGGTGGAAGATGGACCCCAGCGCGGGGGGCTGGTATAGCAGATTTCCCCCATAGATGAAGGTCTCCTTTTTGACGGTGGTAACAGGATGTTTCACTGTTCTGAAATCAATCGGAGCTGCAAGCACCTGAAAATCCTTTAATTTTAGCTCAGGGTTTTTGTTTTCCCGTTCGCGTTCTTTCTTCAGCTTTTTCATCAAAAGACATGTCCCCGCACAAGACGGAGCCATAGCGGTGTTTCTATTCTCACACAGATTATTAGCTATATAGGATCGGTTGGCATAAAATGCAGTCATGATGAATAGTCCGGCGCAGCTTTGCAATAGCACAATTGGAATTAAAAATATAATGGCCAGACGTTTCAAAATAACAGAGTCTTTTATTTTAAATGCTACGAATATAAGAGTTTGCGGCCATTTGGCATAATCAAATACCAATTTTATCAAATTATGCAATCAATTATTTTTATAGGAGTTAAGTGAAACGTGTATAATGCATAAGGATTTGATTTCGTCTTAAGTTTCCTTTACCCCATATCGCTCTAATGCTTTTACTAGTTGCTGCTTTATCTGTTTTACCAAGATTTTCGGTCCTAATACCTTTATTTTAGCGCCAAAACCCAATAATTCCCGTTCGAGCTCAAAATTTAAAATTACCTTGATACTAAAGATCTTACCGTTATCTTGGTCGCTTAATAGTTTTTGCGTGTGATGCAAGGGTTTAGTTATAACATAAGGTGCATTATCTGCATCGATCCAAAAAACTACTTCGCACTCCCGTTGGTCGGGTGTTTTCGTTACACCAATACAATTATCATAATAGGTTGCCAGATCCAATGTTCTATTTTCCCTATACGGTTCTTCGCGTTCTTCCACGGCTTGTATCCGATCCAGAGCCAAGTTCATAATGTGCGCATTCCGTTTATGCGGCATGCCCAATACAAACCAGCGGTTGCGATATTCTTTCAATAGGTACCCACTGAAGCAGAAGCTACTAGCCTCCCGGGCTTTAAAGGATTGATAGGTAATACAGATGGTTTTCTTGGCTGCAATCGCTTTACGTATTACCTCTAGCCATTCCAGACCCTTCAGGTCATCGTTCTTTTCAAAATCAATTACAGGCGTACTTTGCGTTTTTTGCGAATAAATCTTGTCTTCTAATTTACTTACCAGTTCGTTCAGATCGGTAAAATGGTTCAAGCCCTTAAATTGTTTTAATAATCCGGACACTTCACTCAACACTTCCATGTCCTGTTGATTCAGCGGGATACTGGTAATACTATAATTCTTGTCGCTGTAGGTGTAATATTTCTTATCAACCACTACAATAGGTGCTTCGTAACCTAACTTGTTACTGCGCATCATGGCTATATCCGCCTGCACGGTACGACGACTTACGCCCGTATCGATTCCATGGTATTCATAAATGGCATCGCTACAAGCTTCAATCAAGTCTTCAAGTGTCCACTTTTTAAAACGATTTTGGAGACATTGGTCGATCGTGCGGTAGCGAATCAAGGCGTTGCGGTTAATCGGCATAGTATCAGCAAATATTTTGAATGAATTTATATAATATTTCTTTACTGCGCAAATAGGTTGCGTACTTGTTATTTCTCTTTGTATTATCAAAAGCAGAGACATTTGATGAAACTCCGTTTCCAAACCGGAAAAGCGAGATTAGTTTAGAGACTTTAAGCGTACAATAAAATTAATAGATATGGAAAAGGAAAAGATAAGCAACAACGAGTTAAAGGCATTAGGGATCAATGCTGTGGAAGTATTAGTCAATTTTAGCCGCGTAGCCAATGGTTTGTTAAAGCATAACGTAATGAATAAACCCGAAATACTGGCTAATCTAGAAGCTTTAATTGATGATCCTATGCCATATACATTAAAGAAAGGTGGTAAATTCAAAAACCTGGCAGAAGATGTGATTGCTTTGCGAAAAGAGGGTAAGTTTGTTAAACAAGAACGTAGCAACTTTAAACTGAAAGAAGAAATAGTTGACTTCCCGGTATGGGGCTTGGAACAGATTGAAGTAGGAGCCTTATCACAAATGCGGACAGCGGTACAATTACCGATTGCGGTCGCCGGTGCCTTAATGCCGGATGCTCATCAAGGTTATGGGCTTCCCATTGGCGGAGTGTTGGCCACTACGGCCAACACGATTATTCCATTTGCTGTGGGTGTCGATATTGCATGCCGTATGTGTTTAAGTATATTTGATCTACCTGCTGAGACACTCGATACCGAAACCGATAAATTAAAGAATCTGTTAGTTGATCACACCTATTTTGGTATGGGCTGTACTACCAAATCATATTTTGACAGCTCCTTATTCGATAGTAAAACCTGGGGAGAGACCAAGATAATCCGCAGTTTAAAGGATAAGGCGTACGCTCAATTAGGAACCAGTGGAACCGGTAACCATTTTGTAGAATGGGGTGAACTAACCTTAGGCGAAGGTGCCTTGAATGATATACCGGCGGGTAAGTATTTAGCGCTGCTTTCGCACTCCGGCTCTCGGGGCTTTGGAGGTGCAATTGCAGATCATTACAGTAGGATAGCGATGACTAAAACCAAACTTCCGGGCGAGGCTAAACATTTAGCATGGCTTGATCTGGATAAAGACGAAGGACAGGAATACTGGATAGCCATGAACTTGGCAGGGGAATATGCCAGTGCCAACCATCATGAAATCCATAACAAAATAGCACGAGCCTTAGGACTTAGACCCATCATGATGATCGAGAACCATCACAACTTTGCCTGGAAAGAGCAGCTGGCTGATGGTACTGAAGTAATGGTACACCGTAAAGGTGCTACGCCGGCAGGTGAGGGTGTGTTGGGAATTATTCCAGGTAGTATGAGTACGCCCGGCTTTTTAGTACGCGGTAAAGGTCATGCGCCAAGCATCAACTCGGCCAGTCACGGCGCGGGCAGGGCCATGAGTCGTAGCGCAGCTTTCAAAACGTTGGATAGAGCAGTCGTTGCCGCTGACTTAGTTGACAAACGCATCACCTTGCTCGGAAGCGATCTCGACGAAGCACCTATGGCATATAAGAATATCCATGCGGTAATGGCCGCTCAACATAATCTGGTTGACGTGTTGGCTAAATTTGAGCCAAGAATAGTCAGAATGGCAGATGCACGCGAGAAACCGGAGGATTAAGGAAGTTGTTCTACCAAATGATGATAGTGTGTAGACCAGTTACTAATTTGCTGCTATGAAAGGGCTGGAGGCCTATATTTTGCAATTTGCCAAACTGAGTCCAACATATACCTGCCCGCAACTAGGCGGGCAGGAAGATAACGGTTAAATCATATTGCCGAACTAACGCCGCCGTCAACCAGGTAATTGGAACCTGTGATATATTGTGCTTCCGGAGACGCAAGGAACCTCACCAAATTAGCAATTTCTTCGGGGGTAGCCATTCTGCCCAACGGAATATCCCCAATTTTGCTCATAACGAGTTTAAAGGCTTCATCTACCGTTGTATTTGATGACTTTGCTAAATTTTCAATAAAGTCCTGCATCAATTGAGTTCTCACTGCTCCGGGTGAAACAGTGTTTACACGTATACCTTTTGAGCCAACTTCGTTCGCCAATGCTTTACTGTATGCATTTAATGCCGCTTTGGCTACAGAATAAGTCATTGTAATATCCCAAATCGGCTGTTGTGCAACATAAGTGGAAATGTTGATAATTACACCACTTTGCTGTTCAATCATAGTCGGCAATAATGCTTTGTTAATACGGACGGCGGACATCAAGTTCAATTGTAATTCATTGTTCCAATGCTCGTCCGAAAGTGTGCTGAAACCGCCACCAGGTCCCAGATTACCTCCAGCATTATTCACGATAATGTCGATTTTTCCATATTTATCCAAAATTTCTTTTGCGACGATGTTTGCACTTTCGGGTTGAGCAAGATCGGCAGCAATAAAATAATACCCGTTTGGATTTTCCGTCGGTTCGGTTCTGGCAGTTACAATAATTTGAGCGCCTCCGTCGCTTAATTTGTCCGCAATCGCTTTTCCGATACCTTTTGTACCGCCTGTTACCAAGGCAATCTGTCCTTCTAAAAAACTGTTCATAATGAATACTTGAATTGAATGTTTATATTAATTTTGAAACGTTTGTTTTAAAATAAGTCAAAAAAATTTAACACCTTAATTGGCGAATGATAAAATCTGCCATATTTAAAATTTTATTTCGATCTTGATGTAAAATGAATGAATTGTACCAACCGATAAATGTACTAACAAGATAATCCGCAACAGTATCTGCGTTCTCGTTTTGACCAATCTGATGCTGGCTTTGTGCTTTTTCTACTAAATCTTTCAAAAACCGGTGTGTAAAATTATCATAGGATGTTATGATCGCCTGTATTTCCGGGTCGTCCCCTTCTATTTCAAAAGTTGCCTTTACGCACAGGCAGCTGTTCGGTTCAGTCGTAATGATGTCTGCTGCATCTTTAATAAAGCTTTCAAGAGCCTGGATCGGCGAGGCGAAACTTATATAACGCTGCTCAACCGCATCAATTCGCATTTTTATATAATGCTTGATACACCTAACAAACAAGCGATGTTTATCGCCTATTGTGTTATAAAGACTGCTACTATTAATTTGCATAGCATCAGTTAAGTCGCGCATAGAAGTAGCCGCATAACCTTTTTTCCAGAAGACTTCCATTGCCTTCTGTATGGCTTGTTCTTCATCAAATTCTATCAATCTTGCCATGATGAAACAAAGATAAAATATTTTTGAAACAATTGTTTTAAAATTTAAAGAATTTCTGCTGGATGCAATCATAACTTCAGGCTATTTTTTGTGGCTAATGTCATTGGGTTCTCATGGTCTCTTCTATTCGGCCTGAGAGCTATTCGCATGCCATTCAAAATGAGACAATATGTCTGAACTTTGATAAGATCTTGTAAGATCCGGTGATCCCTTTTATCTAATTTTAGCAGCTCACTAATGGCCGATATTAGTTTCTATTCCCAAAATCAATGAATAACAATAATCTTTTCACAAAACCCCATTACCCTATATTAGACGGTTTACGAGGCATTGCAGCCATAATTGTAGTTACTTTTCACTTGAGCGAACCCCTGTCGACCGGAAATCTGGACAACCTTGTGAACCATGGTTATCTGGCCGTTGATTTTTTCTTTCTGTTATCAGGTTTTGTGATCGGCTATGCTTATGACGATCGTTGGCATAAAATGACGCTCGGAAGCTTCTTAAAACGTCGGGTCGAACGACTTCACCCTTTGGTAATTCTGGGAATGACCCTCGGAGCGATCGGATTCTATTTTACCGATTCGGCAATCTGGCCACTTATCCATACGGTTCCCTTGTGGAAGTTACTTCTGGTCATGCTGATAGGATATACAATATTACCGGTACCATTAGCTCTCGATATTCGAGGTTGGGAGGAAATGCATCCGCTCAACAGTGTCGGTTGGTCTTTATTTTTTGAATATATTGCTAACATCCTTTATGCCACGATAGTAAGAAAATTCTCAAATAAGGCATTAGCGGTTTTTGTTTTCATAGCAGCAGTAGCACTTGCTCATTTTGCTATTACCAGCCCCAAAGGTGATGTAAGCGGCGGCTGGACGTTGAATGCCGAACACATGCGCATCGGGATTACCCGAACAATATATCCCTTTTTTGCAGGCTTGTTACTTTCCCGTGTAGCGAAATTAACCCGCATCCGGAACGCCTTTACATGGTGCAGTATTTTAGTAGCCACGGTACTGTATATGCCACGGATTGGTGGCGCGGAACATCTTTGGCTGAACGGTGTTTATGAATCTGTATGTATCATCTTCGTTTTTCCCCTTATTGTATATCTGGGTGCTAGTGGCATTGTTTCTACAAAAACGGAACGTAAGCTATGTAAATTTCTTGGCGACATCTCGTATCCACTTTATCTGGTGCATTATCCCTTTGTTTACTTTTATGTTGCTTGGATCAGTAACAATAAGGGGGTAACCATTCTACAGGCCTGGCCATACGCCTTACTTATTTTATGCGGCTCCATCGTTTTGACTTATGTCGCCCTGAAATGGTATGACGAGCCTGTACGGAAATGGTTGAGAAAAAAACTTGGTTAAGTACTATAAATGTAGTTATTCTTAAAGTTTATTCATTTCTTAAAGCGTGTATCGGATTGGCAAAAGCGGTTTTTAAGCAATGCCAAATAACCGTTGTAAAAGCGATAATGAAGGTGATCAGTAAAGATATAGCAAATGTCCACCAACTGATTGGACTCTTATAGGCAAAATTTTCAAGCCATTGATGAATAAAATACCAAGTTAGCGGCCAGGCGATCACATTGCCGATAATAACCATCAATAGTACATCTACCGATAAAAGCGTTACCAAGTTTTGGATGCTTGCACCTATTATTTTGCGAATTCCAATTTCTTTCGTCCGAATTTCAGCTGTATAACCAATAAGGCCTAATAGCCCCAAACACGAGATTATGATTCCAAGCAATGTAAATGCCAACACAATAGATGTCATTGTATTTTCCTTCTTGTAAAGAGAATTCACCTTTTCATCTAAAAAAGTGTAGGAGAATAAGGTGTTGGGAGCTATTTGCCTCACTTTCTTTTGAAGGAAAGCAAGCGTACTTTCGACGTTTCCTCCCCTTATTTTAATGAGCATGGTACCTGTTTTTTGAGGTGCATATTCCAATACAAGCGGTTCAATTTGATGGTGTAAGGATTCAAAATTAAAGTCTTTAATAACACCCACAATATTGCCTTGTCTTTCAATTGTGTGATTCGTGAGCGACTGGTTAACCGGGTTTTCGAGTTCAAGTTTCGCTACGGCTTGTTCGTTGAGAATAAAAGCACTTGAGTCACCAAATGCTTTTGAAAAGTTTCGACCTTCTTTCAACGTAATATTAAGAGCGTTCAAAAAATTATCATCTACGCGAACGACTTTTAAAGTTCCAAAGTCCTTATTTTCCGGGTTTTTAGTAGGAGCAATAAACTCAACGCTCAGGGGGTCGCCGATTATGTTTGATGTTCTGGCGACGGATAGAATATTTGGATTAGCGAGAAACTCAGTTTGTAATAACGAAGAGTTACTTTCTAAGGTCTTTTTAAAATCTCCGTATAATTTGGCCACAATGACTTGGTCTTTATCAAATCCCAATTCTTTGTTTCTAAAATATTGCATTTGTTGATAAATCAATAAAGTTGAAGTAATCAACAAGCCTGCTATGATAAATTGAAATACAACAAGAGACTTCCTGACGTATACTGCCGTTGTATTTGGTGTTTTAATCGATTTCAAAGCTTTTACCGGTAGGAAAGAAGACGCAAACAAAGAGGGAAATAATCCTGAAATTAAGGTGATTGTAAAAAGGATCGCTAGTATAATTGATAAATTTCCGTGTTGCATGATATCCGAAAGCGTATTGGATTTGCCCGTTAATTGGTTATAAAATGGAAGGATCAGCCAATATAACACAACAGCTAGCAGGGTAGAAATGAAGGTGAGTAAGAAGGCCTCTAACAGAAACTGCAGAATGAGCTGTTTTCGGCTAGCGCCTACAATTTTTCTGACGCCGACTTCTTTTAAGCGCTTTAATGCTTGTGTGGTGAATAAATTAATGAAATTGACACAGGCCATAAGCAAAACAAGCGCTTCAATAGCAATAAAAATATAGATATAAGTCATGCTACCGTTTGGGCTCAATTCTTGCGCTAAATTCGATTTAAGATGAATATCAGTGAGTGCTTGTACCCGAGCACTCTGTGCAAATTCCGCTATTTGTTCATCACTAGCCTCTCCTTTTAGGTAGTTTACATAAAATTGCGTCAAGTCTCGCTTAATACGTTTAATAGACTCCTTATGGTTAAGCTGCACATAGGTCCACCCAAACATCCATCCCTTGCTTTGCGTCCATCCTGGATAAGTTTTTTCAACAAGCGACATAAAAGTGGGCATGGAGACAAGAAAATCAAACTTAAGATGGGTGTTTTCGGGTAAGTCATCTATCACCGCTTTAACCCGAAAAGCTTCCTCGTCCTGAAAGATCAATTGTTCTCCTAAAGGGTTCTTTTTACCAAACAGCTTTTTAGCAACAGATTTGGTTAGTACGATCGTGGAAGGTTCTTTCAATGCTTGAAAAGCATTTCCGATAATGCTGTTTAAATCAAACATATGGACTGTGGAACTATCGGTATAGAAACCCTCTATTTCCATCTGGTTGTTATCATTTGTGCGCGCGACGTTAGTTCCGGCCTGTGCGAAGCGTGTTGTTCGCTCTATTTCAGGGAAATAATTTTTTAATCCCTCAGCTAAAGGTGGAGCGGATTTAGACCATTCCGTATATACCATTCTGTAAATACGGTCGTGTTTTGGGAATGATTTGTCATAATTGAGCTCCTCTTTAATATATAATGTTAAAAATAGCGTACATACGATGCCCAAGGCTAGCCCCAGCAGGTTGAACAGACTGTTAGCTTTATATCGAAATATATTTCGCCAAGCGATTTTGAAATAATTTTTCAGCATAATCTCTGTATTTAATAACGCTTTAGTTATCTGGATAATAATTGGTATGTTTTAGATCATTAGTCTTATTGTCCAATATATACAGTATTGGTTAAATTCAATTATTCAATAAATACCTTACCAAAATACTTTCATAAAACTAAGTGATTGTAAATCATATTTTTATGCTTAAATAAAATAAAAGTCCTGTGCGAAATCGGACGCATACTGTTCGGTTTCGCACAGGATTTCCTTAACCCCACAAAGCTGTTCGCTGTTCCATTCCCAATATCGACCGTTTTGCTATCAATTATACTGACTCGCATTAGCATTGCTTTCCCGCTCTCAAACTCAAATTATTCATTAGACGGAATAGTTGAGATCTCCTTCTTACTTATTATCAAGTTGTTCGGCCAATCCTATGAGAAGTCCTTCCGGTCCGCGGATATAGCACAGTCTATAGCTGTTTTCATACTGGACTACTTCGCCGACAAGCTCAGCGCCGTGCCGTCGTAGCCTAATGAGTAATTCATCGATGTCGTCTACGGTAAACATAGCCCGTAAATAACCAAATGCGTTCACAGGAGCGGTCCGATGGTCGGAGATGACGGCTGGCCTGAGAAAACGTGAAATTTCAAGGCGGCTATGACCGTCAGGTGTGACCATCATGGCAACCTCTACATGCTGGTTGCCAAGTCCCGTAATGCGGCCTGCCCATTCCCCTTCAATCGTGGCTCGCCCTTCGAGCTCTAAGCCAAGCTCTTCGAAGAATGAAATGGTCTCATCGAGGGATTCTACCACAATGCCGATATTATCCATCCGCAGTAATTTACTTTTTGCCATAATAATCTTTTTATAAGTCAAATGATGATCGGGTGATTTCGTAGCTTTCTTTCAGAGAAACATCCCCGGTCGAACAAAAACGAATTTAGATAAAAGAAGCAAAATAGATCTAAGCCAAAAAATCGATAAGGCGTTTCTTGTTATAATTAACAACCTCATTCGGTTTATATTTGCTTTTACCCGTTCTTCGGTGCTGATGTCATCGGTTCCGTAAAACAATTATATAACCGGAGATAGAAACTTCTACATCATTAGAATGATATTGGCTGTACCATCAAGTAGCGCATTTTAAGGTTTGCGTCGCAATCGTTCATAGACTAATAAATCCTTTAAGATTTTTCAAATGAACAAGCGGGCTTCGAACTAGCTACTCCTTAGAAAAAACATCATAGATCCATAAGCCAACGGCCGCTAAGATTCCATATAATAAAGTGAAAAAGGTTGGCATGACGATTACCACCAAAAATTCTTTTCGCACAGAAATAGTCCATACAAAAAGCGATATCCAAAGGACAACTCCAATAACGAGAAGAAGACGTCTGATTCCGGGTGGAGGTAGGTTAAATTTGGCTTTCATAAGGTTTTTATCTAAGATAGCCATAAAACAACCTAAATATGGTATACAATTTAATATGAAAACTTGAGAAATATTATATATTGAAAGATGACTAATGCGATTAAAACAAAGTTCACGATAGAACCTGTCAGACAATTTGTAAAGAGTTTTTAATAGAGATAGGTACAATAAGGCTTAATGAACGCGATATCATACTATCTGTCCGAGCTGCAGGAGAAGGTTGTGACGTAGTCATGGTCCTTGAGTGACAACAACATGCCTGTTCCAGCACCATAACCAAGGTGTTCGATAAAGCAACATCCTGAATCACGCAAGATGTTGCTTTTGTTTGTCCTATCATTACATCTGATTAAAGCAAATACGCAACGTGTCGTTTTACTTAAAGATGAATTTTTTATCGTATTAAAATCAACACGCGTCCTCTTTGATAGCAGTAGGTTGAGAAATACGAGAAAATCAAGTTGCCGGTTTGCTATAAGCTAATTCGCTTACTTTGTTAAGGTCAATAACAATTCATCCAACTGCTGAAAATCTACGGTCATTCCTTCTTTAAAGCCCATCTCAATTTCCGTTTCGAGATCGGCAAGTGAATCATAGGTCAGTAACATGTCTACACGGACCTTATCACCCACTTCTATAAAATTGTTCTCCCATAAATTTACGGGAAATGCAGGATTTATCGTGCCGTTTTCATCACTGAATCCGCCTTTCGACGCAAATGATTTTTCTGTTACAATAGAAATGAAATTCGTTCTAGCGTAATGCCTTTCGCCTTCAGGACTTACCATAGCGTAAAGCCAAAAGCCACCTACCCGAAAATCCATCGTCTTCGTTTCGGCCCTCCAAGGTTGTGGTCCCCACCATTGGTCGAGTAATTCCGAGGTTGTCCACGCTTGCCAGACTAATTTTAAGCTGGCATTAAATTCACGTTTGATTTCGATTGTCATGTTTTCCTTGTTGACGGTGAAGTCAAATAATAAATTGCTGTTCATGATTTCCATTTTTATGTTCAAAATATTTTTTGCGTCGTTCAAAATCTATTAAATCCATCTTTTTTAACTCTTTCACACACTCCAAATGAGGTCAATCAGCACTTTTACCGTTCTCGTCATTTTCATGTGCTCAGTTGTTTCTGTTTTCCATCGGTTACTTATTTTGCATTTTTGCCAATAATTTATCGAGATTATCAAAGCGGTTTTCCCAGATTTTTCGGAAGTGTTCCAGCCATTTGTCTATTTCTTTCATTTTATCAATCTCAAGCTGATAATAGATTTCTCTGCCTCTTTGTTCATGTTTTATAAGTTCGCATTCTGTCAAGATGCGCAGGTGCTTGGAAACCGACTGGCGAGTTGTGTCGAAATGCTCGGCAATCGCATTAGGTGTCATGGCCTGTATGGCAATTAACGTTATGATAGCCCTTCTTGTTGGGTCGGCTATAGCTTGGAAAACATCCCTTCTCATTTTTTTATTAAATTAAGAAACCAATTGGTTGCAAATATATGTGCAACTTTTCGGTTTCGCAAATTTTCTTTCAACTTTTTATCCAGTCTTTTTAACAGATATTTTGCAAGCTCCTTTTCTTAAGTAGGTAGGGTAAGATACAATATACTCCATTCCTGAAACCTAACATAGCAATCGGGGGCCTTTCAGTTTGTTTCGATTTCTCCTGATTATTGTAGTAGTAAACAAAAGGTAAGCAGACCTTTAAAGGCATCTATCAAGATCAACGCTCAGTATTTCGCTTTAATAAAGCTGAAAGTCATTTCAATACACTATTCAGACACTTCAATTCATTGCATTTAAAAATTTGTTCAAAAGATGCTTGCTTTGCGAAATATATTTCAACAAGACAATCGTTTTATTCAAGAAGTAAATGGTAATTTGGTTTTCTGTCTTTTAAAAATGATGCGCAATCAAGAAGAAACAGTTCATGTAAAAGGAAAAAGTAAGGCAAAGCGGTTTATTCTGGTTGCGTTTACTTTTATTTGTTCATATGTAACTTCGTTCACTATATTTCCCTATGCCTATTGGAAAAGTTATTTCGGCATGCCAATTTTCTCGCTCGTCATTGACGTGTTGATCAATTTAGTATTTTGTTTGGTAATCGTAGAGTTAAGTCTCTTTATCGATCACATATTAAATAAGAAAATATCATGGATAACTCATCCTATAAGGCGCTTACTGGTCCAAACACTATTACACATCTTAGGCACCCTGTTCCTCATCATATGTTTGGTTTTTCTTTATTATGTGTTTGGTAAACAAAATACTAATCAGTCACCTTATGTAGGCCTAAGAGAAGGGTTATATACGGTTATCGCGGTCATACTGTGGGCGCTAATGGTCAGCGGTTTAAACACAGGATATTATTTACTTGTCAATTGGAAGACCGCCACAATGACGGCCGCAGCCTATAAAATAAAAGCTGCAGAGCACAAACAACTAGCAGCTGAGATTGAGCTGCAAGCCTTAAAGTTACAACTTGATCCACATTTTGTATTCAATAACCTGAGCGTGCTTTCAGAATTAATACTAAAAGACCAACAGTTAGGGTACGCCTATACGGAAAATTTTACAAAAGTTTATCGGTATCTATTGGTCAACTCGAAAAAGAAGCTAGTTCCTTTGTCCGAAGAACTTAAATTTCTAGATGCCTATCTCTTTCTTATTCACAATCGCATGGGGAGTGGGAGCGTCTTTCAGATCAATATTGATGAATCGAAGCTTAACATGTTGATTCCACCTATCACACTTCAAATCTTCATCGAAAATGCACTAAAGTATAATCGTACAGAGGAGGAAGATCCCTTGGTCGTCCATATTTATTCCAATGACCAGGACGAGTTGGTGGTATCCAATTCCCTATTGCCTTTGATAAAAAAGCCTCATTCTACAGGCATAGGTTTAAAAAATATCATCAGTCGCTATGCGCTATTGAGCGACAGAGTGCCCTCCGTGGAGCAAAGCGATAAAACTTTTACGGTAAAAGTACCCCTTATCACATGAAGCATACAATAAGAAAAATATTGATCCTCGAGGATGAAAAGCTAAATGCCGAACGAATCCAACGGTTAATGCGCAAAATAAGACCACAAATCGAGATTGTCAATGTCTTGCCCAGCGTTAAAAAGACCGTGGATTGGCTTGCCGACAACGATAATCCTGATTTGATTATCATGGATATTCAACTGGCAGATGGCCTAAGTTTTGAGATTTTTAACCTAACAGACGTGAAATGCCCGGTCATATTTACAACAGCGTACGACGAATATGCAGTTAAGGCATTCAAATATAATAGTGTGGATTATCTGCTCAAACCTATAGAAAAGGATGAGTTGGAAGCTGCCATTCTAAAATTTGAAAACACCGTACAGCAGCCATACCAGCAGTATGCATTAATCGAAGGGTTACTTAACCATATCCAGCCGAAAGTATACCGCGCACGTTTTCTTCTTCCATATCGTGATGGTTATAGGAAGGTTCAAGTCGAGGACATTGCTTTTTTTTATGCGCATATGAACGTCAGTTTTGCCAATCTAATGAACGGAGAAAGAGTGATAGTTCCGCAGACCCTGGAAACATTGGAGCAGGAACTGGATCCGAGGTTTTTTTTTAGGGCGAACCGCCAATACATCATTCACGTCAACTCCATTGAAAAGGTCTATAATTTTTTCAATGGCAAATTAAAGCTTCACATAAAAGACAGTACAGACGAGGTTATCGTAAGTAGAACCAAAGCTCCTTTATTTAAATCGTGGTTAGATTATTAACTAACGCTTTCTCCATCGGCTAAGTTACTCCTCGAGGTATCGTTGCGCTTTTACAGTTTGCTGTGTCAATCCGCCACTCTATGCTAAACTTTAATCACTTCACCAAAAAAGTAACCGTTCTCGATGGAGAGGAGGTTTACTTTTGTGCCTTAATATTAACACAAAATTTAAGAAAAATGAAAAAAGCAATTTTAAGCGTCTTTTTGGGATTCTTCTTTTTTAACATGTCGTATGCACAAAAGTATTTCGGAAAAACCTACACGGCTACAAAAAATGTCGATGAGTTTTATGATCCTGCCGATGTTGAAAAGGAATACACGGTTATGGGGAAAACTGAGCTTGCAAAAGGTTTTCGTTCATTGGAAAAAACACAGCAGAAAATTATCGACTTGGCAAAAGAAAAAGGAGCTGATGGTATCATTTTTTCGATTGAAGAAGAGGTTCTTGGAACCTCCAGTTCAACTGGTGGTAGCGTAAATGAAAAAAAGAAGAACAAAACAACCGTTGTTGGAAGTAGTACCACTATGGATTTAAAAGAAAAGAAAATCAGGGCAACCTTTATAAAATACAAAGAATGATTTGCTGCAACAAAGCCGTTTAGAAAATACGGCTTTGTTGTTCTCTGATATAAGGTCGATGAACAGTATGTTGTTTAAGTTGCGAACAATAGGCTTTAGTGGTTCTACCGGAACGGTAGTTACAATAGAAAATGAAATGATGATTATAAGGAAGTAGAAGCCGGTGAGACTTATGATTTTCGTCGAAAAAAGTATTTTTACACCAACATCAGCATATTACTAAAATTAAGATGAGCATGAATTCGACACAAGCAGATTACTGGATAAATCATTTAAGATTAAAACCACACCCAGAAGGAGGATATTACAACGAAGTCTTCCGCTCGGAGCAGCAAGTAACAAGGAAGGGAGAAAGTCAACTAAAAAATTCGTGCACTTCCATCCATTACCTGCTACAAAATGCTGATTTTTCCAGTTTTCATAAACTTCAATCAGACGAAATATGGTACTTTCATGTGGGTTCCCCACTTCACATTCATATCCTCAGACCAGATGGCCAATATGAAAGGAAGGAACTCTCCATTAATGAGACAGGGTCATTATCTGTAATCATCGAAGCTGGGGCATGGTTTGCTGCGGAAATTCCCACCCGCCGTGGTTTTTCTCTTTCAAGCTGCGTGGTTGCTCCAGGTTTTGAATTCTCAGAATTCGAGCTTGGAGAAAAAGATAAGTTAATTGACAGGTATCCTGCTCATACAGAAATTATTGATAGACTTTGTCTAAAATGATTTTCATAAAGTTAATTACCATTGTAAGGAGCCGAAAACTTTCCATCAGTTACGGTTATGTATTCATCACCGCCGGATAGCCTTAATTTTCCCGAAAAGGTTCCTTTTACGCCCCAATCTGTCAAGCTTGTGATGTTAAGTGTAAATTCGGTACCCGTGCTTCTGCCGCCACTATATACAGTGGTCCAAGTCTTTCCATCCTTAGCATGCTGTATATAGTACTGACCATCCAGCTCTGGAGTGCTTCCACCGGCTACCGAATAGGTCTTTTCTTCTGCGCCCTCCGGTAAAACCAAATCAATACCAAAACCGGGAGATGTCGCTGTATTCTCTTCTTCCCAGCCGCTAATTACCACAAAATGTATGGTTTCTTCAGCGGGTTTGTCATTGGCATTTACATGATAGTTAAAACGATGTTCTTTACCATTTAGCTTACAAATCAAGTATTTCTCTGCAGAATCATCAATATCACCATCGCTTTTATTACAGGCGGATAGTCCGGCAAGTATAAATAGTGTGCATATTATAATGGAGAAGTTCGTTATTTTGTTTGTTTTCATGAAAATACAATTTGGATCCTTTGACTTAGCCCAAAAATAGTTTCTAATAAAAGTAGACGCAATCAATAAAAGCCAGCCTAAGATGAGCCTCGTACATAGATTAATATAAAGCGCAAATCTAAAGAGACATTCTTATTAGATACAATACCCGTAAATAAGTATTTTTTTCTACCATTAATAGGGGAGGGCTCCTGTAGAGTCCTAGCTTTACAGCTTTTATTTTATAGACTCACAATAGTTTTTTTCTCGATATGAATTGATTCAGGCAGGAGCGTATTACAATGAAGGCCTCCGTAATGAGCAGCCGGTAATGTTTTTCTTTTAAGCTGTATGGTTGAAAAAATAAACACTCTCAACGGAGGCCCAATTTACATTTGTCCAGCGTTAGAGCTAAGTCCTGGACCATCGCTATAATGACATAAATCCGTCTCAATATGTTCATTAGCTGGCATCTATTTGATCACCAAATACGAGCGTTTATAATAGGTGAAATAAAAAAAAGCAAAGGAAAAGGCCAAGTTTATTAAAATCAGAACAAAAGGTAAATCATATAGAACCAGTATCAAAGCAGCACTAAACCAAATAAAAACCCATTTTAAGAACGACTTCATAGTTGCAGAATTAAAGTATAGTATAGCTCTAATAAGCAATAGACCACTAAGGCTAATTAATAAAAATAAAAAGACTGAAGATGCGGGCAAAATGAAACATATCCCTATGTATTCTAGAAGTAATAGGGTGCAATAACCGAGGACTCGCATTGTATATACCTTGATCCTGCTATAGGGTAGTTGCTGAATAAAATATAAGTGGTTTTGTGAAAATCGATACTCCAAATAAACGATTACACTCTGGACAATCACCGTTACGAGTGCAGTTATTGCGATTAACCGTATAGGTTCATCGATTTCAAAGATTGAGATCTTTAAAATTAGCAATGCGATAAAAGAGAAAATTTTAGTAATCAAAAAAGGTATTTTATGTTTTAAAAGAATTTCATAAAAAAATGCATTGAAAGGAGTTTTTCGAAGTTTTCTTGTAAGTGCTGTTAAGTTAAAGTCGCTTTCTTGTTCAAATTTCGCAAAGTTAAAACGATATAGGTATATGAAGGTGCTGATAATCACTAAAATTATTAGATAGAGCCCGCATAATAAAGGTATCAAAAGGTCAAGTACAATCAAGCCATAAATAGTTGCAAGCAGCCAATAAATAACGAGTGGGATAAAGAGATAAAGTTGAAACATAAACCAAACATAAAACTGCTTTGAAAGTGGAAGAGCGTTTATGCTATACCGCCAAAACGTATGCTCTGCCAATCTGCTGGCTTTCCAGACGTACAACCAACATTTAAATGTGTATAACAACCATAGGGCACACGCTATTAGCGTAATAATAGGAGATTGAACAAAACTGAGTAGCAATACCAGATAGATTGTTCGCTCCTCTCCGGCGGGAATGTGTCCGGCAGTTTTAATGAATAGACCATAACCGAATATCAGAATGAAAGACAGAATTAAAAAACCGGCATTCATTTTATAATACTCTTTCCCGAAAGCTTTTATAGGATATCTAGCTAAGGACATTGTATCGTTTCTGTTTCAATTTTTTTGTCACGAATAATAAAAGTACTGGTAATGGGCAGAGAAGAAGAGATACTATAGTGGGAAGTTATTATGAAATTTGTTCCGATCATCATGCTTTTTTTTATCGATTCTACAAGCTTATCGATGGCATCGTCGTCCAATGTAATAAATGGTTCGTCCAATAGGATAAGCTCCGGCTTGCCCGTAAAGGCTATAACAAGTGAGAGCTTTTTTAACATTCCGGCTGAATAACTTTCTATTTGGTAACCTAAATAATCATCCATGCCGAAGTCGCTTATAAGATGCGCCAATGTTTGTAACGAACCGTTTTTTGCACTAAGAAAAAGATTGATCATATCCCATCCTGTAAAAAAAGGAGGAAATAACGGCTCGCTCTCAGCAAAGTTGATTAGTTTTCGGTAAGCAATAGGATGTTTCTTCAAATTGATCCTTTCATTAAAAATCACGGATCCCTTAAAGTCGATCAATCCCGCCAAAATTTTAAGTAAGGTGCTCTTGCCGGAACCATTACGCCCTTTAATCCAAGTGATTCCAGTGCTAAGCTTTGCGCTTGAGCTTACTAGAACTGTATTATTCCTGTAGTTTTTTGATAAATTGTTGATCATCAGCATATAATTTAGATTTACACTGATTGACTTTGTTACATTCGCACTTTTTTAACCCTTATTTAAACTTCTTATTTTCTCTTTGACCATTTTGCAGCAGCAGGCTAGTGAGTGTTTAGGTCGTGACATGTAGTGGAACGTCAGCAAGTGGCTGAATTCTAATGAGCGAATATTGTTAGTGAAGCATTATGCTTTGAAAGATGCGGTTTTTTTACTATGATACAATTCTATAGCTTTCATATAATTGCTAACTCCTTTAGGTGGTGTCAAATAATATACAAATCTCGATAATTCGCCATGATTCTTGCCTGTTGAGGTTGAGCGGATATCACGCTTTGACTGCCGTTTTTTAAAATAGCCCTCCATTAAAACCAATACCTATTCATCTCGTTTAAGAATCTATTGTCTTCAATAGGATATTTAGAACTCAAAACAGCATCTATCCCACATTTCGGACAGATCGCGGTTTCGCCGTTAATATCATTGATCCATTCGAAAATCTCAGATGGAGGGTATGTCTTTTTACAATAAAAACAGCCACATAATTTGCTGCTTAATATTTCTTGTCTATGCGAAGAACTGCCTTTGTGCGCAATTTTTAAATAACTGATATGATAAGTCTCTTTCATTGATTTCTTTGGAAAGTTATATCAGCTCCTCATAAATCCAATAATTCTCCTCATCATAACATACAAACGTTACTTTAATCTCTGCGCTACTGAAGTTGAGAAATTCCTTGACGGTATCAATTGCGATTTCGGCAGCCCGATCTTTGGGAAATCGATAGACACCTGTACTAATATTCGGAAAAGCGATCGACTGGAGCTGATGTTCAACCGCTAATGCCAAACTGCTTCTGTAAGCTGAGGCGAGCAGCGCTTCTTCATTGTTTTTGCCCCCATTCCAAGTTGGACCTACTGTATGAATCACAAATTTCGCCGGGAGATTACCACCCGTAGTGATAACGGCTTCGCCCACCATACAGCCTCCTTGTTTTGCACGGATGCGCTGGCATTCTTCCAATATCGCTGGGCCACCCGCACGATGGATAGCTCCGTCAACGCCACCACCACCGAGCAAGGATGAATTAGCCGCGTTTACAATGGCATCCACCTCAAGTTTTGTAATATCTCCTTTTAAAAGCTCTATCATATATATACAAAGGTGCTATTATTTTGTATACTTAATTATTTATTAAAGAAGTCCTTTTTGTAGTAAACCATTTTCTTTTTAAAAAGTTGATATATTTCTATGAAGAAGCCTTCATCAACTCTTCATAAGTAATCTCTCCTAAGGTAGATCTTTGCAGCGCTACCGCTAAAGTATTTACCCTGTTATGGCGCTCTCGGCAATAGTGCAAATATGCAAAGCAAGCTCGAAAGATGGATATGAAATATGACTTTGACGAAAGCCGAATCCGTATTGAATATGCTAGTTCGATCGGAAAACTCGAACAAGAGGCCAGATTAAATAGGGTAGGGCTATGGCATGATCATAATCCCATTGCACCGTGGAAATGGCGTAAGCCGAAAACAGTAGTTGGTAATCCTAATTAAACAAAGCGACATGGATCTTATTCTTTTACACCCCACTCTTTTGGTGCTACAAATCCCTTTCTGCCCTGCCCATAGGGAGGAACTTGTTTCGAACTTTTGATCGAATTATACGTTTCCAATTTTGTTTTTAAATCCTTGTAAATAGTCGTTTCTGTATCTTTTAAATCTTTTCTTTCCCCTATATCTCGGGATATATTAAATAAAACATCCGTTTGTAATTTCATTATCGAGTTATTATTACCTGCTTCTATTAATTTCCAATTACTGTTTACCAGCGCTCCCTCCCCAAGGTAGAAATCTCGCTGTATGCCTGATTTGCTTCCATTTAATACCGGGTATATGCTTATTCCGTCCAGCGGGTTCTCGGGTGCTTCTGTAATTCCGGCTATATCCAGCAAGGTTGGTAAAACATCTACATACCCGGTTACCTGCTCCATAGTCTTTCCTCCTTTTAACTTTGCAGGCCATTTTATAATGGCCGGTGCCCTTACGCCGCCTTCCCATTCGGTAAATTTAGACCCTTTCAGTTCTCCGGATGACCCGGGAGAATCCGGGGCATACCCGTTGTCACTAAAGAAAAGAACGATGGTGTTATCTTCTATGTTCAATGTTTTCAATATTTCTAAGACCTTCCCAATGTTCCTATCTAAACTCCTGACCATGGCTGCATAAGTTTGCTTTTTAAGATCGTCTTCTCCGCGAGGTTTTAATAGGTCTTCTTCTTTTGCTTGAAACGGCCCATGAGGCGCATTAAAAGCCAAGTACATAAAGAATGGGTTTTCCTCCTGACTGTACTGCCTAATCCTTTTTACCGCCTCATCTGCAAGTAAGTCTGTCGCGTAACCTTCATCATAGCTTGAATTAAAATCATTATGCCAATCTAATTCGCCCTCTCGTTTATGCGTAAAATAATCGATCGCTCCATTTAAATGACCATAGAAATGGGTGAAACCCCTATGTAAGGGATGATATTTTAAGGAGGCATGTCCCAGATGCCATTTTCCGATAATTGCCCTGTTCTTATAACCCGCTTTAGCCAGATATTCGGGCAAAAAGGTCTCGTCAGTGTTCACGCCAAATTTAGACCAGGGTGGAATAACGGTTTCTCTTAAACCAAACCTGTCCGGATAACGACCGGTCATCAGTCCGGCACGGGTAGGGGAGCAGACTGCCGCCGTGTAGAACCGGTTTAAGCGAATTCCGTCTTTTGCTAACTGATCGATTACAGGGGTTTTGATGGTGCCTCCCAGATATCCTAAATCTCCCCATCCCAAATCATCTGCCAGAATAATTAGAATATTAGGTTTTTTCGATTGCGCCATAAGCAGGATGACGTGCATGCATAGCAATACGATAGTAATGTTACTCTTTTCATATGATCTGACTTAAGCAAATACTATTTCAGTTTTCCTTCTTTATCTACTTTAAAAGTAGAGAAAAGTGGAATGAATTGCTAATTAAGTAAGAGGAAAATCCGATGAGGAGGCTGCAGAAATCGAGGAGGTATCCGTTGACTTCATTCAAGTCCATGCAGATTTAGCAAAGAAGAACTGAACAAAATTCCATTAATAGAAAAAAAGCCATCTCCTTTACTATCTGCAAGTCGTTTTCGATGGCCTGTATCAAAAATAATCGATATTAAAATGTAAAAAAGAAAACAGATTTGTTGTTTTTGTATGGCAATTAAATTAAATTCGTGTCAATTAACCGTTATATCCCCCCTGTTAAACTGACTAAAGGACGTGTTTTTAAAAAAAAATATTCCATTTTTATGTCAGTAAGCAAGAAAATGCCGGACATCGATATCTTCCTAAAACTAAAATCGGGCAATACTAAAGCTTTTGAGCTAATTTATCATAAATATTGGTCGAAACTTTTTGATCAAGCCTATAAAAGACTTGCTGACGAAGAAATTGTTAAAGAATTTATACAAGAGTTATTTACGGAATTGTGGCAGAATAGAGAGGTAATACAAATTCATACTTCCATTTCATCTTATCTGCACCAGGCTTTAAAATTTAAAATATATAACTACTACAAATTACAGCAAGTACAAGACCGTTATAGACAATTCGTCTATGAGCAACATGGCCCCCATTCAACAAATAATTTAACAGAAGAACGGATAAATTACATCGACCTACATCAAGCTTTAAAAAAAAGTATTGAAAAATTACCTAATCAAACCAGGCGCGCCTATAAATTAAAGCAAGAAGGCGGGTTAACCTATCCCGAAATTGCTGCCGTTCTAAAAATATCAACCAGTACTGTAGAAAAACATATTATCAAAGCACTTAAAGTAATAAGGAGGGAGCTTAAACACTTCATTTGGCTATTATTTACCATATTTTTAAAATAATCGAAAAAAAAAGTAGAGGTACTATGCCTGTTAAATTTACTATTAATTGTATTTACATCCCGAATGGATCAAAATAACATACATAGAGCAGAAGAAAACCAGATGTCCCGGCGTTTTGAAGCCTGGTATAATGCAGCAGATCACTGTAAAGCATATACCGAAACACTTTCTGCACAAACAAAGCAAGCGCTTGGCAATGATATGTTATTCCAGATCAAAACACGCGCAAATATATCGTCCCCGAAGAAGTATAAACCTTCGAATCAAATGCTTTGGTGTGCCGCTACTGTTATTTTATTATTTGCGGTCTTTGTATTCTTACAAAAAGGTCCTACCATAACATATACAACAGGCTATGGCGAGATCAAAATGATTCATTTACCCGACGGATCACAAGTGAAATTAAATGGCCATTCCAGTTTATATTATCGTAAAAGAAATTTTAACGCCCACCGGGAAGTTTGGTTAAACGGTGAGGCAAGCTTTGTTGTTGTACATAAGCAAAACAATCAACGGTTTAGCGTACATGTATCCGACAGCACCTCTATTGAGGTCCTAGGCACAGAATTCAATGTGCAAAATAGAAACCAAACTTTGATAGCATTACGCGAAGGTAAAATCAATTTTCGATGTATTAGTAAACAAGACAGTTATAAAATCGAGATGCAACCGGGGCAGCATTTTATGCTGGCTAAAAACAGTCGTGATTATCAGCTGAAAAACGATGTTGCCATCGATGCGTTTTTTCTTTGGCAAAAGCACAAGCTATTACTTAGCAACAGCACACTTAACGAAGTGATTTCCGTATTAAAAGCAACTCAAGGTGTAGAAATCGTCCTAAAAGATGACAGGTTACTAAAGAGAGATGCTTCAGGATCTATGCCCTTAAATGTGGATATTGATGAGATGATTTCTAACATTGCATTATTATACGATCTGGATATTAAGAGAAAGAATAATCGATTCTTATTTCAGTCTAAGCAACACATTACACACCAATAGGAGTCGATAAAAGCCATCATTATTGCAAAAAGCTACACGCATTTTTATGCGTAACGGCTCTTTATTGTCTTTTTTTAACATTCAAACCCACAAACATGAGATCATTACTAATCAACATCATTATGCGCTGCTAAGCCAACCGTCTAATTAGCAACAGAACAGGTAAGATTGACCTTGTACTACCCAAATCAGTAATATCCATTTCTGGTTAATGAAACCGTTTTGCCTTTTAACAAACAATCCTAAAACAAATATTATGGCTCGTAAAATTCTAAAAATCATATGTCTAACAATGGTATTGAGTGTGTTTATGCCTCCAAAGCTCATAAAATTGATGGCAGCTAGTTCTGAATCCTTCAGCCCTTCTTTTCAAACGGTGACTCTCGAGGAGGCTTTAAAAAAGCTGGAAGAAAAGTTCCATGTCTCCATTGCATATCGTAGCGGATTATTAAAAAATAATCAGATAGATATGTCCGTACTTCAGCATGCATCCACGATCGAAGCAGCCTTATCGAGCGCATTAGCAGACCGAAAGTTAAGCTTCAAGAAGAACAATGATCGGTTTTTCGTCATTATCGAAAAAAATATACCGAGCGAGATAGCTGCCGTACAATCAAAGCCGGTAAATGTACAACAGCGAAGCGTACGTGGTGTAGTGACAGACGAGCAGGGGCAACCCATTCCATTTGCAGCAGTGAAAATAAAGGGCACTACCTTGGTAACGAGTACAAACGAAAAAGGCCAATTTGTTATTAATAATTTACCCCCTGATGCAATTTTAATCATTACCTATATGGGATACAGACCAACGGAAGTGCCTGTGTCCGGTAAAGCCGAGGTAAACCTACAAATGGAACCGGTAGCTGCGGAGTTAAATGAGGTAGTGGTAGTAGGTTACGGTGTACAGCGAAAAGAAGAATTTACTGGTTCTGCAACCCGCATAGGAGGAGAAAAACTGGCCGATCAACCCGTCCAAAGTTTCGACCAGGCATTGGCCGGCAGGGCATCAGGTGTCAATATAGCGCAACCTAATGGTGTATTAAACAATGCTCCCGTTATCCGTATCAGAGGTGTTAACTCCATTTCTCAAAGTTCTTACCCACTTATTGTGGTGGATGGGATTCCGATCAATGCAGGAGAAAGTGTCTCATCGAATGCCAATGTTACTAATAACCCTTTAGGAGATATCAATCCGGCGGATATCGAATCGGTTAATATATTAAAAGATGCGGCCTCCACTTCCATTTATGGCTCCAGAGGTGCCGCTGGTGTCATGATCATCACCACTAAAAGAGGTAAAACAGGTAAGGCACGCGTAAATTATGAGGGATGGACGGGCATATCCAACCCCGTAAGGCTGCCAACAATGCTTAATGCTGCTCAATTTATGGAGATAAAAAACGAAGCTGTACTGAATTCAAAGATTTTAAGTGGGAACGCTGCTAACGACAATGTCGCGAGTGCGTATTTCTTCCCCACTTATAAGGAGGATGGATCATTAGTGGACACACGCTGGTATGATGAAACTTATCGCACCGGTTTTTCCCATAATCATAGTCTTAATGTGACCGGGGGTTCAGAGGATACCAAATATTTCTTTTCTACCAATTACTCAGATCAAAAAGGCTTTATCCGAAATAACGAATTTGACAGAATTGGCGTGCGTTTCAATGTAGATCATAATTTAACGAACTGGTTAAAACTAACAGGAGGAGCTAATTATACGCGCAGTAATAATCAATCTCCCAACACGGGATCACTCCGGGGAAATGCTTTCTTACTCACCGGTATTGCTCGTTTAGCTTGGCTAACGGCTCCCAATGTTAGTCCGTACAATCCCGATGGCACTTACAATATAGCTAGCAGTACCAATTCGATGGGGATGGGAAACAATACAGTAGTTAGTAATTTCTATAATCCTACCGCCTTATTGGGTTTGAACCGATACAATGCACAGAATGATCATATTATTGGAAATGTGGGAGCTACGGTAACCTTGTTGAAAGGCTTAGATTTCAAAACAAGTTATGCATTGGATTGGACTAAAGTGGAAAACAAAACATTCGAAAGTGCCCTACACGGACCAGGTTTTACTCCTCAAGGTAATGCTGTCAACACAATTAACAATATCAACACCTGGAATTGGAGCAATACGATGTCCTTCAGGAGAGCTTTTGGTCAGCACAACCTTTCCTTATTAGGTGGCTATGAAGTGCAGCATTTTTATTTCAATCGATGGGGTGCTACCCGTACACAGGTATCCGATGAGTATTATGAAAATTTTGAGGGAAGCTATGGACGTATTATACCCTTTGGAAGTATGCTAGATGCCGAATCTTCGTTGATCTCTTATATTTCGAGGATAAACTATGATTTCGACAAGCGTTATTTTTTAACGATCAACTTCCGAAGAGATGGTAATTCCATACTCGGAGAAAAAACAAAATTCGGAAATTTCGGCGGGGCTTCCATTGGCTGGACACTTTCAGAGGAGAATTTCTATAAAGGGTCTTCTCTAGCGGAAACCTTAAACAGTATAAAATTGCGTGGTAGTTGGGGGCGGGTAGGAAATGCCAATAATCCAAACAAGTTTGCCTCGCTCAATCTTTATGAATCGGCCCTGTATGGAGATGCACCTATGTTGAACTACTATCAAGCCGGAAATAGCGGTTTGGAGTGGGAAACCAGTGATCAGACCAATATTGGAGCGGACTTAGGTTTTTTCAACGACCGTTTGCAAGTAGAAATGACTTATTTCTATAATAACGTAAATGGATTAATTCTCAATGCTCCGCAAACGCCGTCGAAAGGAATACCCAATAACGGCATTATGTTAAATGTTGGCTCTATGTACAATCGCGGATTTGAATTCACCTTCAATGCCCGTGTTTTAGAACAAAACGGTTTTACCTGGAATTCATCGTTTAACTTTACAACGATTAAAAACCGCGTTACAGCCCTAGCAGAAGGCAATGCCGACATTGTTGGCTCTACCAGTACGGCGGCAGAAGCCACTAATATTACCCGGGTTGGCTATTCCGTTGGAAGTTTATATGGAGCCAAAACGGATGGTGTAAATCCCGAAACAGGACAGCGTATTTTCATCAATCGCGCCGGCGAGCGGGTGCAATATAGTCATGCGGTGGCTGCGGGCGAAAGCAGATGGACCTATCTGGACGGTTCACCTGCTCAGGCAATTTCGGGTGCCGACTATTACCTGCTGGGAAATGCCCTTCCAACCTGGTATGGTGGGTTTGACAACACACTTCAGTATAAAAACTTTGACCTCAACTTAAGTTTTGTATACTCCGGTGGTAATTATATCCAGAATGGCACCAAAGCTACCCTGCGCGATCAGCGCTTCTGGAATAATTACACCGAAATCTATGATCGGTGGACAAGCCCGGGCCAGCAGACAGATATCCCGCGCCTCGTGTATGGCGATGTTATTTCAAACGGCTCATCTTATCCCATATCAGAAAATGTGGAAAAAGCAGATTTTCTCAGATTGCAAACCGCGTCATTGGGCTATCGGCTTCCGACAAAACTGCTGGGCAAATCCGGCATTAGTTCGGTGCGTTTTTATGGTCAGGTGTTCAACGCATTCATCATTACAGGCTACAGTGGTTCAGACCCGGCACTTTCTTCCAATGGTAACGACAATTTAACGCCCGGCGTTGATAAAAATTCTGTACCACAGGCACGCACTTTCACACTCGGTGTCAACGTAGGCTTCTAGCAAGACCTCATTTTAAAAAAAAGCGATAAAACTATAGGTTATGAACAATAAAAAATATAAGACTTTAAAACAGGGTATTCAATCAATCATGATTACCGTGCTATGCTTTATTTCTTGCAGCGAGCAGGAATACCTGCATCCGGATCCCACTACTTATATTCCGCAAGAACAAACATTTGACACCCCTGAACGTGTGCTGGCTTTGGTAAATGGATTATATCGGGGCATGAAAGACCAGCAATTTTATGGCGGTCGTTATTACATTTACTGCGAAGTGCGAGGTGAAGAATATATTAATAGAACCGCCAATCTTTTTACGGCTTTTGATTCCTGGAATCATACCTTAAATGCCGGTTCCAACGAAGTGCAAAACCTCTGGGCTGCAGCATATCGTACCATTAATTTATGCAATGTTTTTTTACAAGGATTAGTTGACAATGCAGATAAAGTAGATCCCGAAGCAGCTACCGCATACGCTGCCGAAGCTAAATTTGTGCGGGCAGTTTCTTATTTCGCCCTGGTAACCCTATACGCAAGACCTTATATCGAGAACAATGGCAATGCGCCGGGTTTACCCTTACGTCTACTGGCCGAAACTTCCTCGGCCAACAATTCATTAGCCCGCAGTACAGTAGCCGAAGTATATGCACAAATACTGAAAGATCTCGATGAAGCCGAAACGGGCCTGCCGTTATCCTATGGTACGCCTCTACTCAATACCACGCGCGCTCACCGCAACACGGCCATTGCTTTCAAAACGCGTGTTTACCTTACGATGGAAAATTACAGTATGGTGATACAAGAAGCGCAGAAAATCGTTTCGGCCAATGCACCGTACCGAGCCGAAACAGGTGTTGCCCATGCGCTACAAGACGACGCTACTATTCCTTTTTTATCAAATAATTATACCACAACAGAGTCTATCTTTAGTATGCCCATGACTGATTTAGATTCTACCACCGGTCAATCGTCCATAGGATACAATCTCAATACCTCGCCAGGAAATTCGGAGTATAATTTAAACCCACTGGGCATCATCGCCGACACGGAGTGGCGCGAAAACGATCAACGCCGACTGTTCATTACCGGTGGAGCTACCAAGTATCTCAAAAAATACAGCAAGCCTTCTCCATTTTTAGATTATATTCCTGTGATCCGATACGCCGAAGTGTTACTTAATTATGCCGAGGCGGCAGCGCATGTGGAAGATCTTGATAAAGCACGCGATCTGCTGAGATATGTTAGAAACCGGGCTGATGCATCTTATCAGTTCCCAACAAGTGCCATCAATAATGTAGACGCTCTGATCCAAACGATTTTACATGAACGCCGAATTGAGTTTTTAGGCGAAGGATTGCGTTCTAATGATCTGTTGCGTACTTTGCAGACTATTCCTGCAAAGGGTACTGCTCCAGCTGTTTCACCAACAGAAGAAGCCTATATTTTTCCCTTGCCCAATTCAGAACTATTAACTAACAAAGATTTATAAACAAGAAGAACATGATGTGTCTAAAAAAAACGATTACAAGGTGTTTCCTGATAACGTTGTCCCTTATCGGTGGATTGCTACCCTACCAAACCCTTCGGGCACAGAAATCGATAGCTACTCCCGTTGTAACAGGAAGTATCTCCGATTTCATCAAAAATCTAAAAGCGTATCCCGGTTATTTTAATTTCTATTACGATGAAAAAAATGATAAGATTTATCTGGAAATAGACAAGCTAGGGACTGAATTTTTGTATTACACCTCGCTTACCGATGGGGTAGGTTCCGGCGGGCCGGAAAGGGGACAGGCAACAGCAGTTATTGCTAAATTTATCCAAGTAGGTCAGAAGATCTTGCTGGTAGAGCCCAACTATGCTTACCGGGCGATAACCGATAATAAAGACGAGCAAAAAGCCGTAGAAAACGCCTTTGCTCAGTCCGTTATCTGGTCATTCAAAGTGTTGGCGGTAGGGCAGGGGAAAGTACTCATTGACCTGAGCCCGTTCTTGGTACGAGATAGTCAGAAGATAGCTTCCAGTATTGGGCGTAACAACCTTCCCGGTCTCCATATTGGTGCTTCACAACAGATGGGCCCGGCTTATAATTTTGATGAAAGCAGATCGGCCATCTATTTAGACAATACTAAAAACTTTCCAAAAAACACAGAATTCGAAGCCATCATCACTTTTACAGGAGGCAGCGTCCAGGGCAGAGGTTGGGGGATGGGCCCTGGTATCGCGCCGGACCCCAATGCAGTTACCGTGAAGATGCATCAATCATTCGTAGAGCTGCCCGAAGCTGGCTATAAGCCCCGTAAATTTGATCCGCGCTCCGGTTTTAATATGTATAGCTACATGGATTTTTCCGCTTCCATGAAAGAACCCATAGTTAAACGTTTTACTCGTAGGCAACGCCTGGAAAAAAAAGATCCTACGGCTGCGCTCAGTGAACCGGTAAAACCGATCGTTTACTATGTTGACCGTGGTGCGCCCGCACTGATCAAGAAAGCGCTCATCGAAGGCGGTGCCTGGTGGAATCAAGCTTTCGAGGCGGCCGGATATAAGAATGCCTTTCAGATCAAAGAGCTACCGGAAGGTGCTGATCCCATGGATATTCGATATAACATCGTCAATTGGATTAACCGTACCGGAAACCCCAGGGCTTTTTCAACCGGTATGTCCCATATAGATCCCCGTACTGGTGAAATTATTAAAGGCGTAGTGACATTGGGGGCAGACAGGCACCGGCAAGATTACCTGATTGTGGAGGGGCTTTTGCAGCAATATGAAGATGGAAAAGAAGTAAATGATGATATGCAGAACTTTGCGCTCGCGCGTATTCGTCAACTTTCCGCTCATGAGATTGGTCACACCCTTGGCTTATATCATAATTTTACTTCCAGCACGAAAAACAGGGCATCGGTAATGGATTATCCCTTCCCTCGCTTTAGTATGGACAACCAAGGTAAAATAAATGTAGCAGATGCCTATGCCGTAGGTATAGGTGAGTGGGATAAGCGTGCCATTATCTGGGGATACCAAGACTTCCCCGAAGGAACCGATGAAAACAAGGCCCTCGATGATATTATGAAAGAAACCCTCGCTCAAGGGCATATCTTCATTCCCGATATCGGCGGTTATGTCCATCCCATCGCCAATCAATGGGATGAAGGTACCAATGCACCTAACGAGTTAAAACGCCTGTTGCAAATCAGGAATCGACTATTACAAAATTTTTCAGAGAAAGCCATTCCCGAAGGTGCACCCATGGCCACCTTGGAAGAAGTATTGGTGCCTATCTATCTCCTGCACCGTTATCAGATAGAAGCCGCAGCCAAGTCTTTAGGTGGTTTGTATTTTACCCATGCCCTAAAGAATGACGGACAGGTTATTACCAAACTCATTGAACCCCAAGAACAATGGAAGGCCTTTGATGCCTTAATCAGCACAATCCAGGCAGACGCGCTCTCACTGCCGGAGCAGCTAATACAGAAAATCCCGCCCCGGCCTTCGGGATATCCGCAGACCCGTGAAGTCTTTAACCGTTATACAGGCCCTACTTTTGATCCTATCGCCGCGGCAGAGACAGTGGCCAGCACAACGCTTGGTCATCTATTAGATCCTGCGCGGGCAGCCAGGTTAATTGAGTACCAAGGCAGAGACGATAAACAACCCGGTTTTATTCCCATGGCCGAAAGGCTTTTAGAGCTCACTTGGAAGAAACCCCTCGTTGGCGGCTATAAGGGAGCATTACAAGCCATGGTAAATAATGTTACGTTGCAGTATTTGCTACAGTTAGCAGCCGGTAAGGAGACGTCCACCGTGGTGAAAGGGCAAGCCATCTATTTAATCGAGAACCTAGCCACCTGGATGCAAGATCATCTCGGCAATGCATCACCGGCTTACGCCTCTAATTTACACTTTGGTTTAACTCAAATTAAATCTTTCCGGGAAAATCCTTCAAAATTTGAAATCGAAGCCCCTATGCAAATGCCTCCCGGTGCTCCTATAGGAACCCCGTCACTTCATTTTATAGACCAAATGTGTTCATTCAATTAAATGCTCAACATGAAGAAACATCAAATTAGCAACCTTCTATTCATCAGTGTAGTATTCTATATAATACAAGTTGGATGTGTGCCTCCACTTTTCGCTCAAAAAATCAATGCCAAGAAATTAGCTACTTTAAAAAAAGAGCTTATTCTTGAAATTGATAAAGAACAGAAAAAGAGCCAGGAAATGGTAGATATGGTTTTTAGTTTCGGCGAATTGGGTTTTCAGGAAGAAGAAACATCTCGCTATCTAACCGGGATTCTAAAGGAAAACGGTTTTTCCATCGAGCAGGGCATTTCCGGTGTTCCAACAGCCTGGTTAGCGAGATGGGGAAACGGTAAGCCCGTTATCGCTATTGGCAGTGACATTGATTGCATACCCAAAGCCTCGCAAAAGCCCGGAGTAGCCTTTCATGCTCCCCTAGTGGAGGGGGCGCCTGGGCATGGCGAAGGTCATAATTCGGGTGTTCCTTTAAATATTACTGCTGCACTGGCTCTAAAAAAGATAATGGAACGCGAACACATCAGCGGTACCTTGGTCTTATGGCCAGGGGTTGCAGAAGAGCAATTGGGTACAAAAGCTTACTATGTACGTGACGGTTATTTTAAAGATATTGACGCTTGTATCTTCACCCATGTAGCAAACAACTTGGGGGTATCCTATGGCGACAGTGGCGGGAACGGCATGATTTCCGTTAAGTTCAATTTCGAGGGCGAAGCAGCCCATTCCGGTGGTGCCCCTTGGCGTGGAAAAAGTGCTTTAGACGCCGTAGAACTCATGAATGCAGGTTGGAATTACCACCGCGAACATATGGAGCCCACACAGCGTTCTCATTACGTGATAACCGATGGCGGCGATCAGCCAAATGTAGTTCCATCTAAAGCATCGGTATGGTATTATTTTAGGGAGAAAACCTATCCAAAGATCATGCAAATGTATGAAGATGGCATTCGGATCGCTGAGGGTGCCGCAAAAATGACCAATACCAAGATGACCTACGAAGTGTTAGGAAGCGCCTGGCCCGGACATTTCAATCAAGCAATTGCCGAAACCATGTACAAGAACATTCAGGCAGTGGGTTTACCTACATGGAGCGCCCAGGATCAACAACTCGCCAAAGCGATACAAAAGGAACTTCAGGTTAAAGAAGAAGGAATGAACGTAGAATTAAGTAAACTCGGTATTCCCAATGCCAATCCATCCCTCATGGGCGGCGGGTCTGATGATATTGCTGATATTGCCTGGAATGTGCCAACCGTAGTGTTACGTTATCCCTCCAACATCCCGGGTTTACCTGGTCATCATTGGGCTAATGCCATTGCCATGGCAACACCTATTGCACATAAAGGTGTTATCGCCGGGGCAAAAGTGGAAGCGCTTACGTTACTGGATATGCTAGTAGATCCACAAATTATTAAAGACGCTTGGACTTATTTTAATGAGGTACAAACCAAGGAAATAAAATATACGCCCTTGGTTTCAGAAAAAAATAAACCCGCTACTTTTCTGAATAAAAAAATAATGGAAGAATTCCGTCCGCTCATGAAAAAATACTATTATGACCCCAGCAAATACGGTACTTATCTTGAACAATTAGGAATTAGCTACCCGACGGTAAGGTAAGATATTTATAAAAGGTGCTTCAGCCAGCAAGACGAGTATAATTCAACGCACGCAGATTCCGGGATAAATCATTTAATGTTAAAATTACCTTTTTTCACAGCCTGCAGCAACCTGTTCCATCTTGGAACAGGTTGATTTTATCTTTAATTCATCAGATTTATAATATTATACCAGCGCTGCAGATAAGTATAGATCAGTTGAATGAACGGCGAAACTCAAGGGGTGATAGATCGGTTTTCTTTTTGAACAGTTTGTTAAAAGACTGAGGATACTCAAAGCCTAATTGATAAGCTATTTCGGCTACTGAAAGTGTAGTGGTACTCAGGTACTCTTTCGCTTTCTCCACCATTTTATTGTGGATATGTTGTTGTGCGCCCTGTCCGGTTAGCGATCGAAGCATATCACTCAGATAATGTGAGGAAAGAGCAAGTTGCTCAGCCAAATACTCCACCGTTGGCGGCCCGTTCTTTAAAGCTGCTGAATCTGATAAGTAAGTGGTCAACAAATTATCCATTTTGCTTAACAAATCGTGGTTCACAGCCTTCCGGGTGATGAATTGTCGTTCGTAGAAGCGTTTGCTGTAGTTAAGCAGCAGATCGATCTGTGACAGTACAATCTCCTGGGTATGGCGGTCAATATATTTTATCTCTTGGTCGATCTTGTCAAAGATATCGACCACATTTTGTTCTTCCTGCTCTGAAAGATGCAGAGCTTCATAAACCGCGTAAGAGAAAAAACCATAGTTTTTGATCGCTACAGCAAGCGGATGCCCGTATAGTAGATCCGGATGAAACAACAGCGCATGGCCTGTGCCAACGCTACCTTTGGATAAGTCGTCTTCAGGTATTTCCAGAGTTTGTACCTGACCGGCAGCAATAAAGGTCATCAAGCCTTTGTCAAAATCATAGTATTGTTGTCCGTATTTTACTTTGCTGGTGATTTCCTTCTTTAACGATACGCAATAAAAACTAAGCGAATATTGCTTCCACATGGGATCATTGATAAAGCGAAGATCCTCCACGCGGAACAAGCTGATCAGTGGGTGAACAGGATCAGACAGGCCATGCTTACGATGAAACTCGGTAATGGAGCTAATTGTTACCATACTGTTATACAAATGTAGTAATAGGCTCGCAGTTTTAACCGTTTGCCTGTTTATTTCATTTACTTAAAAATTGCTGTCTGATCTCTATACGAAAAGCTTCCTTGCCGATCTCCAGTTGTTTTTGATATAGTGCATTGGCGTCATTACCTGCCACATAGCGTATTTGATCTTTACCGTCAGTGGCCGCCTCATAAACTATTGCTGCTATCTGCTCAGGCGTTGACGCAGCCTTCATCATCATGTCAATATTGGTAAAGAGTTTATCCTCTAATTCTTTATAAGCAGGATGAAAGCTTCTGTCAAGCGAGCGGCCAAGAAATTCAGTAGAGATACCGCCCGGTGCGATGGTTTTGATACCGATATTATACAGTGCTAATTCAAAAGACATGCTCTCAGACCAACCCTCTATGCCAAATTTGGTTGCATGGTAAATAGAATGCAACGGAAAGCCCAAAAAGCCGCCCATTGAAGTAGTACTGATAAATAAACCCTGCTTTCTTTCGCGGAAATGCGGCGTAAAAGCTTGCGTAACTCTGATCACACCTAAAAGATTGGTGTTAATCTCCCTTAATATCTGTTCATCGGATAATGCTTCTAAGGATCCCATAAGCCCATAACCGGCATTATTAAAAACAACATCAATATCGTTGGAAGCGATAGCGGTAGATACCGCTGCATTGATATTGTCAAGATCGGTCACATCAAGCTGTTGTACGGTGACGTTTTTGAGATTAGCCAAGTCACCGGCTTTATCAGGGTTGCGCATGGTGGCTATTACTTTCCAGCCTTTTTGCTGAAATAGTTTGGCAGTGGCTCTGCCTAAGCCTGTTGAAGCGCCCGTTATAAAAATTGTTTTTTGCATATTGATATTTTAGTAAGTTTAGGCAAAGGTAAGCATAGCAGAAACTGCAAATGTTTCCAAACCGGACAAGCTTGTGTTCAAAATACCGTTTTCAACATTTTCGCAGTTGGATATAAAATCCAGTCTGTTATCGCATCCTATCTATTCTTTATGGTAGTGCTTTTCATTGGTGTTCTAATGACCCCACACACCGCTGTCCGGGACAATAGTGTTTAGCAAAAGCATAGGACTCTACCTATCTGACTTTAGCACAGCCTCAATAGATGGATATAACACATTTTCATCAAAGCTGAAGTTTAGGCTGAACGCTGCAAATACTAGACCCTAAAAAATACGTATTAATTATTTGTAGGTATTTAGGAAATTTCCTAAATTTGTAGAATGGAATTATTGGAAGTCATCAAGTCGCTATCGAACGAGACACGTTTAAACATTCTTAAATGGTTGAAAGACCCTTATGCACATTTTCCTGAAGAGGAGCTTAGTGAAAAAACATCCGAAGTAGGCGTATGTGTATCCGATATCGCCAAAAAAGCGGGAATGTCGGTGCCTACCGTTTCTGAATATTTAAAAACCATGTCGGCTGCTAATGTTTTGATTGCTACAAGAAATGGACAATGGACATATTATAAAAGGAACGAGCAATTAATCCAGGATTTAGCAATGCATATAAAAGATAGACTCTAAAAATTTTTAATATATAATTTAGGTATTTACCTAATTAACTAAATACAATATGAAAGCAGCAATATTAAAGGAGTTCGGACCCGTCGAAAATTTTGAAATTGTAGAAATGCCGGTGCCAAAACCGGGGTTCAGGGAAGTGTTGGTCAGGGTACTTGCAACTTCTGTCAATCCTTTAGATTATCAAGTACGGCGTGGGGATTATAAAAATGAATTGGACTTACCCGTCATCACAGGCCATGATATCTCCGGTGAAATAGTGGAACTCGGTGCGGGAGTAGAAAATTTTAAAATCGGTGATGAAGTTTATTATACCCCCGAAATTTTTAAGGGGCAGGGAAGTTATGCGCAGTATCACTGTGCTCACGAGTCTATCATTGGGCGAAAACCAAAAAACATTAGCCATCTGGAAGCTGCAACACTTCCTTTAGCAGCGGGCACAGCTTGGGAGATGCTGGTTACAAGAGCACAACTAAAAATCAACCAGTCTATTTTGATTCACGGGGGTGCCGGTGGTGTAGGAATACCAACTATTCAAATTGCAAAAGCTATGGGAGGAACTGTCTTTACTACCGCACGAAAAGTCCATCATAAATTTCTTATTGAACTGGGAGCTGACTATGTGATTGACTATGAAAATGAAAATTACATCCATGCTATTCAACAATTGACAGGTAATAAAGGAGTTGATGTAATTATTGATACCATTGGAGGAAATACGCTCGCTGACAGCGGGAAGATTCTTAGTCAAATGGGGCAGGTAGTTACATTGGTTGATATCGAAAAACCTCAGAACCTTATTGACGCATGGGGGAAAAACGCCACTTACCATTTTGTCTTTACCCGACAGAATAGAAATAAACTCGATGAGTTAACCCGATTGGTTGAAAATAAAAAGCTGAAGCCAATTTTAAATAAGGTCTTTTCACTGTCGGAAATAGGTAAGGCTCATCGTTTATTGGAAACCAAAGCCGGTGATGAAAATTTTTATGGTAAAATTGGAATAGATATGGAATAAATGCCATTACTGAAAATTTTGTTTCACCACATTCTATTTATAAAAATGGCGGAGGGCAAACGGTCGGTCCATTTAAGGACTCTCATGTTTTGCCTTCCCCCGGTGATTGTTATAGGGATCATGAATCACAGGCAGCGGATTTTCATACATTGCTGATCAAAATTTAAAACCTAAGAGTGAACTAATAAAAACCCCATCTTTATGTTGCGGTATTACGTCGTTAATAAAATCCCCGGTGTTAAAATATTGTAGGCCGGCATTGTAGTTTAGAAATTTGCTGATCTGCCAGGATACTGTAGTAATGTAAGCCGTGCCAATATAATGGCTGACTGAATTTGAGGAAGCCAGCCTGAGTGTACCATCAGGGAGGTAAATACCGTCATGCAGGGATTGCCGCCACGAGAAGACCGTTTCAAAGGAAAGCAGTACATGCCCGACCGGGCTCCAGCTCAAATTGGGGTGAATAGAAAGCAGGTTTGCCGGACCGGCCTGTGGATTCATGCCGAAATAACCGCCGTTCGGATATAAAGCGTTAAATGTGCCCAGTTTGCCATCGTCTTTGGTGTCGTCGCCTGAAATAAAATCGCTGCGGAGCTTTATTGTCGGAACCCCGTTCAGATTAGTGAAACGATAAGTGATATCCATCGAGCCGCCCCAGGCGCGGATATCTGCCGCGCCAAATTTGCCCAATTGATAACCGATCTCAAAGTTGTAGAGCAGTTCATTTCCGTTCGCCCACAATCGGGTGCCGACGGTATGGCGGGATTCAGTGGCAACACCATCATCAAACCGGGCTTCATCCCGGTGAATACCCATATAGTAAAGGTCGATATTGAGCATTTTATCTGCAGTATGTGTACTATAAACGCCCCATAGACTCGATTTTCGGCTAATAGTGGCATTATCAAACACACCGGTTTTTACACGGCCGGCCGCCATGACAAAAGCATCAACATTCCATTTTGGAGCAGCATATGCCACTTTGGCTCCGTCGAAATACAAACGAAGATTGGGACCCTCGCGAACATCAAGCAGTCGGCCGCTACCATACTGCAGTTCCTGTCGTCCTAATCGGATGGTCATTTTGCCATCCATTCCCTTGTAAGGGATTAGATCTATGAAAAGATTCTGAACGTTCAGCTGATCCTCATCAATAGGCCGCGGTCCGTTCTTTCGTCCGTTCTCCAAACCGCTTCGCAACTGCCCGAAGATCCTGATCCTGTCATTTAGGTGCAGATCGGCATGCAGTTGGTACCGCTGTAGCAAGAAAATATTTCTGCCGATATTACTTGCGCCCCAGTCTTCGTGCTGCGCCCGGTCCAGTTCGGCCCGCAGCTCGCCACCGAAAGACAGATAGGTTTTTCCGCTTTCCGAAAGCGGCAGGTATTTCAAGCTGTTGTAAAAGGTCCGGCTACTATCCTTCAAAGCTGAATAATCTTCATTAAAACGTAACAGCTTAAAGTTTTGGGCATAGGAAAATTTGACCAATATAAAGAAACCTATTAGCAATACAGTTTTTAGTTTCATCAGCTGCGCATATTATTGATTGATCTATCGATTCGTTTTAGTTGAGGTCGTTTTCCTTTCATCGTGTATCCGTGTACTGCATGAACATCGTTATAAGATGCCATACAAATCTCAGCATCAGAATGCAACGGAACGAAGATGTTTGTAGGAAAAGTAAGTAGACAAAAGTCTACTTTTTTAATTTTGATCACTTATCTACAAAATATGAAAAAACGCGGGGACGATTTGGGCTTTTTTGTATACGCTTCGCTGTTTTCCGGTATCTCCTACCTAAAAATAGAACCGATTAAGTTTGTTTCCGACATGTTGACGAAGGTAATTGCACGATAGCTATTTACATTGCCAAAGATTGGGAAATGGTGGATGGCATAATTGCATTTTGTTAGTTCCTGTGCAATTCTGTGAAAAGATTTTAAATATGTAAATTTGTGCATTTATTGAAAAAGTAAATTGGCTTTTTATCGCCTCGAAGGAATGTTGGAAGAGCTCAGAAATACAGACAAACAATGATATCAAAAGAAAGGATCGGTTATAACTACCTGAAATACCTGCTTACCGCAGCCTTTTCAGCCTTGCTAGTTATGGGGTATGCGCAGGAGGAAAAAGAACAGCAGGAAGAGAAGCAGCAAGCCACTGAAAAGCTAGACGAAGGGCAATCTACGCCTATGGGGTCCATCGATGTCGTACGTGATTACCGGCCGATGCTGGCCGATGCCGTAAAGATCCGTCGGAGTCCGGATATGAATATCAAACGCGAAGCGCTTGAAATCGAGCTGCGCGGTATCGCTGCCGCCACGTATTTTGCACAGAACAAATTCAAACAAGCTTACTACGTTAAATTAATTGAACGGTATCCGGATGCTTCACGCAGCAATATCGATAATTTCCGGATCGGCTCTATCGCCTATTTAGCAGGCGAATACGAAAGAGCAAACTCTATTCTGGAGAAAGTGGCAGATCCGGATGCCTTTTATCAGGGCTCATTGATTACTTTGGGCCATATTGCCGTAGAAACCGGCGATACGCAACGTGCACGGGATGTGTTCGTGAAAGCGTCCAGGCTGGATTTCGATCAGGCATTGAAATTAGATGGGCTGTTTAATTATGCTAAAATCTTATATGAATTAGACTCCGCCCAGGTTGCTCAGGAGGTCCTTCAGAAATATATCGCTCAGAAATATGCGGATCGTAAACCTGATGCTGAAAATACAGAGAATGTGGAAACCCTGTTGGCCGAGGTCTTGTCGGGTACGAGCAATTTCCATGCAGGGGTAGCTATGCTGGAATCGTTCAAAAGCAGGGGGCGGGAAGCCGATATGGTCTACCAAAAGGTAACGTATTACCGCGGACTGGAGTTTTATAATGAGCGCGCTTTCGAAAACAGCATATCCCTGTTCATGCGATCGGAAAAATTCCCAATCGATGCGGAAATGGCGGCGTTGGCCACGTACTGGAAAGCGGAGGCGATGTATGAAGTGCGTAAGTACAGAGAGGCGGTAGAAAACTTTTCCCGGTTCCTTCGGTTGCCCGCCGCCCGAAACACAAATGTATACAATTATGCAAATTATGGCTTGGCTTATGCGGCGTTTCGCAACGACAGCTTTAGCATAGCGGCCGATTATTTTGAACGCTTTTTGGCTGTCGAAGGAAGTTCGCTAGAGGAAAATATGCGTCATGACGTAATTGCCCGTTTGGGTGATTCGTATCTGTCCCTGCGCAATTACGACCGAGCCAACGAATACTACGACCAGCTGATCAACAGCAAAGCTCCTAATCAGGACTACGCGTTGTTCCAGCGCGGTATTATTCAGGGATTGCAGGGCGACAATGAAGCAAAACTCAGCACCCTAAGGTCCGTTATCGAACAATTCCCCGGTTCGAACTATGCAGACGACGTGGCTTTTGAGGTTCCATACACGTATTTCATTACCGAAGATTACGATGCCGCCATCGAAGGGTTGCAACAGATGATCGAACAATACCCCCGCAGCAGCTATGTCCCCCGGGCATTGATGACCATCGGGCTTGTTCAGTACAATAAAGATGAAACTGAAGCCGCGAAGGCCACCTTTCAGCGGGTGGTAGAGAAATATCCCACAACCGAAGAGGCAAAGCAGGCGCTGCGTTCCATTGAAAACATCTATCTGGATCAAGGGGATGCCTCGAGTTATATTCAATACGCAACCGGTGCCAATATCGGTGATCTGAGTACTGCGGAGCAGGATAACCTAGCTTTCCAGGTGGCCAATTCCTTGTTTACCAGGGGAGAGTACGGACCGGCTGTGGAAGCGATTAATGCATATTTTGATAAATTCCCAAAACCCATACAGGAAAAACATGCCCGTTATATCCGCGGGGTGAGTTTGTACCATACCGGGCACCCGAAGGAAGCGCTGCACGACCTAAACATTATCTTGAACGACTGGACGAGCCAGTATACGGAGAAGACCTTGCTAACGGTTGCTGCCTTATACCTGAGCTTGAAGGAATACAACGAGGCCATCGTGCATCTCAAAAAACTGGAGCTCGTTTCAGAATATAGAAAAAACTATGGCTATGCGGTAACTAACCTAATGATTTGTTATTTCGAAATCGGCGACTTCGAGCAGGTGGCCAAGTATGCGAAGTTGATTAAGAATTACGATCGGTCGTCTGAAGAGGACATTGCCAAGGCACACTTATACAGCGCACGGGCCATGCTACAGGAAGGGAAAGTGGAACCTGCCATGGATGAACTGAATCAGGCGGCGTTGAAGAGCCGAACGGCAGTCGGTGCAGAGGCAAGGTACCGCATAGGGCAACTGCAGTATCAAGACAAAGAATACGACAAAGCACAGGAAACAGCCTTTGATGTGATCAACAACATGGGTGCATATGATTATTGGGTGGCCAAAAGCTTCATTCTGCTTGCGGATGCCTATGCGGGCAAGGGCGATAAGCTCCAAGCGAGGAAGACGTTGGAAAGCGTGATTAAAAACTATGAAGAAGATGATGACGTCATTCCTTCAGCAAAAGAACGTTTACAGAAATTGAAGAATAAGTAACAGAAATATTCTGTTAATAAATATTTTCATTGGTCGGATCTTATAAAGCATTCGGTCGAACCCAAGGTCGTTTGAATAACAAATTGGCGAAGTAGCAGATTCGGTCACTTCGCCAATGCATTGTAACATATAACCGTTTTAAACTTCCTCCAAAGTCTTAATGTCAAACTTTTTCATTTTTAAATAAGCGTCCAGTACTTTCTGCGATTTTTCAGGATCACTCAACAGTTTCGGTAAAACTGTAGGAACTACCTGCCATGACATTCCATATTTATCCTTCAGCCAACCACAATTTCCTTCTTGCCCACCCCCGGATGTCAATTTTTCCCAATAATGGTCAATTTCCTCCTGTGTGTCACAGTCAATAACAAAGGATACGGCTTCATTGAATGTAAAATTTGGTCCGCCATTTAAACCCATAAACTTTTTTCCGCCCAATTCAAACGTTACCACCATCTGATTGTCAGCTGTGATTTTTGAATTTGGAAAAATTGAGCAATAAAACTTAGCTGCCTCTTGTGCTTGCCCGTCAAACCACAAGCACGGATAAATCGGATTTTTCATTTCAAATAAATTTTTAAAGTTTTGATATTGCAAATGTAGGATGCCGCAATACCTCAAAATAGAATGATCCCGACAAAATATCTTATTGCTTACCTAAGTTCAGATACGCTTTAGGTGTTAAATTTGTAAACTCCTTGAATGTTCTTATAAAGTGGCTTTGATCAGCGTAACCATTATTAAATACGATATCAGTCAGCTGTTTAAACAGTCCGGTATTTAGTTGCTGAAAGGCAGAATTGAACTGGGCTATTCTTCGATATTGATCTGGTGAAATCCCTACCTCCTTTTTAAACATTCTCTGAAAAGTCCGTTCTGTTACAAAAATCTCGTTTTGAGCTTTTGCTAAAATCTGTTTTGAAGGATTTTCAGCAATTAGCTTCGTAGCATAATCAATAAGTTTATTGGAAATTTGTATTTTATTAATAAGACCGAAAATGAAACCATCCAAAATGGTCAACATTGCCTGAATGGATAGAGCATTTAGTAATTTTTCCTGTAGCTCACTCGCTACTTTGTAGTCTACTAAATTTAAGTTAATAGGATTGTCTGTAAATTCTTGGGCAGAAAAGCCAAACAGGGCCTTTAAAGAAAACGGCTTAAAAAAGTAGGCAATAAGTATAAAGTTGTCGGAGAATGTGATTTTTTCAGGAAGGACCGTCTGTCCAAAAAGAGTTAAATAATTTTTGGTGTTGTTAATCGTGCCTAACGTATTTTGAAAAAGTAGCGTCGGTTTGCCATTTGCAAAAAGAGGCAGCGAGAAATTGTCTTTAACATCGTAATTTTCAATGATGAGAATTTCGTCAACATATTCGGCAATTTTTTGAGCCGGTTTTAATCTACTTCCTTTCAATTTTCAAACTTTGTTAATGCTTACAATTACGACATTTTATAAAACAGCTCGATATGTAATCTATGTGTGCTGCGGCCCCATGTGATAGAGAAGTACAGTCGACATCATCATGTATCTCAAAGATAAGAAATATGCAAGACCGTCAAAATAAGACGCTTAAAAAATATCTCACCGTTGAGAAATCTGCTAGGAGTGAAGTTAGATCAGTCCTCATAAATCCGGTAATAAAACGTTGATATATTCCCTATGAAAAAGTCTTCATCAACTCTTCATAAGTAATCTCTCCTAAGGTGAACTTTTCCAGTGCCATATACCTTTTTTCCGTTAAAGTATTCACCCTATTATGACACCTTTCCACTAGTTCTTTTTCATTTGGTAACGGTTCATATATATGTTTGTTTTTAAGATACGCTTCATAGTACCTTATACCAAATATGCGTTGTGACATCGCATCATGATGGATACCGTCCGGGTTGGCTGTAAGTCCTTCAGCAGTTACGTAATAGCAGTTTTTGTTATCCATTGCATATTTTTGCAGTTCTTCATTAATGAGTTTGTATTCTATACACCCTGCTCCAAATGCTACCTTACCCAAGTAATCGCCCAATGCGCCTATAATAAATGGAATACTAGGCGCTGATAACGCTCTTCTTATTTCATCAAATATCCGCGATATTTTCTCACGGTACACCTTGTGTTTTCCATCGTGACTATCACTTTCCCCTTGGTGCCATAATACGCCCGCTAATTCGCTATCTTCCATTGCGAATTTGGCTTCATTGATTGCATGGCGAAATAATGTCCCATCTATCGACCACTCATCAATCGAGCTGCCTCCCTCTGCACATGGAATGAGACCAATTTTTTCTCCTTCATGATCGCTACACCATGCCTCTGCAAATGATGCCGACAACCCGACGCCGGCAATTGGTCTGTCAAAATGAATAGGTTCAGTCATCATTTGCCATCTGCCATTTCGCAACATCATAATTCGCTCATTGTAAATCGAAGGTACTTCATGTGTAAATCCACGTCCTGCCATATTCGATTGGCCGATTAGTAAAAATGACTTCATTTCCATCTATTGTATAATATATAAATGCTAAGCGGGCTGGGCTTCGCATTTCAAGCATAAATTGTTTAAGATTTAACCTGTCTTTATTTTTTTTCTGTGCTTCAATCCAAATTCAAGTAAAGCATTAATTACAGGCAGCGTCTGTAGGGCATGGTCTGTAATAGCATAGGAAACCGTAACAGGTCTTGTGTTATTAACCGTTCTCGTAATCAATAAGTTTTGTTCCAGATGCAGTAATTCTTTCGATAAAATTTTAGGGGAAATCCCTACCACCATTTGCTGCAAGTCTTTAAAACGCATTTCACCGAACGATAAATTTCGAAGAATACAAATTTTCCATTTTCCGCCAAGCAGTTCAATCGCATCCCGCAATGCTAGCATGCTCTCTTTTGAAGGTTCCCTTTCATTACATTGCATATAGTTACTTTCCTAAAGGTAATGAATATCAAATATAAAGTAATTATCCAATAGTTTTGGCGCTGAAAACTTAAAATATAAGAGTTATGAAAATAATAATCGTTGCAAATATCGCTGCAAATGGAAAAGTGTTGGTGTCAGATCACCCGCACCATCAACTACCACAGGAGACGATGGATTTTTATCTGAAGTTGGTCAATCAGATCGGGAACCTGGTTATTGGAGCAAGAACTTTTGAGAACTTTGAGAAGTTTCCCGATCATGTAAAAGCGTTATTCAAAAATGTCGAAATTGTCGTATTAGCTGATAAATCTTTTATTTCATCTACATATCCCGTAGTAAATAAACCTACAGAAGCAATCGACTATTTTTCGAAAAAGGGATTTACAGAAATTGCAATCGGGGGGGGAACAGGCACATTTAATGCTTTCCTAGAGGGTAATTTTGTAACGGATATATATTTTAACATTAGTCCGATAATTACTGCCCACGGTGGTAGTCTCGGCACTGATAATAGCAACCTTAATTTAAGATTTAAGCTAGCCGGTTCCGAGCTCCGTGATAATTCCGTTCAGCTGCATTTGATAAAAAGTTGATTCTCATACAAATCTTACATTTTAACGCTGTCAACTTTCGATACTAGATCATTAATATACGTAAAATCCGGTAATCAGTTAAAAGTCTGCCGAAATGCCTGCGGCGATAAATTCGTCTTCTTCTTAAAAAGCGTGCTAAAGGATTGCGCATGCTCAAAGCCCAATGCATAGGCAATTTCGCTAACAGAAAGATTGGTCGTGGAGAGTTTTTCTTTAGCTTTCGCGATCAATTTTTCATGAATATGCTGCTGTGTGTTCTGTCCGGTATGAACCCGAAGCAGGTCGCTCAGGTAGTTTGGCGACAGGTTCATCTGTGCAGCAATATATTGTACCGTAAGCAAACCCTGTACCCCGTTGTTATAATAATCATCGATCAACTGCTCGAACCGGGTCAGCAGCGCTGAATTATTATTTTTGCGGGTCAAAAACTGCCGTTCATAAAAACGGTTGGAATATTTTAGCAGGCTCTCGATATGCGTCAGAATGATCTCCTGCGTATGCTTATCGATATGACGGCACTCCCTCTCAATTTTATGGAAGATCGTGATCAGGTCGTCTTCTTCCTCGGCCGACAGGTGCAGCGCTTCATTAACCGCATAATCAAAAAAACCGTAGTGATGAATGCTGTTCGCCAGCGTATGCCCTAGCAGGAAGTCCGGGTGAAAGATCAGCAGATAACCAGACCCGCATTCCATATTTTGCAGGTCCAGCTGTTGCACCTGGTTAGGTGCGGTAAAACTCAATACGCCTTTATCGTAATCATAATGCTGCTGCCCGTACCTGATCTTGCCTTTGGCGTCGCGTTTGAGCGCCACGCAATAAAAGCGGTTAACGAAACCTTTCCAGATATCGTCTTCCAAAAAAACACTTTCCGCCAGATTGATCACGCTCACCTGCGGGTGGCGAGGTTCGGGTAATGACAGGAGTCGGTGAAATTCTGATATGGAGTTAATTGCGTTCATACACAAAATTAATCAATTAAACCCATACTGAACTCATCGTAAGGTGCACCCGTATCCGTACCCAAAGGTACGATGCTTTCCAATTGCGAAAGATCCGCCTCCGTTAACTCAATGGTAGTTGCCGCAAGGTTTTGCTCCAGGTACTTTCTGCGTTTTGTTCCCGGGATCGGTAAAATTCCCTTGCTCATGATCCAGGCCAAAGCCAGCTGCGAAGAAGTTACGTTCTTTTCTTCAGCTATGGCTTCAATTGCCTTGACCAATTCAAGATTCTTATTAAACATCTCGCCTTGGAAACGCGGAATCGCTCTGCGGAAATCGTTCTCCGGCAGGTCATCGATGCTTTTGATCTGTCCCGATAAAAAGCCACGGCCCAATGGTGAGTAAGCTACAAACCCGATACCCAGTTCCTTTAATGTCGCTAACACTCCGCGTTCTTCCACCGTTCGTTCAAATAAAGAATACTCGCTTTGTACTGCGGTGATAGGGTGTACGGCATGCGCACGCTTAACCGTTTCAGACGATACTTCCGACAGACCGATATAACCTACTTTACCTTCTTTAACCAGCTCGGCCATGGCTTCCACCGTTTCCTCGATCGGCGTATTTTTATCCAGACGGTGTAGGTAATACAAATCGATGTAATCCGTATCGAGATTCTTCAGCGAACGCTCTAAAGATTTCTTTACATAATCCCTTTTACCATTGATGGCCCAAGTCACTTTATTGTTGTCATCGATCTCCCAGCCAAACTTGGTGGCCAGAATATACTGATCGCGTTTACCGTTGATTGCCTTCGCAATGAGCTGCTCGTTTTTCAGCGGTCCATACAGATCGGCAGTATCCAAGAAATTGCCGCCCAGCTCGAGCGAACGGTGAATCGTCGCGATCGCTTCCTGCTCATCCGCAGGCCCGTACATATGGCCTTCTTCAAAACCCGTCATACCCATACAGCCCAGGCCGACCATCGGCACAACCAAACCCTGGCTGCCCAATGCAATTTGTTTAATTTCCATGATCCAAAGGTCGGTAAACCAACTTGCGCGCGTGTATGCAAATCCCTGAAGCTTGTAAGCAAATCAAGGGATGATTTAGTGAATTCTTTGGAGAAACTGGCCGCGAAAATCCATCATCATCTGCATACCAGATTGCCTTGTCCAACGACATACCATTTAACTCAACCATCAATGGGATACTTTTTGAGAGCATCGCTTTCAGACCTAATTACATCCGACGAGGAATTTTTACTTAAATTTACGGTGGTCTTTTTAGTTTATGCCAAATACCAAAGTCTATATTCCCTGGCTCGATAAAATCAGCGACTTCTACGATACTTTTCGGATCGGGAAGGCTGAGAATAATTTTTTTACGATTATGCGGATGGAAGACCAATCAAAAGATAAGTTATTGTTCATGCCGCTCTTTCGTGGAAATTTTTTTCGGCTTGTCATTTGCAAAACACCGGGGCTCCGATTCCTGTTGCCCGACGAAACCGTAAGTACATCCTCAAACTCTATCTATTTTGCGTATCCGGGCAAGATAGAAAGCTGGCAACGTGTGGAAACCATATATGGCTACCTCATTTGTTTTACGCCGGAATTTGCGGAAATCGACCCGCTAGGGCCGAGGTTTGAAAAAGACTTTCCCTTCTTCATGAACGGAGCCAATTCAATTTTAAGGGTATCGCAGGAAGATATGGATGCCGTAGGACATATAGCCGAAACGTTGCTCAGCGAGATGAAATCCGGTCATGCGGATAATTTTGAAATGATACAACCGCTGTTAAGGGTGCTGCTTATTAGTGTCCGTCGCCTGTACTATAAAGACAAAGAGGCAAAAACAGATTTTCAGTTAAAACAGGCATCCCTTATGATCAGGTTCAGGAAAGTGTTGGATAGTTATTCTATCGATGCACCAAGCAAAAGAAAAGAGCACAAACCAACCGTAAAAAATATTGCAGATGAACTACACCTCACACCCAGTCATTTGAACTTTCTTGTCAAGAAGTATACTGGGCACACCGCGTTGCACCATATCCATGAACAGATATTGCTGGAGGCAAAAAGCCTGTTGACACATACGGATCTTCAGGTATCGGAAATAGCTGACCTGCTACAATTCAATGAAGCACCTTATTTCAACCGGTTTTTTAAGAAAATGACGGGTATCACACCCACGGCTTACCGCGATGATGCCCTTCAACTCATGCGACGCCCACTCTAAAGCCAAAATCGATAAAAAGTCCAATCATCACCTGAATTGGTATAAGCGATATTCTTTTCATCCTCCCGAAATTTGGGCGATTACAATAAAGAAAAGAATGAGCAAATTAAATAAAAGCGGCGAAACAGCCGTACAGGCGTCTATGCTACCAGTCTATATCGTATCACTGGCTACTTTCATTATCATTTTTCAAGGCTTTATGGTCGCACCGCTACTGCCCATGCTTTCCGAGCAGTTCGGTACTACTGTCCGTCACGTCAGTTTTATCGAACCTGCCTACTTACTCGGGTATGGACTGTTCACATTGGTATATGCATCACTTAGCGACCGCTTCGGTAGGTTCCGGATTATCGTATTTAGCCTTTTTATGTTTTGCTTATTTACCTTGTCGACTGCTTTTGTAAACGGAGTCAACCAGATGATTTTCCTAAGGTTATTGACAGGAATTGGTGCTGCAGGTGTTGCTCCTACAACCATTAGTTGGATCGGTGATTCCTATCCTTACGAAAAGCGGGGTCACGCCCTCGGCGTTTTTTTCGGCGCCATGGCAGGCGGTACGGCATTTGGAGCCACCACAGGGGCATTAATTACTTCCCTGATAGGTTGGCAATGGCTTTTTGCGGAAGTTGCAGCTATCGGATTGGCTATTTTGGTTCTGATATTGATGCAGCAAAAGAACATCTTCGGAAAAACCAAAGCTGCGGTAAAAAAAAGGGATAATATTATACTGTCTATCCAGAGTATTTTGTCGACCGGAAGGGCCAAGCGGACCTATCTTTATGTAATGTTCAACGGTATGTTCCATAGTGGTATTTTTGCGTGGTTGGGTTATTTCTTCTATAAGAATTATGGGTTGAACGAATTTCAGATCGGTCTTGCCTTATTAGGTTATGGTATTCCGGGGCTGTTGTTGGGTCCATTGTTGGGCAGGTTAGCTGACCGCTACGGAAGAAATAAGATAATACCTGTGGGCTTAGCGCTAAGCGGTATAACCGTGCTGCTACTAAGCCAGAATTTCAGCCTTGCCGCATCCCATGTTTTAGTAGCATTGCTATCTTTAGGATTTGACTTATCCCATCCTTTGTTTGCTGCCATTGTCACTACATTCAGTTCCAAAAAAGGCATTGCTACCGGACTTTTCGCTTTTTCCCTTTTCACAGGTTACGGTCTGGGAAGTCTCGTATTGAGCCTGATCGTCAATATCGGTCTGGATAGCGCATTTCAGCTATTTGGCGCTAGTATTTTGATAGCAGCAGTTTGTTCGATATTTGTTTTTAGAAATGAGAAGTAATAATAACTTTCTTCTCCATTTGAAATCTTGCTTAATGCCCCTAAAAAGCTGAAATGGATAGGAGTTGGAACGTATCTTGAATGATTCCGATTTAAACTATTTGGTAATAATAAGTAAAGAGATAAAAACTGATAATATTATAACTCCTTTCTGATTTTCTCTTTATGCTTTTTACCCCAAACTTCCATTGGCCTTATAATATCGTGAAGCGAAAATGTATAGTCTACAACGGAATATTCGATTTTAACCGGGTATTCGTTCACGAGGGTTCTTTTAATCAAAAAATTATCCTCCAAATGTTTCAACTCTTTCGACAAAACGCGATTTGTAATTTTCGGAATAGAATTAGCTATGTCATTAAAACGCTTGTTACCCTTATAAATAGATAGGATGATTGGTAATTTCCATTTACCACCAATTACATACATTGTATCTTGTACCGCCCTGATATTCTCTTGAAACAGGTTTTCTTCTTCTTTTGTCATAAATTAAGTATCCTTTTGTATATAGGTATCAAATGTATACTTTCTTGCTAATATATTTGCACTATTAACTGTAAAAGATAATTGATAATGATTAGAAAAGATGATAAAGAAATTCTTGTTTCCATGGTGGAAACAATGACAAAATCTACATCAGGATTAGAAAGCACAAAAAATTGGGCAACAAATGCCTTATGGTACGATATCCCACCTTTTGCTTCGCGCGGTATTCAACCTGCTATAAAAAAATTAGATACTACTTTTAGCAACTTTAAATCGTGTAAAATTTCTATTCTTCACACGGACACATTTCTAAGCAAGGATATTGGCATTGTATGCACCATTCAAAAAGCAGAAATTGTACTCGTAAATGATGTTAAGAAGACCTTATTATTCCGAGAAACAGACTGTTTCAAAAAAGACGAAAAGAATGAATGGCTTTTAATTCACCAACACACTTCTGTTCCGAATGGAGGAGATTGGGACGGGAGTATAGTTACAGAATAAAAGTTAATTGAATAATGGTTCCAACCTCACTTATATTGAAATATAAAGATTAATTGGTAAATTCGCTTAAAGGTGATCGTTAGAAACTATGCCCCTTAATACTTTTCCTGAAAATCTGAGCCAGAACAAAGAGCTCTCTATACGTATCGTTTCTCCGGAGTTTGGCCATATATCATCAGAGATGGCGGTTCAATACGGTTCTGCTCAACGGCTACCTTATTATTTCTTTCTTTTCGTGCTGCGCGGGAACAGCCAAGAGGTCATAGACGGGAAAACGGTCGAAGTAGGCGAACATGAGCTTTTTTTTGCGTTACCCCACCAACTTAGGCAACTGCCTACAACCGGCCATAGCGCAGACTATTATAAATTGGGGTTTGACGATGAGTGCCTTTCGCGATTGCCGAAAAAGTTCCCTTTTTTGCTCAACCCTCTGAACCGGCAAAAAATCAGTTTTCCACCCGATGCTGCACTTAGACTTCGGAATACGTTTAAGATTTTGAACGAACTGCTACGTACTGCCGACAATGATCCGGAGCTGATTCTGGCTTACCTGAACAGCCTGCTTACAGAAATAAACGCCGCTTATTATGCATTACATAAGAAGCACACGGCAGCGGGTCTTGATAAGTTTTTAGGGTTCAAACTATTTGTAGAAGATAATCTTACTGATCAACCTGCCATCACGGAGATCGCCGATAAGCTGGCCTTAAGCACAGATTGTTTGTATAGAATCGTAAAACAGCATTCCGGCGTTTCACCTAAGGAATTCATCACAGACCGTTTGATCATGGAGGCCAGACGCAGAATGTATAATAACCAAAATACATCGGTAAAGGAACTGGCATTTGAGCTCGGCTTTAATGACCCGAGTTATTTTTCGCGTCTGTTCAAAAAGCTAACAGGTAAAACGATAGCCGCTTTTTACCGGGATTTGTCCTTGTAAAAGCGGTTTTTGTCCGAATCTTACTAGTACATTAGCCGCACTTTTGTCCAAAACGATTTAATTATGGACAAACAATTTGGTAAAATATTGCTAACCGGTGCAACCGGGTTAGTTGGGTCAAGGCTTTTGCCTCGCCTTGTTAAAGCGGGATATGATTGTTTTGCACTGGTACGTGGCAAAGAAGTCGCGACCGGAGTAACGGCTGTGCAAGGCGACTTGTTTGATCCAGCGACACTTCAAGAAGCTGTAAAAGACGCCGTAGCTGTTATTCACCTGGCAGCCGTGTTCCGGTCAACGGATATGGACCTGATCTGGAAAAGTAATCTGGAGGGTACGCGCAATCTCATTGATGCCGTAAAGAGCAACGCTCCTGATGCCCGTTTCATATTTGCAAGTACCAGCCATGTTTACGATATAAATAGCCCACACCCCGGTCGGGAGGATGATGCGCTTAACCCGCAACATGCCTATCCGGCTAGCAAAGTTGCTGCGGAAAATGAGTTGAGTGAAAGCGGATTGAATTGGTCTGTTCTGCGCTTCCCATTTGTTTATGGTGATGGTGACGGCCACCTGGAAGAATTACCTAAACATGTGGTTGCTGCAAAATTTCATCCGGCTATGCGGATGAGCACCATCCACCATCGCGATATATACACGGCTATCATCATGGCTTTGCAAGGGATCATGGATGGGCGAGTGGTCAATATCGCAGATGAGGCCCCAACGACATTATACGAGCTCTTGCAACTTGTTGGCGAAACGATGACTTCATCCGCAGAGCCGTTGATAAACCCTTGGTATCTTCATGCCGATGCCTCGCTCGCCCGTAGCTTGGGCTTTCAACCTTCGATAAGAACCGTTTATCAGGCGGCACAAGAAAACCTGCTCTGACAAATACTTGATCTTCTTTTGGTCGCGCCGGAATTACATCCGTGTTTCACCGGCGCGTAACCTGAGCTATTCGCCATAGAGGATCTACTCATAATTTTTCTTTCAATATTACCCCTATTGGATATTTAGCTCTCCCCCGTTCGAAATGGAAGAGTACAAACTACATCAACAACACTTTCCATGCATCCATTACACGGCCGTTATCTAACAAATGCTTGGCTTTTAAATGCAGACGTGTGGTGCGGTTGTGGCGGTCGGCGGTATCATCAAGCAGTTCTTTCATTTCATCGGTTTTGCGAAAGGCTTCCACCTCCTCATCGGATGGTAGCGTTTTAACAAGCCCCAATAACCCTAAATTGTTCCCGGTTAATACGTTGGAGTTTTTAACCTCTTCAGGAAAAGCATCTACGCCGATACCTATTCCGGCATAATCGATCGGTTTGGCAATTTTAAATAAATTATCGCTGGTTACCCTGCAATACCAATCACCGCCTAAACGAGCCACCAAATCTATTTTATGAGGGTCTATTTTGCCATTTGCATCCAAAATACCTTCATAGATATGCATCCGTTTCACCTCTGCGATAATCAAATTACCTGCTCCTCCATTTTTTCCCAGCGATATCACCTCATTCACTGCACATTCCAATTGAACGGTCGATTCCGCTACCCTGGGCGGCTTTACCGTCTCCGAGGCCAATTCGGTAAACCCCGCTTTCGAAAACTCATTTACTCCTTTTGGATAATCTAAACTGGTTAAATAGGTCTGTTGAACGATATCATAGTTCACCATATTAATCACACATTCAGGTATTTCCAAAACGTTTTCAAGCGTATGCTTAGTGGTATTATCCCGCGCTCTGCTTGTTGGCGAAAAAACGCATATCGGAGGATTGATACTAAACACATTAAAAAAACTAAACGGACTTAAATTAACGTCGCCGTTTTTATTAATAGTGGATGCAAAACATATTGGCCGGGGTGCAACGGCATAGTGCAAATAACCTTGCATTTCCGTCGGTGTTAATGATGACGCATCAAAAGTTTTTAACCTCATTCAAATTTTTATTAGCGTGAGTTCGGGATAAGAGAAGTATACAAAAGGAAGCGAAAGGTATGGTTTCTGCTTGCAAAATGATCGAATATTCATTAACAAATACCAAATACTGTGCTTAGCGATAAAATTACAGAAATTTCTGTAAACATTGCCAAAAAATCATAAAGCGACCGTAAAGCCTTATTGCAACCTTTTGCCCATTTTTAATCTTGATGTTTTTTTGCTGAAAATTTATTTCAGAAATAGTTATGGATGGTTACCTTAAACGACACAGCAGCGGATAGTTCAATCTTCAGAAAATGTGCCCTTGGGGACATAGCCAAGATATTCCAGTTCAACACTTTTCGTTATTTTCACCAAAGCCCCATCGTTTAGTAAAAAGAGCTTGTTGCTTACATCCATTATGTTTCGGAAATTGTGATCGCTTACCAAGATTCCCTTCTTATACGGATTACGCGTAAGCAAATCTTGGATTTCCGATTGAAATATCGGTTCAATTCCGGAAAAAGGTTCGTCCAGTAACACAAAAGGATGGTCCATATGCAGTATGGTGGATACTTCCAGGTATTTTAATTCTCCACCGGAAAGATGTCGGATTTTTGAGAAAAGAATCGACTCAATCCTTTTATTTTTTTTGAGGTCTTCAAAACGGTTGCTATTAAGTAAAAACTTCAACAGTTTCTGAACGGTGGCGTCTTTCGGAAAAATGGATGTCTGCGGAATATACCCCACCAATTTCTTTGCAAACGGAGTTTTACATACCTGTCCATTAATTCTGATAAATTTATTGGATGGTTCAAGCGTGCCAAAGATGATTTCAAACAGCGAAGATTTACCGCTGCCATTCCGACCCAATATCCCAATAATTTCTTCCGAAGAACAACTCAAATAGCAATCCGTTAAGAGTTGCCTATGATTACCAACATGGAGCTGAATAGAGTCAATTTCTAGCTTGTTCATCATAAAAGAAAGCTGAATACAGTATACATAAGTAATGCAATAATGCAGTTTGTGAAAAAGCCAAAGAGTATTAATCGCGTTTTTTTATACCCTAAATTTCTGTACATGTAATACTGGTATTTGTATCTCTCAAAAGAAAAATAAGGTAAGCCCGTAAGCAAAAGTAGGAAATGATATAACGAAAACCCTCAGCGCCAAATCCGGAGCTGAATATGCAAATGTCGAAAAGACAAATGCAAAGGAAAAATTCGCAACGAAAACCCGCTTATAAAAGTGTAAAAAAACGTTCATGGTGTTTGTTTTCCAGTTACTCTACTTGAGCTACTCCTTAGGAATCCTTGGTTATATATAAATTCATTTTTATCGTTTTTGAGTGGTATCTGTCAGTCGATACAATATAATGATTACTTTTGATAAAGATACATATCCAATGTAATGTAACTTATAACATCTTTGCGCTTACATTTAATAATTATCAGGTAGCTTTATTCAGAGCCATACGCTTCTTCGACCTACGGGTCAGCATTCGTTAAACATAAAACAATATGTTTTAAAAATACTTGTATCTTGCATTAACAAAGGTCATTACTCAGTTAAGTACTTTAAAATTTGATCCTGATGCATAATAAAGTAATGTTGGTTTTTGGACATGGTCATATTTTAGCAATTGAACCTGCATTAAAAAGGATCATGGAAAAACAATAAGATTCCCTCGTATCGAAGGTTAATGTAGAATTATAAAAATATAGAATGGATAATACCGCTATTATACGCGCATTAGTTGTTGATGTGGAGAAAATAGAACCACTGTTTTCGCTTTACAGAGAATTCTATGGGATGAGGAAGGACAGGTCGGCAGCGATTGAATTTTTAAGAGCGCGCCTCGAAAACGAGGAGTCAACTCTATTTTACGCAAAAAAGGATGGACGAATAATCGGCTTTGTTCAATTATATCCAAGCTTCTCATCCGCATCATTAAAAAAGGTTTTTATTTTAAACGATCTATACGTATTGGAGTCTGAGCGAGGAAAAGGTGTCGCGAAGCTACTGATGGGTAAAGCTATTGAATTCTGTACAGAGCAGAAGTGTGCACGAATTTCATTGAGTACGGCGAAAGACAACCCTGCGCAAAAGCTTTATGAGGAAGTAGGATTTAAGGAGAGCACCTTTAAATTTTACAATTATAACTTATGAGAATCTAAAACAACTGGACGGGATATGCCCGGAATTTTTATACCCAAGTTACCCCTCAAGTTGGGCGATTGTTAACTGTAAGTGCTCATCCCATTTACTGCTTTCAGTAGCATATCCTTTTGCCAGTATCATTCTTTCGGATTGAATGGTAATTATATTGCACTGTAAATTTTGATGTTCGGCTCACCCTTTAAGTAAGGTTCCAGAGATGTTAAAACATGTCTATTAAGAAGTCGCTTAACAGGTATTCCCGTTTGTTTTCCTTGGCAAACCCTTGTCTCTTTGCATTATTTTAAGTTTCAATGTTCGGGCGTGGATTTAAAGTTTGCGGCGGGCTTGGCAGGTTGGTTCAGCAATTCAGTTGGGGCATAGCCAAAATGTTTCTTAAATGCGTATGAAAAGTGCGACAGGTTTTCAAAGCCTGTTTCGTAACAGACGTCAATCGGGCGCTTCTGTTTTTCCGTAAACTGGTAATGTGCCAATTCCAGCCGCTTTTGCGTGAGCCACCGTTGTGGGGTAGTATGAAACACTTTGCTGAAGTCTCTTTTAAAGGTAGTGAGGCTTCTCCCAGTCAGGTAAGCGAATTTTTCCAGGGGAAGGTTAAACATAAAGTTCTTTTCCATATAGTCGGTCAGATCAATTTTTCCCGGTTCTTCAAAATTGGTCAGTATGTTGTCTATGCTTTTGTCAATCGCCCTCATGATACTAATGGCCTCCGTAATTTTTAATGACGCGATATGCTCCGGCAGCTCGTTCATTTCAAAATACGGGACCAGGGAAGATAAACAACTTTCCAGCAGCGGATGATTGTTGAAATGATAGATTTTCGGCGGTTCCAAGATTTTGGCAACTCCATTCTGATTGGCATAAAAATCCCTTAATCTCGCTGTGGAAAGATGCATCACGACTGTCTGATGCGGTTTGCCGTCTTTGGGATAATTAATGATGGTTGCGAGCTGGTTTCTTGGAATCAGGAAAATATCACCCTCTCTAAAAATATAAGTCGCATCTGCCAGAACAATTTTTGTTTCGCCCGAAATGAACCAGATCAGCATATGGTGCTCAAACAGAATGTCTGATTTGAAAAACTTATCCTCGTAACAGGAAAGTTTGATATCATCCGTTATGTATTTGGCTTCGTATTGCATAGCTGTTTCTTATTGTAATCCCGTACGGAAAAATTACTGTAAAAGTAAAGAATATCAGTTAATCTACTTTGTTTAAAAGTCCTGTTAAACTTTCGAAGAAAGGCAGACAGATTTATCTTTCAACGTTTTTATTCCCTTTAGTTTGATATTAACTCAGTGGAAAAGAGATGCCGCTGGTTTCTTCGCTCCATTTCCACAGGCGTTTGGCATCAGCCTCGTCCAACGAATAGCGTTTTACGCCCCGAGACGGCCCGCTGTCGGATGCTAACGGTGCAACATCTGCATCCTCACAGTACACACCACCCATATTATCAAGCAAAGGCGTAGTGGCACACCATACCGTTGTGGCAGCACCCTGCGGTATCGTTTTGAGTGAAGCCAAGACTTCGGGCAACATATTACCCTGTTCGTCCACAAAACCCATTTTTACAAATAATTCCAAGGGTGCTTCCCTTCCAAGTTCAGTTCCCGCAATGGAACCCGGATGCAGGCTGTATGCCCGTATATTGAAGGCTTTGGCCCGATTGTCCAGTTCAAGCGCGAACAAATTACTGGCCGTTTTGGATTGACCATACGCCTGTAATGTTTCGTATGTACGATGCTGAAAGTTGGGGTCATCAAAATCGAAGGTTCCGAACTGGTGACCGTGGGAAGATACATTGATGACCTTGGCACCATTCGCTTGTTTGAGAGCAGGCCATAGCTTTGCTGTTAACCGGAATTGTGCCAGGTAATTGGTCGCCAGTTGTGATTCAATACCATGGCTGTTGTGGCGAAGCGGTACCCACATAATGCCGGCATTGTTGATGAGCAGATGCAGAGGCCTGCCAGAGTCCAGAAACTTTTGTGCAAAGGCATCAATAGAAGCCGGATTCATCAGGTCCATCGGCTCTATTTCGACATTGGCGATTCCATCCAGGTTACGTTTTGCTTTTTCTACATCTCTTGCCGGTACGATGACAGTTGCCCCGGCCTGCGCCAATGTTTTGGTAGTTTCCTGACCGATACCTGTGTTACCACCTGTTATAACGGCGATTTTTCCTGAAAGGTCAATACCTTTGATGATGTCTGCTGCTGTTGATTCAGCGTTGAAGCCCGAGCCTATTGGCTGTTGCAATGCTCCCTGATAATTGTTTTTTTCCATCTTTTAGAAATTTTATTCGTTATTGATAAAACAAAGGTAAACAGGCAATCAAAATCCGGCTTTGTTCAAACGTCCGAAGTTGCTTTGTTTAAAAGTCCATTGTTTTTGATGGCATATGCAAGAGTAGAATGCTTTTTATATATCTACTTTTTGTTATATAAGATGAAGTCCGAGAAACATTTTCCGACTGAAAGACTGAAACGTTACATCAAATATTTTGTGGTGTCGGAGAATGAATTGGAAAATGAATATAAAGTTTTCCCTTCCTCAGGTTTAGTCATCGGTTTTCAATACAAGGGAAGCACTGGTAATTGCCAACGCAGCAAAAAGTGAAGATCGCGATCGCTACCTAAACCTCTGCCAATAATTGTTGCCCGGCGGCAGACCAAACGTTTCTTTCAATCGCGATGGATTTTAATTGTAATGCGATAACGTTTAGATATCTCAATTTAACGTTAATAAGTGTCTCCTATCGGTGATAAATTGTTTCATTAGTGTAAGCTGTAGCTCTTTATGTGTAAAGTCTGGTAGATTATGTGTAAACTTTTTCATAGGCCTCGGGGATTTTTATATCATTGCAACAAGCATATAGTTGAACCACTTAGAAGGTAAGACTCGATAACCAATGTAACCAATTTCCTAATTATGAAAGGTATGCTGTTAGAAAGGGATATTTTGCTAGATGTTGCATATACACTATTGAAAGAGCTAGATGTCAAAGTGTCTAAATCTACATTTTCAAAAGAGATCAAGAGTCATCCGGATTATCCAAGCCTGTTGTCCATTTCAGATACGTTAAAATATTTTGGTGTTGACAATCTCCCAATACAGGCATCCCCAGCATCATTGGAACCGAATATGCTACCCTGTTTGGTACAGATTCAGCATAAAGAAGGCGACGTTCTTTCCATAGTAAGATCTATCAACGGCAGTAACGTTTCTTATTTGAATCCAACAACACTTCGATATTCATCAAAGTCATTAGAAAGCTTTGCAGATATCTGCTCAAATAATCTGCTTTTAGTTGAGCCTACACTTTCAGCAAAGCAGAACCACGATCGCGAAAGCTTGCTTTCGGATCGACAACGTCACGTGTTAAATACCGTTGCGTTACTTCTTGTTCCTGTATTAACACTACTGCTCACTTTTTATCTTTATACTGAACTAGGAAGTGGAGGATGGCCGTACATAGCCTATAATGTGCTTTTGCTGGTCGGTGCTACAGCCACTATGTTATTGCTTATGTCATCTCTTCACGTAGACACAAGCCTCGTAAAAATGTTTTGCGGAAGCGCAGCATCAACTTCTCCTTGTTCGCAGGTTTCCGGTTCAAAAGGGGCAAAGTTGTTTGGTCATAGTTTAGTACTGTTAGGTGGTACATTCTTTTTAGGAAGTTTATTGTTTTTAATACTCCAAGCTGCATATGCTCCCGTTTCTTACCATTTTCTGTTTTTTTTAAACGTTTTAGTCGTACCTGTCATTGTTTATTCCCTTTATCAACAAGCCTTCGTTCTTAGAAAGTGGTGTGCATTGTGCCTAATCGTACAAAGTGTACTCGTTTTGCAGTTGACGGTCGGCTTTTACGATGGCTGGATACAGCAGATCATTTTTCAAGAGAGTCAGGTTATACTGTCATCCACGTTAATTGTATGTCTTTCATTCGTATACTTGATTTTAAACTTGCTAGTTCCCTATATAGCAACCGTAAAAAAGGAGCAACAGAAACTATTTCGTTTCGAGCGCTTGAAAAAAGATCCGACAATGTTTCAAGATTTGCTGTCCGTTCAGCAACCTATCGTAAACGAAAATAAATTATTAGGCTTTCGATTCGGTTTCCCGGACGCAGAAATAAACATCGTAAAAGTCTGCAACCCATATTGCGATCCTTGTTCGCGGGCGCATGCTATTTTAGACGAAATTATTGATCGTAACGATAACGTCTGTTTACAGATCATTTTTTCTCGTCCAAATAATGACCAACATGCCGATACAATCCGACATTTCTTGTCCCTTTCACGTCAGTACGACCAAAGTGAATTAAAAGCTGCTATTTACGACTGGTACTTAAGTGATCAAAAGGATTTAAGAAGCTTCAAAGAAAAGTACCCATCAATCCATGCTGAAAAATTTGACCACGAAATGGAAAACATGCAACAGTGGTGCGTCGATAACGACATTCGATACACACCAACCATATATATAAATGGGCGAAGGATCCCCTCATTCTATACAGTAGAGGATTTAAAGTATTTTTTGCTATAGTGTTCCTTGCTGATGTTTGCTAGAGATCGTCGGTAGTCTCCAAGGGAGAGTATTGACAAAGGGTTGGTCGACCTTCAAAAAAGTGACCAATATCAATTATTTTTTTTAAAAAAATCAAAATTATGAAAAAGCTAAGTTTAAAAGCGAAGCAGTTAGGCAACGTGCAGGTACTAACCAGAGAACAATTAAAGAATGTTTTAGGCGGCAAAGCGCTATCAAGCAGTGGCAGCGATTGTCCATCCGGAACTTATCCATGTACATGTAATGGAGTTTCTTACGGCTGTAAATCACTTCAGGGGTGTTGGGATTCTTGCTAGACTCCGACATGTAAAAGCCTTTTTACCGAGAAGGTTTTCACTAATTCATCCTCAATGTAGTCATTAGACCGCATTGAGGATTTCTATGAACTATGATGGTTAATGATTATGAGAAGGCAAAGCGTTTATATCTTGTTATATTTCGTGTTATTTTTTAGTAGCTATTCCTCCGCACAGCAGGCAGTAATTATCGGGAAAAATACCAATGCAAAAGATGGTACAGAAGTGTGGTTCTATCAGTCGATAGATGGTGATCCGGCCAATCAAGCCTTTATGTATGAAAAAGCCGTTTTTCAGAACGGCACCTTCAAAAAAAGTCTACCAATCAACTCACCTATGATGGTGATGATAAATAACAATCCTTATATTCCGAAATTGAGGTTGATCCTAACACCAGGCGATTCGCTGCATATAAATATAACACAAACCGGTGCAAAAAATCAGCCGGTCGTTTCATTTGAAGGTAATAATGCAAAGGGTCAGCAGTATTTTCTAAGTTCCGATCTTTATAACAAAGCCTACATTATTGAACAGAAAATAGCACAAATTTTAGCTGAAGCCAAAGGTAATGATCGCCTAATACTGTCGTTGGAACAATTTAAAAATACGCTGCTTGCTGAACTTTCTACATTAAAGGAAAATAAGGCATGTTCCGAAGATTTCTGTAAACAGGCAACGCGCGAAATTGAGGCCAAATTTTTGTTGACAGTTTCCAATGTAATATCAAACCGAAATCAACCCCATATCAAAGATCATTATCAGATAAAATTATCAGATATCCAGATACAGCAACTATACAAATACCTTTTCACGAAGTACGATCCTTTCAGTGAGCAATATAGAGATGTCTTTATCATCACCCGGACCGAGAATGCAGTTGAGAAATGTCGCCTAATAGACAAGGGCATATTGGAAGGAACAGCAAGGAATACTTTAGGCCTTTGGACAGGTGGCGATAAAGTTAGAGATGCGGCACCTGCCGAGCTGCAGGAGAAAATGCTGGCAACCAATTTGTTGTTCGACGTGAATTTTCAGACTAAAAGTAATGAAGAGATTGTAAATGCCTATCTACGGTTTAAAGAAGCTTTCCCTGCCAGTCCTTACAACAAGATTCTCAACAAGTATTTCGATCAATCAAGTACCGGTCAAATCGGACCCTACACTTTTGGCGAATATAAAGCCAAAGACAATACATTCGAAATTTTGAGTACGGATTCATTAAAAGATTTAGGCGACTTTGTAAAGCAAAATTTTAAAGGAAAACCTGTTTTAATTGATTTTTGGGCTACATGGTGTGCTCCTTGTAAAAAAGAATTTTCCAATGCAAAACTCGTGCAAGATTATAGTAAGAAAAATAACCTTGCGCTGCTATACCTATCTGTCGATTTTCCAAAAAACGGCGATGGCTGGATAAAGGATATTGAACTTTATCAGCTTGAAGGATATCATTACCTGATAACAAACAATTCCTATCCCGTTATATCAAAAATCACTAACCAGCCAGTGATGCCCATACCAAGGTACATGTTGTATAATAAAGATGGCAAGCTGGTCAATAACAATTTGCCTTGGCCGTCCCAGAGCGAGCAGCTTTTTAAAGAAATAGATAAACTGCTTAACGAGTGAACACGAATGATACCATAATATATCTTTCAGCTCAGCCAGATGAATTTTATTTTATCTGGCAATTGGAGATTCAATTGCTGAATTTTAGCGATATGGGCATTCATCCATCTGCAATACATGTGCTTATTGGATACGAGCAAAAAAAAGGGCTGTCTGATGAATTTTCTGCTTTTATAAACGAAAATAGGGATAAAGCCCGTTTTTTTATATATCCCGATACCAGGAAGAGAAGGTCTTATCCATCCTCCATTAGACCAAACTTAATCAGGCAGCATTATTTGCGAATTAAAGACCTTGAATCAGCAATTATTTTTTATCACGACTCAGATGTTATTTTCAGAACCTTACCTGATTTCGAGCAATTGAGAAGAGGCGATACCTGGTACGTTTCTGATACTCATACATATTTATCCGTCGAATACATTAAGAAATACGGAGGTGATAGACTATTAAGTGAAATGTGTCAAGTAATGGACATACCCGTTTCTACGATACTTAAAAATAACAAAAATACCGGTGGTGCACAATATCTCCTGAAAAATGTAAAAGCTGATTTTTGGTACACTATTGAAGAAGATACTGAAAATCTTTATTATCATCTCAGTGATTTTAATAACGAAAAGGCCGAAGAGGAATATCTCTTAACAGGTTTAAGACGTAGTGAATTTCACGGGTTACAAGCTTGGTATGCCGACATGTGGGCAATATTATGGCGAGCTTGGTCATTAGATATAACAGTAAAAACACATGATGAGTTGAAATTTTGTTGGGCCGATGATCCCAATGTCCTCTATGAATCAACAAAAATCTTACATTATTCAGGATCCGCTCAAAGGGGCAACGGAAAAAATTTTTCAAAAACTGATTATGCAAATTTTTCACCATGGCATGATTCAAAACTCAATTTTTCTTCAAAAGAAATCGCTTCACATGCTGTGATTAAGTATGTACACCGGGTTCGGGATACCCAAAAAAGAGCAGATCTCAGTGATACAAGTTTCTTAATTCCCATCAGAGCTGACTCGGAAGAAAGATTAGAAAACCTTTATCAAGTATGTAGCTATCTCGATAAGTACTTTAAAACCCATATACTAATTGCGGAGTCCGATTCCATGGCCCGCGTCGATAAATCACTATTACCGCCAGATTGCCAACTGTTCTTTTTGAGAGATAAGAATCCTACCTTACACAGAACGAGCGTAAATAATTGGTTGATTAAGAAAGCAGACACCCCTTTTATAGCAATTTATGATACGGACGCGGTAATACCCATTCAACAAATTTTGGAAAGTGTAAACCGCTTAAGATATGATTTTTGCGATATGGTTTATCCTTATGATGGGACCTTTGTTTTGCTGGATGAATTGTTCAAACAGATGTTCGCTAAAGTTTTGGATCCGTCTTTATTGTCCGTTAACAAAAACAAGTTTGTTGTTGATACGAGGCGTTCATGCGGAGGTGTGGTTTTTCTTAATCGGAATAGCTATATATCGGCCGGATTGGAAAATGAGCATTTCAAAAGCTGGGGCCCTGAAGATCGAGAACGTATGAAGCGGATGGATACGTTGGGTTTCCGAATCGATCGCGTAGGAGGAGCGCTTTATCATCTACCGCATCCCCGATCGGAAAATTCAAAAATGGCCGATGAAGTACAGGAACGATATATGGAGGAGTATTTCAAGATTTGCAACATGGATAAAAACGAACTGAAAGCCTATACAGAAGCATGGCATTGGCGTTAAATAATGTACACATGGAACAAACGATCGGCATAGACAACCAGTTAACCAGTCAACAAAGTGTGCGGTTTTTAGAGTCGCATATCGGGCGAAGTATCCACCATTTTCTTAAAGCTTTCCACTCCGGGGGTGAACAAGACACAAGAAAAGCGTTTGCAATATTAGATGATTTGCCAGATTTGGTATTAAACACTGATAATTTAAACTTTTTAAATGGTTTAGCGGGGATAGGTTGGGGTTTAGAGTGGATTGTTCAAAATTCATTTGCACCCTTCAACACCGATGAAATATTGGAAGACATTGATGATGAATTGTATAAAGCGGTTATTTATGCTCCCAATGAAAACCTTGATATACAACAAGGTTCACTGGGAACAGCGTTGTACTTTCAATTGCGAAATAGCAATATAAACCCAAAAAGTAATAGGTACCGTCAACTCTGTTTTCAGGAATGCTTGGTACTACTTACAGATGACGTTCGATATAAAGTTGATCAACAGATTATGCCGAACACCGGTCTTACGGATTCGGATGTAATAAGGGTGGCGGGCCAGACGCTGATCGTGCTCAGTTTTTTATTGCCAGCTCGTATTAATGTTCACACGATTGAAAAAACACTTTATCGGCTAATAGAGTGGTCAGAATCTATAATCGAAACAGGTCTGCGTGCAGGGCCGGAAAATGCGGATCATCAATCCTTACACTTTCTGTGTTCCTGTGCACACACAGCCGCCATATCGTTAGGATATAAACGTTGGACGGCAAGCTTTGCGTCATTGAACTCCTCGTTAGGTTTTCGTCAGGAACACGACTTAACCCGTTATACCAACTTGGTGTACGGAGGTGCGCTACCTGACTATAACCATCAACCGAGAGTGGTGGAGATGGTAAGCTCGTTAACAAAAGCCGGCCGGAATACTCTTAATCATATTCTTTTAATTTGTTAATTGTACTATGGTGCCAACGGTAATTCATCAAATTGTAGGTGGCGTTAAAAACGATGTCGTTCAGCATTGTCTTGCATCCTGGCAATTGCTCAAACAGTTGGATTTCACAATTAAATATTGGAACGATGATGATCTGATGCAGTTTCTACAATCCGAATTCCCCTTTGCTGTAGAAGCCTTTAAACAAGCCAGAAATTTCGCAGAAGCAGCAGATATTGCGCGGTATTTAATTGTATATCGACACGGCGGTTATTACATAGATTGGGACGTTCAGTTGGTTATTCCGAATGAATTTATTAGGTATCATTTAGCATGTCCAAAGGGTTATTTATTAATTGATCCTGTAAATGATTCATTGGCGTCGGAGTTTTTTTGTGCACCGCCAAGGGAGAATTACCTGCTACAAGTAGCTAAAGATATCGTTTCTGCTTATGAAAGCGGTATGCGTGATCTTATTTCGACCCCCTACTATTCAGGGCCGTACCGGATGCGAGATACCTTAGCAGAAAATTCATCAACCCGTCAGCAGCTAATTCCGGTAAAGGAACTTTTCGAATATGATTACAATGAAATAAGGGAAATGGCGGAAAGACAACCCAGCAAAGCGGCCATCCATTATTGGCTGCATACCTGGCTAGATAATGTAAAATGAATATATAAAGGAAGGCGATGTTAACCTATGTCCAAAAAAATAAAATTCCATCGGCAGTTAGATCAAATGGATTGCGGTCCCATATGCCTGAAAATGGTTGCCGCGTATTTCGGTAAGTCAATAAGCCTTCAGCAATTACGGGATTACTGTCAGATAAATCGAGAAGGCGTGTCAATGTATAGTATAGCAGATGCTGCGGAGAAAATAGGAATTCACACACGCGGCGTATTCTTACCTCTTTCAGAGCTCAAGGAAGCGCCTATGCCGGCTATTATACACTGGGATCAAAATCATTTCGTTGTGCTCTTTAAGCATCGCAAGGGTAATTTTACAGTTGCCGATCCGGGTATGGGTATTATTCGGTATTCCGAGCAAGAGTTTTTGCAGCATTGGGGCCAGGATAAGGGAAATGGCATCGCGCTGCTTTTAGATCCAACACCTGCTTTTTTTAAATCGGAAGAAGAAGAAGAAAAAAAGTCAGGCTTTGGCAAGTTTTTCATGTACATGTTTCGGTACAAAAAACTTCTTGCGCAACTCTTTATTGGGTTTTTGGTAGGCAGTTTTTTGCAGATTTTGATACCCTTCCTAACACAATCGATTGTTGACATAGGTATTCCCACGCAAGATATGGCGTTGATTAACCTGTTACTTATTGCCCAATTCGCACTACTAATAGGGCGTACAGGCGTAGATTTTATAAGATCATGGATATTGCTTCATATAAGCACGCGTCTTAACATCTTTGTACTTACAGATTTCTTTAGCAAATTAATGCGCTTGCCTATCAGTTTCTTTGATTCAAAAAAAACGGGCGATATATTACAACGTATTGACGATCAGAAGCGGATAGAAAGTTTCCTTACAGGGCAAACCCTGAATATCGGCTTTTCGATTTTTAATCTGCTGATATTTTCAATGGTGCTGGCATTTTACAACTTGAAAGTCTTTGGAATATTTATTTTAGGCACCGTGTTATACGGTGTATGGATCTATGTGTTTTTAGAAAGGAGAAAGCAGCTCGACTATAAGCGCTTCGATATTTCTGCCAAGACGCAATCCACAACGATACAACTCGTGCAGGGTATGCAAGAGATCAAGCTGAGTGGCACTGAGAAGAAAAAGCGGTGGGATTGGGAACATCTTCAGGCAAAATTATTTCATTTCAATGTGCGTTCGCTAGCCTTAGGGCAATATCAACAAGCGGGCGGGGTGTTTTTCAACGAAGGGAAAAATTTATTGATTATTTATGTCGTAGCAACAGCTGTAATAAGTGGTGATATGTCGCTGGGAGGATTAGTAGCCGTCCAGTATATAATTGGGCAGCTTAGTAGTCCCGTCGAACAATTTTTAAGCTTTGTGCAAAGTTATCAGGATGCAAAGCTTAGCTTGGAAAGACTTAATGATCTTTACGAGCTGGAAGATGAGGAAGGAGAAAGCAAGTTACTTTACAACGAACTGCCAGAGAGTGTGACTATTTCCTTGAAGGGAGTCAGTTTTAGTTATCCGGGAGGCAAACCCGTTTTAACAGATCTAACCCTTTATATACCGCAAGGAAAAACGACGGCCATAGTTGGCGTAAGCGGCAGCGGGAAGACAACACTGGTTAAACTGCTGTTAGGATTCTATCAGTCGTATCATGGCGATATCAAAATAGGTGATATATCACTGGAACAGTTTAACCCAAAATTTTGGAAACTCCAATGTGGTGTTGTGATGCAAGATAGCTTTATATTTTCCGATTCGATAGAAGCAAATATTACGCTTTCTGAAAAGCCAGTTGACAAGAGTTTGTTAAAAAAAGCAATTCAAATGGCTTGTTTAGAAGATTTTGTCCGACTTCTTCCAAACGGATTAAAGACGCAGATTGGCGCAGAAGGAAATGGAATTAGCCAAGGTCAAAAACAGCGAATTTTAATAGCGCGTGCGATCTATAAGCAAGCACCGTTTGTTTTTTTTGACGAGGCTACCAATGCGCTCGATGCAAATAATGAGAAAGCGATTATTGAAAATTTAAATTCCTTTTTCGTGAATCGCACGGTAGTTGTGGTTGCCCATAGGTTGAGCACGGTAAAAACCGCTGATAATATTGTGGTGCTAGACGGTGGAGGTATTGTTGAGCAAGGTACCCACCATCATCTTTTAGGTCTAAAGGGTAAGTACTACGAATTGGTAAGCAATCAATTGGAGCTCGAAAATTAACGTAGTCACATATGCCAACTATTCAAGAATACAACAACGATTTTAGTGAAGAGCTACAAGACATCATCACCGATGTGCCGAGTTGGCTTGTACGGTGGGGGATAAGTATCTTCTTTACCATACTCGTTATTTTTGTAGTCGCAGCTGCATTTATTCCCGCCCCTGATATTTTAAAAGCTACTGCAGTAATTGAGAATAAGCAACCACCACAAGCCGTGGTAGCAGGTAGCAGCGGAAAGTTAGTAAATCTGTTGGTTAGAGAGACTCAGCAGGTCGATAGCGGCTCGGTTCTTGGTTTTTTACAGAGCACCGCTCAACATCGTGATATTCTTGCTTTAAGTGAGAAGATTGATACGATGCTTGCATATGCCGCTTCGAAAGATTTTAAAACATTAGGGACATTTAACTTAGCCAGTGTAAGGCATTTAGGGGAATTACAGGGCAGTTATCAAGTGTTTTTGGAAAAATTCATTAGTTTCAGCGCTTTTCTGGAAAGTGGGTTATTGGCAAAGCAACACCAGTCTATGAAAAACGAAATTCACAATCTAAAGGCTCAAAACCTTCAGGCTTCGAAACAGTTACAGTTACAGGAAGATGATTACCGCCTTCAGAAAGAAAATTATGATGCTTATAAAAAGCTCTTCGACAAAAAGCTTATATCATCGCAAGAATACAGATATGCGGAGAGTCGGCTCATTAACAGCGAAATGCCCGTTCAGCAAACAAGGTCAGCCATTTTAGCTAACCGTTCTCAAATGGAACAGATACAAAGTAAAATGTTAACCTTGGAGAATGAAGTGAATGAGCGAAAAGCAAGTTATCTCAGCGTCATCAATAACTTCAAGAGTGAGCTCGATCAATGGAAACGAAAGTATGTATTAACTGCAAGTATAAGCGGTACGGTTGTTTTTCATAAACGACTGGTGCAAGGGCAATGGCTTACCGCCGACGAGCCTGCTCTTTTTATCGAACCTAATCGTATCAGTGAATATATTGGCCGGTTACATATTGATCAATTTTCCTTGGGAAAGGTAAGAGAAGGACAACGAGTACTGCTCAAAGTTCGCGCATATCCATATCAAGAGTTCGGTCTTCTGCATGGCAGAATAGATTATCTCTCCGATATAAACTTTTCTGATTCGCTATATAGCGCAAAGATCACGCTCATAAATGGCAATAATACGTCCTATAAACGAAAAATTCAGCTAAAAAATGGCTTGATAGCAAATGCAGAAGTTATAACCGAGAAAAGAAATTTACTAAATAAGCTGTTCGATAACGTGTATTCTTTATTCAAGAACAGGTAAAGAAATACGTTAAACAGTTTGCCTTGTGAAGATTTAACACGATATCCAACCGAAATGATAACATCGAGATTATAGGGCTCTATTTTCCGTTTTACCTTTCTATTTCCTTCAAGTTGAACTGTCAAGGATTCCTTGACAGTTGCCACTCTATTTAACTCGCCTTCTTTAAAACAATTATCGATGTGAAGACTTATATGCTGTTTCGTCTGATTAACCAAAAAAAGCTAAGTCGTTTTATCCTCCCGGGGATTTATAGATAGCATACTTTATGCAGGCAAAGTGAGCCGATCGGATTTAATTACAATTAATTTTTGCGATCTTAACCTAGATTAAGATCGAATGAATTTGGTTGCACTACTTTTGCTAAAGAATTAGGGCAAGATTACTTGACATTAACTATCACAAACTTTAAAAATTTAAGAAAAATGAGCACGCTAAAATTAAAAGACGGAACAGAGATTTTTTACAAAGACCAGGGAGAAGGCCCGGTTTTGATGTTTCATCATGGATGGCCATTATCTTCAGACGACTGGGATGCACAGGTGATTTTCTTTTTACAAAAAGGCTATCGTGTAATCGCGCATGACAGAAGAGGTCACGGCCGTTCCAGCCAGAATATTTATGGTCACACTATCGAGCAATACGCTTCTGACGCGGCTGAGCTGGTTGAGTTTTTGGGGTTAAAAGAAGTGGTACACATAGGCCACTCCACAGGTGGCGGTGAAGTAATCCGTTATGTAAACAAGTATGCCAAAGGTAGAGCGAAGAAAGCTGTTTTAATCAGTGCAGTTCCGCCTGTTATGGTAAAAAGTGAATCTAATCCTGATGGTGTCCCAATGGAAGTATTTGACAATATCAGAGAACAGACATTAAATAATAGAAGCCAATTTTATATTGACTTAACTTTCCCTTTCTATGGCTATAACCGTGAAGGTGCAGATATAAAGGAAGGTGTGCAGAGGAACTGGTGGCGGCAAGGAATGATGGGCGGCATCGTTGCCCACTATGATGGAATTAAAGCTTTTTCAGAAACTGATTTTACAGAAGATTTAAAGGCAGTTGATATTCCGGTCTTAGTGTTGCACGGTGAAGATGACCAAATCGTACCAATAGAGAATTCAGCTATAAAATCTGCGAAGCTGCTGAAAAACGGGAAGCTGATTACGTACCCTGGTTTCTCGCACGGAATGCCTACCACAGAGCATCAGACTATTAATAAAGACCTTTTGGAATTTATCCGGTCTTAATCGAACATAATCATTATAGTGGCGGTTTGTTCCAAATTTTCATACCCAAACCAGAATAGAATATGCTTTGCCAACCATTCTGATCTTGGTGCCTTTCCAGCTTGTTTTTACCAAGCTACTGTACTTTCTGGTTGATCGGTATACAGAAAAGAATAAGCAACCGACAAACAACGAATCGTAGCCGTCGGAAGCCCGCAAAATAAGTGGGCTTCCGATTACCTGATCTTCATTTTAGCTCCGGCTATGCCCTTTTTCCCCAGCCGCAGCAAGTTTTGGCCTCTAAAATCATAAAGATATGAATTAGCTCCATTGCCGTCTTTCCGGTTTCCTGCTTCAGCAGATCACTCAGATAGCGTGGAGAAACAAATAGCTGATCAGCCAGAAATGCCACATTCGGAAGCCCGCTTTTTACCATCAGACCCTGATTTAAATATTTTCTCAGCAGATCGTTAAACTTGGACGCTGTCTTCCCGATGACTTGCGCCCTATCAACAAATTGTCTTTTGTAATAGCGCTGCGCATACTTCAGGATAGAGGAAATATGGCTCAAAATAATTTCACGGCTGTATTCGTCCGGATTATTAAAGTATTCTGTCTGGATTTTTGAATGAAGCTCCAATATAATCTGTTCTTCTTTCGGGGAAAGATGCAGCGCCTCTGTAACTTCGTAATCAAAAAAGCTGTATTTCTCGATTTCTTTGAAAAGTTCATGACCATGCAGGTAATCTTCATGGATCATCAGCATATATCCTTTTTCTTCGAATTCAAGATCTTTCATTTCGATGATCTGCCGTGGTTTGGCGAAGAAAAGGCATCCGTTATCGTGATCATAGCTCGTACGTCCGTACATAAAATTGCCGGATTTAATTTTCTTAAAAGCAATTACATAACAGTCGGTCGTAAATTCCCTATTTCCCAATTTACATTCGGACTGACAGCCGATCATACTGAAGAGCGGATGCTGCGGGGCTTCCCATTGATTGCCCAGATGTAATGCTGTAAGGGTTTTATAATGTTGCATCGGTTCAATTTTATCTATGTTAAAAAGATTTTACCGGAGGCAGGATTCATTTAACGTAAAAAAAGGTTGATATGTCCTACTGTATGATCACGATATTGGTGTTGTTAACGATCATCATTCAAGCGATGAGTCATTTCAGCTTCTTCTAATGTCCGTGAGCAGCAATACTGACCTGTTTCCAGTTTTGGATATCTTCAAGCCTTTTGGTATATACATCATTAATGACCTGATAGGCAATTCTACCGAACAATATGCGCTTGGGCGGATTTTCGCTATCGATGATGTTCAAAACCGGCTCAACGGTCGCTTCCGGTTTTCCCCAGGTGTCAGGATTGTCACCGCTCTCTGCAAAAGCTGCGCGCACCGGGTCGTAATCCGTAATCTCCGAAGAAGTCTGAACCGCAGATGCTCCAGCCCAATCTGTTGCAAAACCATTGGGCTCAATTAAAGTGGTTTTAATACCCAAGTGGGCAGTTTCCGAACCGATCGTTTCGATCAAACCCTCTACGGCAAATTTCGAAGCATTATATAATCCCAATAATGGCAGTGTCGTTAGTCCAAGAAAGCTTGAGACCTGAATAATATGACCGCTCCTTTGCTCCCTCATAATAGGCAATACTGCCTGAGCGACCCACAGTGATCCGAAAAAATTGGTTTCCATCTGATCACGGGCCTGCTGCTCGGATGTTTCTTCGGTTGTTCCAAACAAGCCAAAGCCGGCGTTATTAATCACTACATCGATCCGTCCAAAATGGTCCTTGATCTTTTTAACAGCTGAAAAAACATCTTCACGGCTGTTAACATCCAATTTCACTTCTAAAATACTGTCACCGTAAGCAGATTTTAAATCTGCCAGCGCACTGATATTTCTTGCCGACGCGGCAACTTTATCCCCTCTTTTAAGTAAGGCCTCAGCCCATATTTTTCCAAATCCTTTGGAAGCTCCTGTTATAAAAACTATTTTGCTCATTTTTATTTTTCTTGTTTTGTTAACCTATTTATAAAAAGCACCGTATTATCCATGCGCTGCTTCTGAAACATCCTTCCATTCTTTCCACTGCTGAAGTTTTTCACCATAAACCCTTTCTGTTTTGACATATCCCAATTTGCCCAGAAATAGTCTAAGCGGCGGGTTTTCGCTGTCGATCAGTTTCAAGATAGCTGGAACAGTGGCTTTGGGAGTACCATAATCATCCGGTCCAAGTCCCTCAATTTTCCCCAAGCTTTCCCTCAATGGATTATATACATCGAGCGAATCGCCGAATACCGCTGAACTTCCTCCAAATTCAGTTTTGTACCCATTCGGCTCAATCAAAGTTACATGGATACCAAAATCTTTGACCTCACTAGCCAGCGCTTCACTAAGTCCCTCTACCGCAAATTTGGTTGCATTGTAAATACCGAGAGTGGGAAGGCTCCATACACCGAGTACACTTGAAAGCTGGATGATATGTCCGTGGGCCTGTGCTCTCAGGATCGGCAGTGCCGCCTGCGTCACCCATAGTGTTCCGAACAGATTCGCATCGAAAACATCTCTTGCTACTTTTTCCCTCACTTCCTCTACTGCACCGAAAACTCCATAACCTGCATTGTTGATCACCACATCAAGCTGACCGAAATGTTCTTTAGCTTTGTTAACGGTAGCAAATACGGCTTCTCTATCGGTAATATCAAGCTGTAGCGGTAAAAACTGATCACCATACTTTTCTGACAGCGCTGTAAAAGCGTTAGCTCTTCTGGAGGTTGCCGCTACGTTGTCTCCACGTTGCAATAGTGCTTCAGCCCATAGTTTTCCAAATCCCGATGTTGCGCCTGTAATGAAAATTGTCTTTGCCATTTTGTTATTGTTTAGAATTTTATTTGTTATTTTGATAAGACAAAGTTATATCCAGACCAGGCCTTTGCTCTACTCCATATCAGCGGAAGAATAGCACAGATTTACGAAAATGTAATTTTGGATCATTTCAACGAGTAATTTTTTAAAATCAGACACATTGGAAAAGATCAATCATTATAAAAGCATAACCGAACTTCACGAAAGAAGTGGCTTTGAAACTCCAAAACATCCACTTTTAAGCCTGATGACCTGTAAAGAACTTATGACCTATTCGGTCGGAGAAGACAGATTCACAGGTGACTTTTATATGATTGCCCTGAAAAAGATCAAGTCGGGATATGTCCTTTATGGTAAAACAAAATATGACCACAGCAACGGTTCCGCTGTTTTCGTGAAGCCAAGACAGATTATCGAAGTCAGTAACGTCCAGTTTGCAGAAAAGGGTTTTGTTATATTTTTCCATGAGGATTACCTGGCCGGACACATCCTGCATAAACAGATCAAAAACTATGGTTATTTTGAGTATGAGATAAACGAAGCGCTTCACTTATCGCCTGCTGAGGAAGTGATTATGTGGGAGCTATATGAAAAGATAAGGAAAGAATATGACGAAAACTCGGATGAGTTCAGCCGTGAAATTATACTGTCACATATTGATTCCATCCTAAAATATTCAGACCGTTTTTATAAAAGACAGTTTTCGGATCGAAGCAACAACGTTTCGGGCGCAACGCTTAAAAGGTTTCAGGCAGTATTACAGACCTATTTTGATAAGAAACTGCACCTAAAAGATGGGTTGCCCACCGTAAACTATCTCGCGGGAGAACTGTTTCTGTCAAGCAGGTATCTGAGCGATCTTCTGAAGCAGGAAACCGGGAAAACCGCGCTGGAGCATGTCCATATCTATCTGGTAACAGAAGCGAAAAATCTATTGTTGGGATCAGACAGCAGCATTTCCGGAATTGCCTATGATCTGGGGTTTGAAAGCCCATCGTATTTTACGCGTCTATTTAAAAAAGTAGCAGGCCTAACGCCGGCTCAATTCAAGGAAGCAAAGAATTAGTTTCAAGGTTTAATATTATATACCAAATCTCTTGTAAATCAGTAATCATATCAACATAATGATTTTACGAGAGAAGTGCCCCCTAAATTTGAAATAAGAACATAAACGGCTAGAATTACAACATCTGTTAGATTTTATTCTTTCCGATCTCGTATCCAACTTTTTTTCTCGGCTTTTCTTCTTTTTCAATAAACTTACTAAGATAACTGAAAAGCACCTCGATTTTTTGGTCCTGTTTTATCATCTGTTCTTCTACCTGTTCTACCCTCAAAAATACATCCTTATGGGCCACTAACAGTTCCCGGATTTTAGTGTATATACGTACGATCTGGATATTGACCTGGATGGCTTGAGGTGGAGGAGATAGAACCGCTGTTTTCGCTTTACATTTTACTTGGTTTTCTTACTCTACTTAAAGTTTCTTTCACTACTCCTAAATATGATGCAATGTGATGAAGAGGAAATCGCTGGACGATTTCCGGATAACACCGTAAGAATCTTTCGTAACGTTGCAAAGCATTTAAGCTTATTGCTGCGTCCAACCTTTTTTGAAATGCGATGTGATTATTTTCGCTCATTTTCCAGAACATACGTTGAATCGCGGGTATTTCCAGAAGTAAATCAAGATCCGACCTCCGAAAGACAAGTAGGTCTGTATCCTCCCATGCCTCAATATAATATGTTGACGGAATACGATGTATAAAGCTTTCGCGATCTGTGATCCACCAGTTTTCAATACATAGTTGGTTAATGCATTCCATACCGTTTTCCGATATGCTAAATTGGCGCACAGCCCCTTTAAGAATAAAGCCCGTATATGCACATATACTTCCCTCTTCGAGGAACAGCTGTTTACGACGGAGTTTTTTAGGTTTCATGATACTGGCAATACGGTCCCTATCAAAAGGTAGAAGTTGAGCATCGCTGTATCGTTCGATATAATCAAAAAGCGGGTCGTACATTCTTCATTAATTTTTGGTATCGTACAAATAGCATGCATACCAAAAATAATAAAAAATTCCGCTTTTCAAAATACAAGTTAACCGGTGTCTTACAGCCTTCTTTCCGATGCATCTATCGGAAGGTCATTCACACTTGCAAATCTTTTTTGCATGAATCCATTCTCATCAAATTCCCAGTTTTCATTGCCGTATGCTCTGAACCACTGGCCCTCGGCATTATGAAATTCATACTCATAACGAACGGCGATCCGGTTATCAGTGAATGCCCACAGCGTTTTCTTTAATTTATAGTCAAGTTCTCTTTTCCACTTTTCAGTTAAAAATTCGATAATCTCCTGCCTGCCATTTATAAAAGTTGATCGATTTCTCCATTTGCTATCCAATGTATAGGCCTGCGCAACTTTTTCCGGGTTTTTAGAGTTCCATGCATCTTCTGCCAATTGAACCTTCTGAAGTGCTGTTTCCAAGGTAAATGGAGGTAAAGGATGTCTTTGTTCCATGATTTAGTGTTTTTAGAGCTAGTTATTAGAATAACGGTACTATTTTCGGATATTGAAATCCCCAATCTTAATTCCCATTCACCTTGAACGTCAGTGAATGGGAAATTATATTCTTAAGCAACACACAAAAGCAATTAAAGATTAACTCGCAAGAACTTTTCGCTCAAGAAAATCATCTATGATAGCCGAAATCTCCTCGCCATGTGACTCTAAAGCAAAGTGCCCGGTGTCAAACAAATGAAATTCGAGTTTCTTAACATCTTTTTTGAAGGCTTCAGCTCCAGCGCCGGGAAAAATATAGTCGTCTTTCCCATAAACAATCAGCATCTCCGGTTGATGATCTCTGAAATATTGTTGCCAACTAGGGTACAATGGTACATTGTTTTGATAGTCATAAAATAAAGCAAGCTGTATCGCACCATTTTCCGGTCTTTCAAGATGTCTTAAATCAATTTCCCAATTGTCCGGCGAGATTACGCTTTGATCAGGAACGTTATGTGTATATTGCCATCTTAAGCCGTTCAGATCATGAAAACCTTTTAACGTGTTTTCTGCCTCTTTGTTGTTCTTATCGGCCCAGTAAGCTTTGATTGGATCCCAGAACGCTTCCAATCCTTCCTCATACGCGCACCCGTTCTGTACAATCAGTGTGTCTATTTTTTCAGGGCTTGCACTGGCAATTCTAAAACCTATTGGTGCACCATAGTCCATCAGATATAGACTATACTTTTGAATTTCAAGCTTTTTTAAAAGAGCTGTAATTATTCTCGCAAAATTGTCAAAGGTATATTCAAACTCTGCCATCGGTGGCTGCTCACTTCTACCATAACCTGGGTAATCCGGAGCAATCAAATGGTATTTGTCGGATAAGGACTGGATAAGATTGCGGTACATATGTGATGATGTAGGATATCCGTGAAGTAATACCAATGTCGGTTTACTTTTATCTCCTGCCTCTCTGTAAAAAATATCTACTCCATTAATATTTTCGGTTTTGAAAGTTGTTTTCATCGTTTAAATTTTTAGTGGTTATTATTTCTTTTCAATGGGTGGCTGTTTAGGAAAATCTATGTCCGTATCCGCAAGAATATTGACATAATTGGTGAAAATGCTCAATGAAACTTGCGCCAATATTTCAACTATTTCCTGATCATTATAGCCTGCTGCTCTAACACTACTTAATGCTTCCTCAGAGACCGCACCCCGGCTGTTTAAAATCTCCTTGCTGAAAGTTAAAGCGGCATTTATTTTTAGATCTGTAGAGGAGGCATGTCGCGCATCCGCAACATCCTGATCTTTGATGCCCATTTTCCCGGCAACAAAACTGTGAGCTGAATTACAATAATTACATCCGTTTCCGTTGGCTACCGTCAACGCGATAAGTTCACCCAATTTACCACCTAAAGATGAGGTGCTAAGCCCACTGCTAAATCCAAGATAACCGCTAAGCACTGCGGGAGAATTCGCCATCGTTCTCATCATATTAGGAACCATACCCATTTTAGCTTTTACAACATCTAGCAGTTCTTTTGTTTTTCCGGTAGCTTCTGCTGGGTCTACCATTATAATACGTGCCATAATTTTTTTAATTTTTGATTTTGTTTATCTAATTTGATAGCACAAAGTTGACCATTATATAAAAGGAGATGTTAGGCGCCCTTTCCCGAAGAGTTATCAATTTTTCCCATCTAAAAAATTGATAGCATTTTCAATTTAAGAGATTGAAAAATGCGATGATTTATGTGGGTTACCGTTGGGGCTGAATCTAATGATAGTTTAGAATACCCATCAGTTTCTGACCATTGGGACTCGTCCAGTCAATTGCCAATTCTGAAATAATCTGATCAACGGTTGTAATGATAGCTCCTGCCGAGCGCATGCGTGCTAATGCCAATTCGTCCCCATATTTTGTGTATGACGCCGAAGCATCGGCAGAGACCTGAACTTCGTACCCTTCATCAAGCATTTGCAAAACAGGAAACGTAACACAGATTTCTGTCGTTACACCTGCTACAAACAGTTTTTTGCGGCCAAGTGCTTTCACTGCTTTGTTGAAGCCATCGTGATGCATCGCATTGACAATGCCCGGTCGCCTTATACGCGCTGCGAATGCCTCAGGTAAAATTTCCTCAAGTTCTGAAATCAGCGGACCCTGAACATTTTCTTCCATACTAGATGTCAATACAACCGGAAGATTAAGTGCAGCAGCAATCTTAGCTAATTTTATGGCGTTTTGTTTAACAAGATTGATGTCATGTGAATGAGTCCAGCCCATTGTCCCCACCTGATGATCAATTAACAATATCGCTGAATTCTCCGGATTAAAAGCTTTTGTGTGCATAATGTTTTGTTTTAAATAGTTAATCCCATTACCAACCAGACGGTCGTTTAATGACACAAATTTGCCTCGTTCTTTACCCGCTCAACGATGACTTTTGCTAAAAAAAAGTATTGACAAATGTCAATCTTTTTAATTGGAATATAGATGAACTTAGCGAACAGATAAGACAATATAAACAGTGATAAGAGAACGGTACGAATGATTTGATGAGCTGTTGGTATAATCATTATATAAATCTAGTGGCACTGACGGAGATGAATACCGGAGGAGATCAGGAACAAAAACAGATTTTAATTAGAAGGAAATATTGCCAACACGACGGGAATTGATGCCTAACAACAATCTTTCTTTATGCTGCAACTTTGAGTTAAAATAAAACAAAATACAAAAATATAGTATGAAAAGAATAGCAATAAACGGATTCGGGCGTATAGGACGTGCCGCACTTAAGATAGCCGCTGAAACTGCGGATCTGGAGATAGTTGCCATAAATGACTTGATGAGTATTGATAATGCGGCATACTTGCTCAAATATGACAGCAATTACGGGAAATACGATAAAGAGGTACGCGTTGAAGGTAATAACATATTAGTCGACGGCAAGGCCATAGCTTACCACAGTATCCGGGACATTGAGCAATTGCCCTGGAAGGCTGTACAGGCAGATGTGGTAATTGAAAGTACCGGGATCTTTACGAACAATGCGGATGCTCAAAAGCATCTGACCGCAGGTGCGAGCTACGTAGTAATTTCGGGTCCGACTAAAGATACACCTACCGTTGTGCACGGAGTGAATACGGAAGATGGGAAGGTGTCTGTATTTTCGTGTGCCAGCTGTACGACTAACAGCATAAGTCCGGTAATTGAAATCCTGGGGCGGCGACTTGGCATAAAAAAGGCGATCTTGAATACAACACACGGTTATACCGCTTCGCAGGCGCTGGTTGATGCACCTTCCAAACGGGAGCCGCGGATGGGTAGGGCTGCAGGGATTAACCTCGCACCAGCTGCAACCGGAGCAGCAATCGCGACTACGAAGGCTTTACCTCAATATGCAGGTAAATTTGATGGGATTGCCGTAAGGGTTCCCGTTCCGGTCGGTTCCATATCAGACATTACTTTTATTGCAGCGCGGGCTACCGATGTGGAGGAGATCAACAGGATTCTTACCGAAGAGTCCGAAACCGAAAGATATAATCAGGTAGTGGCCGTTACATCCGAACCTCTTGTCTCCACAGACATTATCAAAAGTCCGTTTGCAGCCACCATTGACCTGGAGATGACGCGCGTGGTTGATGGTGATCTCGTTAAGGTGATGGCTTGGTACGATAATGAGTGGGGTTTTACCAGTCAGATGATCAGGCAGATACAGTCTATTTAAATACTGAACCATCCTGGAAGCCCTTCTTTCATGTTTTATCTGGCGCAGGGCGTCTTGTGCTGAAGGACGTGGTCATGATGGCTGCGGGACTGGTTGTTGCTTCTGATAGTGCGAAGCGCTTAAATTTTATAAATCAAAATAAACATTAAACAGAAAAATGAAAAAAATATCGACTGCCCCGCTGGAAGCAACTTACCTGGGAGGTCCTACGGTAGTGCTGGAAATAGGTGGTTTGCGGTTAATGACCGATCCAACGCTTGATCCTGCAGGCACGGAATTCGTCCTGAACGAGCGGATGAGTGAAAAGAAATATTCCGGCCCCGCTGCTTTTCCGGAGACTCCCATAGATATCGTTCTTTTAAGTCACGACCAGCATTTCGATAACCTAGATGGAAGCGGGCGGAATTTTTTGAAAGAAGTACAGACTACGCTAACGACCAAAGTAGGCGCTGAGCGGTTGAAAGGAACGGCAATCGGTCTTGATCCGGGTGAGTATCGCACGTACGACGCGCCCAACGGTGATAGGATTAAGATCACGGCGACACCGGCACGTCATGGCCCTGCGGGCATCGAATCAATTACGGGGGATGTGATCGGTTTTCATCTGTCAGTCAGTGGCGACAATGACTTTGAGCTGTACATCACCGGTGACACCGTTTACTACAACGAAATCGAAAAGCTCGGACAGCATATCAATCCTAGATATATTTTCATTTTTGCCGGAGCAGCGAGACCGCGCGGTCCTTTCAATGTTACCATGGGTACCAATGATGCAATCGATACCGCCCACATATTTCCGCAGGCAACTTTGATTCCTTTGCATGCAGAAGGATGGTCACACTATACCGAAAATACCTCAAGCTTAACAGAAGCTTTCCGTATTCTCGGTATTGAGCACCAACTGCAAATATTGGAAGCGGGGGTTGTTACCGCACTTCCTATTAATAAGGATTCGATTGCCTAATTAGCATTTGACACTAAAGTACCGCATGTATGAGCATCAGCGACCAAGCCATTAAGTCCAAGATGTAAATATGATGATGGGCAATTGCCGTACTCAATTAATGGTAATATTATCCATGTTTTTCACAGAATCATCCATTTGTTGAGCGCATGAAGCCTGCTACTTTTGTTCGTTCATTTCCTTCAGTGGTTAGAACCAATAGTAAACGATAATCCAAAAATTAAATTTAACCCATGGCCAAGGTCATTTCAGAGGATCGGGGTGTGCATAAAAAAACAGAATGTGTTCTTGTATCGAATGAAAGATATTACAATTATTCCCTAGTACTATGTTGTGTTTTCGTATTTTCTTAAACTTAGCCTTCTGTCTTATTTTTTTTTCCATCCGGTGCGACGCGGAGCCACTCACTGTATGGTATACCCAACCGGCTCAGCAATGGGAAGAAACCATTCCGTTGGGTAATGGGAAGATCGGCATGATGCCCGATGGTGGAATACGCGAAGAAACCATTGTATTGAATGATATCACGCTATGGTCCGGTAGCCCGCAAGATGCCAATAATTACGAAGCAAATAACTACCTTTCCCAAATACGGAAACTATTGCGCGAAGGGAAAAATGATGAGGCACAGAAGCTGGTAGATGCTCATTTTATCTGCCGGGGGCCTGGGTCCGGCGGGAAGCAGTGGGGATGTTTTCAAACGATGGGCACCTTGCACCTAGCATACGACTACGGAGAACCGGCAACGAATGAACCGATTGATTACCGGCGCCAGCTTGACCTAAATGACGCACGCTCGGCTACGGCATTTTCCCTGGCAGGCACACAGTATTCACGGGAGTATTTTACCAGCTTTGGCGATGACGTAGGTGTAATCAGGCTTCGAGCCGACCGATCAGGAAAAATCAACGTCCGTATCACAATCGACCGGCCCGAGCGGGCAACTGCCCAAACGGTACGCAATGAACTTCAATTGATGGGACAGTTGGACGATGGAGTGGATGGACAAGGCATGCGGTTTATTACACGCATACAAGCAAAGACAACGGGTGGCAACATAGAAGTGACGGAAAATGCACTGATTATCCGGCAAGCCGATGCTGCCGAAATCTATCTGACCACAGCAACAGATTTCAACAACGTTGATTACTTGACTGCTTCCGCGCATACACTTTCCGAGGCGATGCACAAAACCTATGACTTGCAATTGCAGCAGCATACCACGAACTACCAAAAGCTTTTCAACCGATTGGATATCCGGATAGGAGAACCCACTACCGACGGACTGCCTACCGACCAGCGGTTAGCCCGGTTTGCCGAAAACGCCGATGCCGATCCGCAAATGGCAGCCTTATTTTTTCAATTCGGACGCTACCTGAGTATTAGCAGTACGCGGGTCGGGTTGTTGCCGCCCAATTTGCAGGGACTTTGGGCCAACCAGATACAAACACCCTGGAATGGTGACTACCACCTCGACGTCAATGTGCAGATGAACCACTGGCATCTCGGCCCCGCCAACCTAAGTGAACTTGATTTGCCCTTGGTTGAATTGGTAGCTAAACTGGTGGAGCCCGGAACCCGAACCGCTAAAGCCTACTATGCGGCAGACGGATGGGTGGCGCATGTTATTACCAATATTTGGGGATACACGGAGCCCGGCGAAAGCGCCTCCTGGGGAGTGGCTAATGCGGGATCGGGGTGGTTATGCAATAATCTTTGGGAACACTATGCTTTTACCAAGGATACAGCGTACCTGCGTCGCATCTATCCCGTTCTCAAGGGGTCTGCTCAATTTTACAATAGTGCGCTCATGGAAGATCCAAAATCGGGTTGGTTAGTAACCGGCCCCTCGGTATCGCCCGAGAATGCGTTTTATCTTCCAAACGGCAACCATGCCAATGTCTGCATGGGGCCAACGATCGATAATCAGATTACGCGCGAACTGTTTACGCATGTGCTGACCGCTGCGGAACTGTTTGGCATCGATCCCGCCTTCCAAGATACCCTACGGAATAAGTTAAAACACTTGGCCCCCTCCGGCCGGATCGGCTCGGACGGACGGATATTGGAATGGCTGGAAGAATACAAGGAAGTTGACTCGCAGCACCGGCATATTTCCCACCTATATGGCGTATTCCCGGCCGATCTCATCTCGCCTTATAAAACTCCTGAATTGGCCGAAGCTGCAAAAAAGTCGCTCAATGTACGGGGAGATGATGGTCCAAGCTGGGCCATTGCTTATAAACAGATTTTCTGGGCTCGCCTGTTGGATGGTAACCGGGCTTATAAATTGTTCAAGCAATTACTGACACTTACCCGGGAAACGCACGTCAACTACGGTGCAGGCGGCGGCACCTATCCGAGTTTGTTTACAGCAGGCCCTCCCATGCAGATCGATGGTAATTTCGGTGGCACTGCCGCAATCGCAGAGATGTTGCTGCAAAGCCATAACGGAATAATTGACTTACTGCCGGCCCTTCCCGATGCATGGAAAGGAAGCGGGGAAATAAGGGGTCTAAAGGCCCGTGGCAACTTTACGGTAGACTTCGAGTGGAAAGACGGAAAGGTAACTCATTACCACATTACTTCACCGAATCCTACACGCGTAAAAGTAAGAGTAAACGGCGAGATCAACGAAATAGTTAGTAGTGTACGTTCCTAAAATAATAGAAGATAATCATTGCTCATCAGTATGTCGTGTCACCAATCGATACCATACCTCATAGTATCCGTTTAAAAGTTGATTCCGAGTTTGTGACTTTGGGATATCGTTATATCTTTGAAAAGAAAAAGTATGCTTTTTGTCAATAATACGAACGAATGCATCGGCGTGCATGAGCTGGATAAAGAAAACATTAATCTCGTTTTCGATGTAAAAGAAACGGATATGACCTTTATCTGGAACACGGGCGAGGTTATGAACCTTACCATCGACCGAATCCCCTACCAACTGAAAAAGCATCAGATTATTTTCCTTACCGAATTTCACAAGATTGATGCCATTGACTTGGAATCTGCGCGAATGGTACGGTTCAATCAGCCGTTTTACTGTATAGTAAACCATGATAACGAGGTGGGTAGCAAGGGATTTCTTTTCTTCGGCGCTTCGGGTGTTCCCATCGTCTCTGTCGATGAAAGAAACTTGAGGGATTTTGAAATCTCCTGGGAAATGTTCTCTTCGGAAATCCGTAAAAGCGACCTGTTACAGCAGGACATGCTGCAGGCCATCCTTAAACGTATGCTGATCTTATCCGCTCGCATTTTGACCCATTCCACAAACTTTCATAAGCTGGAGAAAAATCAGAGCGACATTGTCCGGGAGTTCAACTATCTGGTTGAAAGGCATTTTGCTGAGCACCATGATGTTGCCTATTATGCCTCCAGGCTTAACAAATCTCCCAAAACACTATCAAACCTATTTTCCATTGTTTCCAACCGTAGTCCACTCAATATTATTCATGATCGTATCATGATCCATGCCAGACGACAGATTAATTATTCGAATCGATCGATAAAGGAAATTGCCTATGAGCTCGGCTATGAGGACGTCCAAACATTTAGCCGTTTCTTTAAAAGTAGGGAAGGAATGTCTCCTGTGCAGTACCGCGAGAAATCCGAACGGGCAACAGCCTAAAAGGAAAAATTGTTTACACTAAAGGAATTTCTGCCTAACACCGGCATTTGTTTATGATGGATATTTGACTTATGAAACATGAAGCTTTCATATAGTACAGAATCATCATAACAAGTTAATATGAATTACCCAAAGCTTGCATTTACCGATGTCATTAAAACCCTCCAGGAAAAACTGGGTAGCAGAACGGCTTATAAGCGCGTCGAGAAGATGACTTATGTAGATGGGTTGACACCTATTGAAATTCAGTTTCTCGGTCAATTGGATAGCTTCTATATGGCATCCTTCGGGGATAATGGTTACCCTTACATTCAGCACCGAGGAGGTCCGAAAGGTTTTGTAAAGGTAATTGATGATCAAACGATCGGTCTGATCGATTTCACAGGAAATAGGCAATACATTTCCCTAGGAAATATTACCATGAACCCCAAGGTATCCCTGATTTTTGTATCCTATCCAATGCGGGCAAGGTTGAAGATGTATGCCGAGGCTGAAATCGTTGAGATCGATGATAGGCCGGAGCTATTCGATTTTCTCAAACCCGAAGACTATAAATTCAGGCCCGAACGTATCTTATTGTTCCACATCAAGGCCTATGACTGGAATTGCCCACAACACATCACTCCGAAATATAGCCTGTCGGAAATTGACGAAATAACAGCGCCCAAGGACAGACAGATCGGGGAACTCAAGCAGGAGGTGGAGCGATTAAAACAGCAGTTGGCGGATATAAAACCAATCACCTGATTGTTTACTAAAGAACATAAACGGCAAGAATTACAACATCTGTTAGGTTTTATTCTTTCCGATCTCGTATCCAACTTTTTTTCTCGGCTTTTCTTCTTTTTCAATAAACTTATTAAGATAACTAAAAAGCACCTCGATTTTTTGGTCCTGTTTTATCATCTGTTTTTCTACCTGTTCTACCCTCAAAAATACATCCTTATGGGCCACTAACAGTTCCCGAATTTTAGTGTATATACGTACGATCTGGATATTGACCTGGATGGCTTGTTCACTGTTTAATACACTAGATAGCATTAAAACACCGTGTTCCGTAAAAACATAAGGTGGTGTTCTTCTATCTCCACGACCTTTTTTTGATATCGCAATTTGCGATGTCAAAGATTGCCATTCTTCATCTGTTAATTGGATTGACAGCTCTGGGAAAACGGATAGCAAATCAGTAATCCTATCAACATATGGCTTCCCGTAAAAACCCAAAAACAGAACCGATTATATTCGTTCCCCAAGCATAGCAGGCTAGGAGTGAAGGTGTCTCTTAATAAGGTTGAAAAATTGAAGCTCTTAAAGATGCGGTTTTCTAATGTTTAATTTCATGAATAAATCAACCTTAGATGGTCGAATTAATGACGTATCTTATATCAGTGCATCAGGCATTTTTTTAATAATACAATTTGTCCCAAATGGTAGTAGCTATGCTCTATCATCCCATCAATATTTCTTAAATAAGTACCGTATTTTTCCGCTACAAAATGCGCGTTAAGTTTTTCCTCGGAAAGTTTTTCCAATAGCTCTGCAAAGACTTCCGAGTCGCTCCAGAATCTGGACAGAAATGTTTCCCATTGCTGCTGCGACTCGATGGGTGGAAAATCAAAACTGAATTTGTCGCTGATTTCTAATTCACCGCCAAGTAAAACCTCCTTGATGCCATTAATATAATAATGAACATGTTGGGCAAGTACAGCTATCGTATTAAGATCCCGAAATTTTGCCGTAGCAATTTTCCAGTCAAGGTTTTGCAGCTGATCCTTAAAATTTGTATTGGCAATCCAAGTTCCGCTTAAAATTACTTCGCGAAATCTATTGGCTAGTTTAGTTTGCATATTCATGGTAGAGCATCAGGTTTTTGGAATTATAATCCTGTTTTATAAACTTATGCTAAGTTATGAAATAGTACCGGTTGATCTTTCATTTTTCTCCGATTCCAAAAAAGTTTTCTTGTGCAGTTTTTATCAGTTCCTCTTGATAAATTTCTCCATTTAGAGTCAGAAATTGTACAAAAATTTCTATCTTAGGCTGGTAAACAATCTAAACAAAACCTTATAACGATATAACTTCGAATTATACTGTAATGCCAAATTTATATATAATAGCAGGCTGTAATGGCGCTGGCAAAACCACAGCTAGTTATACAGTATTGCCTGAGATTTTGAACTGTAAAGAATTCGTCAATGCTGATATCATTGCGGCAGGAATTTCTCCTTTTAACGTAGAAAGTGTCGCTTTAGAGGCGGGTAGAATTATGCTTAATAGAATCAACGAGTTAATAAAGGAGCAGGTTGACTTTGCCTTTGAGACTACACTGTCTACGAGAAGTTATGTTTCCTTAGTTCAAAAAGCCAGAGGCACTGGGTTTAATGTCATTCTACTTTTTTTCTGGTTAGACTCTCCAGAACAGGCCCAAAAACGGGTAGCAAAAAGAGTGGCAGGTGGTGGCCATCATATTCCGGAGGTAGTAGTCACCAGAAGATACATCAGAGGTATCGTCAATTTATTTGAGCTGTATATGCCCGTATGCGATGAATGGATGGTCTTTAATAATATGGATGTAAGCCCCGAATTGATTGCAAAGTCTGATTCACTTGGAAAAGAAATTTATAATACCGAACTTTGGGAAAGGATACAAAAACAAGGTCATGATAAATATTGAGTCAGTTTCAGAAGAATTGCCTTTGAGTGATCGAGTTCTGTCAGGGCTTCGAAAAGCCATGCGTAAATTGGTGGAGGAAACAGCAGCAACAGGAGGCACTCTTGTAGTGAAGAGGGATGGCATAGTCAAAGAAGTACCTGCTAAAGAACTATTAAGAACGCTGCCCAAAGAAGAATAAAAGATTAAAGATTACTATAACGAAGGCCATCTCCTAGATGGCTTTTTTTATACACTTCTCCTTCCTTAAAGCTTCCGTAAAAACCAAAAACAGAACCGATTATATTCGTTCGCGAAGTATAGCCGGTGGAAGGGAGGTATTTCTCAAATTTTCACAAATTTTCCTCTGTAAAACGAGTTTTTGATGGCTGAGGAGAGATCGATAAGTGCCCTTTTATACGCATCACGATTATACTGCGTATACCTCCGCCATAAAATGGCGGAAGCTTGAACGCCAATAAATAAACACTTGTGAAAAAAAGGGCATTATCTAAGTTTGTGAAATATCGTTTAATTTATAACTTAGTGAAACTAAACTGGAACTGTTTATCAACCTAAAACCAACAACATAATCAATGTGCAGATACCACTATCCGGACTTAACTAACCTGAAGAATGCGAACGTTTTTTTTTAATAAGGTCTTTGCCAGAAAAGAGCTCCCTTTTTCTGGGTTTAAAACAGATGTTCACATAAGCGAAAGTTTTTACCCCTTGTTTTCTAAACTTGACGAAAAAGATAAGAAGGAACTTGAATATTCTCTTTTTTCGCTTAACAACAGTTTTACTTTTAATACTGAATTTCAGCAAGAAGGTTCCCTATGTGTTTATATGCCTGGTATGGGGTGTAATCAATGTAATTTGGAACATTCTGACTTCTTGTCCAAGACGTTTCCGATGACTAAACTGGAAATATATACCAATCAAAACAAACTATCCGTTGGCAATAAATATAAGAATCAGGTTCGTATAACTCATGTTTCGGAAGGCACGAATGTCTTTTTTGAATCGGCTAAGCCGTTTTATTTTCTAAAATATAGGGATCTGTATTTTAATAAATTCACAAGAACTTACGAAAACGATGAATTGTACTTTGATAACCTAAGAACCATTCTTAAATAGATATACTATGAAGCGTATTGTATCAATCTTATTGGCAATGCACCTAACGGCTTCTTTCGCCCAAGTCACATTACGGATTGACCCTTCAAGTGCCGAGCCCCCTAGCTTTTCAGATATTTTCGATGAAGTTAAATTCATTCCATTGGAAACTCGATCCTCGTCGCTGTTTGGTTCAATTCGGCAGCTGTTTATTGTTGACAGTCTTTTTGTTTTTACCGAATCGCATTCCAATAATATAATGCTATTTCATCGTAATGGAAAGTTTAAAACAAAAATAATCCGTGATCAGTATACAACCGGAAGGATATATATTGACTTTGTCAAGAAGAGCATAAACTTCCTTAAAGGCCGAACGATCTATCGGTATGATTTTGAAGGAAAACCGTTGGAAACACTCCAAGAGAACTTTGTTGGAGAAAAATATGTGCTAGGAGACGGACAAGCGATATATTACGATAAACGCGTGTATAGTGGGCTTCCCGATTCTACAGCATATGAAGTATATGTGGCTAAGGATAACAGAATTATTTCAAAGTTTTTTCCCTACAATATGCAGACAGATAGCTTCTTACCCGAGGATAGCTTTCAAACACTGCATACTTTTTTTTATAGCAACGGCAGTGGAAATGCTATGTTCGCACGTCCATTCGATTATGTAATTTATCAAGCAACCAGTGAAAAGGTGGATAGTCTGTTTAAGATAATGCTTCCGTATAATATGTCTCTCGACAGAAAACAGTTATTTGACGACGCGAAGTATCCAATAGGTTCCAAATCCCGATATTTTGCCGACAATCCGAATCATGTACAGCTAATTAATTTTCCTTACCTCATAGGCAATAACCTGTTTTTCAAATTACAAACATCAAGCGACATTTCAGATTCTTACTTATACCGGCTTGATTCGGAAAATCTATATAGAATAGATAAACTGCAGGTAGACGATAAATGCTATTATCTAAATGTTATTAATGTTTATGCACCCTCAGAATTTGTTAACAGAAATTTCTTAACCGCAGATACCGAATATATATATACTATTGTTCCAGCTGCAGACCTTATAGATCAATACAAAAATAATAAAGCTAAAGGAGTAAATGTAGAATATCCAAAAGAGCTATTAACGTTATTCGGTTTCAAGAATAATAAGGCGAATTGTGTGATTGTTGCCTTAAAACCTAAAAGGTGAAATTTCGATAAACTGAAATGCTGTGGGTTACTTTGAACTACCGGAAGTGATTTTCATAGGCATATTGGAGTTCAAGATGGATGATGCGGAACGGGAACGGTATTTGAAGAGTATACAACAATCGATGAATGGACACACGAAGGTTCGTGTGCCAGCAATGGACCTATTGGTTGAATGAGTCTGTATTCTTGCTTGTGATAATATGATTCATGTACTATAACACCAATTACGTCACAAATGTTGTTAATATTTGTGACGTATCAGATGACATTTCTGTCACAAAAAATTGTTAAATTTGTGATAGAAGTATCCATGGCTATGGAAAGCGTAGAAAAACAAACACTCCCGCTCTACGTCTCTGGCTTTTTCAACAGTTTGTTGGCTGGGGTAAAGAGCCAACCGTCATTGCAGCCAGTGAGGAGCTACAAATGTCGAACCCGGCTAATTTTTACGCATTGCATTTTGAAAACAGTGCTGAAAACCAATATTTCGGAGTTAATGGTGAATATACCGATCAGGTTAATAAAACCTTCTCAGATCTGAAACGCTTTTGGAACATCCGGTCCGTTAACGTCGTCAAGGTTGCATCGCATGGTGCGCTTTTCCGGCATAAGGCATCAACAACATAAAAAAGATTAGAAATCGGTTCATAACAGAAACACGAGGTTTTAATCCAAGACGTTGCATCGGGTGTAATAAATTAATAGGTTAAAATTTTATATAGGCCTGAACAAGAGATAGTATCAATAGGCGGTCATTGCTGCCAGCGATAGCATCGGAAGTAGAAAAAGATCAAAAGGAAGGCTGAGCGAAAACTAGAATTGTTCACCTTCCAGCCACCTTAAGAAATCGGAGGAATTTGCCTTGCTGATAACAATAGTTTCAGGCGTTTCAACGACAAGTTTGGAAATAAGCTTTCGGGAAAAAAATCTCTCGATACTTGCAATGGCGAAACGGTTGATAATAAATTGTCGATTGGCACGGTAAAACAATTCGGGATCGAGCATTCGCTCCAAATCATCCAATGTAGAGGTTATGAAATAATGCTTACCTTTAAGAGTTGCAATATTGATCACCGCGTTTTCTAAATATAAATAAGCTATATCACTTACCGGAAGAGGAATGATCTTTTCACGTTGCTCTACCAGTAACGTTTTTTTATAAGTATATTTTAATTGTTGGCCCAGTCTCTCAATCGATCGTGTCGCAGCAGCCGGTTCAAAAGCAAACTTTAATCGTTTGAATTTGTCGATCGCTTTTGCTACCGCTTCTTCGGTGATGGGTTTTAGTATATAACTAACCGCGTTCGTTTCAAATGCATCGAGCATATATTCGTCGTAAGCAGTACAAAAAATGATTGGGCTCTTTACCAGGGTTTCCCTGTAAATATCGAAGCACATTCCGTCCGCCAATTGAATATCAGAAAAAATCAGGTCAGGTGGACTTTTTCGTTTTAAAAAATCAATGCTTGCTTCTACGGAGTCGAGAATAGCAAGAACCTTATTTGTCGTCTCATGATTAAGCAAGATCCTTTCCAGTTCTTTTGCGGCATTTATTTCATCTTCTATGATTAAAATTTTCATGACTTTATAATTGGCAACTTTACGGTAAACATGGTTAAATCTTTTTCTATGACTATATTCCGGGCAAATAAAAGTTGGTAACGGTGCATTAAATTGTTTAACCCAACTCCCGTTGAATAGTACGGGGCTTTTTTGGGGATAAAACTATTGCGGATCACAAGGTATACCCGATCATTGTAAATCTCTATTCGCAAAGGGCTACTTACGGACGCTACGTTGTGTTTAATGGCATTTTCAAGCAACAGTTGCAGAGTAAGTGGTGGCATTTTTGTTTGCATTAAATTTTCCTCGACACGGATTTGTATGCTAATAGAAGCGCCCATTCGAGTTTTAATGATGTATAGATAGGATTTGGTAAAACTCAATTCCTTTTCTAAGGAAACGAGATTTAACTTGTTATGAACGAGCATATAGCGATATACGATTGCGATTTCAGCCACATATTCCTTGACTTGCTTATCCTGTGTTATGGCACTTAAGGTATTCAACGTGTTAAACAGAAAGTGCGGACTCATTTGCTCTTTCAAATTGGATAAGTTGGCTTCTAACTGAGCTTGTTTAAGCCTCTCTATTTCTAGATTACGCCGGTGGCTTTCGCCGAGAAATTGCAAATAAAACACAATAAAGAACTGTAAGGCGCTGATTAGTATACATCTAGATATTAGCAGGTACCAGTTAAGATCTTCTTCTGGAATGGTTAACGAAGAGTCTTTAACAAAAGAAAGAAGAAGAAAATCCAGTGAGATCGAAGTGAGAAAAATGATTATAGCAACAAATATGATCTTGATTAGATAGCCTAAATACAAGTAATCATTCGAGAACATTGTAAATTTCCGGTTCAACCAAAGATGAAGAAAAAAGGCCAGAATTCCGGCCGTGAAAGTATATCGAATCGTACGGACAGCTAAAAAGAAACCGCCTGATTGAACGTCATCCCCGGTCAATTTAATAGGTACAACGGCAAGGCCTATTCCGAGTGAAATGATGACACCCAATATTCGATATTGTTTCGACATACGACTTTTTTGTCACTGTATTATATGAATGTTCTGTAGCTTATTCCATATAGACTTGGTCAGCTGCATAAACCGAATATGTTCCGGAGTTTTTAAACAATTGAACAGAACCTTCTCTAAATTTACAATTTTATCCTTTAATAAGCTCACCAATAATTTTCCTTTGGGAGTCAGCATCACGCAATTTTTTCGTTTATCCGCCATGTCAGTCATTACCTTCACCAATTCTTCCCGCTCCAAACTGGAAATCGTCCGCAGTACTGAGGATTTATCCCTGCCTATCTCATCTGCAATTTGTTGCTGTGGCAATCCTTCCTCCGGAATACTAAATAGCACAGGTAACTGTTTGATTCTTACATCGATTCCCTGGGAAGATAAATATCGGTTGGCTTTGTTCCGCAATAACTTACTCAGGTTATCTAGATAGAATATAGCTAAGTCTTCATTATAGTTCTCCTGATTCATCTGTTACAAAATCATTTAATAATGGCACAAATATCACCCCAATATTAAATTAATAGTGGTAAATATGGCGGCAATTTAGCGATTTTCACTGTCGTGGTGTACGCCAAATGAGTGAAGCGGGCAGTTTCGCCTTTAAGACGGGCGTAAATTCCTGTTAAACTCTCAAAAGCGCAACGCAACCCATACTGCCCATCTACATACTGCCCGCTTTAACTGATGATTTGCCCGTTTCCCCTTAGTTTTCCAAACAGATCAAAATTATTGCAGCTTCATTTGCACCAGAAATAGAAGCTATATGATCGGATGAACTCTTTTCTGAGCGCCAAATAAAGAGGTTCGCATCTTGGCGTCAGTGAGTAAGCGCTTAATAGCATTAAGCTAAATATACCAATATGTTTGGTATGGCTTCTTTGAGTTTTTACGCCCATCTATCAATAATTTCCATCATTCGCTGGAGTAAATAATATCTAACGATGCGGATTACAAATTTGGATCTGGGCCCGAGTTGCAAAAAAGTAAAGCGGATTTGCAAACAATGTACTTATACCGGCTCCAAGGCCGCTTAATTTTTTACTGAAAATCGTATCTAAACATTTGTGAAATGAGAAAAATGAGAACGGCGTTAATTACGGAAGCTAATAAAGGCGTTGGCCTAGAAATAGCAAGAAAATTAGTAGATGAAGGCTTTTTTGTTTTTATTGGCAGCCACGACCTTCAGAAAGGTATAGAAGCCGTTAAAGAACTGGCTGCCGAAGGTTTAGGTACGGTAGATGTAGTCCAATTGGATGTAAACAACCAGCCATCAGTAGACGCCGCCCGAAAAGAAATTGGTGTTAAGGTCGATGTGCTGGATCTTCTCATCAATAATGCGGGTATCATCAGTGATATGCCTCAATCTGCTCTAGGCTATTGTGTTTACTCCATAAACGACGTGTTTGAGCGGAACTATTATGGACCGACAAGGGTTGCGCATGCATTTTTTGATCTGATGAGAAAGTCGGCCAAACCACGTATCGTCAATGTCACCGGCGATTTAGGTTCACAGGGCGTCGCAAGCGCCTTCGGCTAAAAGACCGCTCAAAAAGACAAAAGTATCAAAATATCAACAAGCGGTTTGCTGTCTCGTCTAAAAAAAACTTTACAGTTTACAAAACAGCATAGACTTAATTACTTCTATCAGAATTTTTAATTGAATGTTCGCTTTCGAACAGACAGGCGTCCGTATACGAACACTTTTTTTAATGAAAATCTCTCTTTAAAGTCAAAAGGGTAGGTGTCTTTTGCTTTCAGATAATCAGCCATTCCCTTTGGTATCCTTTGAGATGACGGGAGGTTATAAACATTGAAATGGTATAGGTAGCAACTAATGATCGAATCCTTTTTACTTACTATAAAGGCATTGCGGACCCATAATCCCCCCGGGTTTTGCCCGGTTAAAACCAGGGTGCTATCAGAAGTGTTCATAAAGGCTTTTTCCAGTTCCGTCATTTTCTGTGATCTGGCGATCTGAACGCTCGAGATAAAAAAGAGAAAGCCAATAAATGTGTATCGCATATTCTATGTTTTAATCGTTAATATTAATATTTTCCCTGATAGTTTGATGCAGAAAGATCGTACAATCCATAATTTATAGATTTTATTGACTACACAATGGCCGTCCCCTTCCTGGTTTATCATCAACGCCTCCATAATATTGTGCAGCCGTAGCCTGTAGATCTCTAGGTGAAACCTCTTCACCATCTATATTAAATGATTCTGTGTCAGTAAAGAGTTTAGTTTCTTCCACTCCGTGCCATGCCAGAGCATTCGCATCTACAGGGGGCAAACTATATTTGGAAATGCGGAGAGCTTCCTGAATTATTATAAAGGCATTTTTACCAATGCAGCGCTTGAGAAGATCACCGGTATTAATCAGAGGCTACTACAACACTATTCCTCCGGTTTAAAAAAGCCGAGATTACCCCAACTTAAAAAGATTGAAGAGGGGATGCATCGGCTGGCGGCTGAGTTGCAGGCATTGGAGTTGGTTTAGGTGTATTTATTTAAAGCCACATTTTCTTTATCTTTCTTGTAGCGTGTTAATGCTTCGATAAATGCAAAATCTATGAATTGATCGCAATAATATTCAACTGCTTTAATCCCACTTCTAATAAATTTGACTTTTTCTTTTCGAATTACACTTACACGATAATTGATGTAAAGTTCTGGAATTTCTTCCCTTAGTGTTCCATTCCAAGAAATCGGGAACTTATGCGAGTTTATCGGGATCTGGAATTGGTAGAACAACTTGGATCGGGTGTGCCTAGGATTTTAGAAAGTTATGGTAGGGAATGCTTTCGTTTTATGGAGAATTTTACACGGATGACTTTTCCATCATCTGAGATTACCCCCCAAGTTACCCCTCAAGTTACCCCCCCAAGTTGAGCGATTGTTGGCTGTATTTACTAAGAAACATAAACGGTAAGAATTACAACATCTGTTAGGTTTATCAGATAGGAAACTTCACTAAAAACTATTTAAGTCCAGCAATCGAGGCAGGATTTGTAGCGTTGTCAAATCCAGATAACCCTACAAGTAGTGAGCAACGGTATACATTGACGGCTCTGGGAAAACGGGTGGTAAATCAGTAATCCTATCAACTTACGGAAATCGTAAAAACCCAAAGCAGAACCGATTATATTCGGTTAGAAACATGATTGTTTTCGACAACCAACTACAAAACAAAGCTAATTTTTTTAGTAATTTAAAATCTGTTTTGCTATATTTGTAAATGACCTAAATATCAAAGCATGACAAAAAACAACTTAGACAAACCTACTGTTGGTCGATATATTGACCCCGGGAGCGACTTCGGATTCAAATTTTTGTTTGGAAGACCTGCCCATCAGGATATATTGATCCCCTTTTTGAATGAATTGATCGGAAGCAGTAAACGTATCAAAAGCCTTGTATATGGCCCCACAGAATATTTGGGCGAAACAGCCGATCAGAAGAAAGTTATTTTTGATCTTCGATGTACAGGTGATAACGGAGAAGAAATCATTGTGGAAATGCAGCGTATGAACCACGATAACTTTAAAGAGCGGGTTATGTTCAGTACTTCGCGGCTTATAAGCAGCCAGTATCCCAAAGGGGTCGAATACTGGAACTTTGAACTACCGGAAGTGATTTTCATAGGCATATTGGAGTTCAGGATGGATGATACGGAACGGGAACGGTATTTGAAGAGCATCTCCCTGATAGACAAAGATTCGGGAAGAATTTTTTACAGTAAATTGAGCTATATATTCCTAGAACTCCCTAACTTTGTAAAAAAGGACAAGGAGATCAAAACGGATAAGGATAGGTGGTTCTGGCTATTGAATAACTTAAGTAAGGCGGACAAGATTCCAACGTTCATGAACAAACGGATATTTCAGCGTATTTTTAAAATAGCAGAATTGTCCAATTTAACAAAGGAGGAAAGAATGGCATACGAAGCAAGTTTGCAGGACAAGTGGTTATGGAACAGCGCGATGTCGCTTGCTGAGAAAAAGGCTGCTGAAAAAGCAGCTGAAAAAGAGCGTAAAAAAGCAGACCAGGAGAAATTGGCCTCTGCCCAGTCTTTAAAAAAAGCAGGTGTAGCCAACCACGTCATTGCTGAAAGTCTAAAACTGCCCTTGGCGGTAGTAGAGAAGTTGTAGGTTTTACAACTGATATAATTGTTTAAAAATGCCATCTCCTAGATGGCATTTTTTATACACTTCTCCTTCCTTTACAGCTTCCCGTAAAAAGCAAAACAGAAATGATTAAGCTATTTGGAAAATTATAATAGGATGGAGTGTATTCCTCGATATTTCACAGATTGTCAGTTGGAGCTAGCAACACGGGAACTTACATTGTAGAAGAATAAATCGAAGTATTAAGTAAATAAAGCTAAATATGGTGATGTGGTTCAGGAGGTGCTGCCTAAGGCGCAATTATCGGTTCCTACCTCTGTCCGGCCGCCACACTTGAAGTGTTGATTCTTGTTCTGCTACGATTCCTTTCTTCCTAAAAGTAACAACAGCATAATGTTTTAGTAATAATTAAGCAGTTTCTTTGGTAAATCAACTACCATCTATGACGGCTAATTGTACTGTAAGACCATTTGTGAAAGGGGGGATATTAAGTGAGATTGCCCGGATCGGATAAAGTTCTTTTACATGACTTTAAGAAAAATAACATTAAATCTGCTTTTGGCTTTATTGTCACCCATCGTATTGCATGTGGGCGCTTTACAAGGTATTTTCAAAGCGCTGATATCGGGTAAATATGAAACGAACGGACAACGGTTCGCATCATTTTATGAATACTTAACTTCTATTTATGACTATGGGGTCTTTTTTCTACTTTATTTTGTTTGCTTGATTTTCCTTTTATTGCCTTTCCAATTGATCAAAGATTACGAGCGGAAAGCGGGTAGAAATTATACCTTTTACAGGAAATTTCTTACGCTGTTCGTATTGTTTATGTTCTACATTGTTATGTTGGGTTGCTTTGTAATGAATCTATTTGTGGCAGATCCCTGGTATGTCAATTTGCTCTATCCCGGTTTGGCAGCTTTATTTAGTCTTGTATTTACGTCACTCACTTACTTTTTTATAGATCGGTATGAGCAAGACTACACGATCCCGAAAAAAGCTTAAACTATAATCAGGTAGCAATTTTGGAATTACAACGGAAATAGTAACCTCCGAATTGTAATAATCTACATGATAGCCTCTACTACGGCTGTTGCAAATTTTGCGATAACTGAACCTTTATCAACTAGCATTCATTGCAAACATTATTTATATGCTTGCCAATAGATTAACACTCTGATAACACCAGCTAATTGGTCGGCAGGCTAGGAAGGAAGGCTTTCCTAAGTTTTCATATGTTTTGTGAAATATCATTTAATTTATAACTTAGTAGAACTAAACTGGAAAATTTAATCAAGCCAAAACGAACAACATATAATCAATATAAATTTGCAAAGTGGGCACTCGCAACTGGCAACTCACAACTATAAAGGACTAAACCGAAATGAACAGCATTATTACCACTACCACCGATACATTGGATCGTTATACTATTGAAGAATATCATGAACCTGTCACGGCCAATTTAGTGGTGGATAGCATTATGTGTCCCTATATTTTGTCACTTTAGTGATTCTCTTGCTATTGTTTATGAAAAGGAAAATTTTTTGGAATAGGGTTTCTAACTACACTTTGGCGGTGATGATACTTGCATTAATTACTAAGATGTACTTCAAAAATTATTTAGCAGATGTAATCCTTTATATTTTGGTAATAGGGGTATTGGCTGCTATTGTATTTTTTATTGCATTGTTAATGCAATCCAGATCCGATAAAAGCAGATAATATATCAGAACGAGTTTTTAACGTAAGGACAGTATATGTCTTCCAATGAAGATGGGAAATATGACACAATAATATGAATAAGCTATTTTGTTTTGGTGATGATATTGGTGTAATGATACCGGCAGAATGGGAGGTGTATCAAGAAGAAGGGGTCGCGACTATTTACGAGTCGGCAAAGGGTATTGGAGCATTACAACTTTCTTTATATAGAAAAGGGGAAAGAGGTAGATGTGTTAGAAGAGCTTAAAGATTATCTATCTGATAAATATGAAAATGTTACCGTTACCTTGTTAAATGGAAAGGCCTATTCTGTGACGGTTGATGAAGATAAGGTGTATTGGCGTTATTGGCTTTTTTTAAAGAGAGATAACATTATATTCGTGTCTTATAATTGCGATGAGGAAGAAAATGATAAAGAGACTACTGTTCTTTATGTTAATCATAAAGATTCTGATGTTCGGTCGACAGAAATCTCAAAAATAAAAACATTGGAATTTAAATACGATTTCGATAAAGACGGGATGATAGACACTGTAATCTACGAGGAACCGCTCATAGTTAATAGCACTTTTTTTCTGGGGGGTAAACGTATTGATATCGATTCCCTGAAGGATAAAAGGGAGGAAGAAATAAAAACGACTTATGTCAGCCAGATTGAAAAAAGCAGGAGCCACCTAGACAGCGCATTAAATGTTTTTAAAAATATAAATTCTGATAAAAACAAGTTACTTTTCTACGAAGCATACATAGATTTTTTAAAAATTAAATACGACACGTCGGCTAATCAATATCAACAGTATCAGGACGAGGCAAATAAATTGGTAAATAACCTTCTTAAACAGAACTCGCTAGATACGTCCCGACGTTATTCTATTAGAGATTCAGTTCACGTTAAATACGCTTATACAGATTTCTATCAAATCCCTAAATCTCAAAAAACTTTTTCCGATCGATTTCCGGAATTTCTACTCGTTACAATGCTGGTTCTCATTTTTATTTACTCTGTTGTCAATTGGTACCGCTATTTAATATTAAAAAGAATAATAAAACTTACAAAGTGATTATTATTTTAGTGTTTCGTTTTACATCAATTCTATACCTGTTGAATTTTTCATTTGACGATGATCCTAAATGAACCAAAAGTTGGACGAAGTGGTCTCACTGAAGATAAACCGCAGAGGGAGTTGTGGTGAGGATATCCTTTAAATACATTCGCTTCTTGCATCGTTCATTCTTAAATATAAATTAATAACAAGGTAACTAAATTGGGCAAGAGCGATTTAAAATTCGCTGCGCTAGTCCAAGAAAGACATTAAGCTGAATTTATTAAAACAACGTAGGTTTTCTTTTTTTTAATGAATCTGCCTTGGAAATGATATCATCTAGTTCTTTCGAAATCTCATCACCTGACATTCCATACATAATTTTCCTAGCATTTGCCAGTTCCGTTCTGACCATATCCTTGTCCAAATTATCTTTCATTTGATTAGCAATCGCATATTTATGGTATGCGTTGTTAATATCCTTTATCCGTTTCGCGATTGTTTCAAAGGAATTTGTTAGATAGTGATTGTCTCCGAAAGTGGCCCAGAGTCGTTCCTTCATCTGATATACTCTTTTAAGATCTTCCTCATGTCGTAGCATTCTAGACTGAAATACATAAATTTCGTGTATTACGTTTTGAGACATTTTGCCTTGCTCCAGCTCGGTGTTCATCGCATTAAAGAATTTTTCATTTATTTCACCCGAGGAAGAGATTGGATTGCGCAGATTCCTAACGACATCGGCTGAGACGCGAAGTACTGACAACGCTTCAACTTGCACATCATACTGTTTTTGCTCCTTCCATTGAAAGAGTGCATATACAGCTACCATGAGTGTTGCAAAGGTTGAAAGTGAAGATAACCACTCTGAAACACTTGAATCAAATTTTATACCTCCAAGTACGATTATCAACACTATCAATGTGGTTGATATAATTGAGTAAAATTTATACACGTTTCTTTCCTTTTAGGTGTCTCATTGTTTGTTGGCAATATAACATTCAACAAAAATCTATTATCTTTAATAAGATATTTGAAACTCAAAACGACATCTATTCCACATTTAGTGCAGATTGCTGTTTCTCCGTTAATATCATGGATCCATTCGCAAATCTCAGATGGCCATAAGTCTCTCCATTGATTTCTTCGAATGATCGCCTGTTTTTCGTTTAGTCCGCTATCTGATTAAATTAAGATTTGGTTTAATAGTTGTTTCACTCTAATATAGAGAAATTCTGTGCGATTTGCCAAATAATTTTCACACTTTTAAAATTAGATATTCGGCTGTTCAATTTTTTACAGGAAACCGTAAATTGCTTCACTTAATGAAATTAACGGTCCGCTTTTTTTCAATCGAAAAATTTGGTTAACATGAAAATAGAAAGAGTTATCAGCTGGTTTGATAAGCATACGGAGGAATTAAAAGGCGAGTTTGTTTTAGATGGAGTATCGCTTGAATCTCTGAAAGCTGTTTTTAAACCAAAAGCGGATGATCCTTTGATGTACAACCCTTATATTATTTTTGAAGAGGAGGGGAGGCGGCTAAAAGAGGTATTGAACTTCCAATTTGACTTTGAAAATTATATCTACCAGATCGACTGCTTTCGGATAAGTTAAAGGTTACTCTCTTACTTCACAGCGTGTATCTCGATAGAGCTTGAAAGGAACGTAACCTTACCCGTTACATGGTTTTTTATTTCAGGGACAGTTATTATATGGATATAACGGATAAGCACGGCGAAAGGCATCGTTTTTTGAGATTTGTTACCCCAGACTCTCATGCCCATTTAAAACTGCGGACATTAGCCTGGTTTACCCTCATTATGTATTCGTGTTCGCCTATGTAGTCACTTAAAAATCTTTCAGTAAAGCCCCACCCTTCATCATTTTTCGCTTTTATTAATACATCAACGAGTGGAAAAAATGTATGCTTATAAAAACCCCGTTTATTGTATTTAGCTTCAAATTCTAGCAGCTCGCCGGTATCACAAATTAACAGTGACCCATTGCCATTATTAAATCTTCTTGCACATTCTAATCGTCCGGTAAAACTTGCAATTTTACCATTGATGTTTTTTCTTTTACACGATCGGAACAAAATTGGCCTCGTTGTTGGAAGGTAGTTTTTTAAAACTAAGTCCCAAATATCATAAAAAGCTTTTCGTTTCTCATCGGGGCCAGTGGGAATCCAATTACAGATAAAACCTCTAGTTTCGCTTGTTATGGGAGCATCATTTTGCATAATGTCAACAAGGTTATTAGCAATGCCGGCCTTTTGCGTGTTTGACAGCCTAATGAAATTTATTCTCCATATTGAATCATCATTACATGACATCGAAAATCGCAACTTTCGAATTATGCTTAATATTCCAAGAGGGGTTATATTTAGATATTAAAGACTTCTCCACGGTTTCTGGACAATCGAAAAAAGCCTTTTTATCATGAAGAACAAACCAATCAAATTCTAAAAAGTCAACTCCACCATTATCCATCTCTTTTACCCAAAACTTACACCGACGTTCTTTGCTTTTTGACCCTGCTATTCGCTGCGTTCCCCTTACAATTCTGCCCCATATACCATCCTTTCTCTCTTTAAATAGGCCTGTAGCCACAATTTTTTTACCAGAACTTCCTATATACACTAATCTTGGTTTGTTATTGCTATATGCATGGATGATATAAATTCCGCCATGTTTTGCAGGTGCATCACAGACATGAGAAATGTTATCTTCAATGGCGAACCTGAAACTACCCCTACAAGTGTATTTTTTCATTTCCTCTATTACAGTTTTTGAATTTGACTTGTTTTTCATTGGCCAATTGATGTTTTTCTTGATACGATGTTTCATCGTTCAAATATTTCTTAAAATAGTCTTTTTCTGAATCCAATAAGAAAGCACTTCTTTTGGCCATGTTTCAATATCATTCATATTGACAAGCTTTTTATTATTCATATCACTAATATAAGCCTTTATAACTTCTCATAGATATCTAAGGCGCATTTAATAAAGAATTTTTTCTCGTACCATAGAAATGTGGACAGAATTTTTCATGTCTATATTGGATATTATTTTCTTGTTCCAAATTTTAAAATGTAGCAGTTCTGTAAAACTCGCTGTGGTAGACTTGGCTTCGAAATTACTTGTGAGATGTTGATATAGCATATTCCGTTATGGTAGAAGATTTTTATTGCAAGATAGTTTGGATTTCAAAAATATTGTTAAGCATGATCTCGTCTGATATACCGCTTACAATCTGAGTAATTCTTCGCATAGACGATAATATCAAAAATGTTAACAATGTTTAAATCCAGTCTTTTGCAAAATAATTGGTTTAATTCTTTGCTAAATATTCGACAAAAGCTATCTTTACTTGATTGATAGATAAAATTATGCTAAATATCATAAGAGGGGATTTGAAATCTAAACCTGCAGCGACGAGCTTGTTGATTGACGCTTTTGAGCAGATAAAGGAGAATTTTGATGGATCCCTCTACATCGGTTACCCAATAATTGGCACATCTGAGGGAGGCTTCCAAATTGATGCTCTCTTGGTTTCGCCGACTAAGGGAGTGATACTTTTTAATTTAATTGAAGATCCTAAAAAAGGAATAGATTATGAAGAGATTCAAGATGAAAATTACCAAAAATTTTCATCTAAGATGCTTCAGCACAAAGAAGTTGTAAATAGAAGAAAAATAGCATTCGATATTGTAACAGCATCATTCGCGCCCACCTATGCAGCAGGTAAGACCAATGGCGATTATTTGCTCTTTACTAGTAAATCGGAGTTAATTAGCTTTATTGAAAATTATGAGTACGATCTTGAAAGTTATTACAAACCAATCTTATCTATTATTCAGTCTATCACTTCAATAAGTAAGACGAAAAACAGAAATTATGTAAAATCCGTTGACTCACGAGGAGGTATATTATCTAGACTAGAGGCGTCTATCGCTAATTTAGATTCTGCACAAAGTGAAGCCGTGATTGAAACTGTAGATGGAGTACAACGAATTCGGGGGCTGGCCGGCTCTGGGAAATCTATTGTTTTAGCATTAAAGGTTGCATATTTGCATGCCAAAAACCCTGAATGGAATATCGCAGTTACTTTTAATACTAGATCATTAAAGGGACAATTTGAAAAATTTATAACTAATTTTAGCTACTCACATCAGAATCATGAACCGGATTGGAACAAAATACATATAATTCACGCTTGGGGAAGTAGCCCGAAAAACCCAGGTATCTATTACAATTTCTGCATGGAAAATAAGGTTGTTTACAGAGATTATGAAGATGCAAGAGGAATAGCACCTAGGTATGGAGAAGAATTTGATATTGTCTGCAAAGAAGCTTTGGAAACTGTTAAATCTGTAAAAGAAAAATATGATTTGATTGTTGTAGATGAGGCTCAAGATTTTTCTCCGGACTTTTTAAGAATATGTTATAAATTGTTAACAAAGAACAAGAGATTAGTATACGCCTATGACGAATTACAAAACCTAAATGATAAGCAAATGCTTTCTCCGGAATCGCTATTTGGTCTCGATGACGAGACGGGCAGGCCATTAGTTGATTTAAAAAATGAGGAAGGTAAACCTAAAAAAGATATTATTCTATATAAATGTTATAGAAATCCTAAAGAAATTTTGACTACTGCCCATGCATTAGGTTTTGGTATTTACAGAGATCCTGAATTGGTTCAGATGTTCGATCAGGCCTACTTGTGGCGAGATATAGGATATGATATAAAAGATGGAGAACTTGCTGATGACAAAAGAGTTGTGCTAGAAAGAACGAATCGAACAAGTCCCGAATTTCTATCTGAGCATTCCCCAATTGATGATATTCTTCGATTTGAAGTTTTCGAAAATAATGAGACACAAGTAAAATATATCGTTGAAGAAATATGGAAAAATATTACGCAAGATGAATTAAAACTTGATGATATAATTGTGATTAATCCAAACCCTTTAACAACCAAGTCTGTTGTAGGCGTTTTTAGACAAGCTCTTTTTGATAAAGGAATAAACTCAGAACTTGCAGGCGTAACCTCTTCTCCGGATATATTCTACTCAGATAAATATATTACGTTTACTGGCATAAATAGAGCAAAAGGTAATGAAGCTGCTATGGTATATATAATTAATGCGCAATTCTGCTATGCCGGAATGGAATTATCTAGAAAAAGGAATATATTATTTACTGCAATGACAAGAAGTAAAGCTTGGGTTCGTGTTTGTGGATATGGGATTAACATGGTTGAGTTGAAAAATGAATATGAAAAAGTAAAACGGAATAATTTTAGACTCGATTTCGTTTATCCAAACGAAGAAAAGAGAAAAATCCTTAAAATAGTAAATAGGGATATGTCTGACGACGAACGCCGTTCGGTTGAGAGAAACAATAATAATCTCAAAGATATTGTTAACGATTTGCAAAACGGGTTGATTAAAAGAGAAGATTTGCCTCGAGATTTATTGGAGCAACTAAGGAGCTTGCTATGACACTTGCAAAATCTTATCTTAAACAAATTGAGGATATTACGTCATTTCTGATCGGTCGTAATCTGTCCGTCTCTCAGAACTTTCCTTCCTTAAATATTGAAACAGGTATTCTGTATGTCACTGATAAAGATTTTGATATGAGTATTTCTCAAAGAAATATTTCATTTAGGGAAATATATGATACACTAGATCAACAATACAACTATAATATAAAACTGATTGATGGAGGGCTGTTGCAGTTAAATTATATGTTTAATATAAAGGAAGACTCTATTCTTAGGCACCGATTGGCATATTTTCCGTCCCCGCATTTAGCGACTTTTCAAGATAGCCCTTCACGTTATGATGACGACGAATTATATGCAGATATTTTAAGAAAAAATATACTACCGGTTCCTGTAAGGTTTGATTATGATCCAGAGGTAAATAAGAATAAACAACCGGAAGATTTTGAATCTATTCATCCACATTCGCATGTTACCTTTGGGCAGTATCAGAATTGTAGAATAGCCGTTTCTAATTTGCTTTCTCCTAGCATGTTTATTGAGTTTGTGCTTAAAAGTTTTTATGGGTCATTTTATTACAGAGAAATATTCAGAAAGGAGGCACTTTTTGTGAAACATCAAAAAGTAGAAACTTGTATAACAGATTTTGAAAAAACATCTATCCATTTATCAATATCCATTCAGTAAACTATCATGGATTGTGTTCGGTTAAATAGCTAATGGAGTTTATTGCAGTCGGTCTTTCCTGCCTATTAAAGATAAACTTTTTTCTCGACTAATTTTATTTATCAATCCTCCGTTTACGGTAACAGCGTAATACTGATGTAAAGGTTTAAAGTTTCACCTTTGCTTGCGGACTCGATTCAAGTTTGGTAAGCCTACAGAAGAATTTGATAGCGTGAGTGAGATCACTTCTATTACCCGTCCTAATATTTTGCATTGTGGAAGTGGACGACCAACATGCCCCGTTTGAGTATTCCGGAAGAAATTGCCCCCCCCATAATCCGTTAGTAAATCGAGAGCTGAAGTTCGTTTAAATGGACTGAGCGCATGTCAATCTGGCACATACTGACCCCTTTAGATTCGAAGGAGTGTCCCATTCCGGACCATGTTGCCCCCAGACTTTTCGGCCATCGTTCCGGAGCAAGTCGACCCCTCTAGGGTTTTTTGGTTTATTTAGGATTCATAGCGCGTAACCTTTCTATCAGTAAGAACACAGTGAAATCCTATCTGCAGAAGATCGGGGAAGCAGGTCTTGACCTGAAAGAGCTGCTTTCATTGGAGAATCTTGTGCTGGAAGGGCTTTTCCATTCGGGCAACCCGGCTTACTGCGATTCAAGGTTCGAAGATCTTAAAGAGAGGCTGGACTATTTCGAAAGCGAGTTGAAGCGTGTTGGTGTGAACAGAAAGCTTTATGGATCAACTCCATATTCCTATTTGCTGATTGCAGGTCAAAAGGATAACGATACATCGTGAAAAAATCTGGTCATGATATTCGTTCGAAGCTTTTGTTGTGCGCATTCTTTGGATGTTCCAGGTTAGGCAATTTTTTAAGATTGCGGTTAATCCAGAATGGATGGAGTACGATAGCATAACGCTCAAAAATCAATGGGCAGCATATGTTAAGTAAATACCAAAAAGAGTTTCTTTCAGTCTGTTTACCTTCTACGCTAATATTTGGTCCCAAAGATGCTTGTTTTGCTATCCATTCGGGTAATGTGCCGTCTGTTTTTTTCATTTAGATTCAGGTAATTGCAGTAAAAATAAGGACTTGTGCTTAAGAAGCAGAACATCTTCATTATTTTGTTGTCGTGTGCCAGCAATGGGGAAAACTCCAATTTGTACCAGAATACTTATATGCAGTATTAAGAGTGGTTTTTCAATTCCTTGTAACGAAAATCTTTATATGGAAATTCGCTAATGAATTCATCAGAGGAAAAATCTACAGCTGCTGTATACGCTTCTGCATATTTAATGTAATCTTCTTCATTTAGAGGATATCGCCCAATTAAATCGGCTATCTCTGATGTATTAAAAAAGTTTAGATTACTGGGTTTGTAGCAATACTTTCCTTTGAATGCTTTGGCAAAATTTAGCAACTCGTTTTGCGATAAGTCATCTTTCATGTGGATATAATAGTTTTCAACCACCGCATTGTCCTGATGTTTTATCACGCTGAAATTTGTTTTCGATAAATCGTACGATGCTTTTCTTTTGAGCTCTCGATGTAGTACCCTTTCCATTTGTCGTTTCGATTTATTTAATATCATTTTGTAAAAGCATATATCTCTGTTAGCAAAGTGATCTTGGAATAACTTTATTAATTCATTATTTGCTTTGGTGCCAAAATACACTGCAGTTATAGCTGAGGGGTGATGATTTTTTAATGAAGAATGATCGAAAATTAACCGAATTTCTTGTTCATGCTTCCAAAGTAATGTTTTCATGCCAAACATCTTTTGATATATTGCTCCGTCCTTTAGATCTTTATATTCTAAAGTAGGTATGTGATCTGAATACTGAACATCTAGTTCTTTTGAAAAATCTTTGTTTTTTGTTAGATCCTTTAACTTTTGCAAATCATATTCAATACAGTAACCCTCATGGTCGCTAGCGTAATATGCCCACATTTGGGTGCTATCATATGTTTTTGATAAAGAGAAAATACCTACCTTATCTTTGTATTTAAAGACATCTTGAAGCCGTTGTTCTAAATCATACGAAGCTAGAGTAAGGTTTTTCCACTGGGCTAAAGTATTTGAAAGCAATTCATTAAACGTCGCTTCAAAAGGATCATTTAAGGTTTCAAATTTCGGGGCGAAAAATTGGTTTGCACTGAACGTTTTGATATCTCTATCTAAAATATTTGTTGCAACGCTTCTATATTTGTATACTTTCATTGATTGTTCCTATTGTTAAACTGCTAAATTTCTTACTTGGTACTTCTTCTATAAGCTACTAAATATAATTGATCTATGTGAGAATAATGAAGGATAGCAGCGCTATCATTTGCCTAAAATATATTCTTTCTTAAAATCCAAATAATCTTGTTTCTTAACGAATAGGGATCTCAAAATCTCATCTGCATTAATTGTTGTTCTTTTGTTGCCCATATCTCTACGAGCCAAAGCTGCTAATTCTGCCCAATTCCACAATCTATAACCTGTTTTTAACTGATTGTCTTCCCACTCAAAGAATTTTTTAATGATTTTGTCATTTCCATAAAGTATCAAATCCCTCTTCACATTCATTATCCTGAGTAACACTTCTTCTTCTGAAATTGATTGTAGTTTTTTAGTTTGATTAATTAGATCAAAGAGTATAGCTAACAATTCATAATATGTTTGATATTTTTTGTCAGAAAGCTTTGCTTTAATGTCTCTCAGTTTATCGTGATAAATTTTAAGCCAAGTTCCTAAAATTACAACACCGCTAGACAAGAGAGCTATTGTTATTTTCAAAATTTGTTCATCCATATTTATTTTTTGTGATATTTAGAATGCTTACTTATATTCCTGATAAACATTTGTCTAGATCCATAATGGCTGTGTTCACTAAATTTCAAAAGCATTAAAAAGTTATGCTTTATGAAGTCCATACATAAAACGAGGTCATTGGAAAAGACGATTTTTCTTCCCAGATAAAATAGCATTAACTTCATCACTTATTTACTCTTATCGCTCGACCACGGCTTCGCAAGAAGTACATTTTGTTCTCTACGAACGATTTATCCAATTGTCAATGATACGATAAAAGAGGTAGATGACTAAGGCAATGACGCCTAAGTAAATCGAAACGACTAAAAGAGTATAGTACATAATAAAGGTTGCCTTTTAGATGAAGTAGTAAAATTAGTTACATTTATGAAGTCTTTTTAATAGTGCCCTCTTTTAATTTTTTAATTTTCTTTAACCGAGCTCGACGGTTGTCAATTTTTTCGTAAATCAGCATTCTCATTTTTCTTCTGGTATGTATCAAAAAAGATAATTCGCCACCGATCTCCATTTGGAGAAATACCGCGATATCACCATCTAACAATCCATGCTCTACCTCTTCATCGATATATAATATCTCTTTGATTTCAGTTACACCTGTGATGTCTATACCGTTCGCTACTGGCTTAACGTGGGTTAATAGTATTAACCCATTACTAGTGAGCGGGATCGTAAACTCCTTTTTCTTTTTGAATTTCTTGTTATAAAATCCTAAACTTTTTATCAAGGTTACCGTTCTTATTACTTTAGTTTTGTCCATCAGCTTTGATTGTATTCTTAAGACATTGCCATCACTTGCTGTTTACGTAGACCTTACTGCTGCGATCATGCTTGCGGTTATTTGTAACCATCAATATTTTGTCGTCCATAGTCCATTTTTTCGCATTGGGCTTTGCATTTTTCGACAATGTAGCTAGAACATCATTTACTCAACCATTTCCATGTCGACTTGTTCTAATCCCTTACTTTTTTTGATTTAAACGCTTCAACTGTGCTGCTGCTCCAATCGCTAGGATAGAAAAGCTCTCTTATGTCAACACGCAAATACTCCGCAATTTGAGCAAAGGTTGTTAACGACGGTTGTTGATGATTATTAACCCATCTAGATACCGTCTCTTTCTTAACTTTTAAAAATTTTACTATATCATTGTTCTCTACCCCGAGTTCTTCAAAAACCTCTGCTAAACGGTTCAATTTCATTTCTATAAATAATTTCATTTTTTAGTTGACTTTTAAAGTCAACTTTGTATATTTGCATTAGTAAAACGCGACAGTAAACAGTAGAAGATTCTACTTTAACGATGTCTCCCTCGTTTGAGAAAACCGCCAAATTGCCTACGAGAAGACCGTGAGTTCGCCAGATTCTATTGGATATGTTATCTTTGATGATATATTACCGATAGAGGCGGACTTCATGTTAGTCTTTTTTGAAGGCAAAGCGTAAATCTCGAGTAGATTTGTGCAAGGGTTAGCTTGGCGGTTATCCCTCAATCAAAAAAGCATTGGAGCCGCCCTATTGGTTTCTATAGGTAAAAAGGTCCAAAGTTTTTTGACATCGTTTCCATAAAATCAGGAATTATGAAAACGAAAAAAACCAAACCGACTAGTTACTTAAATCACAAATTACTTGTGTGGTCCGTCATCCAGAATGGCGCCTTACGAGTACATCCCAAATCCCTTCAATCACCTTTAAAGAACATCATCGCTTCACCTGAATAGGTGGATCAAAAGATAAACAGGCTGTGGATAGCATAGGGAAGAAGCAAAGAAGCTCAACCCGAAGCAGGCTATAAAAAGCCATATCTCAGTCTGTCACCGATCCTATTCCAATAAGAAAACGATTGTTCGCTTAGGCTTGGAGTAGGTCAGATCTTTTGGTTATTGCAATTACCTCTAAAGATAGTGGCTTTCTTTCAAACCAGCAAATAATTTGTGCCTTGTTAGTGACATGGGTCGGTTTTTTTAAAATTTTTCAAACCTAAATCGAATTAAATCGACCAAAATGAAAGCATTTTTACGCTTAATGGGAGCGGTGTGTGCTGTTGGGAAACTATCAGTTCAAGCCATCTCTAGAATAAATAAAATAGTAAGTACGGCGTGCAAGAGTTCACTAACGATGAATGATGAGCAATTAGTGATGAATACTTCTTGTACCTTTTTTCCGCAAAAAGGTACCCAAAAACTCCTGGCTGCAAAATTTCTATGTAGGTTACAGCAACTGCTTAGCCTATGCTATCCGAAATTTTGGAGGCCAGTTTTTTCCAGTATGAGCAGTTTCCTGCTACGAACATTGCGTGTACAAAAAAATAGTGAAAAAATCACCTGTAACTCGCGAGTTACAGGAAAATGGGGTTTGAGAAGTGTTGAGGGTGTTTTTTGGTGGTTTTTTACCACTAAAATTTGCATAAAAAAGTGCTGGAAATTCGCGTATAGATTTACTCGTTGCGGTAGAAATATCGACGGGAATAGGATTAAGGTGATGAGGTGGGGGAGACTGCAACGTCGTAAACTCCTCGCAGTGACGCATAGTGGCAAGGCCTCGCGCGTCCTTAAACCTTACACCTTATACCTTATAACCCTAAAGATCTTGTTCTGTGTTTGTTTGGCACACGCCCGGCAGTCCTCCTCCCCGGAGGCTGCCCACGGCGTGGCTTTATCCACGGATTCTATTAGGCCGTTACAAATCGGAGACACCATTCCGGAAGCCTTTTGGCAGATGCCTTTGCAAATGGTGAAAGCAGGGCAGGAGGGAAGTACTACGGTAACGCTTAATGATTATAGAAGCAAGCTCATTATTCTTGATTTTTGGGCTACGTGGTGCACTCCCTGTATAGCGATGATTCCTAAAATGGATTCCCTGCAAAAGACTTTTAGCAAGCAGGTGCAATTTATCTCCTGCTCATCTCAAAAGGAGGAACAGGTATTGCCTTTTATAGCCAAACTGGAACAGCGCTTAATGCAACAGTTCCATATACCATTAGTTAATGGTAAGAATTTCTTATACCGGGCTTTTCCACATGTTTACTTACCGCATTACGTTTGGATTTATAAAGGGCGGGTGCGGGCCATTACAGCCTTTCGGGAAGTAAATCAGTCTAATATCGAATCGGTATTGAATGGAAAAAACGTGAAGCTGCCGCTCAAGATCGATGAGAAACGGGTAAAGGTAGATTATGCCAAACCGCTTTTTATTGATGGTAATGGGGGAGCAGGTGACGAGTTGCAATATATTTCACAGCTGGCGAAGTATACACCGGGTATTTCGGGTTATCATTTAAAGATTGATTCGGTAAACGGTGATAAGATAACGCTTTCCAATATGCCGCTGTATAAAATTTACGCTTTTGCATACGGAGAAAGGTATGATTACATTGGCGATAACCGTGTTTTATTAAGGGTAAAAGAGTCCGAGCCGATCATGCCCGGAGAGGGGGAAAGCTTTAAGCAATGGCGTATGAAATATGCGTATTGCTATGAGCTGAAAGTTTCGCCTACGTTGAATAGCCGCTTTTACCGGATGATGCAAGCGGATTTAGCGCGTTTATTTCCACAGTACCGTGCACGTTTGAAGAAAAAGAAAATGCGCTGTTTAGCCCTGGTGCGCACATCCAACATAGATAAGTTGAAAGCAAAGTCTGGGCAAGGGTTGGAAAGTACCAAATTGGTCTATTCCATCAATAACGGGCCGCTATCAAACCTCATTGATGACCTTAATATTTTTTCTTTACAAATGTTGCCCACACCGGTGATTGATGAAACAGGGTACAGGGATTTCGTGACGCTCACCTTGGATTGCAACCTGTCCAAAGTGGACGAGCTGAACCGTGAGCTTGCCAAATATGATCTGGCCTTAAAAGAAGTGAAACGTAATATAAAAGTGCTGGAAATTAGTGACTCTGTTTTAAAACAATAAACCAAACCTATTACCATGAATGTGATGAAGATTTTTTTGATGTTATCATGTTGTATGATGACGAACACTTTGCTTTGGGCTCAAGTAGTTGTGCACGGCCTTGTGGAAGATGCCATCAATGGCAAGGCGATTGATCAGGCTTCTATCTGGCTAAGGGGCACTAGGCAAGGTACACGTACAGACGCAAACGGCTTTTTCAGGTTAGTAATAAACAACCAAGAGCGTATGCTTGTTATCTCGCATCTGGGCTATTTGGATCAGGTGATTGAGATAGGCGACGGTATGCAAGATACCCTGCGGGTTAAACTGGAACCGGCGATCAGTGAATTGGCTGCGGTGGAGATAAATACAGGTTATCAATTGCTTCCTAAGGAACGGGCCACGGGTTCTTTCGTGCAATTGGATAATAGCTTATTAAATAGACGGGTCAGTACAGACATCCTCAGTAGGATAGAGGATGTTACGCCGGGGCTTATTTTTGATCGCGGGCCAATTGCCAGCGGGAATCCACCTATTACCATCAGGGGGCAAAGTACCATCAATGCTAAAACGGAACCGCTGATTGTGATTGATAATTTCCCTTATGAAGGCGATTTTAATACAATTAATCCCAACGATGTAGAGAGCATTACAATATTAAAAGATGCAGCGGCGGCATCCATCTGGGGGGCCAGAGCCGGTAATGGGGTCATTGTCATCACGACGAAGAGAGGGGGGTTCAACCGCAAAACCAACGTTTCTTTTAATACCAATATAACGGTTGCGGCAAAGCCTGATCAGTTCTACCAGCCTAAAATTTCTACCGCAGATTATATTGAGGTGGAAAAATTGCTGTTCGCTCGTGGTTATTATACAGATGCGGAGCAATCGCTTAACAACTATGCATTGACGCCGGTGGTAGAGATGTTAATAGCGGGAGGCAAAGAGGCGGAGATAGAGCAGTTAAAGTGGCAGGATGTACGGAATGATTATGATCGTTTTCTTAACCGAAATGCTTTTAACCAGCAGTATGCCATTAACTTAAATGGGGGGAGTGAGAACCAGCGTTTTTACTTTTCTGTGGGTTATGACCGTAATCTGGAAACTTTGGTGGGCAATGCCTATCGTCGGGTTTCGCTGAATGCAAAAAATACCTACCTGTTTTTTGATAAACGTTTGGAGCTGACCTCGGATATCTATTTTTCGGAAAGTGGCAGGGAAACAAATGGCTTTTCATCGGTCAATATGACTTCTGCCTATGGCTCGCAGATCGATCTATATCCATATGCACGGCTTAGCGACGATCAAGGGAACCATTTGGCGGTTGTAAAGGATTATCGATCGTCTTTTGTTGATAATGCCCTGCGCGATGGTTTGTTGGATTGGCAATACCGACCGCTGGATGAACTGAGCTTTGCAGATAATAGTAGCCGCATCACTGACTATCGCATTAACAGCAACCTCAATTACAAGTTCTCGAAAGCAATTAGCCTATCGGCTTTTTATCAATATGCCAAAACGGCAACAGATCAGCGAAACTTACAGCCCCAAGAGGCTTATGCGGTTCGTAATTTGATCAATCGCTATTCTATCGTACGTACTGCCGGTGTAGAACGGCCCATTCCCCTAGGCGGGATTTTGGATCAGACAGCCAGCCAACAGAAAACGCACAGCTTGCGGCTCCAGTTGAATGCGGCACATAAATGGAATGATGCGCATGAAATAAACGGCCTTGCCGGTGTTGAAATGCGCGATCAGGGTACAGTCGTTGGCGTACACAGGCTTTATGGTTATAATGATGAATATGCAACGAGTGCTGCGGTGGATTATACGGGGAGCTATACCTCTTATGTGAATCCGGGCCAAACGAATCTCCGGATACCGAATGTGGATAGTCAGCGGGAATTGACCGATCGTTTTCTATCGTATTATAGCAATTTATCTTACACACTGCGAAATAAGTATACGCTCTCTGCAAGCGGCCGATTGGACCAGAGTAATTTGTTTGGCGTAGAAACAAATAATAAAGGGGTTCCGCTTTATTCCTTGGGTTTAAGTTGGTTGTTAAGTGATGAAGACTTTTATCGGTTTAAATCGGTTCCGTACTTAAAGTTACGGGCCACTTTTGGTTACAATGGAAATATCGATAAGTCTATGTCTGCCTTCGTAACGGCGCGATATAGCAGTAACGACCCGAATACCAGGTTGCCTTATGCAACCATTCTTAATCCGCCTAATCCTGATTTACGCTGGGAACGGGTACGTGTGGTGAACTTTGGTTTAGATTTTGGTAGCGGCAACAACCGCCTGAACGGTAGCATCGAATATTTTAAGAAGGATGGTATGGACTTGATTGGCGTGAGGCCTTATGCTCCATCATCAGGTATTGTTTCCTTTACCGGAAATTATGCGGATACGAAAGGCGATGGACTGGATCTGGTGATCAATGCGCAGATACTGGATAGGAAATTAAAGTGGGACAATAATTTATTGTTCAGTGTTATTGGAGAGAAGGTAACCAATTATAAACAGTCTTTTTCTGTAGCGTCCTATTTGGATGATTATATTATTGCACCGATGGAAGGTAGGCCACTTTCGGCGATTTATGCCTATCAATGGGCCGGTTTGGATGCATCAACGGGCGATCCTTTGGGTGTTCTGAATGGCGAGTCCAATCAAGACTACTCGGCAATCTTAGCTGCGGCTACTCCGCAGAACTTAGTTTATCTGGGCGCCGGTAGACCGCGCCTATTTGGTGCGTTCCGTAATACCTTCTCTTACGGTGCATGGAGTATTTCAGTCAATATTTCCTATCGGTTCAAATATTATTTTCGAAGGGCCTCTATTGACTACAATGCGCTGCTATTGGGTTATGGAGGACATGGAGATTATGAAAACAGATGGAGGCAGGCTGGAGATGAACAATTTACCCAAGTTCCTTCCATGCCGGATGAGCCGATCCAAAGCCGCAACACTTTTTACACAAACTCCGCAATTTTGGTAGATAAGGCAGACCATATTCGTTTGCAGGATATCAATTTAAGCTATCGGCTAACAAAGGCCACCATGCCTCGACTGCCTGTTAGCAGTGCTCAATTGTATGTATATGCCAATAATATCGGGATTCTATGGAAGGCAACGGATACGAAACTGGATCCGGATTATGCCAGGGTTGCCTCACCTCCAATGCGGACAATTGCTTTGGGTGTTAAAATTGATTTTTAATGAGTGAAATTATGGAAAGAATAATACGATTGCTCGCGGTTGCGATGCTCTTGAACACATCCTGTACCAAAGAATTTTTGGATAAAAAGCCAAACAAATCCTTAGTGGTGCCGTCTAGTCTGGAGAATTTTCAGGCGATTTTAGATAATAGTTTCAATGTATTTGGCGTGTCTCCTTTTATGAATCAGATAGCAGATGGCGATTTTTACGTGACGGAAAATGGCATTCCATCCCTGGCAAATTTGTCGCGAAATATTTATCTATGGCAAGACGATATTTATGAGGGAGCTACAAGTACGGATTGGAACAGGATGTACGAACAGGTTTTTTATGCCAATATCGTTTTAGAAGGCCTGGAAAAAATAAAAGGGAATCCCGATCAACGTTACATGGACAGATTGCGCGGTACCGCGCTCTTTTGCCGAGCCTATGCCTACTACAACTTGGCACAGGAGTTTACGCCTCCTTATCATGCGGAAAGGGCAGCTAGTGACTTAGGTTTGCCGCTTAGGACGAGTGCCGATGTAAATAGTCATCCAAACCGGGCATCTTTGCAAGATACTTACCAGCTGATGATCGATGATCTCCAACAGGCGGAACTTTTATTACCTATTACTGTTGAACCTAAAACGAGGCCAACAAAGGCGGCAGCGTGGGCTTTGCTAGCTCGGATAACCTTATCCATGGCTGATTATGAAACAGCGCTTCACGCTGCTGATAAGGCGCTGTCTTTTCAGAACGATCTAATGGATTTTAATACATTGGATACGGTAGCCGCAAGCCCTTTCCCATCCGGGCGTTCTGTTTATAATAAAGAGATTATCTATTACACAGACCGGATCACCAACACATTTTTTAATTCAGCGAATACCAGAGTTGTAGAAGATTTGTACGATCTATATGATGACAACGATTTAAGAAAGCTTATTTTCTTTAATAACGGACGGTTCAAAGGTTCTTATGGAGGAAGTGCTTTATTTATCTTTACCGGTTTGGCCACGGATGAACTATATCTCATCCGAGCGGAATGTTATGCAAGAACAGGGCGTACCGCGGAAGCACGAGATGATTTGACGCAATTGATGAGAACGAGATGGAAGAAGGATCGCATTTACAACGTTCCAACAGATTTGGATGAGGGCGAGGTCTTGCAAATGATCTTATCGGAAAGGCGCAAAGAGCTGCTTACGAGGGGAACCCGTTGGTCTGATCTCCGTAGGCTCAATCAGGAGGAAATGTTTAAGACTACCTTAAAGAGAAATTACCAAGGCGTAGAATATCTTTTAAGCCCGGGCGATCCTCGTTGTGTTTTTCCCATTGCAATGGATGAGCTCGAATTGGGTGGTATTGAACAAAATCCACGATAAAAAAACAGGGCTCTTCCTATTAGAGAGCCCTGCTGACAGTTATCGCTCGTTTGCTAATTCAAAGGAGTAAACTGCCCTGGTTCGATATTGGTAACCGGGGCAGTTGGGTTAGCACGGTGTCCAACGCAAGATTGATTGATTTCCATATCACAAAGATAGTCTGTACCCTCTTCCATACCTGCCAGGTCCTTCCATTGTGAGTCTGAAGAATCGAAATAAACGTTGGGCTCGTCTTGATTAACATTGGCAGCGTAAGCAACACCACCGGCAACCAAAGAACCTACTAACGCTAACGCATTCAGTTTTCTAAATACTTTTTTCATCATATTTAAATTTAACCGGTTAACATGTGCTGAATTCCTCAGGTACGAGCACATTACCTGCCCCTTCGATTTTCCAAGGCTCCTATCTTTGGGGTATGTCTCCATTTTGAATGTGCAGGGGAAGCCATCCCTGCTTTATCTCTTCAGGCAAGTTTGACGCTATCCTCCTTCCTGATCTGTTGATGAGGCTGTGCACCCCCTCTTCTTCGATCGGTTAGGTAGTGCAACCATAAAGCGATAACTGCCATGACTATAAATAGCATATTGAACCAAAATTGATCCCAGTAGCTGCTATTCTTCCAGAGTATGCCCCCACAGCTGCAAGGCACTCGATCAAACACCTCGTTTACACCTAACAGGACATAGATAGAGAACGAACTTAGGAGGGATAATCCAAGCCATAGGCCCACACGCCTGAAAGGTTTATAAATAAGGCAGCAAACGACGCCAAGCTCGATGGATGGAATCAACCACACCAGTATATCGGCCACAGTAATCGGAAACACCTGATTGCGCATTTCGCGTAAACTTTCCTGATAGTTTACCATTTTGCTAACCACGGCGTAGAAAAATAGCATGGCTAGCAGCGAGCTGAGTAGGTAAATGATCTTTTCTGTTTTCATAATCCTATCAATTGGTCTGAAAGTAAATTTAGCACAGCCTTCTTTTTTCAGCTTGTAACTTTCTTTGCAATTTGACTTGTAAATTTTCCATGATTCCAGGTGTTTTGGCTGATTCTATCACTTTCACGGCTTTTTTCGGCGCGTATTTTCTGTGTTTTCTTAAAAAATCCGATTCACCTTATGCTTGTACCGATACAAAACCTGTCAGAAAACCAATATATAACTGAGTCTTTTTTACCTGGTTGGAAATACAAGAATTAATATTTAGATAATATGCGAATGGTAGCTTTGCTGATACAAGATCAACTTATATCATATGTTTCCGAATGGGCTAAAAAATGCATCTGATAAGCAGTTATTGAACCAAATTGCGACCGGCAATGTCAAAGCTTTTAGACACTTGATGCTTACGTACGAGCCCCTTGTATTCAATTTTGTTTTTAAGCTGGTTAAGTCAGGCATGGTGGCAGAAGAGATTACGCAAGATGTATTTTTAAAAATATGGGAACGAGCGGCAGATTTTGCTCATGTAGAATCATTATCTGCATGGTTGTATACGATGGGTAGAAATCATGCTTATAATAAACTAAAAGAGCACGCTGCAAGACGATTGAGGGAACAGGACTATGCAGATAACCAAAAGCAGATTTGCGACTTGGAAGACCAGATTCACGAAAAAGAATTAAGCCTGCTCGTTCATGAACTTGTAGACCAATTGCCCCCGCAACGTAAGCTTATTTTTAAACTGAAAACCGAAAAAGGGATGACGGTGGATGAAATTGGTCAATTTCTGGATCTATCGCCTTATACCGTGAGAAATCAACTGACAAAATCTTACGGGAAAATAAGAAAACTGCTAACAGAACATGCCTGTTTTTTGTTGATTGGTCTTCTGATCAATAAATAATTCCAAATAGCGCTGCCAACCTAGCAGCTAACGTACTATTTCTTAATCAAAAGTTAATCAAAAATTAAAGTTGCTGCATGGTACAGTACCATGTTCAGCTTTGTCATACAAGCAAATGAACACAGATCGGCTAAATGAACTTTTTGCCAAATATATTGGCAATAGATTGAATGAGGAGGAGGAAATAGAGTTTTTCGAGCTTTTAGATAATCCGAATAATAAAGAGCGGTTTGAAAGCTTATTCGAAGCGTTATGGGAAACAGAACGGCAGACGAAGGATAAAACACTTACTGAAGAAAGCTTAAAGCGCATTGACCGTACGCTTAAAAAGCTTCCCCGTAAAAAACATACTTCTTATTTGCCGTGGTTTGCAGCGGCTTGCATGGCGCTGCTGCTAATGGCTACGTATGTTTTATATCAGTTTTACAGCGATTCGGAATGGGATGTTACTGTGCAGGCGCGGCATAACTTGGAATATGTTAGTCTGCCCGATGGGAGTCTGGTAATACTGAAAAAGGGGAGCGTATTGCGGTATCATGAGGCTTTTTCGGAAAAACGCACATTGCAAGTGGAGGGCGAAGCTTTTTTCGATGTTGTGTTGGATGCAAATCGCCCTTTTCTGGTGCAAACCAAGCATCTGACAACCCAAGTCTTAGGTACAGCATTCAGTGTCAATACCGTTGGAGATAATGAACATGTAATACTCTTGCGGGGGAAGGTGCGCGTAACATCATCAGATCATTCTGCTGTGCTTACACCGAATAGGCAAGCGGTTTATGTAAACAACACCCTGTGTGATTTTCCAATTGACGCCTCAGCTGCTACCGCATGGTCATCGGATAGTTTTCATATCGAAAATCAACCCCTGCTTCGTCTTACCAATATCTTAGGAGCCAGATTTGGAAAAGAGATCGTTTTTAAGGAGGAGAAAACGAAGAATTGCCTAATAACAACCACTTTTTCAATGAAAGATTCTTTTAAAAGTATTATGGATGTGATTAGCCTGGTGAATCATGTGGAATGGCGTATGCAAGGCAATAAAGTGTTAATTTATGGAAAAGGTTGTAATTAAAAAATGTAAAAATTTAAAAAGGAGAAGGATGGTAAAATAAAACAATAAAGAGAAAAAACAAGGTGTATCCTAGTTCGCGGCCAAGACACACCGAGCTAAAAAATAATCTGTAAAACTATTTTATTTAAAATCTAAAGTATGGAATATTTATTTCATTACCATAAAAAAATATTGAATTATCTAGCCTTAACGTCCATTTTGTATAAGCGATCGACACGGTATGGCGTAATAGGGATAACGTTCTTATTATCAATCTTGATGTATATCCCGGTACAGGCACAAACAATTAAAACAACCGAACTAACTATTGCCGGGCAAGACTTGCCGCTGATAGAAGTTTTTAGAGAAATAGAAAAGCGCACAGATTTTCAGTTTTCTTATAATGAAACAGACATCAAGGGATTGAAGGTCAATTTAGTAAATGAAAGGATGAGTGTAGAAAAAATCTTAACGCTTGCCTTACAGAATACGCCGCTGGTGTTTAAGGTGATTGACAATAAGATTGCGGTATATGAGGATAAAGAGAAGCGGAGTGGTTCTCCGGAATCGGTCAATAAACAAGAGGAAATGATGGTGGAGGGTATTGTAAATGATACGCTGAACAGACCCCTGTCAGGTGTAAGCATTACATTGCAATCGAATCCCAAGAAGGTGGTCAGCACTGATGAGAACGGGCTGTTCCGAATAAGCGTGCCATCTACGGGTACGTTGATTGCAAAGTCGATAGGGTATAAAACAACGGAGGTGCCTATCGCCGGTAACCAGCGTATCACGATCTCCCTGTTGGAAGACATGGCAGGCCTCGATGAGGTCGTAGTAGTTGGGTACGGTACGCAGAAAAAGATTAATTTGACGGGGGCGGTGGATAAAGTGGAGGCTGAACAATTGGAACGTTATAAATTAACTTCAATGGGTGAGGCTCTTCAGAGTCAAGTACCTAACCTGAATGTTAATATAAGCGACGGAAAGCCCGGGAGGGGTGCGTCCTTTAATATTCGCGGTACAACCTCTATTAATGGGGGCAGCCCGCTTATATTGCTGGATAACGTACCGATCTCTTCTTTTGAGTTTAATAATATTTCGCCACAGGATATAGATAATATTTCCTTTTTGAAGGATGCTTCTTCCGCAGCTATTTATGGCGCACGTGCGGCTTACGGCGTTATTCTCGTACAAAGTAAACAGGGGATAGCCGGGAAAACAGAGATTAGTTACAATAATAATTTTAAATGGGGAAAGGCTACCCGTGTTCCTAAAGTATATACAGGCTTAGATTATACTAAAATACAGGAAGAAGAATTTAACGGAAATATCGGTCAAACATACTTCACCGAACCACAGGTAGAATATCCTTTTTTAGTGAATGCTGATCCTACCTTGCCTTTATATGACTTGCAGAATATTGGCGGGAAAGCCACGCTTCTTCTGGGTGGGCCTGTCATCAATTACTATGAAGAATGGTTTCGGAAATATTCACCGGAACAGAATCATCATCTAAGTGTGCGAGGTGGCACCAACAAATTTAAATATTATGTTTCGGGCGATTATAACTATGAAGAGGGAAATCTGAAGTTCAAACCCGAAAAAATTAATCGCTATAATTTGCGATCAAACACGACCTATCAGTTTAGTGATAAGGTGAGTGTGTTTACGAAAAGCTCCGCTACTTTGAGACGTGACGATATCCCAAACACCTACTTATATGGCTTTAGTTCTAATCCTTGGCGTTTTATCGATAATACCAATCCGCTACTGCCGGAATACATTGACATAAATGGCGAAAAAATTCCAACCGATATTGGTTTCTATAAGGAATTCATCCAGAACCAATCGGAATATAAAACGAATACGAGTAGTTTTTTGAACCAGATCGGCACGGATATATCCTTGCTCAACAAAAGTTTGACCTTGCATGCAGACGCCTCTTATATGTATTACCATTGGTATAGAAATCGTTGGTGGGATAATACAGGCCCGTACCTATCGCACTCATTCAATAATCGGAATATTGTATTGTCTCATTATGCAGATGCGGGTCCGTCTAAAATTTATAAAAGTAATACGGAAGCAGAAACCTTCAATGTAAACGCATATGCCAATTACAAAAAAGCAATCGGTTTGCATGAGATTGACTTGACCGGGGGGATGACTTTTGAAAGATATAGCGAGCATTACGAAACGGTAGAGCGCCAAAATCCAATATTGGGAATCGATGAGCATTCTTTAAACTTGGCTACCGGAATTTTCAATGCCAGTGATACCGACGATGGTTATGCAAACAGAAGTATATTTCTGAGAGGGAATTACCAATTTAATAATCGGTACCTGTTAGAGGTTAACGGTATGCATAACTATACGTCCAAATTCAGGAAGGATATGAGAGGTGCTTATTTTGGGTCTTTTTCTATGGGATGGCGTGTATCGGAAGAGGGATTTTTCGAATCGCTAAAACCGTTCGTCAATGAGTTTAAATTGCGGGGGTCTTTTGGTTCGTTGGGGAACCAAAATATAGGCTCTTTTGACTACCTGTCTATTTTGTCCCTGAGCCAATCTACCTATATGTTGAATGGCGAGAGGTATGCCTACACGAGTTCTCCTGCACCCATCTCACAAAATTTTACCTGGGAAACTTCGAAAACCATTGATTTAGGAGCCGATATACAATTGCTTAATAGCAAGCTTGCTGTCGTATTTGATTATTATCAGCGCAATACAGACAACATGCTGGCGCCGATCTATTCACTTCCTTCGGTATTTGGCGCAGCGGTACCCAAAGAAAATATTGCATCCTTGAGAAATAGGGGCTGGGAACTTACCTTGTCTTGGAAGGATAAGATCGGCAGCGCTAAACCTTTCTTTTATGATATACGGTTTAATCTTTCTGACTATAAAGCGGTTATCACGGATTATTACAACCCTACTAACTACTTAGGTGACTACTACGTCGGACAGGAAATCGGTGAGATTTGGGGCTTAAATACGTTGGGTCTTTTTCAATCAGATGAGGAAGCCAAGAATAGCCCGCTATTGCAAACCAGCAGCTATAGACAGTTTGTTGGTGCTGGTAATATAAAGTTTGAAGATAGTAATAATGATGGCGTAATTAATCGTGGCGACTGGACCTTGGCCAATCATGGTGATTATCGGATCATTGGAAATACGACGCCGCGATATTTATATGGCATTAATTTGAACTTCGCCTACCAAGGGTTTGATCTGAGTGCTTTTTTTAACGGGGTGGGTAAAAGGGATATTTATCCAACGGCCGAAACGGCTAATTTCTGGAGCTCGTATAACCGGAAATACCAAGTATTATTGGAACATGTAGTGGAAAACCGGTGGACGCCTGAAAATCCAAATGCTTATTTCCCTAAACCGCAGGGTTATGTTGCCTTAGGTAACAATGATTTGGGTGTTCCGCAGACCCGGTATTTACAGGATGCATCTTATCTGCGGTTGAAGAATCTGATCATCGGATATTCCTTTCCAACGCATCTTTTTAAGAACAGCATTAAATATTTACGGCTTTATCTGGCTGGAACGAACTTGTTTGAATTGACCAATTTGCACGAGACGCTTGACCCGGAAGGCTTGCAGAAAGATCCGGATGCAAATGAAGCCAGTGTGGGGTTGGGTACGGCGTATCCCATTCAGCGAACCTATTCTTTTGGTCTTGAACTTAAATTTTAAAGCAAAATAACTATGAAAGTGATATATAAGATAGCCTGCTTGACGTTTTCGGCATGGAGCCTTTTGGGTTGCGAAAGCGCATTTGATATAACACCTGAAACGCAGATAGCCGAATCTCCTGCTATTTTTGAAAATGAAGCCGGACTGCAGACTTTTTCTAATGGTTTTTACAACTCCTTGGATTTTAATAGTATCAAAGACGATAAGTTCAGCGATAATATGGAGCATATTGCTAGTCCACCTACGATACGGACCGCTTTATACACGCTTCCTACGGCTTTAGGTAGCGGTGGCTGGAGTTGGACAGAGCTTCGAAACCTCAACTATTTTATAACGAACGTTGAACAGTATACTAAAGATGAGGAGTTAAAGAATAGGTATCTTGGCCTAGCGAAATTTTTTAGAGCTTGGTTTTATTTTAAAAAGGTAAAAACCTTTGGAGATGTGCCACTGTACACCAAGGTTTTAGGTACAAATGATGAGGATCTGTATAAAGGTCGTGATGAGAGGACGGTGGTGATGGATCACGTATTGAGTGATTTAAATTTTGCGATCGAGCATCTGCCGGCAGAAAAAAATAAGAACAGGATCTCGAAATGGACCGCCCTGGCGCTAAAATCTAGAATTTCGCTTTTTGAAGGATCATGGCGTAAATACCATTCAGCAGAAAATTTACCGGATGCAGACAAATGGTTGGAGGAGTGTGCTGCTGCTGCAAAAGAACTCATGGACGCAAATGTATATAATATCTATACAACTGCCGCACCGGAGACGGATTATGCGGCAATGTTTCAAGCCGCCGAAGCCAACCCTGATGAAGTAATACTTGCTAGGTCTGCCAGCCAGATCTATTTTTACTATACGCCGGAGTTTACCTCTACTTCTAATGGAAATTACGGTGCCACACATTCTTTAATAAGTGACTATACAACCATCGAGGGCGATTCGTACTATACTTCGCGTGGAGGTGATATTATGAAGGTTGAATATTTTGATGAATTTCAAAATCGCGATTTGAGATTAAAGCAATCAGTGGTGTACCCTGGTTATGTACGGATTGGTACGTCCTCTAAATCGGTAAATGACTTCGCGCAGAATAGAACGGGGTATCAAGTGACGAAACGTGTGGGCCCTCCTTTGGAAGATCAGGGAAACGATAGCAGAGACGCGATTTTGATTCGTTATGCGGAAGTGCTGCTGAATTACGCAGAGGCGCGGGCAATATTAGGACGATTAACACAAAGTGATTTGGACCTAACAGTGAATAGGCTGCGGGAGAGGGCCGGAGTGATGAAGAAAATGACCTTGCCGCTTTTGACTGATGCGCTACAGCTTAATAGATATAAAAGAACAACTGACCCAAATGTGTTGGAGATATGTCGTGAAAGAAGAGTGGAGTTGGCTTTTGAAGGTTTTAGGCGCGATGATCTCATTAGATGGAACGAGGGCCATCTGTTCCGCTCTGAATACCAGGGTATTTATATTAAAGGGTTTAACCAGCTGATCGATTTGGATCGGGATGGTAAGTACGATTTATATGTGGTGAATAGCACGGATCCATTGCCTACGGATCGGGTAAGTGGTGTGCAATATTTTAAATTGTCCAGTGTAAATGGCCTTTCGGAAGGCAATTCGGGAAGGCTGACGCCCTATAACATTACTAAAAAGAACTTCGAAGATTGGGAGTATCTTAGTCCTATTCCGCAAGAAGAAATTACGTTGAACACGAACCTGACACAAAATCCCGGATGGGACAAAATACAATAGCATGCATAAATTAATTGTTTTGTTTTTACTGATTACGGTATTTCAAAGTGCGTTTGCGCAAGGTGATAACGTTAAACCTGAATCAGGCGATTTGGTAGCCTGCGGGGAAGATCAGGTATTTATCTTAGCGAAAAAGGATGCTTATAAAGGCCAAGTGAACTATCGATGGAAATGGAAAGTGAGTGACGCCGGAAAGCAACTCCCTCAGGATTATCAGCAACTACTTAGTACATTGGACGACTGTAAACCGGTGGACAATGGTACTAAGTTGCTCTTAACAGCTTCCAGCGGGGCAACCATATTGCTCGATATTGCTACCAAGAAAGTGCTTTTTTATGCTAAAACACCAATGGCTCACTCCGCTGACTTGTTGCCGGGAGGGCGTATTGCCGTGGCTAATTCTACGCATCAAAAAGGCAACAGCCTGGAGGTATATGATATCAGATATCCGGAAAAGGTGCTTTACAGAGATAGTCTATATTCAGGACATGGGGTTGTTTGGAATTTAGCAAGCAAGCAAGTGTTGGCACTCGGCTTTGATGAATTAAGGATTTATGAGTTGGTAAATTGGACTGGTAACAAACCTAAATTGACTTTATTGAAAACGTACAAATTGCCCGATGAAGGCGGACATGAATTGAGTAGCATAAATAATACGCAATTTTTGATTTCAACGCATCATGGCGTGTGGACATTTGATCTTCGGAAGGAGTCTTTTGAACCTTTTACTCCACTGGCAAAGCGCGTCAATATCAAATCTGCTAATTATCATAATGAGTCTAAGGCGTTGATATACACGATTGCAGAAGAAAGCTGGTGGACTTTTAATATTTACGGTGAGAACCCAACATTCAAGCTTCATATTCCGTCAGTTAAATTGTATAAGGTACGAGTTGTTCGCTAGATTGAGATAAAATGCCAGTCGTTATCACTGGCATTTTAATCAATACTTAATTTAAGGATGCTGAACATTTTATTATACTTTATTTTTTGTGATACCTGAAGTATAAAATACTAGGTAGGATACCAAATTCTTTCTTAAAAGCTCGAGTAAATGCTGCGCCGTCGTAGAATAGCAAATCTAAAGCAACTGCAGTAGGAGTGATGCCTTCCTCCACAATCTGTCTGTATCCTTCTGCCAATTTTGTTCGGGTAATATAACGCTGCAAATTCTCATGATAATGACGTCGGTGCACTTGGTTTAAGTAATTTGTGGTTAATTGGTGATTATGTGCCAGTTCTTCTACGGTAAATGCAACACTTTCTTTTATATTCTCCTGCACTTGTTGTCTTATTTGTTGCAGCTTTAATATGAGCTTGTTCTGTGATTGGTATTCTTCACTGTATTCTTGCCGGGCAAGTGTTATCAGTTGTAACAAGATGGGAGGGACATACCTTTCCAGTGAGAGCTCATTTTGCCTTGGCAAACGAAACAACCTGTAAAGATAAAGCTTTGCTTTGGCGCTGAGCGGAATGCTAATGGTGCTTCCAAATTTTTCCGGTTTATAGGTTAACTTGAAGAGAAGATCTTTTAGAAAGGATAAGGAGTTATCCTGAAAATGCAAAAGCAAGGATCGATCGATAATAAAATAAAAGGTGAGATACCGTTTTTCTTTTTTATAATAGGCTTGGTGATGCCCTGCCGGAAGATGGCTAATCTGATAATGTTGTTCCTTCATACGTAAGATAGCTGCTTTTTTCTGATCAATCCACAACCTTGTATTACCTTTTAATTGATAAAAAAAATACAAGTCATCATGGGTATAAATAAAATTCACGGTTAACTCCATGGAAGGAACAATCTCAGAAAGGTATATATAAGTGTCTTTGGTCTGGCAATATTGTTCAATGACGGTAAACTTTGGATGTTGCCAGTGCCTGCAATGTCCATAACGTAAGCGATAGGTAGTGTTTTTTGGTAAGTTATAGGATAGTTGGACGGGATCGGAGATGTATGGAAATTCAATCCCTACGCGGGGTTTAAGGGGCTGTTGTGTTTTTGATAAAGATGCTTTCATATATGCGATTTATTGGTAATAAGACGAATAAACGCAGGAAAAGATGATGAATCAAGTGACGGGGGTGACAATCCGTTTATGCCTTAAGAAGTCAACTGGCCGAGGGTAACCTAGAGGGCTTTATTTAGGTGACATAAGGTGTATTCTCTAATGGAAATCTTTGTAAAAATGCAATTTCGGTACCCGTAAAAGTAATTACGGCCGATTTATTTAGATTTTTACGGAAAAAATTAGATGTTTGAACCGTGATCACCAAAATCTCATAGCTATTGAGTAGGTTAATACCGATGCCTTCGATAAAATCGGTACTTAAATTAAACAATAGATAAAATGTTAAAACCGTTGATTTTACCTGAACAAGCCCTAGGATTCTCCGATCTGTGTTTTCGCTATGGAATCATGAATTTGATTGACGATTGTGAGTATTGGGATCTTTAATTTTTTCAAGCACTGCCCGACCCTAAGGGCAGTGTTTTTATAAACCATTTATGTAAATAATCATGTTAAACAATTATGAAAATAAATTAATCAGCCTGAAGCAGCGGCTGGCGAAGTCATCATGGAAATGCCATCCGCAGATGCTGAATACTTATGCTTTCTTCAGTGCTAATCTAACGCATTTTATGCCTGGCGTTCCGGCTACTTTGCATCAGAAATGGTTTAGTGAAGCCATTTTAAATAGGCAATGGAACAGACTTGATGAATCATTTTTTAACGATGAACACCCTTTTATAATTCAAGGATGGGATGAGGTATACCTAGAACGGTTAAGGAAACGACCCGGATTGATCTGCACGTTTCATACGGGGTCTTACCGGCTAATTAATTATTTACTATACAGATCACAAATTCCTTTAGCGTTGCTGATAGGCGATTATGCATATCGCGAGCAAAGGCAATTCTTTGATAAGATCAAAGAAGGAATGCGTTCTACTTCAAGAAAAACTGCCTTTTCAACATTAAATGCAACAGATCCAAAGGTGGCGTTTAAAATGAAGCGTGCGCTTGAACAGGGATCGAATGTTTTAACGTATTTGGATGGGTACCAAGGAGCGCAGGCTATAACGGGTGTCAATACCGTGCGCACACCATTTTTGGCACAGCATCAATTGCTTCGGAAAGGTTTGCCTTACCTCGCCTACAAACTGGATGTGCCGATTTATACGCTTTGCTGTTTCCGTGAAGCAGACAAGAGTCTCCGCTATATATGGCTCGGCCCTTTTGAAAAAAAAGAGATGACATTGCCGGATTTTATTGAGTACACCTTGTATAAAATCTACAGTGGTTTTGCTTCTTACTTACAACATTATCCGGCACAATGGCAAAACTGGTCGAGCTTACACCTCTATGCCAATAGAAATGATTTCTTTGTGCCCGCAAAAAAACAACCGGAAAGTAGAAGAGAACCTCAGGAGATGCTGCATGCTTTGCTAGCCCTTGGTAATGATTTCTTTCTATTGGATAAGCTAACCTATAAGGCCTATCAAATCCCTCAATCTCAGTTTAACGTTTTGCATCAACAATGGTACAATTAACACGATTTAAACTATCGCCCGGTCAACAAAAGCTACTGGGCATCCAAGCAGCTTGTTGGTTACTTTATTTCGGTATCGTGTACATCGGCACCCGATTAAATTTTCCGCAACAACGTGTCGGTACGCTTATTGGAATTTTTGTTCTAAAAGTGATTGTATTTTACCTTTTGCTAGGGATCCTATTTCTGGTATTCAATAAGAAGCATTGGTATAAAGGATTACTGCTATTGCTAATATTTTATTTTTTGGCAGCACCAGGTGCATATTTATATCTCTACAAGTTGATGGTTCATTTGGGCTTTAAGGTAAATCAAAAGGTGCCTCCACTAGATTGGAGTTTTCTAGGGCGCATGGCAAAGCACTATATTTTATTGGTCATTTTTGCTGTGGGGCTTTTTGTTTTTTTGAAATACCGCGCATACAAAAATAAGCAAATAGAAATGGCCATTATTGAATATAAGACAAAGATGTATGCAGCGTTGATGGCGAAAGAACTAGAAAAGCTAAAATACGACGTATTAGCGAAGCAAGCTGATCCGCACTTTGTGCATAATATTTTTAATTTATTCTTCGGAGAATTACTTAAATATTCGCCTCGCTGGGCCCAGCTAATGGCATCATTCTCTGGCCTAACGCGCTATACGTTTACACATGCGTCTCAAGGTACCCGCAAAATTGTCGTATCGAAAGAGTGGCAGCAAGTAGAAGCCGCTCTTGCTTTGCAACAAGCCCGTTTTCCGGAAATTCCAATCCTGAAACCCGAAGTGCAAGGAGCGTTTGCCGGCCAGCGTGTATTGCCCATGGCCTTCATTACACCCTTGGAAAATGCGTTTAAGTATGGGGATTTTACAGGCGACGGAGATGCGCTTTACATAAAATTACTTTTGACAGATGACCTGGTTGAATTTACCTGTAGGAACCGCTTTGATCGGCGGTCAAGACCGGTCACTTCAAGTGGAACAGGTTTGTCAAACTTAAGGAGAAGGTTGGAGATCGTATTTAAAAATGAATTTCAATTAACGGTGGCGGAAGAAGAAGCATATTTTACCGTAAAAATTAGCATTAACCAATAAATATGATAAACGAATACTCAATTAAGCAAGTCTTTAACTGCATGGTAGTAGATGATGAGCAGGCTTCTGTGACCATTGTTAAGAATTACATTAGCGCAATACCAAACTTAAATTTGGTTTGTTCAACAACGAACCCCGAGGAAGTACCTGTTTTATTGGAAAGGCATAAAATTGATTTACTCTTTTTAGATATTCACATGAAAGGGAAAGATGGTTGGGCTGTTAGGCGGATAGTGGAGCCGGATATTCATGTAGTATTCTGTTCAGCGGACAATCGCTTAGGTAGCGAGGTCTTTGATGTGGATGGAGTGGATTATCTGGTAAAGCCATTTACGTTCGATCGTTTCAGTAAGGCGGTAGAACGGGTGATTAATCGGAGTAATGGGCTGCAATATAGTGGTGAGGCGGACGATTTAGATGCAGTCATTTCTGTGAAAACAGGTAAAAGTAAAAAGGATATTATTGAATTAGTTGATATCGATTATATCACCACAAATTATAAACGGGTGCAGATTCACACCATAAACGGGGTGATTACAGTAGACCATACATTAAGTGAGTTGATGCAGCGTCTTTCATCGCCGCGTTTTATTCAAGTAAGCAAATCGACCATCGTAGCCCGTAACCGTATCGCTACTGTACAGGCGAAGTGCGTGATACTGAAAGGTAAAAATAAAACCGTTTTATCTGTAGGGGCGAAGTTTAAAGCGAACGTGCAAGCTTTATATCCGTCATAAATGAGAAGTGGCATGAATGATTGGCGGGAAAGGTTGAAGCGTATAGAAAAACTTTTGGCTTATTTCAAGGAGGAGAAATTATCGGAACATTGGCAAAAGGACGACTTGCTGCGATTACAAGACGCTTTTAAGTTATTGCTTACGGAAATACAGCAGTATTTTGGCGATATGCAACAGGAGTTACTTTCGCGTAGTGAGCTGATTGACCTCTGGGATGAAGAGAAGTTGCACATTCCACTTACCAAGAAGTTGTTTGGAATGGATCATTACCGCTTTTATAAGGAAGTGTGGGATGAACTAAATGCGGTATTATCGGTACAGAAAGAGACAGAGGATTTATATTTTCGAGTGTCTATCTCAGCGATGCAATTACTTTTCTTGATTCATCTGATGCACGAGGCACGTATTGTTGAAACACCTAAGAAAGGCAACTTATTCCGGTTTATTAGTAAGCATATTGGCACGCTGCAGCATGAAGAGTTATCGTACGAAAGCCTGCGGAAAAAGTACCATACTGCTGATCGCAATACCATTATAAAGGTAAGGCGCTTACTGATGGACCTAGTTAATCTGATTAATAACCACCACCTCTAACATTCGTGTTTAAGAGATAGAGCATCTGCCTTTGGTCTAGGAAATCCATGAGTTCATTAAACCAGGGAATAGTGTAAACAGGATTGTGTGCTATGTCCTGATGGCCAAGATCTATGATATTTTGTAGGGTATAGAGCTTTTGCCGCTTGCAGATGTCTTGGAAATTTTTGCTAAATCCCAAAGTGTATATTTTTTGGGATAGGAGGTCTTGAGTATTGATAATTGCTGCCATGTTAATAATGCAACGGGCCGTACATTCAGCACCTCTGGGGTCTCAAACCCATTGCACATGAACAAACTGACACCCGCGCATTGGCGGGCGATCAGTCTATTTACCATGTGCATTCAATAATTTGAGACTTCGAGGTGCTTGGTGAAATAGCTGTCGCTAAATAATTTATATGTTAAATATTCCTTTTTATATCATCTGTTAATTTTTAAAATTCTTCTCTCAAAGATATTGATAAAATGCTGATGAGGCAAGAATCAATTTTTAAGCTATAAACCCTAAATCAAACCATCATGAACGCAAGACCTAAAGGGCCTGCGCCATGCCCGCAGTGTGCTTATCTCCTTCGCTTACTTTATCATGAAGTGAGGGGCCTTAAAGAATATACACTCGAAATTCAACGCTTCATTCTCCAAAAGGAAAAGGAAGAAACCGTTTACCGTGATGCGGCTTATACGATGGATCGGGTGGGGATTAGCAAAAGCACCCTATTGCGTTGCCAGAATCAGGGTGAAATCCGTGTCGCAAAGATTGTGAACAGGAAAAAGCTCTATCGCGATCAGGATGTGGAAAGGCTCAGAAAAACCTATTGGAGCTTGGATGCCTAACCCGGGGTGTTAAAAGTCTTCAATCTCCCCGGGTGAGGTCTTTTTTTGCGCCCTAGCGCCTATTTCTCGTCATCGTATCAGTCGCCTTTCGTTAACTTTCTGTTTTTTCTACCGCCTTTTCTTCTGTTATACCAGATGAAAAATCCGGTAAGAGGAAGGGATGCGGAAATAAGCGATGCAGAAAATGCTAGTATTTTGCCGGGCAAGCCCAGAATGCTGCCCACATGAAGATCGTAATACATGGCCCTAAATTTGGTTCCGGTGGGTTGCTCCCGAAAGCGATGGGTCTCCATCACGGTTCCTGTTTGTGTGTTGTATGTACGCACGATGGTTTCGTAAACTTTTTCGAAACGTACCAGCGTATTGATTTGCGCGGTTTGGCTGTCTTTTGGGAAATAAAACAAATATCCCAGCGCACCGGGGTATTGGCTTTTTAGATCATGTAATATGGCATCATAGGGATCCATTTGCGCGGTGTTATATGGAAATGATGTCGGTTTCGTTACTATGTTAGCATTTGGCTGTTGCTTTTGATTCAGCGCTACTTCAACTTGGCGGGCAAGCCAGGGGAAGGCCCATAAGATACCCGTTAGTGCAATGATGAGGCCTAAGCTAAGCATATAAAAGCCCAATATGCTGTGCAGCTCGTAATTTTTTCGCTTGATACCGGTGCCGGATTTCCAACGAAACCAAAAGCGTTTTCGTCTTGCCTTTTTGCTTTTAGGCCACCATAAGTAGAGCCCGCTAAGGAGCAGCAGGACATACATAAGCGTGGCAATGCCCACCATCGGCTGTCCGATGGCCGTATCCAGCAATAAACTCCAATGGAGATAAAGAATGATGCGGAAAAATTCAAACTCGGAATTTTCGTGATGCATGATTTGACCGCTGTGAGGATCAATAAAAAGGGATTCGTAGTATTTCTTTTCTTCCCAGTACCAAAGCCCGCTTTTTTCATTTTCTTTAAAAGCACGAAAATGCCACGTTTTAGCGGGGTTATTGTATAGCTCAAGTGTGGATACCGGCTTTTCAGCCCCCCAGTATGCCTGAGCGGTGTGCATGAGCTGAGAAAAGGAGAGCGTTTGCCCTGCGGTGGCTTCGGTTTGCCGGTTACGGGGATGAATGACGGATTTTATTTCTACTTCAAAGGCGAGAATACAGCCTGTTAGGCCCAATAGAAGGACGATTGCGCCGGAGCTCATTCCGAGCCAGAGATGCAAGGCAGATACAATTTTTTTTAGTTGAGTCATCGTTGTAATGGCGCCGGGCAGGCTCTTTTGCCCGGCGCTATAATGGTATGTTAAAACCGGAAGTTGAGATTGGCTGCGAAGTTGGCAGGGGCTTGCGGGTTTCCCCAGTAGTCCCAATACCGCTTGTCAAAGAGGTTGTTGGCCTTTAACTGTATACCCCAGGCTTGCTTTTGATAGTAAATAACGGCATTTGCCAAGCTGTAGGACGGTATGAAAAAGGTATTATCCGTGGCGCGGTACATTTTGTCCACATAGTTCAAACCTACACCAACTCCCAGACCTTTCAATCGTTTCTGAAAGGTGTACGAGGCCCAGATATTGGCTACGTTTTCCGGTGCGTTGGCTGCTTTATTACCCTCAATGGCCGGGTCCGAAGCGCTGATGATGCGGTTGTTATTATAGGCATAACCTGCCACTATATTAAGCCCGGTTAAGGGCTGTGCAATCAGTTCGAGGTCTATCCCTTTACTGACCTGTTCACCATCCTGCACAATGAACAGTGCTGCATTGGTGCGTGTGGCATTATCTATTTTGATATAATAGTAACTGGCGGTGAAGCTAAACTTTTTGTTGAAGAGTTCTGTCTTTACACCGCCTTCGGCCTGATTGGCAAATAGGGGATCTAATACCTGTCTGCTGCCATCGGGCTGCAGCGCCGGGGCTACATTTTGGAAACCGCTCATGTAGTTTCCAAATAGGGAAAGTTGTTGGGGTATCAGCTGATAAACGAGTCCGAATTTGGGTGCAAAGGATGTCTGCTCAAAACCGTCGTCCGACCCTTCCGTGGCTTCCCTGTCAAAACGGTCCATCCGTAGCGATAACATGGCAGAAAGCCGGGGCAGCAGTTCTATCATATCGGAAGCATAAACACTGATGGTGTTTTGTGTGGGGGAAGGGAAGGGGGCATAGCTTACCAGCTCATCAATACTTTGCCGGAGCACGGGCTGAAAGGGTTGCGTAACATCAATCTGATCGATTACCTGGGCTTCGGCAAAGAGAAAGTTGGAGGCGTAATGACGATAATTAGCACCTAACAGCAATTTATGACGGATGCTGCCTGTTGCAAATGTACCGTTAATGTTATGTTGTAAATTGGTGTAACCGTTGTAAACGGGGCCATATACAGCAGATGCCCTTACAGCGGTGCGGGGAGACATCCATATTACGGGACGCTGATAACTACGCTCCACATCTTCCGAAACGTATGAAAAGAGGGTGGTGGATTTAAAGTTGTCTGACAGCTTGTAAACGGCTTCGGCATAGATGCGGGTAGCACGGTTTTTTACATCCACATTATCATGGTAAAGCGTTTTGCGATAATCTAAAAGGATATCACTGGGCTGTTGAATATCCGCCGAGCGGATCAGAAAATTCATGGGTTGTGTATTGTGTACATGCAATAGCTCGGCATCTACGTTTAGGGACAGCCTTTCATTGACACGATAACTCAAACTGGGCGCCACCAGGAACGTATTGTTAAAGCCGTAGGAAAGGAAACTTCTTTCCCGGTGCAGTGCGCTATTGATACGAAAAAGTACTTTCTTTTCGGCGTCAAGGGGTGTGTTAAAGTCAATCGTTACCCTGTTCAGTCCAAAGCTTCCGGTGGTATAGCTGAGTTCTGTTCGTTTTGCTTCAATGGGTTTTTTGGTAACGAGGTTTACTACTCCGCCGAATGACGAAACGGAGGAACCGAAAAGCGTGCCTGAGGGGCCTTTCAGCACTTCGATGCGCTCGATATTGGCCAGATCCATCGCAGAGCGCTCGGAAGTGGATTCCATACCATTTCTGGCATTGATGCCCACACCAAAGCCACGGAAGTAGGCGCTAAGGCCGCCCGAGGGATTGGTAACGGGTACGGCTCCGGCAGCATTTCGGATGGCATCAGCAATGGTATAGGAAACTTGTTCTTGCATGAGCTGTTTGGTAACAACGCTGTACACCTGGGGATTTTCCAGATTGCTCAGGGGCATGCGCGCAACATAGTCCGTTTCTTTGTTGGCAAAGCGGTTTACACGCTCGCCGTTTACGACCACTTCCTGTAGGGCCTGGGCATCTTCATAGAGGGTAATGGAAATATCGTTGGTATGGTTGGCTTGTACCTGCACTTCTTTTGCCTGCCGTTTGACACCTACGTAATCGGCAGTTAATTGGTAGGTGCCCACTTCTATCTGCCGGAACTGGAAGCGGCCGTTCTCATCTGCCTGCATCTTGTTGCTACCCAGGCTCACGGTGACATAGCCTGCGGGCCGCCCATCGTTGGTGCGCACTTCGCCTCGGATAGTTCCTTTACCGGCGGATGGTTGCAGGTTAATGCGGTTACCATTTACCGCTAGTTGGCCAATGCCATTGGGAAAGAGCTGTTGCAGTGCATCTTCGAGGGTTACATGATCAAGATGGACGCTTGTTTGTCTTGCCACATCAAGCAGATCGGCACTGTAAACGAATGTACACCCGCTATGGGTCTCTAAGGCTTCTAGGATCTGGGAAACAGACACGTTGTTTAAGTGGACGCTAATGCGTTTTTTCAATAGGCTGGTTTGTGCTGTGGCGGATAAAGCGATGAGTAATATGCATAAGAGAATACTGGCCTTTTTCCAAATAACGGAAAATGCCTTGGTGCTATACGGCAAAAAGTTCATATTTTTGATGACAGTAATGTGATTGATTAAGAATTCATTGCTCGGCCCGGTGAACAATTTTGGCGATGCGTACACCGGGCTATTTTGTTGTATTTACTTGATGAATAAGACCTCCTTGTTTTTAATTTTATACTGAATATGTAAAGCAAAAGCGATGTCGTGCACTACCTCTTTGAGGGTAGCATTTTTGAAATGTGCCCTTACTTTTGTGTTTGCGAGTGCCGCATCGGTTATCTTGACATCGGTATCGTACCATCTTTCCAGCTCTAAAGCAACCTCTGCTAAAGGTATGTGATCAAATCGAAGTTGGCCGTTTTTCCAGCCGCTGTAGTGCTGGCTGTTTACCTTTTTCTCTTGGAGTGATCCGGCTATATGCTGGCCCTGCATGCCCGCAGAAAGGGTCAGGGTATCTGTCGCTCCTATTGCGCTCACTTGCACCTTGCCTGTTTCAACGGTTACGACTTCTTTGCCGGGTTTCCGACTGTTGACGTTGAACTGGGTTCCGAGTACACGGATCTGAATTTCTCCGGCTTCTACCTGAAAGGGTTGGGCGGGATTTTGCTGTATGTCGAAAAAGCCTTCTCCTTGCAGGATGACGTTCCGTTGTTCTTTTGAAAAATGAACCGGATACTGGAGTGTACTCCCCGCATGCAGGTAAACTTTGCTGCCATCGGATAAAATGACTTGCATTTGTTTTCCTTTTGCTACGGTAACTGTTTTATACGGAACGGAATCTTTTTGAGGGGTAAACAGGTCCTGATGCGTCCAGAGGTAGCTGCCGATGCCCATCAGGAAAATAATCGAGGCGGCTACTTTTATTAGCGTTTGCTTATAAAAAGGGCTTTTTATATTTGGTGCCGGCGCATCATCCAGCTGGCTTTGCTGGGTGATGCGCTGCCAAAGCACTGACTTCATAGTGGCTTCGTTTTGGACGGTACGCAGGGCCTGATCCCGATCAGGAGGAGTGCCACTGGCGATCCAAGCTTCCACGCGCTGCCGTTCTTCGGGCGAGCACTGTCCTAACCAGTATTTTTTCAACAAACCGTGATCTACCTCCATGCGAACGTTTATTACACTAGTCGGATCTGGACGGATTTACCCTTAGTTGAAAGTGAAATTATTTTTGGCTGCGCTGTAAATGAAGATTTTCTTTTAGAAAACGTAGGGCCTTGGTAAGGTGAGCTTCTACCGTTTTTTCAGAGAGCTTTAACTGCGATGCGATTTCCGGGATGCTGAGGCCACTGTTTCTGCTTAAGCTGTAAACCTGTTTGCACCTGCAAGGCAGGTTGTTTACCAAGCCCTGCACAAAGCGGTGGAGATCGCGGTAATAAATAGTTTCCTCGGTATTATTGACGGTATCGCAAAAGTCTTGAGAAAGGCAGCTGTGCTGATCCTCCCGTTTATATTTTTCACGAAAAAAATCATTAATCTTAAGCCTGGCCGCGCGATATAGGTAATATTCTACCTCACTGTGTAGCTGAATGCTGTCTTTTCTGTTCCAAAGAGAGCAAAAGATGTCTTGTACGATATCCATTGCCAGGTCATCATCCTGGGTATAATACTGGCAAAATGCAACTAATCTTTTCCAATATAGATCAAATAGTGCACGAAAGCTCTGCTCGTCAAGCAAGTTTACTAGGTGTGCGCTTTTGTTTCTCTTGAAAATCTTCACAAAAATTAGGATCTGTTGACTTTACCCGCACAAATATAGAAAACTATATGGATTAATTCTAAATAATAATAACATGGAAAGTCTTCTGTTTTTTAGTGCCAACGGGTTCAGCTCAGCGAAATTTGATAGTCTTACAGGGGCTTATGGATCGGGTATGATACGATCTTGATAGCGATGATTATCTTGGAATCTAACCGTACAAATGGTTCTAAAGTCTAAGACGCAATGGGATTCGGTTCGTTGTGGTATGGATTGATATACTGCTGCTGTGATAAATACCTAATTAATTCGACAGACTTTCAGGTTTTTTTCAGATTCTGATCAGGTTTTTACCAGATTTATCTGGTCAGGATCTGGTCGGACCTGATCAATACCTGGGAAAAGGCGAAGTTGCCTTGGTGTTAGTACGAATTTGTTAACAGGTGTTATGCGCTAAGTGCAAACGTTCTTCTGCTTGGAAGTACCCAGGCAGCAAGGTGCGGTGGCAGGATAATAGCCGCCTTAATTAGTAGCGGCTTACGCTTCTCCTACGCGTCAACTTTCCAGATTATCCGCTTCACATCCGCTTCAAGTGCTTTCCCTCGCGGTTTTAACCTGAATAGGCTCTTTATGTTTGTGTCATGAAGCAAGAAATACCGGTATAAATGATTGCGGATTGTATGGTTAAACTTTTAAATTTTAAACAAATGGGAAGAATTAGAAACGGAGCCAACGGTGGCTTCAAAGGTAAGGCAGGAAGTGTGATCGGCAGCAGTTGGAAAAGTATAGACTATATCAAAGGGCTCTACAAAAAGCGTTCAAAACCGGCTACGGAAGAGCAGCTGATGCAACAGGCTAAATTTTCGCTGATCACGGCTTTTCTCTTTCCGATCAAAGCGCTGTTGCGTATCGGCTTTGGTCTGAAAAAGGCTAATACGAATACGGCAATGAACATGGCCCTGAAAGCGAATATTATGGATGCCGTGGTAGGTGCTTATCCCGATTATATGTTGGATTACAGCAAGATCAAACTGAGCGCGGGTGGGCTATTTACGGCAGGCAGTGAAACCATAACGCGTACGGGCACTGAACTGACAGTTACCTGGAATGCCACCGTAAATCCGATAAGTGGCAATATCGACGATTCGGTTTATGTTCTGGTGTACCACCCCGCTTCAGAGCAGTTCCTGACGACTGATGTAGTGCCGTTGCGGAGCGACGGTGAGGCAAGTATTAATATCCCTGCCCATATCACCGCCGGTGAAGGACACGCGTGGATATTCTATGCGGAGCGAAAAGCGAAAGAAGTTTCTAAAAGCATCTATTTAGGAACCGTGTCATTTGATTAACCGGCAAGGTGGCGCCAATAGCGGCGCCATCTGCCTTTAATGTATGGGTATATGCTACTGATATCTGAACAGAATGGAAGGAAAAAAGAGGACCTGAATGGAAAACTCGTTTCGCAAACACGTTTGACAATAGCGGTACGCTATTTATCGCCGCTGCGTAAGATCGTTGCCATGGGCTATGGAAAGCACAATAAAAGGAGCGCTTTTAATACGGCCGTAGCCGATGCGATGCGTTATGCCATTGAGGGGATGTATCCTGATCTAACGGTAAATCCGCAAAAGGTTCGCCTTACACGGGGAGGGCTGCTCCATCCGTTGAATCCTGCGGCGGTGCGTATTGGAGATAAATTGACGGTAACTTTTGACCCGGGCTTTGATAAACTATACGGCTTCGGGGATGACGAAGTAATACTATGTGCTTATAATCCGGACGTAGGTGTGGCGGGTATTAATGAAGAAAGGTGCAGGAGGCAGGATGGTGCGCTGGAATTACAGCTGCCCGTGCAATTGGCGGATGCAGCCGTGACGGTTTACCTGTTTGCACGCGATCGCTCCGGCAAGCGCTTTTCTAACAGTGTCTTTCTGGGAGTACTTTAGCGGCGAGGTGCGGGAGACGTTGAGTAGTTAAATAGTTGGTAGTTAAATAGTTGAGTGGTTGAGTAGATTTATTAGTGTTGAGTTATGAACGATGCCTGCCTGCCGGTAGGCAGGAATTTTGAGTGAGTGCCTACCGCTTATAGCCTACGGCATAAAGCTGATAGCTGACATCCGAAAGCTGACCGCTGATGGTTGAGAGCTAACGCCTAATTCCTAACAGCTAAAAACTAAATGATATGATTAAACTAATAAGAATCGCCGAAGGCATAAACACGACCCTCGGCCAATTATACATCAATAATCTCTTCCAGTGCTATATATTGGAAGATAAAATACTGGATGAAAAAATCCCGGGAGAAACGGCCATCCCGGCCGGAACCTATCAACTCGGCTTGAATAAGCTGGCGGGTATGAACGCGAAATATCAGAGCCGATACAGTTCCATGCATAAGGGAATGGTGGAAATCAGGGGTATTCCCAATTTCAGTTTGGTGTTCTTCCATATCGGCAATTACCACACCGATACCCGTGGTTGCCCCTTAACCGGAAGTTATTATCAGCTTATTGACGGCGATTATCGGGTACTGCATTCGGCAGATGCGTATAAGAGGGTGTATCCTTTATTAGCTGAATATGCTGCCGCGGGGAGTAGTTTAGTTGTCGAGTAGTTAAGTAGTTAAGTGGTTAAGTAGTTGAGTCGTTCAGCAGATTTATTAGTGATGAATTATAAGTGATGAGTGATGCCTGCCTGCCGGTAGGCAGGAATTTTGAATGAGTGGCTTTGCGGTAGTCCTGGTATTCCGAAATGCGTCATGGCGAGGAGGGGCCATGCTTTTTACTTTTTAATTTTTACTTTTTAATTTTCATTTAATGAACGAAATAACAGAAAGAATCAAATCCCCCACCCCGAAGTTCTTTAAAAGAATAAGAACGATCGGTTTAACCTTGGGTGCCATAGGCGGAGCTTTATTAACTGCTCCGATTACTTTACCGGCAACGGTAGTTACCATCGCCGGTTACCTCGCAACGGCCGGTATTGTAGCATCAGCCATCTCAACGGTGGCGAAGGAAGATAAGTGAGTAAAGGGTGTCTCCTATGGTTGTTCTAAACAAATGTAGGAGATACCTCTTGTAGTAGCAATCCGAAATCTCTCATCCCATCTTTTCCTTGTTTCATCCTTTTAATAGCCCGTTTAAACGAATACTAATTGTACTTCTACCTTACCTTTTTAGTTTTGGTGACTTTTGATATGCAGAACAGCTTCAGATCCGGTATTTCTGTTATGTTAAAATGCAGCTATAAAAATCTCTTAAATATGAAAAGGTTAGATGATACGGACTCAAAAAAACACATAATTGTTGTTGGCGGAGGTTTTGCAGGTTTGAACTTTGCCAGACAGATAGCCAACAATAAATATTACGACCTCACCTTATTGGATAGAAATAACTATAATTATTTTACGCCATTGCTTTATCAAGTAGCTACCGGCTTTTTAGACCCGGCGAGTATCAGTTACCCTTTTCGTATGCTGTTTAGAAAAACAGGTATCAAATTTAGAATGGCTGAAGTGAAGTATGTTGATACCAATACGAAAACGCTCCACTTAAATGATGGTAAAATCACCTATGATCAGTTAGTTTTTGCTGCCGGTGCAAAAACCAATTTTTTTGGCAATGCGGAAATGCCGGGGAAAACATTATCACTGAAAGGAATAGACGATGCAATAGCGATGCGGAATGAGCTGATCAGAACAATGGAAAAAGCGGCCGTTGAAGTGGATTTAGAAGAACGTAAGAAACTCTTAACCTTCGTGATTGTGGGTGGTGGTGCTACGGGAGTGGAAATTGCCGGTGTTTTTGCAGAAATGAAAAAGTATATAGTTGCTAAAGATTATCCGGAGCTAAAGGATGCGGAGGGCGCTATTTATATTGTAGACGGCCATGAAAATCTGCTCGCACCAATGAGTAAAAAAACACATAAAGCGGCTTATGATACCCTATGCCGCCTGGGCGTAAACATTAAGTTGCATACGGTCGTTTCAAGCTATGAAGATGATAGAGTGACCTTCTCCGACGGGCAATTTGTGGAGGCTAAGACCGTAATATGGTGTGCAGGCGTTACGGCTAATGTGTTTGATGGCATTCCTGCAAGTAGTTTAGGACCCGGCAATAGGATGAAGACAGATCAGTTCAGCCAGGTTCTCGGATTGGAAAATGTATATGCGATAGGTGATATTAGCATACAGGAGACGGATGCGGTTTACCCGAAAGGACATCCGCAGCTAGCACAACCGGCCATTCAACAGGGGCGCCACCTTGCGAAGAATTTTCTGGCAATTGCTAAAGAAAGGGAACCTAAACCTTTTAAATATTTTGATAAAGGCGATATGGCCATTATTGGGCGAAATTACGCAGTGGCGGATCTCTTTAAACATAAGCTTCATTTCGGTGGCTTTTTAGGCTTAATGAGTTGGCTGTTTATCCATATCATGTCGCTCGTTAATTATAACAATAAAATTAAAACATTTTATGGATGGCTCATTGCTTATCTAACACGTGATCAACATTTAAGAATGATTTTTAAGGAGCCCTTAAAAGAAGAACAGGAAGATAATGCTTTACCGTGATTTAAACTGAGCCGCGTACCGTGGGAACCGGAACAGGAACAATTGTCATAGCGCTGTTATAACTGAAAATAGGCTAATTTATAAGTGTTTGATAACAAGTAATTCCTACCCTGTTTGCCATTACTTACCCTAGGGTAAGTGCTTGATAACGTGATGGACAAGTTGGTCTTTTGTGCAAAAATCAAGAATATGAAGAAGAGTATTTTAATTACCGGGGGCTCGTCGGGCATAGGCGAGGGGCTGGCACGTCATTTTTATGCTAAAGGTTGGCGTGTGTTGATTACCGGGCGTAATCAAAAACGCTTATCGGCCTTAAAAAATGAATTGCCGGGGCTTTATACAGCGGAATATGATAGTTTACAAGAGGGACAAGAACAACAATTTATTGAGTTTATTCAAGACGAATGGGCGGGTCGGTTAGATGTGTTGGTAAATAATGCCGGCCATGTTGCATTAACGCCTTTGGAAGGGGTTCATAAAACGGTATTGGAAGCGATGTATCGCGTTCACCTCATCGCTCCCACAATGTTAACATCGGTGTGTCTCCCTTTTTTAGCAAAGACAAAAGGACAAGTCGTTAATGTAAGCAGCAGTCATGGTACTAAAGCCTTTGCACAACTGAGTGCTTACGGTTCTGCAAAAGCCGGCCTAAATATGTTAACGAAGATTTGGGCCTTGGAGCTGGCTCCTTTGGGCATTCGAGTGAATTCGTTGGCTCCGGGGCCCACAGATACACCGGTATTGGCACATGCCGGACTCTCCGAAGAAATTATAGCTGCAATACATCGAGAAGAAGCTGAATCGGTGCCGCTCCTGAGACGTGGAAGTGTGGAGGATATGGTTGCAAATGCGGCTTTATTAATCGATTCGGGGTCAACTTGGGTAACAGGTGTGGTGCTGCCGGTTGATGGTGGAGTATCTATAAGTTAGCGGCTAAGGCGGGGCTCGCTTTTTTAACGAGCTTTGCCGATTTAATGCTTTGTCCAATTCCGGTAATTCAATTGTCCCTATAAAAAAAGGTTTTGTGAATGCAATATAAATTAGTTGGAGGATAAAATTCGTGAAAGTGAAGATAGCCATATTTGATGATCATGAGGATAGTATCGCGGCCATCGAAACGCTTTTAAAAAGTGAGGGAAGTTTTGATGTTGTAGGTCGCTTTTATAATACGAATGCCTGCGTGCAAAAAGTTTTAACATGTGATGCTGATGTGGTGTTGATTGATATAGCGTCATCGGGTAGGATGGGCATTGCTGCTATCAAAGAGCTGAGATCAAAACTTCCATACCTTAAAATAGTGGTACAAACGGCATTGGAGGATGGCGAATGTGTCTTCAAGTGCATCAAGGCAGGTGCTGTAGGCTATGTGTTGAAAAAGAATGCAAAGCAATGGTTGATTTCGACCATTAAGGACTTACAGCACGATGGGGCACCGATGGCTCCTATTATTGCAAGGAAATTATTCAACTTTATCTACAGAAAATGTGATGAAAGGAGAAGTGTAAAAATTAACAGAGACTATCAACTTACATTAAGAGAGAAAACCATTTTGAATTACCTGGTTAACGGATTAAGTTATAAAATGATCGGGCATGAATTGGGCATCTCGTATGAAACTATTCGTAGTCATATGAAAAAAGTTTACAGAAAGCTTGAGGTATCATCGTTAACGGAGGTGGTTGCGAAAGCTATCAAGCAGGAGATTGTTTAGCCATCCGCAGGATGATCTCGATGATGTCATATTTTATGATATGGTATAAAATGTTTTGGTATTTACATATATTTGTATATTATTTCTTTTTATAGTAAATATCATCATGAAAAAAGAAGATTTATACGAGCCGTTTTCGGTCAGTGTGCAAGTGTTGGAGAAATACCCCGTAGATAAACATAAGCATAGTTTTTTCGAACTGGTGTATGTGTTATCGGGGGCCGGTGAACAGCGGATCAATGAAAATAAGTTCACCTATCAGGCCGGTGATATGTTTCTGCTAACGCCTGGTGATTCGCATTGTTTTGATATACAAGAGACGACAACTTTTTTCTTTCTTAGGTTTAATAATATCTATTTGAAAAGCAGCGGGATTGTAAAAGATAATGTGAATAGATTGGAGCATGCTTTGATGAATGTTAACCAGGTTCCCGGGTCCATCCTGAAAAATGAATCGGATAAACCTTTTGTGCGCATGGTGATTGATGCAATGATCCGTGAGCAGGTGAATAGGGATTTGTGTTGGGATAAAATTACGTTGCAATTGGTTAATACCTTGATTTCGTATGTGTGCAGGAATATTGAAAAGTATCAGCCTGCTGAAATAAAGGATGATAAAGAAGAGAAGCTTTTTGATATTTTGCAGTATATCCAATCAAATATCTATAGCCCAAAATCAATTATGGCTGAAAGTATCAGTGAAAAGTTTAATCTGTCTGTTTCGTACATTGGACGGTATTTTAAGAAAAATCATGGTAAAACCATGCAGGAATATGTTTCTAACTACCGGGCTAAGATGATTGAAAATCGCTTAATCCACAGTAATATGAGGATGTCGGAAATTGTGGATGAATTTGGTTTTGTGGATGAAAGTCATCTTAATAAGTTCTTTAAGAAACATACGGGACGTACGCCATCTGAATTTAGGAAAAACTAAGCTGCTTACTTCTTATTTTATTATAACAGTTTGGAGGTCGCATTTTGTATGCGACCTCTTTTTTTTATGGGCTTCTGTCATTGTATTGTATCTTTTATTAAAAGGTATTTTTTTACTGAATTAAGGAAAAAATGTACAAATAGTTGTGTTTAAAAATGTAAGAATTTTGTTCCTATTAAATTAAGTACAAAATGAATCGTCTTATGACAACTAGTAAAAGGATAGAACGCCTGAAGGAGCAGACCAAAAAGAGCATCTTCTTTGCAGCTCTGAAGATCATTAGGGAAGAGGGATGTCAAGGCTTGAGTATGCGTAAAATCGCCCAGGAAATCGAATATACCGCTCCAGCCATTTATGAATATTTCGCTGGCAAGGAAGCATTGATCATCGACCTAAAACGGTATGGGTTCTTGTTGCTTACAAAACGTGTGCGTCTCGCTGCTTCGCTCAGTACCGATCCTTCAGAACAAATCAAATCTATGTGGTTAGCATATTGGGATTTTGCGCTTCTCGAAACGGAATTGTACCAGTTAATGTTTGGCTTGGATGTGCATGCCATTGACGACTATAAGAGTAATCTCGACTGCGAAGTAATCAGTCAGTTATTTCAAGAAGTCATTGAACGGTTAACGCTTACTACAAGCGAAGAGACCTTAAAGATTAAACTCTTCACGTACTGGTCGTTGGTGCACGGCCTTCTAACACTGCAATTGACACAGGACCTAAACGGAACTTTTAGCCGCAAAATATTGCTGGAAGGTATCGAAGGAATCTCTAAATCCATGCATCACAAAAAAATTTAAATCTACATAAACGGTGATAAACGATTTAATATCCATCGCCTATTTAACATATCAAACACGCAATTCAATAAAATTATCATGAATAAAAATTATCTAGGATTTCTGATAGCTATGCTTACGTTATCCGCATGTTCAAACAAAAAGGAAACTAGTCAAACAGCTTCTGCTACACCCGCAGAAGTCATTACTCTACGTGCTTCGGAAGAAACCGTAACGCAGGTGTATCCCGCAAAATTGGAAGGGGTTTCCGATGTCGAAATAAGACCACAGGTGTCTGGCATTTTGGAGAAAATTTTAGTAGAAGAAGGCGTTTTTGTAAGCAAAGGGCAGCCTTTGTTTCAGATAGATGCACGCCCATACCGCGAGTCGTACAATACGGCACTTGCTGAATTACAGGCAGTGAAAGCGAGTGTAAATAACGCAAAAATTGAACTGGATAAGATAAAACCGCTTGTTGAAAATAAGGTTTATTCAAATTATCAACTTCAAAGTGCCCAACTGGCCTATGATGCTGCAGTAGCAAATAAAGCGCAAGCGGAAGCCAAATTGGGTAATGCAGCAATTACGTTAGCCTATACTACGATCAAAGCGCCGGTTAGCGGCTATGTAGGTCGTTTATTTAAAAAGGTTGGTAGTATAGTTGCTCCCGGTGATGTTCAACAGCTAACCTATTTGTCTGACAATCACGAAATCCATGCTTATTTCACCATGGGTGAAATTGATTTCACCGAACTAAAAGAGAAGCTTGAGGGAGCTAATATCATGGATAAACTTAAAAATGCCCCTGCGGCAACATTGATTCTTGCCGGAAGCCGTCCTTATAACAAAGAAGGTAGGTTGGATATGATTGATGCTGCCTTTGATAAAAACACAGGAGCCATTACCCTTCGTGCGTCTTTCCCTAATGACGATGGTTTGCTGAAGTCGGGTAACTCCGGAAAGATACAATTGGCGTTTAAGCAGCAAAATGTTGTCTCCATACCGCAGGCCGCCACCTTCGAAATACAGGATAAAGTTTTTGTTTATCAAGTGGATAAAAATAATGAGGTTCATAAGGCTCCGTTGGTCATTTCGGGCGTATCTGGACAACATTACTTTGTCTCGTCCGGCGTAAAGACAGGCGATAGAATTGTGCTAAAAGGAATGGGGATCTTGAAAGATGGGATGAAAATCAGTCCCGTCGATCCCAAGGCGAAAATTACTAAAGTTAATTAAAATTAAAGCGAACATATCATGTTAAAAACATTCATTCAACGGCCGGTTGTTGCTACCGTAGTCTCGATTATCTTGGTGATATTAGGGATAGTAGGCCTCATAAAGCTTCCCGTTCAACAATTTCCGGATATTGCGCCTCCTGCAGTTCAGGTTTCAGCATCTTACCCCGGCGCCAATGCCGAAACCTTATTAAGGTCTGTTGCTCCTCCTTTGGAAGAGGCTATCAATGGTGTGGAGAATATGAGTTATATGTCTTCTTCTTCAAACAACGATGGTACCCTCAGTATAACCATTTATTTTAAGCTGGGGACCGACCCGGACCAAGCGGCAGTTAACGTACAAAATCGGGTTGCCTCAGCAACGGGACTACTACCGGCCGAAGTTGTGCAGGCAGGTATCACAACCCAGAAGGTTCAGAATGCAATCATTATGGGTATTAACTTATACAGCGAAGATCCGGAGCTTTATGATTATACCTTTTTGGCAAACTATGCTGCTATCAATATACAGCCTGAAATAAAACGTATTCCCGGTGTCGGACAAGCGAATCTTTTTGGCGGTAGCAAGGACTACTCCATGCGTATTTGGTTAAATCCTGCCCAGATGGCTTCTTATAATATCACACCCAATGAGGTGATGGCTGCCGTTAGGAGCAAAAACCAAGAAGCTGCTCCCGGGCGATTCGGAGAAATGAGCAAGCAATCTTTTGAGTATGTCATTAAGTACGCAGGCAAGTATAATAGGCCGGAAGATTATGCACGTATGATTATCCGCTCGAATGCAGATGGGTCTTTTTTGCGATTGAGAGATGTGGCGAAGGTGGAGTTGGATTCGTATACCTACGGTAGTTTTAATAAAGTAGATGATAAACCCGGGGTATCCATCATCATGTTGCAGCTTCCAGGCTCAAATTCACGCGAAATCCAACTGGCGATAGAAGAGCTGATGGTCAAAGCAGCTAAGGATTTTCCGGAAGGTATTAAGTATCAAATTTTATATAATACAAAAGATGCATTGGACCAATCGATCGGGCAGGTTAAGCATACGCTGATCGAAGCATTTATATTGGTTTTTATTGTCGTGTTTCTATTCCTGCAGGATTTTCGTTCGACGCTTATCCCCGCTATTGCAGTACCTGTTGCGCTAATCGGTACGTTTTTCTTCATGTCTTTGCTCGGATTCTCGATCAACCTGTTAACGCTTTTTGCGCTGGTATTGGCGATCGGTATCGTAGTGGATGATGCGATTGTGGTAGTGGAGGCTATCCATGCGAAACTGGAGCACAGTACCATGAATGCCAAACAGGCTACTTTATCTGCTATGCATGAAATTACGGGTGCTATTATATCGATCACCTTGGTAATGGCGGCCGTATTTGTACCGGTGGCTTTTATGGAAGGATCGGCAGGTGTTTTCTATCGGCAGTTTGCTTTAACCTTGGCGATTGCGATTGTTATTTCGGCGATTAACGCCCTTACGCTGAGTCCGGCGCTGGCGGCATTATTCCTTAAAGGTGTTCAATATACGGATGCCAACGGCAATAAGGCGGTAAACTTTAAGGAGCGGTTTTTTATTGCTTTCAATAAAGGTTTTGAAACTGTTACCGAAAGGTACATTGGTGGTGTTAAAAAGTTGATTCGTCATAAGTGGTTAAGTTTAGGTGGTTTGGTGATCGTGATTGTGATAACCGGGTGGATGATTAAGAAAATACCAACGGGTTTTATTCCCTCTGAAGACCAAGGTTTCATAGCAATAGCCATCTCTTTGCCGCCCGGGGCGTCGTTAGCACGAACCCAGGATATGATGGCTGAAGCTTCGGATAAACTGAAGGATATGGAATCTAAATTAATATTCAACCAAATAATCGGTTTTAACATGCTCACGCAATCTACCAGTCCTTCATCGGGTGTAGCATTCTTTAGGTTGAAAAAAGACAAGGAACGAGGTGAAATGAATGATATCGGCCCCATTATGGCCGAAATCCAACAGCGTCTGGCAAGTATCCAAGGTGCGCAATTCTTCGTTTTTACCTTACCGACAGTACCTGGTTTTAGTAATGTTGATGCGTTGGATCTTGTGTTGGAAGATCGGGCAGGGGGTGACTTGAACAAATTCAGCGGCGTTGCGAATGAATTTATCACTGCGCTTATGCAAAGACCGGAAATAGCAGTTGCTTTTACCACCTTCCGTGCCGATTATCCTCAGGTGGAAATGGTGCTGGATCATGAGAAAATCGAGCAGCTGGGGGTTGATGAGAAAGAAATATTGAGTACGATGCAGGCATATTTTGGTAGTGCACAGGTTTCCGATTTTAATCGCTTTGGTAAATATTATAGGGTAATGGTACAGGCGGATAAAAGGGATAGGGCCGAACCTTCCTCATTGGATAATGTATACGTGAAGAATAAAGCCGGTCAAATGGTTCCTATTAATACCTTGTTAACGCTAAAAAGAGTTTTTGGGCCGGAAACGATTACACGCTATAATTTATATAACTCAATCGGCATAAATGCAATCCCTAAGCCCGGCTTTAGCTCCGGCGATGCTATTAATGCCGTGCGTGAGGTAGCGATACAATACCTGCCAAACGGTTACGCTTACGAGTTTTCCGGTATGACTAAAGAGGAAATTGCATCAGGTGGACAGGCCGTGTTTGTGTTCTTACTGTCCTTGTTGTTTGTTTATTTCTTATTGGCCGCGCAATACAATAGTTATATCCTTCCCTTTGCGATTATTTTGTCGATACCAACCGGTTTGATCGGCGTTTTTACAGCCATTGGGTTAACCGGAATCGAGAATAACATTTACGTTCAGGTTGCCCTGATTATGCTCATCGGATTATTGGCGAAGAATGCAATTCTAATTGTTGAATTTGCTGTACAGCGGCGGCAGGCAGGCTATTCACTGGTTGATGCAGCGGTTGAAGCGGCTAAGCTAAGGCTAAGACCCATTATTATGACATCTATTGCTTTTGTAGTGGGCATTACCCCAATGATGCGTGCAACAGGACCTTCTGCGATAGGGAATCACTCCATAAGTATTGGTGCTGCGGGAGGGATGCTAAGTGGGGTGCTACTGGGGTTGTTTATTATTCCGGTACTTTTTGTAGTATTTCAAGCATTGCAGGAAAAGATTTCTAAAGGGAAAGGAATGGCGCCCGAGGCTGAGTACAATGTCTCTCCTGATCTTGTTACCACGTCGTCGACCACTATCTAATTGATAAACATAATATAAAGATCAAAGAATGAAAATTAAAATAGATAAATGGCTGTTGCTATTAGTTTTAGTGGCAATAAGCGCCTGTAAGGTGTCAAAGGATGTTAGCGTGCCGCAAGAAAATTTACCGGATACCTTCAGAAATGCTGAACAGATAGCAGATACGGCGTCTTTTGCGGATATATCGTGGAAAGCAGTTTTTACTGATCAAACATTGGTGTTGTTGATTGATAAGGCCATTGCTAAGAACCATGATATGCAATTGGCTCTTAAGAATATTGATGCCGCGCAGCTGATGGTGAAGCAGGTAAAATGGAATCATGCGCCCTCAGTAGGTGTAAATGTGTCGGGCAGTACTGCCAACCCTTCTGATAACAGCTTAAATGGGTTAACATTAGGACAATTTCTTGGCACGAATCATATCGAAGATTATTCCGCAAACCTCACCTTATCCTGGGAAGCAGATATTTGGGGTCGGATACGAAGCCAGAGCAAAGCTGCACTTGCGCAGTATTTGCAGACGCAAGAAGCCCGAAAAGCAATACAAACCAATCTGGTGGCAAGTATAGCGCAGGGGTATTATCGCTTATTAATGTTTGATGAACAGCTACGTATCGCGAAAAGGAATCTTGATTTGAATGACAGTACCTTGCGGATTGTGCGCTTGCAATACGATGCCGGATTGGTAACACTCGCGGCTCTTCAGCAGTCGCAGGCGCAACGAATGGAGGTGGCACAATTACTGCCTCAGCTAGAACAGCGTATTATCTTGCAAGAAAATGCCTTACAGCTTTTGACGGGCGAACTGCCCGCTCCATTAAATCGCAAAGGGCTATTAGACGATATCACGTTTCCTGATACGTTGAATGCCGGTATACCTATACGGCTGTTGAGCCGTCGACCTGACATAAAGAGCCAAGAACTTGAATTGACTGTTGCGAATGCGAAGGTAGGCATTAGTAAAGCCGCGATGTACCCTACACTGCGCATTACAGCTAGCGGCGGATTAAATTCATTGGAAGCAAGTGATTGGTTTAAAACACCGAGCTCTCTTTTTGGTGTTGTTGCCGGCAGCGTTTTTCAGCCGATATTACAACAGAAACAAATGCGGACGCAGTACAAGCTTACCCTAGTGGAAAGAGAAAAATCGGTTATCAAATTTAGACAGTCTGTTTTAGTAGCCGTAGGAGAGGTGTCTGATGCCTTGGCGAAGATTGAGAAGCTTAGGCAGACCCAATCGATAGCTGTTGATCGGGTGGATGCCTTGCAACAGGCAACTTTCAATGCGAATTTGTTATTTAAAAACGGAAAGGCGAACTACTTAGAAGTGATCGTTGCGCAAGGCAATGTATTAAAAGGGGAGCTGGAGCTTGCTGAAATAAAGACATCTATGCTCAGCGCGGTGTCTGAACTATACCGAAGTTTGGGCGGAGGTTGGAACTAAGGACTAGTTGATTGGATCGTATCTGTTAGCTAGCGCCTCCCGCGAACCAAGGTTAAGTTCGGGTAGAAAAATATACAAATGGAAGCGTCATCCATCCATTTTCCTGATAGTATCTATGGCCGACTTTTGTAGAAATTAAATTCAAAAAAATGAAAACAGTTAATTATTCAAAAGGCAAAGTGGCATTGATAGTAGCCGTCGTTTTAGCCAATCTAGCCGTGGTGGCACCGCAAGCATTAGCGCAAAAGAAGAAAGTTAAAAATGTAGTGATCGTTCACGGTGCATTCGCCGATGGGTCGGGATGGAAAAGCATTTATGATATTCTATCAGCGAAAGGTTATGAGGTAAGCATTGTGCAGAATCCATTGACGTCCTTAAAAGATGATGTTGAAGCGACGAATCGGATAATCGATAGGCAAGACGGACCGGTGGTTTTAGTTGGGCATTCTTGGGGCGGTACGGTTATTACAGAAGCAGGTAATCACAGCAAAGTAGCCGCTTTGGTGTATGTGGCCGCCCATCAACCGGATGAGGGCGAGAATACCATACAATGGGTAAAGACAGCACCTGTACTTCCGGAGAACGGTATCCTCCCCCCGGACGATAAGGGTTACGTGTATTACGATAGAGCAAAATTTCATGCGGGATTTGCGGCAGACGTTCCCGCCGAGGAAGCGGCTTTCATGTTTGCATCTCAACAACCGATAAATGGGGCTGGATTTGTGGAAACAATAACCAAAGCTGCCTGGAGAACGAAACCCTCTTATGGTATTGTAGCTACTGAAGATAAAAGTATTAACCCTGATATTGAACGGAATCTGTATAAACGCTCGGGCACAAAAACCGTTGAAGTAAAAGGTAGCCATGTGATTTTTATGACGCATCCGGAGGAGGTTGCCGATGTAATCATTGCCGCATCAGAAAATCAGTAGGTATCTGTAATTCGTTGTCTATGCTTAAGCCTGGATTTACTCATGGAGTAATTTTCAGGCTTTTTTGTCTTCACGTAAGCGACTAAGTGAGGCTGTTTGCCAACTGGCTACCAGATTCATTAGCTATCAGGATGGGCGATGGTTGAGTGTTTTGTTTTTGCGTATTACCTTCCCCGTGCCTTAGTACATTCCTGTAGAGTAAGGGTGAAAGACTTGCTTTGTTTTTAAAGTATTTGCTAAAGTGGTATTCATCATGGAAGCCGAGATTAAAAGCAATTTCTTTTATAGGTTTTTCGGTTAAATAAAGCTCTCTTCGTGCCTCAAGTAATATTCTTTCTGCTATTAGGGCTGTTATGGTTTTATCACAATGCGTTTTGACAATTCTCCCCAACGTTTTTACCGAGACATTCAGTAGTGCTGCATACTCACTTGGATTGTGCAACTTTTTGTAGTGCTCATCAATAGCCTTCTTTAACTTTCTAAGAATTTTGGCTTGATGGGTGGTGTCAAGTGATTCAGAAAATATGGTAGGGGTATGGTTTTTTAGTTTGACGCGGGCAGCTTGAATAATTAAAATCTTGAGGTAGGCCACCAATAGGTCGAACTGACCCGCAGCTTCCGTGACGATTGCCAATTCAATTTGTTGAAATAAATTGTCGAACAGCGGAAGATCCACATCGTTGATCTGAATGATGGAACTTCGCCTATCGCGGCTAAAAATAATATTGTCGCATGAGACTTCACTTTGCTGTTTTATCGTATAAAAAAAATCGGGATGAACGTTCATCACGATACCGCTTAATGTCTCTCCTTTTAGAGAGAAAGGGTATTCCGGCTCAAAGAAGAGCAGGGTGTTTTTTGTGATTGGAAATGTGCTGAATTCGGCTTGCAGATCGCCGTTTCCTTCTTGGATCCAGGCAACTGAAAATTGACTTAACCTTTGAGTTTTTTCTATGCAATGATCTTGTGGGAAACGTGAAAACCGAAAGCTGATGCATTGGTCGATGGGACTGGTAAGAAATAAGGGGTATTTCATGATGGCTTTTTAATTAAAATGGGGTGTGTAAGTTGAATACAATTAGGGCAATACGACTAGTTGCTGATTCATAATAAAGGAGATGCGTTGTGTTCTATCAATAGGAAGATCCGCGGAGAATGGACTGTCGAAACAGTCAAGTTTATAGATCGGAACCACTTGACCTTCTTTTGAGCTTATTTTTACCGTTTCAATACATAATAAGGCCCCATTAATCTTACTACCGTACCAAAAGGTATTCGGTTGCTGACGCCAGGTGACAAGCTTGTATAACTCGTTATTTTCGCGCGGCTTCTGCGCTAATTTGTTTTTAAGGGCGAGTTCATTGCCGAATAATACAGCAATTGTGTTTGCTTTCTCATTAATTAACATGGTAATAACCCGAAGGCTGTCGTTTTGGAAAGATAAGTCACGGATGTGACTTGTATAATTACTGGTACAAGCGCTGGCCAATAAAAGGATAAGTCCATATAAAATGCTGCTTTTCATCGTTGTTCGGGTTGTTGTTTAGTAGAAAGGTTAAATACAAAATCGTTCTGTTCGACCGTCTTATGGCAGTCGATACATTCAGTGCTTAAAATAAGTGCATCTCCGTATGGCTTTAGTTGCAGACCGTCAAACCGTGCAAATCCCCACCCACCGGTACTGCGATACTTTCTTTTGTCTTTTACCATGTATTGCAGGTTAATGAATTTACCCGGTCGCACCTGGCCATCTTTATCTTCCAGTTTTTGCCACATGGCCTTTACAATAATGGAACCTTTTGGCCATGGATTGATGTTTTTATTTTGAATTGCTTGTGCAGCGATGGGATTTGCATACAGTACGCGCATGGTACCATTATCAAATCTGGATGTTGTACTCATGACCTGCCAGGTCTTATATGCAGGTATATGTTCAATGCCATTTGGAGAAACACTTTTACGGGCGACTTTATTTTTTGTCCACCCATTGTATTGTGTTAGCGCTATTTCTGTTGCGGTAGAATCTGCCGGTTGCTTTATGGCAAAACCGTCAATATAGGCTTTGAGTATATGTCGGTCAGCAATGGTTATGTGTGCTTTCGGATGAACCTGCAAATAAGACATAAGCGGCATTCTGTCGGCTCTGATTACATTATATACATCCCATAATTTTGCTCTTTTTTCCGATGGATGTAAGGTGTCCCACACGGAAAAGTTCAAGTGCCGTCGCCCTTCTTCTACATCTTTTCTAACGGCAATGGAAATGATAGGCAGTTTATCAAACCAGGCGAGTTTCGTTTCGTTCGAATGGCAATCATAACAGGCTTTTCTGAGTATGTTTTTGACATCTTCGGGAGCCTCTATTTTACTTACTGTTGGGCCATTATTGATGCCACGACCGCCATAGCCGGCAAATAGAAGCGCCGCTAGTGCTGTAAGTAAGACGATGAAAAACTGGAAATTACGTTTTGACATGATAATCGTGTTTAGTTTTTATCAAAAGTACTTCGAGTGGTGTTTCAAGTGCGGGATTTTTAGGTGAATGGCTTGAATGCAACGTTCAACTTGATGAAAATCGGGATAAGCAAAATTAGATTGAGACGTATTCACCGACGAATAGCTCCTGTTCAACGAAAAGTCGGCTGATCGATCTGAAAAGATGGGATATTTGAGTAAAACGATTGTGCCGGAAATCTAAATTGTAAAATTATGAAGAAAACAATTGATGTTTCATTGCTAACTTTAACAGCTTTATATGTATGCTCGATACCTTTGTACCTGTATCATTTGTATGCTGACGGTATTACTGGCGAAAGCGGGTTTGAGACGTTCATATACTACAAGCATTTGCTGTTTTTATTTTTGTTCCTGTTGTTTGACCGATATGGGATGAGATCAAATGTGTCCATGGATGCTTCTTAATGGATTGTAATTAGTGTAACAAATTTTATTTTTGATAGAAAGCTATTTTAAGTATGAGCTACAGTAGACAAGCAACGTTAAGTTGTGATAATAATAGTGATGCTAGCTGTTCTGTGGAAGCTGCGCTTTCCATTATCAGTGGAAAATGGAAACTGAAAATATATAAAATATTGCAACAGGGCACTCCTGTTCGTTTTTCGATGATTGCTAAAGGTTTGGGTGACGTTTCTGAAAAATCACTGAGCTTTCAATTGCGGGAGATGGAAAACGATGGCCTCATTGCTCGAACAGTTTATCCGGAAGTACCGCCTCGGGTGGAATATAGCCTGACCGATTTGGGTAAGTCTCTTCAGATTGTTTTTGAATCGCTGGACGTATGGGGAAAAGCCTATATCAAGGCGAATAAATTAGGTGTTTAAAGGTGTTTTTTTAGCTCTGCACCGCTGTGTGCAAAAAGTGAACGGGTTTGAGGAAGCTCTGCCAGGGCGTTGAATAAACCGAAGTCATGTATGACACCGTTGTAAGTAACCGTTGTTACCAGAACGCCTGCTTTGTCTAATTTTCGTCCGAAAGCTTCGGCTTCTGCTCGCAAAGGATCATTCTCGGCTATTTGTATAAAGGTTCTCGGCAATCCGGCGAGCTGGTCTAAACTGGCGCTGAGTGGAGAAAAATAAATTTCATTTTTATCTTCTTCACAACGCGCATATTGATCGGCTACCCAATTTCGCAAAGAAGAGGCAAAGCGATGGATAATAGTCGGAAGAACTGCAGAAAGTTCTCTTGAAACTCCGCTTGTAATGGGGCATATTAATACCAGTAAACGAAATTGTATTTTGTTTTCCACACTGGCCATCATGGCAATGGCGGCCGCCATATTTCCTCCTGCACTGTTTCCAACTAAGCCGATGCGATCGGCAAAGATGTCGAGCTCTTCTGCATGTTGTGCAATCCATACGCATGCCGCATATATTTCTGTCAGGGCTTGCGGATATTTTGATTCCGGCGAGGGCGTATAATTAATAGAGATACCGGCGCACTGCGACTCTACTACCAAGTCTCGTATCATACGTTTATGCGATTCAAAATTACCGAATACCCAACCACCCCCACAAATGAAAATAAAAGCCGGCAAAGTGCCCGTTTGCGATTTCGGCTTTACTATTTCCAGCGAAAGGGTAAAACCATCGGCGTTGATGTGTTTGGTATAAACGATGACGCCCGATAAATCGGTTTCAATAGCGTTCTGTGTTTCGAAGAATTTCTTTCGAGCGTCGTTGATATTTAACTTATTCAAATCCACCTTGGAGATATCAATGGTTTCCAAGAAATCCTTGGTCTTTTGCGATAGTTTTTCCCAATTGTTGAACTCTTCTGACTCGTTGGCTTTTCTATTTGCTGATGACGGTTTTTTCATGCTAAAACTTTTCTTATCATGCGTTGATAAAGAAAACCGCACTACGCTATTCCGCAATTTTTTAAGCGTTATTGCAGCGAGGTGCTTGCGCATCTTTTGTCATGATAATTCGTTCACAGTTGCCAAAAGTGATGCCAAGGTGTAATGGTCAATAAGTCAGTGTGTTATACATTTTTATGGTTCGTAAAATTACGATTTTTCGTAAAAAATCGTAATTTCATGTCGCGAAAGGAAGTCGCTCTATCTACAATTTATAGGTTTTGGATAAACCAAGACGTTTTATTTTGCTATAAACGGTGGTAGCGGGTAATCCCAATAATTTAGCTGCACCACCCGGCCCGGCGACTTTGCCATTGCACTGCCTCAAAACACTCATTAAATGTTGCTTTTCACTCTCTTTTAGTGAATAACCATTGTTGTAAACAGTTGTTGAAGCATGCTCGTTGGCGGGTGCCAATGGAGCGTTTTCGGGCAAACCTATTTCTTTGATGATTTTTCCGCTTGTCATGAGCATCGCGCGCTCTATATAGTGTTCAAGCTCTCTGACGTTTCCCGGCCAATTATAATGTAATAGCTTTTGCATAACATCCTGCGACAGACCGCTTATTTCTTTGCCGATTTTTCGGTTATATTTCTGAATAAAATGTTGTACAAGCATGGTCATATCTTGCTTCCTGTCTCGAAGTGCCGGGGCCATTATTGGAAAGACATTTAGCCGATAAAATAAGTCGGCCCGGAAGGTCCCTGCCGTAACTTCTTGCTGCAGATTTCTGTTGGTGGCGGCGATGATACGCACATTCACCTTGATTGCCGTACTGCCACCAACCCGTTCAAATTCCCGTTCTTGCAAAACACGTAATAATTTAACCTGAAGCTCTAAAGGCATTTCGCCTACCTCATCAAGAAACAGCGTTCCTTGGTGAGCCAGTTCGAACTTTCCGATTTTGCGTTCAAAAGCGCCGGTGAAACTGCCCTTTTCATGGCCGAATAGCTCACTTTCAATTAAGTTTGCCGGCATCGCGGCGCAGTTGATTTTTACCATTAATTTATTTTTTCGAGCGGAATGATTATGTATGGCTCTTGCAAGCAACTCTTTTCCTGTACCGGTTTCCCCGGATATAAGTACGGTGCTGTCTGATTGGGATACTTGATCTATGAGGTGAAAAACGTTTTGCATTAAGGGCGAATCACCTATGATCTCACTATACTCATAATGTGTCTTAATCTCTTCGTGCAGCAGTAAATTCTCTTCCTCCAGTTTCCTTTTATAACTTTCAATTTGTTGAAATTGCTTCGCTATTTTCGCACTCGATATTAAATTTGAAACCGCAACCGCAATCTGAGATGAAATGCCTCGTATGATGCCGAGCTTTTCGGGTGGAAAACTGTTGTCATGATCACTGAAGAGCAATAGGAAGCCCATGTATTTTCCTTCTACTTTAATTGCCAATACACCTATTTCCTTGATACCGCTCTCATAGTTCATCTCTACAAATACGGGCATAGACCGATCATGTCGTGCTTCTTCTGTTTTGAAAAGTTCAAGCTGCCCTGACGTTATCGGTTTTTGAAAGAGCGGACATTTCATCGAAAAACGATTGTTTTTGACAATTTCATCAAACTTAGGGTGATTGAAATTTCGAGAATGTGGATCTAAAATGAATGGGCTGGTGGTTTCGCCCCCTTCGTCTATTAAACCGATCACTGAATGGGAAAAGTAGAAGATTTTCTTCAGTTTTTCATTGACAATATGTGAAAAATCTTCGCTACTCTTAATCGCTGCAAATTGATTGCTTAGCTCTAGCAGTTGTGCCTGTTCTTGTTCCCGTTTCTTAAGTGATTCATAAGATTTTGCATTTTTTAATGCAATCGTGAGATAGGGAACAAGCATGTTGAACCGTTCGGTTGCTTGTTCCAGATCCGTATCTGTTGGAAATGTTGTAAACAAAACTGCACTGATATCGTGTTCAATTGGTATTGGAAAACAACCGATAGTCGTTGGTTCGCTGTTTTCCGATGTAGGAGTAAGAAAGGGGCGGAGTTCATTGGGTAAATCTTTGGCTTCCATAAACGTCGCATCCTTTTTGACAACAAGTTTTAACAACTGGTGCCCCGCTATATTTTCCCACTGCGTATCACTCAATATGAGGTTGTCTGATTGATGGTTTTGAAAGGTATTAATGGTTAATAATGAAAACTGTTTTTCAACGCTTTTAACCAGAACGATAGAGGCTTTTTCAAAGGAAATGACGTTTGTTAAACCGTTAAAGATAAAATCGAACAAATCGATGCTATTTTGAAAAGAAGCTAAACTTTTTCCTAAATCAATAAGCGACCGACGTTGCTTTTCCTTTGTTGCCAATAGGTCTTTCGAAATAAGCGAATTGGTAGTCAACGACAGAAGAAAACTCAGGGAAAATTTGAAAAATGGTTCCAGTTCCGGAAAACCTGTCTTTTCTGAAAATAGCATCAAACTTCCAATAAACTTTCCATCGTTTTGTAGGGTAATGATTAACGCTGTTTTGATTCCGGTTTCTTTACAGAACGCAAGATGTTCTGCTTTAAGTGCTTTGTTGACGGGAAGATTCTTAACGTCATAAACCTCGACCGAGTACTCTTCGTTGCATGTTTGTAATTCTGTAAGCGAAGAAAGGCAATTAGTTAACCACTCTTTAAAATAAGGATGGGCTCTTCGCTTAGCCTCGAAATGATTTAGGTAAGAGCCATCACGGGTGAGCTCTTTTAAAGGAATCAATAGCGCTATGTCATTATATTCCCATATCTTCCGCAGATGCTCTGATAATATAGGTAAAAAGCCCTCGCTGGTATAAACTGATGATAGTGCTAAACGTAACTCTTTTATAAAAGCTCTTTCATTACTAATCCGGAGCTGCTCTTCTTGTCCTTTCAAGAACAAAAGCTTCTCTACAATAGATGCTTCGAAAGGCTCAATTGCTTTCAAGTTAATATCATGGTCGTTAGGTGTATAGATTGAAAGTACAGCAATTACATGATCACCATCGATAAGCGGTATGTTGTACATATTGATTTCTGCGCCGTTTTCTTCTATAATAATCTCCTTTTGCAAGGTTCTGCTGGTAAATACCAGATCGATGACGGATCCGGACAGGTTTAATCCTGAACAACGGAACGCAAAACTAACGGTTTGGTCATCCGTTGTTTTTTTGGTGTCCAAAAACATGCAATAACGTTCGTAATCAGCACTAATTATAGAAATGTTGGCATGTTCTGCTCCTATATAGGGAAGAAAATGCCTTAATAGCCAATTTTTTACTTCTTTCTTGGTATAACAGGTAGCCAGTATCGTGTGCAATCGCCTTTCTTGCTGATGTAGCTCAATAGCACGTGTTAGCAATTTCGTTTCCTGTATTTTTGAGAAAGCTAAACGGAGGTATAACGCAATTGACTTACATAAGATGAACAGGTTTTCCGGGTCTGTTCCGTTCCCGGAAGATTTATCGAAAAACAACGCGAAGTCGTGATTCAATTCGAGAATGGGTATCGCTACCACCTCCTCCGCGCGGAGCATAGTGAAAATAGCGGCGATACCATTTCCTTTACCGATTCCGTGGCTGTCGATTTCGAGAAAAAGGGGTACGCCTGCTTCAACAACCTTATTGAAGTAGTTGTCAAAATAATCACATGGTGATTCCTGATAAACCCGAAAAAATTCTGATTGCTTATCTGAAATAGAAAGCAAATGATCGATAGAGTAGGTTATTTTGTCTTCATTTAGGCGACAAAGCAGGATACTCGTCGTGCCAAAAATTGGCTTCAGTCGTTGTCTCAAAATCGACAACATTTCCTCAATCGATTTGGCCTTACTCAAAGACAAGGATAATTTTTCAAGAATGTCTTCTCTGTTGAACGATACGCTTGTTGGATAACCCATTTCGAAACCATTTTTCATATCATATATTTTTTGTCTCCTCGCATAAAGCGATGATTTTCAATTTAATTTGCAGGCTGATCGTTTGAGTAGCTGATCTTGCTATATTGTTTAAAACCCTAAACGAGCGACATGAAAAAAATACTCATACGAAACAATAATTTTTATTGAAAAAAGATACTGCTATTGGCTGCTGTGGTTTAGTAATGACAGAACTTATTGAGTAAGTGACTTGTTTTAAAAAAAAGAAAGCCTTTCCTCAACATGAGGAAAGGCTTTCGCTACCACAATATATGAAAACTATTCAGACAGCGCCTTTTTAATTACGGTAGCTGCTTGTAATAAGGCCGTTTGAACGGCAGGAATTTCTGCAATCGGGTTCAGTAAGCCATAATCATGGATCAAACCTTGATAGCGTGTTAATGTAACAGGTACACCTGCTTCATCCAACTTTCTGGCATAGGCCTCACCTTCATCTCTTAGCACGTCGTTTTCGGCAGTCTGCACTAATGCCGGCGGAAGTCCCTTCAGCTGTTCGACACTGGCTTGCAAGGGTGATGCATATATTTCCTTCCGTTTATTTTTCTCAGGCAAATAGTTGTCCCAGAACCATATCATCATATTACGGGTAAGAAAACGTTCGTTGGCCATCTGATGGTAAGATTCAGTGTCAAAGTCCGCGTCTGTTACGGGCCATAGGAGCACTTGAAGTTTCAGCATTGGGCCTTTTTTTTCTTTTGCCATAAGGGCGACGGAAGCGGCCATATTTCCTCCCACGCTATTGCCAACAATGGCTAAATTTTTACCGTTTACGCCTATCTCATGCCCCTTTTCAGCAACCCATTTTGTGGCTGCGTATAGTTGATTGATTGCAATGGGATACTTGGCTTCCGGAGACGGCGTATAGTCGGGAAATACTGCTACGGCACCACTTCCTACTACTAAATCACGTACTAGGCGCTTGTGGGTAGGATAGTCACCTAACACCCATCCACCACCATGTACATAAATAAAGACAGGTGCGTTGCTTTTTACGCCAACCGGTTTAACAATATGAATGGTAACGGTTTGGCCGTCTTGCGTAATTTCTTTTTCTGATTCTTCAATGCCGGCGTAGTTGACGGTTACGGAATTTTGTGCGTCCACGAGTACTTGCCTCGCATCACTAGGCGAAAGTTTTTCAATCGGCTCGCCCTTGCCTGCGTTTAGTGCTTTTAGAAAACCACGCACCTCTCGGAGGATATGTGGATCGTTTTCCGCTTTAATTGTTTGATTTGTTTGTGCCATGATAACTGAATTTAGCGTTAGACATACTATCCATGTAAAGATAATTGGGTTGATTATTGTATTTTTCATATTATAAAAATTTAATGGGTAAACGGTATTGGTGTATTGATCTTTGGTTTTTGACACAGGGGCTGCTCTGATAAGAGGGCGGGCTAACACCTAAACCTTCTGCTATTATTTGTGCCAGCGTCTGATCTACTTGGCAGAAATGGTAAAGCTGGCGATGAATAATTTCCAGCGATTTTTCACCGGTAATGCCCTGCATTGACTTGATGATATTTAAACAGAGGTCGCCGCGCTCTTTATCATCCAACACTTCCCTGAATAAAACCCCGGGTTGGCTATAATGGTCATTTTCTCCTTCGCTATTTCTATCATACCAGTCGGCTATGGCGTTGCCCAGTTTTATAGGAAGCTCCTTATACTCATGCTCAATAAATAATTGATCAAAACTGTTTGGGTAATAATTTGCGGAACCATCTCCATTGTTAGTTACGGTCATCAACCCATCGCGTTGATAATTATGTACTGCGAATAGGCATTGGTTGACCGGGATCTGTTCATAATTGACACCCAGCCGATAGCGTTGGGCATCTGGATAGGAGAGGATTCTGCCTTGGAGCACTTTATCAGGCGAGTAGCTAATACCATCTATTACATGGGCCGGTGCGAAAGCGAGCTGCTCGACTTGGGCAAAATAGTTACTTGGATTTTTGTTCAGTTCCAATACCCCTACTTCTATCAGAGGGAATTCTTTTTGGCTCCAGGTTTTGGTGATATCAAACGGGTTAAAAGCTAATTTGCTGCATTGATCGGTCGTCATCACCTGAATAAATAAGGTCCATTTGGGAAAATTGCCGCTTTCGATTGCCTCGAATAAATCCCGTTGCGAAAAATCAGGATCTGCACTGCGCATTTGTAGGGCTTCGTCATGGCTGAAATTCTTGATGCCCTGTTGTGTACGAAAGTGAAACTTGACGTATACACGTTCATTTTTTGCGTTGATCATGCTAAAGGCATGACTGCCATAACCATGCATGTGCCGTAAACCATAGGGGGTTCCTCTATTGCTCATTAAAATGAGTACTTGATGCAAACTTTCGGGATTAAAGCTGAAAAAGTCCCATATGCGGGTAGCGCTGCGTAGGTTGTGATAGGGGTCGCGTTTTTGGCTATGGATAAAGTCTGAAAATTTTTTAGGATCTTTTATGAAAAAAACGGGTGTATTATTGCCTACCAAATCCCAATTACCATCTTCCGTATAGAATTTGACAGCAAATCCTCTCGGATCTCTTTCTGAGTCGGCACTGCCTTTTTCTCCCGCAATGGTAGACATGCGCAAGATTATTTTCGTCTGTTTACCTAGCTGATTAAAAAGTTTAGCCCGTGTATATCGAGTAATATCTTTGGTAACTGTAAAGGTTCCGAAGGCGGCAGAACCTTTTGCATGAACCACACGTTCCGGGATCCGTTCTCTGTTAAAGTGAGCCATTTTTTCATGCAATATATAGTCTTCCAACAGCAGTGGCCCACGGGGGCCTACACTGCGAGAATCTTGTTCATATACGTAAGGAATCCCGGATGCGGACCTGAGTTTGAATAGATCTTCCATTGTATTAATTTTGTGTTTTGATACCTGTTATTTAGTTACTTTATGGCGTAGATACCGCAATATATTTACCTGCCCATAAACAGCTGACTTTACAAATCATTGGTGAAGGTAATTCAGTAGTGGATGGCCCTGTTTTTTTTTCGATGAATAGGGGATATCAATAGCCGAATAACAAAAAAATAATCATGAAATTTATTCGAATTAAAAGCTAACATGACATGTCAAAGGTTGAAGAGCGAGTACCCGAAAAACATTTAGACGCAGCATCCTTGCTGACAAGAGATTCTATGATTCACCTAAGTCAGTTGCTTGCCACGATTCGCACGAAAGAAGAGTTGCAACTTTTTGTACGAAATCAGTTGTTTTCGTTGGTATCCTTCAAAGAAGGATTGGTTTGCATCTTTGATAAAACAACCGAAAACTATAACCCCTTTTTTGCCAGCCATTCATTTGAACAATTATCTTTCGATGAGCAGCTATGGCACGCGACACTGGCACGCGAATCAAAGGCTATAAATGAGGCAGTCGATCGCTCTGAGTTGCAAGGTAACTTGTTTACCTTCAATATGTTTGAGCAGCTTGTGGTGGATGGCCATTTCGCTGAGATTTCAATGGATCATCTGGTGTTGGTAGGATGTCGCTTACAAATGGGCGATCATCTGGTTGGTTTACTTTGCCTTGTTCTAAATAAATCACAATATCACGCTAGTTATGCGGAGAAAATGTTAGCATGGATTTCAGGCCATTTAACAACGGTTTTAGCGAATATATTAGCGGCAGAACAATTACAGAGAAGAGAATATGAGCAGCGCGCGTTACTGGCAATCAGTAACGATTTTGCAGCAATAAAAAATTCCGGGGATTTTTTGGATATCGTCAATCTTAAACTGAAAAAGCTTTTTGATTTTTCGCATAGCGTGCTGAGCTTGATAACGGAGGATGGTAAATACCTATACCCTTATATTTTTGATCCAAAAAACCCCAATATAAGCCATCGCCTTTATGAGGGTGCGATAAAACTTAAGTTTTCAACCAATTATCATATTTTTAAAGAACCTTTGGATACCGGTGATGTCTTGGTTTATTCGGTAGATGAGCTGATGAAAGACAAAGATGCGCCAGTCTTCATAAAAATAAATCATGACAACAAGATGAAGGAGATGGCCGTGCTGGCCTTAGGAACGGAGGGATCTTACACCGGATTTATTCAGTTTTGGACCCGCGTGGAGGGTACATTTTCTCCTTCATGTTTAGATATTATTCGTAGCGTATCGCAACAGTTGGCAATCGCTTTATCCAATTTATTGGCAAAGGATAAAATTGCCGAGCAGTTAGCCGAGATAGAGCTTTATAAACGTAAATTGGAGGAACAGAATATATCGCTTCAAGAAGAGTTGAGTGCACAGTACAGGTATAGCGAAATCGTAGGGGAGGGAAAGGCTATCAAGTCGGTATTTAACGCCATTGGACAGGTAGCAAGCTCGGATAGTACTGTTCTTATTGCCGGTGAAACGGGTACAGGTAAAGAGTTGATTGCTAAAGAAATTCACAACCGCTCTAAACGGAGTGCTAAATTAATGGTTAAGATCAATTGCGCGGCGATACCGCTGAATTTAATAGAAAGTGAATTATTTGGGCATGAAAAAGGTAGTTTTACAGGTGCCGGCGAGCGGAAGTTGGGTAAATTTGAACTGGCAAATGGTGGGACGCTTTTTCTTGACGAGGTTGGAGAGATGCCGATGGAAGTACAGTCAAAACTATTACGTGTACTGCAAGAACGAGAAATTGAACGCGTAGGTGCTAACTTTCCGATACCGATTGATGTACGGATTATTGCTGCAACAAATCGAAATCTGTTGCATGAAGTAACGGCCGGAAACTTCCGGGCGGATTTATATTACCGCTTAAATGTGTTTCCGATAAATGTCCCCCCGTTGCGGGAACGAAAGGAGGACATACCCATATTAGTTGAACACTTTTTGGATAAACATGCAAAGAAAATAGGAAAGAAACTAGTTGGCGTGTCGAGAGAGGTCCTTCGGAAGTTTCGGGATTATGATTGGCCCGGAAACGTGCGAGAACTGGAACATGTTATCGAACGCAGCATTCTAATGGCATCGCAAGCGCTCATTACCGAAGCTTATTTGCCGGATAGACATCTTGATAAAATTGTTTCGCAACCCAGCGAGCTATCTTCTACATTAACACACGAAATGCATCAAATTACGCAAGTATTGCGATCGTGTGGTGGTAAAGTATCCGGCCCCGGGGGAGCAGCGGAGCTATTGGGAATCCCACCTTCTACTTTATTCAGTAAATTAAAGCGTTTGGGGATCAAACGAAATTACGCCTTGTAAATTTTTATGTGGGCTAGCATTGCGTAAAATTACGCGTGTAGCAAATGGGGTGTGTTTCGTAATATTATGTCGTGTTTTTACGCGTCGTCGCTGATTTACGATTATTGTTTTATGTAATTATCTGTTTTTCAGTGTTTTATTTTTGGTATCAAGATTGAATATCATTTGCCAAATAAAATTGCCAAGACATGAATTGCTTAATCATTGACGACGACGAACACACTAGAAAAACGATGATTGACTTAGCGGAGCAGTCTGCTATCGTTTCATCTATTTTCCATTGTTCGAATGGCCTCGAAGCTCATGAGTACCTCCATCAAAGCCGACCGGATTTATTGCTTGTAGATGTGAAGGTGCTTAAGCTTCCAGGTGCAGAATTAATTACGCAGTCGATTGAAAGTTTACCTTCTCTCATTTTAACTTCTACAGGCTCCGCGTATCTAAGAAAATTTTCGAATTTTAACGTGATTGATTACTTAAAGAAGCCGTTAGAGATTGATCGGTTTATGCTAGCTTTGAATAGGGCTCGTATAATGATACGTGCACAACAGCTACTAAAAAAGGAAGGAAGCGAATTTATTTATGTTCGTGATAGAACTTGTTTCCGTCGATTGGATATAAACGAAGTGCTTTATGTGGAGGCAATGGGAGACTATGTGAAAATTCATCTTCAGAACAGCTTTTTTCTAACGCACTCAACCTTGAAGACCGTTGAAGATCGATTACCATCGGAATTGTTTATCCGTATTCATCGTAAGTACATAGTAGCACTTAGTAAGATCGAGATGATACAAGAAAATGCGTTGATTGTTGGTGGCACTTTTTTGCCAATTGCCGAGAGGCATCGGAAAATACTGGGTAATAAAATAACTGTTTTGTAGAAACGGGCCGTTTAAGGTTAAGATAGACATTTTACTTTTTTTCGTAATGTAAGCAGTGCTCGGTACAGTTGGTTTTCGATGGTTCTGACAGATAAATTGAGTTTTTGGGCTATTTCGGTTGATCTTAAGCCGTTTCCATAAAATAAACAAAAGATTTGCTGTTGCTTTTCCGGAAGTTCTTTAACCTGTTTATGGACCTGTTTTATCAGATCACCTTGCAGAAAATTATATTCTGCTGATTGCTGAAAATCCAGTTCGTCTAATCTAAGTTGTAGTGCTTGTGTGTTTTTAAATTTTTGTTCGAGTAGCGAGCGGCGCAAATGGTCAACGCAGGCATTTTTGACAGCGGTATAAAGCAGCTTTATTTGCTCATCATCAGGTAACAGGAATAGTTTTTTTTTCCATATACGAATAAAAACATCATGGACAATGTCTTCCGAAATAGCGGGTGAACTAAATTTACTTGCAAATGCTATCAGGTTGGGCGCATATTTTAAATAAAGCGCCTTGAAATCTTCTAGATCTTTATTTGACGACATTCAAACCAGTAACAAGGGTAAAGACGCTGATTATGCCACACACTGATAGCGTGCCGCCGACAAGTTTTTTAGGTAGGCCTTTACGGAGCCCAACGAACCGAAGAAGATGAAGAAACAGAAACTGCCAAGTGTACATTATATCTTTTAAGATGAACTATTATGTACCCTGACAATCTATTTTCAAAAAATGGACAAATTAGGAACTAAATATGGAGAAACGAAACTCACATGTGAAGCACTTTTTTTATCATGCGAAATGTTTGCACGAACGAATATTTTATTTCGGGTACATCTATCGGGCTGTTTGGCAACCCATAATATAGCAGGATAATATGTATGCATTTGCTAATGGTGCTAAAAAGCTTGTGTATTGTAATCGTAAACATTCTCATGATATATTTTAGTTTTTTTGACGCGCTAACGGTTTTTCTGAATTCGCAAAACAGCTTGCAGTTGCGTAATCGAACCAACTTGTTAGCTACTATCAAAAATACCGGGCGGAACAACTTAGGTGAATGGCAAAAACACGTAATGAGTTGTATGTTTTTCCGTCAACTTTTATTTTTCTATATAAATCTTTATGTATAAGTTGATAAAAAAAATAAGCGATATGGAATTCGGTATGGATTACTATCAACGGGAAAGGCAAGTTATTCTGCAACTTAGCGAAGACATTACACGGATTCATAAAAAAGCCGATTTGATGGCACTTTTATCATTACGAATAAAAAGCTATTTCTATTACGTTCATGCCATCGTTACGCTTATTGATGAAACGGAAAATGTTTATCGTCCATTCATATTAGATCCAACTTCATCTCCTTTAAGGGACCATCCGGAATATCCTACCTTGATCAAAACAGGTTTCGATTTAGATGAACCTTTCATACAGCAGGTTTTAGCGGCTGATGGACCTGTATCATTTCTACTTGAAGAGGTGATTTCGCACCCTAAAAGCCCCTCTTTTTTGCGCGTAAATTACGCATGTGGCATCAAAGAAATATTGATGACACCGCTAAAAAGCAATGGCAGAACCGTTGCTTTTCTACATGTTTATGCTGACAATAAAGACAGTTTTACACCAGCGTTTAGGAGTCTTATTAAAGGGATTGCTCCCCAGATTTCTCATGCCGTCTCTAATGTTATCAGAAACGAATTGATTGTTCAGAAAGAGGAGAATAATAAAATTTTACTGGATGCAAGTTACGATTTATCGGGTGTACGAAATCGTGAAGATTTGGCCATGGCTGTTCGTCAATCGCTAAAGAGATTGAAGGCTTTAAAAGGGTATGTTATCTGCACTATTAACGACGACCGCCTAACGACGAGCACATATATTTACGACAACATCACTATGCCGGAAAATGAAGACCTATCGGAGATGTTGGACTTCCAATATCTTATTAATGATGGTTTGCAAGATCGGGTATTGGCAAGTCCCATTCCGATTTTTATTAATATTGATTCGGAAATCGACCGAGGCATTACGGCAAACTATATCTGTTTTTGGAAATCGATGGGCTTCAGAAAAATGATCGGTGTTGCGCTTCGTAATGGGAATACAGATTTAGGTATCCTGTGGATAGGTATTGATGATATCAACTTAACGTTGTTGAAAGGTATCTGTTTGCAGATTTCCATAGCGATGGCCAATATTATGGCAAACGATGCATTAGTTAAAAAACAGGAACAACAGCAATTACTGCTTAACTTCTGCGATGATATCGCAGGCGTGCGTACAAAAGCCGACTTACGGGTTGCTATCTTCAATGTGTTCGACAAGTTATTGAATACCAAGTTGGCGATGCTCAATCTACTCGAAGATGACGGCCTTACGCTTCGGCACTATATGTGGGACGAAAGTCTGTTCCATCATGTTAAAGACAGTTTTGAAGAACGGTTGAACGCCCGGCTTGACATTCATGAGAACTATACCGTTCGGGTGTTGAATAGCAATGACGCTATTATATTGAATGTGGAAGAGGAATTAAAAAGGGATCCGGGTAATCCCTACGCGCAGTTGTGGAAAGAAGTTGGGTTCAAATATACTTATGCAACAGCCTTACGGGTGGGAAACACCGATATTGGCACTTTATGGGTCTTGAGTGATGCTATCAATAGGGAGTTTATTAAGGGCATTTGTTCCCAGATTTCCGTTGCATGTGCCAATATTCGAGCGAATGAACGTATACTGGCTTATAAGCGCATTCTGGAGACTGAAAACGAATTGCTTAAAGAGCAAATGAAGACCATCTATAATTTCGAGGAAATCATAGGCAGAGGTGACGCTATGCAAAAGGTGTATGGACTAATGAGCATGGTTGCCGAATCAAACTCAACCGTTCTTTTAACAGGTGAAACGGGGACGGGAAAGGAGTTGATCGCCCGTGCTATTCACAATGCATCCTCTCGTAAGAATAAAGTGATGGTAAAAGTGAATTGTGCCGCATTGCCTGCAAATCTGATCGAAAGCGAATTGTTCGGCCATGAGAAAGGAGCTTTTACAGGCGCCTTAGAAAAGCGTATTGGAAAATTCGAGATGGCAAATAACGGCACCTTGTTCCTTGATGAGATTGGCGAGATGCCATTGGATGCGCAGGTAAAACTACTCCGAGTTCTTCAAGAGAAGGAGTTGGAAAGAATTGGTGGCACCACTACCATTAAAGTAAATGTCCGTATTATAGCGGCAACCAACCGTAATTTAGCGACAGAAGTAGCGGAAGGCCGTTTTCGGTCTGACCTTTTCTACCGACTTAATGTTTTTCCTATTCATTTACCTCCACTTCGCGATCGGCGATCGGATATCGCCTTGCTTGCACAGTTTTTTCTGGATCGGTTTAGCAAAAATACCGGAAAGAACGTGAAAGTTCTTTCAGCACGGGTTATAAAGGAATTGAACGGCTATAGCTGGCCTGGAAATGTCCGCGAATTAGAGCATGTGATCGAACGCAGTGTTTTAATGACAACCGACTCTGTCATTCGAGATGTTTATTTGCCTGTAAAAAGTGATGATGCAGTAAACGAAACCAATGTATCGAATAGAACCTTGGAGCAGGTTGAAAGAGCCCATATCATTGATACACTCAAACGTTGCGCCGGTAAGCTTGCAGGGCCCGGCGGCGCGGCGGAATACCTCGATGTTCCATCTACTACCCTCCATTCCAAACTAAAAAAGCTAGGTATAAAGAAGTCGGATTATTTCGCTGAATGAAATAAAAATAATAATCGGATTGATGGCCAACTGCTATTGTAATATACAATCCCTGGTAAGATTCTCAAAAACTTCTACCACACCTCCTACAACGGCAGCTTCTTGAAGATAATTCTTATACGAGAAGTAAGCAACCGCCTCGATTTCATTGCTTGCCTCGATTTGTTCATGTAGTTCGTATAAAAAGCAATCTTGTGTCATGATTACGTTATCAGGTTCACCATATGCGGCTGCTTTAATATGGCAATAAAATGTCAACAATTCAGTTTTCAGTTCAATATTCAGCTCTTCACGTATTTCCCTTTGAAGAGATTGGATGGAGGTTTCTCCTGCATCCACTTTACCACCAGGTAGGTACCAAGCTTTTTTGTTTTTACTGAAAGCTAATAGTAACTTGTTATCTTTAATAACAATCAATCCTGCAGTGGGCAAGTTTATTGGGATCGTCTGATTATTTGTACTTGCTTTCATGTTATTTATTATTATTGCATTCGCGGTAATTCCTTTTATTTCCTGCTGCAAACTTAGATAAATTGCGTTAAATACAATATTGTCGTATTGCATATTAAAGCGATTTGTCGTTCTCCCTTCCATCATTGAGAATCGTTTTCATTAAGGAAATATCCAAAATAGCGAGATATGGCTTGATGCTCTAAAGGAGAAATGATACGAAATTTCGAGTATTATTACGAGGAATGACGATATATCGTGGCGTTTTTTATTGTCTATTTGTTTTAACAAATTGATTTTCAATTATTTAATTGAGTGGCACGTGGCTTGTCTTACTGATTGCGACATTAACTTTAAATGAAATTTTATGAAAATCGTAGTAATTGGAGGCTCCGGCCTTATTGGTAGCAAGCTGGTACACAATCTTCGAATGCTTGGTCATGAAGTGTTTGCAGCTTCACCTGCAACGGGTGTAAACACGATTACGGGTGAAGGCTTGGCGCAAGCCCTTGAAAATGCACAGATCGTTGTGGATGTAGCCAACTCCCCATCTTTTGAAGATAAAGCCGTATTGGAGTTTTTTGAAACTTCCGGCCGTAATTTGCTGGCGGCCGAGAAAGCGGCCGGTGTTGGCCACCATGTAGCCTTGTCGGTTGTTGGTACAGAACTGCTTGCGGAGAGTGGTTATTTCAGAGGCAAAATTGCGCAAGAAAAATTAATTCGCGAATCAGGTATGCCGTATACCATTGTCCATTCCACTCAGTTCTTTGAATTCTTAGGTGGCATAGCCAAGTCAGCCGCTGAAGGTGATGAAGTTCGCTTGCCTACTGCTTTTGTGCAACCCATTTCTTCTGATGATGTTGCTGCAGCCTTAACGGAGGTGACTTTAAATAGTCCTGTTAATGGTGTTGTAGAAATAGCCGGACCCGAACGTTTCCGTATGCCCGATTTGATGCAACAGTATTTTGCTGTTACCAACGATTCGCGCAAGATTGTGGGCGATCCTCAGGCCCGGTATTTTGGGGCGTTGTTAACGGATGAAATGCTTTTACCGGCCGGGATGGCGCATTTAGGTAATAATCGCATGATGAATTGGCTGGAAACGCAGCGCAAAATCGAAAAGGCTTCGTAGAACATTGTTTGACTTCGTAACGAAGATGACGGGTGCCAGCTCCCGGAGGAGGCTGTAAGGGATGTGCACTTTCCACCCGTTCGTGCACAAGCTAAATCCACGTCGGCATGGAATTTCCATGAAACACCGATCAGTTACACCGGGAAACGAAGAAAGAGCAAATTGAATCAAAAAATTAAAACGATGAAAATAATTGATTTTATCCTGCGAATGGTTAATCTGCGCTTGCAGATAAGCCGAGCAATTGACAGCTTTTACAGCCCCTCTCAAGAACAAGGGCCTAGCGAATGTATGACTTACGGCAGTGAGTTCGTGGATGATGAAGTCCGAATGGTAGATCAACCTATGAAAAGAAACCTTGTTTCGAGCATTTCCCTGGATGATTTCCCGCAACTTGGACAGGTTCCGTACCTCTTGGTTCCATACCACGGAGAAGATGAGCTACCTAAAAAGAAGAAGGGAAAGAAAAGCGAAAAAAAGTACAGTTTTCTCAACTCCAATATTTTAGTGGTGAATCAAGTTCACAACGATTCAGAAGGTGCCGTTCTGTCAGAAATTCCATTTCCTTGGAATCAATTCAAGTTATATGCACTCTCTCCGAATATCGAGGCTAATTAAATCGTCCTTCATTGGTAACCGGGATTTTTCAGTGGTAAAGGTACGCGCGTCTTCCTTTGATGGTTTAATGGATCCGTTGCTTGGTTTCGAACATTTTAAAATGAGTACACAGGCCATTCGCCCGCGTCCTTACGCAGGCATGTGCATCATTACTTATCTTTTTAGTGATTCGGCACCTTACCGCATACTGGATACGGCAGGAACCGATCTGATTCTCCAGCCTACATGTTTAAGTTGGGCACAAGCGGGAAGAGGCTTGGTTCAAACAGCCTCTCCTGATCCTGAAGGGTATTTTTCGCATGGTTTACAGATCCTGCTTGATATCCCTGGCAAACATAAACAATTGGATCCAAAGGCGATCGGCTGTATTGATGCACAGGCTATTCCTGAACGACTTGATTCGGGGGTTAACATTCGGGTTGTGATTGATTACGATGGAGAAAGCAAGGTAAATCCAATTGATACCCAACGCGCCTTTACGTTTTTACATATTAAGATCGCAAACGGTGAAAATTTTGTCTACGATTTGCCGATCGGTTGGAACGGTACGACTCATCTGTTGAGTGGCGCTGTAAGGGTGCAAACCAATGTTGACATTAAATACCTCAGTGCCGGGACAACAGTAGCTTTTGGAGAGTCTTCCTTCATAGAACGTTTGGCTTTTATTGCGCATGCCGAAAGCGAGCTCTTGTTTTTCAGTGGTTTACCAATTCAGGAGCAGACTTACAACTCCGGAACTATGTTTATGTCATCAACTGAAGAATTAGGGAAGGCCATTGCCGATTACGAAGAAGGAAAAATGGGTTTTATAACGCTAATGGAAGGGAAATGGAAAATTATCCCACCGGTGTGAGAGACCCAATCAACGGAAATGATCCTATCTGATAAATTGATCGTACTAAAACAAGCAGTTTAACCTGGGCAGCAATTGCCCAACAATTTGATACATATATTTTTTTAAAACAATTAAAACAGAACGAAAATGAATGAGTATTTAGTAGTTGTCCACAGAGACATCACCAGCAAAAACCCAAAACCTACCGCAGAGCAAATGCAATCGGCAATGAAACCTTATCAGGAATGGATCGCTTCTATCGGAGCGCAAGACAAGTTGGTAGCTCCTCCTAAACGCTGGGATATCGGGGGCCGGGTTATTAAAGGTGAGAAGTTTGATGTAAGTGAAGGCCCATTAGCAACAGATAACCTTTCTATTGGCGGCCTTTTCTTGGTAAAGGCAAATGATTATGATGAAGCCGTTGAGCTTGCTAAGGCTTGTCCGATTATCCAATACGGTGCTGTGGTGGAAGTACGTGCAGCCATCTAGGCATGATAGCAATCATGATTCAATAAATTTTTAAACACTTAAAACATACGAAAATGAATGAGTATTTAGTAGTTGTCCACAGAGACATTACCAGCAAGAACCCAAAACCTACCGCAGAGCAAATGCAAATGGCAATGAAACCTTATCAGGATTGGATCGCATCTATTGCGGCTCAAGATAAATTGGTTGCCCCTCCAAAACGTTGGGATGTGGGCGGACGAGTAATTAAAGCAACGAAATCGATGGCAAAGGTAAGCGAAGGTCCGTTGGTAACCGAGAACCTTTCTATTGGCGGTCTTTTCTTGGTGAAAGCCGATGATTACAAGGAAGCAGTTAAACTTGCAAAAGCTTGTCCGATCATCCAATACGGAGCCATTGTAGAGGTTCGTGAGGCTATCCCTCCTGTACAATAATTAAATGAGTGTGTCTAAAAGTTGCTTTCTTGTCGTTATGCCAGGCGAGGAGCTTTTAGACACCTCAACTCATATAGGCAAAATAGTAGATATTAAAAGTATGAATTGGCTTATAACAACATTCACAAGTTCTGTTGGCAAGAAATTTACAATGGCATTAACCGGCTTATTTCTGATCAGCTTTCTCATTGTTCATGCTAGTATTAATGCGCTTATATTCTATAACGACGGGGGAAAGATTTTTACGTTAGGGGCCCATTTTATGGCAACAAATCCTATTATTCGAAGTATTGAAGTTATTCTGATAGCAGGTTTATTGCTCCATATTATTCAAGGATTGCTCCTTTGGCGGGCAAATCGGGCGGCAAGACCCATTCGGTATGCCGTGGTAAAACACCCACCGCAGAGCACTTGGTACAGCAGGAGTATGACTTTATTGGGAACGTTGATTTTGTTATTCTTGATTATACATACGTCGAATTTCTGGATACCAAATCGGACCCATCAATTTTTGTATGATGAAGAATTGCCTCTCTACGAGATGATGATTGAAAAGTTCAGTAACCCGATTGAAGTTATTATCTATCTCTTGGGATCTTTCTCTTTGTTTTGGCATCTTTTGCATGGCTTTGCCAGTGCTTTTCAAAGCTTAGGGTTAGATCACAATAAATACAGGGGCTTAATTCGCTTTTCAGGCAACGCGTTTGCGGTGATCATTTGTTTAACCTTTGCCATGATGCCTATTTCAATCTATTTGCAGTGGATCAAGTAGGTGAACCCGGGATGGGCAAGATATTTAGCTATGACGATGGAGTACATAAAAAAGTATACTGCAAAAGAAGAACATATCAATTTGCAAGGCAATATAGACGGTTTATATGTTCCGTATTATTTAGCGGATTGCCGCCAATCTTTTATTCATGATGTCTTGAAATTCGATATCGAAGAAGAGGCTCGAAATGGCATAGACATGGTGCTGTCTAAATATAATATCGATATTTTTCGAACATTAAAAGGAGGAAGTAAATTTTCAGTAAGCTGTACCGTTTCTATAGATAGAAACACGCCAACACTTCTCTATTTTAAACAAGCCGTAACCTTAAGGGGCAAACTTACCACCCGCGGGTTGTTTTCATGGACTTGCAGACCCACCAACGGCGGTCGGTCCTTTTTACCTCCTTCATTATCAAAACAGTTGGACAGGTTATATTAGAGGGGATGTCCAATTTTCAATAATCATTTGTCAATAAAGTAATAACAATAAAAAAGATGGAAACTAGAATTAATGCATTTGAAAAAGGAAAAAAAGCAATGGGTGCTTTATTTACATTAAGCGGATACCTAAAGAAAGCCACGATTGAGCGCGAGCTTCTGGAGCTGGTGGATTTTAGAGTTTCACAGATTAACGGTTGTGCATACTGTTTGGATATGCACTCGAAAGAGTTGAGAGCCATGGGCGAGACCGAGCAACGCCTTTATAGCTTGAGTGCGTGGAGGGAATGTCCATATTATACATCGCGTGAGCGGGCCGCTTTGGCCTGGGCAGAAGCCATCACAAAAACGGAGGTTACCGATGAGGTTTACCGTACAGCGAAAGAAGCTTTCTCTGATGAAGAATTGGTTGATTTAACGCTGGGTATAACAACTATCAATACCTGGAACCGTTTTAACCTGGCTTTCGCCAATACTCCCGGTTCCTATCAAGTAGGTATGTTTGGCTAATTTCATCCCAATAGCTATGAACGAATTTTTGATGATTTTCAGACGCGATTTTGAAACCGAAGACGCGCAACCGTCGCCGATAAGTTTGGAAAAACATTTACAGGAGTGGCAAGAATGGTACAGTAACCTTGCAGCACAGAATCTGTTGGTACAACCATTACGCCGTTGGGACGGCAGCGGAAAGATTGTTAAGAAAAACAAGAGTGTCATAAATGGCCCTTATGCAGAGATTAAGGAATCGGTAGGCGGGATGATCGTGGTGCTTGCTGATGATTATGAGGAAGCAGCCGAAATTGCGAAAGATGCGCCGATTTTGAAATTGGGAGGCAACGTAGAAATCCGTATGGCCGTGCGATAATATGCCCCTGAGCTTCCTGGTTAAGCTGTTAAAAATTGCGTGAACTTGTTTCATGTTGCCGGGAAGCCACGAATCCCCGTCGAGCACGGGGATTCTATTATTTTAACGGAAGTGTTCAATTAATCAATATAAAATACCATGAGTAAGTTTCACACATTTACATCACCCGAAAACCTGTCGGTGATGATTAATTTAAAGAAGATCGCAGCTGTGTCAGCGTTGCGCGATGGCAAATCTAATATCCTATTGGATAATGGTCATAACATAATAGTAGAAGAGCAGGTCCATAATATACAAACCGAGCTAGATAGCGATAAACAGTAAGGCTCGCCTCCTAAATACTGCGTTTAGGTTTTTAACCGTAAGTATGAAGCAACTATTTATAAAGCGTAAATACGAATTATTACTGTTTGCACTGATGCAACATCTCTACATGGGGGCGTTGGTAAGTGATATACGTTTTTACATCGAAGTATTATGGCCGATCAATATGCTTATTCTTTCGTTAGCCAGCATCGTTGTTTTTATGAAAAGAGGGCGGGCGAAAACCATGTTCAGAAATGTGATGGCTATTGTTGTCATCACATTTCCTATTTTGTTACCACTCTTTCAAAAGTGCCCTATCTATATGTTTATGCTCAACCTATGTTACGTTATATTTTTTGTTTTTATTTTTTTAGAAGTCTTTCGTTTTTTGGTTAAACCAAGCTATATCAATACCGATATTATCTCCGCCGCTGCCTGTGGGGTGTTTTTAATTATTGAAATATTCGTCTTCGTCTTTCAGCTTTTTGCGTATCACAATCATACTGCTTTTAAAGGACTTGACTATACAAGTCCGGCGTACATCTTTACTGACTTGGTGTATTATTGTTCTATTACTTTTACGACGATCGGTTATGGAGACATTACACCCAACATTCATAATACGAAGCTTATCGCTTCTTTAATAGGTGTTATCGGTCAGTTTTATTCTGTCGTCCTTTTAGGTATTCTCATCAGCAAGTTTACCGGATCTATAAATAGCACTAAAAAGTAGCTATTGATTAGTTAATTGCTGTCTTTTAAGTACGGTGTTTTACATCAAGATATCGTTTATAGGTTCATAGGATGCAGGCAGATTGGTTTCACCTAACATCTCCCGTAATTCAATTTCGATACTTCTACTCATATGGGTGATGGGGACATCATTAGCACCTCCTTCAAAGGGATTTTCAGTTGATTCTCCTATTTGCTCCAATACTAAAAATACCCAGCCGATCAGGACACTTAGCGGAACAGCAAGCCAAATAATGTGTGAACCATATTTGTCAATCAGTTTGGAAAACTCGCCGATAAAGCCAAGAGGTAAAAAAAAGCATAGCGCAGACGTGAAATAGAGACTGATGCTTGAGAATTGCCTTGGATACGGAAAGTTCTTGATACGTTCGCACTTGCCTTGGCTGTCTAATAGACTTTTTAATTGATTTTCCAATGCAATGTAGTTTGGGGCAATGAGCATATCTTTTTCGTTCAATTTTCGTAAATGAGCCGACTGGAAGCGAATTAAATGGGTAGCACGATTTTTTGTAAGAAGTGCAGCTTGCAATTCTTCTGCTGATAGGAAGGGTTTTATTTCATTTTCTAAATTACCTTCCCATTCCGGAACATGATAGTATCGTAGAAACTCGCGATTATAACTTCTGGTTTGTATATTTTCCCAGCTCTTTGTTTCGCGTAGTTGGAAGCGAAGTGCTGTTAACCACGCAAAGTGACGGTAGATGAACTGCCTTTGTAAGGCAATTTCTTCTTCTTTATTTTCAAGTCGTAAAAAGTCTTTGACCATAATACCAAATGTCCGACTATCTGTTTCGATTGATCCGAGTATCTGTCGTGCTTCCCAAGTGCGATTATAGGTTTGCGTATTTCGAAATCCGGAAATAAAAGCCGTGGCGGTTCCAAGTAAAGCTACAGGTACCCATGGGATGGCTAACCATTCTAGGTGGAAGAAATAAAATAGAGTGGTAAAGATGACACTAAATGCAAGTATTTTGTATACTTTGACGCGTGTCCACCAGATAAAGTGTTTGATTTTATAGTTGTTTGCGGTATTCATTGTATTTTATAACGGAGCGTTTTGTCTGATTATCGTATTGAAAATTTGTTAAATTATGCGCCGTAAAATTAAAGCCTACAATTTTTTTTTTATGCAGTATTTATAAGCTTAAAGCCATTTTTAATCACCTATATAGGGGATATACCAAGGTACTTTTTGCTTATTAGTGCCATGATTAAATACAGGATGAGTAGAAAAGGGTTAATGAACGTTATAACAAAGTAGATTTGGACTTTGCAACAAAGTGAGTTGTTGCTTTTTTAGAGAACTTTGTCGCATTAATAAATGAATATACTATGTGGAAAACGAAAGACATGCCTGATTTATCAGGAAAAGTAGCGATTGTAACAGGAGCCAACACCGGTGTTGGCTTTGAAACAGCAAAAGCGTTATACGAAGCAGGGGCCTCGGTTACGATTGCAGCGCGGGACAAGCAGAAAATTAAACAAGCAATTGAGCGGATACGAGCTACGGGAAGCGGAACCGGCTCGCTTGAGGTAGGAATTCTTGATTTGGCAAGTCTAACGAATGTCAGGCATTTTGCTGATCAGTTCAAAACCCGTTATGAACGCTTAGATCTGCTGATCAATAATGCGGGGGTAATGATTCCGCCGGCATCTAAAACGGAGGATGGATTTGAATTGCAATTTGGCGTGAATTTCCTTGGACATTTTGCTTTAACAGGGTTTTTGCTCCCATTGTTGGAGAAGGCAGCTAGGGCGCGTGTAGTAACGCTTTCTAGCGGTGCGGCCATTCGCGCTGAAGGGATTGATTTCGATAATTTAAAATTAGAGAAGCCTTATGACGCTTGGCGCGAATACGCGGTCAGTAAATTGGCGGATGTGATTTTCACAAATGAACTTAACCGCCGGTTGCAGGAGAAGGGGAGTGGCGTTTTATCAGTGGCGGCGCATCCGGGTGTTACCCGCACGGATCTGCAACGCCACATTCCAAATGATGAACTGGAAGTATTACTTGCCCAATTTGATAACGTGATGGAACCGTGGCAGGGAGCGTTGCCTACTTTGTTTGCAGCCACGGATCCAACCGTAAAAGGCGGTGATTTCTACGGACCTGATGGTGAGCATGAATATGTTGGGTATCCTGCACTTTCAAAGCATTCTACGGCTTATATGCATGATCGGAGGTTAGCTACCGATTTATGGGAGTATGCTGAAAGTGTGACTGGTGTTAACTACTTTCAATAACTTTGCATTATTAAATTGAGATATTTTGCGTGTCACTAATATTCAGTCCTGCCATTTAGGCCCCGAGATTTCACCGGAGCAATTTATTTCGGATCATTTTTTTCTTTGCCTACTTCGTGGATCTATGGTGGCTTACGATGGCCGAAAGACCTATAACTTACAACCGGGTGATTATTGCATTGCCCGGAAAAATCATTTGGTACGGTATACCAAATACAAGGATCATGATCGCTTTGAGAAAATCATCATCACCTTTGATGAACCTTTTCTGAGAAAGTTTCTGGAACGCTATCCGACTGATTTTTCTGCAACGATTAATAATGACTCCTTTGTTTTTGTACAGAAAGAGACACTCATTGCTAATTTTATCCAGTCGTTAAAGCCTTATTATAATGGTGAAGAAACAATTGACGAAGTCTTTGCAGACATCAAACGCGATGAGTTGCTGCTGATTCTGCTACGGGCCGACCCCAACTTGGCAGCCGTTTTTTTCAATTTTGGTGCACCGGCGAAAATCGACCTAGAGGAATTTATGAATAGAAACTTCCGTTTTAATATCAGTTTGGAACGCTTTGCTTTTTTAACGGGCAGAAGTCTTTCATCTTTTAAACGGGATTTTTACAACATCTTCCATGATACACCCCGTAATTGGTTGAGAAAAAAACGATTGGATGAAGCACATTTTCAGTTAAGCAAAAATAATCTCAAAACAAGTGAGGTTTACCTGGAAGTTGGATTTGAGGACTTGTCGCATTTTTCTTTTGCGTTTAAAAAGCAGTTTGGTTACACCCCCAGTGAGCTTACATACGGAAAAAATGCTAAATAAAATAATGCAGGCTTAAGCTTAAAGGCGCGGAAAGCCTGCATTGTTATCAAAAATAATTGCCTTCTATATGAAGCTGAAATTCTTCTTTCTTCTACTCGCGTATGCATCCAGGCTCCAGGTGTAACTTTCTACTTTTGTCAACAATAAGCTTGCGAAGCTGACAACAAAAACCGAATAATTAAACGGTGCTCTGTAGTTCAGGAAGAACAGCATACTAATAGCAAACAATAAGGTAAGTAGAAAGCTTCCGAGAGCCGCCAAACGAGTTTTGTATCCGATAATCAATAAAACAGCAATTACGCATTCTGCTACAGTGGCAAGAATCCCAAGAAAAGAAGCCATTGGTAAATTAACATAGGGTATAAGCAAGTGGGTATAATCGACAAAATGCTGCCAATTACCCCAGCCAACCCCAGGATCTCCCGGTTGTCCGAGCCATCCTAATCGATCCATAACAGGTAGTAAAAAGCCAATGCCCAGGGCGAGTCGCAGCAATAATTGAGCAATCGAATTTTTTGTTTCCATATTTATATAATTTTCCCGCTTAACCACTCCTTCATGGCAACCTTTCCGAGATGAGCTGAACCCTCTGGAACTAAAGCAGATTTCGCGATTGTCGCGCCGAAATACTCATGTTTGTCGGTTGGAATTATTTTTTTTGCGCTGTCATTCTGTTTGAGGTAGGCAGTTACAAAGTTAATTAAATCGTCTTTTTCTGGTCCTGCTATCTCTTTAAGGGCATTAGTGGGCTGTTCAAGCGCAAATTCTGTAACGAAGGCGGCCACATCTGCGGCGGCTATCGGCTGAAAGCTTATATCGGAAACATAAACGTCATTACCTTGCGTGCCAATTGCTGCAATTGTTGGTACAAACTCTAAAAACTGTGTACTCCGGATAATGGTATAAGGTGTGCCGGAAGCTTTGATTAGGTCTTCTTGCATTTTTTTGCGCGCATATAGCCCATGTTTTGCATGCGATCTACGCCAACAATTGATAAGGCTACATGATGTTTTACAGAGGCTTTACTTTTCGCAGCTATCAGGTTACGGCCAGCTGTTTGAAAAAAATCGAGTGCAGGCGCATCGTCAAACGATTTCGAATTTGCTAGGTCAATGATGATGTCTGTACCTGCCATTGCTTCATCAAGTCCTGTGCCTGTAAGGGCGTCAATGCCGTTTGTGGGTGATCCTAGTATCACATCATGGCCAAGTTGGGTAAGGTTGCGTGCTACCATCGTTCCAATAAGGCCTGTGCCAGCGATAATTAGAATTTTCATAGTATTTAAAGGTTACTTGTTTTATGTGTATTATCATTCATTTTCTCGTTTTTAGCGCCAAGTCTATATGTTTTTTTAGCTAAACGAATAGCGTATCAAAACTACTCATGCGAAAAAAAATATCTTCAGCACCTGCAAATCAGGGTGAATGTATTAAACGTATACCAGGATTTAAAGTCCTCTTCTTGATGTTTAACGCACAGGGGTAATTAAGTGATCTAATGTTTTTCGAATAGCTTCTAAACGCGTCTCTACGGTATCCCTATCAAACTCTATTCCCTCAAAAAGGAGTTCCTGCACATCATCTATCCCCATAATATGAAAGACGGTTTTTAAGTAATCACTTTGAAAATTAAGGTGTGCATTAAATTCGCCTTTTGAGTAGCCGCTGTTCCCGCGCGAGATCAGTAGATATACACTTTTATTTTGAAGTAGACCTCGATAAGGATCAGCCGGAATACCGGTAATTTGAATAGTTTCGTTAACCCGTATTACCTGATCGATGTAGGCTTTTAAGCTACTTGGAACAGACCAATTGTACATGGGGGTAGCTACCACAATTACGTCTGCTTCTTTGAGTTCTTTGATGAGTGTATCGCTGATTTTTAATGCTTCGAGATCCTCTTCTGAGCGGAGATGTGCTGGTTTAAATGCCCCTGCAATCCAGGCTTCTGTTACATGGGGTATGTCTCCTTTTCCTAATTCTCTATATATAATCTGTGCCGTTGGTTGCTTATTTATCCAGCTTTCAACAAAGTGCTTGCTTAGGCGTCTGCTAATAGATCTGTCGGTACGGGGACTTGCATTGATAATTAAAACTTTACTCATTTTATTTTTATTTATAGCTTGTAAGAACAGTTATTAATTTTTTCTACATAAGATTGCTGGAAAATGAATGCGTAAAACTAACTCCGCACTTGCTGGGTATAGTCGGATTTTCGTTGAATCACCTTTTTACCGCGTTGAATTGGCTTGTTAATCGGATGAGTGCCCTGGATTAGCTAATCATCAATGAAGATGATTCTTTTATTGGTCCTTTGATTTTGGAGAAAAATTAATTACATCTTTCGTTTAACGACCTAAATAGGCTGTTTGTCTCAGTAAAAGCCTTAACCATCGAAATTTTAGGGAAGCAAACGGGTGTTGTTTTAATTTTAATGAAGATTATACAATGTGTCAAGTATTTATACGGAATAGGCGATTTGTCCAATAAATCAGATGAAAAAGGGGATTAAGTAGCTTATCTGCCTGTTATTTTTGCATAGAATTGAGGTGACAAAAGTAATGACAACAAAAATTCCAACATGGCCGCTCAAGGAACATTTATCCGGTATACGTATCAATAGGATGAGTGACACCTATCTTACCGGTCTTTTTGAGGATATTTCGAAATTGCATCGGAACGACCATTTTCTGCTAATTAAGTTCGTGCGAGGCGAAGCTGAACTTTTGGTGGATTTTAAAAAAGCGTCGCTTGGTCTTGGAAGCATTTTTTTTCTACAGCCCGGACAGGTTTTGCAGATGGTTCGTTTTCAGCAAGTTGAAGGTTGGGTATTATATCTGGATAATAAGCTGATTGATGATCATGTTCGCCTAATGATTGAGGATTCGCTTTTTAGAGGGCCACTGCTCTCATTGACGGAGTCAGATTCGGAATGGTTCAATAGCTATTTGTCTTTATTACTAAAGACCTATTATGACCAAGATTTTTCGAGCCTTCATAGACATATTCTAACCGCTATGGTTGCACCTATCGTTTATAAGGTAGCCTCTATATTTCAGGCGAATGCAAGTAGTTTGGTGGATCGGCACTCACAGCGGAGTGTGGAGCTCACGAAGGTTTTTAAATGCTTTGTAAGGAATCGTTTCAAAGAGCTCAAGAAACCGAAAGATTATGCGGGTTTGATGCATATTTCAATCAGTTATTTAAACGATACAGTAAAGTCGGTAACCGGCTTTACACTTTCCTATTTTATCCAGCAGGAAATGCTGCGGGAGGCACAGCGATTGCTTTGTTATACGGATTTGAGTGTAAAGGAGATTTCGTCATCCTTAGGTTACGAAGATTACAAATATTTCAATCGTCTTTTTAGCAAACTTACCAAAACCTCGCCGGGGCGATTCAGAAAAGAATTTAAACAAACAAAAACTAGTTGACGAAGCAAGGCTGAGTTAATATAAAATTTTATGGCTTTTAATTTTTACGGAAACTATCCGTAAGGAATATCCTTTGCCCTGATTTTTCAAAGTGATTGCTGATTAAATGGATATGAAGATAATTAATATGATAACAGGTAAAATAACAAAATGGCTGAAGCTTCCTTATTTAAGCACCGTCATTTTCTGCGTTCAACTATGTTTGCAAGCAAATGCACAATCTACCGATGCAAGAATTGGACTCAGTTTAGCGGATGCCATAGCACGTGCCAGGGAGGCGAATAAGCTAATTGGTGTCGCGCGGAAGGAACAGCAAGCCGCGAGCGTCGATCTTGTGGAAGCGAAGCGTGAAGCACTACCACAGGTCAATGCAAGCTTGGGATACCAACGATATAGCGAGATTACCTTGTATGAAGGATTATTCGGAGAGGTGAGTCATCAAACTAAGCCACCTAACTCCAATGCAGGTGGATTAAATGTCGAGTCTTCATTTAATCTCTATGCGGGTGGAAGGCAAAAAGCGATTATTCAGGGCCTTAAACTTAAAAATGAACTGGCTGCACTTAATACAGAAGAAACAGAGGCGAATATTGGACTGCAGACAGCGCTTCGTTATTTAGAGCTGGTTAAGATTTATTATCAGCAGCAGGTGATAGTCGATCAAGTGGACAGAACGCGTATCCTTAGGAAAAATATAGAAGCCTTATATGCCAATGGTAAAGTAACCAGGAGCGACCTGCTCCGCGCGGAGGTTTTATTATCCAATGCGGAAGTTAATCAACAAGCAAGCACAAATGATTATGCGATCGGCAATGAGCAACTAAATGTGCTGCTAGGATTGGATGATCATACGCTGGTTATTCCTAGTGATACAAATGCACTTGTGCTTATTGACAGTGCACGTATTAGTGGCATGCAACAGGGGGATGTGCACATCTATAGCTTATTGAAAATCGATAAGAATATCGAAATTCAACAGCGTCGGATTCAACAGCTAGCCTCTTTTAATCTACCCTCAGTTTCTTTATTTGCCGGTTATGGCTTTAATTATCCTAATAATTTTTTCTTCCCTCCACAAGATCAAACGGTTGGTATAGGTATGGCAGGTATCAAACTGAGCTATAATATTTCCTCCTTATATCAGAATAGGAACCGCATTAGTGCGGCCCGGATCCGTGTGGATGGCCTGAAACAACAAAAGGAATGGGTGCAGGAAGGTGTCCAACAAGAGATCAGGGCATTAATTATTAAATATCATGAAGCGTTAAGCCGAATAGCGGTGGTTAAAACATCAATCGAACAGGCTAAAATAAACTACGATATACAGAACACTAAATACCTGAATCAATTAAGCTTATTGACCGATTTGCTGCAGGCGGATAATTTATATCAAGAGGCTAGATTCAGCTATATACAAACCAATATCAATGCACTAGCGATCTATTATCGCTTATTATTTGTTACCGGAAAAATTTACGAAAATGAAATCTAAACAAAACGAACTGATAGGACTGAGCAATAAAATTACGCTGGGTGTCTCGTTGCTCGCAATGTGTGTCGGCGTATTTTACTTTCTACGTTATATGGCTTATATTAACGGTTACGAGGATACCAATGACGCGCAGGTTGAATCATATATTAACCCCGTTTCTGCTAGGGTTGGTGGTTTTATTGATCGCGTGCTTTTCGAAGAGCATCAACAAGTGAAGCGGGGGGATACTTTGTTGGTACTGGATAACCGTGAGTATCTGCAAAAAGTGAAGGAAGCAGAAGCGTTACTCGAAGATACGGAAGCACAGCTAGGTGTTCTTGCTGCCAGCATTCATAGTGCAAAAACAGCCACCTTAGTCAACAAAGATCAGATAAGCGCGGCAAAGGCTAAACTTTGGCAGCAGGAACAGGAAGTTGGACGCTTCAGAAATCTATTAAGTGCCGAGGCGGTGACTGTATCCGACTTTGAAGTTGTGCAAACTAAATACGATGTATTAAAAAGCGATTACAGTGCAGCAAATAATAGCCTTAAAACAAATAACAGCAAAGTGCTGGAACTGGAAGCGAGGTATAAATCGTTAATCGCAGCCAAGAAAAGAGCTGAGGCTACGTTGGATTTGGCTAGGCTCAATTTAAGTTATACGGTTATTACCTCACCGTATACTGGATTTACCGGTAGAAAAGCACTATTAGAAGGGCAACAGATACAGCCTGGGCAGCCCTTGGTATCGGTCGTGAATAGTAAGCTGAAATGGGTGATCGCCAACTTCAAAGAAACGCAGGTGGCGGCAATGTTTGTGGGGCAGTCAGTCAAAATCGAAGCGGACGCTTTTCCCGAAAAGCGCTTCCATGGCCGAATTGAAGCTATTGCGGCGTCTACCGGCTCGAAATTTTCTTTGCTGCCGACCGACAATTCGACTGGGAATTTTGTTAAGATTATACAAAGAATCCCTGTTAAAATCGCTTTTGAAGAAGGTGAAGCTGATGTTTTGAAAGCTGGCATGAATGTGAAAGTAATTGTGAAGAAAAGACGTTAAAGATGGGACCTGCTATTTTTTTTCATGGCTGGACATTGCGAAGAATCCACCTGCTTAGAGGCATTTTGATTTTAATTATGTTTGCCGCCATTGCGCAATTTGCGTCTTTCGCGTTGATTCAGGGGCATGTAGTTGCTTTTTACGGTGCGCAAGCAGAGGATGTTTCTTTTGCATGGCTAATAGCTTATGTTGGTATTGCAACGGCCCTACCGCTGCAGTTTAAAGTGGCTGGCTCGTTTAACGTCAGAACCTATCTTTTACTATCTTTTTTATTAAGTATGACGCTGAATTTAGGGTTTACGTATACACAAAATTTGTGGTTATTCTCGGTACTTCGTTTTTTTACAGGAGTGACTACATGCCTCGTTGTTGGGCGTACACTGGTGCTACTTTTTACAACCTTGCCAGAAACAAAACGTGTTTTGATAGGGACCTCTTTTTTCTTTTCCTTGATTTTAATTGGTGGCCCACTGGTGAGCTGGGGCGCCTCTTGGGTGGTGGATAGGATGGATTGGACCGCTTTTTATTACGTGCTGATGGGATTGCAACTATTAGCCATGGCTTTTGTTATTGCAGTCTTTAAGGGAAACACACCGCAAGCCAAAATACCACCTGCTGACTGGCCTGGCGCGATGCTCTTTGCCATTGCTGGGGGAGCGCTGGCTTTCGCAATGATCTATGGACCAAGATATTATTGGCTGGCTGATCCGCCAATTGAGATAGCGGCCGTCCTAGTGCTTGTCTTCACTTTGTTGTTTATATGGCGGCAGCGTATAATATCCTTTCCGCTTATTGATCTGGTTGTATTCAAATATCGAAGGTTTATCTTCGGTCTGCTGCTGCTTATTTTCTTTTACGGTGTGAAGGATAGCTTGAATTTAATTTATGGTTATGCTGTTTCGGTTAAGGGATGGAGCGCTCAAGATATCGTGGAAGCGACTACTTTTAACGTAGTGGGGATTGTATTGGCAACCATTATTTCTGTAATAGCTATTCTGCAGCACAAAAGAAATTTGATACCCTTGATATTAGTGGGCTTCTTAGTACTTTTCGCTTATCATCTTTACTTTTCTACGCTAATCAGCCACGACCTTTCGGTAGCGAACTTGTCGATTCCGATTTTTACGCACGGATTTGCCTGTGGATTGCTATTTGTGCCGATAAGTATACTTTGCATCACCGCTTTGCCTCCCCAAAATGCGCTAACAGGTATTGTGATTTGTACGTATGCACGCTTTATTGCCTCCCTAAATTCAATAGCGGGTTTTTTTACCTTACAGCTTGTTTGCAACCGGAAACATACAGATGTTTTTATAGCGAATCTTAATTTTCTTAATCAGCAATTTGTGGAACGAAGAAGCTTTTTCGACAATTTTTTGCTTGCTACAGGTTTTTCAAACGCTGATGCAGGTAAGATATCTAATACAATGCTTGCCAAATCGCTGGCAACACAAGCACAGCTCGCTACCATACGGAGTATCTTTCTCTTGTTTACCGCGATGATTGGATTGATGATCCTCTTCTTATTCATCTATCTATTATGGAGCTGGAAACAAAGGTTAGTCGCTCAAAGAGTGTCATAATTATTAGGAATGTATGGACGGCAAAACAAAGTTAATTTGGACCTTGCAACAAAACTACCTGCGGTTTTATTGCAGAGTTTTGTGGTAAACAAACGAAACAATGGAAAATCAAACCGTATTGGTAACCGGTGGCACCGGCTTTGTTGCAGTGCATACGGTACTGCAGTTATTGCAAAAAAATTATCGCGTCAGAACCACCGTTCGTACTTTTGCTAGAAAGGATGACGTTATTAAGGCTTTGATGGGTAGCGGAATCAGCAATCTTGACAATTTATCCTTCTTTGAGGCTGATTTAAATGAGGATAGTGGATGGGCAGAAGCTATACAGGGTTGTGATTATGTGTTACATGTAGCATCACCTTTCCCCGCGGAAGAACCCGCAGACGAAAATGAGTTAATTAAGCCAGCGCGTGATGGCGCATTAAGGGTATTAAAGGCTGCGCGAGACGCAGGTGTAAAGCGGGTGGTTTTGACTTCTTCTTTTGCGGCTATTGGTTACAGTATTGATTCGAAAAACCATGTGTATACGGAAGATGATTGGACCGACCCAACTGCTGCAATTCCACCCTATATAAAATCAAAAACAGTGGCAGAAAAAGCAGCTTGGACCTTTATGGAAAGGGAAGGCGGTAATCTGGAGCTGTCTGTTATTAACCCGGTGGGCATCTTCGGCCCGATACTGGGAGCTATTTCTTCCGCTTCGGTAGATGTGGTCATCAAAGGAATCACGAATGGAATAACCCGTCAGAGTCCGCCATTTACCATGGGCGTGGTAGATGTGCGGGATATAGCAGACATTCACATCAAGGCGATGTTGCATCCCCAAGCAAAAGGGCAGCGTTTCTTGGCAACCTCAGACGGTATTATGAGCTTTTACGATGTAGCACAGCTGATTAAACGAGAGAGACCACAGCTTGCAGCTAATATTGCTGACATGACGAATACGGACAAGTCCTTTTATATCAAGTTAAGCAACGAAAAGGCCAAGTCTGTTTTAAATTGGCAGCCGCGTACAAAGGAGGAAGCTATTCTTGCGAGTGTAGATAGCCTGTAGCCTTGATACAGAACCTAGTAACCTGGGTTCTGTACTATTTTACTATTAGCAGCGATGACAGTATATGGAATGGGGTTCATATACATTTTTTTGGTAAATACATGTGGGTGATTATTTAATGGAAGTCGTTCATACTGCCATTCTCCTGCGTTGTCGTTAGGACTGCTATTTTGTATTTTCATGCCGTGTAGAGGTTTATTCATCACATCGAAGGCGATGCGCCAACGAATTAAATCGTAAAAACGTTTGTTTTCAAAGCAAAGCTCTACACGCCTTTCGTTCCGAATCACCTCGCGCATTTGCTCCTGCGTAAGCACACTGGCCCCGTAAGTATCCTCAATACTCGGTAAGCCACGCTTAGTTCGGAGTTCATTTATAACCGCATATACTTCATTGGGGCCGTAGGCTTCGTTTTGCGCTTCAGCAAAATTCAACAGTACTTCCGCATAACGTATAAAAATATAGTTGATGCCATAACTCCAGGCAGCGGGTTCATTATCTGGATCCATCCGCTTTTTAAAATAATAACCTGTTCGGGTTACATCCGACTGAGCAAGTTCAATTTCATTTTTTGAAGGATTAACGCGGTCAATACGAGTATAAATCGTATCTGTCTGAGGCATCCAATTCATCTTATAAGGTGCGCCATCGTATACAATGAAATAGTAAAAGCGTGGCTCTCGATTGAGGTAGGGATGTTTGGGGTCATAACCCGACTGTGAGTCGGAAATAGGTAATCCGTTAGCCATCCGAAAGGCATCGACTAGTTCTTGTGTTGGACAGAAATTGCCCCAAGTATAATATTTACCGAGTATGTAGGTGGGTCCACCTTTTTGGGCAAAATCACTTTCTAAATTTGTAACATTGGCTTTTAACTGCCTATCCCAAATAACCTCTGAATTATACTCTGTAGCTTCCGACCATAACAATTCCATATTATCAAACAATCTGTAGGTACCACCGTATAGATCAATAAATTTTCGATTGGTAGCTGCTGCGATTTCCCAACGACGCTGATCGTAATTACCGAAGCCCACCAAGGTTGTTTGTTCGGCAGCGGCACCGGTTCCTTCAGCCGCTGCGGGGATGCTACTATTAAAACTCGGGCTGGCTGCATATAGTTCAACCCAACCGCACAGCGCCAATGCGGCACCCAGCGTTGCTCTGCCCGCATCACTGTCACCGTTGTTATATTTAACTGCTAAATAAGCGTTATCAACGATATCCTTTAATTCGCTAATGATGAAATTAAAGGTTTCTTCGAAAGTATTTCGTTTTCGATAAAGCAATTCGTCGGGCATCTCTTTCCTGTCTAGCGGTTCTGTAAGGAGTACCAGACCGCCGATATGCTGCCAAAGTCCGGCATAAAAAAAGGCACGTAAAAATCGGACTTCATCTCTTCTTTTGTTATACCAAGCTGTTGAGTAATTATTCTTATGAAGCTCGGTTTGTTGTAAAAACTCATTACAGCGGCGCACTTTATCGTATGTATACGACCATCCCGTGAAATCATTGGCTACTGCATCTTGAATCATTGGATGGCCATCTTCTATTTCTGGAGTGACAATACCTTGCTTCCATTGCCAGGATAGCCAATAAGGACCACCATCATTATCGTCTGTATAATTGTCTAAAGGGTCGGGCGTATTAGGTCTATTTAGTCGTTGGTAGATGCCATTCAAATAGACATCGGCATTCGCTTCACTTGCCCACTGTGTTTGTTCTGTTAGTGTATTGGTTGGTGTTGTGTCGAGAAATTTATTACAGGAGATATGCACGCTTATTATCATGCAGGTGAGAATGCGAATAAGTAGGCTGCGTTTCATATTGTTTCGTTTTAGAAGGAGATATTCATGCCAACTGTGTAATTTTTTTGGAGCGGATAAGACTCCTCGCGTGATTCATAATTAGTTTCAGGATCCATGAAGTTTAAACTACTCCAAGTAAAAATGTTATCGCCTGAAAGATAAAAGCGAAGGGCTGAAATGCCTGCTTTTTGTGTCAGTTTTTTGGGCAATGTATAACCGATAACCAGGTTTTTTAATCGGAGATAATTAGTGTTTCGCATCCAAAAAGAACTTGAATAAGGCCCAAAGCCGTTTGAATATTGTAGATTTGTTGTGTTTTTTTGAGCCGGAGCCTGCGATATCCGTGGGTAAATTGCGTTTTGCCTATCCGGGCGCCAATAATTATTGAAATATTCATAGGATACGTTGGCATTATTCAGTCTGAAAGGGATTGTTTGATATCCTTGAATGTTAATGCTCGCTTGTGCTGCTCCCTGAAAAAACGCACTCAGATCAAATCCTTTCCAGCTTGCCCCCAAGGTAAAACCATAAGTTATACGTGGATATGGTGCATAACCGACAACGGTCTCATCCCATGAATCAATCTTCCCGTCGGGCTGGCCGTTCGGTCCGCTTAAATCGGCGTACTTTACATCGCCTGGATATAGGATAGCGCCGAATTGATCAATGTAATAACCGTCATTCGCATTAATGATTCCGTCTCCGTTCTTATCATCTGCCGTTGAAAACAACCCTACAGCTTTATAGCCAAAAGGTGTGAGCCAAGGTCTTCCTGTGCGACGCCTATGGGTGTTGTTATAAGTATCGAGTGATTCATAAACCTGATCCATTCTGTTTTTGGCATAACTGAAATTGGCGTTAACATTTAATGCTAGGCCATTCGCAAATGAATGCTTACCTCCCAACTCAAACTCTACGCCCCGGTTAGTCATAACGCCTGCATTTTCTTCCGCAAGGGCGAGTCCGTATTCAACGGGGACAGTCACATTGGGTGATAGCAACATGCCACTTCTTTTTTGTTGGAATACATCGGCCGCTACCGAAATACGGCCGTTGAAAAGTGTCGCATCGATACCAATGTTGCTGCTTCTGCTTACTTCCCAGGTAATGGATGGGTTTGGTTCGCGACGCATTTCTGACCCCTGAACAAAACTGTTACCAAATAGATATGCGTTACTGATAAGATTGTAAACAGAGAGGTATTGGAAGGCATTGGGGGTTAAGTTCCCCGCTTTCCCCCATGAGCCGCGTATTTTGAGATCGTTCAGCCAATTCGTCTTATTTTTTAAAAAACTTTCCTCTGAAATTCGCCAACCGAATGAGAAAGCGGGAAAAAAAGCCCACCGTCGTCCCGGCGCAAAAAAAGAATGACCATCATATCGGCCCGAAGCTTCCATTAAATATTTTTGACTGTAGCTATAATTGAAACGGTAAACCAATCCCGTTTGGGTGGCTCTTGAGCTTGAACCGGCATTGTCAAACTGGATTTTGTCGGAGGGGCCGAAATTTAACTCATCTAGCTCTAATTGGAACCCACGGCGCGCGGCCATTATCCATCGGTTTCTGGTATCCCGTGCTTCAAAAACGGCAAGCCCGCCTATTTCATGCTTGCCGAAACTGCGATTGTAGTTTAAATAAAATTGACCGGTGTACCGATCATTTTTGTCGTCTTGCTGACGTAAAGAGGTTATTTCCTGGCCATTCACCGTACGGGTAAAGCGATTCGTTTCGGCGCGGCTATCGAACAGGTAATAATAATAAGGTTTGGTCCAGGTTTTTCTATACTGGAAGTTAGGATCATAACTCAATACGGCTTTTGCACGTAAACCTTTAATGAAAGGAAGTTTTTGCTCAAGTCCAACACTTAGTAGAAGCGTGTTATTATTGAAACGGTCATAAGATCCGCTGTTCAATTCGCCTAAAGGGCTTTTACCTCCTGATTCGCCCCAAAGACCGTTGCTATAGTACAGGCTATGTATCGGCGTATAGCTTATGCCGATGGGCGAGGGTCCTGCATTCCGATTTTCTACTGTGCCATTCATGGATAGCAACAAACGCGTGTCTTTGAACACCTGAAAATCGACTTTGCTATTTATGCTGTAACGCCTATAGTATAGATTGTCATACATTCCCTTTTGATTAAAATAGCCAACTCCAAGATAATAGTTAGTTTGAGGACTTCCACCACTTACTTGTGCACTGTAACTTTCAATAGGTGTGTTTAATTTAACCATCTCATTTATGTAATTGCTATTGGGGTATTCATCTGGGTTGGTGGCGTGAAGTTGCTGATAATCGGCAATGAGTTGCTCTGAAAAGGGTAAAGCGCCTCCTGTAGGAATTTGATGGTTATTGTCATTCAGGTAGGCCTCATTCCTTAGTCGCATATAATCTTGGGCATTCAACATTTGGGGGATAACTGTAGGCCTTTGTATCCCGAAGTAAGAATTCAGTGTCAACTTTGCTTTCCCTTCTTTACCACTTTTAGTGGTAATCAGCATAACGCCATTGGCACCACCTAATCCATAAGGCGCAATGGCAGTGGCATCCTTCAATATGCTTACGGATTCAATATCGTTCATATTAACTTGGTTAATGTTGTCACGAATGATACCGTCAATAACAATTAAAGGACTTTTATTACCGGTAGTTGCAACGCCACGGATATAGAAAGTTGGATTATCTTCGCCAGGTTTGCCACTTATAGGCCGTATGCTTACTCCAGCTAAACGCCCTGCTATCGTATTCGATAGGTTAGCCGCATTGGATTTATTCAGCTCTACTCCTGAAATATGGCTGACAGCGGATAGCTTGATGCTTTCTTTTTGTTCGCCGTAGGCAACGACGATAATTTCGTCTAAATTTTCAATGCGTTCATTTAGAATGATCGTTAATGGACTGTCATTGTCAAAATTAACTTCCTTGGATAAATAGCCCACATATGATACTTTTAGAACTCCTTTTGAGGGTGCTTTAAAAAAAAAACGCCCCTGCTCATCAGTCGATGTGGTGGTTTGAGAACCCTTTAAGAAAATACTAGCTCCCATTATACGATTTCCGAGCGTATCTTGTACCCATCCGGTAATGGTTTCTTTATCGTTAAAAGATGACGATGCCAACGCGTTAGACATCTTCTCCTTTTCGCGACCTTCATCAGTTATAATAATATGCTTTTTTTGAATGGTATATTTTAGCTTAGTTTGTTTTCGAAGGTCTTCAAGGACCTGGTGGATCGTAGCGTCTTTTCTTTCAATGGTTATTTTAATGCTTACGTCTATATCTTCGGATTGGTAAAAAAACAAGAACTCAGATTGCTTTTCAATTTCTTGTAAAACTCTTTGCAGGTTTACCGCCTTAAAGGACAAGTTGAGTCTTTTTGTTTGTGCATAGTCATCCACCTCTCGTGCAAACGAGTGTGGACTTACGACGAGTAACATGATCGTCAATAGGATTGACATGCGTCGTATGCTAAAATAGAAAGGTAGGTTGTTATTTTTTACTTCCATCGTTAAAAACCTCCATTCACTTGATGATTATATTGTTATTCGTAAAGGTGTATGTTATTGGAATGGATATCTTAATAATGGCTAAAATGTCATCAATGGATTGCTCTTTCCTAAATGTACCTGTAAATTTCTTGGTCGCTAGCGCAGGGTTTTCGATTTGGAAACTAAAGCCATAGATATGGGATAGCCTACTTAAAATTTCATTTAAAGTCTGATCTGCGAAGTAATAATAACCTTCGACCCAAGATGCATAACGGTTGGCGTCAACAACCTGTACTTTTTGCGAATTGCTTTTACGGTTATAGATCAGTTGCTGGTTAGGCTTTAAGATTGCTTTTTCACGGAGTCCTTTGGTAGTCATGCTAACAGCCCCCTCTAACAGCGTTGTCGTATAGTATAGGTCATTTGGATAAGCTTGTACGTTAAATTTTGTTCCCAAAACTTGTATGTCTTGCAAAGCTGTTTTTACGATAAATGCCTTCTCTTTGTTCTGTGAAACATTAAATAGCGCTTCTCCCTTCAAATAGACGACACGTTGTTTGTCATTGAAGGCAGGAGCGAGAGAAAAGGTGCTGTTAGGGCCCAACATGACGTTTGTTCCGTCAGGAAGTACAAGCTGATCCGCTTTGGTTGTGTTGCCGGTTATATAAAGAGTTGCCGGCGTATTATCTTTGTTGGAAAAAATTAACAGATAAAGGAGTGTGCCGACTATAACCAGCGCGACTGCTGCTGCGTATTTTAAAAAAGAATAATTCAAAAAGCTTCCGGTTCTGGCGGGTGCGGGATCTTGTTTAGCAAGAAGGCGCTGCCAGCTTGCTTCGATGTCGATTTCTTTGCTTTCATTGCCAGCTTCCTTCCAAAACTTAAATTCAAAAAACAGTTGTTTGTTTTCGTTACTAGCGTTTACCCACTCATAAAATGCTCGTTCTGCCTCCGTATCCAGCGTGTTTTGGAGGTATTGTTCGAACAATTCGTATGGCGTTTCTTTCATATTTTTTTCCTGTTTTAGCTGTAACGAACAGTTTATAAAAACTACTCACAAAAAAAATTAATTTATCGTGCCATGTTATATTTTAAAAAAGACAAATAGATAAATAAAAGCCATCGGAATCTTTTTACGAAGAATAAGCAAGGTTCGATATAGCTGGTTTTCTACAGTACGTACCGACAAATTGAGATCTCGTGCTATTTCACTCGCTTTCATTTGCTCAAGATATGACATTCGAAATATCTGTTGTTTTTTCTCTGGCAGTTCTTCTATATGTTTAAAAATGATAGCCATCAGATCATTCTGCATAAATATACTTTCGGATGACTTGAAAAAATCAAGTTCATCTAGTTTTAGCTGAATGGCATGATGGTCCACAAATCGCTTTGCCAGTTTGAGCTTTCTTAAATGATCAATACAGGCGTTCCGAACGGCTGTATATAGAATCTTTTTCACTTCCGATTCCGGCAGACGGAAAATCTGCTTGTCCCATAACCTTACAAAAACATCGTGGACAACATCTTCTACGAAATGCGCGTCGATAAATTTTTCGGCAAAACGTAACAGCATAGGGGCATATTTGAGATAAAGCACCTTATAATGTTCTATTTCCTTACTCCTCAACATGAAGTGTTTTTAATTTGGATATCGCATGAAAATGTTGGTCGATTACGGTTTGTAAGCTTAGAACAAAGCTAACATTTCATAATAAATTTTTCTAAAAAATTAACAATATGGGTAGTGTTGGAGTTGTGAATTTAGTTGAGTAGTTGATTTGTTGGGTAAGTTTTTTTGAAGTGATGAGTTATGAGTGTTGAGTGATGCCTGCCTGCCGGTAGGCAGGAATTTTTTTGTTACCGCCTTTATAACCGAAAGCTGATGGCTGAAAGCTGAAATAATTAGCCAATGTGATGATGAGCCAATTTGATGATGGCTGGTACTGCCTAAAGCCTAGAGCTTATAGCATAAACCTTATTAGCAGTAACGCCAAGTAAAGCCGAAAGCTGACTGACATCCGACAGCCGAAATCCGATAACTAAAATCTGTAGTTTACTGTCTGCTAAGCTTGCCGAGCAGTGCGCCCGGCAAAGATTCTGTGAGAAAACCGGGGGTTATCAATTCTTGAAAGTGGTGATGGCTTCCTGGATGCCATTACCTGCTGTTTCAAAAAACGAGGGCCCGGCAAGAAGGTATACTTTTTTCAATGGTTTAAATTGAGCGAGTTTTTGCGTTTTTAAACCATTTTGTGTGCGGTATTCGTTGATGATGCCTTTTACCACATTTCCGGATACTACGGCTGTTTTACTGTCAATACCCGCATCCTTCAAATCACTGGCAAATGCTATGTTAGTAACACCTAGTTTCAACGCTTCGCGAGCGGCAATTGCTCCCACGGAAATCATAATGTCTTCGTTAAAATTATTTCGGTTACCAAGCCCTATCAGCAATAGTTTTTTTGCGCCTAGCACTTTTTCGTCTGGGGTAATAAGAAAAGTTTCCAGAAAGTGCCCATCAAATTTACCTGTTTTACGAATTTCGGTGAGCTGACCTTTCAGCGCTTCGTCAAGGTGAACCAACCCGTTAAGAGCAGCAGGTAAGGCAGGTGGAGAATTAAAAATATCTCCTTCTGTATATTCAAACACACAGGCTATTTGTAAATCGGCCACGGCAGCGGAAGGCCCTTGTACCAAACCAATTAATGAAATCCCATCAACACTGCCCCACTCTTTTGAGGTCCCTACGGGGCTTGCTTGTGTGGTTTTTGTGTAAACGGTTTGCGCAAAGGTAGCCATGCTCCCTGCAGCGAAAAATACCATCCATAGGGTTTGTAAAGTCACTGCTTTAATAAAGCTGAGTTTTTGATTTTTCATTTTTATACGATTTAATATTATTGTTAATAACAGCAATACAGGCATATTAACTCGGTGTATTAGAACGGCGGAGATAGGGGCGGTTTATCTTTCATTTTGGTTAAAATTTAAATCCGATGACGGTACTTGCAAAGAAGCCGTCTTTATACTGTGGTATTACGTCCTTTATGTAATCTCCCGTTTTAAAGTATTGTACGCCGATATTGAAATTTAAAAAACGATTCATATCCCAGGATACACTTGTGAGGTATGCCGTTCCGATGTATCTTTTTGCGGAGTTTAAAGACGACATGTTGAACGATCCATCGGGACGGTAAACGCCGTCTTGCAAAGAATAGCGCCAGTTGAACACAACATCCAACGTGAGTGCTACGTTTTTAGCGGCATTCCATGCAAGGTAAGGATGAAGGTCTATTAAATTTACCGGGCCCACCTGGGGATTGAATCCAAAATACCCCCCTTTTGGGTACAAGGGATTAAATGTTCCCAATGTACCATCGCCCTTGGTTTTGTCGCCTGAAATGTAATCGTGGCGAAGGTTTATGGTAGGAGCCCCCGGTATGTATTCAAACATATAGCCCACCTCCGCTGATGCTGTCCACGCTTTTATATTGCCGATACCGAATTTTCCGAACTGATAGGCTCCTTCAAAATTATATATAAAACCACCGCCTCTTCTCCAAAACCGGGCACCGAGTGTATGCCGGGATTCTTTGGCTACACCTTCATCAAACGTGGCATCGGCACGGTTGATGCCGAGGTAATAAAAATCAAGATTGCCACTTTGCTGAATAATATAAGTACCGTACATACCCCAAAGGTTGGCTTCACGTGTGGAGCTATTGTCAAAAAAGCCAGTGTTTATTTTGGCCTCCGCCATAACAAAAGCGTCAACATTTAAGCTTGGTGATGCATAAGCAAGTTTAGCTCCATCAAAATAAAGACGAAGATTAGGACCATCTCGTACGTCAATCAAACGACCGCTGCCATATTGGATTTCTTGCCGGCCTACGCGAAGTGTAAGCACTTTATCCAATTTGCGATAGGCCAGAAAATCAACAAAGAGATTTTCGACATTTAGTTTATCCTCGTCAATACGGCGCGGACCGTTCTTGCGTCCATTTTCTAAACCGCTCCGCAATTGCCCGAAAAAACGAATGCGATTTCCCACATGCAAATCAGCGTGGACTTGATAACGCTGAAGCAAAAAAACATCTCGACCAACGCGCATTTCTCCCCAGTCTTCATTGGCGGAGTAATCCAATTCTTCGCGTACTTCGCCCCCAAGTGAAAGGTAAATAGCACCGGTTTGGGAAAGAGGGATGTATTTTATCTTGTTGTAAAAAGTTCTTGTACTGTCTTTCAGTGCTGAATAATCTTCATCATACCGCATCAGCTGAAAACGCTGCGCCAGCATATGCATCGGTACAGACAATAAGAACAAGTATAATAAAATAGACCTCATACGTTGACTTTCAGAATACTTAACTTCGGATGGTGCTAAAACCTTAATTTTTCTGGTATCCGCCAAAATACTTCACGGGCGACCAGGCGGGGATAACCGGAAGTGTAGCGGGTGCTACGGTTTTGTATTCTTCGTTTCCGTATACTATCTTTCCGTCTACAATGGTGAGCTTAGCAGTGATGTTTTTGATTTCTTCTTCGTTTACCGTGAAATAGTCTTTATCGAGGATCGCCAGGTCGGCGAAATATCCTTTTTCAATCTTTCCTTTTAACGTGTCTTTAATCAACTTGTACCCTCCGTACGTTAAAAGACCCAATGCGGTTTTTCGGTCCAGTGTATTATCCTTTGCCATTACCTGTGTGCCGCCAATGGTTTTACCTGAAGTAATCCAATACAAGGCCACCCACGGATTGTAGCTTGCTACGCGGGTTCCATCTGTGCCTAAACCTACGGGTAGCCCAAGTGCTAACATACGTTTCACGGGCGGAGCTGCCAATGCACCTTTTTTGCCATAACGGTGGATGAAGCTTTCGCCCTGATAGGCCATTCGATGCTGCACGGCTATACCACCGCCCAGCGCTTTTATACGTTTGAGGTTTTCATCTGTTACAGTTTCTGCGTGATCAATAAACCAAACCAGCCCATCGAGTGGTGTCTCCCTGTCAATATCTTCAATCACGTTCAGGAAGCGGGTGATGCTTTCATTATAGGTGGCGTGAATACGAAATGGCCACCGTTTTTTTACTAATAATGAGAGTACTTCCTTCATGTTTTTTTCCATGGTAGGTGGTAGTTCGGGGCGGGGAAAAAGAAAATTCTCGAAATCGGCCCCATCCATTACCAAATTCTCACCGCCGCCTTCTACGTAATAATCTACATCGTTAAAACCGTTGTGCCCATGATCGTCTATTTCTACCATTCCTGTCCATTTGCTATAATCGGCAAGCTCTGTACCTTTTTTCTGGGCAAAGAGGTAATAAGGTAAACGTACCGTTATTTTTCCTTCTTTATTCAGCTCGTCGGTAATGCCGTAATCATCCGGAAAATTTTGGAAACCGCCACCGGCATCCATTACGCCAGTTACCCCCAGGCGGTTGAGTTCCGTCATATATTGCAGCGTTGAGTTTACCTTTTCATCGTGCGAAAGCTCGGGCAGTTTTGCCAAGGTAGAATATAAGATCGATGCGTTCGGCTCTGCTACTAGGAGCCCAGTGGGGTTACCTTCGGTGTCTTTTTCAATCAAACCCTGGAAGGGATTAGGGGTGTCGCCGTTGATGGCTAATTTTTTCAATCCTGCCTTGTTGAGCCAGGCCTTGCCATACAGGTAAAGAATGAAGGTAGGTACATCGCCAGTAGCTTCATTGATTTCTGCCAAAGTGGGTAATCGTTTTTCTTCAAACTGGTATTCGTTCCAACCACCTACTACGCGAACCCATTGCCCTTCGGGTGTGCGGGCCGACTGCTCTTTGAGCATTTGCAGGGCTTTTTTTAGCGAAGTAACACCATCCCAGCGTAGTTCGGTATTATAGAAGCGGCCACCACGGATAACGTGCAAGTGACTGTCAAATAAGCCGGGGATAATACGGCTTCCACGGGCGTCTATTACCTTTGTTTTGCTTGTTTTGAGTTTGAGTATTTGAGCGTTGGTTCCGGTTTGTAGAATTTTGTTGCCGGCAATAGCCACTGCCTGCACTTCTGTGTTTTCATCGCTGAGCGTCGTGATTTTTCCGTTAATGATAAGGATGTCCGCTTCTTGGGCGTGTACCGCAATAGAGCTGAAAAGTAGAAATAAGAGAGGTAGCGTTTTAACTATATTCATGTTGTGAACTGTTATTTAATTCAAAAGCAGGAACTAAGCCTGCTTCGATTGATAGAATTAGTGTTTTAGCATATCGTGGGCATATAGTATACCGAGGCCGTACGCACCGCCATATTTTTTTACTAAATCGGTTACAGGTTTGTAAGTTTCCTGTCTTGCCCAATCGCGTTGCAATTCTAACAGATACTGAATAGCAGTTATGGGTTTTGCACCCATTTGCACCATACGGGTAACAGCTTGCTCATGCGCCTCTTTACTGACATCGCCGCAAGCGTCTGTAATCACGTACACTTCATATCCTTCGCTGATGGCGGATAATGTAGGGCCTACGATACAAACACTGGTCCACAACCCGGCGAAAACAATTTTCTTTTTATTCTTTCCGGTAATTGCTTGGTGTGCATTTGTATCTTCCCATGTGTTCATGGTGGTTCTGTCTATATAACCGCTTGTAGATTGTGGATAGAACGCTTCTATCTCGGGAAATACCGGTCCGCTAAATGATTTCTCGGCCACAGTGGTGACCACCGTGGGCACTTTAAATATTTTGGAGGCACCGGCTACAATACCGACATTATTCCTCAATTCATCCATTGTAATGCTCTTCGTGGCAAAAGACATTTGCCCTTCGTGATCAATCATTACCAACGTATGGTTGGTAGGGTTTAATAGCTCGGGGCTTGGTTTTTGCGCAAATGCCGCTATTGAAAATGATACGACAGCGAATGTGGAAAGTAACTTTTTCATTTTAGTTTTTGTTGTTGTGATTGCTATAATTAATTGTGTTTCTGCCTTGTGTTTGATATGTTTTAAGAGGTTCGTGTACAAAGCTTTTTGTTAAGCAAAACTAGGGACTCTATGGGCGCTTTCCATTGAACTGGTTCAAGAAATGATAAGCCCATAAAGTTTTTATGTGACACTTTGGAGTAGGGCGCTTTCCGCTTAATGCGGTATGTTTTTTTTCGAAAAATCCACCTCGCGTTAGGATGGCAGGTGAAGGTGGTATGGGATCAATTCAAAACAAATAGCTTTGCTTTACGTAGAGTATTGGCCGCAGGTGTTTTTTATATAACGTTAATTTCAGCAAAAACCGGAATTCGAGCTTATTCTGCTATGTTGTCCGCCAAATTATTTTCCGGAAAGACGCTTTCTTATTTTACTTAGAAACTCAGCCGATATGCCTAGGTAGGAGGCGATATAGTGTTGTGCCACTCTTGTGGGGATGCCGGGGTATAGTTTCAAAAAGTCTAAATAGCGGTCTGTTGCACTCTTGGAGATCGTATGAAGCACTCTATTTTGAAACGTACATAAATGGCGCTGTACGATGATGCGGAAGAACCGTTCGAATTTAGGGATCTTCTTTAAAAGTATTTCTTTGGTTTGGGGGGTCACTATATAGAGCTCGCAGTCCTCCATGGTTTCAATAATCATCTGTGAAGGTGTTTGTTCGTGAAACGAGGCCATATTACTTACCCACCAATCTTCTACTGAAAATAAAAGTGTTACTTCAAGGCCATCTTCGTCGATATAATAGGACCTGATGCAGCCCTTCTGGATATAAACTTCAAATTTGCAGATCTCACCTTGTTGAAGCAGAATAGTTTTTTTAGGTACTTTCTTGAAAGTTAACAGTTCGGTGAAGAATTGCGTTTCATCTTTGGTTAATGTAATATGCTTGCTTACATTGTTAATAATATTTGAATACATAAATCTGTATTAGCAGTTCAATTTTGGCCGATTGCTTTTTTAAAATGTTTCCGCTGCTGTAATTGCTTATCCAGTCTGCGCTTCTATGAGCGTGTAAATATACGGCTTAATTTTCTTTCGGGAAGCTGATGGCTGAAAGCTGAAATAATTAGCCAATGAGCCAATGAGCCAATGTGATAATAAGCTAGTGCGACTGAAAGCCGACGCAAATAAGTGATGAGTGATGAGTGATGCCTGCCTGCCGGTAGGCAGGAGTTATGAGTGTTGAATGAAGAATTTTTTTTGTTGTCCCTTATAGCGGAAAGCTGACTGCTGATGGCCGAAAGCTGAAATAATTAGCCAATGTGATGATGAGTGCGAAAGTCTAACAAAAAGCAAAGACCTGAGCCGATTATTTCTTTTAATCGGCTCAAAAAAACGTTATATTTGAGCCGATTAATTATGCTAATCGGCTCATTATGTACAACTGGCAATATAAAGATTGGCCCAATTTTACCTATTCGACAACACACCTGGCATCTACCGGTGTTGCATTTGCTAAGGAACTCGGCTTGATAGGTGGTCTTATAACCGGCTTGAATGATGAGTTGAGGCAGGAAGCTCTAATAGAGGTTCTGATAGCAGAGGCCATCAAAACATCTGAAATCGAAGGAGAATATATGAGCCGTGAAGATGTTATGTCTTCTATCAAGAGAAATTTAGGGTTAAATGATGAAGCTCCCGTTCGCGATAAGCGAGCGACCGGGATAGCTAAATTGATGACCACTGTTAGAACAGATGCTGCGGAAAAGTTGTCTCTCAATATGATCCGGCATTGGCATCAACTTTTAATGGAGGGCTTTCCAAAAATTAGTGGAGGCGAATGGCGTAAAGGTGAAGAGCCGATGCAGGTTGTCTCGGGCGCTTATGGAAAAGAGACTATACATTACGAGGCACCTCCATCTTCCCAAGTGCCCAAAGAGATGGAACAGTTTATGGACTGGTTTCACCGCGATCATTTTGACGTAAAAGACGACATCATGCGGGCTTTGTTAAAGGCTGCAGTAGCCCATGTTTATTTTGAATCTATCCATCCCTTTGAAGATGGAAACGGACGCGTTGGAAGAGCCCTGGCCGAATATACACTCTCCAACACACTCGGGAGCCCTGTTTTGCTGTCCATATCTAAAACCATTGAAAAAGACAAAAAGCAATATTACGATGCACTAAAGCAGGCACAAGCGGGCTTAGACTTAACAGCATGGATTCATTATTTTACGCAGGTTATAGTAGAGGCACAACGGAATGCGAGAGAGCTGGTTGAGTTCACCGTAAAAAAGGCCAAATTTTTTGATCGGTTTACCGCTCTTCTGAATGAGCGGGAATTAAAGGTCATTAAACGAATGCTCGAAAATGGATTGGAGGGCTTTGAAGGTGGAATGACGGCTAAAAAGTTCATGGCGATAGCCAAAACTTCTAAAGCAACTGCTACGCGAGATTTACAGCATTTGCATGCTATAGGGATTTTAAATCAAATTGGTGCCGGCAGATCTGTTAGGTACGAATTGGTTTTGTAAATAGGCGTTCGTGGAAATAAGTGATGCCTGCCTGCCGGTAGGCAAGAATTTTTTTGAGTTGTCGAGTAGTTAAGTTGTTGAGAAGTTAAATAGTTGAGTAGGGAAGTGGTTGAGTTGTTGAGTAGTTAAGTTGTTGAGAAGTTAAATAGTTGAGTAGGGAAGTGGTTGAGTTGTTGAGTTGCCTGTTGTGTGTTGCGCGTGATGAAATCACACGGGGCTCTCGCGAGTGGGGAAAAGGGGCCTCATAAGATGAGCGTTAAGAAAAATTTGCATAGTGAGGAAAAGAAACAGCGTGAAGAAGTGAGGGACGAACGGCTCCGCGCTGTTGCGTGAAGGGGCAAATTTTTTAGCGAAAATTATGCAGCCTTGATCTTTATTCACTTGAGTCTTTTTTAAGGAGTTCATGAGCTCGAAGCAAGCTTCTCGGTTTGTAACTTTTGGATCAAGCCAAAAGTTAAATCAAATTTAAAAAAAAATAACAATGAAATTATTAGAAGGAAAGCCGACGCAAATAAGTGATGAGTGATGAGTGATGCCTGCCTGCCGGTAGGCAGGAATTTTTTTGTTGCTGCCCTTTATAGCCGAAAGCTGACTGCTGATGGCTGACAGCTAATCACAAGCTATCGGGGAGATTTTTACCTAGATATATTTCAAAAAAAGCCCGCTTGAAAACTTCGCCGATTGGGATTTCGGCATTTTTTATATAAATAGTGTGCACATCAAACGAATCGATGCGCTTGAGGTTTACCAAGTAAGATTTACTCACTCTGACAAAACGACCGGGCTTTAGGTAACCGGAAATTGTCTTCAGGTTCATGGCGGTGACGATCTTGTTATTTTCTGTAAAGATCACGACGTAATCTTTTAATCCCTGAACATACAAAATATCGTCGAAGAAAATTTTGTGGTAGCGCCGCTCGGCTTTTATAAGGATAAAATCACTTTCGATACTTTCTGTAACCCCTTGCTTGTCTAAAAGACCGCGATAGAAAAACGCCTTTGCGATGGCCCGCTCTAATCGTTCTCTTTCAACCGGCTTTACGAGGTAATCGATCGCATCGGCTTCATAACTTTCTAAAGCATATTCGGAGTAGGCGGTAACAAAAATCACTAATATTTCCTTCGGAAGTGATGCGGCAAAATTTACCCCGTTTATTCCAGGCATCTCTACATCTAAAAAAATAAGATCGACGGGATTGTTGCTGATAAAATCATGGGCTTTTCTTGCACTGTTGAAACTGCCTAATATGACGATATCCGGAATTCCTTGCAGGTGCAATAGTATCCCTTCCCTGGCCAATGGCTCATCGTCGACGATAATACAATTCATATCGGTATACTTAAGATTACTTTATATAAATCGTCCCCATTGTCGATGTCAAGTTTGTAGCTCTTTCCATATAATAAATCTAATCGACGAATGATGTTGGCAAGTCCCAGCCCACCCGTTCGTATAAAAAAAGGTTCATTCGGTTTTGTATTGACACAGGTAAAGATCAACCTTTTTCCGATGTTTTTAAAACATAATGAAATGCTCGAAGGCGCTTCGGTATCTGCACTGTGCTTCACGGCGTTTTCTACAAAAGTAAGAAAAAGACCGGGGGGTATTGAAGTGTCCAATAAATCGGTAGGTTGTTCGTTGGTAATTTCAAAGCTAAATTCGTCACGCCTAATTTTTTCCAGTGCTAAGAAATCCCGTAAAAATTCAATTTCTGACTGTAATGATACGGTCTGTCCACGAGTTTCATAGAGTTGATAACGCAAAAACTGGGACAGTTTCTTGATAACGGTTGAGGCTTTTTGTGGATCTTTTGAAATCAGTACATTGACGTTGTTGAGCATGTTAAACAGAAAATGTGGGTTTATCTGGTTTTTTAGTTCGCGAAGCTCAATCTGCAAGGTGTTTTTTTCCAGATCATTAATCCGTGTGGAGTCTTTTTTCCACCGCTGCAATAGCTTAATTGAGGTGGAGGCTATTACGGCTATGCCCAATATGTTCAAATTATCTATGATGGTAGCAAGTGGGCCGTAATTCTCCTGATCGTTTGTCAATCGATAGGTTTTGAAAAAGTAGTCGAAGATACCGTTTGACAGCACCTGCATGATCGATATCATGATCAGGATCATCATCAGGATCGTAAATAAGTAAACGAAATAACGGTCTTTGAACAATAGCTTGGGAACAAGAATATACATATTCATATACACCATCGGTATAAATAGCAGTAATTTTGTAGCACCATAAAATAGGTCGTAATTTCCTGCATACTTCTTTGTTCCATTGAAATTCGGAATTTCAGTTAAGATGATGTAAATCCAGATCAGTAAATGCCGATAAATCCGATAATTGTCTTCGACAAGAAAATCTACAAACCAGTGTTGTCGGGAGGAATTGTCTTTCATTTACAATATTCGTGAGCACACCCAATTATGCTATACCAAAGTAAGGTAAAAGATTGTTGTCGTAAACTGATTTTTATACAAACGTACCTTTTTTTTATATAAACCTACCATTTTCACCGTATTAGGGGATGCTTCTGACCGGTCTTTCGGGGATGGTATACAAATGAGACCAATAGCCGGATTTGGTATAAAAAACCATCCCCCTTTGTATAAAAAAACAGCCGGCCATGATACCGCCATATACATTTGTCCCACACTAATTCCGAGCAACAGGCGGGATTTTTCAAATAAAAAAGAGATTATGGATCAGGTGCTAATTTTTAAAACAGACGTTGATTGTATGGACGATGTAAATAGGCTAGCCGCTCTTTTAGAATCAACCGGTAAGGTTAGGCAATGGAGTTTTGATCTTACGGATTGCGACAGAGTCTTGCGGCTTGTCTCAACCGATCTGCATCCGCGAACAATTGAAAAATTATTACGAGCAGAAGGGATCTGCTGCGAAAACATGGCTTATGAATTATAACGAGTAACTACCCTCGGCTAATAGCAACGTATCACATTCACCGACATCAATTATATTTAATGAGTAGATCACTGTTTTTAATTATCCTGCTACTTCCAGGCTTAAGTAGCTATGCGCAAAAGAAATTCACGATCCATGGAACGATCAAAGATGCCAGCACGGGAGAGACCCTTATCGGGGCGTCCATAAGGGTGCAGGGCTTTAGTGCTTTAGGTACTACCACCAATAGCTATGGCTTTTATTCGCTCTCCCCCGCGGAAGGAGAACACACCTTGTTGTTTAGTTATATAGGCTATGAAACGGTTGTTGAAAAGGTTTCATTGCATGGCAATCAAACGTTGAACGTATCGCTTACACCGAGGGGTACATTAGAGGAAGTGGTTATCCGGGCAGATCGTTCAGATCATGATCAAATCCGATCGCCACAGATGGGGGTAGAGAAACTCAATATGGCACAGATCAATATGGTGCCCGTGGTAATGGGTGAGCGGGATATTTTAAAGACAGTCACGCTGATGCCCGGCATTAAATCGGGAGGAGAAGGGAACACGGGGTTCTACGTTCGGGGTGGTGCTGCCGACCAAAACCTTATTCTTCTGGATGAAGCGCCTGTCTATAACGCATCTCATTTACTGGGCTTTTTCTCTACCTTTAATTCGGACGCCATCAAAGACGTGAGTATTTATAAAGGTGGGATGCCCGCTGAATACGGAGGGCGCTTATCATCTGTGCTTGATGTAAAGATGAATGAGGGTAATAATAAAAGATTTACCGTTGAGGGTGGCCTGGGATTGATTGCTTCGCGTTTAAAGGTGGAAGGGCCGATTGTGAAAGATAAAGGATCTTTTATGATAAGCGGCCGCAGGACATACGTGGACCTATTTCTGAAGGCTTCTTCGGATTCTACGGTTAATAGCAGTACCTTATATTTTTATGATCTGAACGCCAAAGCCAATTATCATTTTGACGACAAGAACGCGCTCTATTTATCGGGGTATTTCGGTAAGGACGTATTGGGCGTGCAGGATATCTTCGGGACGGATTGGGGCAACAGCACGGCTACTATACGGTTTAATCACTTGTTCAGCAGTAAGCTGTTTTCTAATACTTCCCTGATTTACAGTAATTATCGGTACGCCGTTCAACAGTTTCAAAATGAGGAGGATGTTAAGATTACCTCGCGTATACGGGATTTTAATCTGAAACAGGATTTTCAGTACACACTAAATAGTAAACATGCCATCAAATTTGGCGCAAATGTAGTGCATCACAAAATATCGCCGGGTGATGTCCGTGCTAGCGCTAATTCCAGTTTTAATGATCTTCATGTTGAAGATCGGTACGGTTATGAGGCTGCAATTTACGCGAGCGACGAGTGGAAGCCAACTGATAAGCTTACATTGCTTTATGGGCTACGCTTGAATGGGATGTTTGTGATGGGCCCCGGAACGTTTAAAACATACAATCCGGATGGGACGGTCTCAACAACTACAGCAGTTGGCTCAGGCGATCTGGTGAAATCCTACCTTATGCTGGAGCCACGGTTTTCTGCTAGTTATCTGTTGAACGATCGGACTTCGGTTAAACTGTCCTATAATCGCAATACGCAAAATATACACTTGCTCAGCAACTCTACCAGTAGTACGCCTACTGATCTGTACGTAATGAGTAGTAATAATATTAAGCCGGAAATTGCCGATCAGCTATCAACCGGATATTTCCGGAATTTCAGCGATAATAATTACGAATTCTCTGCTGAAGTTTATTATAAATGGATGCAAAACCAGATTGACTATAAAGACGGTGCTGAACTGATGGTTAATCAGGATGCTGAATCACAGTTAACCTATGGTACGGGAAGGGCTTACGGCATGGAGTTATTTGTAAAAAAGAGACACGGCCGACTCAATGGCTGGATCGGTTATACCTTATCACGCACGGAAAGAAAGTTTGATGCAATAAACCAAGGTAATTATTACCCTGCACGGCAGGATAGAACGCATGATCTTTCAATCGTGGGAATTTACAAATTAAACGATCGTTGGACTTTCTCCGGTACGTTTATATACGGAACGGGCAATGCGGTTACTTATCCTACCGGCAAGTATAGCCTCGGCGATCGAACCAGGTTTTCTTATTCGGAACGCAATGGGTATCGCCTACCCGCTACGCACCGGCTGGATATAGGGGCTACGCTGGAAGGAAAAGAGCATAAGCGCTATCACTCGAGCTGGACTTTTAGTATTTACAACGTATATGGCTACCACAATCCTTATGCAATTACTTTTCGGGATAGCAAGACCAATCCAAATACTACTGAGGCGGTACGGACGAGTCTGTTTCCCATACCGATACCTTCTGTAACCTGGAACTTTAAATTTTAACATTTATACAAGCACGGATGAAAAATTCAATAAACTGCATCATTTATCTCCTTATCGTTTCTTTTCTAAGCTCCTGCGAAAGGGTGATTGAACTCGAGCTACGAGATGATATAGGACGCCTGGTGATAGAGGCTAACTTTCATGATCAACAGGGGGCGCAAACTGTTCGGCTTAGCACCAACGTTCGTTTCTCGGAACCAAATACCTATCCCCCTGTGACGGGAGCGCAAGTTAGTGTGGAAGACGACGCGGGTAACACTTATATATTTAAGGAGGGCCCCGCCGGTATATATACAACCGATACGGTGGCTGGTGTTTATGGAAGAACTTATTCGTTGAAGGTGCTTACGGGAGATACAACGTTTAGTGCCCGGTCAAAAATGCCTTCCCCGGTAAAATTGGATTCGATAACCGCCCGAAAGGATGAATTCGGAGAACATGAAAATGCGCGGATAATCAGTGTCCATTATCAGGATCCTGCGGGCGTTTCTAATCAATACCGGTTTGTCTTATACTTGAACGGCGTACTTGTTAAACGCGATTTTGTGAATGACGATCGGTTTAGCGACGGACGTTCTGTTGAATTGGATCTACCTTTAGGCGATGATGACGATGATTTAGAAGTACTTCCGGGCGACCGTGTTGAGGTGGAGATGCAATGTATCGATAAGCCAATTTACACCTATTGGTATTCATTGGCCTCGCAGCAGGGAAGCGATGGCCCGGGCGGAAGCGTAACCCCGGCAGACCCACCTACGAATATCACACCCACATCATTGGGATATTTTAGTGCACATACCACGGAAAGAAAAAGTATAACGGTGAAATAGTATTGATGGAGTTTGTTGGATATTGGTTGCTCGTTATTGGTTGTTAGTTATTAGTTATTAGTTATTAGTTATTCGTTATTGGTTGCTCGTTATTCGTTGTGAGGTTAGTTAATGAGCCGATTAGCCGATGTGATGATGAGCCAATTAGCCGATGAGCCAATTAGTTAATTGGTCAATTAGTCAATGGCGTTGAACCGTTGGATAGGGAAGTAGTTAAGTTGTTGAGAAGTTAAGTTGTTGAGTAGTTAAGTTGTTGAGTAGTTAAGTTGTTGAGAAGTTAAATAGTTGAGTAGGGAAGTGGTTGAGTTGTTGAGTTGCCTGTTGTGTGAAGGGGTAAATTTTTTAGCGAAAATTATGCAGCCTTGATCCTTTTGTTTCTTTTCCCATCAAGGGGAAAAGAAAATGAAAATTTTAATTAAAAAAAATAACAATGAAAATTAGAAGAAAAGCCGATACAAATGATGAGCGATGCCTGCCTGCCGGTAGGCAGGAATTTTTTGTTGCCGCCCTTTATAGCGGAAAGCTGACTGCTGATGGCTGAAAGCTGGAAATAGCCAATGAGCCAATGTGATGATGAGCATTTTATAAGTGATGAGTTATGAGTGTTGAATGATGAGTCTTTTTGTTGTCCCTTATAGCGGAAAGCTGACTACTGATGGCTGAAAGCTGGAAATAGCCAATGAGCTAATGTGATGATGAGCTAATGTCATGATGGGGCTGGTGATACCTAAAGCCTACAGCTTATAGCATACGGCCTTAAAAGCTCACACCTATTGATCGCTGACATCCGATAGCTAAACCATAGCAAGGGATAACAATAAAAACCTCAAAAGAAACAAACCGGGGAGAACGGTGTTTATTATTGGATAGACCAACGAGCTTGGAAATAAGAAATGGCCTATGGAGATCAAGATTGCTCAAATATCGGACGAAGCAGGTGCCTTCGCTGCATTGACTTTAGCTTTCAGCGCTGATCCGATGGCGCGCTGGTCTTTACCGGACCCCGCAAAATATTTAGCCGTATTTCCCGCCTTAGCCAAGGCCTTTGGCGGAAACTCATTTACTGAGGGGACAGCCTACCTGGCTAATGGCTTTGCCGGTGCTGCTTTGTGGCTGCGACCCGGTGCCCGATCTGATGAGAAAGCTTTAATGAAGCTGTTCGATGAAAATGTGGAAGGGGAGGTGAAAAAAGATATGCCGGGGATTTTTGAACAGATGGAGAAATTTCATCCAACCGAGCCGCACTGGTATTTGCCGATGATAGGTGTAGACCCGGCCTTTCAAGGGGCGGGAGTGGGCTCCGCATTGATGGCGGAGGCGCTCAAGACCGTCGACAGGGATGGATTGATCGCCTATCTTGAATCTTCGAACCCGAAGAATATACCACTATATGAGCAACATGGTTTTGAAGTTATTGGCGAAATCCAATCAGGCAATTCACCGGTTTTACGGCCCATGTTGCGTAGCGCGCGACGGTAATGTATAATAACCGGTTAATGTGTTCTGGCTAATGAATTAAGGTCTTTATAATCTCGTTTTGAAAGGTGTTGAGGCTGGTGGTATACATATTGGTAAGGAGTATAATCGTAATTTTCTCCTGTGGGATATACAGCAGCCGTGTTGTTGTTCCCCAAATGGAACCTTGCCGCTCATTCATAACAACTTCGCGATTATTGATCTGTAATTTTCGGATCCATAAACCGAAACCATAGGATTCTAAATAGGGTGTCAGCATCATCTTTAAACTGGAATTAGCAAGTAATCCACCGTTATATAACGCTTCTGAAAACAATAGAAGGTCTTCGGCGGTGGAGTACATCGCTCCGGCTGAATAGAAGTTTTCGATATAATAAAATGGATCGTTTTTTAGTTCTTTGGAGCTCTCATCTATGCTATAAACAGCGGCTAGATTTTCTGTTACTTGCTGATAGGAGCACATCCCCGAATGATGCATCTTCAAGGGCTGCAATAGTTGGGTTCTCAATACTTCTTCATAAGGCCTACCATAAATTGCCTCAATAATTTTGCCTAAGATCACATAATCTGCATTATTGTAACTATAATGTTTGCCGGGTTCATTTTCCATTTTGCCACTACAATATCGCTGTAAAATTTCGTCGGTGGTGTACTTCTTCAAAAACATGGAAGGTACTTCATTCGGGTTTTCGCCGGCCTCGCTGTTTTCTATACCGGAGGTGGCGGTTAAAAGGTGAAAAATGCTTGCCTTATCGCCGGCTGCTCCGGTGTAATTGGGTAAATACGTTTTTATCGTAGCATGTAGGTCCAATTTACCTGCTTCGTATAATTGCATAATCAGAACAGCTGTGAACAGCTTGGTAATGGAAGCAATCTTATACTTCGTATCCGGTTGATTGGGTACGTCAAATTGGAAATTGGCCGTTCCAAAACTCTTCAGGTATGTTTTGTTTGCCTGTTTTACTAAAATGGTTCCATTGTAATGGTTCGCTTTTGCATATTTATCGATAAACTTTTCGGTATGCTTCCACTGGCCTAATGAGTCAGTTGTCAGAAGCAGGAAATAAGCAATCCATATAAAAGTTCTCACTGTATTAAAAATAGATAGCGTGTTTAACATAATTTGTGTTGTTTGCTAAACGCACACGAATTAAATGCCATAATTATAATTAGTTGTTTTTGAGTGTCTTGATTGTGTTTTTGCTCCTTTTCATTGCACGTTTTCGAACAGCAAATGTTCGCTTTTGGTCTTCGTTATTTTGAGTTGTTGACTAGCCGGTTAGCCAATTAGCCAATTAGCCGATTAGTTAATTGGTCAATTAGTCAATGGCGTTGAACCGTTGGATAGGGAAGTGGTTGAGTTGTTGAGTAGTTAAGTTGTTGAGAAGTTAAATAGTTGAGTAGGGAAGCGGTTGAGTTGTTGAGTTGCCTGTTGTGTGTTGCGCGTGATGAAATCACACGGGGCTCTCGCGTGTAGGACAAAACGGCCTCATAAGATGAGCGTTAAGAAAAATTTGCATAGTGAGGAAAAGAAACAGTGTGAAGAAGTGAGGGACGAACGGCTCCGCGCTGTTGTGTGAAGGGGCAAATTTTTTAGCGAAAATTATGCAGCCTTGATCCTTTTGTTTCTTTTCCCATCAAGGGGAAAAGAAAATGAAAATTTTAATTAAAAAAAATAACCATAAAATTAATAGAAGAAAAGCCGACACAAATGATGAGCGATGCCTGCCTGCCGGTAGGCAGGAATTTTTTTGTTGCCGCCCCTTATAGCGGAAAGCTGACTGCTGATGGCTGAAAGCTGAAATAATTAGCCAATTTGATGATGAGCCATGTGATGCACAAGCCTTACACCCTAAAGCTTATAGCTTACGGCCTTACCAGTAGCTATATTCGTTAGTGCCTACAGGTTAGAGCCTATCGCTTACTGCTTTATAAGTAGCGGTGAAAGTGCTTAATACAACTTTGGATTTCTTTTTGTATGTCTTAACCTTATGATTCTAATTTCGTCAGGCATTACCCGGTATGAAACGCGTAAATGATACTTTTCGAAGGCTCTCCAAGATCCATCATTATCGGTTTTGTACTTATCGAGAGGAAACTTTTTGGATGTAATGGCAGTGCTAGCGTCAGATCGATAATCGTATCCCTGACTTTTTCAGCATTCTGCAATGAATCTAAAGAAATTTTTTTAAAAACCTTCTTTAGTTCTTCCTGGGCTTGTTTGCTCCAAATAACTACCATTTGGCTGCTTGATCTTTTAGATCTTTCGCAGAAATAAATTCACCACGTTCTATTTCATTATTTCCATTTTCAAGGTCTTCATTATATTCTGCTAAAGTCTGAGCTCCTTCGCTTGTTTGAAATCTTATACCCATTAATTTTAGAGTGCTTAAAAGCCATTCTCTTTTGGAAGCATCCTTAATTTTATCTATATCTATTATCAGTTCCATTTGTGTAATCCCTCTAAAACAAAAATACACTTTCCTGATCGTTTTTTCAAGCGTATAAAAATTTGCTCAGCATGAGAAGGGCTAGTGCGACTGAAAGCCGACGCAAATAAGTTATGCCTGCCTGCCGGTAGGCAGGAGTTATGAGTGTTGAGTGATGAATTTTTTTGTTACCCCCGTTATAGCCGAAAGCTGACTGCTGATGGCTGAAAGCTGAAATAATTAGCCAATTTGATAATGGCTGGTGCTGCCTAAAGCCTAGAGCTTATAGCATAAACCTTATTAGCGGTAACACCAAGTAAAGCCGAAAGCTGATATCCGAAAGCTGAAAAACTAACCCCTAAGGGCCATCCAAATCATATCTCGACAAGCAGTCCAAAGAAGTACGTTTTGCTTGCCTGAGTCTGTAGGCCATAATACAATCCACCGTCAACCATGATTTTTTTCGATATTTCATATTGTAGGGCCATATCAATAAAATTACGCCATTCATGCCCTTTGAAATCATAGGTATAATAGGTTTCCAAAAATCCTTTGAGATTTTTGAACACCTTATGACTGATAACGGCTGATTGTAAAAACTCCGTATGCATACCATTGCCAACGTCATCCTTCAAGCGATCGCCTTCTACCTGTAGACCGAGTTTCCACTCACCCGGCAGCTTTAATTCTAACGGGATAATAATTCCCCCTTCATATTCTTTATTGTCTGAATAGTTGTTTGTGGGTAGTTTAACATAGGCCATGCATCCGAAAGCGATATTTTCGTGATCGTTCCCATAGAGATTTTGCTTTAACCGCAAGATCACATCACCAAAGCCACTCTTCGACTGGACGTTTCCTGAAGAGATGGAGCGACTGCGTTGGCGGCCATAACTTTGTACCTTGATCTGAAAATCCATCGTATTCGTTAAGCCAAATTTCAAATTTGCCTGGTGCAAAAGATAAGTGGATTGAATGGCTTCATCGGTTCGCTGACGTTCATAGTTGAACAGATCCGCTTCGTACATGAAGTGTCCTGCATCTATGGTATAAGGCGATTCGGTTTCATCTGGACGGTCTGCCCCGATTTCGTCTCTTAAGAGCGATTCGGGTGTCGGATTGAAAATAGAAAATTGGTTTTTGAGCTTAGCGGTGTCTTGCTGAGCCGAAGCGCTGATTACAAAAAATATTGCCGGTAATAGTATGATGAAGCGTTTTTTCACAAGGAAATGCATAAGTTTCTTCCTAAAACACTTAAGTTGACTAAAGGTTTTACAGATATTGGTACGGCATAGCTGATTCTTTCCCCCGAATTTTTTGCGGGCCTTTTCAATCTGTTTGGATATACCGAAAGATGAAGACGCTTATCGACTAGGACAGGGGAAGTCGTACTACAAAGGTGGTTCCTCCCAATGCGTTTGTGTTACAATGAATGGAGCCTCCTAACGCCTCGGTATATTGTTTGCACATCATCAGGCCCAAACCACTATTGATTCGATACGTGTCTGCAGAATTTTCAAAGGATTTGGATATCTTTTCAGCGACCGATTGACTCTCTCCCGATCCGCTATCGGCGACGGAGATAAGGGCGGTTTTACCTTCTTTACGCGTTTTTAGATGGATTTCTCCGCCTTCTTTAGTGAATTTTATGGCGTTATCAATTAAGTTTCGGATGATAAGCTGTGTGATCGCTTCGTTGCTTATAATATGCAATGGAGAACTACTATTTAGCACAAGCTTTATTCGCTTGTGCTGGGCGAGATGTGTGTATAGTTCTGAACTATGTCGTAAACTTTTGGTGAGATCAACGGTAGATAGCTGCATTTGATCTACATGGTAGTAATCTTTAGACCAATGCAATACACTGTTCAGTAGCTGCTGTGTGCGATTTGTTAAATCGAGAAGATGTTGTTCGATTATTTCTTTCTCTTCTGTTGTCAAACTCTCATAAAAAAGACGATCAAGGTAGGATTGTATGCCCGAGATCGGTGAGCGTAAATCGTGTGAAAGAATTGATATCAAGCGAATTTTTTCATCGTTGAGTAAGCCGAGAAGCTTGGATTGTTTTTCTACAGTTTTGCGTTCAACTGTGTAATGAAAAACGAAGGTTATTACACCGGCCGCAACCAATAACGACACAACAAGATAAGTAATAAGATTGTCTAAAAAATAAATTGAGCGGCTCGTATAGGTGCTTTTTATACTATCGGGAAAATTAAATTCGATTATTAGCAAGAGAATTATTAAGGTATTATGAAGAATAGTCCAGAAAATGTATTGATGCTTAGGCGATATCATCATGGTTGCCAGATAAATACCTAGTAAAAGAAAGAGGGTAGGGCCAGCGACACCTGCGTTATAGAAATAATTGATGGCCAATAGCAAATTAAGGCAGACGGCCATGATCACAAAAGTCTCTAAGTATCGATTCTTGATGGTTGATTGATAATAGGCTGCGCCAAGAAGTACTGCGGCGACGAGTGAAATTAACGCAGAATAGTAGAGGCCGGATAAACTGTTAAATATAAGTGTGCCCAATACCAGAACAAAGCCGATGAAAGTAAAGGCGTTAAATAGACGATGTTGTAAAGTAAATTGCTTTGGGTTACCAACGATCTTGGATAAAAGATGTTGAAGATTCAAGGCAGTGAAGGTATGTATCATCTGTTGATCGTATTGGAGAAGGTGTTGCAACAAATGTAGATAAATATGTACTGAAATACAATGAATATGAAAATAGTAGCACAAACCTTATGCCTTAAAACCTACAGCCTATTGCTCACTGCCTCCAGCTAAAAATGACTGTGTCGCTTGTAAATATCTCCAAAAATTGAGACATTCGCTCAAGCCTTTCTCAATTAGGGCGTATATAATGCGATATGGCGGAGAAGAAACCCTCGATTAATGACATAGCAAAACATCTTAAAGTTGCCAAATCTACGGTATCTTTTATCATCAATGGGAAAGCGGAAGCTCATAGGATAAGTAAAGAACAGGAGCAGCGGGTGCTTAACTATGTCAAAGAAATCGGTTTTAAACCCAATTATATGGCGCAAAGCCTCGCAACAGGTAGATCGAACAGCATAGGTCTGATTGTGGAAAATATTGGGGACTCTTTCTTTGGGCCGATTGCGCTAATGATTGAGAAGCAGGCGAAAAAAAGTGGTTACCGGATCATTTATAGTAGTACGCTGGGCGATACCCAAGCCGCACTTTCGGTGTTGGATTTGTTTCGTGATACGAAGGTAGATGGTTTTATCGTTGCACCTCCTTTACATATAGAAGAACAGATCAAGACAATCATAGACGATGGTGTACCGGTGGTAATTTTCGATCGGATGCTGGAAGGAGTGGAAACGGATTACGTGGGGACGAATAACCGGGAAATGGTGGTGGAGGCCTGTGAGCATCTCCTGAAGCAGGGCTTCCAACATATTGCTTTTGTTTCGCTGGCCTCTTCTCAAAGCCAGATGAAAGAAAGACTGGATGGCTACCTTAGCTGTGTCGGCACTTGCGGCCAATCGCCTATCGTGCTGGAAATGGATTATAATGACGAAGGAGACAGTCGGAAAAAAGAGATTATTAAATTTCTTCAATCACATCCACAGATAGATGCGATTGTTTTTGCAACGAATTATTTATGTATCAGTGGGCTGGAGGCTATCCGTGAACTGGGCTTGAAGATACCGGAACAAATTGGTATCGTTGTATTCGATGAACACGACCTCTTCCGGCTGTTTACACCTTCCATTACTTCGATTGTACAACCCCTGGAGCAGTTAAGCGCTGCTATTTTTGACAACTTATTGAAGCGGATCAACGGCAAATCTTCCACGCACGGACCGAACGTACAAGTAATCCCCTCGAAATTGATTATTCGCGAATCGAGCATTAAACCAAAAAAACTTCGAAAATAACCTTGCTAAACTGGTTTTTTTAATTTAGTTTTGAAACGTCTTTCGGACTAACCTTTTTTTTAGCCAATCAGAAAAACCGGTTTTCCTAGACTTTACGATTTATTGCTAATAAATTATGAATTAACACCTAACTAATTGTATCATGAACAGTAAAAACTTATGGGTTAAACTATGCCTGGCTGCGCTTCCGTGTGTACTGCACCCGGCGCTTTCAACCGCCGCTGAGGGGAAGGGCGAGCTTGTTAGCGCAATCGGACAGCAGCAGCGCATTAGTGGAAAAGTGCTGGATGCTGCCGGTCAACCACTGCCAGGGGCAACCGTCCGCATAAAGGGCGGAACGGCCGTAACATCTACCGATGTGAACGGACAATTCACCTTGCCGGCTGAAAATGGACAGCAAATCTCCGTGTCCTTTACGGGTTACTTATCCACCGAAATAACGGTTACCGGCAACGGCAATTTGGTGATTACCTTAAAGGAGGATGCTGCTGCCCTGGATGAGGTAGTGGTGGTAGGTTATTCTTCTCAGCGGAGATCTTCGGTTACCGGAGCTGTAGCTTCAGTTAATATGACGGACGTTGAGTCGAGACGGGTGCCTAATGTGGCGCAGTCGCTACAGGGCCAGGTGGCCGGTGTGCAAATTACGCAAAGCAGTGGTGCCCCGGGGGACGGCATCAATGTGAGAATCCGTGGCGAAGGTACCATTGGCAATAATAACCCGCTTTATGTGGTAGATGGTGTACCGTCTAGGGATATAACTTTTCTGAATCCTTCTGATATTGAGTCGATGTCTGTACTAAAAGACGCTTCGGCTGCCGCAATCTATGGTTCGCGGGCGTCAGCGGGTGTGGTGGTGATTACCACCAAACAGGGCAAGATCGGGCAAAGTTCTATTAATATAAATTACTTTGGCGGGCTGCAACAGGCGACCAATCTGCCTAAGTTGCTGAACACGCAGCAATACCTGAATGTGCTTGAAAAAGCATGGAACAATTCGGGGATTGCAGGCACGAACCCCTATACAGCAGATAAATCGCGTACCGATCTCGCCAATACGGATTGGTTGGACGAGCTGTTTGAAACGGGTAAGACGAATAGTGTCGAGCTATCGGCCAGCGGCGGAACGGAAAAAACGCAGTACTTGATTTCGGGTGGTTATTATCGGCAGAATGGTATTGTCATTTTCGATAACGATAAATACGAGCGGATTAACTTTAGGGTAAATGTTAACAGTGCATTGTCAGACCGATTCAAAATTGGTACGAACATGCAGATGACCTATTCGAAGCGAGATCAGATATCGGCAAAAGGTGATGCGCCGGGCATTATAAGGCACGCTTTATTAAGACCTCCGCTATTGAGCGTGTATAAAGATCCATCTGATCCAACCTGGTCTGCCACTGATCCCTTTACCGATTTGCCGTTTTACAGAAATAACCAAGTGAATACGGGCTATGAGAGCAATAAATATGAATATACCCGCAACCCGGTAGCGGCAGCTTATTTTACCGATAATGTGTTCTCACGGATCAAGACCTTCGGCAACGTGTTTGGCGAGTATGCGTTGCTTGCGGATAAATCATTAAAGTTCCGAACAAATGTGGGGATCGACCTCAATGTAAACCATACCAAAGCCTTTTTTGAAAATTATGGTGACGATGATGGGAGCGCGGGCCCTAATGACCTTGGTAAGGGACGGATTAATCGGCCAGAGGGTTTAAATGAAGATCGTGGAACTGATTTCACCTTGACCTGGAATAATGTGCTTTCTTATGATAAAACATTTGGATCGCATCATATCAGCGCGCTGGCGGGAACGGAATATATTAAGAATAATGGAGCTTCAATCAATGGGTCTCGTCGGCGTTACGATTATACCTTACCAACTTTCCGCTACCTGGATTATGGTAGTACGTTGCTCGATGTATGGAACGGCGGATCGGGATCAGAATATGCGCTGTTCAGTATCTTCGGATCGGCAAGTTATGAGTATGAGGGTAAATATATGGTGACAGCGAATCTACGGGCGGACGAATCTTCGCGTTTCGGTGAAAACCATCGCTGGGGTTATTTTCCGTCGGTTTCTGCTGGATGGACGGTCAGCAAAGAACAGTTTATGCAAAACGTGAAGTGGATTAGCGATCTTCGTCTGCGCGCGAGTACCGGTACGCTGGGAAATCAGGAGATTGATAATTATGCGTATCTGACCTTGATGAAACGGGTGGGTGAGAACTACCTGATTGATCGTTACGGAAATCCCGATCTGAAATGGGAAACCACTGTACAGCATAATATCGGTTTGGATGCGTCGTTCTTTGGAGATCATGTTTCTTTCTCGGCCGACTATTTTATAAAGGATACACGCGACATCCTCTTGCCAATTTCGCTTCCCAGTTTGGTGGGGAACGTGCAACCTACCATCGTTAATGCAGGACAGGTAAAGAACAAAGGGTTTGAGTTTTCACTGGGATACCGGAATAGTACGGCCGGTGGTTTCCGCTATGGATTGAACGCAAACCTCGCAACCCTATCGAATGAAGTGGTGAAGTTACATCCGAATGTACCTTATATCAGTGGTACGGCAACGCGTACGCAGGTAGGTAATCCTTTGAATGCCTATTTCGGCTATGTGGTGGAGGGAATTTATCAAAACCAGGCGGAAGTGAACAGTCATTTGTCCGGTGTTTCGAATCCGACGCAAAAACCGGGCGATATCCGTTTTAAAGATCTAAACGGTGATGGCATGATCAATGATCAGGATCGTGATTTTATGGGAAACCCTATTCCTAAATTAACCTACGGACTTAACCTTACTGCTGCGTACAAGGGCTTTGACCTGGCCGTGCTGATACAAGGTGTGCAGGGTGTTGATCGCTATAACGACGGTAGAAAGATACTGGATTTTGATACGCGACCGTTCAACTACACGACAGATGTGCTTGGCGCCTGGGATGGTGAAGGAAGTAGTAACACCATTCCGAGGGTGACTTTCAATGACAACGGCAGCAGCCGGGTTTCGAGCATCATCCTGGAGGATGCATCGTATGCACGATTGAAAAACGTAGAGCTTGGTTATTCTTTTGGATCGCTGATCAAAGATACAAAGGTGCTGAAAAATATGCGCGTGTATGTTTCGGGGCAAAACCTGTTGACCTGGACAGATTATAAGGGGCTGGATCCGGAATCGACCGATCTGATCGATATGGGAACATACCCATCTTCCAGAACCTTTTTGTTCGGTATCAATGTAACTTTTTAACCTTAAATACAAGTAACTGAAAGCCTGTCTTGGTGGTTCCTAACATAACAAATAGTGTGTGATGCGCAACTTTCGTTACTTCAAAAAATAATAGCAATGAAAACATATATTTATAGCAGTTTGCTGGGCTTGGGCTTAATGCTCGCGGCCTGTAATATGGAAAAAGACCCGATCGGTCTGCTTACGCCGGATCAGATCAGCGACAGTCCGTCGGAGGCAACGTTGACCTCGGCCGTCAATAGTACGTACGAACCGCTCCGTAATACAACGGGCTTTCTGGGTGATGGTAGTTGGACGCGCGGGCTGTTTATTCGTCCTGATTTTGTGATGGAGGATATTGCCGGAGGTGATATGAATAAAAAATGGGTGTCTGACGGTGATCAGGCCTGGATGGATGAGGTGGGGCGCTTTTCGTTCACGGCGGATAACCCCGCGTTTAATGGCCTCTGGACTTATGCTTTTGAGGGCGTGTCGAGAGCTAATCTGGCAATCGATAAACTGGGTAATCCGGAAACGGTGCAGCAGGCCGGTGTTTCGCAGGATCTGGCGAGACGTATGTTGGGAGAGGTGCTTTTCCTTCGTGCTTATTATTATTTCGAGCTGGTGACCAATTTCGGAGATGTGCCGCTTTTGACAAAACCGCTGACCGACTTCGACGAAGCTTATGAAGTGGCGGTACGGGTACCGAAAGAACAGATCTGGCAACAGATAAATGCTGATCTACAACAGGCAGCGCAATTGATTCCGGATACGAGACGCGCTGCTGAAAATGAGCCTTGGCGTGTTTCGTGGGGTGCCGTATTGGCTCTTGAGGCCAAGGTAGCTTTATTCAACGAACAATGGCAAGAAGTGTTGACTAAGATCGATAGGTTGCAGCAGAAGGGGTATTTCAACCTGAATAGCAATTATTTCGATAGCTTTAGCAATAGTAAAAAGTTTAACGACCGGGAAGTGATTTTTGCGTATAACCACACGCAAGGGACGTTGCCAAAAAATGGTAATGGCATTGGTTCGCTCTTGGGTTGGGGTTTTCTTGCGCCTACGGATGACTTTGTCGCCTCGTTTGAACCGAACGACCCGCGTTTGGATTATACGGTTAATGTAGCGGATCGCTTAGTGTATAAATTAATGGGGGAACTGAATGCTGCTAATCGCGGAAATGGCGACTCGCCAACCAACAAAATTCTGATACGTTGGGCAGATGTTCTTCTCTGGAAGGCGGAAGCCTATCTGGAAACAGGCGATTATCAGCAGGCTATTCGTCTGATAAATGAGGTACGTGCCCGTGCTCGGAACACCTCTACGGTTACGGGCGGAACAGCACCAAGTGGAACACTACCGGACCGCAATTTACAGGTGACAGATCCGGCCATAATCAAAGCTTGGCTTATGCAGGAAAGGAGAGCGGAGTTAGGTTTTGAACATCATCGCTTTAGCGACTTGAGACGATGGGGAGTGGCCGAACAAGTGCTGAAGGCTATGGGTAAGAATTTTAATCCCAATCATTATCTGTATCCGGTGCCGCAGCGGGAGATCGATTTGTCGGGTGGTACGATTACGCAGAACAGTGGATATTAACTTTTCAACGAAAATGATTTATTAATTAAAGTACGAATATGAAGAAGCGATTTTTGCCAGTGATAATGGCAATGGGAATATGCGTTGCCGGAGTTCTTCCTTCACAGGCGCAGCATAAAACAAATAAACTACCTGATTGGGCCTTCGGCGGTTTTGTCCGCCCGGCTGGTGTAAACCCGGTTATTTCTCCGCGCGAAAATACCACGTTTCTTGACCCGATGAGTAGGAAGGATGTTGCTTGGGAATCTAATGATACGTTTAACCCGGCAGCGGCCGTAAAGGATGGTGAAGTTGTTGTCCTGTACCGTGCCGAAGATAAGTTCGGTGTGAAAATAGGCCATCGTACCTCGCGTCTGGGGTATGCAGTTAGTAAAGATGGTCTTTCTTTTACGAGAAAGGATAAGCCCGTTTTTTATCCGGCGAATGATGGACAGAAAGATTTCGAATGGCCGGGGGGAACTGAAGATCCGCGAGTGGCTGTTACGGAGGATGGTACTTACGTGATGTTTTATACCCAATGGAACAGAAAAATCGCGCGATTGGGCGTGGCTACTTCGAAGGATTTAGTGCATTGGGAAAAGCATGGGCAAATTTTTGCGAAAGCGAAAAACGCGGCGCTGATTGTGGATAAATTCCATAAATCAGCCTCCATTGTGACAACGGTGAAAAATGATAAGCAGGTAATTACCAAAGTGAATGGCAAGTACTGGATGTATTGGGGCGAAAATGGAGTTTTCGGAGCGACATCGGATAATTTGATAGACTGGGAACCTGTTGTGGATGGGAACGGGGCCCTGAAGGCGTTCATTTCGCCGAGAGCAGGGTACTTCGATAGCGATTTAACGGAATGTGGCCCGCCTGCGGTGTTAACAGAAAAGGGTATTTTGCTATTATACAATGGAAAAAATAATCCGGAACGTGGGGATAAGCGTTTTAACCGGGGAACTTACAGTGCAGGCCAGGTGCTTTTTGATCGGAATGATCCGACAAAGGTCATCGGCCGATTGGATGTGCCGTTCTTGAGGCCAATGGAACCGTTTGAGAAGAGTGGGCAATATAGAGATGGAACGGTGTTTATTGAAGGGTTGGTTTATTTCGGGAAAAAATGGTATCTGTATTACGGTTGCGCGGATTCAAAAGTAGGGGTTGCCGTTTATGATCCGGCCAATCCGGCACAGCCCGACCCGTTGCCTTGATATACGTTTAAAAGGTGAAAAATTATTTTAATTCTATATGCAAACAACTGTCCTTAGTGCAGACGTAGGAGGCTCGCATATTACTGCGGCCGTCATTCATCCGGTAACGCAATCGATAGTCGATGATACATTAATCCGCAAAAAAATTGATGCGCATGCTTCGGCCTCCACTATTCTGGAGGCCTGGACTTGTGCCTTGATTGAGGCGCAAGAGGCCTCTGGCAAGCAATGTACAGACCTAGCGGTGTCTATGCCCGGTCCTTTCGACTACGAAAACGGAATCTCATTGATCAAAGGCATGAATAAATATGAGGCGCTGTATGGCTTTAACGTGAAAGAGGTCTTTGCTAAACGAGTGAAACTACCGCCCAGTCGCGTCCGCTTTTTGAATGATGCGGAAGCTTTTCTCCGTGGCGAGATCATAGGCAGTAACTTGGCGGAGAAAAGCCAGGTTCTGGGGTTGACAATGGGAACTGGCCTGGGAACCGCATTTTTCAACTCAGGAGTAGTAAAAGATCTGAATCTCGGTTCCTCCCGCTTTCTGGATGGGATAGCGGAAGATTATATATCAACCCGTGGCTTATTAACTTATTATCGCTCTTTAGGCGGTGCCGGAATTGATGATGTCAAATCATTGGCTGAAGTGATTTCCGGAGATCGTAAGGCAAAAGAGACAATGGCCCAATTGGCCCATTGGTTGGCCGATTTCCTTTTAATTCATTTGACAGCACTAAAGCCCGATGCGGTGATTATAGGCGGGAATATCAGTAAAGCTTACCACTTATTTCTGCCGGAGGTTGTTGAAAGGCTTGCTGCACAAAAAATTCTTGTTCCGATAAAAGTAGCGATGATGGGAGAGCAGGCTGCTCTTCTCGGCGCTGCTTCATTGATTAATAGTTAAACATAGCATAAATGAACGCTATTTCCAAATATGGCTTTGCCATTCGATGCTCACTCATTGCATCTTTAGGAGGTTTTCTTTTTGGTTTTGAAACAGCCGTTATTTCCGGCGCGGAAAAAAACATACAGCAACTCTGGACACTTAATTCGTTTTGGCAGGGATTCACCGTATCTGCCAGTTTGATTGGAACGGTTATAGGCGCGATGGTGGCCAGTATACCGGCGCAGCAATTTGGACGTAAAAAAGTATTGATCGTGGTTGCCCTTGCTTATTTATGTTCAGCCGTGGGATGTGCTTTATCGTACACCTGGTTATTGTTCATCTTATTCCGATTCATCGGTGGGCTGGCCGTTGGTGTATCTTCCGTTGTTGGGCCTATTTATATTTCGGAAATTGCTCCTGCTGAGCGCCGGGGTCGGTTGACAGCCTCTTTTCAGTTTATGATTGTGCTGGGAATATTTATTGCCTATCTGACAAATTTTCTTTTTGTGGGACTGGGCGATGAAGCTTGGCGCTGGATGTTGGGTATTATGGTGGTGCCTTCGGTACTCTTTTTTTGCCTTCTGCAGCTTGTTCCGGAGAGCCCACGGTGGTTGGCTATCAATAGTTATAACGATAAGGCGCATGCTGTCTTTCGTAAATTGGGAGAGGAGGAAGCTATGAACAGCGTATTACAGGCTGATCAAGTGGGTAAAGGAGCGCACGACCGTTTATTTCAAAAGAAATATCTGAAGCCCATTTTGTATGCTGTTATATTGGCGATGTTTAACCAGTTAAGTGGTATCAATGCCATTCTCTATTATGCTCCTCGCATTTTTGAATTGGCGGGTTTTGATCAAAAGTTGGCTTATCTGCAGCCGGTATTTATAGGAGGCGCTAATTTATTGTTTACCTGCCTGGCGATGTTCTTCATCGATAAGTTTGGTCGAAAACGACTGCTGTTGATCGGTAGTTTAGGAATGTTTGTGTTTTTGGGCTTGGTTGCCCATGCTTTTAGTCAGGGTATCGCAGCCGCTTCTTCGGTGCTAATTTATTTGATCGGTTTTATTGCATTCTTTGCCTTTTCGCAAGGCGCGGTAATCTGGGTTTTTATCTCGGAGATATTCCCGAATAGCGTTCGCTCTCAGGGTAGCTCGCTCGGTAGTTTCACCCATTGGATCATGGCTGCCGTCATTTCTTGGCTCTTTCCGATTATCGCCGAAGGTAGTCCTAATGGCGGTTATTATTCTTTTATCTTTTACAGTCTGATGATGGCTGTTTCTTTTTTCTTCATTTGGAGATTTATGCCGGAAACTAAAGGGAAATCACTGGAGGAAATTCAAGAAGCCTTGTAGTTCCGTATTGGTTATTCGTTATTCGTTATTGGTTGTTGGTTATTGGTTATTCGTTATTGGTTGTTCGTTATTGGTTGTTCGTGTAGCGGAGTGATGCGGGATTATTGAAGCGACAGAAGCAGTGGCAGGAGCACCAGCTAAAGCTGAAAACCGACGGCTGAAAGCTGACGGCAGTTCAATTAAACGATTGCCTAAACTCGATTGGTGATAGATCGGTCTTGGATTTGAACAGTTTACTGAACGATTGTGAATGTTCGAAACCCAAGGCGTAAGCTATTTCGGAAACTGATAAATTGGTGGTCGAAAGTTTTTCTTTGGCCTTGTCGATCAGTTTGTTGTGAATATGCTGTTGGGTGCTTTGCCCGGTGAGCACTTTGAGTAAGGTACTTAAATATTTTTGCGAGATGTGCAGCTGATCGGCAACGTACTGAACGGAGGGTAGACCTCTTGAAATCAAATCTTCTTGATCGAAATAATGATTTAAAAGCTCTTCCAGACGATGCAACACCTGATGGTTGGATTTTTCTCTGGTGAGGAACTGACGATGATAAAACCGTTCGGAATAACTCAATAAAGTTTCAATTTGCGAAATAATGATCTGTTTGCTGAACTTGTCGATATTGGCATGGTATTCCTGACGGATATTCTCGATGATGGCATTCAACGTTGCCTCTTCTTTTTCTGATAGGAATAGCGCCTCGTTTATCGCATAATCAAAATATTCATACTGTTTAATGGCTTTTGCTAAGGGTGTATTCCAGAAAAAATCGGGGTGAACTAGCAACATCCAACCGGAGCGAATTTGGTTTTGCGTAGCATGGGGTTCGTGTTCGATTTTAAAAACTTGATTTGGTGCAATAAATCCCAAAACGCCTTCATCAAAATCGTATGCCTGCTGTCCGTATTTCATTTTGAAATCGATGCCTCTTTTTAGCGATACTTGATAAAAATCAAATATCCAACTTTTGCCACGGATATCGGCTGAACGTGGAATGGTACCAAAATCAATGACGCTGATGAGCGGATGTTCGGGTTGTGCTAAACCGCGTGATTTATGAAATTCGCTGATGGTTTTTAACCGGATGGGTGACTGGTTTTCCATGATCGAGCTTAATTTTTGGGTGTAAAAGTTTGTCATTGCGGCGAACCGACAATGACAAACTGATGTTTAAATTTAGAAATAATTTTCCTGCATATCTTCTAATAAACCAATATGCGTGGGTTTCCAGTCCAGCTGTTCTTGTGTTTTGCTTCCGATAGCGGCGCCTTCAAAGGTAATGAAACGACTCATCCAGTCAAAATGTGTTACAATGGCTTCTCCTGAAACGGATTGAACAGGTAACTGCAATTGTTTGCCGATTAACGTGGCAATTGTTTTTATTTCAATGGATTGATCGCCCACAACATTATACACGGCTCCTTTCGCTGCTTTCTCTACAGCCAAGCGGTAAGCTTTGGCCGCATCTAAACGATGTACCGCCGACCAATGGTTTTTCCCTTCCTCCGGATAGGCCGAAACACCATTTTTGCGTGCCTGTGCGATAATAAACGGCATAAAGCCTTTATCGCCTTTGTCATGAACGGATGGTGGTAAACGAACTACCGACGCATGAACGCCTGCTTCTGACAGTGCCAAGGTCGTGGCTTCTGAAGGTCGTGGTGAATTTCCAACCGGACTTTCTTCTGTAATAAAGCCATTGATAGGGGTTAATCCTAACATACCGGAGGTTACCACCAGAGGTTTGTTGGTGCCTGCCAAGACATTTCCCATAGTCTGGATAGCGGTTTTATCCACTTCACCTGCTTTTTTATATTGCGTAAAATCATGGATAAAAGCGGTGTGAATAATGCCGTCGGCCTGTGAGGCGCCTTGTTTTAAAATTTCTAAATCTTCAAGTGTTCCTAATAAAACCGATGCGCCTGCATCACGGATAATTTTCGCGGATGCTTCTGAACGTGCCAAGCCGATGACCTGATGTCCTGCTCGGATCAATTCCTTCACTACTGCCGAGCCGATGAAGCCTGATGCTCCTGTTACAAATATGTTCATCTTTTAACTATTTTGTTTGATACAAAGTTCCTGTATGGACGAAATGATACTGTAGCCGAACGTCAGATTGCTGTAGCCGAAAGGGTAGTTGTGAGAGTAGTTAAGTGGTTGAGTAGGTTTTTTTAAGTGATGAGTTATGAGTGTTGAATGATGAATAGTAGCCGTGGAAGTGGCACTTGTTTGTCGTTGGGTAGGCTAACGAAAGCCTAAAGCTGAAGTCAATAATTAGCCAATTTGATGTTGGGTGATGAGTTTTTTTATAAGCGATGAATGATGCCTGCCTGCCGGTAGGCAGGAATTTTTTGTTGCCGCCCCTTATAGCCGAAAGCTGACTGCTGATAGCTGAAAGCCGAATGCTGATTGCTAATTCCTAAAACCTATAGCACATTACTGCTAGCCAAGTAGATTTCAGTTTATTTTCTGTTTGATACGATCGATCAACTGATTGAATTGGGGGTTGTTAGGACGTAATTGACTCAGCCGTTCTGCCCAGCGTAGGGCGTCTTTCAATGCCGGGTCGCCATTGTTTAATACCATGTCAAAGGTATTGCTGGCCTCATAGAGATAAACACAGATCTCGCCGGTGTAGATTTTTTGTGCCAAGACTTTGTCTTCGGCTGTAATTTCAGTGCTATCCCTTTCTCCGCTATAATAGGGTTGCATAAGCGCAGTATAACGCCGTTTGTCTTCTGCTTGTATGCTGTCTGTTGTTATATCCATGCTGTTGGCCACGAAAGCATAACCCGCTTTTTTAGCTATTTCGGTGTCTTTTGCGCGTTGTGCGTAGCGTAACTGCAACAGATAGAGGTGTCCTTGCTGCTTGCTACTTAGCTGCTGTTTGAGCACGTCCACCTGATTAAAAAAACTGGGTATCTCTTGTAAGCGGTTTTCTTTCAGCGCGGCGCTAGCTGCATCTGTTAATAAGTTAAAGAGCACGGGTGCCAGTTTTTGCCGCCTTGTTTGGTCTACCGTAGGATAGGTTTTTAGTAATAGGTCAAAAGCAGCCCCTTTGGCATGGTTGAGATTATCACGGATGAAATCAATGTTAGCCGGGTTTTCACGCTCGGTGCTGCTTTGGGCCTTGATATAGGCATCAAATGCTAAGCTGTTATCAAGGCCTAAATCTTTCTTCTGGATGATATAGGTTTTTAGAAAATGCGGATCCCGATTGCCCCCTTCAAATTGCTTATCCATTTTAGCTAATACCTGCTCGCGATTTTTTGCTACTGCGTCATGCGCATAAGCCATAAAGGTGTCCGGCTCTTGGTAATCCACCACTCGTGCCAATAACACACCTTCGGGTGTCAGGTAAAGATAGGTTGGATAAGCGTGTACTTCGTATTGCTTGACGAGCTTTATACCTTCGCCCCGCTCTGCATTCAGTTTGTAATTGATGAATGCCTTGTTATATACGGCGCCTACGGCTGCAAGGGGTAGCACCTCTTGGTCCATTCGTTTACAGGGAGGGCACCAATCGGTATAAACATCCACAAAAATAGGCTTGTTCTGTTCCCTCGCAAGCTGCAACAGGGCCTTCCACGATCCTTCAAAGAATTGTACACCGTCTTCTGCGCTAGCGAGTAAGGGAGAAAGGATTAAACCTATATAGAGGAGCGTATTTGCCAGGATGCTTTTCATCATTCAATAATTAGCAGGTTTAAAATAAATATCGCTTATGAAGTGCAATGATACGAATATAAGGAATTTTGGGGATTAGTTGAGTAGTTAAGTGGTTGAGTAGTTAAGTGGTTAAGTGGTTGAGTAGTTAAGTGGTTGAGTGGTTAAGTAGTTGAGTTGTAGAATAGTTGAGTAGTTAAGTTGTTTAGTAGTTAAGTTGTAGAATAGTGGCAGTGGCAGTTGCCAAGGCGGTAGCGCGAGCTCAAACCTTATACCCTAAAGCTTATACCTTTACTGGGAGTATGAGCCGATTAGCCCCTTATAGCCGAAAGCTGATGGCTGAAAGCTGGTTGCTGAAACGGGTGATAAGTTTAGCGTTGTAGGTTGTATGGAAGATCGATTTTGTGTATCTTTAACATAAATTTCAATGGAATGGAACAGCTTCAATTGATAGAAAAAGTGAAAAAGATACCACCTGCTTATCAGCAGGAAGTAGAGGATTTTATTGATTTTATCTTAGAAAAAAAAGTTGCTAAAGAGAAAAAAGTTAAACGCAAGTTAGGTTTGTTGAAGGGCAAACTGAGCATGGATAGTGATTTTGATGCACCTTTAGATGATTTCAAGGATTACATGTAATGGGACAGTTTTCTTCTTGATACACATGTACTTCTTTGGATGCAAGATGATAATGATCAGCTTCCTGATCATATTAAAGAAGCTTTAAGTGACGCTTCGAACGATCTTTATATTAGTATAGTATCGATTTGGGAAGTGGTGATTAAAAAGTCTTTAGGTAAACTTCGTCTTGGCTATAGCATTGATGAATTAATACAGTCATGTGTTTTTAGTAATATTATAATCCTTCCACTTCAACCGGCATTTTTGTTAACATTGGAAAAACTTCCTTTTCATCATCGAGATCCGTTTGATAAGATTATCGCTGCCACAGCGATAGAGTTAAACTGTCAGCTTATTTCCAAAGACGCAAATATGAAGAAATATGATCTAGACGTTCTTTGGTAATTGTCGCTGAACATAAAGTTTATAGCAGTTATTAGTTATGCTCTGCCATCCGATAGCTGGAAGCTAATTCCTAAAACCTTAAAGTCTACAGCTTATACCTTTACTGGGAGTATGAGCCGATTATTTCTTTTAATCGGCTCAAAAAAATGACATATTTGAGCCGATTATATACACGAATCGGCTCAAATATGTACAACTGGCAATATAAAGATTGGCCTAATTTCATTACCTTAAAGCTTAAAACTTATAGCTTACACCTTATTGATCGCTGACTGCCGAAAGCTGCCATCCGATAGCTGAAAGCTAATGCTGACGGCTGCTCCTAAGCCCCATGGTACGGAATTAAAGAAAAATGGCACGATATAAGAAGGGTTTTAGTAATAATGTCTTTAACTTAGTCTTACAAAGAACAAACCGAGTTTAACGATCTCGCCTATACATTTGAGATTTAACACTCATAGATAATTTAATTGGATGAAAAAAGTAGTTTGTTTTGGAGAAGTGCTTTGGGACGTGCTTCCTGAAGGGAAAAAACCGGGCGGTGCCCCCATGAATGTAGCTTATCATCTAAACCGGCTAGGGATAGCGAGTTATATGGTAAGTCGGGTCGGCGATGATCCGTTGGGAGAGGAACTGACTATGTTCTTGAAAAAAATGGGTTTGTCTACTGAATACATTCAACTGGATAAAGATCAAAAAACCAGTGAAGTGATTGCTACGGAAGGAGCTAATCACGAAATGAGCTATGAGATCGTACAGCCGGTGGCTTGGGATTTTATTCGTTTCGACCGTCAAACAGCTAATTTGGTTGAAAACGCTGATTTAATGGTGTTTGGTAGTTTGGCCGCCCGCAGTGAGCTTAGCCGCGCTACACTGTATGATCTGATTGCGCACGCTAAATTGAGACTTTTTGATGTTAATTTTCGTGCACCGCATTATGAACAAGCTACTATTGAATACCTACTGGACAAGGCTGACATCGTAAAACTGAACAACCATGAACTGCGCATTATTGCCTCGTGGTTTGGTGATGAAGGCGGTCAGGAACACGAGCACGTAAATCGTTTGCAGGACAAATATAAGATAGGAGAGATCATTGTAACCAAAGGTGGAGAGGGTGCTTCTTACTATACACCTATGGAGCGATATGATTTCAAAGCATATCCGGTTATTGTGAAAGATACGGTTGGTAGCGGCGACTCTTTTTTGGCTGCTTTTGTAGCGCAAAAGTTATTAGGGAAATCGACGGAAGATATATTGGATTATGCGGCTGCATTGGGGGCTTATGTTACCTCGCAGGCAGGAGCCAACCCGGATTACAAAAGCTCCGATTTAGTACGTTTTATGTGGCAGAAGCAGTTAGAGCAACTCAAATGGCAATGAGATCAAAAAATGTTATTTGATTTTACTTTTATACTGACTGGGCGAGTATCCAAATTTGGCTTTGAAAGTGGTTGAAAAATAGCTGGGGCTGGAAAAACCCACGGCGTAGGTGATTTCTGCAACATTTAAAGATTCATGTTTAAGCAGGTAAGAGGCCTTTTTTAATCTGCGCTCCAGAATATATTCATTAACGGTCATGCCGGTCAACGATTTAACTTTTCGATACAGATGCATGCGGGAAATTCCGATCAGCCGACAAATATCGTCCACACAGAATCGATCGTTACTGAGGTTTTCTTCCACCACGCCGGAAAAGTCGTTTAACAATTTTTTGTCCAACGAGCTTAATTTGGCACTTTCTGTCGGGAGCTCAATATTGCTGGTAAAATGACTTTTTAATACTTTTCTGTTCTTGATTAACGCTCTAATACTCGCCGAAAGATTGCTGATCAGGAACGGTTTCGTGATGTACATGTCTACCATGGCATCCATGCCTGAAACAAGCTGCTCCGAACTTGCTTGGGCGGTAAGAAGGATGATCGGAATATGAGAGGTCTTAAGATCGTTCTTTAAGGTCCTGCATACCTCTTTACCGGATATTTCGGGTATAACATTATCGGTAATAATGAGGTCGGGTACCTTTTCTCTGGCAAGTTGAATGGCTTCGGGGCCGTTGGTGGTGTAGAATACATCGTATTCATCGCTCAGCTCTGCCACTAAATAGTTTAAAAGATCGGGGTTGTCTTCCACAATGAGTAAAGAGTGATCCTTTAAGCCACAGGATTCCGTTTGTTTGATGTCTAGCATTTCGATGTCTGAAACGATGGTATACATGGCAGATTTTTCGTCCTTCTTAAGTACCGGGTCATGAAGAACACCTTTTTCGCGTTCGCTTAAATGCTCGTTTCCCAGTGGAAGCGTAACTGTGAAAGTAGAACCCTGTTCTTTGACTGATGCTACCTGAATGTCTCCTTTGTGTTTGTGGATAATCTCTTTTGCTAAAGATAAACCGATACCGAAGCCATTGGATGGAGAATTGTCTGCCTGATAGTAGGGGTCAAAAATCAAGGCGAGATCTTTTTCATGCATCCCAATACCTGAATCTTTGATCTGAATGCTTACTTCACTTCCGCAGCGGGCTATGTAAACTTTGATGAAACCTCCGGCGTTTACAAACTTGAAGGCATTTGACAAGAGATTCAACAGGGCTTTATCAAGCATATTGACATCAAACCATACCGGTATTTCTTTTTCTGCAGGAACAAAGGACAGTTGCACTTGTCTTTTTAAAGCGTATACTTTAAAAGGTTCGATGAGATCACGGACAAAGGAGACCAAATTGTTTGGTGAGGCCTGTATTAAGTAGCCTTCTATTTCTATCTTTCTGAAATCTAACAACTGATTGACGATATTCAGCAGTTGTACCGAATTACGTTGCACCGCTTTTAACTTATCAGCAGCCAATGGCAAGAGGCGGGGATCTTTTACCATATCCTCGATGGGCGATAAGATCAGTGTTAAGGGCGTTCGCAGCTCATGGGTAATGTTGGTAAAAAAGTTTAAGCGTGCTTCTGTGCCGGCAGCGGCTTGTTTTGACATTTCAATTAACTGCTTCCGTTGGGTGTCGATTTCTATATTCTTCTTAGCTAGATTTTTATTGATTTTTCTGTTATCTCTTAGTAGAATGACTACAATGCTTCCAAAAATGAGCGACAATACGAGCAACACAATAATGGTATTGAGTACAACCTGCTGGCTTTTATAAACTAATTTCTGTTCGTCCAGTAGTTTACGTTGATTGTAAATGTCGTCTTTCTGGCTACTGATCATGGCAGCCTGCATCTTCATGACACGCACATTACTTGAGTCAATTACAATGGAACTCAATTTGTTCTCTTTTCTGAAGGGGAGGCCTTTCAAAATGTCCAGAGCTGTCCGAATGGCCTCTTTGCCGAGTGTAGGATACACCAGGGAGGCGGTAATTTTTCCGTCGTATACCATATCCAACCCTCCTCCTTCACCAAAACAGGCGTCCACGCCGACAATGGGAATATGTTTTTCAGGATAATATTTGTTAAGAATTTTTCGTGCTCCCAGCGCCATGTTATCATTATGGGCAAAAATGGCATCTATGTCCTTCAACTGCCAGTGTATCTTGCTCAAGATATTTTTGGTGGTGTCTTCCATCCAATCGCCAGATACCGTTTTGGCAATCTTTAAAGCTTTTAACTGATTAAGTGCGGCGAAGAAGCCGGTACTTCTGTCTATCGCCGGAGAGGAACCGGATAAGCCCGTGATTTCTACAACTTTCCCTTTGTTGCCAATAAGCTGCGATAGATACTGGCCCGCCATTTCGCCGATTTCCACATTATCAGCACCGATGAATGCCGTATAGCCATTTCCCTTCACTTCCCGATCTATTACAATGACAGGAATGCCACGATCCATCACTTTTTTTACGGTGGCAGTTAGGGGTTCGGCTTCGTTTGGTGAAATTATTAAAAGATCAATTCCTTTTTCAATAAGCGTATCTACCTGGGCGCGTTGCATGGTACTGTTGCCACTGGCCTCTAAATAATGAAAATCAACTTCCGGATGAAGGCTTAGCTCAGTCAACATTTCCGCAAGCATGTTTTTTCTCCATAGATCGTTACCCGTGCATTGGGAGAATCCGATGGTAAACTTATTATGCTTTTTGTTAGTGCTGCAGGAAATTATCAACCCGAAACCCAAAAGTAAAAACACCACCACATAGGATCGATTGAAAAAAATGGTATTCATGATTTATAATTCAGTTTTAAGACACCAATTATTGACGCTAGGTTTTGGCAAATATAAGAGATTGGATCTTTTGGGGAGAGAAAAAAGCATTTTCGCCATTTAGGTGGTTAAACACCGATGGTATAATACTTGAAAAAGATGGTACGCTGACAAAAACGTACAGTGAATAATTCATCTTTGTTTTTGTAATTATTTGATAGTCAGATGGATAATTTTTGTTATAAAAATGAAATGATTTGATCATTTGCAGCAGCTCCTTCTCTTTTTACCGGTCTACCTTGCACAGCAAATTCAACAAATCAAGATAGATCTATATTATGAAAAATCACATGGTGAAACTATGGTCGGTAGTGGTGGCTTTGGGCGGCTTTCTTTTTGGCTTCGACACTGCAGTTATTTCCGGGGCCGAAAAAGCCATTGAGCAATATTGGCAGCTCACGATTTTTGAACATGGCTTTACCATTTCGGTGGCGCTCATCGGAACCGTTATTGGATCGTTACTCGGATCCTATCCGACGGATAAATTGGGACGTAAAAAAACACTATACCTGGTGGCATTGGCCTATCTTTTTGCTTCCCTTGGAACGGCATTTACCACCAGCTGGCATCTTTTTGTACTCTTCCGTTTTATTGGTGGCTTGGGCGTAGGTGCTTCTTCGGTTACGGCACCTATTTATATATCAGAAATCGCACCATCGGATAGGCGCGGTGCATTGGTAGGGCTGTTTCAATTTAATGTTGTATTGGGAATTTTGATCTCCTACTTGTCTAACTATTTAATCAATCAGTTAGAGGGAGAGTCATGGCGCTTAATGCTGGGCATCCAGGCCGTGCCGTCTCTCCTTTTCCTAATAGCGATTTATTTTATTCGAGAAAGTCCAAGATGGTTGCTGACGAATGGATTGCGGAGAGAAGAAGCTATAGAAACATTAAGTATTATCAACCCACTAGGTTATCAACAAGAGCTCATTGCAATTGAAAACACAGCAAAACTAAAAGCCGTTAACAAACAGCCAGCCCTCTTTGTAAAAGCGTATCGCAGGCCATTGGTATTGGCCGGGCTGTTTGCGCTCTTTAATCAATTTTCAGGCATTAATGCCATTATTTACTATGCACCACGCATTTTTGAAATGGCCGGGTTGGGTGTTCATTCTTCATTGCTTTCAACAATCGGCATTGGTATGACCAATTTTGTGTTTACGCTATTGGCTGTCCAATTAATTGATAAGGTAGGTAGACGAATGTTGATGAAAATTGGCTCCATTGGCATTATTATTTCCCTTCTACTGGTTGTTTTTTCTTTTAATAATCCGGCATCATCAGGTATGTATATTTCGCTGTACTTTATGCTTTTTATCGCCTGTTTTGCCTTCTCTCAAGGGGCCGTTATTTGGGTCTTTATTGCAGAAATTTTTCCCAATCAGGTGCGGGCAAAGGGGCAAACCTTTGGAAGTTCTATCCACTGGATTTTGGCGGCGTTGGTGACTTTTTCCTTTCCTATACTGGCAGAGGCGCTTGGAGGCATGACGACCTTTCTATTCTTTGCGATAATGATGGTGTTGCAACTGGTGTTTGTGATTTGGTGGATGCCCGAAACGAAAGGCATCAGCTTAGAAGCTATCGAGGCACAATTGGCCAATGAGCCACTGACATAACTTGTCTATTAACCATAAAATAAACCGAAACTAATCTAATTAATTAACCAAATATGAAAAAGCAAGTATTGATTGCATACTGTATAAGTATGTTTTTTCTCCTTCGTGCGGCGGCGCAGGAAGTTGTAATCTCCGGAATAGTACGAGATACAAGCTCGGTTCCGCTGGAAGGAGTTACGGTGTCTATTGTTGGAAAAACCGGTTCTGTTATTACTGACAATAAGGGGATGTATCGCATTGCGGCTGCTGTTGGGCAAAGCATCTCCTTCAGTATGTTGGGAAGTGAATCGGTCCGGGTGACGATTAGAAACGGCGACCCGATCAATGTGGTCATGAAAACCAGCTTGAATGCCCTTGAGGATGTTATTGTAACGGGCTATACCTCAGAGCGCAAAAAGGACTTAACGGGTGCTGTTTCTGTTGTTAAAATGGCAGATATTGAAAATGTGCCGCTGGGCAACCCGGTAAAAGCTATACAAGGGCGGGTTCCGGGAGTAGAGGTTGGCGCGAGCGGTGCACCGAATGGGGGTGTTACGGTGCGCATGCGAGGCCAAACCACACTGAATATTAGCAATGACCCCCTGTATATTATAGATGGCGTGCCAACGCAAAGGGGATTACAGGAGATTAATCAGAACGACATCGAATCGATGCAGGTATTACGCGATGCATCGGCTGCTTCGATTTATGGATCGAGAGCGGCAGCGGGAGTGATTATTGTGACCACCAAGCGAGGTAAATCAGGCCTTCGGCGGATTGATGTAGATGCTTCACATTCCCTGCAGTTTTATAATAGTAAAATTAATACCTTGAATACCGATCAGCGCGCACGGGCTTATTGGCAGGCTGCTGTAAATGACGGACGTTTCGGCCCGTCTCGTAATAATCCGCAGGATCCTTCTACCTTAAGTTTGATTTACGATTTTGATTGGAATAAGGATTTTTCGAATCCGCAATTGAATGCGGTAATCCTGGGGCAATACGTGGATCCTGAGCAGTCGATGTACACATCGGACACCCGGTGGTTTGACGAAGTTTCGCGGGTTTCGCAGATTAAACAATATAATGTTGCTCTTTCCAATGGCGGACAGCATGGAACGTCCTTCTTCTCGTTAGGTTATTATGACAATGAGGGTATCATCAAACGTACGCGAAGCCAGCGATTAACCTTACGTATGAACGTAGACCATGCGCTGTTTAACGGTAAACTGAAGATAGGGGAGAATCTAAACCTTTCGTATTTTAAGGACGCACAAATACCAACGGGCGACGTCACTTCGCTGGCCTTGATATTGAATCCCATTTTACCGGTTCATACGGTTAATGGTGGTTGGGGTGGCCCCGTGGCCGGGATGGACGATCGGCAAAATCCGGTCAGATTGATCGAAGATAATAGACAGAATAACAACCACTTTGCCCGCATTTTGAGCAGTACATTTGCGGATCTTTCCGTTTTACCGGGCTTGAATTTTAGAACGGCGTTTAATGTGGATTATGCAGGTACTTTTTATCGTCATTTGCAGTTGCCATACCGGTCAGGCTTTTTAAACAGTGATGTTACGCAGGTTAATACCAATTTCGACTACAGTGGATCATTAACCTGGCAAAATATATTGACCTATGACTTGAATTCGAATGACCACCGTGTTAATTTCCTTTTGGGATCTGAAACGGTTAATAATAGGTACCAGGGATTTAATGCCAGTGCACAAGGGCTAGCTATTGCCGATCTGAACTATGCTTACTTGACGCAAGGTACGCGAAATATACTTGCCCGCGGCGATGGCAATTCGGACGCGCTACAGTCATTTTTCTTTAAAGCAAACTATAATTATCATGATCGATACTTAGCTTCTGTGACCATTCGGAGAGATGGTTCGAGTAAGTTCGGTTCGAACAATCGCTACGCGAATTTCCCCGCCGCCTCTCTGGGATGGCGCATCAGTGAAGAGGCCTTTTTTAAAGACAATGTAAATTTCATTTCGGATTTTAAACTCCGGTATAGCTGGGGGCAAACGGGTAATCAAAGCATTCCTGCATATGCTACCTATTCACTCTATCGTGCCATTTATGGAACGGACCTGACCTGGGAACCAAGCGAAGGCAGCGCTTATGACATAGGTGGACAGGGCACCGGTACGCTTCCTACCGGATATACCGCCATCCAAACCGGAAACCCGGATCTTAAATGGGAAACCACCACGCAATCTAATTTTGGAGCGGATTTTGGATTGTTCTCCAATCGGCTTATCGGTTCAGTTGAATATTATATAAAGAATACAGACGATATTTTGATCAGCCCGCCTTACTTGGGCGTAGTGGGTGAAGGGGGAAATACATGGATTAACGGTGCTTCGCTGCAAAACAAGGGCTTGGAGGCGGCGATCAGTTATAGCCAAGATTTGACCGAGGATATTCAATTGGATATTGCGGCTAATATTACCAGAAACCGTTTAAAGATAACAGCGCTTCCTAACAATGCAATTATCGGTTACCCAGGTAATGGTACAACCTACACGATTATCGGACACTCGCCAAATACGCACTTCGGTTGGGTGGCTGATGGCTTGTTCACGACGCAAGAGGAAGTTGATAACAGCCCGGAACAGCCGGGAAAGGCACTTGGTCGCATCCGTTACCTTGACCTTGATCAGAATGGACGGATTGATAATAACGACCAGCAGTACTTAGGTACCTCGGATCCTGATTTTACTTACGGCTTGAATTTAACCCTAAGCTATAAGCGATTCAATATTGCCGTTTTCTTTCAGGGCGTACAGGGAGGAGTCGTAAATAATAGCTATAAAAATCTGACAGATTTTACTTCGCTGGCACCGGGATCAAATTGGGGCAGCCGCGTAATGGATGCTTGGACCCCTGAGAACGCCGGGGCAAGTGTTCCTGCCTTAACTTTGGTCAATACGAATAATGAGAACAGATTTTCAACCTATTTTTTAGAGCCTAGAAGTTATTTCAAATTACGGAACATTGAAATCGGATATGATCTGAAGGATGCTTTTGAAAGGTTTAATGTAACGCGGGCACGTGTATACATGCAGGCATCTAACTTGCTACGTTGGAAGAACCGGGCCTATACAGCTCCAGATCCTGAAAATCCGGGGAACGCCTATCCGATACCGGTAATTGCAACAGTGGGTTTTAATCTATCCTTCTAATATATTTTCCATCATCATCTGATTTAAAAATACTAGCAAATGAAAAATTTACCTGTCATAATATTGGTTGTGTATGCCATCTTGTTTTTTGGCTGCTCGAAAAATTTGGAAAAACTGCCGCAAGGCGTCGTGTTTAATGAAAATCTGAAAACACCCGAAAATGTGGAGGCGATGGTAATCAGTGCTTACTCAGCCTTGGGTAATGATCATTGGAGTACACCTTATACAACGATGTGGGCCTACGGAAGTGTGCGGGGCGGAGACGCTTACAAGGGCGGGGGCGGAACGGGCGACCAGAACGACGTGCACGCTTACGAATTGTTTTCAATCAATCGGGTAGACCTCGGAGAAAGTGATGGTACTTGGTTCCGTTTGTATGTGGGCGTAGCGAGATGTAATGCAGCCTTAGCGCTGCTGAATGAAATAGGTGATGACATATTCCCACAGAAGTTAATGCGCATTGCTGAAGTACGTTTCCTTCGGGCACACTTTTATTTTCTATTAAAAATTCTTTTTAAACGAGTACCTTACATCGACGAAAGTGTTGAAAAATCAGCCTATCAAACTATCGGGAATGATCTGTACAGTAACGATGAACTATGGACAAAAATAGCAGAAGATTTTCGCTTTGCTACACAGCATTTACCGCTGGCGCAGGCAGAGTCATCGCGTATTACAAAGGGGGCTGCCCAATCTTACCTAGCAAAAACATTGCTTTACCAAAGTTATGTGCAGGATGATCAGCATAATGTGTTATCAAAAGACCAAGCGAAATTGAATGAAGTAGTAGCGTATTGCGACAGTGTGATCAGTTCGGGAAGATATCGCCTTTCTGAAGATTTTGCGGAAAATTTTCTTTCCGAATATGAAAATGGTCCAGAGACGGTATTTGCCATCGTTTTCTCAAAAAGCGACGGCACACCACAAGGACGGATTAATGCCGGTGTGGGAACCAATTATCCTATGAACCAGGAATATGGTTGCTGTGGATTTCATCAGCCGAGTTCTAATCTGGTGAACGCATTTAAAACGAATGCTGACGGATTGCCGCTGCTGGATGACTATAATGCCCATGATGTTGTTCCTACCGGAGATTTTAAAATGCAAAGCTTCGATACGCGTTTGGATCATACTGTGGCCATTCCCGGACATCCCTATAAATACCAAAAAGATCTGGTGTTTCAGGCTTCATGGAATCGTGACAATGCCACTTATGGCAACTTTATGAGTATGAAAGAAACGGTTGCTTATACCGATCCGACTTTTATGAAATATCCACCTTTTATGTCGAGCGCTAAAGATTGGCCGGTGATTAGGTATGCGGATGTGTTACTCATAAAAGCGGAAGCTTTAATTGAACTGGGACGTGAACAAGAGGCACTGCCACTAATTAATTTGATTAGGCAACGCGCGCAGAAAAGTGCGGCACGATTGACGCAGGCAGATGGTAGGCCTACTTCCAGTTACTTTATCGATACTTATCAGCCAGGAGTGAATTGCGTTTGGACCAATGAATTTGCGCGTAAAGCGCTACGTTTTGAACGCAGATTGGAATTTGCTATGGAAGGTTATCGCTTTTTTGACCTCGTTCGGTGGGGTATTGCGGCCGAGTTTATTAATGATTATTTTTCTGCTGAGCAAAGAAGAACACCCCATTTGGCGGGCGCCGCTTTCAAAAAAAACAGAGATGAGTATTTACCGATCCCACAGAATCAAATTAACTTTAGTCAGGGTTTATACGTGCAGAACTTCGGCTGGTAATTAAATTCCTCTATAAAATACGTCATTCATGGCATATAAAATGAATTTATCTAAGTTTGAAAAAGGGAACCAATAAATAAATCAAATGAAAACTAAAATTCTTTTACTGATTTGTGCAACCATTGGTTTTGCAGTCCGTTACGGCCATTGTCAGGAAGTGGTCAATACGGAGAAGTTATTGCAAGAGATGCGTGAGGTTGAGGAGGTTGCTCGCTATCCTGAACCTGCATATACATTAAAACAAGTAAGCAGTTATGACAGAAGATCCACCGTGCGCAATAGGGCGGGATGGTTTGCAAATAGTGATTTTAATCAGTTTATCCGTCGGGAAGAGCATGAAGGACGAGAAGAGCATGTGATGATGGACGCTGAAGGCCCAGGTGCAATTGTCCGTTTTTGGCTCACCTGTTTGGAAAAACCCGGAACGATGCGTTTTTATTTTGATCATGAAAAGGAAGCTAGGATTACGGTTCCCGGGTTTGATTTATTGAAGGCAGGATTGGGGTTGGGGCCGGCATTGTTGAACCCGCATACGAATTATGATCCGCGGGGAAAGGGAGGGAATACGTTATATTTACCTTTGGTTTATGCGAAGCATTGCAAAATAACATGGGAGTTTGCTGATAGTGCAAGTAAAAAGAAGCCTCATTATTATCAGATCAACTACCGAACATATCCAAAAAATATAAAAGCCGAAACGTTTTCCTTTGAGCAGTTACGACGATTAAAAAAAGAAATTGATAATACAGAAAGTGTCCTTTGGAACCCATCGGCAAATTTTAGCGTAACGGATTCTATCTCAAAAAAATTGAACCCTGCGGAGGAATGTGCGCTGAATTTAAGGGATGCTCATAAGGCTATTCGTCTGCTTAAAATCCAAATGAGTAAGTTAAACCGCGATCAGGAGGCGCTCTGGAGGAACGTGGTATTGAAAATATCCTTTGATGGCAAGGAAACGGTATTGTGCCCCTTGGGTGATTTTATAGGTAGCGGCTATGGGGGGAGCGATATAGCAAGTTGGTATAGAACGCTCGCAAATAAACAAACGCTCGTCTCACGATGGGTGATGCCTTTTCAGAAGTCGGCAGTGATACGCTTAATCAATAACAATAATTTTCCTGTCGAATTAAGTCTTTCAGTTGGAACGGATGATTTTAAATGGGATGAACGAGCAATGTATTTTCATGCCTTCACAAAAATGGAAGAACACGTATGGGACGCTAAGTGGGATTATGATGCGGAGAAGAACCCCAAAGGGGATGCCCGCGCACCGATTGACTGGAATTTCATTGCGATCAAGGGTAAAGGGGTATATGTTGGTAATACCTTAGCGACGCTGAATCATATGAATTCATGGTACGGGGAAGGGGATGCTAAAGCTTATGTCGACGGGGAAGCTTTTCCGTCTGAATTTGGTACAGGATTGGAGGATTATTACAACACCTCATGGGCGCCGGTGGTTATTTACCAAACACCTTTTGCCAATGCAACACGGGCGGATCATACTTCGTCAACAGGACATAATACATTTACCCGGACGCGCATACTGGATGCCATACCTTTTAGTAAGCAATTTTCATTTGATATGGAAATGCTCAGCTGGGATAGTGGTTATGTGGATATTGCGGCAACAACCTATTGGTATGCCAGGCCTTGATGTACGGGCGATGATAATAAGAAGCAATAAATAAAGAATGACTAGCCTTTGGCTCGACTTAATAAATGATAAAAAAACAAACAGATGAGAACTTTTGCGATCAAATTTTTAACAATTGCCCTGCTGTCGATTAACTATCTTCCATTAAGTGCAGGTGAGATTGAAATCAAAATCAATAAGAAATACCTTAACTTTCCGGTATCACATAAGGAAGAGCGCCGGAAGATGACTTTCAGTGTGGATGGTAAAGCTGATCTTTCGGTGGTTATTAGACTGACTAAAGCTACACCTGATTATTGGGTTTTTAAAGATGTTTCGGATTTGCGAGGAAAAACATTGAAGATAAGCTATGAGGGTGATGAGGCAGGACTGGCGAAAATTTATCAGAATGATAAACTGGCTGGACAAGATAGCCTTTATAAAGAGAAAAATCGGCCACAGTTTCATTTTACGACCCGCAGGGGATGGATCAATGATCCGAATGGTTTACTTTTTTATGAGGGGGAGTATCATTTGTTTTACCAGCATAATCCTTATGAGAATGAATGGGAGAATATGCACTGGGGGCATGCAGTGAGTAAAGATTTGGTACACTGGACGGAGTTGCCGGATGCACTTTATCCGGATGAGCTGGGAACGATGTTTTCAGGTTCGGCTGTAATCGATTATAACAATACAGCTGGTTATAATAAAGGTAAAACGCCCGCTATGGTAGCTGCTTATACGGCAGCCGGGCCGGATAAGCAGGTGCAGTGTATTGCCTACAGCCTCGATAAAGGGCGGACGTTTACAAAATACGAATCGAATCCAATCATTGATTCCAAAGCGAAGTGGAATAGCCCGGACACGCGCGATCCGAAGGTGTTTTGGTACAAACCGGGAAAACACTGGGTAATGGTGCTTAACGAGCGGGATGGTCATTCTATCTATACCTCTAACGATTTGAAAAAGTGGAACTACGAAAGTCATGTTACCGGTTTTTGGGAGTGCCCCGAACTTTTCGAACTGCCGGTAGATGGGGATATCAATAATACCAAATGGGTGATGTATGGTGCTTCGGGTACTTATATGCTGGGGTCTTTTGATGGGAAAGTGTTTAAGCCGGAAGCTGGTAAATATGTCTATACAACAGGATCAGTTTATGCGGCACAAACCTTTACGGATATGCCGGACGGACGACGTGTGCAAATTGGCTGGGGACAAATAACACATCCCGGTATGCCTTTTAGAGGGATGATGCAATTGCCAACGGAGCTAACGCTGCGCAATACGAAAGAGGGTCCCCGCCTTTTTAGTCGGCCCGTTAAAGAAACAGAACAGCTTTTTACATCGGTTCGGAAGGAAATGAACTTAACAGCCGAACGTGCTAATCAATTGCTTGCATCATATGCGGAGGCGGATGGCTTGCGGGTGAAGACGACCATTAAATTGTCTCATGCCACTAGTGCCGGGCTTAATCTTTTTGGGCAACGAATTGTAGATTATGATTTGAATTATAATAAACTGAATGGTCTGTTTTATTCGCCGAACGATCCAACCAGTATGGTAATTTCGGCCGATATTTACATCGATAAAACCAGCGTTGAAGTATTTATTGATGGCGGTGCCTACTCTTATTCCATGCCTAGAAAAGCGGAAGACAATAATAAAGAAGGCTTCCATTTCTGGGGAAATAATATTGAGGTAACTGATTTGGAGATCTTAAACGTTCGATCTATCTGGAATTAGGGATGATGTTTGTGACCTGCTAGTAGTGCTAAGTAGTTCAGTCGGTAAGTAGTAAAATAGCGCTAATAACGTGGCTGCGGCACCACTGAAAACCAAAAATAGGGAATTAGTAATGCCTGCCGACAGGCATTACTAATTCCCTTAATACTTAAATATAAATGTCGCTTTATTCCGGGCCTTGGTATTCGGGTTCTACATAGCCACCGGGAACGTAGCGGGATTTATCATTGGTATGCCAGGCGTATACGCCTTGTATCATAATCCCGATTGTATATACGTAATCATAGGCAAGTTCCTGCCACCGCCCGAAATTTGGTAAGTGCTCGTGTAGTATCTTAAACTCGTTTAGAAGCTTATCATGATAATCCAGGGCCATCTTATAGGCTTCTTCCCATGATACGTTATTTTCATTGTGTATAACTTTTACGATATTGATGACATCACCTTTCCGACTCAACTCCTTCGGTAATGAGATTATGTCGTTATGCACGCCGATCATAAGGGCTGCCAAGGTGTGCAAGCTCAAAATATGGGGATGTTCTAACACCTCATCGGGCAAATTGCGAAAATCTTTTTGCATGGCTACATATTTACAAAAAGGTAAACCGCCACTGGTATCTTCGCGAAGTACCAAATAGACTGGGAATGGAGGCATAGTATCGGCCTTCATATAGCGTTTTTCATCCTGATAACCGATTAACAGGGTATGAATACTAGCTATGAATTTATCATACAGCCGCTGTGGCATGCCACATTTAATGGCCCGTTGCCTTATTAAGTAGAACTGACGGAATATGCCGAAGTCTGTAGGCTCTTCTTTCTCTTGTCCACTGAGTATGGCCATACTCCGTTGTCTTATACGACACATTTCTTCGTGGCTACAATGGTCAAAATAATCATCCATCATGGCTCCATTGGCTGCGAAACTTGCGATCGGAAATAGCTCATCCAGCGTTTTTAAGAAGGGTAAACCACGGGCTGCTATATCTGTCAGCACATGCTTTTTGTGTGTTTCGCGTGCTTTCTCGGAATGAAAGGTATAATCTGTATCGATCCAATTATAATATATTTCCCGCATCTCTTGTGCAAAGGGAGAAATTAGATTAGGGAAAGGATATTCAGGACGTTGCATGTTTTGGAATAATGCGTAGAATTCTTGTTCCTTTGTCATTGTGTCGAGTTTTTAACGATTTAAACATGCCGCAGCTGCTCTGTTAACAGCACGATTACTATTCCATAAAGAAACTAACGTTTATAATATTAAATAAATATAAATATCTATTTATTAAAAAAGGAAAGTTCATTCTGTTCATTTTGTTCGATGTCAGTGAAAGCCGTTGGTTGAGTAGCTAAGTAGTTGAGTTGTTGAGTGGTTAAGTGGTTGAGTGGTTAAGTAGTTGAGTTGTTAAGTAGTTGAGTGGTTGAGTAGTTGAGTGGTTAAGTAGTTGAGTTGTTAAGTAGTTGAGTTGTTAAGTAGTTGAGTTGTTAAGTAGTTGAGTTGTTGAGTAGTTAAGTAGTCGAGTAGTTAAGTAGTTGAGTTGTCGAGTGGTTAAGTAGTTGAGTTGTCGTTGCAAGTGATGAAATCACACGGGGCTCTCGCGGGTAGTACAAAACGGCCTTCTAGGGTGAGCGTAAAGAAAATTCAATTAGAAGGGTAGAAAAAACGTTATGCGAAGAAGTGGAGGGAAAGAAATGAGGATTGGGGCGGCTCCGCAGAACGGCGCGGGGCAATTGAATTTTTAGCGAAACCTAGACAGCCTTGACTTTTGGTTCTTTTTGTCAAGAAAAAGAACAACAAATAATATTAATTAGAAATAATCATGAAATCCTTAGAAGGAAAGCCGACATCCGAAAGCTGATACAAATGATGAGTGATGAATTTCAGTTGTGAGGATAGTTAACTAGTTGAGTAGTTAAGTGGTTAAGTTGTTGAGTGGTTAAGTAGTTGAGTAGTTAAGTGGTTAAGTAGTTGAGTAGTTAAGTGGTTAAGTAGTTGAGTAGTTAAGTGGTTAAGTAGTTGAGTTGTTGAGTGGTTAAGTTGTTGAGTTGTCGAGTGGTTAAGTAGTTGAGTAGCTAAGTGGTTGAGTCGTGAGTTGTCGTTGCAAGTGATGAAATCACACGGGGCTCTCGCGGGTAGTACAAAACGGCCTTCTAGGGTGAGCGTAAAGAAAATTCAATTAGAAGGGTAGAAAAAACGTTATGCGAAGAAGTGGAGGGAAAGAAATGAGGATTGGGGCGGCTCCGCAGAACGGCGCGGGGCAATTGAATTTTTAGCGAAACCTAGACAGCCTTGACTTTTGGTTCTTTTTGTCAAGAAAAAGAACAACAAATAATATTAATTAGAAATAATCATGAAATCCTTAGAAGGAAAGCCGACATCCGAAAGCTGATACAAATGATGAGTGATGAATTTCAGTTGTGAGGATAGTTAACTAGTTGAGTAGTTAAGTGGTTAAGTTGTTGAGTGGTTAAGTAGTTGAGTTGTTGAGTGGTTAAGTAGTTGAGTTGTCGAGTGGTTAAGTAGTTGAGTTGTCGAGTGGTTAAATAGTTGAGTTGTAAAAATAATGACAAAAACAGTTACAGCAGCGTCAAGCTACCGGCAGGCTAACGAAAGCTGAAAGCCGACATCCGAAAGCTGCTAGCACTATTTGCATCTTAAAAATATTTATCGTAATATTGCAATAAATAATAAGATCATGGGCGTTACCAGAACAGAAATATTTACGGAAGAGCAGAACAGAATAGCTGTTCTTTTGAAAGCAATGGCCCATCCCGCCCGTATTGCCATCTTGCAATACATCATGGCTTCAAAGACTTGTATCAATGGGGATCTGGTGGAAGAGCTGGGTTTGGCGCAAGCAACTATATCGCAGCATTTAAAAGAACTTAAAACAGCGGGATTGATACAGGGTACCATTGAAGGGGTCAGTGTCTGCTATTGCATTCACCCTGAAAATTGGCAGCTGCTGAAAGAAACAGTAGGCGCTTTTTTAAATGGATATGTGCCGAACAACGAGTGCTGTTAAAAAAATTTTTACCTATATATCGTTAAATTGCAATATTATGAATACGACGGAACTAATGACTTGGGGCGATTTCAAATCCCAATTGACAAGGAATGTAGAGGCTATTTTACAATTTCAGTACGCCGAAGATAAATGGGTGGATGCCTCATACCATATCACCGAGATTAAACAAGCGCCTATTACTTCGGTTGATTGTGGAGGTGTGATGAATGCCTGGACGGAGATTATTGTGCAGCTTTGGGAGCCGGCTTCGGACGGTTCGGAAAGGGCCATGAAGGTGGGTAAAGCCTTGTCGATTATTGAATTGGTAGAGAAGTCCCTTCCTTTAAATCCTGGCGGTATTGTTAAGATTGAATTTGGTAATTCGGAATTTGATACCCGTCAACTATTTCCGGGGAACTTGATTTTGAAAGGTGAAAACCTCGTAGTTGACCTTATTCCGGATGCTACGCAATGCAAAGCGATTGGGCGTGGTGGTAGTTGTGGTCCGAAGGATCAGAACGAGACATGCTGTGCGCCCGCTCAGGAAGAAGAAAGCCAAAATAGGATGGTCAATCTAGCGACTATCCAAAGTTGTACCCCCGGATCCGGATGCTGCTAAAACAAATTAACTAATGGAAATTAGTATCATTACTGAAACAGACTGGCCCGCAGTGCGCGCTATTTATCTACAGGGAATAGCAACTGGCCAGGCAACTTTTCAAACAGAAGCACCAAGTTGGGAGGATTGGGATCGATCGCATCTCAGGCATTCTCGTTTTTTAGCAAGCGTTGATGGGAGCGTTGCGGGATGGGCGGCTCTTTCTCCGGTTTCAAGTCGTTGCGTTTATGCCGGTGTGGCGGAAGTAAGTGTATACGTACATGAAGATTACCGTGGAAAAGGTGTGGGTGATTTGTTGATGAATACACTCATAGAAAGTAGCGAAGCGCAAGGTCTCTGGACTCTTCAGTCCGGTATTTTCCCGGAAAATGAGGCAAGTATTCGCCTACATGAAAAGCATGGCTTTCGGAAATTGGGCTATCGGGAAAAGGTTGGTAAACACGAGAATACGTGGCGCAATACGATATTAATGGAACGTCGGAGTAAGACGGTAGGAATTGACTAAATAAAACAAAAAGAACAATGAAGAAAATTTTGGTATTATGTACAGGCAATAGCTGCCGCAGTCAGTTGGCAGAAGGTTATTTACGGCATTTTGCGCAAGGAAAGGCTGAGGTATACAGCGCGGGAATTGAAACGCACGGCGTTAATCCGAAAGCGATACAGGTCATGAAAGAGGACGGTATCGACATCTCCGGGCACACCTCCAATCATGTAGATGAATACAGCCATATTGATTTCGATTATGTCATCACCGTGTGTGACAATGCAAAGGAAAGCTGTCCTTACTTCCCTACCAAAGCGAAGCAGTTTCATCACAATTTTCCCGATCCGGCAAAGGCGGTGGGCACTTCAGAAGAAATCCTGAACGAGTTTCGGGCGGTCAGGGATCTGGTTAAAGCCTATATGAAGGATTTTATCGATGAACATGTTAATAACGAACGATATGTCAGCGAATAATTGCGCACCGATTGCCGGCCGTAAACAGTTAAGCTTTCTTGATCGTTATCTGACTTTATGGATTTTTCTCGCCATGGCCATAGGTGTTGGAATGGGTTATTTTATTCCGTCTACAGCGGCTTTTATTAATTCGTACTCGAGTGGCACAACAAACATTCCCTTGGCGATCGGCTTGATATTAATGATGTATCCGCCTTTGGCAAAGGTGAAGTATGAAAACTTAGGGAACGTATTTAAAGATGTAAAGGTGCTCAGCGTCTCGCTGATTCTAAATTGGCTAATAGGCCCGCTACTGATGTTCTTTTTAGCCGTCACGTTTTTAAGAGATTATCCCGAATATATGATTGGCTTGATCTTGATCGGTTTGGCGCGTTGTATTGCTATGGTGGTGGTTTGGAATGAACTTGCTGAAGGAAACCGAGAATATGCAGCGGGGCTAATTGCGCTTAACAGTATATTTCAGGTACTGTTCTATAGCGTATTCGCTTATATTTTTATTACGGTACTCCCTCCTTTATTCGGAATTGAAGGGGCAGAAGTACACATTACCATCAGCGAAATAGCCAAAAGCGTAGGTATTTATCTGGGGATTCCTTTTGCCATGGGACTGATCAGTCGCTACGGGCTGATTGCTATGAAAGGAGAGCAATGGTTTCAGGAAAAGTTTCTGCCTTTTATATCACCTATTACGCTGATTGCCTTGTTATTTACCATCGTGGTCATGTTCAGTCTAAAAGGCGAATTGATTGTGCAGATTCCGATGGATGTGGTTCGGATAGCCCTTCCTTTGGTTATTTATTTTACTTTTATGTTCATTTTCAGTTTCATGATCGGCAAACGTTTCGGAGCGGATTATTCAAAAAACACGTCGATCGCTTTTACAGCAACCGGAAATAATTTTGAGCTGGCTATTGCTGTAGCGATTGGGGTGTTCGGGATCAATTCGGGCCAAGCCTTTGCGGGAGTTATCGGCCCCTTGGTAGAGGTCCCCGCATTGATTTCCCTGGTTAATCTCGCATTTTGGTTTAGAAGGAAATATTATTGAGTTTTAGTTGAGTTGTTGAGTCGTTGAGTAGTTAAGTAGTTGCGTAGGCTTTTCGTAAGTGATGAATGAATTGTGGAATAGTTGATAGTGAGTGGGGAATAGTTAATCGTTAACAGTGAGTAGGGAATAGTTAATAGTGAGTAGGGAATAGTTACTAGGAGCTTTATGGGGCGTAAGACATGTTCTCAACTAACAGGTTCCCTTGTTCACTGAGGCAGTTGGATGGAGTGGATGAGATATGAATGTGAGTGTTGAGTAGCAGGCGCACCTTGTTTTATTTCGTTAGTTTGCAGTTTAGAAAGGGTATGAATACATTATTTGTGAAAAATATGGTCTGTAACCGTTGTATTATGGTGGTACAGCATGAACTGGATAAACTTGGCATCGCCGCTAAAAGCGTCAAATTGGGTGAGGTTAGTCTTACTGATGAATTATCGGTTGAACAGAAAGATGCATTAAAGCAGGCTTTGAATCCCTTAGGCTTTGAGTTAATTGACGACAAAAAAAGCCGCACCATTGAGAAGATAAAGAATATAATTATTGATTTGGTTCATCACAGGGATAATGATGCTAAAACGAATCTTTCAGATGTGCTAAGCGACAGATTGAACCATGATTATAATTACTTGTCTAACTTGTTTTCTGAAGTAGAAGGGACGACGATCGAAAAGTATTTTATTGCGCAAAAAATAGAAAAAGTAAAGGAGCTGCTGGTATATGATGAACTGTCGTTGAGCGAGATTGCTTACCGTCTGAATTATTCGAGTGTTGCCTATTTAAGTAATCAGTTCAAAAAAGTAACCGGACTTTCCCCAAGCCATTTTAAACAAATACGCGAGGATAAAAGAAAGCCTTTGGATAAAGTGTAATAATAGACTCTCCATTCCTTCAATTTAACAATCATTGCCGAAATTCCATAAGAAATAATGCGCCTCAGGGCTTGATGAACGATTTTTTTTAAGCCGATGGCTACCTGTGCAGCAAGGATATGACGTTGCCACTAATAACTTGGAATAACATCGAGAAACTAACAGTAAATCTCATAAATCAAACAAGAAATTGTACAACAAGGGGCATCAACATTGTACCGAAATTTGGCGTATTAAATAACACTAAATTTTAAAACAATGGAGAACAAAGAATATCAATTCAAAACCAATCTTAACTGTGGCGGATGTGTATCAAAAGTTCAACCGGATTTAGATAGTGCAGACGGTATCTGTCACTGGCATGTTGATACAGATAATGCAGACAAAATCCTTACCGTCAGTTCGAAGGGCATTACAAAGGATGAGGTAGTCGCGATCATCCAACGCAAGGGTTTCAAAGCCGAGCCGATAGCCTAACGATTTCGAAAGTAATTTGAATGAGTAGAAATAGTTAAGTAGTTAAGTAGGAAAGTAGTTTTACCAGCAACCTTCGAGAATGTCCGGCCGTTAAGAGCCGGACATTCTTTTTTAATCGAACCAAACGTCGTTATCTAAAAGAAGCGAAGGGAAACTATTGTTCCGAGAGTGTTTTAACGGTTTCCAGTCCTTCGGTAAACCCTTTGCTCATCATATCCACCCATTCTTCTCCCACTTGTACGGACGCTTTCAGTGTAGTGAAGCCGTTGGTTTCAGAAAGGTGATATTCTTCTAATGAGCCTGCCCAGCTTTTAACCTGCTCGCTGGTGGTGTCTTCTTTACCATCCATTATTTCTCCAACGTGCTCGAATACCACGTCGTAGGGTTCGTTTTTACTTTTAATGGTACTTACCATGCCGTTGCCATTGTTATCTAGGAAAAGTGTTCTACCACCTACCTGCCAATCGCTTTGCATGCGGGAACCGCCATTTGGATTAAAAGCGTTTGTCCATTTTGAATAGGTGTCGTCGTTCCAAAGTACATCCCAAACTTTTTGGGCGGGTGCTTTAATTTCTTTTGTGAATTCTAATGTTCTCATAAGTTTATTTTTATTTTATTTCAGACCCATTTTATTAATAACAAAACTATCGAAAAATTGAAAGAGATATTAGGGTATAAACGTCAAATTGTGAGGGGGATTGCGACTTATTGCAGGTGCCGGAGTTGTTGAGTAGCTCAGTGGTTGAGTTCTAGAATTGTCGTAATAGCAGTAGCGCCTACATACGGGCAGGCTAACCAAAGCTGACTGCCGATATCCGAAATCCATAATTAGCCAATGAGCCGATTAGCCAATTTGATGATGGGGCTGGCACTGCCTAAAGCCGAAAGCTGACTGCTGAAAGCTAATTTCTAAAACCTATTAACTAACCTTACTCCTCTTTTATTGCTTTAATTGGATTGCCGGTAGCGGCGATGAAGCTACGGATAAAAACAGTAGTCCCGGCAATAAAGAGCGTAACCAGCAAGCCGACCATAAAATGTAACGGGCTTATTTTAATCTGATAGGCAAATTCTTGTAGCCAACTGTGCATAGCGTACCAGGCAATGGGTACGGCTATTACGAAGGAGATGCCGATCAATATGACAAAGTCTTTTAAGAAGAGCAGCACAATATTGTTTACTGATGCACCCAACACTTTGCGGACACCAATCTCTTTTACACGTTGAACGGCCATTAATGACACCAATCCGAGCAGCCCTACGCAGCTGATAAGAATGGCAATAAACGTAAACACTTTAAAGGTATTATAGAGTGTTTGCTCGCGTTCATATAATCTTGCAAGCTTATTATCAATGAATTCATAATTGAATAAAGATTCGGGATTGAGCACTGACCATTCTTTGTTGATGGACGCGATGGTCTGTTTGATGTGGTTCGATTGAAGCTTCACACTTGCTTGCTGAAATCTTTCAGGATTGTAATAAAGAAAGCAAGCCCTGATTTTTTTGTGCTTGGATTCGCTTTGAAAATCGGCCGCCACGCCCTGGATTTCTGCCCTACGATCGCCTACTGTTATCTGTTGTCCCAACGCATCATTATAATTTTGTATTCCTAATCGGTTTACAAGGGTTTTATTGACGACAATTCTCAAAATACTGTCCTGCGGCATAATGCTCTTGGTAATAGGTAATCCAGCCAACATTTTTAGTCCAAACATGGAAAAATAATTTTCATCTACCACCTTCATTTCGGTTACATCTACTTCTTGCATGCCTAAATTCGGCGCAGAAAAAGGCATATAATTATTGTTGTAAGCCGGCGCAACGGAAGCAAAACTAAAGTCTTTAACACCGGGTTGGTTTGAAAGTAGCTGACGCAATCCCTCGGGGTTTTTTCCCATATCAAAAGTGATAATGGATTCTTTATCAAAACCAATGTCTTTATTAAGAAAGAAATCCATCTGCTTGGCTACAATAAAGGTGCTTATAATGAGCAATTGAGTTACCAAAAACTGAATACCGATCAGTCCTCTTTTTAAGATGGTAGTTCCTTTAACGGCAGTTGAGAAAGACGACTTTAAAATCTGCAATTGATTGAAACGCGACTGGATCAAGGCGGGGTATACGCCGGAGATCAAAATCGCGAATAGTGAAATAATAAAAAGGCCAATAAGAACATCTATGTGTAAAAGCTGATTGGCGTTGATACGGGTACCAAAGAATCCTTCCGTATAAGGGATAAATAACAATAGACAACCTATTGCCAGTCCTAATGCAATGATCACTTGAATGACTATTTCTGAGAGCGCACTTTTAATAATCTGAATGGGCTTGGCACCGATTACTTTTCGGATGCCCACATCTTTGGAGCGTTTTAAAGCAAAAGCGGTAGCCATATTTACAAAATTAATGCAGGCGATTACTAAAATGAATAAACCAACTGCTGCTAAACCGTATATGCTTTTTTTAGACCGCGGCATACTGGTCTGGTTGAGATATCGTTGATCGTAATGTATATCGGTTAATGGTTGTAACAATAGCGTAGCTTTTTCTTTTTCAACGGCTTCGCGCCAATTTTTTTTAATAAAGGCCGGAAGCCTTTGTTCAACAGTGGCGGCGGATAGTTTTTCAGGTAAAGTAACGTATAGGTATCCTCCTTGTATCGACCAAAAATTGCTCGTTTCATCATGGAATGTTGCCCAAGAGACCAATGATTTAAAGGTTAAATGGGTATTACCGGGTAGGTCTTTAATAAGACCGGTTACCTTCAGTTCCCAATCGTTATCCATACGGATGGTCTGCCCGATAGGGTTCTGATCTCCGAAATATTGTTTTGCGGTGCTCTCGGTAAGTACAATCGTATTCGGTGCTTCCAAGGCTGAATTGGGATCACCTGCCAACCAAACTAAATCAAATATCTTGGCAAATTCATTATCGGCAGCGGCAACGTCTTTTAGGATAAAACGTTCGTGATTGATCTCGATCATACTTTCTCGCCAATAATAGTATTGTGAAACGTGTTCCAGCTCAGGAAAATCATTTCTGAGGGCGGGTGCAACGGCAAATGAAACACTTGGATTATAATCCAAACCCAACGACGTAACCCGGTAAGTTCTGGCTGCTTGCTTATGATATTGATCATAACTAAGCTCATTCCGAACAATGAGAAAGATTAATATGCAAGAGGCAAGCCCTAAGGCCAAGCCGAAAATATTAATGGCAGCATAAGATTTATAACGAGCTATGGATCGTATCGCTATCCGAAAATAATGTCTGAACATATCGTAATAAATTGGATTGCTAAAATCAGCTCAAATAGGAAGCCATTTTATATAAACGATTGTAAGGCGATTCAAAGGCCATTTTATGCTGAAACGCTGTACGAATATGAACACTTGTTGTTCGGTTTTGTTAATAGGACGGTGGTTAAGTGGTGGGTAGGACTTTCCGGCAAGCAATTAAGTGAGACTCGAGAAAAACAATTAGGTTTTTAAATGGTAAATAAAAGGGGGAATGTAAAACGGAATAAACATTATGAAAACATGGATTAAGGAAGGTGCTTTTCACCTGAAAGAAAAACTAGGGCTAGGTGGTGTCGCTATCGGTACAGCGTTTGAAAAAATAAGCCATGACCAAGCGCAGGAAGTTTTAGCAAAGGCTTGGGACGTAGGTATACGTTACTACGATACGTCGCCTTGGTATGGGCTCACTAAAAGTGAGCGGGCTTTCGGAACGTTCTTAGGGGATAAAGTACGGGAAGATTTCGTTTTTTCTACTAAAGTAGGTCGGCTTTTCCGCGAGGTCCCTGAAAAGCAAGTTCCACCTACCATGTGGCAAGATCCTTTGCCCTATGATTTTGAACATAACTATACTGCGGACGCAGTGAAGCGATCGCTGGACGATAGTTTGAAACGCACAGGATTAGATCGGATTGACATCGTTTTCGTGCATGATTTATCAGAAGATCAGGTGGGCGATCGATATCCTTATTTCCTGAAACAGGCGACAGAGGGCGCCTTCAAGGTGTTAAGCGATTATCGGGATCAGGGCATTATTAATGCTTGGGGTATGGGCGTTAATCAGATAGAGCCCATTCTTGATTGCATCGAGCGGGCCGATCCGGATATCTGCTTATCAGCCACGCAATATTCTATTCTGGCACATGAAGACGCCGTTGACCGCCTTTTGCCTGCCGTAAGAAAGGCCGGGGTACAACTGGTATCGGGTGCGGGCTATAATTCCGGATTTATAGCTGGACGCGATCGTTATAATTATAAAGAAGTTATTCCAAAAGGCTTCCGAGAAAAAAGGGATCGCATTGATGCGATTGCCAGGCGCCATGGGATTGACATCATCACGGCCGCCCTCCATTTTGTACTGGCAGCAGACGAGTTTGTATCCATCATCCCGGGCGCCAGCAAACCTGAACAGGTAATATCAAATGCGAAGGCTTTGGAAACACCGGTTCCTACCGCTTTTTGGCAAGAACTAAAAGCGGAAGGTTTGTTGTACGAGCAGGCGCAGGTACCGGTATAGCCATCACTGATGAGTTTTAATCGGGAACTAACAAAAATAATGTTGCCACAGTAGTGGCGTAACTGATTGATCAAATTTCTATGGCCATCATAGGTAAAATCATTAAGCAGGCAATTCATCTTTCGGATGCGATTGGTACGGAAGCCGACCCGGTGAAAGAACAAAATCGGGTATTGGGAAAACTTTTGGAAAAAGCCCAGCTTACCGCTTTCGGAAAACAATATGATTTTCAAAAGATCTTAACGCACAAATCTTTGATTCAAGCTTTTCAACAGGCGGTACCGATTTTTGATTATGATAAGTTGTATGCTGAATGGTGGCATTACCTACTGGCGGGACATCAAAATGTTACCTGGCCGGGTGGACAGTCGTACTTTGCTATAAGCAGCGGCACCACAAGCAACAGTAAATACATACCTGTAACCGAGGATATGCTGGAAGCGATCCGTAGAGCGGGCATCCAACAAATAACAAGCTTAAAGAACTTTGACCTCCCACCCACATTTTTTGAAAAGCAAATATTGATGCTCGGTAGCAGTACTAACCTGATTCAAAAGGATGATCACCTGGAGGGGGAAATCAGCGGGATCAGTGCGGCAAATATTCCTTTTTGGTTTAGAAAGTTCTATAAGCCCGGAAGCGAAATTGCTTCGCTGGATAACTGGGAACAGAAAATAAGACAGATAGCAGAGCGGGCGCCCGAGTGGGATATTGGTAGCATTACGGGTATTCCGTCATGGACCGAACTGATGTTAAAGGAAATCATTTCTTTTAATAAATTGAATACCATTCATGATGTATGGCCGAATTTGGCAGTATATACTTCCGGTGGCGTGGCCTTTGAACCCTATCGGAAGAGCTTCGAGAAACTAGTTGCGAAACCACTTGTCTATATTGATACTTATTTGGCCTCCGAAGGCTACCTGGCTACGCAAAAACGTCCGGACGCCGACATGGCTTTGATTACGGATAATGGCGTATTCTTTGAGTTTGTGCCCTTCACTGAGGCAAATATGGAAAAAGACGGGACGATTAAACCGCAGGCGCAGGTGCTAAGTACTGCGGAGGTAGAAGAGAACGTGAATTATGTGCTCCTTATTTCGACCGTAGCGGGCGCCTGGCGCTATATGATTGGCGACACCGTGATGGTGACCAACAAAGAGATAATGGAGATTAAGATAAGTGGGCGTACCAAGCATTATTTAAATGTGGTGGGTGAGCAATTATCCGTTTACCAAATGAATGAAGCGATGCGTTTGGTGGAAAGGGAATTTAATACCACGATTGAAGAATTCACGGTTGCGGCTTTGGTGAACGATGGCGATTACAAAAATCGATGGATTCTGGGAACAACTAACCTATCGGCTGATGCCACGAAAGTAGCCGATTACCTGGACAATCAATTACGTGCTTTGAACAAGAACTATGATGTGGCAAGAAACAAGGCGCTAAAATCGGTAGAGGTAAAACTGGTTCCTATTAACCATTTTTATGAGTGGAGTGCACAAACCAAGAAGCTCGGTGGACAGGTGAAGATACCAAGGGTGATGAAAGATAACGAGTTTTTGGCCTTAGAGAAGTTTTTGAATGCTTTAGGGTAGCTCCCGCTCTTCCTCTAATGCTTTAACTTGTTCTACAATTTCATCGGGCGAGGTATATAATCGGGCAATCCGATCTTTATAAGCTTGTGGTATATCCGCATGTTCGAGAATAAAGCGTTTTGTTTCTATGATATAGGCGCCCAAACCATGGTTTACCGCAAAGGTATCAGCGATAAGTTCCGCGCGCTGAATGAACTTTTTTGAAAGCAGGTAGGAAATCCCAAAACCAATTATGCTCCAGGTACTTCTTGATTCATAATCCATAATATGCCCAAGTTCATGGCCAATCCATCCAATTATAATACTATCGGGGAGTTGATGGATCGGGATAGCGGTATGGGTGAGCCGAAACAGAGCGCTGATATTTATTTTGTAGATTCTGTTTTCTTTTCTCCGGAGCAATGATAAGGCCGCCGGTTGGGCTTGCATAACCGATTTTTTGATGTGTTGTTTAAATTCGAAGCGAATATGGGTGTCCTGAAGTTCCGGATAATAGGAAAGGGCTTTCAGTACATTTGCTTCGATGATTTTTGGTATTTCTTTATTTTTCTTGAAGTCGGCAAAGGAGGCGGTGTTACTGTTCAGCTGTAAAAGGTGGGTCATAAGTATAATATTGATAAAAGCACACATAATCGCGATTATTGATTTGTATTCGAAGCGCGAATGCTTCGTCGCGGTTCATAACAAAAAAAGCCGTCGGCTACTTTATTAACCAGCGGCTTTCCGAAATGTTTCGCGGAGCTAACGGTGATTGAAGTGGACGGTGGATAATAAGTCGATGTGACGAGGTTTTAAGCGAAGAATTATGAATTCGGAGTGATGAATAGTGGCAGTTGCAGTAGTACTACGCCGCTGATTGTTAATAGCCAAGAGAAATGATGCTTGCCTGCCGACAGGCAGGAGCTATGAGCGATAAGCTATGAGGTGCCTAACGCTTATAGCTTATCGCCAGCTTGTTGTAAACTTAATAATCAGTCGATTTGGTCAGAGCTTCCCATTGTTTATAGCTGGAGGCTAGGAGCTCTAGCTTACTAAAGGCACGTGCATAAGCATCGCTGCCCAGCAGTAAGTATACAGGCGGTTCGGGCATTTCAGCGAGCTCGATCATCGCCTTTGCCGCCTTTTCAGGATCGCCGGCCTGATGACCGTTCATCTGGGTATAGCGTTCATGTGAAGCTCTGATGTTAGCGTAAGCATCGATTTTTCTTTCTGACAACACAAGCGAATCGGTTTGCAGGAAATTGGTACGGAAGGCTCCCGGTGCAATAACCGTTACCTTGATGCCTAGCTCTTTAACTTCATCGGCCAATACTTCACTTAAACCGATTATGGCATGTTTTGCTGCGCCATAAACCGACCAGCCAATAGCCGGTGCAATACCTGCAATAGAGGAAATATTGATGATATGCCCTGAAGCTTGTGCGCGTAGGATGGGCAGTGCATGACGAATGACATTAATCGTTCCGAATACATTAATATCAAAACTGTCACGCGTTTCCTTGTCCGTTAATTCTTCGATACTACCGCCAATACCATAGCCGGCATTATTCACAACTACGTCTATTTGGCCGAAGGTTTGATGAGCCTGCCGGATGGCTGCGGCTACATCTTGATCACTGCTCAGATCTACCTGAAGTGGAAGAAAGGCTTCGCCTTTAAAATTTATCGCATTAATCAAGCTTGTGCTGTTTCGGGAAGTTGCAACCACTTGGTGGCCAATCTGTAATAATTGTTTCGCTAAAGCGAGTCCGAGGCCTTTAGAGGCCCCTGTAATAAACCATACTTTCTTATTTTCCATATTGTTTGTATTCATATGGCAAAGGTATAACGGACACAAGCGTAGCTGTTTGGGTGAATCAAACGGATGCTATTGAAATTCAAACAAGTCGGATGGAAGTAGGTGTAACTTTAGTTTGTTTCTTAAAGAAAGAGGTAAAATAGGACGGATGGGCGAAACCGAGGCTATAACTGATCTCGGAGATATTCCAGTTGGTATGTTTCAATAATGCCGTGGCTTCGGCTGCCATGCGCTCGGCGATGTGAGCGGTGGTTGTTTTTCCGGTTGTTAGTCGAACCGCACGGTTGAGATGGTTTACGTGTACGCCTAGCTTGTCAGCGAAATCACTTGGCGATCGCATTTGAATGGGCTGACCGGGTAAATCGATCGGAAACTGGCGTTCCAGTAAAGCCATAAATATGGAAGTGATTCTCGCATTGGTGTCCGGATGGTGGTATAGCTGTTCATGCGGTTCCATTTTCATAGCGCAATGAAGCAGTTCGGATACATAATTACGCAGCAGGTCGTACTTAAAGCGATAATCCGAATGCATCTCGTTCAGCATTTTCTCAAATAGGGTAGCTACTTCTAATTCCCGCGTTTCGTTTAAAGCATATACGGGTTTTCCGCCAGGTGTGAACATTGGCAAATCGTGGATTCCCTTTCGAAAACTTTCCGTGTAAAATGATTCTTTAAAAACGCAAAAGAATCCGGTGGACTGTTTACCTAAACGCTCAAAGCGATAGGGGACAGCCGGGTTGAAAAAAAGGAGTGTGCTGCCGGCAAAGGCGATGCTTTTATCGGCATAATGACAGCGGTGTTGCCCGTTAATAAGCATAATCTTGTAAAAGTCGTACCGAGCATAGGGCGAGGCCGCTGTACTGCTATTTCTACTGTCCGTTAAGCGGAAAACGTTAAAAGCTTCCACACCATTCGCGGATAGCGAAGGGTTTTTGTCGAATTTGCGGGCATAAAATGCTTCTAGACTTTGGATAGCTGGCATATACAAAAATACAGATTTTATCGTATTTCTTGGTTTCAACTTTATTGCGCGCGCTGTTTTCTCACTTATTTACAAAATAAAAACAGTCGCAACTATCTTTCTGAGGTTTTGTTAATTACATAATTTACCAGATCCATGAAGTTGTTCTTTTAAGGATCGGGTTTTTACGGATGTTGTAAAAAATGTAGGAAATGGAATACGAAGAAATACCGGTAGCGATTACACCACTTGAAGAAAGACGTTTTGATTTTGATTTGACGGAGAACCAGTCTTTCAACTATTATAGAATCACCTGTGATGGAAAGGTGCTTTACATTGACGAAAACTTCGACTATATTGAAGGGGATATGCCCGTTGAATGGCGAAAGCCTGCCATTGCGCGTTTGCAAACGCTTATCAAGGCAAGGGAACATCCTGATGGTCCGTGACCAAGGGATAACGGGACAGGATTCAGTGATAAGTTAAGAACCTCCACCTCCTTCAGTTTTAACCAAATTTTAGGGTCGAAACAAAGGGAGTGGAGATATATCTATTCTTTTATTCCCACGGGAAAATGGGATTATCTGTGTGTGCTTCTTGCATGAATCCGGCAATTTTTTTAACAATTTCAGGATGTTGGAAAGCGATGTTATTCTTCTCGGCTCTGTCGACTGATAGATCGTACAGCTCAATCGGTGCGCCACCATCTGCCTTTACATTTAAGCGGACACCTTTCCATTTGCCGTAACGTACGGCCTGTTTACTGCCTTGTTCATGAAATTCCCAGTATAGATATTCATGCTGCTTTTGTGTTCCTTGTCCCTTTAGCGTATTTACGAATGAGATACCATCGGTAGATGCGGCAGTTGCTGCGCCGCCTAGTTCGGCGAACGTAGGGAAAATGTCCCAGAATGCGCCAATGAACTCGCTCTGTTGCCCCGCGCGGATTGCCTTTGGCCACTTGGCGACAAAGGGCACACGTATTCCGCCTTCATACAAGTCGCGTTTTATTCCACGAAGCCCTCCGGAACTTTGAAAGAAGGTAGGATCTGCTCCGCCTTCTTTGTGCGGGCCATTATCACTGGTGAAAACGATCAATGTATTTTCATCCAATCCTAAACTGCGTAATTTTTCCTCTATCTGGCCGACATATAAGTCCAACCGGGCCACCATTGCTGCAAAGGTAGCATGCGGATACTGTTGAGAAGCGTAGCCACCGGATTTCGCACCCTTGCCATAGTCGAAGCCTTTGAAAGGCTTTTCCTCAAATCTACCTTTGTAATACTGAAAAATGCTATCGTCCGGTACCAAGAGCTCGGCATGGGGGAGGATATAGGGAAGAAAAAGGAAAAAGGGCCGGTCCTTATGCTCCTCGATAAAGCCAAGTGCCTGCTTTTGTATCAGATCGGGTGCATATTGCTTATGGTATTCCAGATCGCCATTTTCGGTTAAGACTACTTTCTCGCTATTGTCCCACAGATGGGTGGGATAGTAACGGTGCGCTAACGACTGGCAGTTGTAACCGTAAAAGCGGTCGAAGCCCTGCTTGTTCGGGTCGCCTTCGGAACCGACCGGGCCGAGGCCCCATTTACCGAAGGCACCGGTTTGGTAACCCGCCTTTTTCAGCGTCTCCGCGATCGTCTCTACCGAATCAGGAATAGGGTATTGTCCCTCAGGCTCTACCCCGAGGTTGCCACGGATAAAGGTGTGACCGGTATGTTGCCCGCTCATCAGCGATGATCTGGAAGGCGCACATACAGCGGTGCCGGCATAAAACTGATTGAAGCGAATTCCCTCTTTTGCCAGTCGGTCCAGATTCGGTGTGTTGATCAGCCGTTGGCCATTGAAGCCCACATCTCCATAACCAAGATCATCCGCTAGAATAAAAATAATATTTGGTTTTTTTTCCTGCGCTTTCGCATTAAATAGCAGGCATAGTGTCATTAGTAAGGGTAATAGCAAAAACTTCTTCATTCGATTATAATTGTTGTTGTGATGTATCCATGGTTGTTAGCGGCCATTGCTTAATTTCCATAACCGGGGTTTTGTGCCAATATCGGATTTTCCTGTATGGCGATGGCCGGAATAGGCCAAAGATTATCCCGCTGCGGATCAAACCGTCTGGTATCGATGCGTTGCCCCTTGTCGTTGTAAATATCGCCATTAAGAACTTCTTGTGCAATGCCCCAGCGTCTTATATCGTAATAATAGAGCCCTTCTCCTGCCAATTCAATGCGTCGTTCATGACGTATTTCTCGTCGTAATTCGTCCTGCGATAAACTGGTGGATAATCCGGGCATCCCTATACGGGACCTTATTTGCTGTAAGGCATTGTAAACGGATTGATCTGGTCCGTAAGCTTCATTTTGTGCCTCCGCGTACATCAGCAAGACATCTGCATAACGTAGCAGGATATAGTTTAATTCGGATTGCCCATCCGGAATTGTCGCAGCTGGTATGTCGTCTTTAAATACCGTGTATTTTTTCTGCCCATATCCTGTTCGCGGATATTGTCCCTCGGTCACCACCGCTCCCTTGAATAAACTGCCCTTAACAATTACCGTTGCCTGTAAGCGCGGGTCTCTGTTTTCGTAAGGCTTGGCCGGATCATATAGGTTTGACTGACCGATGTTTTTTCCTTCGCGATCGTAATAGTCATTAACCAGATTAGGTAAGGGCCCGATGTTATTATACTGATCCAAGTTGATATCAAATCCGTGCGTAAATTCAGGAAACTTAAACTGTACATCAAATATGACTTCTTCATTTCCTTCATTTTCCAGGTAAAACAATCCGCGATAGTCCGGAAATAGTTGATAGTTGTTGGCGTCAATTACTTCTTTGGCGGTCTTGGCTGCCTCTTCCCACTGCCTCGCGTAAAGCAATATGCGTGCTTTGAATGCAAGGGCGGCACCACTGGTAGCCCTTCCTTTTTCGTTGGCACCATAGCTTGCGGGTAGATCGGGAATGGCTTCATTCAGATCACGCAATAGCTGTGTATAAATTTCCTCGGCTGTGTTTCTGGGTAAATTCGATTGGGTGGCATCATTGGTTGCATCCAAAATAAGCGGCGCCCCTCCGAAAAGATTCCATAAAGGAAAGTAAAATACGGCCCGTAGGAATTTCGCCTCAGCAATATAACGTTTACGCCTGCTTTCATCCATTTCAACCTTGCCGATATTAGCCAATAAGTTATTGGCTCGCCCGATACCTTGATAAGCTCCCTGCCAAACGGTATAAAATAGCGCCGTATTGGCATTGTGCTGCCCTTGTGCTACCAAATTGTAATCGCCCTGATAGCGGTAGGCGTTAGGCGACAGGTTTTCAAAATAAAGAGGTGTTGTACCACCATATAAACCATTATGCAGCAACGATGCGTATACACCGTTCAGGCTGGCAACCACGCGCTCTTCGGTTTCCCAGTAATTATCATCAGTATATCGGTCGGTAGGCTCCACATCAAGAAAAGAGGAGCAGCTACCAAAGCACAAAAGTAGGCTTCCTATTATGAAATATTTGCTAAATGTTTTCATTCTTATATAAAATCTATTCATGGTGAGGACAACATTAGAGGGTTAAATTTACCCCTGCGGTAATGGATTTATAGTTAGGGTAATCGATCATATTGGCTCGCGTCAGGTTCCGCTCTGGATCGCCTAATTTAAAGTCCGTAAAGGTTAAATAGTTCTGAGCGTTTACGAAAACCTTGAACCTTCGGATATGTAGACGTTCCAGCCAAGCGCCGGGTAAACTGTAAGCAAGTTGAATATTCTTAAGTCGCAAGTAGCTGGCATCTTTGATCCAGAAATCAGAGGTTAGAAAATTTTGCGGGTAGCCGGAAGAGGTGGTAAGGATAGGTAGCCGCGCCCCGGGATTTTCGGGCGTCCACGAGTCGGTCAACCATTCGTTTGTTACGCCTGCCCCGTTCCGATAAGGGAAGGCTAGATTGCCGTTGGCATAGGTGTCTACATCCGCTACTCCCTGAAAGAATAAATCAAGATCTACGTTTTTGTAGGAGCCGCTCAAGGTGAAACCGTAGGTATATTTAGGAATGCTATTGCCGATCACTATGCGGTCGTTATTATCGACGATACCGTCTTGGTTTTGGTCGACATAGCGGATATCACCGGGTCGGGTGTTGGCGGCCTGAAAGGCATGTTGTTCAATTTCGGCCTCGTTCTGAAAAATACCGGCCGACTGTAATCCGTAAAAGGCACTTATCGGATCGCCTTTTCTTATGATGGTAACACCATCGTAATAGATGTTACCTTTTACATCCAATACTTCATTTTTTAAGTAGGCTAGGTTTCCACCCACCCGATAGCGAAAATCGCCGATAGCGTCCTGATACGCTAAAGAGACTTCGATACCTTTGTTGGACACTTTTCCGATATTACGGAAAGGACCCGTTAAATTGCCTACCTGTGCAGGAACATTTACCTGTCTTAGGATTTCACTGGTCGTTTTATCGAACAAATCAAGTTGGAAGGCCAATTTTCCTTGTAAAATATCAAAATCGACACCAATATTGGTCATGGTGGTTTTCTCCCAGGAGATAGAGGGATCGGCAAGTTGGATAATGGCGGTTCCGGGTACCACATTGTTGTTAAAGCTGTAATTGTTTCCTAAGCTAATGGCGTTGACATAACTGTAGAGTGGTATGTTCTGATTGCCGAGTTGGCCCCAAGATGCGCGGAGCTTCAGGTTATCGATCCAGCTTGCTTCTGCTAAAAAGTTTTCTCTGTTCAGTCTCCAAGCGCCGGAGAAAGATGGAAATAGGCCCCAGCGTTTACCGTTGGCAAAGCGGGACGATCCGTCATAGCGCACATTCGCTTCGAATATATATTTGTCGCGAAAACTATAGTTTATCCGCCCGAAATACGACTGTAGGCGCGATTGCGATGAAGTGCCGCCCACCGCAGGTGCAGTACTTCCGGCATCCAGCTCGTTCAATTCATTGCCCAGGTAACCTTGGTTATAAGCGTCAAAATCGCTGTCGTCAAAACGCTCCATGCTGAATCCCGCTAAAGCATTGACGGAGTGATCACCAAACTGACGGGTAAAATTCAACGTATGGAAGTTGGTCAGGTTTACGCCTTCCGTTGCAATCTGTTTCACGCCGCGCGCCGGAATGTTACCCATGGGGGTGACAACTCCCGTTTTGGGGTTGGTCAATGAAATCTGCGGATAGGCATATTTCTCTCTGCCGAAAAAGATATTGGCAGCGGCGGTAATTTTATAAGTTAAATTAAGCGGAAGTTTAACTTCTGCAAAAACGTTGGCTAGTGTACGGTATCGATGATTTCTGCGAAAACCTTCATAAGAGAGGGCTAACGGGTTCCGGAAAAAATTATGGCCCGGGACGCGTACCCACTGATCGGCATAGTTTCCATCCTGCGCGTAGGGAACTTGCATAGGCAAACCTCTGTATAGGAGCCCCATGATGCCTCCTTCTCCATTGCCTTCGTCAGCGGTATAAGCGCTCTCGCGATCGTTCCAGAAAGTACCGGCCAGATTAGCGCCTATTTTTAACCAGGAATTGAGATCAGATTGTACATTGCTGTTCAAAGTATACTTCTTGGCATCAGTTGCGATAAGCACACCATCTTGATTCAAATAACCGAAAGATAGCGAGAAGGTGGTTTTTTCGCCACCACCGGATAATCGGAGATTATGTTCTTGGATGGGGGCATTTCTGTACATAATGTCGAACCAGTTCGTATTGGGATATATAAAGGGATCAGTTCCGTTGCGGTATTCATCTAACAGTTCCGTCCCATACTCTGCCGGTTTTCCTTCGTTGGTCAGTGCACGATTTTTACCTTCCATGTACTGAATGGCGTTGGAAACAACATCCGGTTTAAAGGTTGCCCGCTGGGAACCGACGTAAATGTTATAGTCTACTTGGAACTGGCCTTTTTGTCCGGTTTTTGTTTTTACGAGGATCACGCCATTTGCCGCTCGGTTACCGTAGATGGCGGCGGAGGCGGCATCTTTCAATACCGATATGCTTTCGATATCGTTCGGGTTCACTTCACTTAGTGGGTATTCAATTCCATCCACCAGCACCAAGGGATTGTTATTATTCAATGTACCGACGCCTCGTATACGAATGGTGTTTCCTTCCGCTCCGGGACGTCCCTTATTCTGATTAACATAAACGCCGTTAGCTCCCTGAAGGGCCTGTGTAGAATTAGTGATCGGTCTGTTGGAAAGGAATTTCGAATCTACGGTAGCCACCGCGCCGGTAAGCGTGCTTTTCTTTTGGGTGCCGTAGCCGACCACCACAACGTCTTCGAGTTCATTTAAATCAGGCTCTAATTGAACAACGATGTCACTGCTATTCACTACGAGCTTGACGGTCTTATAACCTACATAGCTGGCAATTAACGTGTAGGGAAATTTTTGGCCGGTTACGAAGTTAAATCGTCCGTTTCCATCGGATGTTGCCCGGTGCGTGGTGCCTTCCAGGGTAAGGGTAGCCCCTGCGACGGCTTCGCCCGTATGGGCGTCCTGTACTTTACCGCTGAGGGTTGAGTTGATAAGGGGTTTGGTTTGCTGTGCGCGAAGTGTGACATAGCTTCCTATGAACAGCAAGAATAAAGGAATAAGGCTTTTGGGCCTTGTTCTAACAAGTAAAATCATTTTTTCGATATGGTTAAGTTCAAGTAAACAATACAGGTCTTTTTCCCTGCTGCCAGACTGTAAAAAGTCGTAGCAAAAATAGAATAAAATATATAATACACAAACTATATAGATTTAGTAGTTATTTAAAAATAAAAATATGCCGCACCCCAACTTGGTGTCGGCATCATAGTAATATATTATCAAGACCGCATACTTCCCTCGTTCAACGCTTATTCCTGAATCAATTCTTCCAGCTGCTTATTGAATTTATCGGATGCATAGTTGGCAAAACCGGTATGATGAAATCTTATTTTCCCATTCTTATCCAGTACGACAGTTGTAGGCAACGTTCCGGCGTAAATAGAGGCCGGAACATTGCCTTTTGCCCTATAGATGGGTATGGAGTACTTTTCTCTCTTTAAATAAGTGTATGCTGTAGCTAAATCTTTATCTTCATTAATCGTCAAAAAGAAAATAGCGGGATGCTCTTTGAAATTTGCATAGAGCTTTTCTATCGATGGAAATTCTGCCCTGCATGGCGGGCACCAGGAAGCCCAAAAATTAATAAATACCACTTTGCCTCGTAGTGAGGAGGTGTTTTGAATACGCCCTTTGTCGTCTTCAAAGTCAAAATCAACAATCGATTGATCTGTGGCATCGAAACTCTTTTGGTCTATCGAGGCATTAAACAATCCGGTAAGCATAAGCTGCCGAAGCACCATCGATTTTGCTCCGGGACTGATCAGCATGGTCAACGCAATAATTCCCATTAGGATAGAAAACGCATTTTTTCGGACAAATTGCCAAAACTTATTTGCTGACGATTTTTCCGTTGAAATCTCCTTATTATTAAACATAGTTCGTCTCTATTTACTTTTGTTAATGCTTATTCATCACTTTTAATCAACGCATTCAAGGCTGTTACCATTTGAGGATCTGCATAATCCCGACCACCTTCCATGCGGGCAATTAGATTCCCCTTTTTGTCTAGTATTACCGTTGTTGGAATGGCATCTCCCAAAAAACTTGGTGGTATTTCACTGGCGGGAACATACACCGGTAAGTCGTACTGATTTTTTTCCATAAAGCCGGTCGATTTTTTGATATTCGCATCGACGTCTACCATCAGGAATACAATATGGTCATTACCATTAAAAGACTGCTTTAATTTATTAATGGAGGGCATTTCCTGTATACAGGGAGGGCACCAGGTTGCCCAAAAATTAATGAATACCACTTTGCCTTTTAGTGAACTTAATGATACGGTTTTACCCTTTTGATCCTGAAATATCAGATCTGCCGTTTGGCTCATGCTTGAAGCTTGTGTTTCGCTATGTCCTTTCGTAGGATTTTTTTCTTCATGTGTTGCGTTGTTCCCACAGGCCATTATAAAAATCGTTACCATAACCAACGCGCCTGTGCGGATTGCCGGATTTATAAATTGTGTCTTCATGACCGCTTATTTAAATAATTATTACTTCTTGTAAAGTGCTGATGATCTAAAATGAATAAAGTTGTTGTCTATTGATGCCTTGCAGCTAATAGAAAAAAGAGAAAGGGAAGTGGTATTAAATGACGAGTTTTCGGTATTGAAGAAAGAGAGGAACAATATTAGGAACTTTTAGTTTCCTATAAAACAGATTAGATTGACCTTTATAAATCCGGAAACCGAGTAGAAGTAAAAACGCCGCGATAAAAATGACGCTGGGAAGTAATTTGTTGGTATGGTGAGACATCGATTTGGTGATGACCGAATCTGTTGTTGACCCACTCATACATTGTCCAAGAATGTTCCCTACGACACCGCTTTTAGCATGGCCTTGTTCAACGTTTATCGGAATACCTGCAAGACTTTTGATGCCACTTTTAATTGGACAGGACGTCAGTAGCGTTAAAAGCATGGTTACAAATACGAGACCGTATGGGTAATATGTTTTTATCCTATTTGATAACGTGCGGATCATTTATTGTGCAATTTAAGCTATTTTAATGAACACGACAAGACATGCCTGTCCTTTTTAGACTTTTTAACAGATAGCATCACGAAGTTCATGGCTTAAAGTAGCAATTTATAAGAAAGCCGATCAGTGAAATCCGATCGGCTTTCTTATATTCATTGACAACTGAATAATGTATATTACACGGATGCAAGGCTGAAAGGCAGCCGCCTAATTCTCTTCCCACTCAAGTCGTACACGGCATTAGCCAGCGCGGGAGCGAAAGGTGGTAGTCCCGGTTCTCCCACGCCGCCCGCATCCTCGGCATTGTCGATGATGTGTACCTCAACCGGCGGCATATCCGCAATGCGGGGCATATTATAGTCGTAGAAATTTTTCTGGTCAACCAGTCCGTCGGTAAAAGTGACTTCATGCAAAGCTGCAGCACCTAGCCCCATGGCAACGCTGCCTTCAACCTGAGCGTGGATAATATCGGGGTTTACATACCAGCCACAATCGATTACGGCCCATACTTTATCTATTTTAATTCCTCCCTCCGGAATGCGAGAAACTTTTACTACCTGACCTACCGTTGAATTAAAACATTCTGTAATCGCCACGCCATACCCTTTGTTAGTACCCCGCGATTTCCATCCGGAAACCGCTTCCAGTTTATCGATTAGTTTATGAACGCGTTCATCCGGCAAATGCTGTCGACGGAACTCAAGCGGATCGGTACCGGCGGCAACTGCTAACTCGTCAATAAAGCTTTCGTAAGCAAATCCATTGGTGGATGCGTATACCGAACGCCACCATAAAACCGGTATGGGAAGCTCAAAGGTGACATCAGCGATGCTAAGGTGCGGGATCGACTGTGTATAGGGCTTAAGGAAACCCTCACTGGCGCTTCCGTTAGGCTTTGACCGGTCGTTACTGCTGAAATGGCCAATATTTTGTCCACAGAGACGGACTTTCATCGCCTCAATTTTACCTGCCTTTACAACCCCTTCACATCGATAGGATATGCCGGGGCGATAGGGGCCCTGGGTTGCATCATCTTCGCGGGTCCAGACAACCTGTACGGGTTTTCCGAGTTCTTTTGATATCGCGGCAGCCTCAAAAGGGTAGTCCATAAAGGCTTTACGTCCGAAGCCTCCGCCTAGAAAAGTCATATTGACCTTCACGTTTTGCCATGGAATACTGAACTCTTGGGCAATCGCGTCCTGAACCATTTCGGGGGCTTGTATCGGCCCCCAGATTTCTACCGTATCGCCTTTCCAATGAGCGATACAGTTCACCGGCTCCATCGCGTAGTGCGATTGGTAAGGTGTTTCGTATAACACGTCTAACTTGGCGTCGGTGCTGGCGGCGGTAATGACTTCCGATGGATTGCCTTGCGTTTGAAAGATCAAGCCTTCTTGACCGGAAAGTAGTTCTTTTTGTCGCCTATAGATTTCAGGGGTGCTTATATGTTCAAAATTGCTATCATCCCATTCAACTTTTAAGGCCTTTTTGCCTTGCATTGCCGCCCAAGTTGAATCGGCTACGACAGCGACCCCTTCGCGCCAGGTGTTAAAAACTTTCATCCTTACTTTGAAGACCTTCGTTACCCCTTTTACTTTCATCGTGTCCGAATCGTCGAAAGATCGGACAGTGCCGCGCATGCGGGGATTGCGCTCCACCGTAGCGAACAACATATCGGGAATACGCTTATCAAGTCCGAAAACGGCACTGCCATTGGTCTTTAATGGTGTATCGATCCGACGGCTCGCTTTCCGTATCAGCTTGTATTCGGAAACGGGCTTTAACGGAACTTCCTTAGGCGGCTGAAGTTTTGATGCAGCAACAACCAATTGCCCATAGTGGAGCTTCTTTCCGGAAGGCTTATGGATAACGTGACCGGATGCTGCGTAACAGGTCGATACATCTACCTTCCATTGATTGGCGGCCGCCTGTACGAGCATCATGCGGGCAGTAGCGCTTAGCTTGAGCAGTTTTTTATAGCTTCCGCGAATAGTTGAACTGCCACCGGTAATCTGTCCTCCATATTCGTTCCGATTGCCCGGAGCAAAGGATACCTGAATATCTTTTAGATCTACTTCCAACTCTTCGGCGATAATTTGAGGAACCGAATGATAGGAACCCTGGCCCATTTCGGCGCGGTGGTCAAACAAGGTTACTTGACCGTTTGTATCGATATGTATCCATGCATTTAATGATACTAAAGGGACTTCGTTATCCGCTGCTGTTTCTCCTGCAAGTATATTTACGATGTGGGCGCCGGCGGGAAAATAAAACCCCAGCGCCAATGCTGCTGAACCCAGGCCGGCGGCTTTTAAAAAATTTTTCCGTGAAAGACGCGTGGCCTCTTCTTGTGAATATCGGCTATTTCGCTTAAGTGAATCCTTCATATGTGCGATGCTTTCTTACCTTGTATTATTAATTTGCGGGTGGCGCATAAGCTCCTGTTTCCAACCACTCAATCCAGGCCTTTTTGAATTCCGCATGGCTCAACGGTGGTTTGGTGCGCCCTTCTCCCATATTCCATCCGGCAAGTACCAAGTCGTCGTCAGCATGTTCAATCAGTTGTTGCTTGTTTTTATGGCCGTTTTGTTGAGGATCTAACAACTGCTTTGCAAGTTCATGGGCTGTTTTACCCTGAAAAACCATTTTCATGTCTGCCGGAGGAAGGTGCCAGTTGGGATTTCCGGGAGGCGTGTGCGGTCCAGGTGTATTTTCAGGTTGGTGGCAGTTTGCACACTTCATCGCGAAGAGACCTTTGCCATCTGCCCCTCTTTCTGGCAACATGGTATGCAAATGGCTGTCGTCGCCTTGTAGGGGCACATCGCCGGCGGGATGGCAGTTTACACATCGGGGGCTCATCAGCACGGCATATACTTTGTTAAACGCTCTGACTGATCGAACACTGTCATCGGCCAACTTCCTTTTGCTAATCGGTCTACCGGTATCGCGTGCGTAAGTGTTCTCTGTACCGGTATAAAGAGAGAACCCGAGTGCAGCAATCATTACGGCGTAAATAATCAATTTGAGCTTTTTTGCCATAGGTCTTCCTTAATTATCGTTCTGATGTTTTCTGCTGTAGTTCGGCGGCGAGATGTATAGCTTTACGTATGCGCAGATATGTGCCACACCGGCATATATTGCCCGCCATGGCATTGTCGATATCTTCATCGCTTGGATTGGGTTTTTCTCGCAGTAATACAGCGGCCGACATAATCTGGCCGGAGTGACAGTAACCGCATTGTGGTACGTCCACTGCGGCCCAGGCTTGCTGCAAAGGATGGTCGTTTTTTTCCGACAGACCCTCGATGGTAGTAACATGTTTACCCGCAACCCTGCTTAATTTAGTTATGCAGGATCGGACCGCCTCTCCATCAAGATGTACGACGCAGGCGCCACATTGTGCGACACCGCAGCCATATTTGGTGCCGGTGAGCCCGACGACATCCCGTAAGGCCCAAAGCAATGGCATGTTGGGGTCCAGATCAAGCTGATACGTTTTGTTGTTGACTGTAAATGAAATCATTGGCTAAATTTTGTCATCCTACTATCAAAGTTAATCTTATTACCGGATTTGGGCTAATGATTATCAAACATTTTCTTAAGATATTCAAACAACTAGTTAAGTGGAGTAGTTGAGTGGTTAAGTAGTTGAAAGGTTTTCTTTGAATAATAGGCTGATGATGATTTGCAGCGTTTGTTTGCACCGGTTTAGCAAGATTATATTGCTAAACCGGAGTGAATAAGTGCCTTTTTTGTTATTCCAAAGGCACTAATTGAAACAGCGCGTTATCCGCTAAACTATGCATTAGATCTGTTGATTAGGGTGCTTAAGAACACGCCTTTCGTTAATGGTCACTCGGCACAAATGTATGGATATGATATAAAGTCAATGTTAAATCCTGTTTGATTTAATTGTTTGCCTTCCTCATGCTATTCCTATTGGTTTTTCGTAAAGCCGTAGTGCTGCCGATACGGCATTCTAATAGCCCGACTTCCCAATGTTAACGTTAATAAGTGAAAAAAGAATAACATATAACTTAAAGTTAGCCATCGTAAAATTTCTATATAGGATAGAAAAATAACTACAATTTACTTTTTTTCAATGTTTTCGTGTAAGGTGGGGATGGATTTGTGTAAACATTTCATGCTAGTTTAGATCTGAAATTATATTCGTGTGGTTGAGGACTCTTTTAGTGAGCTAATGGTTGCTGAATGAAGATCAACATAAAGATGGAATTACTCGAGTGTTAAACCACCATTTTCATATAAAATGACAACTGAAGACAAAGAACAATTAAACCGTCAAATGGACGTAATTGTCCAGCGGGCAGCAAATTCTATTGGTTATCCTTTCGCCACGGATTTCAATTATAGCGAGCTTTATCCCTTGCTGGGTTATTCCCTTAATAATATAGGAGACCCTTTCATCGAATCAACTTATAAAGTTAGCTCTCGTGCATTGGAACGGGAAGTGTTAGCTTTTTTTGCTGAATTATTTAGGGCACCTAAGGATAACTGGTGGGGTTATGCCACCAACGGTGGTAGTGAAGGTAATTTGTACGGCCTTTATGTTGCCCGAGAACTGTACTCACGAGCGATCGTCTATTATTCGACCTCGAGTCATTACAGTGTACCCAAAAGCATTCATCTACTGGGTATGCAATCGATTATAATTCGCACCCAAGCCAACGGTGAGATGGATTATGAGGATTTGGAAGCATCTATCAAATCGAATCGACAACGACCGGTTATAGTGGTTGCCAACGTCGGGACGACAATGACCGAAGCCAAGGATAACGTTGCCACAATCCGGCAACTTTTAAAGGATACTGCTATAAATTCTTATTACATTCATTGTGATGCGGCGCTTGCTGGCAATTATTTGCCTTTATTGGAAGAAGATCCAACATTTGATTTCGCCCATGGCGCAGACAGTATAGCTTGTAGCGGTCATAAGTTTATTGGTTCGCCAATGCCTTGTGGAGTGGTGATTGTACGAAAAAATTACAAAGATCGAATTGGCCAGCCGGTACCTTATATAGGTTCGTTGGACAGTACAATAACTGGCTCCCGAAATGGCCATGGCCCTTTGTTTTTGTGGTATGCCATTAAAAAATACGGAAGGGAAGGACTCGTCCAGCGCGCCGTTGAAAGTGTTTCTTTGGCTTCTTATACGCAATCAAGACTACAGGCGGCAGGTATACCGGCCTGGCGCAACAGAAATGCGATTACCCTCGTATTTCCTGAACCCGCCTTATCAATCCGTGCAAAATGGCAATTAGCAACAGAAGCTGGGCAATCCCACTTGATTTGTATGCCAGGCGTTTCAAAAGAAACAATCGATCATTTCGTAGACGAAATTTCTATTGTGCCGTCAAAAAAGGATGCAGAAGAGTCGGGAGAATATATGTTGTCCTATTAACTAATTGGATGCCCAACATTAGAACCATTACATAATTTTAAATTGATATGAATAACACTTTAGAAAACTTAGAAACTAAACAGAAGCTTCCTGACCCCATCCAAATTAAAAGTCCCGAACCTTGGCAATGGAACGTACTAGCGAAAGCCTTTTTGAACGATCCTGTATTGAAGTTCTGGATTGGTGAAAAGACGAACGAAGCGGTATTGAGAGATTTTTTTGAGGCCGTAGTGAAAGATGCACTTGAGTCCGGAGGCGCAGTGTTTAGCAGCCCGGACCAGCAGGTTGTTCTGGTTTGGACATGGCACGGTTACAGTCTTCAAGAACCGGGTGAGTGGAAGAAGCGCTGGTATGAGATTCTTGATCCAGAAGGAGTAAAACGCTATTATGAACTCTATAGAGCAGGCGATGTTGAGATCGATTCTGCAAAGCTAAAAGGATGTATGCTGCCCGATTATATGGGAGTATTACCGCAATCTCAAGGCCGCGGTTATGGTAGCCACATTCTTAAATGGACCTTGAACCATTATGATAAACTTGGCTATGAAACACCGTTTCTTCTTGCTAGCACTCGAAGATCGGCAAAACTTTATGGACCTTTGGTGGGCTTTCATATACATAAAGAGGTGTTACTTGATAATAGCGAAAATGCACCTGTGGCGGTGTTTATGAAACGGAACGCCCTAAAGTAACGCTAATTTTTCCGCATTTGCTATAAAAGTGTCCGATAATGCTTTGGACACTTTTTTTAAGGACTATTGTTCTAGCGCAATCAGAACATCAAGTTTGAGGCACCAGCATTGGACCTTGAGTCTGCCGAACCTTATCGGTTGCGGCAACCCGCCGTCTAACCATTTGTAATGAACAATCTATTGCATCAAAATAAAGAAAAAGAGTGGTTTCACCAAGAGCTTTAAGGTATACTTTTTATATGCGTGAACGGAATGAACATGAAGCGGAGTAATGAACGGTTTGAATAACGTCTGGTTCGGTCATATATATATATTTGTTCAACCTACCGATAATGAGGGTAAATTAAAGACGACACGTTACGATATGTTGCTTACTAATAGGATCTCTATGAGTACATTTTTACTTCTTTTTCAAAAAAACCTGATACAATTTTCGGTCTTTCGATTGAACCGAATATTTATAAAATTTTCGGTTCGCTCATTTATAAATCCAATTATATATCATTAAGTATTTAGATCATGCCATTACAAATAACTGTTGCCGATGATCGCGTTGCCGAGCGCCTGGGCTTGAAGTTTATTATCGAAAATTGGCTGCCAGGGACAATAGTTTCTTTGGCCGAGAACCTAACAGAATGTAAAAGAATTTTGTCGCAACAACAAATTGATATCATACTCCTGGATAGCGATATCTTGGACGCTAATAGTTTTTACCTGATAAGATCATTGAAGGAAAATCAAAGAAGTACAAGAATTTTACTATTCTCTACTTATGATGAATTGGTATATGGTGAACGATACCTAGATGGTGGGGCCGATGGTTTCTTACAGAAGAACGAAAACGAAGAACGGATTAAAGAGGCTTTGAGCGTAATACTCCGTGGCGAAAAATACGTCAGCAATAGATTAAAGGAGCATTTGTTAAACAAACGGTTTAATCTAAAACATCAATCTTTGAGTCCGCTAAACAAATTGACTGACCGCGAAATGGAGGTCTGCCAGATGTTAATCAAAGGTATGAGAGTAAGCGAAATCGCTGATACATTGGTGCTGCATACGTCTACTATCGGTACGTACAAATCCAAGATTTATAAGAAGCTTCGCGTTAAGAATCTAGTTGACTTACTGTCAAAATTTAAGATGCACATGTTAAGTTGCGAGTAGAGGACACATGATATTTGTATGAGCCGCACACTTATATTTGACGGTTAAAATTCACTAGTTGACAAGCATGTAAAGCTTGTATTCGCGTATGGTAATGACAACACAGGCGCTGATATTGAATAGGGGTATAGGCAAAGTATAGCACTTGCAACCATATTAATTAAGTATAATTAGAAAAGAAAAAATCAAGTTAACTTTGCCTTATGCTTTCTATCCGTACCATTGGCAACGAAGTACAAACTCAAGATAATGAGTTCTATCAAATTTTCCTGCTCCGCGATCCGATGGAGATGACGGTAGATTTTACGAACTATAAAACCGCTCCGTACTCTTTACTTTGCCTAAGTCCGTATCAACATTTGAGTTGGTTAAAAGGTCCGTTGACAACCGGTTGGCAATTGCTATTTCACGGAGATTTCTATTGTATTGAATACCATAAAAAAGAAGTGGCTTGCAATGGCCTGCTTTTTAATAACATCTATCTACAACCTCATGTTAACTTGGGAAAGGAAACATATCTTGAGATCGAGCAACTTGTTCGCAAAATGGAGAAGGAACTAAAGGTTGGCCTTGAATTTTCTGATGCGGTGGTCAAAGCCTACCTGCAATTGATCTTGGCTTTATCGAGTCAAGTGAAGAAGCATCAGATTAATCTACATGAAATTCCACAGCAGGAGGATATAGGTGAGGGGCGCATTTTCCAGCAATTACTGGAAGCAAATTTTATGAGGGAAAAGTCTGTGAATTTTTATGCGCAACATTTTAACCTCAGTATAGATGCCTTTAGTAAAAAAATCAAGAAACAATTAGGTAAAGCGCCTTCTATCTTTATTCAAGATCGGATTATATTGGAATCGAAAAAGCTTTTACACCTGACGTATCAATCAATAAAAGAAATTGCTGTACAACTAAATTTTGATGATGAACATTATTTCAGTCGTTACTTTAAAAAAAATGTGGGTATCTCTCCATCGGAATTTCGCTCGAAAGTGGGGATTTCCATTGCGGCAAAATAGTGTACCATAATGCCGTTTCTGTCCATTTTATAAACCTAAGCGGCCCGCTACCTTTGTTCAATAGAAAATAAATATGAAACAGCTATTGAACGTTTTAGCAAATGGACAAGCGAGTTTTGTTCATCTTATGCGTATTGCCATTTTTATTGTAATGGCTTGGATAGGAGGATTAAAAGCCTTTCAATATGAGGCTGATGGAATTGTTCCTTTTGTTGCCAACAGTCCATTTATGAGCTTCTTTTACACAAAGAATGCACCGGAATACCAGCAGTATAAAAACCCGGAAGGGAAGACAGTAGCTAAAAATGTGGCCTGGCATAAACAAAATGGGACCTACCTTTTTGCTTTCGGCTTGGGCACCGTCATCATTGTTATTGGACTATTGACCTTAGCAGGGATATGGTCGGCACGAATAGGCCTGCTGGGCGGATTGTTAACTGCCGCCATGTCGATCGTAACCTTATCCTTCCTCATCACCACACCGGAGGTATATGTGCCAAATTTGGGAGGCGATTTTCCAACGCCCAATTACGGCTTTCCTTATCTCTCAGGCGCGGGCAGATTGGTTCTTAAGGATATTATTATGATGGCAGGTGGGCTGTTAGTTGCATCAGATGCTGCCAAACGGATACAAGGGTGCTGAGAGCAATCGATTAGCAAAGAAAATAACCGCTCATCGTTCGTGGTCTTTAATGTCATTATAATGCAGGCTTGTTATTTTTATGGTGACTTCGAAAACAAGTTGCCAAACTTGTCCAATTCAATTAGTAGAACCCATCCCCTTCCCCGGGGTGGGTTTTTTAATAAAAATTATTAAGCAATGACTGACATGGAAACGGCTTATTTCAGATTCTTTTTCATCATAATATCCGTTTGCTCATCGGTGCCCATTTTGAAAATGTGCTTATCGAATGCAACGAATCCGTTCTTTTCATAAAATCGGATAGCTCGTGGATTTTCTTCCCAAACCCCGAGCCAGATGTATACTTTGTTTAACGATTTTGCCACTTCGAGCGCCTTTTCATAAAGAAGCTGTCCGACCTTTTTTCCGTGATGGCTACTTTTTACATAGATACGCTCAATTTCCAATGCTTCGTCGCCTTGTTCTTCGGTTTGCGCATGGCCCACATTAATTTTCAGATAACCTACCGCCTCTTCCCCGTCCCAGGCAATGAAGAATAACGATTCTGCATTATTTAGTTCGGTTCTGATCTTTTCTTCACTGAAATTTGCCTCCAAATAGGTGCGCATGTCGGCTTCGGAATTACTGGCTGCAAAGGTTTCAAAGAAGGTTGTTCGGCCAAGGTCTTGAATAACTTTTAACTCGCCAAGCGACGCTTTACTAACTGCTATCGACTTCATGATCATACGGTCTTTCAAAATAAAGATTTGAATAGCTCTTTTTTGCAAATATACCGGAATATCTAATTTCGAAAGACAGCGGCCGGCCAAAAGCAGTTAAACCCTTATAAATGGGGATAAACGATAAGCATATTAGATCTGTAGGTAACCTTTATTCGGTTACCCAGCGATTGACCGTATTGTCTTGCGTTTCCAACACTATTTTATAAAAAGGGGAAGGAATATCTTTGATAGAAACAAGCGCATGTTTACCGGTTAATGGATACGTGCCCATGAGCCGATATTCATCTTCTTTGCCCGTTTTTTTATTATTGGTGGTGGATAGCCAGATCTTCACTTCGCCCTCCTGCTTCAGGGGAGTCCAAAAAATGTCGAGGTGTTCTTTTAGGCGATGAACTTTTGGAAGCGCTATTGCTACTTCGCCCATTAAAGAAATACCATCCAATTCGCGTGCGGCTATTGTCGGAACAGGAATCTCCATATATCGGGCAATGGTAGGTAGAATATCAACGACAGAAGGGTATAGCATTGCACTATAGGTGTTTTTAAGTGGCCTGTTGCTGAGAATCCATGCTGAGCGCTGGCGAAAGGACTGCCCCCCATGGCCTTTACCATCTTTTTCTGCTCTGCCGTGATCCGTAGTTACCAGGAGTAGCCAGTCTTCGTTGAATTTTTTTTCGCGTTCGTCTATAGCGGCCATAATTTGCCCAACCTCTTCATCTACCTTTTGTATAGCCTCTGTGTATTCGGGGCTGTCGCCATACATGTGGCCCATATCGTCCGTGTGTTCGAGGTATACCCAGGAGAGGTCGGGTGCCCGCTCGGCAATCGATTCGGCAGCTTTAGCGCTAACTGCCTGATCAATTGCCAACATAAACCGGCGTTTCGCGTCATGTGGATATTTCACTGTGTCCAATTCCAACCCATCGAACGCTTCGTCCATCTTAATGTAATTCGTTTGTGCCAGGTTCTCGCCGATTAACTTCGTTCTGTTATCTTGCCAACTGGAAAAAACGGCAATTTTTTTCTTTGGAAAAGCATCTTTCAGTAAACGGAAAATCGTTGGATAGTTGTAATTGGGATCTTTGATATCATTATCCGGAACGTTGTGTTTGTTATACCAAACGCCTGTTAGTACATTGTTATAGCCTACAGCAGAAATTGTTGGCGATTCACTATACGAGCCTGCTTCACCCCCTTGGTAAGCGCGAAGGTAGGCGCCTTTCGCCATCAACTTTTTCATATTTGGCACGTCTGTTCGCTCCAATGCATCGGCTGAAATGCCATCTGCAATTATGAAAACTACCTTTTTTTGTCGTTGTGCAATGACGGGGCCAAAGCACATACAGAATAGAACTAAAATACTAAGTTTTTTCATCTATTTAAATTTGCTTTTTAGTGGTGATGAAGCTATCAGATTTATTCATTCCCCTGTGTGGTTTGAATAAATCATGATGGTTTCATGTTTTAAATCTTTCGGCAAAAATCAAATATCCCGAATTATCCCCATAATCAGAAAGGATTGATTAACTTGGTTCTTTAATAGGGATGACATTGGGTTTTTCTTTTTGTCGTACTTACATTCATTGCGGTAAAATTCAGCTTGAGCAGTTAAGCCATCATTAAGAAATCTTTATTTTATTAATTAATTGAATGTTCATTCAATAATAACTCATCTATTTGTAACCGATTTCAGTACGATAAATATATGGGTAGAAAAAGTATAAAAGATATCAGGAAACAGGAGATTATCAAAGTCTTCTATAAAGTAGCAAAAAAAATTGGTTACGCCAATACTTCAATAGCAAAAGTGGCTAAAGTGATGAATATAAACCCCAGCCTTATCATCCATTATTTTGCTACTAAAGAGGATTTAAAGGAAGCGTTGATCGATTACTTATTGGAACGCTATCTGCTGATTTTCAACATAGACAAGGAAAAAGATTATAGCCTGACAGACCTCTACGATATTATTGATCGACTCTTTTCAAAGAAATGGAACAAATTATTTGATGATAGTCTATTCTACGACTTTTATGCAGAGAGTTTCCGGAACAAACAAATTAGGCGTAAATACATTACCATTCTCGACTCGTTACGATCGATGCTTAGCACCATACTCGCTAAATTGAACGACCGGGAACAGCTGCGTCTAACGAACCCAGCGCATACGGCTGATCTGATTTTTATTTTTCTGGATGGCGCTTATTTTTATTTATCGTTGGTAGAAGATAAGTCGATGGTCGAAAATAGACTCAATCAATACAAAGAAGAAGTTTATGATCTGTTAAAGTTAACCTAGCGTCTCCTACAAGCATTCCTTCCTAATTTGCTATTCTGTCTGCATATTTCGGAAGCGGACTTGCGCATCTTTATTGATCGTAACAACGCCGCCATAAGGTTAGTGGCTTATGATAGTGACTGACAGTAAGTGTCTTTTCTTTTTTAATTGAATGAATGTTCAATTAAAATAACGATATATTAATTCCTCCTTAACATCTGAAATTCATCTTTGTTGCCAGATCCCTAATCTTAAAAAATAGTTATGAAACAGATTTTACTGTTACTTGTCATAAGCCCGCTGATCATCTGGCAGTATGGGGTATATGGCCGACAGGTGCGTCAAGATGACCGCACAATTTCCGGAACGGTGAAAGACTCGATTGGCGAAACACTGCCCGGTGTGAGTATTGCCATTGTTGGTAAGACACAGGGAACGTCGACAACGATAGACGGCGTTTTCTCTTTAAAAGTAAAAACAGGGGATGTGCTGCATATCTCTGCCATTGGTTATTTGCCGCAAGAGGTAAAGGTAACAGCGGCTGAGCATTACGACATCATATTGGCCGATGACAAACAAAGCCTTAACGAAGTTGTCGTGGTTGGTTACGGAACACAGAAGAAAGTGAACCTATCCGGTGCGGTCGACCAAGTGAAAGCAACAGACCTACAGAATCGGCCAATAGCAAATGTTGCGCAAGGTTTGCAGGGAATGGTGCCAAATTTAAATATCCGCTTTGCATCCGGTGGTCCGGGTGAAGCGGCGGACATCAACATTCGGGGCATCACTTCCATCAATGGTGGCGGGCCGCTTATATTGGTTGATGGTGTGCAGATAAGTGCCGCTGAACTGAACCTGATAGCGCCACAGGACATTGAGACGATGTCGGTGATCAAAGATGCGTCCGCTGCGGCCATCTATGGGGCGCGGGCGGCATTTGGGGTGATTTTAATTAAAACTAAAACAGGCGCTGTAGCGGGTGCTACCGTCAGCTACTCCAATAATTTCAGCCTAAATAAACCTACCGTTTTGCCGAAAATGGTGACAGACCCTTACATCTTTTCGCGTTTACTGGAATTATCTACCGATAATACCCCTTGGGATAACGTTAATTATAGCGATCAATTTTACCAATATGCCAAAGAACGATCGGATAATCCGTCTATCGCCGGGGTACGGGTAAATCCTACCGATCCCAGCTTATGGGAATATATGGGTAATCGAGACTGGAGCCGCTATTTTATGGATGATTATAACTTCAACCAAAATCACGACCTCGCCATTAGCGGCGTGAGCGAAAACAATAAAGCACAATATTACCTATCAGGCGGCTATAACAGACAGAACAGTCCGTTAACCTTGGCCGATGATTACAATGAACGCTATAGTCTGCGCGCTAAAATTGATTATAACTTAAAGAAGTGGCTTAAAGTTGGGAATAACACCTATTATACCTATACGAACCGAAAATCGCCGCCCCGATTTTACAGCAATCCCAGCCAAGCTTCCTCATCACTGCCTGTTACGAACACTCCTTTCAGTATTTATGATCTGTATACTATTTTTCCTACTTCATGGGATAAGAATCCGGATGGCACCTGGGCAAATGAAACCGTAGGTCGGCTGGCCGCCCAACTAGTTGACGGTGGTGCAACGACGGTGAAACAAAACATGATTCAGTCTACCTTCACCACGGAGATGTCTTTTTGGGATAAGTTGCTCACCGTTAATAGTGATTTTACCTTTAGAAATACCTCCATCAACACGAATTCTTATAATACCAAATATCAAATCGGATATGGTCCGAATGATGTACGTGAGGAAGGAGAGAATAGTGCCAGAAGAGATGCCGAATCTATTACCTATCAAGTATTCAATATCTATGGGACATTGAATAAAAGCTTCGGAAAACACAGTTTGTCGGCCATTGTGGGGTATAACCAGGAAAATTACCGTGACGAATTTTTTTATGTCAGCAAACAGGACCTGATTTCTTCATCTTATCCCACGATTGGCTTAGCCACAGGATTGACCAATGGCGAGGAAGATATCAGGACCTATGCGCTTAGAGGTGCTTTCGGTCGAGTCAATTATATTTATAATGACCGTTATATCGTGGAATTCAACGGAAGATATGACGGCTCTTCACGCTTTCCCAAAAATAAACGCTTCGGATTTTTCCCTTCCGCTTCCGCTGCATGGCGGATCGATCAGGAGTCTTTTATGGACGGTATCCGTCAGACCGTCAATAATCTAAAGCTTCGGGCTTCCTATGGTTCCTTAGGAAATCAGAACGTGGCCAACTACGGCTATCTTCCTTTCATGGAGGCTTCACAGTCCGGTTACCTGATCGGTGATTCGCGCCCGACCATGATCAGTCCGCCGCTCCTGGTTTCACCCAATTATACGTGGGAAAAGGTGAATACACTTAATGTCGGTTTGGATATGGGGCTCCTCCAGGATCGTATTACGCTGACTTTCGACATGTATAAACGGAACACCCTCAATATGTTAACACGCGGAAAGGAGCTCCCCGGCGTATTGGGTGCCGTTGAGCCGAGTGAAAATGCTGCCGACCTGCAAACCAAGGGTTGGGAGCTTTCATTTGGATATCAGAATAAATATGAGGTTGGCGGAAGCCCACTGACCTTCCAGGGCCGCTTTGTACTCTCCGATTCTAAAACACATATTACACGGTTTGATAATCCGAACGGAAGCATCCTGCAATACTACAAAGGAATGGAGCTGGGGGAAATCTGGGGATTGCAAAGCAACGGACTTTTTGCCAATACCGACGAGATTGCACAATTAGACGAGTCAGCTATTATTCCTTGGGGTGCGTTACAGATTGTACCGGGATGGCCCAAATATATCGATCGGGACGGTAACGGAAAAATTGAAAAGGGCTATACGCTGGACGACACAAAGGATTTAACCGTAATCGGAAATTCAACACCACGCTACCAGTTTGGTCTTGATCTAAACTCCTCGTGGAAAAATTTTGATGTCAGGGTCTTTTTACAAGGTGTTGGAAAACGGGATTATTATCCAATCGATTACCTTTATTGGGGCTTTTACCAACAGCCCTACGGAAATATCTATGAGCATTTGCTCGACTTTTATAGACCTACCGGCGATAGTGATGAACAAAGGGCGCGTCATTCGCAATCTTATCTGAACCTCGGACTTGCAGATGCAAATCCCAACGGAAAATACCCGATTATGCAATCGTGGTTGGCTGATGCTAACCTAGGAACAAGAATTGACGATGCGATGGGATTGGCCATTCCCCAAACCGGCTATCTGCTTAACGGTTCGTATCTGCGTATAAAAAATATTACAATCGGTTACACTTTACCTGAAACATTGATAAAAAAAATAGGCTTGGCCCGTCTTCGCATTTATGCCTCCGGTGAGAACCTCTTCGAATGGTCGGGAATCAAAGATTTTTATGATCCCGAAAGTACGAACGCAAATATCAATACCGATCCGACCAGTGGCATCGGTAGAAAAGGAAATGGAATGACTTACCCTTTTCAAAGGAGTTATTCGGTAGGAATCAATGCCATCTTTTAAAAAATAAAAACATGTCAGCAATAGAATATACAAAGAAGAACAAGTTTCTTAAAATCGGCCTGTTCATCGGACTCCTAGCCCTTTCGACAGTAAGCTGTAATGATGATTTTTTGGAAAAAACACCCGAAACGGATATTGACGCGGGCAATTTTTTCAATACGGAAGGAGACTTAAACTTATATATTTATAATCTTTACAATTTTCCTTCTACCGGTATTTATACAGCAGATGCTTATAACTTAACCGACAATGCCTTCTCGACGGGCAATGTGGAATTGAAAACCATGATGACCACCAATCCTTCTTCTACCACAATTACCGGTGGGTGGGACTGGGGCCAGCTCAGAAATTTTAATTTCTTTTTGGCGCATTTCCGGAGGGCCAACGCTGCAGAGGACCGCTTAAACCACTTCGAAGGTTTAGCCCGTTTTTTCCGTGCCCGCTTTTATGTTGATAAAATAAAACGCTATTCGGATGTTCCCTGGATAGATGTACCATTGGAAGCAAACAGCGAAGATATCTTATTTGCCGGGCGCGACCCACGGGAAACCGTGGTCAACCACCTCATCGAAGACTATGAGTTCGCAATGAACAATGTGGATGTTTCGGCCCCTAAAGGAGCCGTGAACCGTTGGGTGGTCAAAGCTGATTATGCCCGCTTTTTGTTATATGAAGGAACTTTTCGGAAATACCATGCTGAACTGAACTTGTCAGAATCAGCTGATGAACTGCTACAAAAAGCCGCCGCTGTGGCGAAAGAAATTATGGACAGCGGGACCTTTAGTCTCTATTCTACCGGAAAACCGAATGAAGACTATGGGAGCCTTTTCGCAAGTGCGGATCTCTCAAGCAATCCGGAAATCATATTTGGTCGGTTTTACCAAGCGAATGTGCTGAATGGAGATAGTGGCGAAGGGGTTTTCGGCAACTATGAGACTTATCCGCAAAAGGATCTCGTACAGGCGTATCTTATGAAGGACGGTTCTTTTTATAGCAGTCGCCCTAACTATCAGCAAAACGAGTTTGTTGAAGAATTCAGCAACCGCGATCCGCGTTTATATCAAACTTTTGCTTATCCGGGATGGGTTTTGGTGCGCTCCGGTACTTATGCGCAGGGAACGGGTTTATATGTGCAACAGTTGGCGAAGAACTTTTCGGGTTATCATCAGATTAAAGGCTTTTATAATACAACAGATCAGGATGTACGGAATAATATGGATGTGCCGCTTTATCGCTTTGCTGAGGTCCTGTTGATTTATGCGGAAGCTAGGGCCGAATTAGCGCAACTTACGCAAGGCGACTTGGATATTACGGTGAATAAATTAAGGGATCGTGTTGGTATGCCACACATGACCTTAAACCCGCCAATGGATCCAGTTGAAGCTGCCAAATTTCCCAACCTTTCGTCTGCACAGCGCAGCGAATTATTGGAAATCAGGAGGGAACGTAGGGTAGAACTGGCAATGGAGGGTTTACGACATGATGATTTGATGCGGTGGGAGGCGGGAAAAGTACTGGAAAAGGAACCACAGGGAATCTATTTTGCTTCGTTGGGAAAACATGATTTAACGGGTGAGGGCGTGCCTGATATTTATTTGCTTCCTGCTTCGCAATCGATCCCTAACGATAAAGAAACCAACAGTTTGGGTAAGGTGCTCCAATACTACCGCGTTGGTACCTTCGGTCAGGACGTATCGGTCTTCTTAGGAGGAGCAAACGCGGGAAATATTCAGATAATAGAAGATGTAGGAACATTTGTAGCCCCTAAATATTATTATCGACCGATTCCGCAACAACAGATTATGCTCAATCCCAATCTTAAACAGATTTTTGATTGGGAATAATTGAAATATTCATAAGGGTGCCTAAAAAGCTTAGATTGTCATTAGGCACCCTCTACTTCCTTCCTATTAACTACGCTATTTGGGAAAGCCGCGAGATAATTGCCCACCTTATTGTTTACTTAGTCACGTAAGTTCTTGATCTAAATCAATCGAATTTCTTAACCTATGTTATTTCGGGCAGCGAGCTGCTTGCCTAATTTTACCTCATAAAACAAATCAAAAAATTATTAGAGATAAAATGGCAAGGATTCTAAATATTATTTCTAGCCCAAGGGGCGAGCAATCGAACAGTATCAAGTTAGCGAATGCGGTAATCGACCGCCTTAGAGAAAAGGAGCCTGCATCTTTTGTAAAAGTGAAAGATTTAACGCGTAACCCGTTCCCTCATCTGGAAGAAGTGCATCTCAATGCTTTTTTTACACCAGCTGAGAAATACACAGATGAGAATAGGGCAGCTATACAACATTCCAATCAGGCGATTCAGGAAATAATGGATGCGGATATTTTGGTAATTGGTGCTCCAATGTACAACTTTGGTATTTCATCTACCTTGAAAGCATGGATTGATCATATTACACGCGCAGGAATTACCTTTAAATATACGCCGGAGGGCCCGGTAGGTCTGATAACGGGAAAGAAAGCCTACGTAGCGGTAACAACAGGCGGCATTTACAGCTCCGGCGACTATAAATCCTTCGATTTCGTGACACCGTATCTTAAAATGGCTCTGGGATTTATAGGCATTACCGATGTTACTTTTATTCGGGGCGAAGGTTTTGCCGTATCGGCGGTTCAGGAAACTGCATTGGATACGGCCATCGATAGTATTGTAGTGTAAAGTAGTAACTGTGATATAATTAGAAAGATAGGCGTCGATCCTCGCGTGTTTGCTGCGGTCGGCGTCTAAAGTCTCGGGAAATTACCTAAAATAAAGACAAATTTGATCAGGGAATATCTGGATTGGAGACATTGCCTAAATATTCCTTAAAAAAATCATTTTTGTAGACTTCTCCTAAAGGTATTTCATTATCTGTTAGATAAATGGTATGATGGTCGAATGATTCAACATATTTCTTGTTAACCACATACGATTTACTTACACGGACGAATATCCCGGAAGGAATTTTCTGATGGATGGCCTTTAAGTTCATCGCTGTTATCAGTTTCTGGCTTTTGGTATAAATCACGACATAGTCTTTGAGTCCTTCGATAAATCGGATATCTTCGAAGTTTATCCGATAAAATCGACGATCAGATTTGACGATCAAGTACTGCTCCGTATTCGCTTCAATGGTGTTCTTTTCCGTAGCATGCGAAAGCAGCGTTTTATATATTTCGGCTTTATGTATTGCTTTTTCCAAGCGGGATTTATCAACGGGTTTTAAAAGGTAATCAATGGCGTCAAGCTCATAGCTTTTTAAGGCATATTGCGGATAGGCGGTTGTAAAAATGGTGAGCACCTGGTTGGGGATTTGTGCAGCAAACTCCAGGCCGGTTACCATAGGCATCTGAATATCGAGAAAGATAAGATCTACTTCATTGGTGCTTATAAAATCGAGCGCTGCCGGCGCATTGGAGAATTTGCCCAGCATGTCAAGGTCAGAGACATCTTTAATCAGCGCGTGCATTTCATCTCTCGCCAATGGTTCGTCGTCTACGATAATACAATTCATATCGGTAAGATTAAGTGAACATGGTATTCGTTTACTTTAGAAGTGGTATTTAATGTATAACTATCGCCGTATAATAAATGTAGCCGTCTCTTAACATTTGCCAGCCCAAGTCCGCTGTTCTTTTTATCTGAAGCGACATAATTGGGATCTATTGAATTAACACAATCAAAATAAAGTTTATGATTATTTACGTTTATGTCAATACGGATATAAGATTCCCCTTGCTTTATATCAATGCTATGTTTGATGGCATTCTCGACGAAAGTGGTGAAAATATTGGCGGGTAAAAAAATAGCATTTAAGTTATGTATGGTCGACTGATCATTGACCTCAACCTGAAAGTTATCCCGGCGGATCTTCTCTAATTCGAGGAAGTTAGTTAGGAAATCAATCTCGGATCGGAGCGGTGTTTTTTCTACATTATTTTCATAAAGTTGATAACGAAGAAACTCAGATAATTTCATGATAACGAGCGTCGCTTTTTCAGGGTTACTGCGAACCAGCGCTTTAATCCCATTCAGCATGTTAAAAAGAAAATGCGGATTGATCTGATTTCGTAACTCGTTTAGTTCCATGGTGAGGGTGAGGTTTTTAAGATCAGACATCCGCTCATTATCGCGTATCCAACGTTGAAATAACTTGATCATCGTGGTAACCAATATGACTGGTGTTAATATGAGTGTAGTTTCATAGAATCCTTTAGCAGGGTTGCCCTTTTGATAGTTTACAGAAACGTTTTGTGGGTCGAGTGTGTTTTCCAGTAAAAACTTCATCATAAAGAGGCATATCATTACCAGTAGGAGTAAAGACACTATATATAGTACATATTTACCTTTGAAGAAAAATTTAGGGATCAAAATATTCATATTCACATAGAACATGAATATTAAATGAGCAAAAACACAAAACCGACGATAATAACGATAAAGCCCCGTGTATTCTGATAAGGGATTTGTAAAGGAGATCATAACAAAGAGGCCTAAAAAGAGAAAAATATGTCGAAACGCTCGATAACGCTCGTCTACAATTAGTCGGATAATCGCTGTATTCTTTATTTCTAATGATTCCTGCTGCTGCATTGGGGAAGATCAAATTCTTAGCAAAGATAATTCGATAAGCAGTATGTACACTAGTTTTTATACTAACCTTGTTATTTATTATACCAAATCTACCATAGAAAGGCTTTAGTATAATATGTAAGGGCTTTGGTCTAAAAACCCAAAAAAGTCAGAAGCTTATGCTTTTCTTTGGACTGTTAATCCCATATCGGATTATATGGAAAGTAAAAATGACTCCGAAATATCGTTACTTGATTATCGCCGAGTAGTACCGGTTTATCCTGTAACGTCTGCCATAGCATCAACATAAAAAAATCTCGATTAAATGGATAATTTAAAGAAAACCAGCTTCCTTCTGTTTAACTTATTGGCACTGTGTTCAGCAAAATGTTTTTCGCAACAGAAAGACAGCCTGTATAGGGCAACATCCGATAGTTTAAACATACGAAAAAAAGCCGTGGCCTATGTAGCCGATAAATTTGCCTTTACCCGTCCATTGAATATCGAGTTCATTCAGACGGCACCTTACAAATTTACTTCCGAGAAAGGCCCCAATGCGATTCCGGAGAGTAAGGTTAATCACATTAGACAGGCCGACATTAGCGCTAATTTTAATTTTATAAAAAGAAAGACGTGGCTTTTGGGCGCAACAGCCGGTTATCGATACACCTCACTAAACACAGATTTGTCGTTACCCACCGGTGCAATTAAAACGGTGGATGAAGATTATCATTACCTCTTTTCAGCCTTGACCCTTACCTATTTCTCTAAGCTATTTAACAAACGGACCATCTATACCTCTAGCATTTCCGGTGATGGCAGTGACCGACATTTCGAAAGGGTTAAAGGGCTGTTGACCGCCACGATGGTGTTGAAAGCCAATCAACGCACCAGGTTAATGGTTGGAATGTTGGTTAATATCGATCCCAGCGCACAAACACCATTTATACCAACCTTTTCTTATGAGCATAAATTCAATAATGGGCTTATAGCCGACATTGTACTGCCAAGAAATATTTACCTTCGAAAATATGTCTTTAACAATGGGCGTCTGTCTTTGGGAACCGAATTAGATAGAACTTCTTTTTATGTTTACGATCTTGACGGCACTTCACAGCGATATGAATACAGGCAATTGGATCTTAATTCGGGATTGGTGTATGAACATCTTTTAGCAAAATATTTTGTGCTCACGGCTAAGACGGGAATGAAATTGACAACATCAGGCCGATTATTCCGGAAAGAAGATTCTTTTGGCGATCCGGTATTTCAAACAAGTCCTGATCCAACATTCTACATTAATTTGGGGGTATCCTTTAATCCGTTTTCGTTTCTGGTAAGGAAGAATAAGACACATTAAAGCAAGCAAATAACATGATCAAAGTTTTTAGAACCGATGTTGAGCATCTCCAGGAGGCTGAACGCATCATTCGTCTTCTTTCTCGAATCTACCCAGGCTCGAAAATCAATTTTGATCTGGAAGACAAAGATAATATCTTGCGTATTGAAGGCGCTTTTTTTACTACACAAGATATCATACGCTGCGTTGGAAAAAGCGGTTATACCTGCGTCGAACTGCCCATTGTTTGGAGTTAACCTTGAAGAACTCCCTGCTTTCCTGACAGCATTTTATAGTCGGGTAGATCCACTGGCAATTCGTTACAAACCGTTATTCCAAGCCCTGTTAACAATGTACGAAAAGCAGGCGGTTTTTCATCACTGCACCGGCCGCCGCGATCGTACGGGAATTGCAACAGCCTTAATATTGAACATATTGCAAGTTTCTCAACATTGAAAGCGGGTTAACCTGCGTTTTAGTATTTGCCTTCCTTCTTTAAAATATCATTTTAAATAAACAAAATGGCTAGTCTATGGTTCCATAATGAATACTATTTGATGAAAAATACGGCAAATGGAGCGCAGCAATTCTCATATCCATGAAGAAATAGGTTCTGTTCTTGAACTGAATTACGTATATACTGTATTGACTCCTATTGTCTTCCCTTACCGTAAAATGTATTGCTGTTACTATGGTATTTCGGATACAATATTCGGGTTTGGTAGCACCATTGAGGAATCTATACACAGTTGGCATCTTGAACTCTGTGTCCGGATGTCTGATCTAAATGAGGACGATATACTGGGACAGGAAATAAAGTCGAAACTGCTAGGTGAGATGTGGTGACCGGTAACCATTGTATATAAATATCGACTTTTTCTCGATTAATAGCATGGAAAGATTCTCAGTCTACAGCGAATCGTGTCTTCTCATCTTAGCTGACGCAAGGGTCCGGCCCGAAGCCTTCCTTTATAAACTTACGTTGAAGATCACAATTACTGTTTACGGCATTGCATTTTAGTTAAGATCAACGGCAAACGTATTAAACTAACACTTGTTGTAGTATAAGTTTTGAAAAAGTAGGATATTGCATATAAAAGAAACCTATTGTATTTTTGTTTGTTAGCCTATTTTTATTAATGTATTAGTTGCTAGTCTAAAAAATTAACTAAAAATTATTTTTGCTTGGTAATTTGGTATATTGTCGCCATTTGGATATCATGGGGAAAAAGAGCATTAAACTTTCAGACGGGACTACTTATCTTGAACTTTTAGAACACGTACACCTCGATGGAAAAGTGAACGTTTTGGTGCGGATAAGTAGACGTAGCGACGACTCCATAACAAGTCTTGATTTTGAGGTACCCTTTCAAGAGGTACATTTGTTGCACCGATATTTTGACGATTTCATGCGTGATCACAAGCAGCTGATCGAGGACTACACAAAGAAACAAGCGAATAAAATACGAAAGCTGAAAGATTTATACCATGATTGCGAAGCAATCGGTTCATTCAGTATTGAGGAAGTAACCGAACTGCAAAAATTGGACATTCCCTTTCTCTCTTTGTTGGCGCTTGAATTGAAAATGCCCGTTGACGAATTGAACACGTTCCTTAGATCGCATCGACTGCCCTTTTTACTATTGAAGCGCATTTTGGAACGAAATTATCTCGGCAATTCTTCGTAATCCTTGATTTATGAAGGAGTGATTTTTGGTATCAAATCAAGAGCTTTTTCCTATAGAAAAGCGAACAAAAATCTTTCTTTGTTGTTCAAGACTTTAGAAACCGTAATTTCTGTCGTTCTACAATGAAAAAAGTAAAAATCTCAATTATAAGGGAGGGATCCGCCCTGTTGAAAAATGGACTCGCAATTAGTGAAAACCAAACATGTAGTTTCCAATATTATCAAAGTGTAGATGATTTTATCGAAAATTATCGCGTTCCCCCAAAAATTTTATTCCTATTTCAAACGAAGACAAAGCGGGTGGACGAAACTACATTGACGAAAGTCAAACACAATATCGGTGTTGCGGGAAAACTTGTTTTGGTGGATGAGTTGGCTTGTTATACTCATTTCTCCAACTTCCGGACTTACCTAAATGGTTATGTCTCCAGAAATTTTTTTTATGATTACTGCCTGACTATAATTAAGTTGTTGTTAGCAGGCGAGTACGTGCTTTCACCTGAAACTTCCTTTGAGATCGCCGAAAATTTTGTTCGCTTATCAGGTCTTGCACTCAATGGAAAAATACCTTTGATCAGTGAGCAAGAAAAAATGGTTTTGCATTATGTCATTGAAGGATACACCAATGCGGAAATTGGAAGCGAGCTGAAAATGCCTGCTTGTAGGGTAGGAGTCTGTATTGATAGGTTATGCAAGAAGGCCATGGTATCGGATCGGCCGGCTTTAATTCGTTGGGTAACCTTGCATGCCTATGAACTGTTCAATTGGAAATTGATTGACAAGCAGCGATGTATAGGAGTCAGTTCGGCTTAATAGGCTGAGCTGTTTCCATAAGGACATTTTTTTAAATTATTTTTTAACAGGTTTCATACGTTTTAGGCTAAAGGGAGGCAATATAGATTTGATGACGGAAATAATACCAGTTTGACGAAAAAAACCGGCGTCGGTTTTGATAGATAATTCACCAAAGACGACCTTGACAATGATGACAGATCCGAAGACGAATAGTGCTCAGTTATTTTCTAGCCCACTAATTTCCGAGGCAAACGTGTTAAATCAGCAATTGGTAAACGTTAATAAGCAATTACGAGATAGTGAAACACGTTTTGCCGCATTTGTGAAAGCCACGTCCGATGTCATTTATCGGATGAACGCAGATTGGACCATTATGCTCGAACTTCAGGGCCGTGAATTTCTCGAAGATACAGGGGAACCCATTCAGCATTGGATGGATAAGTACATCCATTCCGAAGATAAGGAACAGATCTTGCATGTCATCCAAGAAGCAATACGCACTAAGAGTATTTTTCAACTGGAACACCGAGTGAAACGGCTTGACGGTAAAATGGGTTGGGCATCTTCTCGTGCTATTCCAATTGTGGACCGAGATGGCAATATAATTGAATGGTTTGGAACCACCAGTGACATTACGCAACGGAAGCAAGCGGAAGAAGCCTTACGTCGATCGAAAGACGAACTGGAACAACAGAAAAGGCTTTATGAGGCAGTAACGGCAAGTACACCGGATCTTGTCTACGTGTTTGATTTACAATACAAATTTACCTATGCTAACAAGGCCTTACTTATAATGTGGGGCAAAAACACCTTGGAAGAGGCAAAGGGTAAGGGGCTTCGTGAATTGGGCTATGAAGAATGGCATGCCGAAATGCACGAGCGGGAGATTGACGAAGTGGTTGCAACGAAACGATTGATAAGAGGCGAGGTTGCTTTCCCTCATGCTACACTTGGCAGACGCATTTATGATTATATCTTTTCGCCGGTATTTGACGCAAACAATGAAATTGTTGCGGTGGCAGGTACAACCCGTGATATTACCGAGATGAGGCAACTTTCGGAACAAAAGGACGAATTCTTGGCTATGGCCTCACACGAATTAAAAACACCGGTGACGGTAATTAAGGCCTATACCCAAATCTTTCATCGTTCTGCGCAAGAAGCGAATGACAAGCAAGCAGCAGCTCTTTCCTTAAAAATGGAGGCGCAGATTGATAAGTTAACATCGCGAATAGCGGAACTACTTGATGTGTCGAGAATACAAGGTGGAAAGCTACACTTGCAAGAGAAACATTTCGACTTCAATGAATTGATTGATAGTGTGGTGGAGGAAATACAACGAACTACCCAGCGGCATCAGATCATTAGGCGTTTAACAACATCAAAAAAGGTGTTTGGTGATCAAGATCGGATTGGGCAGGTTGTCATCAATTTGTTAACTAATGCGATTAAGTATTCTCCTCAGTCAGATGTTATCTATGTATACACCAAGCTGGTTAATGAGAATCAACGCGATCGCATCGTATTCTCTGTGGAAGATTTTGGCATTGGCATTCCTGAAGCTGACCAAGAAAGGATATTCGAGCGATTTTATCGCGTAACCGGTGGAAATCAAAATACGTATCCGGGTTTAGGACTGGGGCTTTATATTTGTTCGGAAATCATCAAATGGCACGGAGGAACCATTTGGTTGGAAAACAAAAAAGAGGGGGGCTCTATTTTTTCATTTTCATTGCTTCTAAAGAAATAAAGGGAACATAATCAGCTAAACGTTGTTAAAAGTTAAAGCTTGGCATAAAGATGAGAAAGAAAAAGGTAATGATCATAGATAATGATCCAGGTATCCTTGATTCTGTCAAATTATTGCTTGAGGTATGTAATTATGACGTTGAAGCCACTGACGACTTAAGCATAGTAACAGACTCACGGCATGAGCTTCCGGATATTTTATTATTGGATATTTGGATGTCAGGTGTGAACGGAAAAGACGTTTGTAAACAGCTCAAAAGCCGAGACCTAACACGTCAACTACCCATTATTATGTTTTCCGCAAACAGAGACATCGCGAAAATCGCCCAAGAAGCCGGAGCCGATGATTATATAGCCAAGCCTTTTGAACTAAACGATATGCTTGAAAAAATAGAGCGATATACTTAATAGTGCCGCACGCCATTGAGAAGAAAACGAGTATGTCTTAGCTCGGTATAAGATAATTTGTTCTCGTTTATTCACTATAATTTGTAAATAATTTCTCAATATTTCTCGATTTTTCTCAAACTAATTGTTGGTATAATTGTTCTTTGTTACCAAGTATAAAGAATAATTATGGTAAGCGTAGGTATAATAGAATCGGATGAACAGATGAGAGCTACAATTCGGACGCTCTTATTGAACCAAAGAAGTCAGGAATTCAACATCCTTTTCGAGCTGGAGCGCGCCAATAACCTGCTCCATCAAAAGGCACTGTCACCACAACTGATCTTAGTTGAACTTAAAGGATATTCGACAAGAGTGATTAAACAGATAAGAATTCAGTTTCCAAAAACAAATATAATCATATTAAGCGAAATCGCTAATATCGCGACTGTACTGGAGGCCCTTCGCGCGGGCGCCGTTAGCTATTTGTTAAAGTCTACTTGCTTAAATAATATAGCACCGGCTTTAATCGCAACTCATAAAGGTGGGTCTGTTATTAGCCCTTTTATTTCCCGCGAAATGGTGGAAAGGATACATGATGCAAAACGACGAGAGGATCTACTTTCCGCGCGCGAATTGCAGATTGCTAACGGGCTTGCTGATGGGTTGAGTTATAAGCTAGTAGCCGATCGCTACAATTTGGCAGTTGACACGGTACGGGTTTATATTAAACGGATTTATCGCAAGTTAAACATAAACAGTAAGGGGGAATTGATCGCACAATTAAAATATTAAGAATCATCACATCGTTATGTGACATCTGCTTTTTCTAGGTCCGCTTTGTAAATAGAATATTTGTTTTTGGGATTTATGTACTTCTGTCATGCTTGTGAAAGCTCTTATAGCCATATTGATCCTTTTTTTCTCTATAGTTTGGTGCATCGGTTATGTATATGCGCAAGACTTAACGGTTAGCTGTGTTTTCGAGAGAGATACCTTAATTATAAAGCCAAGTAGTACATTTAGTAATAAACTTGTAGTAAAAAACCATACTATTGATGAGGTCTTCTTAACAATTGAATCGACCGGCAAATCTTCCAATAAGGCGCTGATCGCTTTACCTGACACAATTAGACTCGATCCGGGAGAGGAAAAGCGGTTCCCCGTAAAATACATAGCGGATAAACAGACTATCGTCGAAAATTTACAACGCTTTGAGGTTCGGTTAAATGTCTTAGATCAGGAAATGGAGGCGCTGCCTAATGCCTTCTTCTATACTCAATTAGCGGATACACGTACCTTAACACTCCAAACAGAACAACCGGTTTACTTCTTGCAACCAAGTACAAACCAAACGCAGCTGATGCTGAATTGTGTAAACAATGGCTTAATTCCCATTTCCTTTCGTTTGGTTTTAAGCGAAGTTCCTGAAGGATTGGAGTTTATAGGCGAGCAGATGAGTCTTACATTGCCGGCAGGTGCGCGCCAATTGATTCCGTTCATTGCTCGAAACAAAACGAATAGCCGTCAGGCAGCTGATTTTTCCGTCACTATTCAAGCAGTAGACGCTAGTGGTCAGCAATTAGCCGTACATCGCGTACGCATTCAACACGTGAATAGTGTAAGCTCGTTTTTCAGTAATGCGCCTTTCGCACAAACACCTAATAATACGGCCGCTTTTCGATATCTCAGTTTAAATCAGTATAATGAAATTTACCAAATGCAGGCGAATGGCCAGCTCACTATGGCGAATAAACACGAACTTGACTATCGTTTAAATCTGGATTATTATCAGCAGCTGGGCGGTGTTAATCTCTATGATACCTATTTGTCTTATGAAAATCAAAATTGGGGGCTGAAGTTGGGTAACATTTATGAGAACTTAGATTACGCGCTGAGCGGCCGTGGTGCCCGGGCCAGTTATCGCATCAATGAGGTGGACCGCGTAAGCGTATATGCTCTTCAGAATAATTATATGCTGGCTTCTCAAATATTCAATGATTTGCCGAACGAAAATATATTAGCCGTGAATTATAGTTTTTTGAAAAACGGGCAAGAGGGGCGATTGACTTACTTGCATAGCCACCAATCATTTAATGCGTTGAACAGTCATCAGGTCAGTGTTGCAGTTCCTCTGAAGCTAGGTGCGCAACATGATTTGAAAATAGAAGCAGGTTATAGCCAGGAAACTTTTACGGACATTGCAAGCACTCGGCGAGCAGTAGCTGGGGGAATCGATTACTCAATCACACATAAAGGGTATCAATTCAGCACCAATAACTATTACAGCAGTCCTTATTTTACCGGGCTTCGACGCGGAATTTTGCAAAGCGATAGTCGAATTATAAAATCAACAGAGGATGGCGGGACATACTCCCTACGTATTAGCTTGCTGAATAATCGACCTTCCTATCAAGGTCGAAGATACGGATATGGTTATCTCCCTTTTCAAAATAGTATCTATTCCTATGAAATAGGTTATGGTAAAAATTTGGGAAGATTTCGGCTGGAAATGAAGCCTTACCTCATGCAACAAAGCTTACGGAATGGTACCTACTCATCGGAGGGTGAAGCCGCGTCGCGATGGCGATCTTCGGCGGGGCGAATGCTATTGAATGTGGGTTATGCAGCTCCTATACATAGTTTTTATCTGCACGTTGATCATGGCTATGTTTATGAAAGCACGATGCCGATGGCTCCAAGCTCTTACCATTCTTTGCGGATTAACGGAAGCTATACCAATCCTTTGTTCGGTATTAGCACTTATATCCAAATAAATCCCTATTACCTCAGCGATCTGTTTGCAAACGTAAATGATGTAGCTTACCGCTTATATTCAATAGGCCCCAATACTAATTTTACAGCGTTTAAAAATAAGTTGCAGGTACAATTGGCAGCGATGTATAATTATTATGGCTTTACAGATACGCGTAATTATTCTGTAAATGGAACGGCAAGGTGGAATCTGAAGGGAAATTGGGCAGTTACAGGCGATATGTTCTATACATTGGTGACCATGCAAACAGCACTGCCTGAGGAAGTAGGTCTGAATTATGTTCGTTCTTCATTTGATACGCGACAGATACGGATCGGTATTGAAAAACAGTTTGCTGCCATGCAGACATCCAACGGCAAGAGAATCCGCCTCATCTATTATCAGGATCTTAACAACAATGGCAATCGAGACGAAGGAGAATCGTACATTTCGGGTCTCATGGTTAAAATAAATGATCAAACTGCTGTGACCGATAAATCCGGTCAGGCGGAATTTCAGCATATGCCAGTAGGAAACTATACCGTCGACTTGCTGAGTACAAAGGGCTGGACGAGTGCGCAACCAATATCCTTGGTCCTAAACAAGAATATATCCCTGGAAATTCCGCTGACACAAACCAAGTTACTGCAGGGCGAAATGCAAGTTATGGGTAAAAACTATCAGCTAACGGCTCCACTACTGTCGGGTATTCGCTTGATTGCCGTCGATTCGCAAGGAAGGGTCTATAGAACGTTAACCGATCAGAATGGGAGATACACTTTTTATTTAGCTCCTGATATTTATGAGGTTTCCGTTGAAACCGATGAAATGCCATTTACTATAGAAAATAAAATAGAGAAGATCGATATGAAGGCAGCACCGGATAAATACGTTTTAGATTTTAAATATTATGACCAACGCCGTAAAGTAGACGTTAGAAAATTCTAGTGCCTAAAGTGTAGTAAAACTGTAAATAACGGTAGCACTATAAGTGCCGGGTGCTTTACCGAGCAATTGCGACATTGCTGTGTTCGGAATACTATAACGGATATCCAACGTTCGATCGATCGTGGGATTAGCATTATTTATAAGTTGTTGTGGTGTAGTGGAAAGAGTAACTGTATTAACTCCTGTTTGCCCGGCAGAGGCGCCTATACGCAAAATATTTACAGGTACTTGGCCACCGGCTCCCGAAAAGTTAGCGGTTGATGAACGTACGTAGAGACTATAGGGAGTTGTTTTACTAATACGTAAATGTTGCGTCATATCTCTCGTTATGCCTTGACGGTAATCCGTCACATCATCAAAAACAAAGTTAACATTTGGCTGCAAAGCAATCAACTCCGCTAAATCACTGACGATGACTTGTAAAGTACTGCTTCGCTGCACCTGTAATGAGCCTGTAGGATAAGCACTGGCCAATTTACTCCAGGTATAAGTAATGGGCACTGAATAGGTTCCCGCTTGTACAAAACCTGTTTTCAGATTGTTTCCCGTAATGGAAAATGCTGCAGTTAATGCTTGATTATTGTTCGTAGGCACGGCTATGCCCGAAGCAGCCGTTAATGCTTGTGATGTGGTGGATAACATGATCGGCGTAGCATTGGTGATATTGGATAGCGTTGAATTGACAAGCCCAACCGAAGTGCTAGGTGTTTGATTATAAGAACTATTCGTGTTGAAAGAAAACTGCGTGTTACTTGCTTGCAAGCTCAGAAGATAGGGCACCGTAGTTGATACAGAGATATTGCCGGCAGCGCTGATACCGGCGCTGTTTCTGAAAAAACTCAAATTGTTTACTGGCAAGCTTAGCGACGATAACGTAGCCTGAGGGGCAATAAATCCAGGTACGTTTATATCTAAATTCGGCGTAGTAGGTGTTATCTGATTGGGGGATAGCAGTCCTGTTCTGAAGTTAATAGGCGTACGATAAATGCCCGATATCCAAGTGTGGCTGCCCGTTGATATACGATAGTCCGCAATAACGGCGCCTGACGAAATACTGGCCAATGCTGCGTATAATAAAGCGTAGGAAGTACTCAGGGTGACTTCTGCTGAGACACCTATTAAGGAAAGAGAGCCGATACTTCGTAACCGTATATGCGCGATATTCAGTGGCACAGTAGACGTTCCTCCAACCGTATTGGTAAAATTGGGACTATTGGCTTTCACCTCAATATTCGGCACCAACCCAATTAAGCTCGAATACGTTCCACTTGCCAAGGTAGCTGTATAATCTGAACGTGCTGTAATATTGGCTTGGGGCAAATTAATGACGATTTGTCCGTAGGCTGGAGCTGAAAGCAGGAGCCATCCCAATAGTAGCTTGTTAATAATCAATTTCTTTTTCTGCAACACGCAAATCATAATTATCTCCCGCGTCTAGGATGGCAACTCCTAAGTGTTTTCCCTTTAATGAAATTGGTAAATCGACGTAAATCCATTGTTGTGCATGGGGAAGCATGGCGATAGCGGTGGTTTTGATGGGGATTTCTGCGCCGGTTTGCACATTTGTCAACTCGAAACGTACATGCGCATCTTTATTGATTTCTCCCGTGTTCTTAACCTTCAGTGCAACGCGACGAACACTGTCTGTTTCTAATTTTATGATACCCTGATCTTCAAAAGCGACAAAATCCAACTCGCCCGGTGTTAGTCCCGGTGGCACGTGATAGATCTGCACGCCGACCTCTAAAAGCACATTTACGCCTAGTTGCTTCTTTTCTTTTGAAAGCTTGGTCTGCTCTTTCATTTGCGTAAAAAAAAGCATACTGTTGGTCAAGCCGCGTGCGCCTGCATCCTTTGGTACGGTCATTGACACGAGTATGCGTTTTGTTTCGTTCGGGTTAAGGTTAATGGTAGATTCCGAAAGTCTGATCCAGCGACTATTGGAATGTTCCACATCACCTGGGGCGTCGTAAACCTTTCGACCGATCGAATCGCGATGCCAATCTTTTAATGCCGTAATAAAATTGAACGATATTGACGAGTTGTTGGTAAGAGTAATCACTTCTTGGACCGTCTCGCCGGGAAGCCCCTTAAAAAAAATCCGAGACGGTGATATCGATATTCCTTGGGCGAAACAGTTCCAAGTGCATAACAAATAAAAAATCACTGAGAGCAAAGAAGTGCGAATTCTCCATCGCCTGATCAATTCCAAGTAACACCTGTCATATATCATGCACCGATCAAATTTGCGTTGCTGTATAAATCACCGTAGTAGAATATACTTCGGGCACTTTATCAATTAAAGAAGTAGCATCGGGTATGGTGTAATTGATATTATAAGTTGTGCCGATTGTAGCTGGGCCATCAGTAACTAAAGTTCCTGCGGTGGATGATAATGGGACTATCGCAGGCGTTCCGCCACCGGTAGTGGAAGGGTCAACACTTACTTGGACAACACTCAGTGGAATGGGCGAAGCGTTCTCAGGTATTACCGTAAACTCTTCCGTTGCTTGTACAGTGACTTCGTAATCCTGATTACTTACCACCGTGAAATGTCCCACTTTCGGTTCAACCTGTGGTGTGGTGTAGTCTTCAGGTGTGCTATATACGAAAGTTACGTTTGGATCTGCACCTAAATCAATGGATATAACCGGAGCGGTTAGGTCGATCGAAACGGTCACATTACCTGTTTGATCTGTTTGTGCTTGAGCTAGCTGGAATTGTGCTATTAATGCTAACAGCAATATTCCCGAAAATAAAAATAGCTTTTTCATAATTATTTGAATAGTTTAATTTCCATATCCATAGAGAGAACACAAAAATTATACTTATTCTGTTTCGTGTCCAATCATTCATGTCACATATAGATGTTACGAAGTGATAGATCGAGGGGCTATAGTTGCCAAATGCTTATTGATGTAGTTCGGGTAACCATTCTATTGGTTATTTACTAGTCACAGTCTTCCGGAATAGTTGAGGCATCTTAATAGGTGTTTTCCTTTATGTAAAATACATATTCTGCTAACATTAATTTAGTAGATTTGTTTAATTGCCAAACAAGCGACTTATGTGGTATCGGTTTGTCTTTCTGTTACTTATATGTGCCTGTAGCAATGATAGTCGATCTATTAAGGTAAAAGGATCGGATACGGAGGTGAACTTGGCGGTAACCCTTGCAGAACGTTTCTATAAAGTGAACCCCGCTTTTAGCGTAGCAATATCCGGTGGAGGGTCCGGTTTGGGAATCGCCTCTTTACTGAATGGGCAAGCAGATATCGCTAATTCTTCACGACGTTTAAACGCAGAAGAAGATAGTTTATTCAAGGTTAAAAAGATAAAGCTACACACGATTGTCTTTGCAGAGGACGCTACGGCTTTTATTGTACACAAGGAATTTCCGTTAGACACCATCAATATACCCACTTTAAGAAAGGTTTTAAGCGGTCGGTACCGAACATGGAAGCCAGTGACGGGAACGAGCATGCCGATTAATATTTATGGGCGGCAAAGCAATTCCGGAACACATGCTTTTGTTCAAGAAAGGCTGGGTATTCGATTTAGCAGAGATGCAAAGGAGATGAACGGAAATGCGCAGATTATGGAAGGCATTAAGGCGGATCGTTCGGGCATTGGCTATGTGGGCGCTGGATACATCGCTCACGAAGCGAAGGAACGTGCTGTAAAAGTTCTTTATATACGCGACCCAAAAAAGGCGACCGCTGTTTCTCCCTTAGACGAAAAAGCAATCATGGAAAAACGTTATGCCTTTCAGCGTCCCTTATATCAATTTATTCCGAGTACTTCTTGGGAGAAAGTTAAGACTTTTATCGATTTTGAGCGAAGCGAAGAAGGAAAGTTAATTATAAAGGCTTCCGGCTACTATATCACCCGGTAAATCCCCTGGCTATGCAATTAAGTGCTAAAGAAAAAATCGATCTCCTCGCTAAATGGCTTTTTCGGGCAACCGGTATGCTCATTATCGCCATTCTTGGTGGAATTTTTTTTATGTTGTTATGGAATACCGTAGCCTTCTTGATTGAGGTTAAGCCGCTGGACTTTATAACCGGTACCCAGTGGAATCCGGGAGGTACTCCCGCCACTTATGGTATCCTTCCCTTATTAGTCAGTACTTGTTTAGTCACCTTTGGTGCCATGTTGATAGCAATCCCAATAGGAATTGGTACGGCAGCCTTTCTTTCCGAATATGCCAATAGAAGGCTGCGGAATATTCTTAAACCGGCTATTGAAATGCTGGCAGCCGTTCCCTCTGTAGCTATTGGCTTTTTAGGAATTGTTATTTTAAGCCCACAACTAGGAGAATTATCGAATCAACCGAACGGTTTGAATGCACTCAATGGTGCCATTCTTTTAGCGATTATGGCACTACCTACCATTATAACAGTTACAGAAGATGCCTTACATAGCTTGCCGCAGTCTTATAAGGAAGCTAGTTTCGGCTTGGGCGCAAATCGTTGGCAAACGCTGTGTAAAATCACCATTCCGAGTAGTGCACCCGGGATATTGGCTGCCGTCATGTTAGGCGTTGGCCGTGCTTTAGGTGAAACAATGACCGTACTAATGGCAACCGGTAATGCGGCTGCCTTTCCGAAAGGATTTTTCCACTCCGTACGCACCATTACTGCAACAATTGCCATTGAGATGGGAGAGGTGCCTTATCAAACAACGCATTACTATAGTTTATTTGCCATCGCTACGGTTCTCTTCCTGTTTACTTTAGTCGTTAACCTAGTAGGTGAATATTACGTTAACAAGTTTAAGAAATATCAAGCTTCTTAGCCATGAATAGATTAACATCAATTATTGAATGGGGGACTTTGCTTCTTTGTACAGGCTTAGTCTGCATTTTTCTTTTGATCATTATCGGTGATATCATCGGAAAAGGAGCACCCGTGCTAACTTGGGACTTTGTTAGTACACTGCCTACAGATGGTATGACCAATGGGGGAATTTTGCCGGCAATAATAGGTACGGTAATGCTGACCTTAATTACTGCAGTGGTGGCTGCGCCCTTTGGCATAGGCTGTGCTATTTACCTCAATGAGTATGCTCCTAACACTTGGTTTACGCGTCTTATTCGCGCTTCTATACGTAATTTGGCCGGAGTGCCTTCCATTATTTACGGTCTCTTTGGCCTGGCGCTGTTTGTGCAGGGATTAAACATGGGGACTTCCCTCTTGTCGGCAGGCTTTACTTTAGGTCTGTTGTCGCTGCCTTATATCATTACCACTACAGAAGAAGCGCTTCGTCGAATTCCGGCAAGCACGCGTGAAGGCGCTTTGGGGGTAGGTGCTACACAATTTGAATCCATTCGTGACATGGTACTACCGTCCGCGTTACCGGGTATCCTTACGGGTATGGTATTAGCTTTATCGAGAGCGGCCGGAGAAACCGCACCGATCCTTTTTACCGGCGTTGCTTTTTATATCAACAACCCCACCGGTTATCTCAACCAAGAGTTTATGGCCTTGCCATACCATTTGTATATGTTATCAACACAGCACCAAGCCATTGAGGAGGTGAGACCCTTGGCTTATGGAACGGCGCTGATTTTGATTATGGTGGTTTTTATATTGAACAGCATCGCCTTTTATATACGTTATAAACACAGTAAAAATGAAGGATAGTCAGACGAAGCTTGCAGCCTCAGGAATAAATCTTTGGTTCGGATCTAAGCAGGTACTTAAGAACATCCATGTCCGTTTTGAAAAAAATAAAGTTACGGCACTCATTGGACCTTCGGGTTGTGGAAAAAGCACCTTGTTACGTTGCTTTAATAGGATGCACGACTTGACCTCCGACGCTCGTATAGAAGGAGATTTTTTGTTGGATGGTAAAAATATTTATGATGCTGATTTTCCCGTTACACAGGTTAGAAGGCGTATTGGAATGGTCTTTCAAAAACCGAATCCCTTTCCAAAAAGCATTTATGAAAATATAAACTATGGTTTGAAAATTAATCAAGTGCCGAAAGAACAACGGCCAAGAATCGTTGAAAATGCGCTGAAAGAAAGTTTTATTTGGGAAGAAGTAAAAGATGATTTGCTAAGACCAGCCACCCGCTTGTCGGGTGGCCAACAGCAGCGTCTTTGTATTGCCCGGGCCGTAGCACTCCGACCTGAAGTGATTTTGATGGATGAGCCTTGTTCCGCGCTTGATCCGATAAGCACTTCGAAGATAGAAGAGCTTATTGTTAAATTGAAGGAAAATTATACCATTGTCATTGTTACCCATAACATGCAGCAAGCACAGCGTATTGCCGACAAAACAGTGTTTATGTACCTAGGCGAAATAATTGAGGAGAATAATACCATGTCGCTCTTTAATAATCCGCAACATGAACTGACCGCGAATTACGTGGGTGGCAAATTCGGATAACCTAACGGATTTAGACCGCTCCCTATACAATATGTAGATTTAAAACCGGTAGATCCATATAAAGACCATCATCCTTACTATTATTATTCTTGCGGTATTAGAACCTCCTTGGACTTTGTTGAATGAATATATTATTTTAAACCTTGTGATGTTCCGTTTGTTCTTGAAATAGGTGTATCTTCGGAAAATAAAATCGTTGTAAAATACGGAGCCTTGTATACTTAATTTTAACGCTTGATTGCATGCATAAGAAAATAGCATTTTTGACGGATACCCATTTGGGGGAACAGTTTACCTTGGATCAGGGTGTTGACGGTGTAAGAAATCTGGAAGCCGTTTTGAACGACGTCCGTTCGAAGGGAATAACGGAAGTGATTTGCGGAGGGGACATAGGAGATCCAAAGGTGAACGCGCAGTTCATTAAATTATTTGATGTGCCACAGATTCGTTTCCGATTGATTCTAGGCAATCACGATAAATTTCATGAGGTGATAAAGCATTTTCATGTCGATGCTCAATTTGTTGACAATGAGTTGTTTTATAGTGAAAAGGTAGGTCAATTCAAGTATGTTTTTATGGATTCTTCGTCCGGTAGCATTAGTCGCGGTCAACAAGAATGGTTAAAGACGCAGTTAGTAGATGAACAGCAGGTTGTTATCTTTATTCATCATCCGCTCCTTAAAGTAAACACACCTGTCGACGACGAATATCCATTAAGTGATCGGGAAACAATAGTTGATTTACTAACGCAATCTGCATCCAAAATATGTATATGTTGCGGACACTATCACATGGCCGATTCACAGGTTTACAGAAATATTAATCAATATGTTTCACCTGCGGTATCTTATCAGTTCGTTAAAAACGCCAGCCAAATTGAAATTGACAATAAGCGATTAGGGTACAGTATCATTGAAATAAATGATGACGATATTGCAATACACCCGGTATTCTTACGATAAACCCAACCCCCTTTATACTTTAGTGCGCAACATTAGCGGCTCTATAGAGTTCTTCATATTGTTGGGAATTGATTGGTTTCATTAGATAATCTTTTACGCAAGTAAGGGATAGACTTCGTACTCTGTCCTCGATAGCGGGGGATGAGCTTACGATATAAATAAGCGTATTTTCTGTAAGGCAGGTCTTCCTTAATTTATCAATTAGCTGCCAGCCATTCATAATCGGAAGATTAAGATCTACCAGTAGAAGCTTAGGCATAGATAAAGAAGTTAATTCAACCGACCGAAAATACGCATAAGCGTCTATCCCGTTGGTGAAACTTACCGTATCGATATCACCGGCGATTTTTTGAAATTGCTTTTTAGCCAATAGCTGAAATATGGGATCGTCGTCCACAATACATATCTTCATAACCAACCACTTGATTACAGTTAAACGTGAAAATATGTGAAATGTTTATGTGAAATTAATTTTTATCTCTTACGAAAAAAAATATAATGAACGCCGGACACACAAATGTATGCCTAATTTGTTTTTTTATCTTCTGATAGACAGTTTTTTATGTGTTGTCTATCAGAAGATGTAAGGTAAGATGTAGGATCGGATAATCCTGAAAAATAATAATCGGCTAAGGACATGGGAGGAAGGCTCAGCCACTCCATGGTGCGGGTGTCATTGAGATCGAACAGATCATTCATGCTTGATGCTGACACAAATAAATGATCATTCAAAATGATAATGGGAATTTCAGCAACGTTATCAGATGAAACAGATAAACCAAGTTGTGCGGCAAGTTCATAGATGCTCATTTATGATTCGTAAAATAGGATTGCAAATATAGGCATATATTGTTGCAAATGAAAAAAATATCACAACATTATTGAGATATAGTTGCATAAAAAGTGTATATTTTTGTTACCATGTTGCAGGGCTTAAAAGCATTATATATTGTCATCCGAAATGGGGAAGCGATTTGTTTTGAAACGAATCTTCGGGCCTTTGTACGAAAATTTGAAGAGATCGAAGGAGAATCGAGAAATTTTGACTTCTTTTATCGGAAATTTAAAAGAGAAAGGCTTTTTAAATTAACCTTGTCGGGAAAGGAATATACCTTTCAAAAATTGTTGTAGAATTGTATAGTCCACTATCGTAAGTGAGCATCTCATCGTTTAATTCTTTTTTCCAATTGTTGAAAATGATATTCATTACCTTCTATTATAAAAGAGAAGGATTGGATTTTACCTGCTAGAATCTGTTGTTCTTCCACCATCTTCCTAAATCTATCTACGTGCCCTTGGCTGCCAAGATAATTGCCGAAACGCTCCCATAAATCTTCTAAACGAGATGCATAAGCAATCACCTCATCTTGATGAATGATAACAAAGAGAAACATTGAAAATTTGGTCATGGTGAAACTATTGATTACACATACAAGTTCTTCATCGTGTATTTAATTCTTACTTTCCGTTGGTTGTTACATTTACATACAGATTCTTATACCTGCCTAAGTTTATGTAGAAATTAGGAATGATTTAAGACAATAGATGGCAAATTATACAAAGTCGCTATTGTAGGCAAAAACTTAATCTTTACACGACCTAAAGATAAATTAATTCGATTAGAAGCGCAAACAGATAAATGTCCGGTGGATCGATAAGAAGTAGTAGATGCTGCTACTTGTTTTTTAATTTTTGTCAATTGACAATTGGTTCACGATATTTGGTAGCTACCTTTATTGAATGAAAGAATTATTAGCGTATCTCGATCAATTTGGAAGACTTACGCACAAAGGGGAGCAGCTTCTAAAAGAGCTTGTAAAAGAAGTTTCGATCCATAAGGGCGCATATTTCGTTGAAGCAGGAAAAATCTGTTCGAGCCTCGGTTTTGTGCAAGAGGGGATCTTTCGGTCTTGTTATTACAACAAATTTGGAGATGATTTTACGAGGTATTTTGTCTATGAAGGTCGATTAATAGGCGATATAAATGGTTTTATTGATCGTATTGCCTCCACAGAATATATTGAAGCGATAACTGATGCACGTATTTATCTTTTGAACCGGGAAGATTTTGAGCTTTTAGATCACGAACTTCCAAATTGGTCAACCATTTTTGTAAAACTGAATGCAGCCGTGTTGGAGAACAAAATGAAAACAGCTAGCAATATGTTGGTGCAGGACGGACAAACGCGTTATTTGAACTTCCTCAATCATTATCCGGGACTGTCTAATCGTATTCCCCAATCAATGTTGGCTTCCTACCTTGGAATAACTCCCTCCTCGTTAAGTCGTATCCGAAGAAATATATTCTAAACGAAAGCATTCTTGTCAAATGACAATGGGAATTTAAAAATTAGCGATCAAATTTGGATCATAATTATTTAATTCGTCAAAAATGAAAGCAGATGTTGTTTTAGGTCTTCAGTGGGGAGACGAAGGTAAAGGTAAAATCGTTGATGTTCTGTGTGACCGGTATCAAGCGGTGGCCCGATATCACGGTGGATCAAATGCCGGACATACCCTGGAATTTAATGGACAGAAGGTGGTGCTTAGCGTTCTACCGTCCGGAATTTTTAACCGAAAAATTCGTAATGTAATTGGCAGCGGTGTTGTATTGGATGTGGCTGCACTACGGCGTGAGCTGAATGCACTCGAGTCCTTGGGGCACCGGGTCATCGATTGGCAGAATCTGCTTATTTCGAAAAAGGCACATTTGGTTTTGCCGACACATTGCCTCCTGGATCGCTTTGCAGAGGAGCGCTTAGGAGAACGGAAAATTGGATCCACTCAGAAAGGGATTGCTCCAGCCTATGCGGACAAAATTCTTCGCAAAGGTATTCGTGTTGGTGATCTCTTGCAACCCGACTTTGCGCTACGCTGTCGAAAATTGATGGAGGACCATGCTAAACAACTGCAGGTATTGTTTTCAGAAGAAATTGACCTGGAAACACTTTATCAAAAGTTTATGGAAAACATCAATATTTTACGCCAGTTCACCCTTATCGATACCGAACCCGTACTCCAGGAAATTTTAAATAGCGGAGGCCGGATATTAGCGGAAGGAGCTCAGGCGACTCTACTGGATTTAGATCATGGCTCTTACCCTTTCGTGACTTCCTCTAGTACGCTTTCCGGGGGTGCCTGTGTGGGCTTGGGAATCGCTCCGCAGCGAATAGGAGAGGTATACGGGGTCTTTAAAGCGTATTGCACTCGTGTTGGAAATGGGCCCTTTCCAACCGAAATAAAAAATGGAGACACCAAAAAATTAAGGGAATTAGGTAATGAATTCGGTGCTGTAACCAAAAGGCCGCGAAGAACGGGGTGGTTGGATCTCCCTGCCTTGAAATATGCGATTATGCTGAACGGTGTTACTAAATTGATCATTACCAAGGTGGATGTTCTCAGCGCTATGGAAACTGTTCAGGTCTGTACACATTATTTGGTAGATGGCAAACGAATGGATCTCGTGTCAACCTGGGTGGACAGTGATAAGGCGACACCTGTTTTTAAAGAATTTAAAAGTTGGGGCAATGTAAACGGGATCCGTGAAAAATCACAATTGCCGGTGACCTTAATAGACTATGTTACATTTTTGGAGAAAGAGCTCGGGATACCAATTGTCTATATCTCCGTTGGTCCGGATAGAACGCAGATGGTCGAAAGATAAAAGTACGATTTCTTCATTTTCGAATTTCGTATATTAGCCTCGCACGTGTTAAACGGGCTTTCAAGAATTCAAAACACGATCGATGCGATATATCCTATTCATAGTAATGTCTCTTTATTTTCAAACTACTTTCGCGCAAAGCCTTTTAAAGGGAGCGTTGGATGGAGCGAGACCGGGGAAAGAAAACCTCAGTTTACGAGTTGATAACCATAAGGATAGCTTGCTTGCTTTGCCTATATCGGTAATGAGAGGAGCAAAATCCGGACCAATCTTCACAATCGTTGCTGGTATACATGGCTTTGAATATCCGCCTATTATTGCTGTTCAGGAGCTGATGAAGGAAATAGATACAAAGCAATTGACAGGCACCCTTATCATTATTCCGGTTGCGAACACTGCTTCTTTCTACCGTAGATCACCCTTTGTCAATCCGATAGATCATAAGAATCTTAATAAATCCTTCCCGGGTAAATACGATGGCACCGCTACGGAGCGTTTAGCGCATCTAATTAGTCAGCAGGTTATCCCCAACAGTGATGTTTTTCTCGATATTCACGGCGGTGATGCAAATGAAGACTTGTTACCTTTTGTTTGTTATTATGACCGTCGGGATAAAGCAGAACAAACGAGGGTGGCAAAGCGATTAGCAGAAGCAAGCGACTTCGAGCATATCGTATCATATCCATACACTATTAGCGACGATGAAGCGGCACTTTATGCATTTAAACAAGCTGTTCAAGATGGAAGAATCGCATTGAGTATCGAATGTGGCAAACTGGGAACGGTACAGGTCAGTGCGGTAAAGAAGATAAAGCAAGCCGTATACAATTGTTTAAAAGAAATGGACATGTACACGGATGCAACAAAATCAGACCTTACCCGGACCAAGGTGCACTATAACCGGCAAGAATATATCAGCTCACATGGCCAAGGCATTTTCTATAGCACCTTGCTTGCGGGGGATCGGGTTACCAAGGGACAACAGCTGGGATATATCACGGATGTTTTCGGAAATAAATTGCAGGATGTTATTGCAGAGGTGCCGGGTGTTATTCTATATAAAGTAGGAACGCCCCCGGTTAATAAGGGTGAAACACTTTTCTGTATCGCATATTCCGAGTAACGGAAATGCTGATTACGACCAACTTATAATTTGTTTATAAGATTTCCTGTGTACGGAGGTTCAGCTGCCAAAATTACGGCGTCCTATGGATAACGGGTTGCCCATGGGAGGCACAGTTAAAGGCTTTACTATATAGTGCGACTAGGTTGTCCGCCTGAAAAAAAACATATCTATTTGGTGGATTTTTATTAGTTTAGCAAAAAGGTTCGTAGGGTCCTGAGGTTTAGTGATGTAAAAAGCCGATAAAATGATATGCAAAGACGTCCACTGAAGAAAGGAGCGATGAATGCCTAATACTGATTATGATGCAGTAGTAGTTGGCTCAGGCCCTAACGGTTTAGCCGCCGCTATTTTATTGCAACAACAAGGCTTAAATGTGTTGATTATTGAAGGCAAGGACGTTATCGGAGGTGGTATGCGTAGTGCAGAATCAACATTGCCCGGTTTCATACATGACATTTGTTCGGCAGTGCATCCCATGGCAGCGGCCTCTCCATTTCTTGGTAGCTTGCCTTTGGCGGATTATGGTTTGCGTTATATAGATCCCAAGGTATTAGCGGCCCATCCACTTGACGGGGGAACGGCTGCGGCCTTATACAAGGATATTGGACAAACTGCGGAGACTTTAGGTATAGACCGAGCATATTATTCGGACTTGATTGAACCGCTGGTAACTTCGTGGCCGGATATTGTAAATGATTTATTAGGGCCGTTCGGTTTTCCTAAACACCCATGGAAATACTTAGGGTTTGGTTTAAAGGCGGGACTTCCAGCTACCTTGTTTTCAAAACGCTTTAAAGGGAAAGAGTTAAAAGCTTTATTTGCAGGTATGGCTGCGCACAGCCTCTTAAATCTTGACCAACTCACTACGTCTGCAATTGCCTTGGTACTTACAATGGCAGGCCATCGCAGCGGTTGGCCAATTGTAGAGGGAGGAAGCCAGCAGTTGGCGCAAAGCATGGCAGCTTATTTTTGCGCATTGGGCGGTAAGATTGAAACAGGTATTTGGATTCGGTCGCTTGCACAATTACCCAAAGCACGTGCTGTTTTTTTTGATATATCGCCCAAACAGCTACTAGCTATTGCAGGGCACCGTTTTACCTCTTTGTATCGCAAGCAACTAAGTCGTTACCGTTATGGTGCAGGTCTCTTCAAGATCGATTGGGCCTTGAGTGAACCTGTTCCGTTTATCGCGGAATCGTGTAGGCAGGCAGGAACTATACATATCGGTAACACTTTTGAAGAAATTGCATTTTCAGAGAAACTGGTGGCTCAAGGTAGACATCCCGAAAAACCTTTTGTGCTGTTTGCACAGCAGAGCTTGTTCGACGCTTCACGTGCGCCAAAGGGAAAGCAGGTAGGGTGGGGGTATTGTCATGTGCCTAATGGTTCGACAAAAGATATGACGGAGCAGATAGAAAATCAGGTAGAACGGTACGCTCCTGGATTTCGTGACCTTATCTTGGCCCGTCATATTACCAATACGGAAGACCTTGAAAATTATAATCCAAACTATATAGGTGGAGATGTAAATGGTGGTGCGTTGGATTTGAGGCAACTTTTTACACGCCCTGCACTCCGTTTTTCACCTTATCGTACTTCTGCCAAAGGACTTTATATCTGTTCTGCTTCAACACCGCCTGGAGGAGGAGTGCATGGAATGGGCGGTTTCCATGCGGCTAAACAAGCACTGAAGGATATTTTCAACATAACGATTTAGTCCACAAGTGAAAGATAGAACTGTTTTTGTAAAAAAAAGTATATAAAAAAGGTAGATATTATATTCTTTTCAATTTTTTTGTAACTTTGGCTCGAAGATGCGCATCTTGATTTTAAATTAGAACGATTATGAAGATAAAGAATTTACATGCTTTCGTTTTTCGATGTTGATTTGGAGACCAAAATATAAATAAACTATAGGATTTTAATCATTGATCATGATCAATTGGCGTTGCGTGATCAAGCTTTGTAACTTAACCCATTTTTTATGCAAACTCAAAAGAGGAGGGCACAATCCGTGCCATCTCTCCTTTCATTACTTTTTATCATCTTTTTTACGGAACAGTTAGTTGCCCAGCAAACTAAACCGCTTGTCAATTCTACACTTCAGGGGCAAGTGCTCGATTCAATAACAAAAGAACCATTACCGGGTGCTTTGGTACACATAGAAGGCACTACGCATAGTGTATCCACGGACGAGGAAGGAAAATTTGGCTTTGTTACGGGACAAATATTTCCTTATACACTTGAAATCTCTTATATCGGTTATGAAAAGAAAAAAATAATCGCATCAGAAGCGAAGATTGAAATTTTGCTCAAGCCAGGGTTCAATCAGTTAAACGATGTAGTGGTAGTAGGTTATACTACACAACAGCGGAAAAACTTAATCGGTTCGGTTACGAAAGTGAATCCTGCTGAGAGTAAGGATATTCCGGCAGGTGGTTTTGATGCGCAATTGCAGGGTAAAGTATCGGGTGTTCAAATTTCTAGCAACACAGGTGTACCTGGGGAAGCTGTAAATATACGTTTACGGGGGGCAACCTCCATCAATGCCAGCAATGATCCCTTATATGTTATCGACGGGGTATTTTTAAATACCAACAGTTTACAAACTGTTAATACAGGAGGTAAGGCAACATCTCCTATAGCCGATATCAATCCGGCAGATATAGAAAGTATTGAGGTTTTAAAAGATGCAGAAGCAACGGCGCTCTATGGTTCCCGTGGTGCAAATGGCGTTATTATTATTACAACCAAACGAGGTAATTTTAATCAGAAGCCAAAGGTGGCACTCAATCTTTCACAGGGAATAGCAAAGGCAGCGAAACTTTGGGAGCTAACAACCGGGCCTGAGCATGCTACGCTGGTAAATGAATACTATCGAAATATTGGTCAACCGGAGCCCTTTCGTCCGGTAACGGAAGTGATAAATGGTATTGCAGGCATAGGTTTGCCGGAAGAGCAGCAAACCTATGATCGCCTTGGTGAGGCATTTCGTACGGCAGCATTAACCAATGTCGATCTGTCAATCAGTGGGGGCGCTATCGGGACCCGTTATTATATTGGTGGGGGATACAATCGACAGGAATCCACTCTCAAACCCATCAGTTTTGACCGGCTTAGCTTTAAGGTGAACCTCGATCAAAAAATCAGTGATCGTGTCCAGATAGGAACCAGTAATACCATCGGCCGAACCGGAAGAAATCAAGCTCGTGCAGGTGATGGCCCTCAGGGCGGTTTATTACAGGCAGCCTTACATACTCCTACTTACCTTTCCCCTTATAATGATCAGGGGGTGCTGGTTGGCAGAGCTGGATTTGACAACCTGACGCTATTATTGGAAAATTATGATGTACACAGCACCAGTTTGCGTTATATCGGAAATTTGTATGCAGATATTCAGCTGTCGTCCGACTTAAAATTCCGTTCAACTTTCAGCTTGGATTATAACAATTACGATGAAAGCGAATATTGGAACAACTTACTTATTGCAGGTAGTCCGAACGGTTTAGCCACCTCGGCTATCGGACAGTCTACCACGTGGATCAATGAACAAACCATAACCTATCGAAAAAAAGTCAATCAAAGGCATGATTTCGGTATATTGGTAGGTAATACTTTACAAGGTTCAACCCTTAAGCGCACATCGGCAACAGGCAGGGGGTTTGCCAGTAACGACTTTAAATTGATCTCTTCAGCTGCAACCACTACAAGCAGTCAAGATTGGGAGAAATACAACCTGGCTTCTTTTTTTGGTCGAATCGATTATGCTTTTGACGATAAATATTTGATCGATTTTTCTCTGCGTGCCGACGGCTCTTCGCGTTTCGGGTCTGCTGACCTGTGGGGCTATTTTCCTGCGGTAGGTGCAGCCTGGCGTATCAAACGTGAGAATTTCTTAAAGAACCTCGCTTATTTAGATGACCTCAAAATTCGTGCAAGTTATGGTAGCACCGGAAATCAGAACGGTATCGGTGCTTTTGCAGCGCGCAGACTTTGGTCGGGCATCGGCTCTTCTTATCAAGGGATTCCAGGGATCGCACCTGAGCAATTAGCAAACAGCGAGCTCCGCTGGGAACGGACCGACCAATTGAATATTGGACTGGATGCAACCTTGTTCAAACAGGCACTGGACATCTCGTTCAATTGGTATCGTAAATATACGAAAGATGGTTTACTTCCGGTTACGCTAGCAGCCACAACCGGTTATGACAGTTATACGAGTAACGCTGCGGAAATCAGTAACAAGGGACTGGAGCTGGCATTGGTCAGTCGGAATATCCGAAAAACGGATTTCTCCTGGCAAAGTTCCTTTAATATTGCGCGAAACGTAAATAAAATAGAAAAGCTGGAGAATCCCTTAAACTACGGTAGCCGTGATCTCATCCTTTTTCAAGAAGGGCACCCACTATATTCCTTTTGGGTTTATAATCAATTATATGTAGATCCGCAAACAGGGGATGTGGTTTATGAGGACGTAAATGAAGATGGTAGGATTACAGTAGCTGATCGGAAAATTATGGGCAGTATTTGGCCGGATTTTTATGGCGGCCTAACCAACAATTTCACCTTTAAAGGTTTCGACGCAAATATCTTCTTCGTATTCTCTTACGGCAATGAGATCTATAACCATAATCGATTTTTCGGGGAAGCGGGGGGCGCGCGTGACGCAGCTCGGGTCATCTTTGCCTCCAACTTAGACAGATGGCAGCAGCCCGGTGATATAACGGATGTGCCCCGATCGGATGGTGTAAATGTGAATAACTACAAAGATGGTGGCAGCAGGTGGTTGGAAGATGGTTCATACCTACGTTTGCGGTCGCTTACTATCGGTTATACCTTGCCGAAGCATGTAACAGATCGCTGGCATTTGGATCGTTTACGCTTCTATTTGCAAGGGAATAATTTGTTTACCTGGACTAAGTACAGCGGTTTGGATCCGGAAGCTGCTGCTAGCAGCGATCCAAATGAGCAGGGTATTGACTTGGGAACACCTCCGCAACCAAGGAGCTTTCAACTGGGGATTAATTTAGCGCTTTAATGGATTTTTTCATGACGACATTAAAAAATACAACTTTTGTTGCCTTTATCATGGCTATGGTTTCCTGCAGTAAATTTTTAGATGTTGAACCAAAGGCTTCTATTTCAGGCGAAAATATTATTGTAGACGAAACTTCTGCAAATGCCGCTTTGAATGGTGTGTATAGTGCATTGCGAACTTATTACAGTGTCGACTTCCAGTCAATTGCTTATCTATCCGGAGATAATATTCAGTGGACAGGTTCGCAATCGCAGGTGCAGGAATTTATAAACCATCAAGTGAATGCAGAGAACGCAACAATCACGAATACCTGGAAGGAAATTTATGTAGCCGTCAACAGAGCAAATCAAGTAATTAAAAACGTAAATGAGTTGGCAGCCAACGTTATCAGTGAAGATGTACGAAAGCGAATTGCCGGCGAAGCTTACTTTATTCGGGCGCTTGCCTATTTCGACTTGGCTCGTACTTGGGGTGGTGTTCCATTGATTACTGAACCTACGGCCGGTCCTACCGACAACGTGGGTATTGCACGTAGTTCAATAGAGGAGACTTATAATCTGGTTCTGGCTGATCTGAATCGAGCAGAGGAATTACTGCAGGAGACTACCAACCGATTCCAGGCTACAAAGAAAACGGTACGGGCCTTGAAAGCTCGTTATTTTCTTTATCGGGAAAATTGGCAACAGGCAGCAGACTATGCTAGCCTCTTAATCGACGATCAAGCTAATTATAGCTTATTAAATCCCTATTATTCCTTTTTTGCGGACGGAGTGACTGGAACCCGTGAGTCGGTCTTTGAAATTTTTTACAATGCCAATGAGGTGAATCCCCATCGTGGGCAATGGCAGCCACAACAAAATGGAGGGACACGTCAATGGGCGCCGAATAACACGTTCGTGAATTTAGTGAACGATCCAACAATAGGTGGTTCGCGCAGTGCGCTTGTGGCGAAAGACAATCAGAACAGATGGTATGGTAATCTTTATTACCGTAGCCCTGCCACCGATCCCACCTATGTCATTAGGATAGCTGAATTGTACTTAATCCGCGCGGAAGCTAATGCACAGCTCGGAAAACTGGAAGAAGCAGTTCGTGATTTAAATGCAATACGGAACCGTGCCGGTGTACCGCAAACGGCTGTGGGTACGCAAAATGAGCTTTTACTGGCTATTGAAAATGAGCGACGGTTAGAGTTTGGTTTGGAAGCCCATAGATGGTTTGATTTGGTACGAACAGGTAGGGCACAGACCGTGCTTAATATCAGTGATACTAATCGTTTATTGATGCCCTTGCCAGCCGAACAGATTTTAGTAGACAGCGCGCTAGAACAAAATCCGGGATATTAAAATAAGATATAGTATGGCAAATTCAACTACTGAGAAACCATCGTACTGGAGTAGCTTTGAAAAGATTATTTTTCGTTTCTTTTTGATCTATTTACTACTTCAAGCTTTACCGTTAGATTGGAAGTATTGGGCAAATATTTTCAAAATCGATTGGTTTCACCCAACTTTAACCGATCTGTTCAATATAAGTCGGTATACGCCCCAACTGTTATCTTCTTATATGGCAGGCGATTATTGGGGTTTGAATACCTTTGCTGATTGGTCAATTTTAGCATTGATTGCGCTTATTGGTACGCTAGCGTGGAGTGGTTTTGATCGTGGTACGCCACGCGCGTATGATCGCTGGTACTATTTTCTTCGCGTAATTTTACGTTATCGCCTGGCTTTGGGTGTCATTGCTTACGGCTATTTAAAACTATTTCCTTTGCAATCTCCTCCACCAACACTGAGTGATTTGAATACCCCTTATGGTGATCTGTCAGCCTGGAAAATTTTTTCGCTTAGTTTGGGTGTAGCCCCCTCTTTTGAAAGTTTTTTGGGCTTTGTGGAAATCCTAGCCGGACTGCTCTTATTATATCGAAAAACTGTATTCATCGCAACTTTCATTATCCTTAGCTTTACAGGAAATGTGTTTCTTTCCAATTTGGCTTATGAAGGGGGAGAGGCAACATATAGCTTATACCTCATTCAATTTGCCCTTGTTTTGCTGGCTTATGATGCGCCTCGTCTGTATACGTTACTCACGCTTGAACGCGCTGCAGTACCCGCCCGATTCAAACCCGAATATGTAACAAATTACGGTTCTATTGGAAGAATGGTGTTAAAACTCGGCTTTTTATTGTTTTTTGTCGTACTCTATGGGCAACGAGCTTATACGCAATATCGAATGGGGGGCTATCAATTTTCTTCCCGTTCCGGTTTATTAAGGGAAGGCTTTTATGATGTAAGTTCTTTTGTATACGATGGAAAGGAACTTCCGTATGTCAGCAAAAGCAGTTTACGTTGGCGAAATGTGGTTGTGGAAAAATGGCCAACCCTTAGTATACAAACGGCAGTTGGACTGAAACCCGATACACATAACGTCGAAGTAATACATCGCAATGACGAAGCTAAGGCCTATGAATTTGCCGGTAATGGTGCTAGGCGCTACTATCGTTGTGAAAAAAACGATGGAGGAGGACTTACCCTGAATGCCCTACAAAACCATAACGAATTGACGAAATTTTCTTTTTCAACGATCTTCCTTTCGGATAGCACCATCCGGTTGATTGGAAAGGATGCTGCTCAAAAAGTGATCGATATACACTTGCGCAAAATAGATAAGAAATACCTATTAAAGGAAGCGAAGAAAGTGGGCAGACGCAGCCAACTCATATTATAAATTTTATAAGCCATGGATTCATCAATTGTTTCACCTATTCATTCTTCGATTTCAGAAGAAGCTGTCCAAAATGCAGTGAGCCCTAGTGGCCATGTTTGGAACAAGGGGCAGAAGTTCGGTTTCCGATTGCTGTTTTTGTTTTTTGTTCTCATGTCTATTCCTTGGAATATCCGTTGGTATACAGATCTATTTGCAATTGATTGGACGAGTCTCCACTATCGTGATTTATATGACATTGCGCGGTTTCAACCTTCTTTCCCTATGTTAACTAAGTGGCTTCCCGAGTGGTATGGCTATAATGACTGGATTATCGTATTGTTGTTTTCCTTAATTGGTGCGCTATTATGGAGCGCAGTTGACAAAAAGGCAAGGGATTATCGTAAATTGTATTACTGGTTAATGGTCGTTGCTCGTTATCGCGCCGGAATCGGTATCATCGGTTTTGCCTTCACAAAAGTGCTCCCGGTTCAAATGCCTTATCCGTCAGAAGGCTTGTTGAATACAAATTTTGGTGATTTGACGCCACAAAAAATCTACTGGTTATCTATCGGTATTGTACCCTGGTATCAGGTGTTTGCAGGTATTGTAGAATTGTTGGCCGGTAGTTTGTTGTTTTTTAGAAAAACAACTTTTTACGGAGCAGCCCTGCTGGTCGGTGCACTAGGTAGCATTACTTTTGTAAATTTTGCTTATGACGGAGGTGTGCATATTTATGCTTCTTATTTCGTGCTCTTTGGCTCATTTATTCTGAGCTATTATGTGTCTGATATCTATCGCTTAATGATTTTGGAACAAGTAACCGTGCCAAGACATTACTACCCTAAATTTCGAAGAAATTGGCAGCATATTGTCCGTTTCGGTTTAAAGACAGTGGTCCTCGTTTTGTTCTTAGGCGTACTGTTTTATGTGCAACTGCTCAATTTTTGGTATGATCCTTATAAGCAACCGTCATCTCCGGGCGTTGCAAAACTCCGAGGCTATTATCAGGTTGATGAATTTTATCTAAATGGCAAGTTAATTCCTTTTAATCCAAATGACTCATTACGGTGGCAGGATTTAACCTTCGAAAAGTGGAGTAGCTTAACCTTTAAAGTTAATAGGGCGCAACCATTGGATTTATCCAATGGGGGTGGTAGCCCGATCCGCGATGTGGATCGTACCTTCGAGATTGCCGGTGTTGCTGGTGGGCGCCGGGTTTATCACTATTATGCAGATACGATTACGCAAACACTTTATCTGGAAGATAAGAATATTGCTGCGGCACGCTTCCCTGCAAGCGTTAAAAGACGAAATGTTGACTATCCAAATAGGCAAGGAGCCGGGCAAACTGCGATTGATGATATTTATCCAGCGGATTGGATAAGTTCTACGGCTTGGCAGCATATTGGAAAGGAAGATCAAATGATCGACCCACGAGGGGCAACGGCTAGAAGATCCAGAGACTTCGTCAAAGCACCGCTCCCCCTTATTCGAAATAAAATGGTCTTGCAATATAGGACGAGTGATAATGGCTCGACGGTGGTTCTAGAGGGATTAAATGAGTCGCGAGATTCCATTAAAGTGGTATTAAAGCGTCAGCATCGGAATTATACTTTAACCAAAAGCACCTTGGACGCAGGATCCTATGATCGTAAAGAATAAATTGTATACAGCCATTCTATTTTTCATAGGTACTTTTTGGAGCTGCCAACCGTCACCTAAAGATGTACTTATTCGTCCACGAGAGGAAAACTACCCGGAAAGTTTTGGTTTTGGAAGGATAGTAAAAGAAAATGAAATTACCCAATTCGCAATTTCGGTTGCTCCGAATGGTAAGGGATTACCTGCAGGCAACGGAAATGCAAAAGAAGGAGCGCTAATTTATCAACAAAAATGTGCTTCCTGTCATGGAAAGACAGGCGAGGGAGGGGTTTATGATCGATTAGTAGGAGACCATGGGGTAAAAGAAAAAACCATCGGAAATTACTGGCCGTATGCGACCACCTTGTTTGACTATATAAGGAGAGCAATGCCTTATAATGCACCGGGCTCGCTTGCTAATGATGAAGTTTATCATTTGACGGCTTATTTATTGTCGGCCAATTCATTAATTGCGGATACACTGCACATTAACTCGATTACTTTGCCTAAAGTAAAAATGCCTAATAGATACAAATTTATTTCGGATGATAGGCGTGATGGGCCAATGATTAAGTGAATATGAAAGAGGATAACAAAATAATAAATACGCGGGCAGCTGATAACTTATCCAACTTAAAAATGGATCGGCGAAGTATGTTAAAGGGTACCGCAGCGCTTGGTTTGGTATTGGTTGAAGACTCTTTGGGCCGGGTTACGCAAGTGGCAAGGCAAACACTCCCGACACCGATAACCAACCCAACTAAAATTCAAGGAGCGCCTCCCGGTATTTTAGGCACACGTTCAGTTTTTGAGAAACCGGTTAAATTGCCATCTTTTACTTCGGCGAGAACCCCTTTGCAAGACCTGTATGGAACAATTACACCTGCCGACTTGCACTTTGAGCGAGATCACGCAGGTGTGCCGTTTATTGAGCCCTCCAAGCATGACCTGCTTATTCATGGGATGGTTGAAAAACCAATGTCGTTTACCCTAGAGGATATCAAGCGTTTTCCTGTATTTACGCGCATCTGCTTTATTGAATGTTCAGGAAATTTTCGGACCGGAAAGACGACGTTGACACCACAGGAAATTTGCGGATTGACCAGTCAAAGTGAGTGGACCGGCGTTATGCTGTCGACACTTTTTCGAGAGGTTGGCATCAAGAGTAAAGCTAGTTGGTTTATTGCAGAAGGAGGGGATGCGGCTTTGATGACACGAAGTATTCCTTTAAACAAGGCATTTGATGATGCCATGATTGTGTATGCACAGAATGGAGAGGCTATACGGCCTGAGCAAGGTTATCCCCTGCGACTGTTATTGCCCGGATGGGAAGGTAATACGCAAATTAAGTGGTTAAAACGAATTGAATTGACCGATCAGCCTTATATGACACGCGAAGAGACATCGAAGTATACAGAACCTATAGCCGGTGGGAAAATCAGGCAGTTTAGTTTCGTCATGGATGCACGCTCTATCATTACATTTCCATCTTATCCGTTGCAAATCTCGAGGGGATGGGTTGAAATTAGAGGAATTGCTTGGAGCGGGAGAGGCAGGATCCGGCGGGTAGAGGTAAGTGTGGATGCGGGAAGGTCTTGGCAGGAAGCTTCACTACAGGAACCGATTTTACGTAAGGCCCATACTGCATTTCGATATTTGTGGCATTGGAATGGAAGAGCAACATTGATCATGAGCAGAGCCATAGATGAAACAGGATACCGGCAGCCGAGTTATCGTGAGTTAGTTAAAGCAAGGGAAAGCAAGGGCGGATATCATTTCAATCCGATCACCGTTTGGGAAATCAACGGAAACGGAGAAGTGTTTCTTGTTAATGATCGCTAATAATTGAAAAAAGAATGAATTTAATTAGTAGTTAATTTGCGAATTGCTTCTCAAGTGCTATTTTTGTGGACTATGGCGAAACGCATCCTTATCCTAGACGACGATAAAGACATTTTATATTTTTGTTCCATCATTAGTGAGGAATTAGGGCTTGAAGTAGAAACAAGCAATACAACGGAGGATATTGTTTCGCAAGTGCAAGCGAAATCGCCGGATATCATTCTTTTGGACAATTGGATGCCTGGGCCGGGTGGATTAAAGTCCATTGCCTTATTAAAGGGGGACGTCCGGTTTAAGCATATTCCAATCATTTTCTTTTCAGCTAATAACGATTTTGATAAAATAGCACAAAATTCACAAGCCGATGTTTACTTAAAGAAACCGTTTGATGTAACTGAACTGGAACAAGTGATTTTAAAGCAATTGAATTTGTAGTGGTTATTTACAGCATCTTTTAGAATCTAATTTAACGTTATATGTTGAACTAGTTTGGTTGCATTTTCTGTGCCGAGTGCCTCGTTAAGTTCACCATCCACTACTAGATAACCTAATCCGTTTCTATAACAGTAATCTTCTGCCTCATCCCAATCCCGCGCTAAAATATTTGGCCCTGCAAATAACTGCAATTCCTGTGTGTCGGGGTTAATTGCCTGAAGGTGTGTTGTAAAGGTTTTCATATAATCCTTATCCGGGCCTGACTATAGCTATAGCCTTTGTAATGCAGACCCTTATCCGGTTGACTAAAATAAAATACTACGTTCAGACTGAACTCCAAATTTTGGTCAAATATAGGGAAAAATTGTTCAAAAAACACATGTAAAATGTTATCACTATGTTACGCTTAGGAAAATTATTTTTCGAAAGCTTTTCGCAGCGCAATGTGCCTGCTTAAAAGGAAGTCATTAAAAAAGCGAGCATCCGGTGTGCCAATATGGTTCGAAAGCATTAATTTTACGAAAATAGATCGATGAAAATTATACCCTTAAAGGAAGGCAACTACAGTGTCACCAAGAATAAAGAGTTCACTGAATTGAACGAGTTCTTGCCGGCTACTGATCTTAAAATGGCAATTAATCCTTTTTTGGTGATTGTAGGTGAAGAGCGCATTCTTCTGGACACTGGTCTGGGGACGATTGATACTGACGGAATGCCGCTCATATATCGTAATCTTGAAAAGGAACGAGTAAAACCAACAGCCATAACGAAAATTCTCCTTTCCCATTTGCACAAAGACCACATAGAAGGTCTCGGTCAAATGAAAAATGGAAAGTTAATATCCAATTTTCCCGAAGCGGAGATTTTTTTGCAGAAACGTGAATTGGCTTTTGCCTTGGAACAGAAGGATGTTCCATCTTACAATCCCCGACTGCTTGAAAAATTAGCTGAATTACCAAACCTGATTTTTATGGAGGACGATGAGGGGATGATCAGTAATGAAATCTCTTATCAGGTAACTGGTGGACATTCTCCTTTTCATCAAGTTTTTTGGATACGAGAACAGAAACAAACAGCCTTCTATGGGGCCGATAATTTACCGCAACGTGGTTATTTAAAGTTACATATTGCCTATAAAAGTGATTATGATGGTAAAAAGGCAATGATGCTTCGCCAAGAGTGGGAACGGAAGGCCAATAAAGAGCATTGGGCCGTACTTCTATATCATGATATGAAGCTGCCGATATTGAGATTTTAGGGCGATTGAATTGGCTATACATATTTATATATATTTAACCTATAATTAACAAAAAGAGGTTAATAGTAAGTTTAGTCTCGGCTAAAGTACTTTATGTGTAAAATTTTTTCTTGTATAACCATAAATTGCAAAATTGTATTTGTTAAATAAAGATACTATGCAAATACAAGAACCTATTTTAGACAACGATCACTGTACTCATATAGTAGATCGATTGGAGGCCATTGCTTTACGACTTTCCCACAAAGTAGCTTTGGTGTTTGAGGGTACGGAGTATACGTACCAATTTCTAAATGAAGAGGCTAACCGACTAGCCCATTATTTACGAAGTAAAGGGATAACCCATGGATATAAAGTGGCGGTTTGCCTGCGTCAATCACCGCAGCGGATTATCGCTTTTCTGGCCGTGTTAAAAGCGGGGGCTGCCTATGTGCCCATTGATGGTCAGCTCCCGGAAAGCCGTATTCAAACGATGATTGACGATGCAGGGGTCGACTTACTTATAACGGAGCAATGTTATGATTTAACCGCAGGAAATTCGGGGGTCAAAAGTGTGATGCTTGATATGCCGGATCACATTGATTTAGCTCAATATCCAGACAATAATTTAGAACGAATAGTAGAAGCAGATAGCTGTGCTTATATTATCTATACATCAGGTAGTAGTGGTAAACCGAAAGGAGTAATGATCAGCCACGGCGCTTTTTATCATTTTGTGAGTCGACAAGCTAAGGTATTGGACATTAACACAGACAGTAGAACTTTACAGTTCGCTTCCCCAAGCTTTGATGCGGCAGTTATCGATATTTGGGTGCCCTTATTACAGGGCGCTACGGTGGTCTTGTACCCGAAAAATAAGATTGTGGGGGAACCTCTGTTGGATTTTATAGTAGCGAATCACATTGATATAGTGCCTCTATTACCACCCGCTGTGCTCGCTTCTTTGCCTGTCAATAAACCTATAGGTAATCTTCATACCATTGCCATAGGGGGTGAAGCAAGTGTAGAGAGCACGGTTCGTAAATGGTATAAGCGAGTCAAGCTGATTAACAGTTATGGGCCTACCGAAACGACCGTAGCGGTAACCAACTATCTGTTTGACCAAGATCCTAACCCTCGTATCATCGGTTCAGCGCTTCCGGGAATTGGTCTTTGGGTTTTAGATGCAGAAATGGAACAGGTACCTGTTGGAGGGATCGGTGAATTGTACATAAGTGGTCCGCAATTGGCTTTAGGTTATATTAATCGTTCTGATGAGACAGAAAAAGCTTTTATAAAAGCTCCATCGTGGTTTGTGAATGAACAGGCTGCCGAGCCCAGACTTTATCGTACGGGCGACCGGGTTATAAAGCGTGCAGATGGCATGCTAGAGTATGTGGGAAGGGAAGATGAACAAGTTAAAATTAGAGGATACCGTATTGAATTGGCTGAGATAGAACATCATATTGCAAAGTTGCCTCAAGTGGCAAGGGCTGCGGTGAAAGTGCATCGTCCCGAGCTGGGTTTGCCATCATTGACTGCATTCGTCCAGCCTATTGCTAATGTTGATGAACATACATTCAGCGATGTCAGGGTCAAGTTGCAACAATTAATGCCTGCATATATGGTTCCGGACAAAGTGGTTGTAATGGAGAAACTGCCACTAACTCATGCGGGAAAAGTCGATAAATCGCAATTGCTAATCCCTTCACAGGAAGATAAAAAAGGTATATCTATTCGGAGAGAGACAAATCTGACCGAGCTTGTTACAAGGATATGGAAAGACTTGCTAGGTTTGGAGCAAATTTCAACCGATGTGAACTTTTTTGACCTGGGCGGACACTCTTTATTGCTGGCTCAATTGCATATGCAATTGCCGGAAATGGTGCGGGCCCGAATCGCTTTGCCGGAACTTTATACTTACTCAACCATAAAAGGTTTTGTAGAAGAAGTTGAAAAGAGATTGAATGAAACAGAGGTGTCGCAAAAAATAAAAGCGGAGCAGACTGTCAAAGAATTACTGAATGATGCCGAGCTCCTTTTCGATTTTACCATAGGCGATCTACCAAGTGCAGATGTGTTAGCCAGGCCCCAACATATTTTTCTGACCGGTAGTACCGGCTTTGTAGGCTCGCATCTCTTGGAAGAGCTTCTTCATCAGCACCCACAGGCTTTGATTTATTGCCTCGTAAGAGCTGAAAGTGAAAAAATGGCAAAGAAGAGGCTTACTGATACGTTCGATAAGTTTAAACTTAAATGGCATGCTGATTATGACCACCGTGTGAAGGTTGAAGTGGGGGATCTTTCGCTTTCGAATTTTGGTTTGGAAGATGAACGTTACGCCTATTTAGTGGACACCATCGAAGTGATCTACCACTCTGGTAGCTCGGTGAGTTACGTACAGCCGTATCAACTCATTAAAAAGCCGAATATAGATGGCTTACACCATATTTTACACCTAGCGGTTACTCGTAAAGTCAAATATCTTGTATTACTATCCTCCATGGGCGTGTTTAGTTGGGGGCGGCCTTTTACAGGTAAAACCTGGATGTATGAAGATGATCCAATAGAGCAGAACCTGGATGCGGTAAGTCGCGATTTAGGTTACATACAAAGTAAATGGGTGATGGAACGCATCGCAGAAAAGGCCAAATACAAAGGCGTGCCGATCATTAATTTCCGATTAGGCTTTGCAGTTTGTCACAGCACTTCCGGTGCTACCGTTAAGAATCAATGGTGGGGAGCCTTAATTCGCAGCTGTGCAGAATTGCAATCATTCCCTTTGGTGATGGGGTTGAAAGATGAATTGACGACCGTGGATTATATGTGCAAGGCAATCACCCATATTGGAAAAAAGCCTGAAGCAGTGGGTCTAAATTTTCACTTGTCGCCTTTGCCGGAAAATGATGTTTCGCTGACCGATTTCTGTGCTAAGATGAATGAATATTTTGGATTGAAACTAGAAGGAATGGCGTATCAACAATGGCTAAATCAATGGCGTTATCATAATGAACTCCCAATATACCCACTTTTAAGCCTGTTCACGGAAGATGTACATGAAGGCAAATGTTTGGTAGAAGCCTATGAAAACACCTACTACTATGATCGAAGCAATACCCAACGCTTTTTGGATGAAATTGATCTAAAGCCGCCCGCATTTACAAAAGAAATCATGCGCCCTTACCTTCAATTTATTGGGGTCATCTAATTGTTTGAATGATATAAAGGAGTAGGAACCTACTCCTTTATATTGTATTTTGATGGATACGTTTAATCAGATACGTTGATGCTAATGGTAATTCTTCCATTTGATAAACGCCGTTTTCTCTACAAAAGCCATTTTGTTCGAAAAACGAAACGAGGGGGTTCTCCAAATATTCGTTAATCCATATAAGATCATAGGACTTCGAAACGGATACGCATTTATCTAATAATGATTCTTTTATCGCCTGTTCTTTATGGTCTTGCAAAATGCCGAAATCGGCAATTCGGATCAGGCGCTGTTGGCTTAAATAGGTGGGTCTTTCTCCTTTGGTGGTTAAACGGGCATAACCAACCGCTTTGTCGTTCGCATATACAACGAGCCATTGATTCGATAAACTATTTATTTCGCGAATAAGCTCATCTTCATTGAAATGTTTTGATAGATAATTCTCGAGTGTTTCCGGGCTCAATAAATGTACATATTTTTCGGTGGCAATAGTGCTTGTTAATTGCATTAAGTCATTTATTCCTTGCTCCGTTCCGACGGTAAATTTAGTTATGATTCTCATTCTTGTAGCATTATGAAGTATACGAAAGTATATAACATTTCAGTAGCATCCTCGATACAGAAATACTAAGACTCTTCAGTACAGCATTTAATGAATATATTTTCCAATTGATTTTATTGCCTCAATTTTCTTAGATGAATATTTGTCCGAGAAAACGACCCTAAAATGATTTTCAAAGGCGTTGGAAAAAGAAAAAGTGTCACCGGGTGTAAACCTGATTCCTGTTTCCTCGCATTTACGATAAAATAGGTCAACATCGATATGCTTTGGCAGTTTTACCCAGAGATTATATCCCCCTTTTGGATCGCTGATTTGCGTTCCCCTTGGAAAACATTCATTTAGTAAGTCAATGGTAAATTGTGCATTTTTTGCGAGTTGTGCTCTAAAAGAACGAATATGTCGTTGATAGCTGGCATTCGATAGCAAGCGATGAACAGTTTCCTGATAAATAGGGGATACTGTACTTCCCAGAGCGAACTTAATCTGTTCGGCGCGATGCATAAAATGAGCCGTCGATAGCCATCCTAGCCGAACCCCCGGAGCCAAGGTTTTAGCATAAGAAGAGTAGGTCATTACCGAACCACTTTCGTCGAAACTCCTAATAGTTGAAGGTCGTTCTCCATTAAAAGGAAGGTCGCCATAAATATCATTCTCTATTACGATAAGCCCATGCTTTTGTGCAATGGAAAGAAGACTCTGTTTTTCCTCATCCGTCATCATCGCTCCCGTAGGATTGTGAAAGTTGGGCGTAATGACGAGTGCCTTTACGTTGTTTTTGAGACAGGCTTTCCGTAAGAAATCGAGGTCAAATCCTATTTTAGTGGTAAAAGGAATCTCTATTACTTTTAACTTAAGCACCCTTGCAACTTCAAGAACGGAAAAGACACAAGGGCTTTCGATGGCAATGACATCATTGGTTTCGCAGACTGAACTGAGCGCAATATAAAGAGCTTGTAGGGCTCCGTCAGTAATTAGTAATTCGTCAGGCGAAATAATCGTTCGGTAAATGGCCGCATGACTGATAATTTTATGTTTTAAATCCTGTAAACCATTTGAATCGTAATACCGCAAGAGACCAGCACTTTTATCCCGGATCACTTGCTGCATGGTGCGTAATAACAGTTTCTGAGGAATTAGGAGGTCTCCCGGAGCAGCGACATTAAACTCGGATACAGACCTCTTCAGATTTGCTGAAGTAGTATGGAAGCGATTATTTACAAATATCGGATCTCTTACAATCGGATATACGGTGTTTTCCAGGTCTGTAATCGGTTCACTTACGTAGTAGCCTTTCTTTGGAACGCTGGTCACTAATCCCTGACTTACAAGTCGTTCATAACCGTGTTGCACAGTAGTTGTACTCAAATGGTGCATTTTTTTTAAGTCGCGTACTGAAGGCAATCTTTGCCCTGGCTGATAAATACCCTTACGAATATTTTTTTCAATGGATACAGTGAATACTTCAAATTTATACGACCTCATATAACTGTACTGCCTGTTTAAATATATGTTGCTTTAGAAGCAAACATAACCATTTTAACTATTGGAAAACAGGACAGTACAGTTTAATATCGTCGGTACAGCTAGCTTAACTAAAGACCCTTCGAATTAATCAGCACATTTTTTATTTTAGTAGGTAACCACACTTGCATTTCACCATTGCCTCGATTAGCCCAACAGAAATAAGGAATCGCTGTGATCGTTTGCTTGGTAACCTGAATCGATTTTCCATCACTCGATGGAGTGGCTGCCGGCAGTTTGCTTTGTAAAGTAACTACCCCGCCCAGTAGATCTTTTTGAAAGCTTGCTGTAAAATGGGCGTCTGGAGGTACGATGAAGTTCATAGCGTTATCCTGATTGTCAACTTGCTCTACACAGTAAACGAGTGGTCCGCGTTGTAGGGCAATACGATTTTTATTGGCGACGACTTGATCGTTGGCCGCAATCTTTTTTACTTCCAATGGCATTTGAATACTGACAGCATCGTTCTTGTCCCAAATTCGATCTATAACAACATAACCTTTTTCGATTTGATAAGGAACATTCTTACCATTGACTTGCAAGGTGTATTTGTTTTCCGTAGTGTCTAAAAATCGATAAGTATCGCCTGGAGCTGGTTGACCGAGCAGCCAGCCAGGTATGCGGATATGTAACGGGAACTTTCTTTTTCTATCGGGCGTTACCCGAATATTAACATCGCCCTGCCATGGATAACCGGTCTGTTGTGCTATTTCAACAGTACCTTGGGATAAAGGAATGGCAGCTTTACTGCCTACAAATAGGTTCACCCAAACCGCTTTATCTGAATGTGCATAAATATAATCGCCCAAAGATTCCACTAAACGTGCAATATTGGAAGGACAGCAAGCAGTGCCGAACCACTCGCTTCGGCCGTAGCCGCCATGTGATGCGAGTGGGTTTCCATAGAAAAAACGATTGCCGCTATAGGAGAGACCGTCCAGCGCGCCATTATACAAACTTCGTTCGAGTATGTCGAAATATTTAGCTTCGCCGGTAAGTAGATTCATTCGCTGGTTCCAGAAAACCATGCCGACGGAGGCACAGGTTTCGCAATAAGCGCTGGCATTGGGAAGATCGTAATCTTGACTAAAACCTTCATTTTTTGCAGTGGACCCAATGCCTCCGGTGATATACATATTACGGTATACGACATCTTGCCAAACTGTTTGCATCGCTTGCATGTACTCGGTATTGCCTGTGGCGGCTCCCACATCAGCGGCGCCTGTATAAAGATACATTGCCCGCACCGCATGTCCTGTAATTTCCTTTTGATCTTTCAACGGCACGGCGTCTTGGCAGCGAGCCGGATCTTTTAAGTCGTCCCATGTATGGCCCTTACCGTAACCGCGTCCTCGCTGTTGAAGAAACCAGTCTGCTAACGCTAAATAGCGTTCTTTTTTTGTCATATGATACAGCTTGACCAAAGCTAACTCGATTTCCTGGTGCCCGCTCACCCAAGGCCGGTTTTGTTGCCGAAAAGTAGAATCTATATGATCGGCAAAACGAGTAGCAACTTCCAGGAGTTTTGTTTTGCCGGTGGTATTATAATAAGCAACAGCAGCTTCGATAAGATGACCTGCACAGTAATCTTCATGCATATCCATGTCCGTCCATCGTTTATCTAATCCATTAAGTGTATAGTACGTATTCAAATATCCATCAGGCAGCTGTGCAGCGGCTATTTTATCAATCCACTCATCGGCTTTTTGCTCTAATTGCTGATCGGGGTGGTTTTTGAGCGAATAAGCGATCGCTTCCAAGGCTTTGTAAACATCCGAATCATCGTAATAAATTCCTTCGTGTTTTTCGCCCGAATGTTGTGCCACTTTCTCGAAATTTCGAATACGGGGTGTTTTAACTTCGGTCTGCTCTATACAGACCGGAATGGTTACTTCGCTCACTGTTTTGATTTTTGGCGTCCAAAATTGATCGGTTATTTCAACCTTCGAAAAGTTGACGGGCCGTATAGAGGACAATGTCTCCTGCGCATAAGCATTTCCTATTGCGAATAGGAAGTAACTGCCGATATAAAGCATTCTTTTTCTCGTCATGATATTTTTAATTAATTACAGGGAATTGTGTGATTCGTAAGGTAGTGCAACCATAGGGAATCAAGGTGATTGGGATTTCTTCTTCCGCTGCTTCCGTAAATTGATGGGGAAGCGGGCCCGCCATGTTTTTATAGAGTTTCCACTCCGGAATTTTTTTAGCTTTGGTCTGAAGGATAATCGGTGCGCCGGATAAATTCCATGGATATTGACCGTTTGCCTTGTTCTTTATGACTTCAAAGCCGCTCTGAGGATCTGCGATCGTTTTCGATAGTAAACCGAAATTCCAATCCGATTTGGGATGCACTTCGAGGTAGTCGCCAAAATAGTCGCCGTCGTTCACTTTACGCCAATCCTCATCGATTTTCAACGCGTATACCAGCGGTCCGCGCTCTACGGCAACGGATAGTTCAGCCCAGCGACTGGTTTCAATTTGCATAGGCAAAACAAGGGTTATTTGATCTCCATTTTTCCAGAGGCGACTGATTTTTACGATGCTGCCTGGCTTAACCTCTTCATTACTTAGTTCGCCGTTTATCTTAATTTGTGCATTTTTTGCCCAATGTGGAATGCGTAGATGAAAAGGGAAACTTAAATCCTTTTTGCTATGAATAGTAAAATGAATACGCTCATCGAAAGGATAATAGGTGTCTTCGGAGATTTCGATGGGCTGTCCGTTTACTTGTGCTTTTACGTGGCTAGGACCGTACAAAAGCGCCGCTACGCCTCCGTCGGCCGTTTGATACCAGAGGTTTTGTACAAGCTTGGGCCATCCTTGGTGCATATTGGCTGTACAACAGGGATACCCCGTAAGTAATCCATAACATTGATCAGTACCTTGGTGCCCATCATCTTCGAAAAAATTACGTTTGGCGCGGGAAATCATAACTTGGTTTGCGCTTTGAAAATATTGCCGATAATTAAAGTCGTCCGTAGCTTGTGTAGGCATGGCATTATAGGCGATTTTTTCGATTCGATCGGCAAATTCCGTGTCGCCTGTAATGGTCAGCATACTTTCTAAGGAGAAGAGCATTTCGACCACCGAGCAGAATTCAATACCTTGCGTAGGCGCGTTCCCATGGAGAGGTTCGTCTCCACCGTACATGCCCTGCGCTTGACCGTGAAAGATAGCGATGTCATTAAAGGCTTTTTTTACTGCTTCGATATAGGTCGAATCGGGATGCTGTTGATAATAAATAACCGGTGTTTTAATACCTTGAGCAAGATTAACACAGTGGAAGCTTTGCAACTGACCAACATGTAATTTATCGATAAACGCTTGCTTAAATGGATAAGTATTGCCGGTGTTATATGGGTAGAGATGTTCAATACCATCCTGTTTTGTGCCGTAAGCGCCTGAAAATACCTTTGTATAGGGAAAAGTCTGTTGATAAATCAGATTACCTAAATCCAATAGAAAGTTTTCGCCCGTCACGTTGTACAACCAATAAACGACCATTAAATTGTCAGCTCCTCTGCGATTTCCCCAAAAAGACCATTGGTCCAAGGGATGCTGGGGAAGTTCTTGCAGCTGATATTTAAAATATTTAGTCAGCGCTTCAATAACGCGTTTATCGCCTGTGGCGCTGTAATATTGTTGGAGCACTTTTAGCATAACCATACGAGGCCACCAATCTTCTACGGGCTCTTTTTGAATACCGGGTTCGGGCTCTGGTTTTTCCGCAAGGGGTTTAGGTCCAAGATAACCGTCTTCACGCTGGTTGTTCAAAGTCCATTCAATCCAAGGTTTCACTTTGTTAATAAGAGCTTGGTCTTTCAAAATATACGCTAAAGGAAGTAAACCATCGACCCAATAGGGGCCTCTTTCCCACGCATCGCCATCGCCACCCAACCAGCCGTTTCGCGAGCCAATTACTTGCGGATAACGTGCATCCAAGTGTCCGGTAAGTCCGGCTTTCATTCGATTAAGTTGATCTGCCAGCCAACCCTTTGCTTGTATATTACCCAGCGGGAGCTCGAGATAAGGATTAGGACGTAGGGGGCTACGATTCTGTACTTGCGCCTCGCTTGCAACGCCTAGGCCGAAAGCAAGAAGAATAAAACATATAACTTGTTTTGTTTTCATCGTTGTATGAAGCATGATGTTAGTAACCTTGGTTTTGTGTTAAATTAGGATTCGAGTTGATGGTCTGCTGCGGAATCGGGAAGATAATACGATAATCACCATTTGGTTTATGTGATAGCCAACTTTTGCTGGTAAATATGCCAAAGCGAATCATGTCGCGTCGACGGTGACCTTCCCAAGCGAATTCCCACCCGAGTTCATCAAGCATGCGTCCATATTGTATGGGTGCTGTGTTGCCTTCATCTATTATTTTATAATCTTCTACATAACCATAAGGATAGCGACTGTTCTGCTTCAGCTCACTACCGGTTACATTCGCTTTTTCAGGATTATTTCTGAAAGCCCGGTTTCTTATTTGGCTAACTAACATCGCTGCTTCATCTGCGCTACCGTTACGCAACAGGCACTCGGCCTTCATCAGCAGGATATCAGCATATCGGAAGAAAGGAAAATCATTATCTAAATTATGCATGGCCCCCATCTTGACGGTAAATTTATTCATCCGATAGCCTTCTGATTCACCGGTGTACAATCCGTCCGGAATTGCTTTTGTGAATACAAGCGGCTTGCCGGCTTGATCGTATGCACCCAGAAGTGCTGTCTTGCCATCGGCGGCAAATTGAGGCCCCATCAACCAAGTGTCGGCTAAGCGTCCGTCAACAGGATCATAGCTGTCGATAAATTGTGGTACGGCCATGGCTGAACCGGAACCCCAAGGGGTGGCTTGCATATTCGCCTTGGCTTTTAGCGAGGCGTGCCAAGAAAACATATGGAAGAGAAAACCACCGCCAACAGTTTCATTGAAGGGAACGGCAAATATAATTTCCGGAGAATTTTCATTAAAGGTGCTAAATATCTCCCTAAAGTTGGTGTTTAGACTGTATTTACCAGAGCTGATCACATCATTGCATTGTTGTATGCAATCTTGCCAGGCGGGTGCACCACTGTAAACTTCTGCATTGAGATACACATTAGCTAACAGGGATTTCGCGGCCCATTTATTAAATCGACCATAGAAAAGCTGATCACGATCTTCACTTAGTGCGGGGATGGCAGCGTTGATTTCCGAAACAATGAATTGATAAAGTTCAGCTCTCGACACTTTAGCCGGAAGCTGAGTGCTGACTGTTGTAACGAGGGGTGCATCGCCAAAATTATCACAAACGAGCCAATAAAAAAAAGCACGTATTACTCTTACTTCTGCTATGATGCTTTCTTTTGTTAATCCGTCACTTAAGGGAATTTTGTCCGCTTCAAATAAGCTTATAATGCGATTGGCGTTGATTACACCTTTATAGAAGCTGTTCCACATGGCACTCATTTGCTCGTTTTCTGAATTCCATGTATGTAAGTGGATTCTCTTGTATATGCCACCATCATCCCAACCAGAGGCATTAGCAGGCATGACCAACTCATCCGAGGAAGTTTCCTGTACGCCCGCCCAATTGTGATGGTCGAAAAGTTCACGCATATTGGCATAGAGAATGCCGGTTGCCTGATAAGCATTGGTGTAGGTTAACTGATCATCAGTTACCTCAGTATATAAGATTTCGTCTAGGTCATTGTTGCAAGCAGAGAGCATAATGACGAATAAAAAAAACGGTATATAATATGTTAGTGTTTTCATCTTTCAAGGACTTAAAAAGTTAAGAATGCACCCAAGGTGTAACTAGTAGTAGACGGATAACGATTTTTATTATCAATACCCGGAGATAAGCCGCTAATACTTACTTCGGGATCTATCCCTTTATAACCGGTAATGGTAGCTAGGTTCGAAATCGATCCATACAGACGTACGCGCTTAATGTATTTGCCGGTAGCCGGAAGATTATAACCCAAAGTGACATTGTCGATTTTCCAGTAGTCGCCATTTTCTATATAATAACTTACGTAATTAAGGGATTGATCATCGGCAAGTGGACGTTTGTCAAAGACGTTGTTATAGGCTGAATTGAGTAAATTACCGCGTGTAAGCATCACCGGGTTGCCATAGAACATTTCGGGCATATTCAAGATTTGGAAACCGAAGGCACCACGCATAGTAATATTCAAATCGAAATTTTTGTATACTATAGTGTTGTTCCAGCTTGCGTAATATTTCGGTAACCCATTGCCTATAATTTGCTTGTCATCGGCTTGTTGATTGGCTATGGGCTTTGGGTTGCCATCTTTGCCTTCAATAATCCAATAGCCGTTCTCATCAATATCAACGGTCTTAAATCCATAGAAATTGCCTATAGGCTGACCCACTTGCACGCGATGGGTACGTTGTTGAATCGGTTCACCCGTTTCTCCGGTATCAAAGTAACCGCTAGCGAGCTGGAAGTTCTCATCAGATAAGGATAAAATCTTATTACTGTTGGTGGAAAAGTTTACGGATGTACGCCACTGAAAGTCGCCCGTTTGCAGAGGTACACCGTTCACCTGCAACTCGACTCCCTTATTCTGCATAGAGGCTGCATTCGCTTGAATCGTATTGTACAAATAGGGTGGGGTAGGTACCGGATAATCCATTAACAAATCTTTTGTGGTTCTTCTGTAGTAGTCGACCGAACCGGACAAACGGTTGTCAAAGAACCCAAAATCAAGACCCATATTTAACTCCTCTTTCTTCTCCCAACGTAGATCGGGATTCGGATTTAGCGAAGGATTCACTACCTGAATCCATTGTCCATTAACAAGACTATAGGTATCAAAGTTAACTAGGCTTAAGGATTGATACGGATCGGGTGGTTCCGTACCGGTGATGCCGAACCCTGCCCGAAATTTTAGGTTACTAAGAGCTTTGACATCTTGGAAAAAAAGCTCGCGGATGGCATTCCACCCTACTGAAACTGCCGGAAAATTACCCCATTTGCTGTTTCGTCCAAACTTAGAAGACCCCTCATGACGAATGCTGGCCATTAGTAGGTACTTTTCTTTATAATTGTAGTTTAGTCTGAAAAAATAACCGACTAACTTGTTCTCGCTTTGTAAGGAATTCTCAGGCGCTTGTCCGCGTTTTAAGGCTAATCCGGCTCCCATATTGTTATATGAAAAATCATCCGTCGGAAAATCCCAGTTTTGCATCCAATAATCTTGGTAATTATTGTTTCGCCAACTGTAACCGATTAAGCCGGTAATTTCATGGTCTTTAATAATTGTATGGTAGTCAGCTGTCAATTCTAACAGATCCTCTTGCGTGCGTGTGGTGCCTCTGGAAGCGTAACCATTTCTTCCATCTCGAATGGTTGAGAAATGCTTCTTTGTTTCGTAGTAACCCCGGGTGCTATTATAAAGATCGCGCGAAAGTAAAAGCTTTACATGGATGTCTTGTGTAGGCGAATAAGTGATATTGCCAAACGTTCTGAAATTGTTGTTCTGAATGAGTCCCTGTGTTTCTTCCAAGAGCGCTACGGGATTCATATAGTCGGTTTTCTCTATCCGCTCTACCCATGTCCCGTTATCATCTTTTAGACGATCAGTCGGATTAAAAGTAAGTCCGTTTCTGTACACATCTCCTCGGAAGCTCGTACCGTCTGCGCCGGAAAAATATTTTTGTTGATAACCATTTATATTGGCATTCAATTTTAACTTACCGTCAAACATCTGATGATTAAACTCAATGCGTGGGAAAAGTACTTGGTTGTTCGACCTTTTGATAATACCTTCAAGATTTCTGTAATTTACATTAGCGATATAATTGGTTTTACTGTTTCCGCCTTTTAAACTGATATTATATACTTGTGAAATAGGTGTTTGTGTTATTTCGTCCAACCAATCGGTCTCGTAACCATAATCAGTAGCACCTGGCCTTCCCTCAGCCACCCGTTGACGGTATTGAGCAGCATCCATAAAATCCAGTCTTCTGGCAATACTTTGTGTGGTAAAATAGGTGTTGACGTCAATAGTTGCGGGTGTTTCCCCATTTACTTTTTTGGTGGTAATCAGAATAACCCCATTGGTGCCCCGTGTACCATAAATGGCTGCCGCAGAGCCATCTTTCAGGATATCGATGGACTCGATATCTTCCGGTGCAACGGTAAACAGCGTTCCGGGTACACCATCAATTAACACCAAAGGGGCACTACTGGCTAAAATAGAGGGTACTCCCCGGAGATTAACTTGAGCAGTTGCAACCGGATTGGCATCGGGTGATACTACACTTAGACCGGCAACTTTACCACGAATCAATTGTGCAGCGTCATTTACCGAACCTTGCACGAAATCTTCTGATTTAACACTGGCAATGGCGGTGGTAATTTGTTCGCGTTTTTGTGTGCCATATCCTACTACTACCACTTCATTAAGCGTATTCGCATCTTCTTTTAAGGTAATATCAATCGTGTTTTGGTTCTTAATGGGTGCTTCTTGTGTAACATAACCAATATAGCTGAATAAAAGAGTTGCATTTTCCTGAGAAATCGAGAGCTTATAAAGCCCATCTACATTGCTTGTTGTACCGGTGTTAGTACCTTTTATCTTTATACTAACGCCTTGTAGGGGTAGTCCTTTCTCGTCTCTCACTACTCCACTGACAAATTGCTGAAAGGTAGCAACGCTTTTTACTACCCGATGGATGCCTTTCAAAACAATCGTTCGTTGCATGATTTTGAATGATAGCGGTTGGTTTTCCAAGCTTTTTTTCAGTGCTTCTTCAATGGATACGTTTTTAAGATCGACGGTGATGGGGCTGGCTTTCTCTATATCCATCTTATCGAACAGAAAATGATACCCACTTTGCTGTTCAATTAACTTGAGGATCTCAGTGACGGAAGCTTCTTCCTTTTTTAAGGTTATCCCTTGACTATAACTTTTGGCACTGACCTGCATCAGGGCTAATAGTAGTATAAACGCAGTAAGTTTCATAGTCAATAATAATTGCTGCAGGAACGGCCGATCACATAGCGCGGCCTTTGAAATAAATTTCATTACTTTTGTTGTGTTTGGGTTAATAAATGTTGTCAGACCAATGTGGAAATAACTCCAAGCTTTTCGGAGAGTGGTACCAGCACTCTCCGTTTTACTGTCATTCTTATTGTTTTTATTCGCTCATCATGTTTGGGTTTACGTTATTGGTTAGGCTCAAAGACGAAGCTTTGCAGTTAGTTTTTAATCAAGACTTTTCTTCCTCGTATTTCGTAATTTACGCCGGTATAGGCAAGCATATTCATCAACTCAGATAGATTGACATTTCTGGAAACGCTTCCATTCAGTAATTTCTTGGATCGAACACCGGTATATTCCACTTCAATATCATACCATCTGGCCACTTGTTCCATAACGTGCTGAATACTAGCGTCCTTAAATATAAAGACGCCATTTTTCCAGGCAATTTCACTTTCTATGTCAGCATGATCAGTTATAGTAATGGTCTCATTGCGATGCAGTAATGCTTGTTGGCCCGGTTTTAACAACTTCGCCTGTGTCCCGCGCTTTATTTTAACTGCTCCGTTAACCAGGGTGGTTTTAACTACCGTTTCGTTATCGTAATCCAATAAATTAAAATCAGTGCCCAATACATGCACTTCTAAATGCCTACTAATCACTTTAAATGCCTTGTTTGAATGTTTAGCAATCTCAAAGTAAGCCTCACCACTTAATTCTACCTTGCGTTCATTGCCATGGAACTGCGAAGGAAATCGTAAGGAACTTGCTGCGTTTAACCAGACCTTACTTCCATCGGGCAGCCGTATTTGGTATTGACCCCCTCTAGGCGTTGCTACGATATTCCAACGCTGTGTTGGCGTTTCATCATTTTTTATTGTACCGGCATCAATGATGAGTTCTCCGTCAGCTATTTTCTTTATAGATATACCTTTCTCATTGGCTAAAAGGCCGTTCGGTGAGTCGTTCAGTATAATGGTAGTTCCGTCTGCCATTCTTAAGGTGGCTTTGTTTCCTCCCGGTAAAATATCGCTTTCCTTACTTGGCGCAGTGTTTGTCGTTTGCAAATTCAGCGGTTTGTTTTTTTGCTGAAGAATAAAAACGCCGAAAGCAAGTCCCGCTAAGACTGCCGCGGTAGCCGCAAGTTTGACATATAGGGACAGAGAATGACGCTTGGAGACGGGGCGCGCTACTTTCTTTCCTAATATTTGTTTGAGCATCTCTTCGCTTTTTAGCTTTTCTGCTAACAGGGGCGATACAAGAGTCTCATCATAGATGGCCTGTAACACTTGATCGATCTCTTCTTTCGGAAGAGTATCTAACAGTAACAACAGTTCATCTAACTCCTCACGATTAATACTTTTATTTAAAAAACGATTTAGCAAAAAATAAAATCTTTCTGAAACGCTGTTCATATTATTATAAATGGTTATGTCCCTTGCTAGCAAGCGAGACTATATAAAAGACAATAAAAAATAAAAAAAGGGGGTAGCGACTAGCGAAAAATTAAAACTTTATTTTAATGAGCAAAAAGAGAAGAAGGTAAATATGCTTTTTCAGGTAGCTGATAACCGTACCGGTTGCAAGTTTTAGGTAGCTTTTAACGGTCTCTTTAGAAATCCCCATTCGATCGGCTATTTCCGCGTATTTTAAGTGTTCATGCTTACTTAGCAAATAAACTCTTTGCTGTTGAGGAGGAAGCGTATCGATCGCCTGATCAAGCAAAAGATGATAGTTTGTTAACTCATCTTCGCTAAACAGCCTACTGTGTTCGTGTTTCCAGTGTTGGCGGACTGCTTTTTCTTTTACCGCCTGCTTTAGACAATTGAGGCTATGGTTCTTCGAAACAGTAAATAGATAGGCTTTAAAATTTTTAACAGCGGTTAATTGCGCTCGGTTTGTCCATATTTTGAGAAAGACATCCTGCACAATTTCCTCCGTAAGCTCATAGGAGTCTGTCAGCTTATAAACAAAGGTAGCCAGGTGTAAATGATATTGACGAAAAAGAAGCGAAAAGGCGTGTTCATTGCCCTTTGATACTTGTAATATCAATTCTTTTTCCTCGAAAGCCACTAGGTCTGCGATTTGGTTTACTGCAAACAAAAATAGGCAATCAATGCAGAATTCCAAGCATTGGCGATAATCATTGTCTAATAAATTAGAAAAGGAAGGATATTTTTAATTCTTGCAATTATTCTGAAGCGTTCTTTTTCAACCACTCAATCCGACGTTGATCAGGTAAATGCTTGACGGTAAATTCTTCGAACTTGGCGGTAAAACCATCGCCATCGGGACAAGCTGCCATCAAACCAACCTGCACAGGCCGATTGTCCTCTAAGGGAGCGTTGCGCAGCATGATATAGTTTTTGTCGTCGAAGGAGTAAAAAAATTCAATGGCATCCAAGCGTCTTATCGCTTTTATCCAAATGTGAGGCGGGATTTTTTCCAATCGTACCACACTCCAATCGCTTTTTCCGTGCGTTACTACCGCACTGACATTGAGTTTGCCATCCACAAATTCGACCCCCGCCTTGATCCAGTTTTCATGGTCGGTTCGGATCATTAAACCCATTTGATCAAAGCGCGCCTGGTACTGGCCAATGAGTTTCACCTTCGCTTCGAATTCACCTCCATAGTTAGCATAATAAAAAGGTGCGTCATCTACGGTAAATCCGTAATGCGAAACTCGCCAATAATCACTTTTAGGGGTCACCTCCATCGTGAATTGTCGACCATCTATTTTCCATTCGGCGGGCTCATTAAACCAAGTCATTTTTTCGAGGGTCTGAGCTTTAGGTGCGAGCGGTAACAAACAGAATAAAGGTACAAGGGCGAATATTTTCATAATGATGCATTTGAGCACCAAAAATAGGAAAAGCCTTGGGGCAAAAAAATAAATTACCGCTTATTTTTTCCGTGTCGAAGAAGAAGGATTAGGCAGCTTGTTATCACCACAACCGTTGCCGCTTTTTTAATGACACCGTTTCGATCATGTTTCCAACGTGCTTTATACCCTTTCTCTGCAAAGATGTTTGGGATATGCCCACGGCGTAGGTCGTCAAACAAGCCCTCTATCACATCAATCCGGTCGGCCAACAATAAGGGTAACCAATGGCGGTATCGATTTTCGCTGTATCTGAAGGCAAAACGTCTAACGATTCCACTTAAACCTTTTGGAGGTAAGGTATTGCCAAATACAGCGCTAATAGTTGGCCTTTCGTTAGAGTGGAGGATTTCCACGTCCTTTACCTGTAGACTTGGGCGGTCCCAATGAGTACGAGCATGGTCGTCACCTGTATAGTTTTTTAGGGGGTAAGTAGGTTCGTTTTCAGGATCTGCGTCGATACCCCAACCTTTTATGTGTGAATAATCCTTTGTCTCTTTCATATTATATTTTTGCTTTGGGTGGTATGAGTACAGGTTTTATGCAATTGTCTAACTTAGATGAAAACATACGATAAGCGTCGGATACCTCTTCCAATGGTAGCCGATGTGTGATAATGCCTTTGGGATTTAACCGCCCTGCCATAACATGATCTATAAGCTTAGGTAATACGCGTTTTACGGACGCTTGGTTAGCGCGAATGGTGATGCCTTTGTTTACTACGTTGCCGATGGGGATCAGATTGTCGGTAGGTCCGTATACGCCTACAATGGATACAATGCCTCCTTTTTTAACCGAATTGATTGCCCAATGAAGTGCCGTAGCCGAACCTGCTTGCAAGAGCAATTTTCTTCCAGTGATGGTTTGCATGGCATTACCGGCAGCGTCGCCACCAACAGCATCAATACACACGTCAGCACCAAACCAATCGGTTGTTTTTTTAATGAAGAGAACCGGGTCTTCCATCGAGCGAAAATTATAAGCCTCGCATTGTGCGTAATTTTTAACGAATTCCAGTCGATATTCCAAGTGGTCAATAACGATAACACGGCCGGCACCGAATAGCCAGGCGCATTTTGCCGTCATAATACCTATTGGCCCGGCTCCAAAAATAACTACTGTATCACCCTTTTTGATGCCTCCCATCTCGGCTGCCTGATAGGCGGTAGGCACCACATCGGCTAATAATACCGCATCGTCCGGATCCATCTCGGGAGGTATGCGGGTCGGTCCGACATTAGCGTAAGGGACACGGACGTACTCCGCTTGTCCACCATCGTAACCACCTGCTGTATGCGAATAACCGAAGATACCGCCAACAGCAGTTGCTTCAGGGTTTGATTCATGACAATTGCCATATAATTCCTGTTTACAAAAGGCACATTTACCGCAAGCTATATTGAAGGGTACAAGCACATGATCGCTAACCTGAATTTCGGTTACTTGCGATCCCACTTCTTCTACAATGCCGATAAACTCGTGGCCAAAAGTGCTGCCGACGCGTGTATCGGGTACTAGTCCATGATACAAGTGTAGATCAGAACCGCATATGCAGGAGCGAGTAACTCGAACAATAGCGTCCTCTGGATGTAGGATTTTTGGATATGGTTTTTCATCAGTCCGGACTCTAAACGGTCCTCGGTAGTTCATTGCTAACATAAATTCGGTGTTAAATATAAACATCACTAGCTATAGCACTTAACAGGAGAATGCAGATGAAGTTTTCCTTGATTGACGAAACCGTATTTTTACGTAATCGTATAAATACGGTGGATCATTTATATACAGATTAATTGCTTACTTATCGCGAACGATCTCTCGCCAAGCCATTCTTAAAAAAAATAAAACTGGCAGTTTGCGGAAAATATTAATTTCTTGCCAAAGTGTGCTTTGGTTCGCTAAAAATTTGAACATGCTGTTAGCGTTATTTCGATGAAACATACTAAAAAATAATGAGGCGCCTTTTTCTGGAAATTCTTTAAGGATTCGTAACATAACGCGGTCATAAAAAAGAAAACGTTTAGCCTGAAGCTTATGGAAGGGAAGTGGCAATCGGTCTTGTGCGAGTTGTTGAACGATGTGTTTGACATGTTGTTGCACAAAAGTGAAGGTATAGCCTGAAGATGGCTTGCTGCAACCACCCGCTGTGCCAATTGGAATGATGCGATTTGACGGACTCCCAAACGCATAATCGGTCATCGGAATGACGCCGGTCTCTTTGCCTAATACATTAAAACTAAAAGTGTCAATATGTTCGTCAATATATGTGGTTAGTAATGCTTGGAGGTATTGATCGGAATAAATTTGTTTACTGAATATGGTAAACTCAACAAGCGCCTCATGTGCTGTCTTGGGTAATACATAGCAAAAAGATACATGTGTATCTTGTGTCGCCCTAAAGTCCATTAAACACGCTTTTTGCGGATCGAAAATCGGCTCTTCACTTTTTATAAACCAGCCTATAAACTGTTGATAAAGTATGTGCCCTTTGTGTCTCTCTAATTCAGCCAACTGGAAACGACTATCGAATACAAGGGGCGCAAAAAATAGTCCCTCCTCCGTATGAACAGCGACTGTTGTACCGAGGTCTTTGCAATCGACTACATCGCGAGATAGTAGATGGATGTTTTGCTGTTTACGAAGTATATTGAAAACGTAACGCCGATAGTCATCTGAATGCACCATTTTGTATTTCATAGGTGCTAATTCTTTTGCTAACTGACGTGTACCCTCGTAAAAGGTAGCAATGGACCACGTTTTACTAACTAAGCTATCCCACCAATCAGCACCATTTTCCCAAAAGCACCAGGTACGCCCCTGATATTGCTGCTGACTTTTTTCCAAGAGTAAGATACGCTTACGACCCGTTATTTTATTCTTTAGTAGGCTCACAGCTAGACTTAATCCAGCTAGGCCCGCACCGATAATAATGTAATCGAAGTTATTGTCGCTGGTCGCTGTTGTTGTTGAGATCGTCATCACGTTTTATTTTTGCTCGGTATTTTTTTTCAACGTATAAAAATCCAAACGACTCCCCGTTCTCCGGAC